>NZ_JAMZAL010000009.1:0-176828 GCF_024181925.1 Vibrio sp. Y20_XG_PY13 | reverse complement strand
TTGAGTTGTTTTCTAAAGAAACGGTTAATTGGTCTTCTGGCGTATCAGTATCAGCGACTTCCAACGTTGCAACTACCGTATCGGTACTCACCGCGTCTTCAGTGATGCTTTCTACAGCATCGACCTTGATGGTTGGTGCATCGTCCACTGGGTTAACGGTAACAGTCACTTTCGCTTGGTCAGTCAGTGCACCATCAGTAACGGTGTAAGTGATTTCGGCGTCGCCATTGAAGTTTTCTGCCGGTGTGAAAACAAGTTTGCCATTCACCACTTCAACCGTACCCTGCTCTTTAGGAACAGAGGCTGATTCAATACTCAGCTTGTCGCCATCCACATCAGTATCGTTTGGCAGGACATCAATCGTCACTGGCGTGTCTTCGTCAGTAATCGTCGTGTCATCTTTTGCCACTGGTGCATCATTCTCTGGCGTCACATCAACGTTCACCGTGGTGGATTCCGATACCCCACCCGACGTGACGATGTAGGTGAAGCTGTCTGTACCGTGGTACTTGTCATTTGGCGTGTAAGTCACGCTGCCGTCAGGATTGACCGAGACCGCGCCGTTGGCTGGGCCGTTATTGGCATCGAGCGACACCACTTTACCGTCGCCTTCGAACGTGTCGTTACCTAAGACCTTGATGATGGTTGGTGTGTCTTCCACAACCGTCGCTTTGTCTGCCACAATGTCCGCCACAGACGCAACCGTAAAGTCCACCCTTTGGCTAATGCTTTCGCCGCTTGGATCAGTGGCAGTAAAGGTTAGGGTCTCTGAGCCGTTCCAGTCTGCTGTTGGTGAAATGGTCGCGATGCCATTTTCAATCGAAACCAGCACGTTGCTGTTGCCAGACACTGAGAAGTTCAGTGCGGAGTCGCTATCTTTAAATGCGTCGTTTAAATCAATCGTGTAGGTCGCAAAGTCTTCCGATAACTCTATGATCTGCAATGGCATTTTCAACAGTCGGTGCATCGTTAACACGATTCACAATCAAACTGTCACTGTCGTTAGCTGTTGGATTTACACCATCCGACACTGACGCGCTGATTGTTAGGTCTTTAAGGTTGAGCTCATCGTTGTTAACTGCATCGACGCCCGCTTGAGTCAGCTTGACTTCATCGCCAACTAACACAAAGTAACCGTTTGAGTTATTTTCTAAAGAAACGGTTAGTCGGTCTTCAGGCGTGTCAGTATCGCGAACCGTTAAGGTTGCGACTACCGTATCAGTGCTCACTGCGTTTTCAGTGATGCTTTCTACGGCATCAACCTTGATGGTTGGCGCATCGTTTACTGGATTTACTGTAACAGTTACTTTCGCTTCGTCGGTCAATTGGCCGTCCGTTACGGTGTAAGTGATTTCGGCGTCGCCATTGAAGTTCTCGGCCGGAGTGAAAACAAGTTTGCCATTCACCACTTCAACCGTACCCTGCTCTTTAGGAACAGAGGCTGATTCAATACTCAGCTTGTCGCCATCTGCGTCGGTGTCGTTTGGCAGGACATCAATCGTCACTGGCGTGTCTTCGTCAGTAATCGTAGTGTCATCTTTTGCCACTGGTGCATCATTCTCTGGCGTCACATCAACGTTCACCGTGGTGGACTCACTGACGCCACCGGAAGTGACGATGTAGGTGAAGCTGTCTGCACCGTGGTAGTTGTCGTTTGGCGTGTAAGTCACGCTGCCGTCAGGATTGACCGAGACCGTGCCGTTGGCTGGGCCGTTATTGGTATCCAGCGATACCACTTTGTCAGTGCCTTCGAACGTGTCGTTACCTAAGACGTTAATTATGGTTGGCGTGTCTTCGACTACATTTGTGCTGTCAGCCTTGATGTCGACTACTGGTGCAACCGTGAAGTTCACCGTTTGGCTAACGCTTTCGCCGCTTGGATCAGTGGCAGTAAAGGTTAGGGTCTCTGAGCCGTTCCAGTCTGCTGTTGGTGAAATGGTCGCGATGCCATTTTCAATCGAAACCAGCACGTTGCTGTTGCCAGACACTGAGAATTCTAGCGCTGAGTCGCTATCTTTAAATGCGTCGTTTAAATCAATCGTGTAGCTCGCGAAATCTTCCGATAACACTTGGTCTGCAATGGTATTTTCAACAGTCGGTGCATCGTTAACACGGTTCACAATCAAACTATCACTGTCGCTAGCCGTTGGATTAATACCATCCGATACTGACGCGCTAATAGTTAGGTCTTTAAGATTAAGTTCATCATTATTAACTGCATCAACGCCTGCTTGAGTCAGCTTGACTTCATTGCCAACCAACACGAAGTAGCCGTTTGAGTTGTTTTCTAAAGAAACGGTTAATTGGTCTTCTGGCGTGTCAGTATCGCGAACCGTTAAGGTTGCGAGTACCGTATCGGTGCTCACTGCATCTTCAGTGATACTTTCTACTGCATCAACCTTGATGGTTGGCATATCGTTTACTGGATTTACTGTAACAGTTACTTTCGCTTCGTCGGTCAATTCACCGTCCGTTACGGTATAAGTGATTTCGGCGTCGCCATTGAAGTTTTCTGCCGGAGTGAAAACAAGTTTTCCATCCACCACTTCAACCGTACCCTGCTCTTTAGGAACAGAGGCTGATTCAATACTCAGCTTATCGCCATCCACGTCGGTGTCGTTAGTCAGTACATCAATGGTAACTGCGGTGTCTTCTTGTATAGATGTGGTGTCATCAACTGCAACAGGACTGTCATTTACAGGCGTAACCGTAACAGACACTTTCGCTTCGTCCGTCAAATCGCCATCAGTTACGATGTAAGAGATGGTCGCTTCCCCATTGAAGTTCTCAGCTGGCGTGAACACCAGTTTGCCGTCGACAATGTCAACTGAGCCTTGCTCTGAAGGAACTGATGCTGATTGAATGCTGAGTACGTCACCTTCAACATCACTATCATTGACTAAAACATCAATCGTAACAGCGGTGTCTTCTTCTGTCGTAATTACATCATTTTTTGCGTTTGGCGCATCATTGATAGGCAGAATATCGAGATTTGCAGAACCAGATACCACTAGGTCTTCGTCATCAATAATGTCGAAAGTGAAAGAGACTTCTGTGTCATCATCGATTTGCGGAGTGAAAGTCCACGTGCCATCACCATTGTCGACAAGAGTGCCATTCCCTTTATCGATAATGAGGTTCTCAACAGATAATGTGTCTTTGTCTTCATCATCAACATTTGACAGTAACTCTTCCGTCGTAATGATGATTGAACCACCGTCCTCTTCAATCGCATCTAGAGTAACTGGCGTTGTTGCCAAAGGTTTATCAGTGCTGTCAGCACTCGTTTGAAGATTACTTCGGAATAGATCGTTCAGTGCTAGAACTTGTGTTTGCGATAGTCCTAGAGACTCAATACCAATGGTTTCAAAACTGGTGGATGCCAAGAGTTCAGTACCATCGCGAACAATTGTCGCACTGGTTTGCAGGCTAGAGCCGCCGTTCTCACCAGCTGCTGGCGCAAACTCTTCATCTACAGCAGAAGGGTCTTGTCCTTGTTCGATTGCACTAATAATTTGTAAAACATCATCAGTGACATCTTTAGAACCCTGCTCTTGAGTCAATTGCACGTTTAAATCCAGAGGGCCAACATCTGTTGATGTCACAACCACTTCTCCTGGTCGTGGCTGTTGTCCCTCCGTTAGTACTCTCAGCTTCCCATCTAATCCTATTACAACGACTTGATTGCCGAGTGAAACTAACGCTGTACGATCCATATAAAACTTCACCCCAAATTACTGTCAACTTTTTGACTAACGATACTAATTTGCTAAATATTGCCCGAATATATACTGCAATAACAGTAATTTGATGCCTATTTTCAACTTATAAGTCACAATTTTCCCATATTGTCGATTTTCAGTTGGTGGGTGATTTAGATCTCTGTATAAGCAACTATAAATGTAACAAAACCAAATAAAGGTGATATTAGTTCGAAGTTAAGCCCCGAGCAGGCGTATTTTCGTATCACTTTTGAAACACATTCTAAACAAAGCGATTGGTTACATCGTCGATTATTAGTGGTATTGTGCGCTAAATTATTGACGCCCTTATAGGTATTCCACTTATAAGCCCTCTCGCCTCGAGAAATTACATAACCATCTAGGAGAATCACAGTGAAGTGGACTCGTGCCAACGCCTTTTGTATTGGTGTATTCGCCGCTAGTCATGCTTTTGGGCAAACACTAGAGCAAGCCGTAGAAAATACGCTAAAAACAAATCCCGATATTAAAAGCGCGTTCAATGAATTCGTTAGCAAGCAGTATGTGAATGAAGCATCTGGCGGTGCTTACCTCCCTTCCGTCGATCTTGACGCAGGTATCGGTTACGAAGGTATAAATCCTGCAGAATCAGGACGAGACTCAACCGATCTGACTCGTAAAGAAGCCACTATCACTTTAACGCAATTGATTTGGGATGGCTCTGCCACTCTTAATGATATGGACCGTACTGCTGCAGATGCAGAATCTGTGCGATACCAACTACTTGCGGATGCGCAAGACACTGCGTTGGAAGTGACTAAGGTGTACTTAGATTCCGTTAAAGCGTATGAAATTCTTTCTCTTTCAGAGAACAACCTGAAAGTTCATAAGAAAATTTATGAAGACATTAAAAAACGTGTCAACTCAGGTATCGGCTCGACCGCAGACCTGACTCAAGTTGAGGCGCGTTTAGCAAAAGCGCACGGTAACTTAGTTGCGGCTCAAAATAACCTGTTTGATAGCCAAACGATGTTTACGCGTCTTGTCGGACAATCGCCACAAGGATTGATCTTCCCACGCGCGGATCAAAACTTCATCCCATACACAATCGATGAAGCGATTGACTTGGCATTTGAATCTCACCCTGTCATCAAAATCTCGGTTGCAGATGTGGATTCAGCTAAGTTCCAGTACAAACAATCGAAAGGAACTTACTACCCGACCATTTCTGTAGAAGCAGCACAAACATGGCGCAACGATGCCGGCGGTATTGAAGGCAGCAGCGATGAAACGACAGCAATGCTTCGAATGCGTTACAACTTGTTCAACGGTGGTAGTGATGTTGCGAACGCAGAAAGCTTTGCATATCAGTTAAACAAAGCGAAAGATCTACGAGAGCGCGCATACCGAAATGTCGAAGAAGGACTTCGCTTGTCTTGGAGTGCGTTAGATTTAACTCTGCAACAAAAAGAGTTTTTAGCTGACCACGTAGACTCAGCTTCTGAAACGGTCATTGCTTACGAAAAGCAATATCGCATTGGTAAGCGTACTCTACTTGACCTTTTGAATACTGAAAACGAACTGTTCGAAGCAAGAAAGAACTATTTAGACGCTAAATACGCGGAACAATACGCGAAGTACCGAGTGATGAATGCTACGGGTCAACTGTTGAATGCTTTGCGTGTTGATGTACCAACAGAATGGAACCAGAAGGTGGAGTACTAATCATGAAACCGATGAAACTGCTATTGGCATTAAGCGTTATCGCCGTTACGCAACAAGCAATCGCTGAAGATGAGTACGATTACCGTGCATTCCCTACCGCAGAACAAATTGCTGACTTACAAGACGAAGATAACGACGGTGTGATTAACGCTCGCGACCTATGTCCGGGGACGCCAGCTGGCTCTGAAGTTGACAATGATGGCTGTGGCGAATACATCAAAGCATCTGAGAAAATGCAAGTTCGTGTGCTATTTGCCAACGATTCTGATGAGATCAATCCGGTATTTCGTCGTCAAATTCGTGAGTTGTCCGAGTTCTTGAAGGATTACCCAACGACCTCGATTGAACTACAAGGTTACGCGAGTAAAACAGGTGGTTCAAAACACAATCAAGATCTCTCTGAACGACGAGCGAAAAACGTGCGTGACGCGCTATTAAGTTACGGTATTGAACCAAATCGTGTTCGCATCATTGGTTTTGGTGACACACATCTAGCAGAGCAAGGCACCGATCAGGTAAGTCACGCACTTAACCGCCGAGTGACCGCATCTGTTGTTGGTTACAAGGGTAAAGTTAAAAAAGAGTGGACGATCTTTACGACGCTTCCTGAAGCAGAAAGCTAATCTAAACTTTTACACTCTCACATCGCACTCAGATTTGACAAAAGGAGCTTCGGCTCCTTTTCTTTTCATAGTGGCTTGAAGCCGTATTATGCTTTAGGAATCGGCGCTTTAGTGGTAATCTAGCGGCGTCATAACAATGAGAGTTTTGAAATGAGCAAACTTACATCAGATATCCAAGCAAACCTTGATCTTTTCGTAGCAGAAACGAAAGAAAACCAACTCGTTTGGGGTCTACGCAATGAAGAAGGTTGGTTGTCTTGCGATTCAACTGAGTTCGAAAATAGCGAAGTAATGCCTTTCTGGTCTTCAAAAGAAGATGCTGAAGCGCACAACGTTGAAGAGTGGGCAGATTTTACTGTTCTTGAAATTCCACTAGATATCTTTGTAGAAGATTGGCTTCTGACTCTTGCTGAAGACGGCGTTCTTGTTGGTACAAACTGGAATGATCAGCTAGAAGGCAAAGAAATGGAGCCTCAAGATCTAGCGAAGCTATACGTAGACTAATCGCGTTGACCTCGGCACTTGTGCCGGGGTTTCTATTCCCTCCCCTAATTCTCAACACAAATATCGACCCACTTCATAGTTTTTCCATTCAGTATTGTTTATTCACTTCACGTGGTCACATCGCCTATAAGATAATGGGTATAACATACTGAAAAGATTATATAAGAAAAACAAAAGGCTACTTCCTTATGCGCGCGCTGTCTCCTTTGCTTGCGTCACTGCTTTTTTGCAGTCAAATATACGCAAGTGACTCTACCGAGATTGAACACACCCAAAACTTTACGCAATGGCACGCTGTCTATCAAACAACGTTACACAACGATGCGGCTTCTGCTCTTAGCATGCTTCAAGACCGTTATCATACTTCCGTCTCTGACAGCGAGAGACTTTACGTCAGTGGGTTGATTTATGAGTACATGGCCAACATTAAGCAGCCTTATTACGGAAGTAGCCAAATCTTAAACAATGATTTCGCGAAGTTAGAATCTGAGTACATTCTCGCTTTAAACGAACGTAAACATGGCAGTTATGACGCTTCAGTTGCCAGTTTCAACTCGTTAAGGCAAAAGATGAAACAAAATGGTGACGTGGAAGGTAAAGCGTTGATGAATTACCAGCTTTGCTACACGCTAAACCAGCAAGGCCGTTACCACAAAGCAAACTTCTTTTGCTCATCTCTCGAAAGCCATTTAGACGATAAGCACGCAGAGGCCTTTCCTGCAGACTTGGCGTTGCGAGTCGTAGCGAACAACTACAATTATCGCGGCGACTACGAAAAAGCTCTGAGCTTGTACCGCCGCCTGCTTGCCAATATGTCTTATCAAAGCGACCCATCTGGTATTTATAACGATGTCGGCAATTTACTCGCCGAATTAGGACAGTTTGAGCAATCGGAGCAATACCTCATCCAATCCTTGCTTGCGCGCCAACTTGAGGAGGCCCCACTCAAAGTGGCGCAAGTCGAACACAGCCTAGCTCGGATGTATAACAAATCGAAAGATTTCGATAAGGCCATTAACCACTACCAGAACTCATTGAAAATCTTGGAAGAGATCCACTATCCGTATGGACAAGGCTTGGCGTATTTGGGGCTTGCTTCCGCCATTGCTGAAACTGGCAACCTTGAACAAGCCGTCAAATACATTAACAAAGCACTCGGTTTGGGCGAACGATACGAAAACAACCATTTACAAACCGAGGGGCATTTAGCCGCTGGTTTTGCTTATCTGAAAAATGGCGCGCCAGAAAAGGCGATCGAGCACGGAAAAGAAGCGTTCACACTAGCAATGGAAAACTCAAGGCCATTGCTACAAGCGAGAGCGCAACTGTTGCTGTCCAATGCTTACCAAGAACTTGGGGATTACAAAGCGGCGCTAAGTCACTATGAAGCGTATTCAACATTGGAACTAGATAACCGAGACACCAGCAACATCAAGGCAATGGAAGCTCTCGACCTCACCAAAAATGAGTACGAATACGAACTGCAACTGATCAAACTTGCGAACGAGCGGAATTTAAAGCAGAGCGAGTTTGAAAAGCTTACAGATCAAAAACGCGCGTACAATTTTGTGGTTGCCTGCTTAGTGCTTCTTTTGGTGTTGGCAATAATGGCTCAGCGACAAACTCGAAATAAAGCACGGATAGACAGTTTAACGTGTGCCTTAAACAGAACCGCGATCATTGAAACCATCAAAAGCCAAACCTCGAAAACTCATCAAGAGATGCGATATGTTCTGGCTTTAATTGACTTAGATAACTTTAAAGCCATCAATGATACCTAC
The DNA here is from genome assembly GCF_024181925.1 of Vibrio sp. Y20_XG_PY13. Classification (NCBI taxonomy): domain Bacteria; kingdom Pseudomonadati; phylum Pseudomonadota; class Gammaproteobacteria; order Vibrionales; family Vibrionaceae; genus Vibrio; species Vibrio sp. Y20_XG_PY13. Next base: position 168,494 of record NZ_JAMZAL010000009.1, on the reverse strand, counting down.
GGCCACCCTACAGGCGATTTGGTTTTGAAACACGTTTGTCAAAGCATCCGCGTAAAACTCAATAAAGGTGAATACATCGGGCGTCTAGGTGGAGAGGAATTTGTTCTTTTACTCAAAAACGTTGATGAAATTGATGTACCGTTCCGAGTTCAAAGCTTGCATAAAACCATTTCGGAAAAACAAATCAAAACGGAAAGAAATGAAGACCTTCGTGTAACGGCAAGCTTGGCCTACCTATCGACATCAATGCCACTCACCAACTTCGATGAGCTGTACTCGATATTAGACCAAGCTTTGTATCAGGCGAAGAGAAATGGCAAAAACGCGGTTGTTGATGCGTATAATGAGCCAATTAACCTGAGTTCAGAATTTGCAAATTCGTGAAGGTCTGTTTATAGACCTTCTGATTCCTGCTTTTGAACCAAAGATTTCATAACTGCATCTTTGTTATTCAAGTAATCATCGAGCCCGGCTTTGCGTAAATCACACGATGGGCAATCGCCACAACCATCACCGATGATGCCGTTGTAGCAAGTTAGCGTGTTTTCACGCACCAGTTGTAAAGCATTGTATTGATCCGCTAACGCCCATGTTTCTGCCTTATTGAGCCACATCAGCGGTGTTTTAATCGTCAGAGCTCGATCCATACCTTTAACCAACGCCGTGTTCATTGATTTCACAAAATCGTCTCGGCAATCTGGGTAGCCACTAAAGTCCGTTTCACACACGCCAGTAATCACCGTATCGGCACCGATTTGGTAAGCGTAAATGCCAGCAAGAGTTAAGAACAAAATATTACGGCCAGGCACAAACGAGTTCGGCAAACCATTCTCTTGTAATTCGTGAGAAACAGGGATGTCATCACGCGTCAGAGAGCTGATAGCAAGTTCATTCAGTAAACCAACATCCATCACTTTATGCGCTTTCACATCAAGATCTTTGGCGATCTTTTGTGCAACTTCGATCTCCAGTTTATGACGTTGGCCATAATCAAAAGTGATTGCATGCACTTCATCAAACTCTTTAAGGGCTTGCACGAGACAGGTTGTCGAGTCTTGTCCGCCACTGAAAACAACAACAGCTTTTTTCATTTTACTCTCCGAGCTTAAGCAATACTTAGGTATTTATGAGTTTGAATAGATAGACGCCAATTGCGCGAGATGCACGTTTCGATACACAACTGAGTTGCGCGAGGCTTCTGGCTGATTGGTTGTAAAGCGATCACCGTTTCTGTCTTTATATCAGCGTTTACAAGTAATTCATCAAGATGGTCGATGTCTTTTTGCGTACCGACTGGGTGCTTGATTTCATTAGCACGCTCCAACGCACTTTTCAGTACGGGCAATTTACCTTTCATCGCCACTTTTGGTGACACTGTCACCCACGTTTTTTCAGACGTGACGACTTCTGATGTCCCACTGGTTTCAATCTGGCACTGACAGCCCATATCTTCAAACGCTTTGCTCAACGGACGCAAATCGTAAATACACGGTTCACCACCAGTGATAACAATATGCTTCGCATTGAAGCCTTGCTGTTTGTATTGTTCTACGATGTCTTCAGCCGATGCCGTGCACCAAGTCGGAGAATCTTCCGTCTTCACCAAAATATCACCGATAGGACGCTGATCCTTTTCTTCGGCATCCCACGTTTGTTTTGTATCACACCAACTGCACCCCACTGGGCACTCTTGCAAGCGAACGAAAACGGCAGGAACACCAGTAAAGATCCCTTCCCCTTGGATGGTTTCAAACATCTCATTTAGCTTATACAACGCAGAACTCACTTAACTCATAAAACTTCGAGGCGAAGACCTTAATGGAGAGGCGTGTCTAGGTCAATTCAAACCAAAAATTAATTGTTAAAATAGCCCATTTTGTAGTTTCATACTCAGGTTCCCATTATTTTAAGGTAAGTAAAGATGTACAAACTGATCGCCCTAGACATGGACGGCACGTTATTAAACAGCGACAAAGCGATTTCAGAAGAAAACAAACACGCTATCGCGAAAGCTCGTGAAGCTGGCGTTACTGTCGTTTTGGCTTCTGGCCGCCCACTTGAAGGCATGCAGGCAAAATTGGATGAGCTGAATATTCATTCCGATAAAGATTTTGTCCTTTTCTACAATGGTTCTATGGTTAAAAACGTAGGTACAAACGAAATTATCCACCAGCAAATCATTGATGGTAAAGCTGCTAAATTAGTCGCTCGTAAAGCGAAAGAATTAGGCGCTTATGTGCACGCATTCAGCCAAGTGCACGGCTTGATCACTAATGAGAACAACCCATACACTGACATCGAAGCCAACATTAATGGCTTAGACGTGACAGAGATGAATTTTGAATCGTTAGAAGATGATCATCCAATCATCAAAGCAATGATGGTTGCCGAGCCAAGTAAACTCACCGAGGTCATCGCTGCGCTTCCACCTGAAATGCGTGAAGAGTTTACTGTTGTTCAAAGTGCCCCATTCTTCCTAGAGTTTCTTAACCCAGCGAGCAACAAAGGCATCGGAGTTGCAGCGATTGCTGAGTACTTAGGAATTCAACCAGAAGAAGTGATCTGTATGGGTGATGCTGAAAATGACCACCACATGCTGAAGTACGCAGGTCTTGGTATCGCGATGGAAAATGCGATGGAAGAAACCAAGAAAATCGCAGATTACATCACTGAAAGTAACGACGACCACGGCGTAGCGAAAGCAATTGAGAAATTTGTTCTTAACGCTTAGATCTCGCTTTATAAAAGTAGCTTTAATAAAAGTAGCGTTACAGAAGTAAGCGCCTAAAACACAAAAAGCCTCGCGAATTGCGAGGCTTTTTACTTGATACCGAAGAACTTATTATTCTGACAGTTTGAGCTCTTCTTGGTACTGATTTTGATGAGTCAATCTTCTTGCCATAAAGATGAACAACAGCATCAATATCGGATAATGGAACGTCATAAACACCAATGACCAAAAACCGCTGGAAGAGACGCTCGTCGCTGCAAACAAATACACCTGCTGAGTCAATATCAACGCCAAAGTGACAAAAATCATCTGCTTACTGTTTAATCTCACCTGAGACTCCTTAAACGTAAGCACGAGTGCAGAAGCCGTGATCAACATCGCTAACCAGTTGCCAAACACAGGTAACGGCCAAATCACCGAAATAACGACTGTCACAGCAGTCAACGTAAACCACACTCCTTTTGAGCTGAGGAGTTGATCAACATTGACCTCTGGATTCGTTTCCAAACGTAATACGTGCCAAGCAACCAAGATGCCCAACAAGGCGCCCAATAACATATCAAGAATAAACGCAGAACCTAGGAAGAACTTGCACAGCATGACTATTAGCGTAATAGCGGCCATCAACACCGTGGTACTGTTAAATCCAAAGCTGTGCGTTCTTTGGAACAAAAATGTCAACACACAGAACCAAACCGCAATAGGCAAGCTTGGAAAACTAAAGCCGTAACTGTTTGGAAGTTCCGCCATAGGCACGTACACATGCGGCCTTGGTAGAGAAAATCCCTGCTGTGCCACCAAAACCATTAAAGATGTCGCGGTAATGGCGAAGAACAGTCGGTACACAAAGCGACTATCAAAGCGCATCATGACGAACGGGAATAAAAACAGCAAAATAGTCGGCGTCGTCAGCTCCATCACTACGCTTGCAAAGTCGTACGCGGCTTTGTAACTGTTGTCTGAAAGCTCACCAATCCAACCTTGTAGTTCCATCACCCAAGAGAGCTCGACCTGACGGAATGTAGGTGCAGACTCAATTAGCTGTGTAACGTAAGAAACCGGCTGGTTTGTTGCATTAGCAAAAAGGTTAACAACTTCTGGCCATTGAGCCGGATAGCGATATTGAGATGCCGTAAGTTCACTTGGGTTAAGCAGCATGGCAGAAGCCACTTCCACACCGTAATGAGGCGCAAACCAAGAAGGCAGCTCGTTTCCACCCAATGAGTTATTCATAGAAAAAGCGATAACTTCAGAATCAGATACGCAGTCGAACAAGATCGCAGTTGAGGTTCTACCCAACTCATTACCGACAGTTACTGCAAGCCCCGTTTCTTCCCACGTTTCTCGTTGCGCGGCAATTTCTGGAGATTCACCTTCAATAATAGTACCTCCCGGCAAGGAGATTTTGTTAGTGAGAATTTCATGAACCAGTACAAGCTTATCGTCGGCTCGAACAACACAGAGCGCGCCTTTAATTCCATTCAATGACGCACCGGATACCGATTTTGCCATTGTCATTGAAGACGTAGAAAGCAAAGCAGAAAAGAGAGTGAGAAAAAACAACTGTCTCAGCACAAGATAAACCTTTAATGAAGAGAATAATGACCAATGCATGATGGCAGTATTACCAATATTTTTCGACATAAATTAAGTAACGAGTTATGCATATGATGCACAAGTCAAAAAAGTCATCGGAGAAAATTCTTAATGTAAATCTGACAAAAATCAGACAAAACGTGAAATATTGATCGCAATTCTGCCAGTTATATAAGCAAACTGTCAGGATAAAGTCATAGGTATTTTGTGGGTTCTCATATTTAAAACAACAAAAAGGAGCTTATTATTCGAAAACAATAAACCCCATTTATGATTAGTATGACTTTATAGCTTTATCCACGCATGAGTCCATGCAGAACCTAAGCCCGGCTCATAAGCGCTTGGCGTCGAACCACACCAAAGACTATGTGGCCACGGTAAACATTGATAAGACGAGCCCTGATTAGTCACAACATCGCCAGCGAGGTATTGAGCTCCAGCTTGATAGATGTTAATTGAAGGAACAGACACAACTGGCGGCTCAGTCGGCGGGATGACAGGATCTTGATGTGACGTACAGTTTGCATCGCTCACTGCTTGCCAAACGCCCCAGGAACCCGATTCTGCTGGGTTATCGCCTTGAGTCCACCATTGTGCTTGCCACACTTTTCCATTCCACGTGACAGTATCGCCTTTATTGTAAACAGATGAGGCTTTCCATTCGTTTGCACAGCTTCCTGTTGGTGGCGACGTTACCGATTTGGCTGTTGCAGACACAACCGCTTGATATAAAGTACTGGTTTTATCAACACCGAAGTTCAACGTCACTCTAGCTTCACCCGCTTGTGATGCGCCAAACTCCACATCCACACGACAGCTCGTATTTGCAGCTAACGTTGTTTGAGAACATTGATCGTTGGCAATCAGTGCTGCATCAGTCACTCCTGAGCCGCCAATGTGTACATTTTCGACAGTGAATGCAGTATTTCCCGAATTACTAATCACAAATCCATGCTGCTTGAGTTCGCCAACATTAAACGCAGGCAACGTTTGATTAGCAGTGTAACCAACAGAAACGTTATCTTTCGGAGGCGTTGAAGTGCCGATGACGCCATCCACAAAACTGCGCAATGCTGCAATATCACTGTACACGCCGTACATACCCGGACGTGCACACCCTATTCCCCAGCTAACCACGCCAAGTTGGGTAATCGCACCGCCGCGATTAATAACGATCGGGCCACCGCTGTCACCCTGACATGAATCTATCCCACCTTGCGGAATGCCTGCACAGAATGCCACTTCCCCAACGGTGGTGTAGTTTCCACCCGCCTGACGACAAGTGGCATCCGACACCAGAGGAACATCGACTTCTTGCAATCTTGTTGGCGAACTACCGCCTTCTGACGTTCGACCTAAACCTGCAACTGTCAACCAATCTCCAATACTGGCGTATTGCGCCAAGCTGCCGTCAGCAATTTCAACGGCGGATACACCTTGAGGGACAGAATCTAGCTTTAGAACCGCAATATCATAAGAAAGCGTGGCGCGGCGATAAGACGGATGCATGTGGATTTCACTCACATTCGCTCTTACTCCATCGGTGCCGTTGTACACGACGCCACCAATTTTCACGGCAATTTGACTCGGTGAATCGCCCTCCACACAGTGAGCCGCCGTCAATACATAGCCATTGCCGATGTAACTGGCACCGCAATAGGAGCGGTTACTGTAGCGACTTACAATTTGTGTGTAGAACTTCCATTCAGTTGGATCGGCGGTAATGCCGCCCACGATTTTCGGTTGAATGATGTGGTTTTGCGTCTGTGATAAATCATCAGCACTTGCAAACATTGGCAAGACTGCCAAAGCAAGTAACGATTTTGATAGTTTCAAAGTATTATCCTCTTGTTTTTGTAAGCACGATCCTCGTGCTACTCATAAAACAAGCAGACAAATTCAATGTTACCAATGTAAGTTGAGTAGCAAATTCATAGCTTGCGAGCCACTTAAACGCAAAAGTCTATTGATGAACTGAATGATTTCAATTCCACATGGTTTCTGTCACTGAATTACCGTCAACGAGACGTATTAATTACGATGGATTTAAGGGCTTTCGCAAACAGTGAATATGATGCCCAAACCCTTGTTTTTCATACAATCCGAGAGCTTGGCGGTTAAAACTCCAAACCTCAACAAACATTTGGGTCGCGCCGTAATCGATAAAGGTAGCTTCTATCTTATCGAGCAAAGCTTGAGCCGTTCCTTGCTTTCGATATTCCGGCATCACATACAACTCATCCACACTACCCATCATCACAGGTTGGCTGACAACGGAAGTTAACTCACAAAAGTGACCAGAGACAAAACCGATAACTTCATCTCCGACTTTCGCTACATATACCAAACACTCGGGATTATCGATGTAACGAGCAATGCTTTTCTCTTGCTCGATTTCTTCGGCAGTTTTAAACAATTCAAGGGATTGAACATGGTGCTCATCGTGCAAATCGAACATAAGATCGTTGAGCACTTCTAAATCATCAAAACTCGCAGCTTTGATTACAAATGCAGACATACTAAGGGTTACCAAAATTTGAGTCCGTATAGTGTGTTGCGAAAACACAGGCTTGGCAAGCCACAAAAGCGCCTACTCACGATTGTTTTCTGGAGCACCAACGCAAAAAAGCCCCTGTACAAATCAGCATACAGAGGCAGAACCAAACTACGGAGTTCGAGGATCAGGGTTTCATTTGAGTACGACGATAAATTGTTAGCGTCGTAATACTCGCTCTATTTCATTAAGGCTCGTTGGATCATCAATCGTCGATGGCACGGTGTATTGTTCACCATCAGCAATTTGGCGGATGGTTCGACGCAGAATTTTACCCGAGCGTGTTTTCGGTAAGCGATCTACAACCAGTGCGTGTTTGAAGCATGCAACCGCGCCAATCTCATTTCTCACCTTGCCCACAAGTTCGCCTTCTAGCGCTAACTCATCAACCTTGACGCCATCTTTCAGCACAACGAAACCAAGTGGTAGTTGCCCTTTCAGATCATCGTGAATGCCAACAACCGCACATTCTGCAATGGCTGGGTGACCACCAACAATTTCTTCCATTTCACCAGTAGACAGACGGTGGCCAGCCACGTTAATCACGTCATCGATTCGTCCCATGATGAACAAGTAACCATCTTCATCAAGGTAGCCGCCATCGCCAGACACATAGTAACCCGGGAATTGGCTTAGGTAGCCCGTTTCAAAACGATCATGGTTTCGCCATACCGTTGGTAAGCAGCTTGGCGGTAACGGACGTTTTAGCGCAACGAAACCTTGTTGATTAGGTTTTACTGGTTCACCCAGCTCATCGAGGATTTCTACTTGATAACCCGGAATAGGCTTAGTTGAAGAACCCGCTTTTACTGGCATCATTTCAATGCCCGTTGGGTTCCCTGCAATCGCCCAACCTGTCTCTGTTTGCCACCAGTGATCGATAACTGGTTTGTCGGTTTTACTTTGTACCCATTCGAGCGTAGGAGGATCTAAACGCTCACCAGCCATAAAGATAGTTTTCAGGTTTGACAGATCATACTGCTTTAAGAACTCGCCTTCTGAATCTTCTTTCTTAATCGCGCGGAAAGCGGTAGGCGCAGAGAACAACGCATCCACCTTGTACTCATCACAAACACGCCAGAATGCCCCCGGATTCGGAGTTCTGACTGGCTTACCTTCAAACAGTATTGTAGTGCAACCGTGAATTAATGGCGCGTAAACAATATACGAGTGACCAACTACCCAGCCCACGTCGGATGCCGCCCAGAACACACCACCTTGCGGGATGTTGTAGATTGCACTCATTGAGTACTTCAGTGCCACGGCATGACCACCGTTATCACGCACTACGCCTTTTGGTTTACCTGTCGTACCCGAGGTGTAAAGGATATATAGCGGATCTGTCGCCAGTACTGGTACACAAGCATGTGGAAGTGCTTGGCTGTACTCTTGCTGCCAGTCCAGATCTCTCTCTTGGTTTAGCTCGGCTTCACATTCTGGACGCTGGAAAACAAACACTTTCTCTGGCTTCCAACGACTGTCCATGATCGCTTTGTCAACCAAAGGTTTGTACGGAATGATTTTGCTGATTTCAATGCCACACGATGCCGTCATAATGACTTTTGGCTCTGCATCTTCAATACGTACCGCCAGCTCATTAGGCGCAAAACCACCAAACACAACTGAGTGAATCGCACCCAAACGTGCACAAGCAAGCATTGCCATTGCCGCTTCTGGGATCATCGGCATGTAAACAACAACTCGGTCGCCTTTTTCAACGCCTTGGGCAGACAGCATACCGGCAATTTTCGCAACTTGATCGCGTAGCTCTCGGTAAGTGTAAGTCTTTTTATTTCCCGTTACTGGTGAGTCATAAATTAGCGCAGTATTATCACCACGTCCTTGTTCGCAATGGTAATCCAGTGCTAACCAAGACGTATTCATCACCCCATCTGGGAACCAACGTTCGATGCCGTTCTCATCAGATTTCAAGATGGTTTTAGGAGATTCAAACCAGTCGATATTCTCCGCTTGAGCGCGCCAAAAACTCTCCGGTTCGTTTTTCGCCCATAAATATTCTTTTTCGTATGAAGACATATTGCTTCCTCCAGTATGTCCTGACATTGCTCTCGTTCTATTCAAAGACCGTTCTTTTCACTCAAAGACATCAGAGGGTACACGCACAAATCCCTCCATTAGTATTCTCGCACTTCGGCTCATGATGGCTTTTTGTACCACCCAGCCTTGTTCGGTTTGCTTCGCTTGTGCTCCGACTTTTAGCGTCCCTGACGGATGACCAAAAGTCACTGACTCTTTTTCGCCTCCACCAGCAGCCAAATTGACTAATGTTCCCGGTACACACGCCGCCGAAGCAATCGCAACGGCTGCTGTTCCCATCATTGCATGGTGAAGTTTGCCCATCGACAACGCACGTACCAGCACATCAATTTCCGACTCATTGACCGCTTTACCACTTGAGGACTGGTAACTTTTCGGCTTGGATACAAACGCGATTTTTGGTGTGTGCTGGCGTGTCTGAGCTTCTTCAAGCTCAGAAATCAGACCCATTTTTAACGCACCATGCGCACGGATGGATTCAAACATCGCTAATGCTGCGTCATCGTTGTTGATTTGCTCTTGCAGTTCTGTGCCCTGATAGCCAATCGACTCAGCATCAATGAAAATGGTTGGAATACCTGCGTTGATAAAGGTAGCGTTAAACGTACCCACATCAGGCACCACCAAATCATCGACTAAGTTGCCAGTTGGGAACATGCTGCCTTCCCCATCTGCCGGATCGACGAAATCGACCTGAATCTCAGCGGCCGGGAACGTCACGCCATCAAGTTCAAATTCTCCGGTCTCTTGTACGAATCCGTTTACAATCGGCACATGAACTAAAATAGTTTTGCTGATGTTTACCTGCCAGACACGTACAGTCACAATGCCATTTTCTGGAAGTCGATCTTGCGGGATCAGACCAGCATGAATCGCAAAAGGCCCAATTGCGGCAGACAAGTTCCCGCAGTTCCCACTCCAATCGACGAATGGCTTATCTATCGACACTTGTCCGAACAGGTAGTCGACATCGTGGTCGTCTCGGCTGCTGCGCGAAACAATTACCGTTTTACTGGTACTAGAAGTGGCGCCGCCCATTCCGTCGATTTGTTTAGCGTAAGGATCAGGACTGCCGATAACTCGCAACAACAGTTTGTCACGCGCTTCACCTGCGACTTGCGCCTCTGGTGGCAAATCTTCAAGGTTGAAAAAGACACCTTTACTCGTGCCGCCACGCATGTACGTCGCAGGCACTTTAATTTGGCTAGGAGTACTGTTTTCCATAATTACTCCTTATTGCGCTAGGAAATCTTGTGCGAAACGCTGCAGTACACCACCTGCGTTATACACGTGCACTTCGTCAGCGGTGTCTAAGCGACAAGTAACCGGAACGTCGACTTTCTCACCGTTGCTACGTGTAATAACCAAGGCTAAATCTGCACCCGGCTTGATTTCACCAACCACGTCATACAGTTCAGTACCATCCAGTTCTAATGTATTGCGGTTAACACCCGGCTTAAATTGCAATGGTAACACGCCCATGCCAACCAAGTTAGTTCGGTGAATACGCTCAAAGCCTTCTGCAACGATGGCTTCTACACCAGCCAATCGAACGCCTTTTGCTGCCCAGTCACGAGATGAACCCTGACCATAATCAGCACCAGCGACTACGATCAGTGGCTGTTTGCGGTTCATGTAGGTTTCAATCGCTTCCCACATGCGTACAACCTGACCTTCTGGCTCGATTCGCGCCAGAGAACCCTGAACCACTTCACCGTTCTCTTTCACCATTTCGTTAAATAGTTTCGGGTTAGCAAAGGTCGCACGTTGCGCCGTTAAGTGATCGCCACGGTGAGTCGCGTAAGAGTTGAAGTCCTCTTCCGGTACACCCATTTTGGCAAGGTATTCACCCGCCGCACTGCTCGCCATGATCGCGTTGGATGGTGACAGGTGGTCTGTTGTGATGTTGTCACCAAGAACCGCTAATGGACGCATGGCAGACAGTGTTCTTTCACCCGCCAGCGCACCTTCCCAGTAAGGTGGACGGCGAATGTAGGTACTCATCGGACGCCAGTCATAAAGCGGGTTGGCGCTTTTCTCTGCATCATCGAGCTTAAACATCTGGATATAAACCTGATTAAACTGCTCTGGCTTAACGTGTTTACCGACCACTGCATCGATCTCTTCGTCACTTGGCCACAAATCATTGAGGTAAATTGGTTTGCCGTTCTGGTCGGTGCCAAGTGCATCACGCTCGATATCAAAACGAATCGTACCCGCTAGCGCATAAGCCACAACCAATGGTGGTGAAGCCAGGAAAGCTTGCTTCGCGTAAGGGTGGATTCGGCCATCAAAGTTACGGTTACCAGACAGTACCGCTGTCGCGTATAAATCGCGATCGATGATCTCTTGCTGGATTTTCGGATCCAACGCGCCACTCATACCGTTACAAGTGGTACATGCGTAACCGACAATACCAAACCCAAGCTTCTCTAACTCAGGTAATAAGCCCGCTTCTTCCAGGTACAAGCGTGCAACTTTAGAACCCGGAGCAAAAGACGATTTCACCCAAGGTTTACGCACAAGGCCAAGTTCGTTGGCTTTCTTCGCTACAAGACCAGCCGCAACCACGTTCCTTGGGTTACTGGTGTTTGTACACGATGTGATAGCAGCAATAATCACTGCACCATCTGGCAACTCGCCTTCTTTCTCTTCCCATGTACCGGAGATACCACGTTGTGCCAGTTCAGAAGTTGGCAAACGGCGGTGCGGGTTTGAAGGACCAGCCATGTTACGGCTGACAGATGACAAATCGAATTCAAGTACGCGCTCGTAAACCGCAGTATCAAGATCGTCTGCCCAAAGTCCGGTTTGCTTTGCGTATTTCTCAACTAAGTCAACTTGCTGTTCGTCACGACCAGTCAGTTTTAGGTAGTTGATCGTCTGCTCATCGATGTAAAACATACCCGCGGTTGCACCGTATTCTGGTGTCATATTGGAGATGGTTGCACGGTCACCAATTGTTAGGTCGCGAGCACCTTCACCAAAGAATTCAAGATAAGAAGAGACAACACGCTCATTACGTAAGAACTCTGTAATCGCCAGAACGATATCCGTTGCGGTAATACCCGGTTGACGTTTCCCAGTCAGTTTCACACCCACGATGTCTGGTAGACGCATCATTGACGGGCGGCCAAGCATCACGGTTTCGGCTTCCAGACCACCAACACCGATCGCGATAACACCAAGTGCATCAACATGAGGTGTATGACTATCGGTACCAACACAGGTATCTGGGTAAGCAATACCCTGCTTCGCCTGTACAACCGGAGACATTTTCTCCAGGTTGATTTGGTGCATGATGCCGTTGCCTGCGGGAATTACGCTGACGTTTTCAAAAGCCGTTTTACACCACTCAATAAAGTGGAATCGGTCTTCGTTACGGCGCTCTTCAATCGCGCGGTTTTTCTCGAATGCTTCTGGATCAAACCCTGCGTGTTCTACCGCAAGCGAGTGGTCAACGATAAGCTGGGTTTCAACCACTGGATTCACTTTAGACGGGTCACCACCCTGATCGGCAATGGCATCACGTAAACCTGCTAAGTCAACAAGCGCTGTCTGACCTAGAATGTCATGACAAACAACACGTGCTGGGTACCAAGGGAAATCGAGATCACGCTTACGCTCAATAAGCTGTTTTAGGCTGTCTGTTAATACGCTTGGATCGCAGCGGCGTACGAGCTGTTCGGCAAGAACGCGTGAGGTGTAAGGGAGCGTTTCATAGGCTCCAGGAGAGATAGAGTTTACGGCTTCGCGGGCATCAAAGTAATCAAGTTGAGTCCCCGGAAGCGACTTACGGAATTGGGTATTAATAGTTGTGCTCATGGTTTGCTTCCATTCAATCTGTACATCTTGGCCTTCTCCCCATCACTCTAGAAACGCTACTCTAGCAAAGCAGTTTGGAGAACTTGATTGGAGAACTTTTTGAGATGTAGTCGCTCTAGTAATGTTTGTGACGAGAAGTCCTCCTTCTTCTGCCAAGAGAGTGAAAACAGAAGAAGGAGGAGATAAACCAATCAAAGCATGTAATGACTTTGACTGGCTTTCGCGCTAGCGATTCTCAATAGGCACCCACTCTTGATGATCTGGACCTGTGTAATCTGCGCTTGGGCGAATAATGCGGTTGTTCGCGCGTTGCTCGTACACGTGTGCAGCCCAACCAGTTAAACGGCTCATCACGAAAATCGGTGTGAACAGCTTGGTCGGAATGTCCATAAAGTGGTACGCCGATGCATGGAAGAAGTCCGCATTACAGAACAAGCCTTTCTCACGCTTCATCACCGATTCAACACGCTCAGATACTGCGTATAAATGCGTGTCACCCACATGCTTCGACAATTCCTCAGACCAACGTTTGATCAGTGCGTTGCGAGGGTCGCTTTCTCGATAAATCGCATGACCAAAGCCCATGATCTTGTCTTTATTCGCCAGCATTTGCATGATGTTAGCTTCGGCTTCATCCGGCGTCTGCCAGTCTTCAATCATCTCCATCGCTGCTTCGTTTGCACCGCCGTGAAGAGGGCCACGAAGCGTACCGATTGCAGCCGTGATACAAGAATGAATGTCTGACAATGTTGATGCACAAACGCGTGCTGCGAAGGTTGATGCGTTAAACTCATGCTCTGCGTAAAGAATTAATGAACAGTGCATCACTTGCTTGTGTAGCGCTGATGGCTCTTTATCTGTAAGTAATCGCAAGAAATAACCGCCGATGCAGTCTTCGGTTTGATCTTCTGTGTCGATACGAACGCCATCGTGACTAAAACGGTACCAGTAACAGATGATGGCTGGGAACAAGGCTAACATGCGCTCTGTTGCTTGCAGTTGCTCATCAAAGCTCATTTCCTGCTCTAAGTTACCCAATACAGAACAACCCGTACGCATTACGTCCATTGGGTGCGCGCTTGCTGGGATCAGTTCTAAAGCTTGCTTTAGCTCGGTCGGCAAACCGCGAAGGCTCAGTAGGTGTGTCTTGTACGCATCAAGTTCTTGTTGGTTCGGCAAGTGACCGCGTAACAGAAGATGTGCAACTTCTTCAAATTGAGCATTATTGGCAAGGTCAGTAATATCGTAACCGCGATAAGTCAGACCGGTCCCCGTTTTACCGACAGTACATAAAGCTGTGCTTCCAGCGCTTTGACCACGCAGGCCAGCGCCACCTAACTCTGCTTTCTTTGCTACAGTTTGAGGCATTGTTTGAACTCCTTTTCTGTCTGGCTTTGCCCTCTTTCGGAGCATTTTTAGCCAGACGAATTTCACGTTATTGGATTAGATAAATTCCGATTATCTTTTCTTGGGCTTCCGTCTATCTTTTCTTTTCCCCGCTATTTCCCTTCAGAGAATAGCTGGTCAAGTTTGTCTTCGTAGTCGTGGTAGTTCAGGTGTTGATACAACTCTTTGCGTGTTTGCATCGAATCAACCAGCGCTTCCTGATTGCCCACTTCTAGTAAGTGTTTGTAAACCGTTTCAGCGGCCTTGTTCATGGCACGGAACGCACTTAATGGGTAAAGCACCATGTCCACTTTCGCTTTTGCTAATTCGTCACAGCCATAAAGTGGTGTTGCGCCGAATTCAGTAATGTTGGCCAGAATAGGCACATGTTTTCCGGTTGCTTGCTCTAGCGCATTTGAGAACTGTAGGTATTGATCCAGCTTGTTCATCGCTTCTGGGAAGATCATGTCCGCGCCAGCTTCCACACACGCAATGGCACGTTCAATCGCGCTGTCCATACCTTCAACCGCTAGTGCATCAGTACGAGCCATAATCACGAAGCTTTCATCATTACGCGCATCCACTGCCGCTTTCACGCGGTCAACCATCTCTTGCTGGCTGACAATCGCTTTATTTGGGCGGTGGCCACAACGTTTTTGTGCAACTTGGTCTTCCATGTGCACCGCTGCCGCACCCGCCTTTTCCATTTGCTTAATAGTGCGAGCGATGTTGAATGCGCCGCCAAAACCGGTGTCGATGTCAACCAAGAGCGGCAAATCACACGCGTTGGTGATGCGGTCAACGTCAACCAGTACGTCGTTCAATGTTGTAATGCCTAGATCAGGCAATCCGTATGAAGCGTTAGCAATACCGCCACCAGACAAGTAAATCGCTTGATGCCCCAAGTTCTTCGCCATCATGGCGCAGTACGGGTTAATGGTGCCGACAATTTGCAGCGGATTATTTTGTTCTACGGCGAGTCTGAACTTCGCCCCCGGTGTTAAGCTCATGACGAATTCCTTCTAGTCTTTGTCTAAACTTTCTGTATGTATAATTTGTGATTGGATGAGCTTTCGACTTCCTGAGATGTGTCGTCTCATCAACATTTCTGCAAGCTCTTCATCGCGATTGCGAATGGCTTCCAGAATGAATTTGTGCTCAGTCAGCGCTTCATTTGGACGAGATTGCGCGCGCGGTGACTGATAGCGGTACATGCGCAGCAAGTGGTAAAGCTCGTCGCACAACAGAGAAATCAGCTTACTGTTTCGGCTTGCTTGGATGATGCGATAGTGAAAATCAAAATCGCCATGCTGATGGAAGTAAGAGGCGCCTTCCACTTGGTCGATGTGCTTTGAATGTGTCGACAACAGCATTTCCAAGCTCAATAACTCTTCTTGCGTAATGTGTCGTGCTGCTAGTCGTGCAGCCATGCCCTCCAGAGCTTCGCGCACCGAATACAGTTCAATCAGTTTGGCTGGAGAGAAGGTCGTCACTCTTGCGCCAACATGAGGAATACGCTCAATCAATCCAAGCCCTTCCAAACGCATTAATGCTTCGCGTAGCGGACCACGGCTGACTTGGTATTTCCTTGCTAGCTCGGGCTCCGAGATTTTGCTACCCGGTTCCACATCACCATTCACGATCACTTCGATCAATGTTTCTGTCAGTGTTTCGGACTTGGTGTGTTCTTTCTCAGAACCCAGTACTTTGTAACGAGCTTTCAACTCAGAGTTCATATTCAGGCACTCACTTAATCGACATCAAAGTGTCTACAATTTCTTAACCTGAATTTAAAATAGACGATCAAAGTGTCGACAATCAAGTAAATTGTCGACAATTTAGACTAAGGTCGTAGTTTGAAATGGACAAATTTGGGGAAATTTAATGATTTACAGAGGATTTTTGTAATGAAAAGAAACAATTGTCGACAACTATAAATACTCTAATTTATTGATAATTAAAGAAAGATGTATAATTGCCGAGCAAAAAATCGAGAGCCACTACTCTTTTGGCACAAATTGGTCGTAGACTTCCTGCGCTGTCATCTTTTTAGAGTGAGGATTGAGCTCGTAGTAACCCGGCTTTTCATCAGTAAAGATTTCTAGCGTCAACTTAAAATCAGGATTATCGAATAAGCCAGCAGAAAGGATGTATTCGTTGGTTGGCAAGAGATGGTAAAACAAGTTCGTCCCACACTCGCCACAAAAACCTCGTACAGCCCAATCTGAAGACTGATAACGTTTTGGCTCTGCTCCTTTAAATGTGACTTCTGGGCCACAATGCACGGCATGAAGTGCCCCACTCGACCATTTTCGACACATTGAGCAGTGACACAAGCTCACTTCATTCTTGGGTTCTGCGATAACTTCGATTGCGCCGCACAAACATGTTCCTTTCATTCCTCTTTCCTTATTCATTTGTTGTCGCCCTATTATGGCCTACCGATAAGCACATCCGCGTGACCTATCCCCTGTTTCTCGTCGTGAACTTTATGAACAAAATAGCCGCAATGCTCAATATTCTCTTTATCTCCGTTTTAAAGACAGACATTTAACAGTTAATTAACCTTTACACAAAGTTCAGCCTTAACGCTTACACGGCATTAAGACGGAGCAAAATAATAAGGCTCATCAAAAAATAGAGTCGCCAACATAAGGAACGTGAACATGTTAAAGGTAATCAAACCAACGCTCGCCGCTTCAATCATCGCAGCTTCATTCTCATTCAACGCTTTTGCTGCGGATATTGAAAAAATGCACTTCTTGATCCCAGGTGGCGCTGGCGGCGGTTGGGATATGACCGCCCGTGGTACGGGTGATGTGTTAGTAAAATCAGACATCGTAGAAAACGTGTCGTTTCAAAACCTATCAGGTGGTGGCGGCGGCAAAGCGATCGCTCACTTAATTGAAACGGCAGATCGCCAAGAAGACACGCTCATGGTGAACTCAACACCAATTGTTGTGCGTTCTCTTAGCGGTATTTTTCCTCAATCCTTCCGTGACCTAACGCCTGTTGCTGCAACTGTTGCCGACTACGGCGCGATTGTTGCCTCTGCGAACTCGCCATACAACACATGGGAAGATGCAGTAAAAGCGTTTGGAGCCGATCCTCGCAAAGTGAAGATTGCTGGTGGCTCAGCGCGCGGCTCTATGGATCACCTTGTCATTGCGGCGGCATTTAATGGCGAAGGTTTTGATGCGCGTAAGGTCCGTTACATTGGCTATGATGCGGGCGGTAAAGCAATGGCAGCCCTGCTTTCTGGCGAAACCCAATTGCTTTCAACAGGTTTAGGTGAAGTACTGGAAATGTCCAAATCTGGCCAAGTGAAAGTACTTGCTATCACTGCGCCAAAACGCTTAGAAGCCGCGCCAAACATTCCAACATTAACGGAATACGGCAACGAAACGGTATTTGCGAACTGGCGTGGATTCTTTGCTGCACCGGGCGTTAGCCAAAAGAAAATCGACGAATGGAATGCCGCATTCACTAAGATGTACAACACTGACGAGTGGCAAGTCGTTCGTGACCGCAATGGTTGGATAGACAACTACAAAGCGGACAAAGCGTTCTTCGCGTTCCTTGAAGATCAAGAGAAGCAAATGGGTGACCTGATGCGTGAGCTAGGCTTCCTGAAATAACCGTTATTCCGGGGCTCCCTCCGATAGCAACTTAGCGTAAAACCTGAGTTGCTATTCGCCCCAACGGCATTTGCACTCTAAGTTTCACCGTATATGGACATTGTCGACACTCGGCATACACACTCCTTTGTTTATTGATTGTTAAGCATATCGACTAGCAGCGAAATGCTTACTTGTTAATGGATTACTTTGCACATTAACGTTCATATACGGTCTTTTTTATTCTTGTTAGGAGTTGAATATGTCTCGTTCAACCAACGTTTTTACCAAAGAATATCTACTCTGCCGCGACCGTGTTGGCGCCATGATTTTCCTGCTCTTCTGCCTTTGCTACGGTTATCAAACGTCTCAAATCGCACTGTTTCCGGGCGATGAGTATGAACCGTTTACGGCGCGCACCTTGCCAACCATTCTGACTTATATCGGCATCGGGCTTTCTCTCTTGCTTCTTGTGACTGGCCAACCAGATAAAAAGAGCGGCGCCGTTTTAACCTTCAACTGGAAGCTACTGATCTCGTTCTTAGTGCTGATGGCCCTTTACGGCTTGGGCCTAACCTACTTGGGCTTTGTACTCGCGACAGGTTTCTTTTTGCTTGCGGGTTTCTATCTGCTTGGAGAAAGACGCAAACCCGTTTTGTTTGGTGCCTCTTTCCCATTCGTTATCGCCTTTTATTTATTGCTCACTCAAGGTTTGGATATCTATCTCGAACCGGGTTTGATTTTCACCATCTGGTAGCCAAAGAAAGGACTGAATTATGTTAGATGGAATTCTACAAGGTTTATCCACCGCGGTGATGCCAATGAACATCATGATGGTGATTGTTGGCTGCTTCGTCGGCACATTTATCGGCATGCTGCCGGGTCTTGGCCCTATTTCGGCCATCGCGTTGATGATCCCGATTACTTATGGTTTAGAGCCTTCATCAGGCCTCATCTTGATGGCGGGTGTTTACTACGGCGCCGTATTTGGTGGTTCAACCTCTTCAATTTTGATCAACGCACCGGGTTGTTCTTCAACGGTCGTAACCGCATTTGACGGCTACCCAATGGCGCAAAAAGGTCAAGCGGGTAAAGCGCTAGCATTAGCGGCTTACTCCTCTTTTACTGGCGGCACGCTTTCGGCCATCATGCTGCTCGTGGCTGCGCCAGCCTTGGCTAACGTGTCATTAAGCTTTCAATCTTCTGATTACTTTGCGTTGATGTTGCTCGGCTTGTCTGCCGTTGCGGCTTTTGCTGGTAAAGGTCAGGTCATTAAAGCGTGGATGATGACCATTCTTGGCTTGATGCTGTCGACAGTCGGTATCGATAAAGGCGTTGGCGTCGAGCGTTTCACTTTTGGTTTAACCGATTTGATGGACGGTTTTAGCTTCCTTCTTCTTGCCATGGCGACGTTTGCTTTGGGCGAAACCTTAATGGGGATCCTCAAACCTTCAAACGATACTCGTGATGAAGAGCAAGACAAATTGAGCAACATCGGCTCGATGAAAGTCACCAAAGAGGAAATTAAAGAAGTCGCTCCGGTATCGATCCGCTCTTCTATCCTAGGTTTCTTTACTGGGGTACTTCCGGGCGCTGGCGCAACAATCGCGGCATTCCTAAGTTACGGCTTAGAGCGCAACTTGGCTCCAAAAGAGAAAAAAGAAGAGTTCGGTAAAGGCAGCATTCGTGGTCTGGTTGCGCCAGAATCTGCGAACAATGCCGCATCAAGTGGCTCATTCGTTCCATTGTTAACGCTGGGTATTCCAGGCTCAGGCACCACCGCTATTATGCTTGGTGCGTTAATCGCCTACGGCATTCAACCTGGCCCTCGCCTGTTTGTTGAACACCCAGATGTCTTCTGGTCAGTCATCATCTCAATGTACTTTGGCAACATCGTGCTTGTGATTCTTAACTTGCCGTTAATTCCTTACATCTCGAAACTGTTGGCCGTTCCAAGAACAGTACTTCTACCGATGATTTTGTTCTTCTCAATTACAGGTGTGTACTTAGTTTCGTTCAATACGATGGATGTGTTTGTGATGCTACTTGTGGCGATGGCTGCCATTGCACTTAGACTGGCAAACTTCCCGCTCGCACCATTGCTGCTTGGCTTCATCCTCGGCGGCTTGATGGAAGAAAACTTGCGCCGAGCGTTGATGATTTCTGACGGAGAGTTGAGCTTCTTGTGGGAGCGTCCGATTACGTTGACGTTTACTGTGCTGGCAGTATTAGTGCTGGGTAGCCCGCTGTTTGTGAAGCTGTTTCAAAAGCTTAAAGCGCAACCTGTAAAAGTTGAGCAATAATCGTCGATTCCTCCTTCTTGATAGCCCCTAAAAGCCACCCTCGCGGTGGCTTTTTCTTTCTTCGATCTTTCTACGATTTCTACGATATAGCTACGATGAAGTAATATCACGGCTAAGAGAAAAATTTCGCTAGAAAGAGGTTCACGTTATCAAAACCACAACGGAACTGAACAATTTCGTTTTGGAGCATGTAAAGTAAATCTCATAAAACGTTAGAACATGCGTTCTCAAAATCTAAGACTCTAATAACCAATAAGAACATAACAAGGAATGTTTATGCTGCTGGAATTGGCTCTGTTGTTTGCTGCAGGCGTGGTAGGTGGAATCATGAATTCGATAGCAGGAGGTGGGAGTTTTATCACCTTCCCCGCCCTAATGGCGGTTGGCGTGCCGCCCATCATGGCTAACGCCACCAACACTTACGCGGCGTGCGCGGGATACATAAGCGGTGCCGTGGGCTTTCGTGAAGAAATTTTGAAAAACAAACAAGAACTGCTATTCACCGTTTCGTTCAGCTTTGCCGGTGGCGCGGTTGGCGCGTATCTTCTTCTCAATACGCCAGAGTCACTGTTTTTGGAAGCCATTCCTTGGCTACTTTTGTTTGCTACGGTGCTATTTCTTACAGGTTCGCGGTTAACAATGATCATCAAATCCATCACCAAAGAACATAAACACGCTGGCGTTATAGGCTTAATCGCATTGAGTTTGTTGTTGGTGGGCGTTTCAGCATACGGCGGATTTTTTAATGCCGGATTAGGTGTGATTGTTCTGAGTTACCTCGTTGTGGCGGGCCATCAAGACATCAACTTGATGAATGGGCTTAAACTTCTGGTTTCAACGTGTGTGTCTCTCATCGCTATCGTCATTTTTGTTGCGAACGGCTCTATCGATTGGAGTAAAGGCAGCGTGGTAATGGTCGGGACATTAGTTGGCGGCTATCTCGCCGCGCGTGTGTCTCGCCAGCTTAATCCGAGCCACGTTAAAGGCTTTGTCGCTCTCTCTTCGATTATCATCACCATTTACTTTTTTATTGACGTTTACGCCTAACCCAAACAGAAAAAGCGCCATCAACTTAATGGCGCTTTTGCGGCTCTCAATAAAGGTTTCTAAAAAGAAGTTTATTAAATAACGTGAAAAAGTGAGTTTAGGAAACCGTTTTAAGGTGGACTACCACTTACTTAATCAACCCAACTTCTTTGTAGTATTTAAGCGCACCGGGATGAAGTGGCGCAGACAAACCATCTTTCACCATTTCTTCTTTCTTCAAATTCGCAAACGCAGGATGAAGACGACGGAAATCATCGAAGTTTTCAAACACGGCCTTCACGACGTTATACACCACCTCTTCAGGCACGGCAGTAGATGAAACAAACGTCGCACCAACACCGAATGTCATCACATCATTATCCGAGCCGCGATACATGCCGCCAGGCACGGTAGCAACGCGGTAAAAACTGTTGTCGGCGATAAGCTTATCCACTTTTGGGCCTGCGACTGTCACGATGTTACTGTCGCACGAAGTGGTTGCTTCTTTAATCGCACCACTTGGGTGACCAACGGTGTAAACCATTGCGTCGATTTTATTATCACAAAGTGCTTTCGATTGTTCTGCCGCTTTCAGTTCCGAAACCAGTTTGAAGTCATCGTTGCTCCAACCATATTCCTTCATCAACACTTCCATAGTGCCTCGCTGACCAGAGCCAGGATTACCAATGTTGACTCTTTTACCCTTTAAATCATCAAACGTTTTGATATTTGAATCTTGACGAGCAACCACCGTAAACGGTTCCGGGTGAACAGAAAATACCGCGCGCAGCTCTTTAAACGGACCATTTTCAGCAAACTGACTGGTGCCGTTATACGCGTGATATTGCCAATCTGATTGCGCAATACCTAAATCTAACTCGCCTGCGCGAATGGTGTTGATGTTGTATATCGAACCGCCCGTACTTTCGACCGAACAACGAATGCCGTGCTCTGCTCGAGATTTATTTACCAAGCGACAGATAGCCCCACCCGTGGGATAGTAAACACCTGTGACACCACCCGTACCTATGGTCACGAAAGTCTCTTCGGCGGCAACTGAATAGCCGGCAGTCAACGCTGCAAGTGACGCAGCTAGCGCGATGTGCTTAAACTTAAACATTGAACGTCCTTTTCCTTTGTTTATGACGGTTTAAGTATAGCAATCGTTAACAATTTGATAACGTTTGAGTTCTCATCCTTGAACTTTACTTCTCACGCCCTATTCGAGAATGATTTACAAAACCACATAATAATCTGATATATAAAGAGTATTTTTTATTCTATCGTTTTAAACACAAAAAAAGCGTTGTATAAACAACGCTTTGTCAGTACTAAAATAAAACCGCAACTACACTGTCGGGATAGATGCGCGCCACGCTTGGTTCTGACTATCAGAGATAGAACGGAACAGCTCACGCAACTCTTTAAGCAGCCCTTCTTGGAAGCCGATGTTCTCATCTGCTTTTTGCTTCGCTGCTTGAGCACGCGTCGCTTGCACTTCATCGTCCTTGCTGCGAGCTTGCGCTTTAGTTTGTTCAACGTTCGATGCTGAGTTTGCCATCTGTCCAAGAGCTTGAAGAATCGCGTTCTTCGCTTGGTTTGAGCTCATCAGTTTATCGAACTTGCGACCGCCGCTAGTCAATTGAGCCGTGGTGTCTGCAATGCTGTCTTTCGCTAGCGAATGTGCGCGTTTTACTTGATCTTGTTGAGTTTTTGACAAGTTACCGTTGTTCATCAACTCTTCTACTTGATCGAAGCCCGCCTTTTGCGTTTTCAGCACGTTGTTGCTTGCCATCTCGGTCTTAATTTCTTTACCCGCTTTGAACGAACCAAGCGCACCGATAATTGCTGTAGCACCCGCTAACACACCAGATACAACCGCCATCGCGATCATCGCGCTAGCAGAGTTGTTCAGCTCTGCCGCTTGGCTTTGCAAACTCGCAACGTTGGCTTCAACCGCAATTTCACGTTGAAGCACTTGCTGTTCACGGCTTAGCTTCGACACTTGGTAAAGCAGCGTCAACAAAGACAGCGATTGAGAAACCGCGTCCGAAGGTGATTTGATCACTTCTTCACCGTTCAGCACTTTCGCGGTAGTGCTCATCAGTAGATCAATCGTTGGTGCAAGCTCACCCATCAGGTTCGCAACCACTTGTGCTTGATTACTGATCGCAGGAGCTTTCGGCCCATCTAATTGATAGCGACCTGCACCAGAAACGTTTGACTCACCGTTGCTTTTTACTGCACCCGCTTCCAATTTGGTCTCTGGTGTTTTTTCTGCTTTGGTTGTTTTGATAGTGTCGCCCAAACCATACAGTTCACCGCGACCCGTTCCACCAATTTTATCCAACATACTTCCGCTCCTTAAACCGTTGCAGGACGGCTTAACACCGTTTGCATGGTTTCACTTTTCGCCTGAATCATTTGCATGATGATGCTCATCAGCTCTTGGAAATCTTCCATCAACTTGCCAATTTCTTCTTTTAGCTTATCGATGACTGCCTGGCTCAACGTCATTTTGGCGCGGAGATCCGTGATATCGGCTTGTATTTCCGTAACGTTCGCATTGTTGGCAGCGTGAACGCTGTCCGTTGCGCCCTTACCTATGTTAACCGTAAGGTCAACCGTTTCAGCGCCGTAGCGAATCGCTTTGGCTGTGGTTGTCGCAGCTTTAGAACCCATGTATGCAACTTTTGCCATATTGGCTGCAGCTTTAGTGGCAATATCTGTCACTTTCTGCGCAATTTTGCTGGCACTTTTCGCGGCAAGTTTCGCGATGCCACCAGCCGCCGCGCCACCAAAGGTCACGATTGCACCGATGACAGCGACAGCAATTTCTAATGCCATCACCACTTTGTTCAACACATCGACATTCACACCCGCTTCTTTTAGCGCGTCTTGAACGGCTGGTTCTTGCAGTGCCATGCTGACTGCACCCATGACGCCACCAGCGATCATAAGCGCGCCAGCTGCCGCACCAACGCCAGTAGCAACCATGATGGCACCTACCACAATGGAGACAACCGCGCTGATCCAACCAAAGATCTTCGCCGCTAAGCCCGATTTCTGAGCCTCTTTAGCTGCAGCTTCTGATTCCTTGATTTTCTCTTGGTTCTCTGCCATTTCTTGTTCATGTTTGGCTTTTGCGACTTTCACTTCTTGAATTTTCAGCTCGTTCTGAGCACTTTTCAGTTTGTCTGTAATCGCCGCAAGCTCCACTTCAAAATCGTCCGCAGAACCTGCGATGATTTTAACTGCGATCGAACCCGTCTGACCGGCAACAGCATGTAGCGCTTTTGCGATGGTATCGACGATCTTTTGCAGTTGAGCCATGGCTTTTAGCGTCAAGTCTGTCACTTTGTCGCTCACGGCTGCATTTGGGGCATCTAGCTGAACTTTCACTCTTCCTGTGTTCAGAGTGTCAGCATCTCTACTCTTTACGTTTTCAACCGTTACAGAAGGCGTCGCAGTAGACGCCGTTTTCTGTACGTTCTCTAACGTAGTTTGGCCAGACTCAGGGATGTAAACCTGCGTCTGAGTGCGGTCAAGTGCAATAGAACTCATAGTCTAATTACTCCTTTTGTTTCTCACCGCTTCTAACATGATGCCTGCACGTTGATGCAAGTCTGCATATTGTGATTTACCGGCAGACATCTCCTTCGCGCTGTAAAACCCACTCTCTGCTTCCGTCAGTTGTTCCAATTTCAGGTGACATTCTGCAGAGTGAAAAGGTGGGCGTGGATCGTTAATGTCCACGAGCGCTGCGTAGCTGTAGGCATCAATCGCCTGCAGATACTCACCCAGTTCCTGACGAGCAGCACCAAGGCCAATGAAAAATCGCGCCTGATAATGATCCAGCATGCTAAGCAGTTGGAAAACTTTGGCAGCTTGTTCAATCTTTCCTGATTGGAAGAAGTTGTAGCCGACCGCGTAAATGTGTTCGATGGTATCTGCCGATACATCGTGCAACATTTTCAGCGTGCCTCCCTCTTCCAGAAAAGACAGCAGCTCTTCTGCTTGCATTTGAGATGGATCGGTCGCGTTTGTTTTAGTCATGGTTGGTTATCCTTAAATGGCTCGTAGGATTTCTTGTAAAATACTGTGGTACTTCTGAACAAACTTGTTCATCGCTTCAACGGTCGAATTGTATTGCGAGCTGATATCGTTTAGCTCAGTGGTTTTGATTTGAACTTCGTCGTTGAGCAGTTTGGATTTGTCGCTGACCGAACTGGAAAAGTTGGACAGTTTCTTGGTTTTTTCTTCGTCTTTAAAACTCGCGCCGTCAGCTACCGTTACACCCTGCTTTTTCAGAAAATCCGTGTGTGTGCTAATGCCATTGTCGGTGAGGTATTTATACTCAGGCGAGTTCTGAAAATCGGTAACAGAGTTGTAGTTGAAGTCGCTCGCACTAAAAGCATTGTCATCCGGTTTGTAAGTACCATCAACACTCTGCGTAGAGTGAATTTTCGACTGAACAACACCAAAGATTTTTAGTTGCACGGTTAAATCTTGCAGTGCTTCCTTTTGCTCGTTACGTTTTTCCAAGCGATTTACGCGACGCTCGTTTAATGCAAACAGCACTTGTTCATCAAAACGGTCACCAATACTGGACTCAACGACAGCCAACAAATCGCGAGCCGTCAAAGAGTGCTCTGCGCGAACCTCAAGATCCTTTTTCTCTTGCTCGGTGATATTGAGTAGACGATCTTTCAACGCACCTAAGTTCTTGCGTAATGTTTCGTAACGTTCGATAAACGAGGCGCCTGTCGACTCACCCTTCAGCATTTTTTCAAACTGGAAACGGATGTCTCGTTCCGTATTGTTTTTTATCAGCTCAACCTGATCCGCAGAGATTTGCGTTTTTTGGATATCGGCAATCGCTTTATCGTTGTAAAAAGCATCGATTTCGGTGTGAATAAGACTTACTGCAAAATTCGCAAACAAGCTTGAAAGCGTCAAAGAATCCGAGCTTTTGATGATGGCATCTAACGCTTTTCGTAAATTTTCAGTCCCACCGGTTTCACCGTAAGCCGCAGTAAACTGGCCTTTCACTTGCGTCGCCATTTCGCTTAACGCTTCGCTAAGCTGCTGTTTAGAAATACCTGGCGTCCACGTAATTCTTTTCGCTAATTGGTCCGCGTCATCTTTAGTTAAAGTGATACCAATCTGGTTAAAAGCGTTCTGCAATTGCGTCGAGACGTTCGTAACAAAATTCGCTTCGGTTAGCAGAAAATCAGATGCTTTGAGCTGGGCCAGATTCACCGATGGCAAATGAGCAAACGCATTGCGAAGGAACGAAGATGCACTCTCACGAACCACGCTAGAACTCATTTGACGCGCCAAATCATCAACAAATGAGGCAATATCCCCAGTCGCTGATTTCAGCTCTTCAGCGCTTAACTTTGCAATCTGCTGCGCTTGCGTGCTTTCGGTTCCAAGCTGAAATTGAGTCACAAACTGAGTCGGCAATGACGAATCCACTTTGTCCGTAAGCTGGTCGGCAAACCAAGTTTGGAACTGACTTGCCAATGCATTGTTCATCTGCGTCGCAAGTTCGGCGGCGTCCACTTCACCGTTTGAACTCACGCGTTGTAGCGACTTCATCCAAATAGATGCGCTTTCGCTGAGCGCAGCACCCGAAAATGCGCTGTTTTTCTCTTTCAATTGAGTCAGCGTATCGACGTAAAGTGCGATGCTCTGTTCGTCAGTTTGACCTTTAATGGTTGGCAAATGCGCGATCAGTGAAGCAAGCTGCTGAGTTTCCGCATCACCTAAAATTGGGGTCAATTGCTCTGTTAGGCTTTGTCCAAACGTTGGCAGTGGCGTACTGCTTGCGGCGGCGGTTGCCGCACCAGTTGCTGAGCCCGTTGTTGTCATATTCGTCATATCCAAACCTCTAGATCACCATACCGCGCATCATGGTTGGTCGCTTTCGTCTTTTACCCTGCACGCCTTGCAACTGATGCTGTTGCTGCCTGCGGCGCTGAACTTCTTCGATGAGTTCTTGCTCTGCGTGTTGCATTAACTTCGGCGAGGCGTTTAAACCGCCAAGCAGAACTTCTCCTGCTACGGGGCCAACACCGAGTCCTTCTAATAGCTCACTAAAAATGTCATTTCTTTCATCCGCATTTCGAATGGCTAACTCTGCATTTTCAATAGCTTGGGTAAAGGGTTGCTTCATATTGATTCCTATCTTAAAGCGTGTCTTCTCATTGGCGCTGTCAGTAACAGTCGAGAGTTTTTACATTTTTCTCTTTTTCAGTGGGCGATAGTCTGCAAGCCGCAAAAAATACCAGTCGGCTTGTTGATCGTGGCTAGCGCCACAGGCGCGTAAGTAGAATTGAGCCAGGCGTTGGCTACTCATGTTGCTACCACGCAACACATCAACGTTACCGCGGATAACCCAATCAGAAGGAAAAAGAGGGATGGCGTGCTCAGCCAAAAGAAATAGGCAAGAAAAGGGGTTACTCAACCCCAAATTCGGACTCACACGTTTGAGGAGTACAATAATGATCTCCCCTTCTTCGACACGAAACACCAGTTCCATGCCATCAACTTCCATGCGATAACCAAGTTGAATCGCACTTTTTTGCCAAAAGTACGGCGTCACGTGAATCCCCGTTTGTTCCAACGATTGTACAAGTGCGGCGTTCATTACATCCCTACCCGTCCAAGTGGCTGAATGTTGATCTGCTGAGTGAGTTCTTGAAAAGACAGAACGGGCAAATCGTAATATTCGGATTCAATCAGCTTTCGAACATAACGACGTACATCCATTGAAACCACCAGAACAGGCTTGTTCGGCATACGGCTTAAATCACCTACGGTCTGTTTTACGTCGCTAACAAATTGCTGCGTAACCGAAGGATCAAGCGCTAAGTAGCTGCCCGCCGAGGTTTGTCGAATACCGCTGCGAATCGTGTCTTCGAGGCTCTGATCGAGAAGGTATGCCGGCAGCATGTTCTGACCGCTCGCGTACTTGTAACAGATGTAACGCTTTAAGCTTGAACGAATGTATTCCGTCAACTGGACGACATCTTTTTCCTTTTGTCCCCACTCGACCATGGCCTCCAAAATGACGCGAAGGTTACGAATCGAAATGTCCTCAGATACCAAACGTTGCAAAATCTCCGTCATTTTTTGTAGCGGGACGATGCGCTGCGCCTCTTTCACCAGTTCAGAATAACTGCCTTCCATTTGCTCAAGTAGGTAGCGAGTTTCTTGAATCCCAATGAAGTCTTGCGCGTACTCTTTCAATACGTGTGATAGATGGAACGTCAAAATACGGTCTGGTGTAAGGAAGCCGACATGGCTCGCAGTCAACTTCTCTTGATAGCTTTGTGCGACCCAAAGACTCGAGACTCCCGGTAGGAAGTCGTCATCTTGCTCAAACGGCACACCAAGCAACTCAATCTGGTCGCTTCCTTCTGTGACCAGCAATTTGTCTTTCTCAATACGACCACGTGCAACGGGCACTTCTTGCAACTGAATCAAGTATTCGCCGTTTTTCATCCCGTCGTTAAAACGCAAGTGAATTCCCGGAAACGGTACGCCAAGATCGAGATACAACGCGCGTCTTACTCTGGCGAGTTCGTCGTTCAGTGCGACGGCTTCTAGGCTTTCTTGTAAGCTTGAATCCAGATCGATAAGCAGTGGCACTGTCATCGCGAACTCTTCTTGCTCACCCAATTTGCCTTTGCTACCACGAGACGGTGTTGGTTTATTGGGTTTCGCGGCAGGAGAGCCAGCTCCCTGCGCGACAAAGCTCGGCAGATCGCTGTTTTCAGATTCGGTTTGCTTTTTCTGTTGATAGAAGAGGTAAAAACCTCCGCCACCGACCACCAAAGCCAGCACTAGGAATGTAATTTTCGGAAAACCAGGGATCAGAGCGAACAAGACCAGCAGCACACCACCAATCAACAGTGCACGAGGCTGAGCCGTGACTTGCCCACCAATGTCGGAGCCCAAGTCGGCCGAGTCTTCGTGGGAAACACGCGTAACGATAATACCAGCGGTGATCGCGATAAATAGCGCAGGAATCTGTGATACCAAGCCATCGCCTACGGTCAAAATCGCAAACAGCTCAAGCGCCTCTGACGCGCTCATGCCTTTTTGCGTGACGCCAATGGTGACGCCACCCAAGATGTTCACGATGATGATCACCAAGCCCGCAATGGAGTCGCCTTTGACGAACTTCATTGCACCGTCCATCGAGCCGTACATTTGGCTCTCTTTCTCGATCAGAGAGCGGCGATGACGCGCCTCGTGAACATCGATAACTCCAGCGCGCATGTCACCGTCGATACTCATCTGTTTGCCCGGCATGGCGTCAAGAGAGAATCGAGCACTAACTTCAGCAACACGCTCCGAACCTTTGGTGATCACCATAAACTGTACAATAGTGATGATCAGGAAGACCACGATACCAACGACAAGGTTGCCGCCAACGACGAAGTTACCAAAGGTGTAAACGATTTGACCCGCATCGCCTTGAAGCAGGATCAAACGTGTCGTGGTGATTGACAGCGACAAACGAAATAGCGTCGTGATCAGCAATACTGCCGGAAACGCCGAAAACTCCAGTGGCGTGGTGATGTAAATCGCCAACATCAGCAGCACGACAGCAATACTCATGTTTGCGCCGATCAGCACATCCACTAGTGCAGTTGGCAAAGGCAAAATCATCATAAAGACGATCGCCAGCAACATCACTGCGAGCATGATGTCTTTGCGTTGTCCTACCTTGTTTAGAATATCGATCAACTTATTCATGAGATTCACTATGTAAAGATTGCAGGTAGCGTCGATGCGCTTGGCGTGCGCCCTCGACGTCATTTTGTTTCCAGCGCGCTTGGCTCAAGCAAAACCAAATTCCCGCCGCTTGCACAGACTGCGATTGCGACTTCAGTAAGCCTTCACATACCGCAACAGCGCGGGTGTAACGGCCAGTTTGCAAACACGCGACCGCGAGCGTGTGTAACGCATCTTCGCGTTCTGGTTCGAGTTCTAACACAGCATCTAATATCGCGATGGCTTGCTCGGGTTGTTGGTATTGAACTTGAAGCGCAGCGTGAACCAGCAGCAGCTCAATATCTTTGGTGCTTAGCATGTGGGTTAAACCTGAATAAGAAGATTGAGCGCCATGGTGAGGTAACGCTGGTCCAGTTGTGTGCTTTGTAGCGTTTCGGCGGCTTTAGCAAGGTTCGCCGAGCCTGATTCCTGTGCGAGTTGCTGAACACGAGCTAAAGTGTTGTCGAATTGCTGGCGGTACTTTTCTGGACGAAGCAGTTCACAATGGTTCAGTTTTGGCTTCGCTAACGCCAACAAATATTGATCGGACGGTCTTAGGTCATACAGTTTTTCCAAATGAGTAGCGACGGCTTGCCCATCCGGCAGTAACTGAAATCGTTTGGGGAAATCCGTTTCGACTTCACCATGGGAAACGTGAGTAAAGGCTTCAATGCCGACATTTAACGTACTAACTCGGGTCATCAACTTGCCACTTCATCGTGAAGACGCACTAAAAGCGCGAACGCTTGTTCGAGTGTCGGCAGCGTCACTTCATCGCCTTCAATTTTGGCGGAAAACACCAAGGTTTCGTCGTCGAGCAAACCAGTTTTCATTTCAAATGGCCAACCCTGTTCGGCATGGCACAAACGCAACGCATGCTGAATACGCTCGCTCGACTGATGCCACGACAACGCACGCGCCAACATAAGGAAAAGTCGATCATGATGTTTTTCTATGTGCAATGTGCCGCTTTGCTCAAAGCTCAACTGCACACGTCCTGCGGTAGAAAAATCCACCGCATCTAAGCCCATTCCTCGGCAAAACTCATCGACTGATGCATCAATCCAACTCATCGTCCCACGCTTCCTCTTCTTCTAAATCAATGGCTTCGTCTAGCGCCTTTTGTGCGGCTTGTATTAGGTTTTGTCTCTGTTCGTCGTCAGCAAATACATCAACGGGGATGTGTCGTATCAACTTGTGCAGCTCTCGAAAAAAATCGATTTTCTGTTCTATTGCCACCAACTCCATTGATGTTGCGATCTTCCAAATCTCTTCACTGCTGACCCAACGTTGCTCGACCAGAGCAATTACGTCAGCCATCAAATCAGAAGCCTGATAAGCCATGACTCATCCTTTCTGGTTTGAACATTTGAAATAGCCGCCCTACCTGATCTTGCAAGGTGTTTAACGTTTTGAGTTTTTGCATGTCGGACATCAGCAGTTGCAATTTGACGGAGTCAATGTTGCTGCCTTGAACGCTAAGGTCGGCGCTCATGCCTTGCAGCATGAAGTCCACCGCAGTAGAGACTTCTTGCTCACCAAAACGCTCGACAACATCCTGATATGCAGAGCCAAGCCCTTGATAGCTGTGCACCGTATCGCGGTAAAAGCCGCGCAATTGATGAAGAGAGCTGAACTCTTGCTCTTTGCTAAACTCATCAGCGAAATGAGAAACACGGATTTCGGTGTCGATTTGCGACCAAGAATCCGGGTTCTGCTCGATTTTCAAGATCGCTTGGTCAATCAGCGCCAATAAGTGCTTGCTTTCCGGATTGGCCGATAAGTATTTCTTCACTGCTTTTAGAGCTAAGTATTGGTGGCTTTTCTCTTCCGAAAACCCGTTCAAATACGCTTGAAGCTGAGCGATGGTCGAAATGTTGCCACCCGCCATTTTGGCCGCAAGATCTTTGATTTTTTGGTTTTTCTCTAGATCAGGTACCTTTCTGAGGTAATCAGAAACCAGCTCATGCGCTTCGTTAACGCGAACGCCACCGTCTTTTATTTTGCGTTTGGTGAGATCTTTTTCTGCTTTTTCGGAGCCAAGTGATGTGAGCTCTTCCATCGCGTCAAAAAGCGATTGAGTGGCGTTGTGCACGCGCACTGTCTCACCTCGATAACTGCCTTTTACGGCACTGTCCGCACGAGACGATTCCAATCCATTTCGGACCGATGCATCAAACTTGGTGTTGGTTGCTATCTGACTATTGATAATGCTCATTCACTTGCACTCCTTTCGTACAATACAAGCGAATTATATGAAGTGCGTTTTTATCAGGCTGTCAAAATCAGACGTGTTTTTTTAGGGCGTTTTCAGTTTTCTAAAAACTCCCGACCAATATTCACTATAAATACCAACCCATCCTTTCTATTCTCCCAGCATCAATCATTGCGCATATTTTTTACATTGAACGATTTCTCATACATCACCGATATTCAGCAATCTGCGATCAAACAAACGCGTTTGATCCAAATTCGCGGACGCGTTACTCAAGTAACCGGCACCATCATCAAGGCTGTGGTGCCGGGCGTACGCGTTGGAGAGTTGTGTGAGCTGCGCAATCCCGATCAAACCATATCGTTGTTGGCTGAAGTCGTCGGCTTTCAACAACATCACGCTCTGCTTACCCCACTTGGCAACATGTTCGGCATTTCATCCAATACCGAGGTGAGCCCGATGGGGAAAATGCACGAAGTCGGTGTTGGCGATCACTTACTGGGTAAAATCCTCGATGGACTGGGCCGCCCTTTCGATGGTGCACAAAGCCAAGAGCCAAGTGCTTGGTATCCCGTTTATCGTGATGCCCCGCCACCGATGCAGCGTAAATTGATCGAAAAACCAATTTCGCTTGGCGTTCGCTCCATAGATGGTTTGCTCACTTGTGGTGAAGGCCAACGTATGGGCATTTTCGCTGCGGCTGGCGGCGGTAAAAGTACCTTGCTGGCGAAGCTGATTCGCTCTGCGGACGTAGACGTAACCGTTCTGGCTCTGATTGGCGAACGTGGGCGAGAAGTGCGAGAGTTCATCGAACACGACTTGGGCGAAGACGGTATGGCGCGTTCAGTGCTGGTCGTTGCGACATCCGACAGACCAGCCATGGAGCGCGCAAAAGCGGCGTTCGTTGCGACTTCTATCGCCGAATATTTCCGAGACCAAGGCAAGCGCGTTTTGCTGCTGATGGACTCCGTCACCCGTTTTGCTCGTGCCCAACGTGAAATTGGCCTTGCCGCTGGTGAACCACCAACTCGACGTGGTTATCCGCCTTCTGTTTTTGCCGCACTGCCAAAACTAATGGAGCGTGCAGGCCAATCGGACAAAGGCTCTATCACTGCCCTTTACACCGTATTGGTCGAAGGTGACGACATGACCGAGCCTGTCGCAGATGAAACGCGCTCCATTCTGGATGGACACATTATCCTTTCGCGGAAATTGGCAGCGATGAACCACTACCCGGCCATCGATGTGCTCCGCTCTGCAAGTCGAGTGATGAACCAAATTGTCGAGCCGAATCATCAAGCATCTGCCGCGCATCTGCGTGAAATGTTGGCGAAATATGAAGAAGTCGAGCTGCTTATCAAAATCGGCGAGTACCAACATGGCGCTGACCCGCGTGCCGATCTGGCAATCGCGCAAAGTGACGATATTCGCACCTTTTTACGTCAAGGTACCCATGAGCCAAGCGACCTTGAAGGTGCTATCGCTCAACTGAAAGGCATCGCAGGTCAATGATCGAACGATTATTAGAAATTAAGAAAATTCGTGCAGACCGCGCCGATAAAGCCGTTCAACGCCAAGAATACCGAGTTGCCAACGTGGCGGCAGAGCTGCAAAAAGCAGAACGCTCGGTAGCGGACTATCACGTTTGGCGTCAGGAAGAAGAAGAACGCCGCTTCGCGAAAGCCAAACAGCAAACCGTGCTTCTTAAAGAGCTGGAAACGCTAAGACAAGAAATCGCCTTACTTAGAGAACGGGAAGCCGAGCTCAAGCAGCGCGTAGCAGAAGTAAAAGTGACGTTAGAACAAGAGCGCACTCTGCTAAAACAAAAACAACAAGAGGCCCTTCAAGCCCATAAAACCAAAGAAAAATTCGTTCAGTTGCAACAACAAGAAATCGCGGAACAATCGCGCCAACAACAGTACCAAGAAGAACTCGAGCAAGAAGAGTTTCGCACTGTCGATATTATCTAAAGGTTCATCATGCGCATTAAACCAAGTACGGATACCCCAAGTACGCAGCCTCATTCATCACAATCTCCGATGCCGATTGACGATCATGCCATGCTTCAATCGCGTTTTGAGCGTGCGCTCAAGGAAAACCCAGACCAAACCAAACCAAAGCCAAATGAAACCAATAATCAAGCGGCTTTAGAAGCTAAAAAACCGTTTACTGAAAATTACTCAGAGCGCTCTCTTGCGTCATTACATTCGACAGGTAGCAACCAGCGTAAGACTGCTGAGAAATCTGCTTTTGCTCAAAGTGGTGACGCCGTCACAGAAAATAAAAACAACGAATCAGATACGTCGTCACCTATCGCTCTGAACACCCAAGACAAAACGCCAAGCGATATGGACGCACACATGAAATCTGACATTCGAATTCCTACTACCGGTGATAAGAAACTACCAATGGAGCCTTCGAATAAGCGTGAGAAAAACGCTGACGAGCAAGATGCATTTGAACGCTTGGTCGAAGATCATGATGATTCTAAAACCGAACTCGCGACAGCTAAAACAGCAGAGTTACACGAGTCGACACAGTCGCCGAAAGATACTAAGCACATTCCTACTGCGGGAACGAAACCGGACACTATGGAAACGGTATCCGACGCTTTAGCGTCGACATTAGCATCAACAACCGTTGCGTCTGCGACGTCTGCGTCACTCGCCTCTCATCCTGTCACTTCAGCAGTGCACAAAACTGCAACTAAAACTGAAGTAAACAAGCATGAGGGTGACTCATCACTTGGCTTTAATTCGCGCAATTTGAAAACACCACTCCCGAATGATGAACATCCCAAAGCGAGCCAGGCTGAGCGCACGTTGCTAGATAAAGCCATGTTGGATTCAGAAAAAAGCAGTGACAAGCCGATGCATCAACCAGTCACAACACCGATTACTCAAGGCGATGTGATTTTGAAAGGCATCTCGACTCCACAACCAACTCAACCAACTCGTGAAGTCAGCCAATTGATTCAGCAATTGGTGGATAAAGTGTACGTGGCCCTACCAACGGCATCGAATGAGAAAGAAGTACGATTGTTTCTGAGCGAGGGCCAACTCAAAGGTGGCGAAATCCACATCAAGTTAGATTCGCAAGGTTATAGCGTGACGATTCGACAAGACCATGCGCTTTCCATCATCAATCAACAAGCAAGGCAAGATCTGGCAGAACGTTTAAACCGCATGGGCTTTGAACAGCCTTTGCGCGTCTCGATCAGCGAGCAGACGTCGCAACACGGTCACACACAGCAAGATCAACAACAATCACGCCAACAACGTAGCGTTTATGAAGAATGGCAACCCGAGGCGGATCAATGAAATTAACCATCCCAACAGTCGATGCCGAGAGCATTGCGCTGACCAATCAGCTCTGCGCTAAACAATGCCACTTTCAAGGACGTGACGAGCACAGCATCTCAATAACCGCATCGCAAAAACCGGAATTTTCTGGCTACCGCTTGACCACTCTGGTTGGTGGACAAACCATTCAAGTCGATTTTTGTTCCGCGCAACTGCAGCAATGGCTTCACTCAACTTTGAATGCGACAGCGTTTGAATCTCTCCCAAACTCGTTGCAGTTAGCTCTGCTCAGTACGCAGATTGAGCCTCATGCTGACGCGTTCAAACGCCTATTTGGTCAGTTACCGATCCTCAGCAAATTACAACCGCTGGAACAAAGCGAAACGCAGCGCAATACCTTAATGCTGACGCTAAACAAACCGAGCGCATCACTTTGTTTGTGGGTAAGTGAAGGTCAAAGCGTTTTAGTTGATGCGCTGCCGCCATGCTCGTCGCAACTGACTCAGCATATTGCCCTTCCTGTCTGGCTAAGCCTTGGCAAAACGCACCTGGACTTAAATCAATTCCATTCGTTAGAGCTTGGAGACGTGATCTTTTTTGACCAATGCTACATCGCCCAGCAACAAGCGATTGTTCAGGTATCCAATAAGAATCTGTGGCGTTGTCAACTTGAAGACAACACCCTCTACATCATTGAGAAAGAAACCGATATGAA
The DNA here is from genome assembly GCF_024181925.1 of Vibrio sp. Y20_XG_PY13. Taxonomy (NCBI): domain Bacteria; kingdom Pseudomonadati; phylum Pseudomonadota; class Gammaproteobacteria; order Vibrionales; family Vibrionaceae; genus Vibrio; species Vibrio sp. Y20_XG_PY13. The sequence goes on along the minus strand of NZ_JAMZAL010000009.1, from coordinate 132,376 downwards.
TGACGTAAACACATCCGAAACACTCACAGACCACCAGCAACTGCCTGTGGAACTCACGTTCGACATCGGCCACCAAACCGTCACGCTGGAACAACTCAACCAACTGCAACCTGGGTACGTTTTCGAGCTCAACCAACCGGTGTCTAAGCCCGTGACACTGCGCGCGAATGGTAAAATCATTGGAGAATGTGAACTGGTAAACGTCAACGATCATTTAGGTGTACGTGTGCTTGAATTATTCGGCGGCACTCAGGAGCCGGCATGATTCAGTTACCTGATGAGCTAAACCTCATTGTCAGCCTAGCGTTGCTGGCATTGATCCCGTTTATCGCCATGATGGCGACCTCATTTGTGAAACTCGCGGTCGTGTTTTCGCTGCTGCGAAATGCGCTTGGCGTACAACAGATTCCGCCGAATATGGCGCTGTATGGCTTGGCGATCATTTTGTCGATTTTCATCATGGCACCGGTTGGCTTTGAAACGTACGACTACGTAAAACAGCACGACATTTCTTTGGAAGACTCTGCCAGCGTTGAGGGCCTGATTGAAAGTGGTTTACAGCCGTATCGCGAGTTTTTGAAAAAGCACATTCGTGAAACCGAAGCGATATTTTTTACCGACGCAGCACGCACACTGTGGCCGCAAAAATACGTGGACCGTTTGGAATCCGACAGCTTATTGCTGTTGCTGCCTGCATTTACGGTCAGCGAGTTAACGCGGGCTTTTGAAATCGGCTTCCTACTCTACTTGCCGTTTATCGCTATCGATTTGATTGTTTCCAATATTCTGCTCGCAATGGGGATGATGATGGTGTCACCGATGACCATTTCTCTGCCCTTCAAGTTACTGCTTTTCGTTTTGCTTGATGGCTGGACAAAACTCACGCACGGCTTAGTGCTGAGTTACGGTTGATGAAGGAGAGAGAATGAATCCTGCAGAAATCATCCATTTCACAACGCAAGCACTCACTTTGGTTCTGTTCTTGTCGCTACCACCAATTTTAGTCGCAGCATTAGTCGGCACCTTAGTGTCGCTGATCCAAGCACTGACTCAGGTACAAGAGCAAACGTTAGGGTTTGTCGTGAAGCTCATTGCCGTGATCATCACCTTGTTCATCACAACGCAGTGGCTAGGTGCAGAACTGCACGCTTTTGCCTCACTCGCTCTGGATAAAATTCCACAAATACGATGAGTTACGACGATTTACACCAAGCTTTGTTTCTTTATAGCTTGACGCTGCCAAGGCTCATGGCGTGCTTTATCTTTCTGCCTATTTTGAGCAAACAGATGCTTGGCGGCGCAATGATCCGTAACGGCGTACTTTGCTCACTTGCGTTGTTTATTTTTCCCGTCGTAAACGAGCAAGCATTGCCCGCCGAAACTGACGGCCTTTGGTTGATTGTGATTCTAGGTAAAGAAGTCTTGCTGGGTATGCTGATTGGCTTTGTCGCAGCCATTCCTTTTTGGGCGATTGAAGCCACTGGCTTTTTGGTGGATAACCAACGCGGTGCGGCGATGGCGAGCATGTTCAACCCAACGCTGGGTTCTCAATCCACCCCAACGGCGGTGTTACTCACCCAAACATTGATCACCTTGTTCTTCTCTGGCGGTGGCTTTGTTGCATTTATCTACGCTCTGTTTAAAAGCTACACCACTTGGCCAATACTCGGCTTTTTTCCGATGGTCACGGACGCGTGGGTAAGCTTTTTCTATGATCAGTTCCAACAGTTAATGTGGCTTGGTGTATTAATGTCGGCGCCACTTGTGCTCGCGATGTTCTTAGCCGAATTTGGCCTTGCGCTGATCAGCCGCTTTGCGCCACAACTCAACGTTTTCTTCTTGGCGATGCCCATCAAAAGTGCCATCGCGAGTGTGTTATTGATCGTCTATCTCGGATTAATGATGGATCACTTTGAAGCACTATTTTATGGCATCACTCGCTTTGGCGATCAGCTCAACACGATTTGGAAATAAAGGTTAGGATGTTCTATGAGTGGTGAAAAAACCGAACAACCCACCGCCAAAAAGCTGCGCGACGCCCGCAAAAAGGGACAAGTCGCAAAGAGCCAGGAGATCGTCTCTTCGGCGCTAATTCTGGCACTCATCGCCGTGCTGTTCGCCTTTGCCGATTACTACATGTCGCACATCTCTGCCCTACTTTTGCTGCCAAGCGAGCTCGCATATCAAGGCTTTCAAGACGCATTGATCGATGTTGCCATCGCTATCGCCAAAGAGATAGCCTACCTCCTCGCGCCAATTATTTTGGTCGCCGCGCTTATCGCGATTTTTTCTAACATGGGGCAGTTTGGTTTTCTTTTTAGTGGCGAATCCATCAAGCCCGACATTAAGAAAATCAACCCTGTCGAGGGCGCAAAGCGCATCTTCTCGCTAAAAAGCGTCATTGAGTTCATCAAGTCGATACTCAAGGTGTCTCTGCTTTCCTGCATCATTTGGGTTACGTTGCGGGGCAACATCAACACCTTAATGCAAATTCCAACTTGTGGATTAGAATGCGTCCCTGCGGTGACGGGAGTTATGATTAAACAATTGATGATCATTTCATCGGTTGGTTTTGTCGTGATCGCTGCGGCAGATTTTGCCTACCAGAAGTTTGACCACACGAAGAAGCTCAAAATGAGCAAGGACGAAGTGAAACGTGAATACAAAGAGATGGAAGGCAGCCCGGAAATCAAAAGTAAACGCCGTCAGCTTCATCAAGAACTTCAAGCTTCTAATCAACGCGAAAACGTTAAGCGCTCCAACGTATTAGTAACGAACCCGACTCACATCGCGGTTGGTCTGTACTACAAAAAAGGCGAAACACCGTTGCCTGTCATCACTCTGATGGAAACCGATGCGATGGCTAAACGCATGATTGCAATTGCGCGAGAAGAAGGCGTGCCAGTAATGCAAAAAGTGCCATTAGCGCGTGCGCTTTATGCCGACGGCAACGTTGACCAATACATCCCCAGCGAGTTAATTGAAGCCACGGCAGAAGTGCTCCGTTGGCTGGCGTCATTGGAATCTGATGGTACTCAAAGATAGTTTTATTCAAAGGACAAAGTACGTTGCTTTGTCCTTAATAAAACTCAGGTTGATTTAATATTTCTAGCACGGATACGTCTGCAGAAAGCGCGTATGATTTACTTGTAAACCTAAAGCTCAGCGCGCTTTTCAATCAGAAAATCCATAAGGACGCGGATTTTCTTGGGCATGTTTTCACGTGAAGGGATATAGAGATAAAAGCCCGGAAACGGTTTACACCAATCAACAAAAACGCGCTCCAGTTTCCCTTCTTCAAGATACTTCAATACCCATAAATCAATGTGCTTGATAAGTCCCACACCCTGAATAGCAGCTTGCAACATGCTGTAATCGTCGTTGAACACCGCATTGCCTTTCGGTTCAAATATCACCGTATGTTTATCAACATCAGGAGACGTGAGTGACCAATGGTCAAGTGTGCCACTTGAGGTAAAACGGTACGCGAGGCAGTTGTGATACTCTAAGTCATTCGGCGTTTCAGGTTTGCCATATCGCTTGAAGTAATCTGGAGAACCGACTATCGCGTTTGTCAGATTTGGAGTGATTGGAATCGCGACCATGTGCTCATCCAAGCTAACACCTAAACGTATTCCTGCATCCATCCCTTCCGCAACAATATTTGTCAGACCGTCATCCATGATCAGCTCTAAACGTATTTTCGGATAACGAGATAAAAACTCCCCCAAGTGCGGTTCGATAAGAAGCCGAGCGGCTGTTCTAGACACGCTAATACGAATGAGCCCCGCGGGCTCGATATGTAAATCATTCAGCGAATTTAGGGCTTGCTCAATATTGGTCAATGAAGGATGAAGGGTGTCGAGCAAACGCTGCCCTTCTTCGGTCAGAGACATGTTTCGTGTCGTGCGATTTAGCAGCCTGACTTGAAGTTGTTTTTCTAGTCCTTTGACATGCTGCGACAATGCAGCCCGCGTCACTCCCATTTCGGAGGCGGCTTTCGTAAAACTACGATGGCGCGCTACATGCGCAAACCACGTTAGTGAAGATATTAGGGAAGGTTCAATAGCCATTTGTTAAGTATAACTTAACAGTCATGTGTGTAAAACGATATTTATCTAATACAGTTCGTTCACTAGTATTAACTCAAGGCTTACGCCCCACGAGACAAAACAGTGAAACGCTACAGGAGAATTTCGTTATGTCTAAAGTTACTTTCAAAAATCTAAATGGTATGGGCATCTCTATTGCAGCGGTGATTAACGTTCCTGAAAACTTTGATGAATCTAAACCGTATCCTGCCATTGTTGTTTCTCATCCTGGTGGCGGCGTTAAAGAGCAGACAGCGGGAACCTACGCGAAAAAACTATCAGAACATGGCTTCGTGACTATCGCATTCGACGCATCGTTTCAGGGCGAAAGTACAGGTGAGCCTCGCCAACTAGAAAACCCTCACATTCGTACCGAAGATGTGAGTGCCTTTATCGATTATCTCACCACTCTTGACTACGTAGATAACGAACGCATTGGTGCAATGGGGATTTGTGCAGGTGCCGGTTACACCGCGAACGCAGCGATTAATGACCGCCGCATTAAGGCTGTCGGTACCGTCAGCATGGTTAATATCGGTCAAATGTTCCGTAATGGTTGGGATAACAGTGTGAAAGACAGCGACGCCATCCCTTACATCGAGGCGGGGTCACTCGCCAGAACTTCAGACGCGAGCGGCGCTGAATTTGTCACAATCCCAATGGCACCGTTAAAAGAAGAAGACGCACCAAACGAAGAGTTACGCCAAGCGTGGGAGTATTACCACACCGATCGCGCGGCATATTGCACAGCGCCGGGCTTTGCAACCGCACGTAGTTTGAATCAAATCATCACTTACGATGCGTTTTTCAAAGCAGAAGCGTTCTTGACTCAGCCATTGCTGACCGTTGTCGGTAGCGAGGCTGGCAGCAAATGGATGAGCGATGACCTAATGGAACGAGCGGCAAGTACGGATAAACACATGTATGTCGTTGACGGCGCAAATCACATGGATCTTTATGATGGTGAAACCCCTATAGCAGAAGCGATTGGAGCTCTAGCGCCGTTTTTCCAACGCACGCTTTAACAGATTGATTTGAGATACCAGATAGTTTGGCTCTGCGATCTCGAGCCAAATTTGAAACTAGGAACAAAGATATGAACACTCAAAAAGTAACATTCAGAAACGCAGATATGGCTTGGGATATAGCGGCACTTATTCTACTACCTGAAGGTTTTGATGAATCCAAACGTTACCCAACCATGATAAGCGTTCACCCATTTGGCAGTTGCAAAGAGCAAACGTCAAGCGCGGTATACGGAAAAGCATTAGCTGAGCTTGGTTACGTGGTGATCGCCTTTGATGCGAGTTTTCAAGGTGAATCTGGAGGGTTACCTCGTTATGTTGAAGACCCAAGCCAACGCGTTGAAGACATCAGTCGCGTTATCGACTACGCAGTAACCCTGCCGTATGTCGATGAAACTCGAATTGGTGGCTTGGGAATTTGCGGTGGCGGGGCTTATGTCATCAGTGCCGCTTTAACAGAAAAACGTTTGAAAGCGGTAGTTGGCATTACGCCAGTCAATGTGGGACGCTTATTCCGTGAAGGATTCAGCTTGTACAACCCAAACGGCACGCTGGAAGCAATGGCGGCACAGCGTACCGCTGAAGCTCGCGGCGGAGAGTTACAAATCAACGAACTTCTTCCACCAAGCCTAGAGTTTGCCAAAGAAAATGGCTTAACGGAGCGCGATGTGTTTGAGGCGACTGACTACTATAAAACTCCTCGTGGACAGACTGAAGGCGGAGCCACGCGCATGTTGTTTTCTCATGCTCAGAAAACCCTAAGTTGGGATGCTTTTGCCTTCACTGAAACTTTATTAACTCAACCAGTGATGACCGTGATTGGTCAAAAAGTGGGAGCGTTTGGCGCTTATCGCGATGGTCAGGAGGTTTATGGTCGAGCTGTCGCGTCAAAGGATCGCCAACTAGTTGATCTAGAAAACTGGTCTCACTATGAGTTGTATGACCATCCACAAGCAGTTGGAATGGCAATGGAGAAAGTCTCGCCCTTCTTGGATAAGCATTTGAAGTAATCTGAAATCAAGAGTGCCACCAAACCGGTCGCACTCTTACTTCTCTGTTATTCCTATTTCCCAGTTAATAGCCATAGGTCAGTGACTATGTTTCGATGGACGCTCATCGTTCTATTTATATTGTTCGTACTTTTGATGGTGGTTGCTCTCGTCGTTACTCAAATCGAAAACTCACAATACCGCAAACACAAACAAAAGCAGGAACATCTGCAGCGCTCGTTAACCGGTGAGTCTAAAACCGCAATCGTCGTTTTCTCTCGCTCAGGAAATACCGCCACTCTGTCCGAACATATTGCCAACAAAACAAATGGGCATGTTTATGAAATTTTTGCCAAAAGCTACGAGCTCGGCATTCCAGGATGGATAAGTGCGTTGAAAGATGCCAGAAGTAATGTTGCAGAGATCGTCCCACAGCATATCGACCTCTCCTCTTACGATACGGTTTATCTCGGCTCTCCTATTTGGTTATACAGTCCAGCCCCACCTATTTGGCAATTTGTGAAAGACAACGATTTAACCAACAAACGGGGCATATTGTTTAACTCGTTCAATAGCAAATTTGAACAACACTTTATTGACGAATTTGCTGCATTAGTTCGAGCCAAAGGCGCAACAAGCTTCGAGCATCAATATGTAAAACGAGGAAGAATGGGAGACCAGTTATCTACAGACGAAATGTTAGCCGCGTTTGACCATCTCAACCCCAATCAATAAGTTCACGTTAAACATGGCACTGTTTAAGCGGCGATATAATAGGCAAAAAGGGAGCGAATGCTCCCTTTTCTTTTAAATCCAGCCTTCGGCTAAGTACATTAGTCGTAACTGGCTTGGTGAGCCGAGTTTATCTAATGCATCAAGCTGGGCGTCACTTAGGTTCGGGCTCTTATCGAGATACACACGTCCGTTTGCCGCGTCCAAAGGCAGCTTGTACGTCAACTTCTCGTTGATTTTGTTCGCTTCACCTTTATCCATTGCTCGGACAGCAGGCATCAGCCAATCCCAATCTTCACTTAACAGCTTTTTAAATGCACCGTTCGCCGTAGATTCCGTCTGACTTGGCATGTCTTCATCGCTCAGTTTAAGCAATGAGTCGACATCAGGAACGAGATGTTCACTCGGGCTTGAGCCAAGCATTTGTTTGAGTGTTAAGCGTGCGGCTTCCATCTCTTGCGCTTCTTTTGGCGCTTGAGGTGAGCTCATTGATGTATCTTCTTTAGGACCAAGATACGCCATCAGTGCGCGAACTGCCGCCGGCTCTTGCATGCTAAAAGTGAAATCGCCCTTCACGTTTGAAATTTCCAAACGTGGCAGCACGCCAGACATTGGCCCTTGTTTGAGTTGGTCTTGCACTTCGTTATTTAAGCCATACGCCCCAGCTTGGCCAGCAACAAAGCCCCCGCCGCTGATAATGCCAGTGGCTAAAGCAGTTCCAATGGCTTCTTTTGCTATCGGCGTAACCCCTGCCGTCGCCACAGAGCTTACACCAAACGTACCCAAACCGCCTGTCGCCATACCAAGTGTGGCACCAACTGCGCCCTCAGCGGACAGCATCGCGTGACCAATGGCTAACGTTTGTTGCATTGGCATCGATAAGCGCTGATCTCTTCCCGGCAATTGCGAGATTTGTTCGAGTTGATGATGATACGCTTCGGCATCACCATTGACGGATGCTTTATGAAGTTCACGCCCTGTGGCGACGAGCAAACCCACGCCGGGTAACGCCAAATTGATGGCAGCGTTAACACCCGAGCCTTTCAGCTTCTCTTTTCCCATTTCCAACAACTGCGCGCCGAAACCGTCCATTTTCCCAGGATACTGGTTTTCCAAACTGACCTGCATACGCGGATCTTTGCTGATCGAATCAAACGTATTTTTGAGCTGCTGATAGGTGTCACCGTCGACTTTTACTTCATCAAGTAGGCTCACCACTTCCAAAATTTTTCGCTCGGTTAATGGTTCTCCTCGGTAGCCTGACGGACTGACTAATGAATAAGCCAAAAGTGCGGTTTCTGGTTTTTCTTCCTTAAGCAGTGCCTGCTTCAAGTCGAGGTGCGTTTTGATGTTTTCTTGGAAGAACTTAGTGTATTTTTTTCTTAATACACCTTCGCTAACAGAAGCAAACTTGTGGCCTTTATGGAACGTAGATGGCTCTTTGACTTCGCCTCTTTTGCTGATTACTCGGTCATCTTTTTGCGCGGCAATGGCACGAAACTGTTCCAAATCGGGTACTGGGCTTTGACTGATTTTTTGCGTTGTATTCACCATAACTCCCTCCTACACACGCAGTGGTTGAACATGACTTTGTTCATGATTTGAAGTGGCTGAAAGATCTTGATCCAACATGGCAAAACGCGCTTGCCAAAGTTCGGTCTGTTCGATGATTTCGTGGAACCAAACTGTCAAGTTGGCTGAATTAAGATGCTCGGTAGGTTGGCGACCCGCTAAGACAAGTTGTCGACCATTCGGGGCGAGCGATAACGCCAAGTTGCCGCTGCCTACTCTTTGGTAATTTGCGCGGGCTAATAGCTCTAAGCCTCTTACGCGCAACTCTCCCGATTTTTCTAAGCCGCCAAACGCAACAGAGAGCATTAAGGCGTCATCTTCTGTGGCGGTGAAGTACAGCACGAATCGATCATCAACGAGAAGCTGACAACGATTTCCATCTTCTAAAATGAGCGGTGGTAATTCATTTAAACGACAAAACTCATCGAGCAGTGGTTGAATCGTGTTCATAATCTTTCCTCTTGTTTCCGTCACTCTATTGAACACCGATTCCCATTTTGACGATGTCGCTAATGGTTTTATTTTTGTCACTTTCACCGTTTCTTTGTGATGATGGCCTCAGATACAACCTCAATTTAACTATTTGGTTTATAAATAAAAAAGAGCAACACTCAGCTGCTCTTTTCTTACGGGTTCGATTTTCATATTCGATGTTAAATCAACGTACAAACCTCGATTAACCAAGTTTGTGGCTATCGAAAATCACTTCTGTTGGGGGGAACATGTTCGATACTGGCGGGCGTTGGGCATCACCGAACATGGTCGCACCAAATGCTGACGCCGCCCAAGGATCGACGATTTTTACGTCTTTATTCCATGTCGATGGGTCTTTAATGTCGCTGCCTTCTTGTCTCCCCACCAATACATAAAGGTGCGTGCCAGAATGGCCTTTTTTAAACGCCACAACTTCTACTTTTGGCTGGTTTTCTGGTGTGCCCGACATGCCTTGAATCATTTCAGCAGCGGCAGCGAAAGCAAATGTGGTACAGCAACCTGCCTTGGCATTTTGTACATACTTAGCAATGTTCTGTAATGTACTTAGCTGCGGAGCATTGCCTCTTTGAGCGGCAGCTTGAACTGCGCTGGCAGACATGGTCGCTCTTTGATCTTGCGCGATACGTGCTTGGTTCGCGTAAAGAGCTTTTAGCCTTGGCGCGCCTTTTGTTTCATAAAACTGCGACCCTTTTTGACCAAACGTATTTAAGTCTGTACACGCAAAATCCCCCAGCTTTTGAAGGTTGTCTTTGTGCCCGTTGATTAGCGCCACGCTGGATGAGGCTTTGCTGGTTTTGGAAGACGAGGTGTCGGTTTGTGCGGCAGGCCAATGCGAACTTGGGCCAGACGACAATCTTTCAAGATTTTTCAAATTGCCGAGCGTCAGTTTATTTTCGCCATTGAGCACGTTTTGTAGCATTTGCTTCGCCACATCTTTTGGAATGCCCTGCTTGGTGAGCAGATTCACCACGATGTCTTTCGCTTTGTTCTGATGGCTAATACGAGCGCTCACGCTTTTGTTTTTTGGCGCACCTTCTTTGACGAAAATGTCTTTGCCGTTGTGTGCTCGAATCTCTTTATCGTCCGCTTGATTCTGTGTCGCTAAATGTGACGTCAGCTGGCTCAACGACTGCATGTGTGACGTATTGATATTAACCATGTAAAAAACCTTAAACTTGAATAAACGGGTGTGAGCCAGTTTGTTGGCTAAAATCGACAACCGTGTTGTTTTGGAACAGTTGCACCCAAGTGTCACTCAACTCATTCAACTGACTGATCACGTTGGCTAATTGGCTGATCTCGGTGTCTGCCGTGATGGCGATTTGAAGCAAAATGTCTTTGGTGGTTGGGTTGATGCAAAACTGCACTCCGCCCGTTTCGCGATACAAAAAGTTGTATTCCAGCAGCACTTGGAGCTTGTCGGCGGTGAGAATATCTTTCTCTACCACTAGGCTTTTTGAGACAAGCACCTCGTTCTTCTCTTGCACAAATTGCACATCGATAGCGTTATCTTCGCTGAAACAGAGCGACCACATTTGATGCTCAAACTCTGTAACACGCTCAAGGTTGAGTGAATCCCCTAGCTCTGCGAGAAGAATATTGATCTTTCCGGTATCCATGTTGTTTCCTGTTAAATTTGATGACGGCTTATTGAATTAAGCGCATAAAGGTGAGGGACATTTTAGGGTGAGCTTTGAAGTTGGACTTTATTTAAACGTCCGAATTTTATTGCTATTGGCCGTTTCAAAAGTCGATGAGATTGAATCGCATGAACAGCGGCAACAAAAAGAGCGGCGCTCGCCGCTCTTACCAACATACAAATACCAACACCGAAAATCACTGAGTTATTTGGTGCGCTAAGTTATTTGATACCGTGAAGGCTATTTTCGGCATTCATCGCCAGAGGATTGAACGAGTCATTACGCAGTTCAGCGATGGCATAAAGCATGCGCCCCATGCGTCCGTTGCCATCGGTAAAGCCATGATAACCAATCACACCAGCAAACAAATGTTTACCGAGGTCTTTGTCCGCAACTGGATTCTCTTTCAAAAAGCCTTCGATGTGTTGCTTCAACATGCCTTCCCCACCAATACTAGATGGTAATGTGCCGCCAGAGATATTTGGCCCACGGTAATCGCGTTCTACATTTGGTACCAAACGAGCATGTAACTCTTTTAGGTTGTCCATATTCAGCAAGTCTTTACCGTTGGTCGCGTACTCTTTCAATAATGACGTGATGTTTTCCGCATCGTTCCCTTTTGAGTTTGAAGCGTTGATGATCCAAGCCGCTGCGCGTTCAACATTGTTCGTCACGCCAGCTTTATTGAAAGCGTCTTCAGGAAGATCTTCTGCATACACGCCTTGGTCTAAATCCGTACTTGCTAACCCTTCAATATGTCGCTGCGCTGCTTTTAGGTGCATCACCTCCATGTCAAAGACAGCTTGCATTTGGTTGATGCGTACTTCTGGATTTTTCTGAGCAGCCGCCACGCCACCACCGTAATCTTTCACCACACGCACCGCGAGCGACTTAACGGCATCATCACCAATCAGCGCTTTGAGGTTCTTGCCAGAATCCGTCTCTAGCATCACTTCTGTCATGGCTCGTTCGGCAAGTTGGCTCAACTCAGCGGCGTGAGACTTCACCATTTTGCTGTCCAACTTCGCAAACGCATTCAGAACATCTGAAGGCGTTTTGAGGTTCGCGTCTTTAAACAACATCTGACCATGCTCGACAGAAGACGATGTTTGCAAACGTTGAGCTTGTCCCTGTTCGTTGTCAAACACTGCTTTTGTGATCGCTTTTGCCACAGACTGCGTGTTGCCTTCACGAAATAATTTCCCAGTAGCTTCAAAGAAGCGCGCGACTGCACCACTTGTAGGGTTTGCGCGTGTAAACTCTTGAGTAGCAGCATTGATCGTATATTCCTTACCACCAATGCTGAGTTTGCCTTCATTTAGAATCTCATTACGAGCTTGTGGCATCGCCGCTTGCAATGCACTCACATTTCCAAAACTGATCATGATTTACACCCTTAATGTAGAGAATTGGTTAGCATCCATCACTGGCGCGCTTGGCTCGTCACTGATTGTTGAGTTGGTCGTGCTTTTTAACCACTCAATGAAATTGCCGAGAGATTCATCCAAAATCGCTGCATCCAGCCATTGCTGACTTAGATGAACAAAGCCAACAAAACCGACTTCCTCGTCCCAGTAAACGGCTGGTGAGCCTTGAGTGAGCGACGCTTTCATGTATTGCAGCATCACGTCATGTTCTGGTTTGTCGCCAGAAATCAAGCCAATGAGCGTCAGGCGATCATCCTCAGCACGCACAGTGATTGCCGTGTCTTGGTCAATCAAAAGATGACAGCAATCGTCGCCATCAAAAACCAGTTGTTCTATTTGGCAACGGTGAGCAAAATCCGTCATCAAAGCGGTAATAAATCCATTAGCCATTTGAATGAATAATCCTATAGTGCTTGTTACGAATTCGGCGGACGAGTCATGAAAACAGAGTGACCCAGGCCGTTTTGATGCTGTTATTTTTCATCATTCGGCGCGATTAATATGCTAAAGATGGTCGGATTTTTTTCGTTTTAAGACGTTTGAAAACAACAAAGCTCAGCAATGTGCTGAGCTTTGTGTTCGATTGATTTGGCGGTGACGCTCTACTCTGGTGACGTCATTTTCCGCTCACTGAGTTGTTTCACCATCGCTTGCTTTAACGCCTGAATCTGTCCATCGATACTGGCGTCAATAATGCCGACTTCGGTTTCCAGTATGCAGCCACCGTTTTTGAGGCGCGCATCGGCAACCACATCGACATAACCCACTTCAGGAAAATCACTCAAAACGCCAGCAACTTTCTCTCTCACGTCAACCACTTGCTCAGGATGAACGTGTAAGATCACTTGCTTTTGATTACTCACCAATTGCAGCGCTTCTCTGACCACGCTGATCGTGGTGTCAACGTCATCAAATGTGTCGATGATTTTACGCACCGCGTCTAAGACGACGTTCGTCATTTTGTGCTCAACTTGCAGGTAATATTCATTGCAGCGAGCCAAAGTAGCGACCATCGCCTGCGCATTTTCTATTTTCGCCTGCTCCAAACCATCTTGATAGCCGCGCTGCTTTTCGGTTTCATACGCTTGCTGCGCTTTAGCAATGATGCTGTCGGCTTTCGAATTCGCCGCTTCAACCAAATGTTGCGAATCGAGATAACTAACGTAATCCTTGGCTTTGAGCACCTTTAAACCTGGCGCTAACTGCAAGTTGTCGGTTTTTATTTCAACAAATGAAACCATTGGGGAATAACCTGTTTTGCGATTTTTTTGGTGAGTCGGTACGCGAGATCACGTTGCTCTTCAACGAGCCAAGAGGTGTTTTCTTTCACTTGGCTAAGTGATTGATCGAGCTTGAACTGCCAACGGAGCAAAATATCGTGAGAAGAGCTCGCTAAGATGAACTTCATCCATGCGTAGCCCTGTTTGAGCATGTGACGTTCAACTTCGTCTTCTTTCATCATGTCTGGTAGCGCTTTTTGCCAACCTTTCGGCCATTGTGACAACAACATCGGCCCTTGCTGAATAAGAAAACGGGCGATATCCAAACCAAACACGTTGTTCAAACACTGCTTGGGCTTTTTAAGAACCACTTGGCGCATCGCAAAACTGTGCAACGCCCCGCCAATGGTGAGCATTAACGTACTGAGCGCATCAGGAGGAAGCAGAGCCAAGCTATGGTGTGGCTTGTTAAAAGCCGTTTCTGGCACAGGCGCAAGCGCCCACTCTTCTAAACACCAAAGGTTGAAGTTTGGGTTATCTCGCCAGCCATCCAAATTAAGAAGCCAAGGCTGTTTTGGCACGATCCAGTTTTGCTCTAGGTACTGACATGGGCAGTAGTTGAACTGATGCAGCACCTGAGCCATCGGTGTTTCAGGTTTAACCACGCTTTGCGCTCCTGCGGCACCACGTGAACGTCGCGACATTCGAGCCAATCAATAGCAGTACCATAAACACTAAAATCCCGATGAGATGGTTCGCCGTTTCTTTGGTAACTTGTACCGACAAAATACTTTTAAATTGGTTGCTTTGAGTCGTCACTCGCACCTCCGAAGATGGCACCATCACGACGCTAATGCGGTCGTAATTCAGCCCTTCAATACTGTTGTTCACCAACAATTTGATTTGAGGCACGTAAGAGTCCAACGCTACATCGGCAGCATGTTTAATAAACACCGATGCCGAAGCAGGAGTCGGACGCTCGCCTGGGCGAAGATCTTGATCTTCGAGTACCACGTGGACTCGCGCCACCAGCACACCATCAATTTGCGACAGCGTTGATGACAATTCTTGCGATTTTGCGTAAACCAAACGCGCTCTTTCCGCCAATGGCGAGGAGATTAAATCGTCTTTCGGAAACACTTCTTTTAACGTCGAGAACTGCTCTCTTGGGTAGCCTTTGCGTTTTAATGCATCAACGGCGAACGCGATTTGCGAGCTATCGACCATCAATTTTACTTTGTTGTCTTTGTCCGGTTCTTTGGTCGCCACCACGCCTTCCGATAACAAGATCGACAGCATTTCGTTGCCTTCTTTTTGGCTCACATTGGTGTAAAGCTCGGTTTGGCAACCCACCAAAAACAGCGCCAATACAAGGCAAAGCGCGCGCATTTTATTTTTCATCATTACTGCGCCTTCAAAAGCGTTTCGACATTCTGTGTGGTTTTACCCACGGTTTTCGCGATCAACTCTTCTTGAAACGTGATTCGCGTTAACGCCCACTGCATTTGCAACAGTTGCGCAGGATCGTCACCGACCATTTTCATGCTGTCTTGCAGACTGCTTTTCGCGTTGTCGATGGTGTTTTTTAGTTCGCTGATGTTTTCTAGCAAACCGCCTTCTAAACCGTTGTTCCCCTCCGGAATAGACATGGCTTGTTCAAAACGCTCACTCAGCCCGTCTTCGACTTGAGCATCTTGCAACTTCTCAAGGTTGGTTTGCATCACCTCGGTGTACTGTGTATTGATCATGTGTACTCCTACGACAAATCTAACTTATGGCTGTGAGTCATGATGTTCTTCACCATCGCGTTTTTTTGGATAACAAAACTCAGCTCTTCACGTACTAAATCGACTGTTGATGTCATCTCTGGCAAAGACTTTAACTCTGCCCAACAATGCCAAAGCGCTTGTTCTTTCTGAGCGCCAAGTGGGAAGCTTTGCGCAAGCATCGCTTTTAATGCTGCTCTGTCTGTTGGCGGCTCAGCCATTAACTGGCCAGCAAAATCTCCGAGCAACTCTTGTTTCAGAACGCTCAATAATTCCGGAACGGCATCATCCGTTCCTTTGGCGCTTTTCGCCTGATGAAAGGCGTACCACAGCGCTTCTTTTTGCGTTTGAGGATCAGAAAAAACGTCCTTTAACGAAGAAAGCACGCTTTGTTTAGAGACAGTCTCTGCTTCCTTGATTGACGCATACCAATCTTTAATTGCGTTGAGTTTCTCTTCTACTTTTGTCAGCGTGTCTTTGGGAGCTGAGCGAGAAACTTCGGCCGTAGTTTCTCGCGTCATAAGCTCGCTCATTCGCTTCGCATCGTCGCCTTCATAGTGACGAACCTCGGTTGAATGAGCGGGCGTTTGTCCGACAAAGCTAGGGTCGGCTCTCATCCAAGATTCCTAATGTCTTGGGTGAAGCTCGCCGCAAAAGCTTGGCTTTCTTCGCTGCCTTGAGCTGCCAGTTCCATCCAACGTTCAGCTTGGCTTAGTAACCCTGCTTTTGCAGCCGCTAACGCCGCCAAACTGATCAGGTCAGGATACGCGGTGCAAAGTGGCTCAAGTAATCGATGTGCCTCTTCGTACGCGCCTTTGTTCATCAGGCTCATCGCACGAATCATTACTACGACTTCTTCAGAGTTCGAGGTCTCCTCAAGGCAATCAGCAATCGTATTGGCCTCTTGATGACGATGCATCCCCGTCGCCATCAAAGCAATTTCAGCCAACAGCTGGCGTAATTCTCGTTCCATGCATTACACCTTCTGCAGGATCGACTGCATTACATCTTTGATCGCACGAGTGGTGGTTGCGTTGATGTTGTATACCACTGACCATTTGTTGATAGCGTGCTGAAGTTCAGCCAGCTTAGATGGATCGTCCGCGTTGGTTTTTAGATATTTAATTGCATCGGTGACGGATTTGTTCGCGTCTTTCGCTTGTAGCTCAAGTTTCGTTTTAACGTCATCGAGGTTTACACTGTTGGTCGTATCGTAAAATGACATAGGATTTCCCTTTATTTTTGGTTAGCTTCGTATGCTTCAATCACAACCTGTGCCGCTGTGTATGCTTCATACTGTTTTAGTAGCAATTGATACTGCTGCGGAGGACATCCCAAGTCCAACTGACGCTTTACCGCTGCCTGTGCTTGTAAGAGCTTGCTCTTAATGTTTTGCACTTCAATGCCACTTAGGTCGTTATTTAGAATCTGTTCAAGATTTGTCATGGTTTTTCTCGCCTTCGTATCCAAGTTCAATAGTGATAACGCGCCCGCCTTTCACCAGCTCAATCCCTGCTGGTGTTACGCTGGATATGCGATAACCCTGCGGAGTGCGAGCCCCTACCATGTAGCGAACGTTATCGGTAAGAATGACGTATGGCACTTGGCCAAAATTAACGCTACGAAACGGGAAGTCGATGTCCGTGCCTTTGCTGACTTTGGGAATCGATTTCAAAACCAGATACGGCTTTTCACCATACTGCTCACGAAAATCCCGAGTCACGCCGTAAAAGCGTGTAGTTTCGATGTCGTCTAATTCACCACGTACTTCAATGCGGTCACCACTTGTCACTAATTGAACTTTTTTAAGCAGCTCCGCGTTGGTGAGCAGCTCTTTTAATGTGTCCATGTACGCGCCTGCACGCTGCAGTTCGACTTTCCAAGCGACCAAACCGGGTACATCGCGTTCTAAAATTTGTTCAACTTGGTTCCATTTGCTGGCGTCATCGATGTAGCCCGTCAGCAGCAACGTGCCAGTTTCATCCCCGTTCTCGACTTTCACTTGGTGATAGCCAAGGTTACGAAGAATAAAGCGCACGCCTCGGCGGATTTCTTCCATCGTTCTTAGGTCACTTTTGTAGTTAATACCCAGAACATCGATTCTTCCCAGCAGTTGCAGTTTCTGCGTTCTGTCTTCGACATAACCTTCTAAAACCGCTTGATGAGCAGTAGCGTTCCACTCCACACGCACATCATTGAGCCCAAGCTCATTTAAAATATTGCGTACCAACACAATCGGTTCGGCTTCTGCCACAACTTCACTGTCATTGCCATTGGCTTGGCTGTACCACATGCCAGCGAATATCGCGCTTGGTATCGCGCTGCACAGCACGGCTATCAGTGCGGTTCTTTTCCAGCTTGTGCTTTGCGCAGTAACGACTGGTGCATCTTGTTTGGTTTGAGCATCCGTAACGTTGGTGACAATCAGCTCGTCTTCAACGTAACCCAGTGCAAATTTCACCACACCAATAGAGATCACCGCATGGCGCTCTAACTCGATGCCCGATTCACCAACCGCTCGGTTTTCACCGTTGATGGTTACGTCCTGACATCCACGCAACATCACCGATTCACTGTCACACACTAAGGTGAAGTGATTGGCTTCTACGCCAGCATCCGATAACACAAGGTCTGCGATAAAGTCGTCGCTACCTAAAACCAATGCGCCTTCTGGCAGTGTGACTTCAACCCCGGAATGCACGCCGGATAAAATACGAATTTTCCATTGCTGCATTTCGGTTATGGCTCCTCTGAAGGGCGAACACATTCGGCCTGTGAAAGGTCACATTCTGCCACTTTGACTCGCCAGCCTACTTGCCCGGACGGCAATTGACATTGAGTTAGCAGCGAGGATTTTTGCTGTGACAGTAAGTCTTGCTGATAACGTTCTGCCTGCGTTTTTGACGTACAGCTGAATACTTCAACAACCGATTTAAATTCTGCGCTATTGTTCGAGATATTGTTGAGCTGGCCAATACTCGGGCGCAAATCATGCTCATTACCTATCAGCACGCTGTCGCCAATGCCATCAACCACGATTCTCGGCTCGATAATGAACATGCGAACTGTTCGGCGCGTTGTGTTGGTATTACTGCGGAACAAAGCACCTAGATACGGAATGTCGCCCAACAGTGGGACTTTACGTAGCTGATGGCTAACTTCGTCTCGGTATACGCCACCAATGAGTAAGCTTTGCCCTTGTTTTACCGTCGCTAACGTACTGATTTCGGTTTTACGTACCGATGGAAGATCATCCACACCACCATCTGGGATCTTTGCGCCATCTTCTAAGTGAAGGCTCAAGTTGATCTCTGGTCGCGTCGCGAATCTGTCGCCGACGATACGAGGCACAATGCGCAACAAGGTGCCATACGTCACTTCTTCCAAAGCCGCCGTCTCTTTGCCAACCAATTTGACGTAAAACGTGCTGCTGTTGTTTAGCACCGCTTCGACGTTTTCTTGCGTGAGCAGCGTTGGTCTGGAAACGACTTGCGCACTGCCTTTCGATTCCAATAAACGAATTTGTGCCAACAAGTAGTTCAAGTTGGTCGAATCCAACAAGGACTTGAAACTCTGACCACTGCCCAATGTGACATCGCCGTTATCAACGTCGCCGGTTGTTTTGATGTCGACAATGCGGTTGTTTCCAACCGATACACCCGCACGCCAATCCACACCGAGCTGACGTAAATCGTTTGCGCTGATGTCCACAATAGATAACGCCACCTCGATACGAGATTGTGGCTGATCGAGTTGAGTGACCAGCTTGCGATATAACGGCAGTCTTGCTTGGGTATCGCGAACGATGATCGCATTCAGCCCCGGCTCCGCTTCTACGGTTGCACCGCCGTGCACAGACGCAGTTTTGCCGCGAGGTTTTGCTGCTTCTGCGGGTAATCCGTTTACAGGCGATGCTTGTACAGACGCAGAATCCGTAATTTGAGTTTGAACACCGCCAACCACACGGCTCAATACCGAAGCAATCCCCGGAACGGTAATGCTTTGGTCGCGATACGAGATACTTCTGTCCGTCGCCGAGGCATATTTAAGCGGAATGAGTTCCACAAACAGCTCATCCGTCGAGTTGGACTTTTGCAGCAATCGGCTCTCTAACGCTTCTGCGGTTTGCACTACCAACTCAACGTAACGTGGCGGCCCAGCTAGATAGACCAGCCCTTTGTTCTCGGCAGCGCGCCAACCATAACGAGCATCCCAAACACCGGTTGAAATCAAGGTACTGCGAAGCTCGCGTGCGGTAAGCAGTTCCAATTGCAGCAACCGGGAGCGCGTTTCTGTCGCTTTGTAAACGTGCAGTACTGCGCCATCGAAGTACCACATCAAGTTATAAACTTGCGCTAGGTAGTCGAGAAACTCCGCTGGATCTTCTGGCGTGAATCGACCACTCACTCGGTCATTCACTTTGTCGCTCACCGACACCGATACTCGATAGTTGGCACCAAAGTTGTTAAGCAGATCTTTCAGCGAATCGTTATCGGCATAGTAACGAAACGGTTGTTCTGGCCAATTGAGGTCTGTCGCTTGTACAGAAAACATCGGAACGACACACAGCGCGCACAATGTCATTTTGGCGGCAATGCGCCCTATTTTTGGCATGAGAGTTCGCATTACGGTAACCACACATGATGACTGATGGTGTGATTAACACGCTCGTGTTCAAGCAATTCCATGTAGCGTTCACACACGGTGGCATGTTGCGCAAGAAGTTCTGCAAACTGGTCATTTGAAGTATTTTCTATCATCGCTTTGCCTTGCAAAATCAATTGTTGATCAGCGTTTGTGGTGAGCACGCTTGGCGTATCTCGAAGCGTTTTTAGTGATAGCTGCATACAACGTTTTAATGCTTGTTCTTTCTGGTAATCGAGATGTTCATTGAATCGAAGTGGTAAGGCAGTTTCCCATAAGATCCATGATGAGTGCTGTTTGATTGTCAGTGTTAACTGGTCTACTTCGATGGTGTAAGCGCCATTTTCTCCGGCAATAAAAGGCCCTATCCCTAGCGTTTCCGCTAGAGATTTCATCATTTTATCTAACATATACTGCCCTATTTAAATCTGGCTGAGATGGTTACAAGCCTGACCGCATTGGCCACTTTGAATATCAAAATAGTAGTGATCAACATCGCCAACGATCTGCATGTCTTTAAACCATTGCCACACTTTAGCAACGGCATTGAGGTCGTTATAAACCACGTCACATGCATCCCAGACTTCATTGAGATCCGGTGCTTGTAAACGAGCCTCAGAGCACCACGTTTTCCAATCAGAGATGAACATATCCGTCGTTGAAGTGTAGTCCGCCAGTTCTTTCAAGTTGCTTAACGACGGTTGCCACTTATCGACCAACGCTTTATGAGATTCAATTACTTGTGACTGCTGCTCGTTCAGTGTATTTAGCTGCGCTTTTAACTGCGTTTGCTGGCTCTCAATCAACGCAAGTTGTTGTTCAACAAAAATCGCGCTGGTGTCTTCTCCCGATAACTTCGACCAGTACTCTTTTTGAATATCCAGCTGATTCATCAGTTGTTCCACTTTGACCGAGGCGTGCAACGCACTTTGGTCGGTTTGTCGATGAATCCATTCGGTCAACGCCAAGTAGCAACAAAGGATCAGCGTTTTTGGCGTGGCCAAGTTAAAGCGAAAGCCCAATCGAGAGTTGATGTATTCGAGCCTCTGCTCAAAGGTCGCCACTCGTTGACTGTCACTTAACTGAGCGCCAATTTCTAAAAACAGACGCATGGCAAAACGGTCAATCGATGTACCCAATCTCAAATACGTTTTCACCAATTGGCTGGCGCACAAACTGTCCACCACACTTCTGTCCAACAAGCGTTGCAACAACGATAACTGGTCGTCATTCAGCACCCCTTCACTCAACAGCTGTCGGTGATTCACGTGGACAACATTGAGATCCTGTGATGGCTGAGACGCACTCTCATATCGTGCTCCTCTTTGCAAAACAGTGACTTTCCTTTGCGTCACAATGCTGTCAGGAAAAAGCGAACGGCGTCGCCAATGCTGCTTTTTCATTTGTGTTCTTCTCCGCATCCCTTTCGAACACTCCAGAATGAAAGGGATGTAATAAATTTGAATTATTCGTTCTTACGCTGAACATAATAGAATTTTATGTCCGTCGGTGACTTTCAAAATTAGTCAGAAAATTTTAGTCATAAGTCATTTCAATTAGCGATAGCGACTTGCTCATCACCGGAACGGACCTTACTTGGCGTAGTGCCAAAGCGACGTCGATAGCTTTGAGTAAAGTAAGATTGGCTGGAAAATCCCGCTTCCATTGCCACGTCGACAATGCTCATTTTGCTCGTCAGCAAAAGCTTGTGTGCGTGCAATAAGCGACGCTCACTGATCCAAGCTCTTGGAGAGATGCCATAGTGCTCATTAAAAAGCTCTTTAAAGGTTGTGAGACTGGCACCAAATTCTTGAGCATAATCCGTCAGTTTCCACTCTTTCAAATAGTGCTGCTCCATAAAGCGGCGTAAGCGGTCTGAGGTTCGGTTAGTTTGCTGCGATAGCAAGGCATAGAGGACTTCGCCCCCTTGACTGTGCAGCAATAGAATCAGCATTTCTTCGTACTTCAAACGCATGATAGCGTCTGGGTACAACTGCTCCTCCAGCGTTTTCATGCCGGAAAGCACTTGCTCAATGAGAATGTTCAAACCAAAAGAGAACAAACCCGAGTTGAGTTTGTCCACTTTTGGCAACGTCATGAGAAGATCGCTGTGTTTTTGCAGTAATTGGCTTACTAGCTCATTGTCGAATTCAATGATAGATGAGTGATAATTCCCACCCTGTGGTGAGTACTCTAACAAGTAGTCACCTTGAGAGAGAAATACCCCACTCCCGGCAACGACATCTATGGTGCAATCGCCAGTTTGAACTCGTAATTGACCATTGTGAACGACAACAATATGAGATTGGTCTGAGTGAAATACTTCGTCATGTTTTTCGTAGTGAGAAAAACTGCGAATTTTTCGCAAGCTAGAGCCGACCGTTTCTGTGTTTAGTTGGCCTGACACATCCATTTTCTACCCTTCATAATTTTTAATTTCTCTCATGTGTAAAAGAGAAACTGTCAAAGCACTACTTTGTTTGTTGTTATTTCCTAAGCAGTACAATTTCAATTAAAGAAGCAAAGAAAAGAGCATAGAAGTTCATATCACTTACCATACCCCCCGAAATAAATAGCGAATAGCTCAGAAACTGCCATTCCTTCGAGGAATTAAGCAGCCTAAGCTCAAATACAGGCTTCTGAATGAGTAGTTTTTTTATTTTCAGATAGCGCTTTTACTTTCTTATAAGTCTATTTTTATTAAATAACGTTATGCTATTTAAACTCTGACTTTGTTTTTATATTAGAATAAATTAAATTACTAATATGATAATGAAAATTAGGAAAACCACATTTCCAAAACCTTCAAATTGTTTGTTTTTTAATCCAAAACGCCAAGCCAACGTGTTCAAGGCGTAGGATATAATCATAAATCACACACTTGTGGCAATAGTTATTAATATAATTTCCAACTGTCCCGATGACTCATTTTTCGCAATTTTATTTATAAAAACGCTCAACAATTCTTTCACATTGAATTGGCTATTTCTATTCACATTTAATAAATTAGATAGCGCTAATTAAATGTAACCGATTACTTTTTTGTTTCTATTTCTATAGGAAAAAGTCTTAAATCCACTTTCTGGCTTCCCTCTCTGAATATATATTTTTGCTCATTTTGGGCGATAATTTGACCTTGAGAATAGAGTTTCCCTATCACTTTCATTTCTCCTTTCCCGGCTTGAATTGGCGCAATAAGAAAAGAATATTGAACTGGTAACTGAACACCTTGATATTGCTGAGAAGCAACAGTAAGACATTGATTTTCAAAAGCTTGACACATCTCCACCTCTATATAGGTCGAAGCTGGAGGATGGTATCCTTCGACAGAAATCCACCCATATACATTCGCTTGGCTCTGAACGGAAAATGGCTGTGCAGTCCCCACGGATTGAGCGCATCCAGTCAATAACATTAAACCGATAAGACCGGCCCACTTACTGCTTTTCATTTAGGCTCCCATAAATTATTTTTATCGTCTTATTATGATTTATTTTTACACAAATTCTTATGTGTACGTTTAAATTTTCGGCTTATATTTATTCTACAGATGGACAGCAATAACGTTCCACGTACAACACGTAATTAACATAGTATTTAATTTTTAAGATAACACAATTCTAATTCTTCATCGCTTGTCGATATAAACCAAAATCTCACCATAATAGAATTTAATAACCGTTAATCTTTATATGCACCAGCACTCATTTGTAAGATTAGAAGCAAGGTGTCAATTCTGGGTTTCCGACCAAAATATAATAACTAACAACCAAAATTGATAAACACACCCCACGATATCGAATATGTTTCCCGATAAAATTCTCAAAAGGACTGTTTCTATGTCAGCACGCCAAACTATCGATGAGGTTTTACAGAAGTTTGCTCATCAAATAGGCTTGCCTGAACTGCATTTGACGGACAATGAACTAAGCTTAGCTTTTGATGATCACTTAAAGGTTCATTTCATCTTTCATCCAGAAACGAATACGCTGCAACTGGAAGCGGAAATTGTTGGATTACAAATCGTCAATTCTGATCTTTATCGTTCTTTTTTGGCGTTCAATTACCATTGGCCAGAACACCAATTATTTTTCAGTTTAGATAATCATAGGCACGTACTGTGTTTGAATAAACTGATTGGCATCGAGCAATTGGATTATGAATATTTTGAAAATGCGTTGGCGGAATTGTTGACGCAAAGCGAGTCATGGGAGTCGTTGCTATCTGCTCACGTAGTGGCCGAAGATACGCCTGCTATGCCTCAAAGTTTAGATCTGAGAGTTTAGGTGTCTTATGTCTAATGACATCCAATCTGCACGCAACAGCCAACCCATTCACGGATTGGAGCAAGTAGAGCGACGTGAACTTGCGCCACAAGGAACGTTTCAAGGTCGCAAAGTGACCCTACTCTCTTCATCAGAAAACAAACAGGCACGCATGAGCTCAAAGCGAGAACTGAGCGAATGTTTAAACCAGTTCGCGAGCCTTGAATCTTGCAATCAAGTCTTGGATTTTGAAAAGCCAACTGGATTTGAGAAGCAAAGCGCTGCTATCGAAAAGCTTTTTGAGCGAAAGATAGATGTGATTGCTCGAAGCGAAAAGTAAACACAAGTTATCACTCACGCACACTCCCTTCTGTGGTTTAATGAATGCCAATAAAAAACCCCGACAATTCGGGGTTTTTAGTTCGTATTTAACTTAAGATATCAAGCTTAGAAAAAGCCTAACGGGTCAATGCTGTAGCTAATCAGTAAGTTCTTAGTATTTTGGTAGTGATCCAGCATCATCTTGTGCGTTTCACGCCCGATCCCCGATTTCTTGTAGCCACCAAACGCTGCGTGTGCAGGGTAAGCGTGGTAACAGTTGATCCAAATTCGACCAGCTTCGATATTACGGCCCATGCGATATGCCACGTTTGCATCACGCGTCCAAACGCCTGCGCCTAAGCCATACTCCGTATCGTTCGCTATTTCCAACGCTTCCGCTTCATCTTTGAACTTAGTGATAGCAATCACTGGGCCAAAGATTTCTTCTTGGAAGATTCGCATCTTGTTGTGGCCTTCCAGCATTGTTGGCTGAATGTAGTACCCTTGACTGATTGACTCCGGCTGTTCTGATACACCGCCACCAAAAACCACTTTTGCGCCTTCTTCACGGCCGATTTCTAGGTAGCTTAAAATCTTATCAAACTGTTCTTGAGAAGCCTGAGCACCAACTTGAGTATCGGTATCGAGCGGGTTACCTTGCTTGATTAACTGCGCACGTTCCGTCAATTTCTCTACGAAATTATCGTAAATCGCTTCATGAACCAGCACACGAGATGGACAGGTACAAACTTCGCCTTGGTTGAAGAAACCAAGTAACGTACCTTCAATACACTTATCGAGATACTCATCTTCGTAGTCGAAAATATCTGAGAAGTAGATGTTTGGAGATTTACCACCCAACTCAACTGTCGATGGGATCAAGTTGTCTGCCGCACATTTTAGAATGTGATTGCCAACTTGTGTTGAGCCCGTAAACGCGAGTTTTGCAATGCGGTTGCTGGTTGCTAACGCTTGGCCTGCTTCTGAACCAAAGCCGTTTACAACGTTGATGACGCCCGGAGGAAGCAGATCACCGATTTTTTCCATCAAAACTAGAATGGACGTTGGCGTTTGCTCTGCTGGCTTCAATACCACACAACAACCCGCCGCAAGTGCCGGTGCCAGTTTCCAAGCCGCCATCAACATAGGGAAGTTCCAAGGGATGATTTGACCAACTACGCCAATCGGCTCTGGGAAGTGATAGCTTGCCGTGTGCTCATCCAGCTCCGCCGCACTGCCTTCTTGTGCGCGAATACAACCCGCAAAGTAACGGAAATGATCCACCACTAAAGGCAAGTCCGCCGCCAAGGTTTCACGAACTGGTTTGCCGTTTTCCCATGTTTCTGCAACCGCAAGTTCTTCTAAATGCTGTTCAATACGGTCTGCGATTTTCAGCAAAATGTTCGAACGTTCGGTCACACTGGTTTTCGCCCACTTTGCTTTGATGTTGTGTGCTGCATCCAATGCTAAGTTGATATCTGCCTCGCCAGAACGGGCAACTTTACAATACGCTTGCCCGTTGATTGGTGAGATATTGTCAAAGTACTCACCACCCGTTGGTTTTACCCATTCCCCACCGATAAAATTATCGTAATGCGATTTGAAATTAACGATGGCATTTTCACTACCTGGCTGTGCATAGATCATAACTCTTCCTTTTGTTTCTCGTTCATTAACGACAGTGTCGTATCGCACTGTTCACAAAGAGCATTACGCAAGTCACACGCCAACTACGCCACACTTGTTGTTAATTAAATGTAAAACTATGATTACCAAGCGATAACAAACCAAGTGAGCGATGTTTGAGCGGATGTATGGTGTGAACACCAATGTTCAAGTGTTCCAAAATGGCACACCCTCACTGTGACAAAATGGTACAGTCATGGAACTTCAACACATTAGCGATAACAACTGGCTTTCTACGTCATGGATCCGAAGTGAACAGGCGGGTTTAAAACAGCGTCGACGCCCTGAAGATATTCGAGTGACACCAGCGACACTTCAAGATAGGCGTCACCAACTCAACTTCTTATTGGAAACCGTCATCCAGTTTGCTCTCCCGCTGTTTAATCAGCTTTTTGCTCACAGTGACAGCCGCTTAATTCTGACGGATGCCGACGGCGTCATCATCGGCAGTTGGGGGCAACCTAAGTTCCGTGAAAAGTTGACCGAAATAGCGCTGAGTTCGGGGGCGTGTTGGCAAGAAAAGGTCAAAGGCACCAACGCGATTGGGACTGCGATAATTGAAGCAAAACCGGTCTCTGTCATCGGCGATCAACACTTTATCCAACACCATCGTTTTATTAGCTGCTCGGCCAATCCTATTTTCGATCATCTTGGTCATTTGATTGGCGTATTAGATATCACCAGCGAGCAAAAGAAACATGATTTCTCAACGCAAGTGCTGGTACAAAACATGGTTCAGCAAGTTGAAAATCAATTGCTTAACTTGATTCCACAAGGGCATATTCGTGTGGATTTGGCGTGTGAGAAAGGCTTACTGAACAGTGGGTGGCAAGGGATTATCATCGCCAATGAAGATGGACAGATTCTTGCGCACAACCAAGTTGCTTCTCAACTCCTCGCGCAACAAAACGTCATCGGGCAATCGCTCGACGACATTCTTTCTATCCAGAGTGCAGACCATCCTTTCGTGTTCAAAACAAAGCCGCTGACCGACAAAAAAGTGAAGTCTCGTTCCGTTACCGCTTCCAATGATCTGCATTATGGTGATTCCACTGTCGAGCATTGCTGGCAACAAGCCAATCGCGTTATCGATAAAGACATCAGTTTACTGATTCTCGGAGAAACTGGGGTCGGTAAAAATGAGTTTGTAAAAGCGCTACATAAAAACAGCCAGAGAAAAACTGGCCCTTTGGTTTCTGTCAACTGTGGCGCACTACCGAAAGATTTGGTTGAGTCCGAATTGTTTGGCTACGTAGCTGGTGCATTTACTGGCGCAAACAGCAAAGGCTATCAGGGTAAAATTCGTCAGGCTCATAAAGGGATTTTATTTCTGGATGAAATCGCCGACTTACCGTTAGAAGCTCAAAGCCGCTTGCTTCATGTGCTTCAAGATAAGACTGTACTTCCCGTTGGTTCAAACCAAAGTGTTCAAGTCGATACGCAAATCATCGCGGCCACGCATAAGGATCTCGATAGCTTGGTTAGCGATGGGTTGTTCCGTCAAGATTTATACTATCGTCTCAACGGTTTGATCATCGAATTGCCTCGCTTTGAAGAACGAGATGATAAGCAACAACTGATCGAGAATATCCATCGGCGTCATGCTGAATCTGAACAACAACTCTGTCCTCACCTACTTTCTCTGCTGCTTTCTTACTCTTGGCCAGGAAACCTGCGAGAACTCGATAGTTTAATCAAAGTATCCGCGTTAATGGCGCAAGGTGAAGAAACGTTGGATCTCGCTCACGTACCGACTCACCTGAGTAAGAAGCTCAGCCAAGCTCAAGACGTGAAAACCGCGGCAGAGCCAACATTAAAACTGCGTGCAACCGTGGAAGACAAACTGCTTAAAACATATCAAGCAAATCAGGGCAACATCAGCAAAACCTCTCGCATGCTTGGCGTGAGTCGAAATACGATTTATAGAAAGCTGAAAAGCCTCGGCATATTGGGTTAATCCATAACCTCAGATACAAAAAGAGCACCTTTGCGGTGCTCTTTCTATTTGAAACCTAGCTTACAGGCCGCCTTGTTGTTGCGCCTGTTTTACTAATGCCTGACGTTGAGTTTCCTTCTCAGAGATCACTTGGTTGTCCTTGTGTATTTCCTGATCCAATTCTGCCGGAATGAAAACAAAGTACTTGTTAAGAGTCATCTTAGAACCTCAATTTGTTGTGTTAATCACCTTCTTGGTCAACATAAACAACACCAGAAAAACACGTTTTACTGGATCCTTGTTGCTGGTTTCAAAAAATAAAGGATGTTCATTTATTAAACATCCTCCATGTGGGTGCTAATTATAGGCGTAGTTCAAAGGCTTACCTAGCACTCTTTTTCGCCTTTCTTGTAACCTTAGTTTCATTCTCAAAACTGATGCAATCACACATATTCAATAAAGTATTGTTAAACAAAGAAAAGTGATTTTCGATTCTATAAATCAACAGGATGAGAAGCACTTCCCCTGCACCTTATAAAATTAAGGTAGGCGACGTTTTAAATTACAAATTCATGCATAACAGTCACTGGCCTGTGCAGTAAAATTCTTTTGACGTGATAATCAAATAAGCTCATATCGCTGCAACTTCATCCACAAATTTGTCTACCAGTTCAATATTTCACCTTTTTTGAGAAATCTTTAGCCACTTTTTTGGGTGAAAATGCCAAGAAAGGAAGACAATCTAAGTGTGGAATATGACCACACTTGTCTATCCCCACTCCGCTTTGGGAGGCGTTTATGAAAAGTAACAAACTTGGCCATGTGATGTCTTTCAGCAGAATGTTTTCCTTCATTGCGTTTTTGACGGCGACATTCGCATGGATTCTCAGCATGTATGCCTTATTCACTGTTTCTGTAGTGGCTCTTGTGGTCAGCGCAATTCTCTACCTCAAAGACAGGTTCTATCAAAACAAGAAAACGACCACAGAAAAGAGCGCCTAGGCGCTCTAGTGACTAATACACCTAGACGTTAGGTAAGCATTTATTTCATCTTGGCATAACTTAGGATCACTAACCATAACATCAATGCTCAGCTTGCTCGATGCTAAAGAAAATGGTGGGTATTCATAGTAGCCTTGAGCTGTTGCAAGTGAAGTTAGTCATACTTGTTCAATAAGAAAAACAGGCCACACTAAAGCAATCGCTGACAACAACCAAACTTCGAGCAAACGACTTAATGTCGTCGACACTGCTCTGCCTATCTTTGCTTTATATGTAGCTTAAACACAACTGACAAGAGTGTTGATACTAGTGCCAATGACGATAACATAACGCGTATTCACATAGATAATTTGATATTTGCTTAGTTAGTTGATCTTTTAAACTTAGAAAGTCGAAGTGAGTGCTGAGTAGCGTGAAAGCAACACCACATGTAATCAAACTTATCAGAAAAGCGACCATACAAACTGTTTTTATACTTGGCGTATCATCCATTGCCCTACTCTTCCCTATTAGAGCCTAGCGCTCTTTCACGTGTCTTTAATAACTTATCAACCCTTTCTAATTCGTGAAAATAACCATACATAGCAATGCGATTAATCTCTGCATCCGTACAAAGACTCTCATTTATTACCATTGCTTCCATCGTCATTCCGCTGGACGCGATTGTGAAAGGTGGACACGCTAAGTAACCATTACTTTCTGCAATATGCTCCAATCGCCCAAATTCAAAAATTTGAACTGGAATAGCAATGATAAGGGACAAAACAACTGTTATTATTATCACTTTAATCGGCACTTTGATTAACTGTGTCATTCGATCCAATAAAATATAAACCAATAATGTGGGACTAAAGAGTAAGCTTGCGATACTTAAAACATATGACGCATCAATGTAGACCACTTGAAAATCACTACTGAGCTGACGCGGTAAAGATTCGAAAGCGAAATGATGATAAAGGCGATAAATGGAATAAATGATCAGCAATATGAACATAAGCAACACGAAAACTGTGTGAAATGGATGCTTCCGTTGTGTCATTTCTATTACCTTGGCCTTGTAGTTGAGGAGACGCCAGAGAGCAGCTTAGCTTCACTCTTCGAAAAGAAATATTAAACTGATAGCAAAAGCATTCTCTCCCATTTCTGAGAAGTGCGTGACGAATCAACGTTTGATGTAACTTTTAAATCTACCAATATCTCAATATCTTACAGACACAAAAAAGGATGCCACTTGGGCATCCTTTTACATTTAGTCGGTCTACTTAAAACAATTACACGTCGTAAGTTGTAGACGCTGTGTTACCGCCTGTACCTGTCCAGTTAGTGTGGAAGAATTCACCACGCTCACGGTCGATACGCTCGTAAGTGTGAGCACCGAAGTAGTCACGTTGAGCTTGCAGTAGGTTCGCAGGTAGACGAGCTGTTGTGTAACCGTCTAGGAACGTTAGTGCAGAAGTCGTACATGGCATTGGGATGCCTGCTTCCAGAGACTTAGCTGCAACTTTACGCCATGCTACTAGGCTGCTTTGTAGGATACCTTTGAAGTAATCATCAGAGCCTAGGAATGCTAGTTCTGGGTTTGCTTCGTATGCATCACGGATGTTGCCTAGGAACGCAGAACGGATGATACAACCACCACGCCACATAAGAGCAACGTTACCGTAGTTTAGATCCCAGCCATTCTCGTTTGATGCTTCACGCATTAGCATAAAGCCTTGAGCGTAAGAGATGATCTTAGACGCTAGTAGCGCTTGACGTAGTGCGTCAACCCACTCTTGCTTGTCACCTTCTACTGGCGTGATGGTCTTACCGAACAGTTTCTCAGCTTCAACACGTTGATCTTTTAGTGCAGATAGACAACGAGAGAATACTGACTCAGAGATAAGCGTTAGTGGAATACCTAGGTCTAGTGCGTTGATGCCCGTCCATTTACCTGTACCTTTTTGGCCAGCAGTGTCTAGGATTTTTTCAACTAGAGGTTCACCATCTTCGTCTTTGTAGCCAAGGATGTCAGCGGTGATTTCAACTAGGTAGCTATTTAGCTCAGTGTTGTTCCACTCAGCGAATACCGCTTGCATTTCGTCTGCAGACATACCAAGGCCGTCTTTCATGAACTGGTAAGCTTCAGTGATCAGCTGCATGTCGCCATATTCGATGCCGTTGTGAACCATCTTAACGAAGTGACCTGCACCATCGTTACCAACCCAGTCACAGCAAGGCTCACCTGCGTCAGTTTTTGCAGAAATGCCCTGGAAGATAGGCTTAACTGCCTCCCAAGCTTCTGGAGCGCCGCCAGGCATGATAGATGGGCCAAAACGTGCACCTTCTTCACCACCAGATACGCCAGTACCAATGAAGTGGATGCCTTTTTCGCGTAGTGCTGCAACGCGACGGTTTGTATCTGGGTAGTTCGTGTTACCACCGTCGATGATGATGTCGCCTTTGTCTAGTAGAGGGACTAGAGCGTCGATGAATTTATCGACAACGTCACCTGCGCGAACCATTAGCATCACTTTACGTGGCGTTTCTAGCTTCTCTACTAGTTCTTCTAGAGAGTATGCACCGATGATGTTCGTGCCTTTCGCTGGTCCTTCCAGAAACTCGTCTACTTTGGCAGCAGTACGGTTGTGAGCTACCACTTTAAAACCGTGGTCGTTCATGTTTAGGATAAGGTTTTGACCCATTACTGCTAGGCCAATTACACCGATATCACCTTTCATTGTTTCTCTCCAATTGTCTTTCATTGACGAGCAAGCGCATTAAGCGATTTTTGCTGCTGCGTCCAAATCTAAATACCATTCCGTCAGACCCGCTTTTGCATGGATCTTCGCCGCCGGATATGGCAGTACGTTAGCTGGTGAACTGTTGATTTCTTCAACAATGTCCGCTTTACCCGCGCCAAGTACTAAATAACTAATGCGTTTCGCAGCTTCTAATACACGTGCGCTTTTCGACACACGAAGTTGGCCCGACTCAGGATGCGCTGCTACAAGAGATAGGTTCGCATCATCATAATTCGTTTGGCCAGGGAACAAAGAAGCTGTGTGACCATCTGCACCAACGCCTAATAAGATCCAGTCAAACACAGGTGTACCGTTTTCAGTCGGGATCACCTCTGCCATCTCTTTTGCAAAGCGCTCTGCTTCAGCTTTAGGCTCATCTTCGCCGCGGATACGGTGAATGTTTTCCGCAGGGATATTTACTTGGCTAAACAGCAATGTGTTTGCTTCACCGTAGTTGCTTTCTGCATCATCAGGTGCCACGCAGCGTTCATCACCCCACCAGAAGTGAAGGTTTTGCCACTGAATCGAAGTTGCGTAAGCCTCAGAAGCCAACAGTTTAAACAGCATTTTAGGAGTGCTGCCGCCAGAAAGAGAGATGTGAACAGGTCGGCCCATTTCGCTGAACGCTTTCATGTCGTTAGCTAGGCTTTCTACTACCTGCTCCGCAGTTTGATAGATCTTATGGTTGATCATAGTTCACAGTAGTCCGTATCTGTTAGGTTTTTACATGGGAAACGCCAAGCGCGGTTATCACGCTGAAGCAAGTCATCAGACTCTTTAGGACCCCATGTACCACATGCGTATCCGAAGAGTGATTGAGGATCTTGTTTGAAGTCTAAAATTGGCTGAACGTACTGCCAACATGCTTCAACTGCATCGCTACGTGCAAATAGCGTCGCATCGCCATTTAGAGCATCAAGTAGAAGACGCTCGTATGCAGTTAGCATTTGAGTCTCTTGCAGGTCTGCGTAGTGGAAGTTCATTTTCACTTCCTTCGCTTTAAAGCCTGCGCCTGGTTCTTTCAAACCAAAGCTCATTTGAATACCTTCGTCTGGCTGAATGCGAATGATCAGTTTGTTTTCTGGCGCATTTTGGCCAAACACTGGGTGCGGTGTTTGTTTAAAGTGAATAACCACTTCAGTAACGCGAGTCGGAAGACGCTTGCCAGTGCGTACATAGAAAGGTACACCATTCCAACGCCAGTTGTTGATGTAAGCTTTTAGCCCAATGTACGTCTCAGTACGAGAATCGTCCGCTACGCCGTTTTCTTCACGGTAACCCGGAAGGTGTTGGCCACGCACGTCTGATGCAGTGTACTGACCAAGTACAAGATCGTTACGTAGTGCTGTTTCATCCAGTGGTTTTAGGCATTGAAGCACTTTCACCACTTCATCACGCATTGAATCTGCGTTGATTTGTGCTGGTGGTTCCATACCGACCATTGCCAATACTTGTAGCAAGTGGTTTTGGAACATGTCGCGTACAGCGCCAGAGTTGTCGTAGTAACCACCACGCTCTTCTACGCCTAGGAATTCAGCGCCTGTGATTTCCACGTAATCAATGAAGTTACGATTCCAAAGCGGTTCAAACATCGCGTTAGAGAAACGGAAAACAAGTAGGTTTTGAACCGTCTCTTTACCTAGATAATGGTCGATACGGTAGATTTGATGTTCTTGGAAGTGCTCGTGAATCTCTTTATCCAACGTGCGTGCTGACTCAAGGTCGTAACCGAACGGTTTCTCGATGATCAGACGTTTCCAGCCATCTTCCTCATTGTTCAAACCATGTGCTGCAAGGCTTGCAGGGATCACACTGTATAGGCTTGGAGGTGTAGCTAGGTAGAAAAGCGTATTACGTTGTTCGAATTGATATTCGTCGGCAAGTTGGTCTAAACGTGTTGCCAGCTTGCTGTAATCTTGCGTGTCAGAAGTGTTAATTGCTTGGTAATGCAGATGGTTGATAAATGCATCAAGCGTTTCTGGCTCGGTTTTTTCCATTTCTTGAAGCGATTTTTTCAGCTTCTCGCGGTAGGACTCGTCACTGTATTCAGTACGACTTACGCCAAGAATGGCAAAACTCTCTGGAAGCTGCTTGTTCGCATAAAGGTGGTATAAAGCAGGAATGAGCTTACGGTATGTAAGGTCACCTGAAGCACCAAAAATAACGATGCTGCTGTTTTCTGGTATTACCATCATCTTTCCCTTAAAAACGAGGTACTTATTGTGTGCCCGGATACGGCTAAAGGATGAGCCAACCCTATCAATGACACTCAAAAATAGAAAATT
The DNA here is from genome assembly GCF_024181925.1 of Vibrio sp. Y20_XG_PY13. NCBI lineage: Bacteria > Pseudomonadati > Pseudomonadota > Gammaproteobacteria > Vibrionales > Vibrionaceae > Vibrio > Vibrio sp. Y20_XG_PY13. The sequence continues at coordinate 98,497 of NZ_JAMZAL010000009.1, read as the reverse complement.
GGTCTTACCTATTACGTTGATAGGTAAAGTCTATAGGCCCAAAGAACCTCAAGAAGTTGCGCTCCTAATCATCAGAAACACGACGTTTTGAGGCCATTTAGGTCACTTATGTCTCAAGAGCACAACCTTGCGCTCAGTGGAGGAAAGTCCGACACGGGGCAGTATTGTCTACGACTATTTGATTTACATCAACACTTGGCTGTGCAAACGTTTAAATAACTTACTTAAAACGTCATAAATGTTTGTATTTTATGGATAAAAAAAGTAACACTTAAGTTAGTTAAAATTTAAGCAAAAACTCTAATTCGGACAAAAATCACCCACACTTGCAATCCATTACATAATAAGTGTGAAATAAGCCAAATCTATTTCCTCTGTGCAAATGTGTTAATCCGATTTGTTTTCATGGGACGAATCACTACTACGCCCTCATCTGTCAAAAACAACTTCATCAACCTTTTCTTTTAAAGATTATTTTTAGCTGATACAAAAAAGCGGTGACTAAAAATCACCGCTTTAACTGTATTATACGCTCAAAATACGATCTGGGCTCACGCTTTGTTACCGTATCACTTTTTTATAACAACGTTCCGGACGACCTACCGTGCCGTAGTTTAGATCCGCTTCTAGTTCACCCGAGCTGATCAAATATTCCAAATAACGTCTTGCCGTGGTTCGGCTAGCGCCAATCTTTTCTCCCGCTTCATCAGCCGTTAGCGCGGCTTCCCCAACAAACAAGTCGCGAATTTTATCGAGCGTTACGCTATCTATCCCTTTAGGCAAGCGTTTAGGGCAACTGTCCGTCCCTGTATTTGATTGCAACATGCGGTCAACCAAACCTTGATCGAGGCTTTTCGCGACATCCAGCTGTTGGCGCTGAGTGATGTATTTTTTAAGTGCCGCTTCCAAGCGTGGGAACATGACGGGTTTTAACAGATAATCCACCACACCTCCGCGCATCGCTTGCTGTAGTGTGTCAACATCCCGAGCCGCGGTAATCAAAATCACATCACAAGTTTGATTGTTTGAGCGCAGCGTATTTAGTATCTCCAACCCTGTACCATCCGGCAGATAAACATCCATCAAAAGCAGATCTGGCTTGAGCACTTCGAGCTGCATTTCCGCTTCTAATCGCGTCGTTGCAATGCCAACCACATCCAACCCTGCCAATTGGCTCAGGTATTTGTGGTGTAATTCAGCAATGGCAATGTCATCTTCAATGATCATCACTCGCGTTGCCATGTTCATACTTGTTCTTCCTTTGGCAAATACACGGTTATTCGCGTTCCATGTCCTGTGTTTGGTAGCATTTCAACATGCCCGTGATAGCGGGTCGCTAATTGGTTCACTAGGTGCAAACCTACCCCTCTATTTTGTCGAGATTTTGTCGAAATGCCTTTTTTGAAAAGGGTTTGAGGTTCAATGTTCTCTGGCAACCCACATCCGTGATCGCTGACTTCTAAAATCACTTCGTTGCCGTAATCGCTAACCGAGACTTCGATGTTTCGACGCTCTGATGCAACGTTGGATTCATTGCGAATAACGCTCAAAGTCGCATCAAACGCATTGTCGATCAAGTTACCTAAAATGGTGACCAGATCTTCCGAATTTAACCATTCAGAAAGCGGCTCCAAGCGACTGCCCTCCTCGACCACCAGCTGCAAACCCAGTTCTCGTGCTCGCTCTGTTTTTCCCAACAACATACCCGCAATAAGCGGATCTTTTATGGTATCTCGCAAAAACTCAATCATGGCTTGATAATGGGCGGTTTCTTGCCCGATGAGCTTTTGCACAGCCTCAAGCTCACCCATTTGTACTAAGCCACTGATCGTATTGAGCTTGTTTCTATGCTCGTGAGTTTGAGAACGCAACAAGTCTGCATATTCTTTGGTTTGCGAGAGCTGCTCCGTAAGCTCATTGATCTCGTCGCGCAAACGAAAACTTGATACTGCCCCGACAATCTTTCCTTCCACAAAGATGGGTGAGCGGTTCGCAATTAACCGCTTATGATTAAGGAAAATTTCAATGTCGTGATCTTCTTGACCCGTTTCAAGAACGGTATATAAGTCGCTGTCGCGTAATGTATCCGTAAGCGGTTTGTTGAGCGCCTTATCTCTGTCAATGCCGAGAATCTGGCAAGCACTGCGGTTGATGGAACGAAGCACACCTTGTGCGTCAATGCTGAGTACACCTTCTTTGATAGTGCTCATGGTGACTTCCAGTTCACCATACAGACGGCCGATCTCTTCTGGTTCGAAGCCTAAAATCGCGCGCTGGAATTTTCGAGACGCGTAATTGGACACCACGGCATTTGCCACCACTACGACGACAACCATCAAAATTAAAAAAGCGAGGAATGGCTCAATGCGATCTTGGAGCCTGTCGAGCAAATACCCCACCGACACCACACCAATGATGTTACCTTGTGCGTCGAATATCGCCGCTTTACCGCGGACGGAATAGCCCAAAGAACCACGCGCTGTAGACACATAGGATTGACCTTCGACCAGAGCTCGTTGGTTGTCGCCCCCTTTCATTGGCTTACCAATTCGCTCATCTACCGGATGAATTAAGCGCACGCCTTGGTTATCCCCAATCACAATAAAGGCTGCACCAATCGCTTTGGTGAGCGCACGAAAGGACTCTTGATAAGGTTCTGGCTGCTGAGCTTCCACCATCTCAATGACGATTTCAGACTCTGCAAGGAAACGGGCAACACCGAGTGCCTTTTCACCCATTTCGTGTTCTTGATTGACTTTGAGGTAGGTAAAACCTGCGGCGACGAGCAGAAGTAACTCGACCAAGCCCGAGAGCGTCATAATGACCAGCATGCGCTTTCTAAAGCTGATGGTTCTCCAACTCATGGTACATCCTTACCGTTAACCCACTTCCACGTCACTGTGGTGTTGTTCTAAGTTAACATCGAGTTAACAGCAAGGCTTAGATCAGATGATAAATCTGTGAACACGGCAAACAAAGCGTGACTTTTATGGTGAATTAATAGGCGGCATGAAACATAAAATTACATCCATTCATCAGGCACAATATTCCTTGCTGATATTCAATGGTATACATAAATTGCCCTTTAAAGCATGATTGCGATCACACCAAATTTAGCGGTTTTTGAGGCACATTGAGACTTTCCATCGTATAATTTTTAGTCAAGAAGCCACAAAGAGCATCTTATAAGAAAGCAGTGAAGCTGGAAGTCTATTATTAGCTCAACATTTAAGTCAGGCAATTTGGAAATAACTTAATAAAAATACAAATACTGACTATATGACAAACACTTAGACACCATCTGCAAACTGGAAAACTATAAACAGAGGTGAATTTATAGTTTAGAAGGAACACCAAACATGGAACGCGATACATTTGGAATTTGCCTGAATAAGGCTATGCTGTCAGAGAATATGTATTCAACTTTTACACACGTCAGGGCTTATGAAAAAAACGGAGGTAATGCTTCGGATCTCAAGGTGTTACTCTCGTTTCCTCAAATGAGCGGTAAAGATTTGTTGAACACGATGCGTGGTTCTCGCCAACTAGAATGGCGAGCGGAATTCCACTGCCCTCGTATGAAATAAACTCTTAACAACCTCGCGCTCAGTGATTGGCGATGCTGAGCGCTGATTTACCCTTAATTCTTCCTTTCAACCACTTAACAGCGTGAGTTGATTACTTTATATTAGAGCCAATACTCTACAACAAAGTAGCCATTATGAAACAAACTGGAAAGTTTTGGGTATTGGGCCTTATTAGTAGCTCCATTTCTCTTGCCTGCCATTCAGCACCAATCACGTTTGACACTGCGTGGCAGTTGTTACTAGAAAACAACTATTCTCTTAAAGCTCAACGTGCAAATGTTGAGAACTATCAATATCAAGAAAGCGCAACCAGCAACCTTAATCTACCTCAAGTAAGCATTGGTGCTAACTACACACGCTTGGACACCGACGTTACTCTTTCAGGAAAACAGATCCTAGATAGCACTGGAACACACATTAATGTGCCACCTGCTTTTCAACCCATTTTTGGTGCCTTAGCGAACACCACCTCAACCATTACTGAGCGCGATATTTTCTCTTCTTCTATCCGTGCGATTTGGCCTATCTTTACTGGTGGCCGAATCTCAGCTGCGCAATCTGCCGCGGCGGGTAAAACCGATGAAGCGAAAAGTCAGTTAGCCATGGAGCAACAGGCTCGCTTTGAAGACCTTTCTAAATACTACTTCTCAGTTGTACTTGCCAAAGAAGTGCTCGCTACGCGCCAAGCTGTAGAACAAGGTTTGAAAAAGCACCGAGATTTTGCCATCAAGCTGGAAGAGCAAGGACAGATCGCTCGCGTTGAACGCCTACAAGCTGAAGCCTCATTAGACAAAGCCAAAGTAGAAACACGCAAAGCAGCCAGTGACTTGAGTATTGCGCAAGCTGCTCTTGGAAAACTTCTCGCGCAAGAGGATTCTGTGGAACCAGCAGAAACCTTGTTCATTAACGATAACCTGCCACCACTGAGTGCATTTATCGATCAGACCTTGCTCACCTACCCTGGGCTCGACATTTTGGATGCCAAGCACAAACAGGCATCGAGCTTAATTAAGGCAGAGAAAGGCAAATACTACCCAGAAGTTTACTTATATGGCGATTACAGCCTGTATGAAGACGATTCGTTGGCCAGCCAAATGAAACCGGATTGGCTCGTAGGGGTTGGCGTTAACATTCCATTGATTGAATCCACAGGTCGAAGCGAAAAAGTTAAAGCCGCACAAAGCGTTGTATCTCAAGTTGATGCTCTTAAATCTCAAGCCAAACAAGACTTATCTTTACTTGTGCAGAAAACGTATCTAGAAGCGCAGCAAGCGATTGATGAAGTGCAAGGCTTAGAATCCAGCATCGCACTAGCCAATGAAAACCTGCTTCTGCGAGAGAAGGCATTCACTCAAGGTCTTTCTTCTTCTCTCGATGTGGTTGACGCTCAGCTTTATGTCGCCAGTATCGAAACTCAACGTTCGGCAGCGCGCTTCCGCTATCTGATTTCACTAACCAAACTATTAGCATTAAGCAGTGAAATGAACAGCTTCGAACAATATCAAAATACCGCTTACGCCCCAGCGAAAATATCCAAAGAGGTTAAATAAGTCATGGCAGCAAAATCTTTAAAACCCGTTCTACTTTCACTTTGCGCCTTGGGTGTGGCTTCTTGGGTTGGCTATCAGTTTTACCAAGCTTATCAACCAGAACCAGTTCGCTTGCAAGGTTTGATTGAAGCTCAGCAATACAGCATTTCATCAAAAGTCCCAGGTCGCATCGACGAAGTGATGGTTCGCAAAGGCGATGATGTTGAAAAAGGCCAGTTAATTTTTACGCTTCACAGCCCAGAAATCGAAGCGAAACTGGAACAAGCAAAAGCTGGTGAAAAAGCGGCAGATGCACTAGCGCAAGAAGCAGAGAAAGGTGCACGTGAGCAACAAATTCAAGCCGCGAAAGACCAATGGCTAAAAGCGAAAGCCGCAGCGGATTTGATGGAAAAAACCTATAACCGCGTGAACAACCTGTATAAAGATGGCGTGGTTGCCGAGCAAAAACGTGATGAAGCGCTAACCCAATGGCAGGCTTCTAAATACACCGAAAGCGCCGCTTTCCAGATGTATGAGATGGCGAAAGAAGGGGCTCGTAGCGAAACCAAAGTGGCCGCGGCTGAGAAAGCTCGTATGGCGTCTGGTGCAGTTGCTGAAGTGGAAGCTTATGCGAAAGATACTCAAATCTACAGTTGGTTTGACGGTGAAGTATCTCAAGTACTTTTACAAAGCGGCGAGCTCGCACCGCAGGGCTTCCCAGTCGTGACCGTCATCGACACTGAAGATGCGTGGGCAACACTGAACGTGCGCGAGGATCTGCTTAAACACTTCACTAAAGACACCACATTTAACGCATACCTGCCAGCGTTGGATAAAAGTGTCGAGTTTAAAGTCACGCACGTTGCAGTAATGGGCGATTTCGCAACTTGGCGAGCGACCGATGCAGCACAAGGTTTCGATCTGCGTACCTTTGAAGTAGAAGCTCGCCCTACTCAACCAGAACCAGAACTGCGCATGGGTATGAGCGTTGTGGTTGAGCTGTAATCGCTCAAGGTAAAAAGTGTATGACGATTAAGATTTCACAACGGCATGTGTTACGGCGCGATAAGTGGCTACTGTCGTGCTTAACTTGGGTGCCTATTTTGCTTTCGCTTACCATTTGGGGCGTGTTTTCCGCGGGGATTGCGAGAGACCTGCCGATTGGCGTGGTCGATTTACAACATTCGCAGCTCTCTCGTAAGCTGATCCAAACGTTGGATGCCTCTTCAACACTGTCTGTGGATTATTACTACACCAGCGCGAATGAAGCCAAGAATGCCATGATTGAAGGCGATATTTACGCTTTTGCCGTCATTCCATCTAAGTTTGACCAAGACATTTTGCTGCATCGCCAACCACAGCTTTCAGTGTTTTTTAACAGCCAATATATTTTGGTGGCAAAGTTAATTAATTCAGCCGTGGCACAAGCTCAAGGGTACTTTGATGCTCAGGTGCAAGTGATGGGCAATCTCGCCAAAGGCAATACAACGACGTTGTCCGCGCTCGGCCAAGCTGTGCCAGTGTCGACCCAAATCACCGCGCTGTTTAATCGCAACACTAACTACGCGCAGTTTTTGGTCACCGCTATCGTGCCTGCGATTTGGCAAATTTGTATCGTTGTGAGTACGATTTTGATCCTTGCGGCACACTTTCGCATTTATGGGGGCAAAAATGGCTTTGAGTTTTTGGGTAATAAACCATACACAAAACTCAGCGCAATTTTGAGCCAATACATCCCAGTGTTTATGTTGCAAGGTGCCTTGTTCCTCTACTGGTTTTATGTGTTATTGGACTGGCCGATGGAAGGCAGTCTCGTAGTCATGTTACTGGCTCAATTTGTCACCATTGTTGCCTGTATCATTATGGGCGCACTGTTTTTCTTTTTATCGATGGACCCTGCCCGCGCAATGAGTTTTGCTGGTGCGTTTACTGCGCCAAGTTTTGCTTTTATGGGGATTACGTTTCCAGTTTCCGACATGAACACGCTCGCTCATGCTTGGCGCTCACTATTACCTATCACCCATTACATCGAAGTTCAGGTTGGTCAGGCAAGCTACGGAGCTTCAGCCACTCAATCGTTTAGTGCTTTGTGGCCAATGATCTGGTATGTGGTGCCACTCTTACTGACAGCCGCATTCATTCATAAATACCGAGCGGCAGCACTGTCGACTCAGCAAAGGGAGGCAGCATGACACTCTGGCAACTGATTAAAGCAGAGATTCGCTCTGTGCTGACCAACCCCGTCGTCACATTAACTGTTTTTGGTGGCGTGGTTTTTTATTCGTTTTTGTATCCGCTGCCATACGCTCAACAAACCCCTAGAGAGCAGCCAATTGCGGTCGTAAACCTAGACGGAAGCCAAACCAGCCTAAAGCTAGAGCGTATGGTCGATGCGACACCTCAAGTCAAAATCGTCTCGCGTTTACATACAATTGAGGATGCAAAACAAGCGTTTTTGAATCGCGAAATTACGGGTTTCTTAGTGATCCCTGAGCACTTCTACAAAGACGTAATGTTAGGTAAAAGCCCGACTCTTGCATACGCCGCAGACGCCTCTTACTTCTTGGTTTACGGCACGGTCGTTGAAGGTTTAGCTCAAGCAGGCGGTACATTAGGCGCACAAGTTAAAGTCAGCAAAATGGTGATTGAAGGCGTACCCCTTAGTTTGGCGAGCCACAATTACTCTGCTATCAAGCTGAACATGAAACCGACCTTCAACCCAACGATGGGCTATATCGAATACGTGGTTCCTGCTGTCTTTGTGCTGATTTTGCAGCAGACACTTATTATGGCAGTTGGCTTGCAAACCGGTTCACAGCGTCATGGCCGAGGCTACTGGTCTCAGGTATCAACCGGGTCATTGTTATTGGTAAGAACGTTGGTGTTTATTGCCATTTATTACTTACTGAGCGCGTATTACTTTGGTTTTAGCTTCGAACGTCTGAGTGTGAATCACATTGCCAAAGGAGGTGAGCTCTTAACCATGCTCTTCCCGTTCTTGCTGGGTTGTTGTGGGTTGGGCTTTTGGCTTGGCTATCTACTACCAAGAAGAGAACTGGTCACCTTAGTGGTTCTAGTCAGTTCAATGCCTCTCATCTTTTTAGCGGGCTTCATTTGGCCAGTTGAGTCGATACCTGCTCCACTACTTTGGATAGCCGATTTGAGCCCGAGTACTTGGGCAATAAAAGGCTTCTTGGCGCTCAACCAAATGGGCGCGACATGGCAACAGGTTGCCAAACATTGGACAGCATTGTGGTTGCTTGTTGCGCTATGGGGTGGCGTGGCGTATTGGATAGCAAAACGTAACAACAAACCCGTTGTTACCGAAAGCCTAAGTTAGTTTTTCTCTGCAGCTCAAAGAGATAAGTTGACAGAAATCACAATTCCATGACCAGATGAACAACAAAGGGGGCGAACTATCGCCCCCTTTGTTGTATTTGAACGCCTCACAACCTCAGATTGAAATTGACTTTAATCAAGGATTCGTCCGATAAATAACTTTAAACATTTGTGACAAATTTGTAACCAATACTCACAATAGCCTGCTCCAGCTTGACGTACAAAAATCCATCACTTTTAACATCGTTTTTTGCCATAAAAACCATCGAATTTTTGCATTTTATCGAATAACACCTTTCCTATACCGTAATTTCCGATCGCACCAACGGCTGTTTTATCAGCGGTTTCATAAGAAGTGCGCCGCTCTAGTGAGAGTCGAAAATCACGTCAAAAGGAAGTTATTATGAAAACTCTTATCGCAGTGAGTGTGTTATCTATATTGTCTTTCGGTGCCCATGCTGAACGTCAATCCAACGAACCCATCAAGGTCATCGAACCCATTTCTGGGCTCGACAGTAAAAAGATTGAATTGGGTAAAACGCTGTGGTTTGAACCGAGACTGTCGGCGTCGAACACCATTTCTTGCAACTCTTGCCATAACATCGCTAAAGGTGGCGTTGATAACTTACCAAGCTCAATTGGTCACAAATGGTCAATTGGTCCAATCAACTCACCTACGGTGTTTAATTCAGATTTGAATTTCGTTCAATTTTGGAATGGGCGAGCGAAAGATCTGCAAGAGCAAGCCGCTGGCCCTATCGAAAACCCATTGGAAATGGCATTTACCCACCAGCTCGCGGTCGACACTCTTCAATCTATCCCTCAATACCGCGAGTGGTTTCAGCAAGCTTATGGCAGCAACAACATCACCATTGATAACGTGACCGATGCTATCGCAACATTTGAACAAACACTGCGTACGCCAAATTCTCCATTCGATTTATGGTTGAAAGGTAACGACGACGCACTCACTACAGCACAAGTGGAAGGCTATCAACTGTTTAAAGACAAAGGCTGTACTGCTTGTCACAGCGGGCCATTAGCGGGCGGACAAATGTATCAAAAAATGGGGTTAGTGAAACCATTTGCAACAGACAACCCAGATGTTGGCCGCAAAGCTATTACCGGAAGTGATTTCGATAAGTTCGTCTTCAAAGTCCCAACCTTACGTAACGTAGAATTGACCTACCCGTACTTCCATGACGGGTCTGTTTGGGATCTTCAAGAAGCGGTAGAAATGATGGCCGATCTGCAACTTGGTCAAAAGCTAACGAAAGAAGAGTCCACCAAAATCACTGAATTCTTACGTTCTCTGACAGGCGAGCAACCACAAGTCACCTTGCCTCACTTACCACCATCAACTCATGAAACCGCAAGGCCAAATATTTAAAATTTGGTTGGCACTAGATAGAACAAAGGAGCCGAAAGGCTCCTTTTGTTACGTCTAAATCGATGAATCAATTAAGCCACATGCTCCATTGCGTTCGAGCCTTCGACAGGCGTAAAAAACTCATCGTGTAATGCACAAATGGCGCGTTGATATTCTTTGTCACTGACGACAAATTGCACGTTTACATTACGCATTGACGAGTGCAACGCCACCGGTGTGACACCACTGTTCATGAGAGAAAGGACGCCCTTCGCTAACGTTTTGTTAGTGTCGATGTGTGAGCCGATGGCTGAAATTAACGCAACCATTCGCCCTTTAATGGAGGCATTCGGGTAACGTTTTTCGGCCTTGTATAACACTTTGTTTAAGCTGTCCGAGCTACCGCCAAGGTAATACGTAATCGAGTTAGCGTTCATCTCTTTACCGATCAAGCTGACGCGTGCATCAGAGATGATTTCCATCAATTCGTAACTCACGTTGTCAACCTTGCCGACCATCGCTTGATCGAACAAGTGCAGTGCGAAGACCTTTTCTTTACCAGCAATGATTTCCACTTTGTCTTCTTCTGGGCGATACCCTGAAGATATCAACGTACCTTCATGTTCTGGCTCAAACGTGTTTTTGATTTGCAGCTCAATCCCACTTTCGCGCAAACCAGCGGCGGCATTGGGATGAATCGCCTCCATGCCCAAATTAGCAAGTTGATCCGCTACATCGTAGTTCGTGCTTCCAATTGGCAACACTTTCTCTGGGCCGACCACGCGCGGGTCCGCTGAGCTCAAATGGTATTCTTTATGGATGATGGCTAGGTCTGCTTTGGTGATAGCTGCAATACGACTAAACGTCATTTCACTGTAGCCTCGGTCATAAGTGTGCATCAAACCTTCTTTACAATACGCATACCCCGTGACGATAGGCAGTTCTTTGGTCACATCGATATCAGCAAACGCGTCGCGAATGGAATCATCGAGACTTCTTGGTTCCTGATTATCCCAACCAGAGAGATCCACAAACCTCGCATTGATGCCCATGTTTTTCAGCTTAAGCGCTGTATTATACGCACTGTGCGCTTCACCAATCGACGATAGAAACTCGCGAATTTGTGGCAGATAGTGACGCAGAGAAAACTGTCCGTATTGGCAGGTTTCTAGAATATTAGCGATACAATTTTTCGCCTCTGCAATGCGTGAACGAATGAACTTATCCGCTCGAATGCGATTCATTGGATCCGCAAAGATGTTTTCGTTAGTAAGCAACATGCGGCTTTCCACATACGCTAAGGCGTCTTGCCATTGATCGTCACGTTTCGCAATTAACTGATAGACACCTGCTTTGCTGGTTTTTTTACATTCTAATAGCGCGTCGGTCATGCCACCGTATGCTGACACAACAAAAATGCGGTTGTATGGCGTTTTAGGACGAAGAATAATATTGTCGAGAACAGCATCAAATGCTGTCATTGAAGTACCGCCGATTTTTTCTACGGTAAAAGTCATGATAAGCCTTTTTTGATTGGTAACGTTAAGTGAAATAGAGAAAAAGAAAGCGCGTAGAAATGTGAGGCGACGTGCGCCTCACACTTAGCTTTTAGTCAACGAGCGGGTAAACGCCGTTTTCATCGTGCACTTCGGCACCTGTGATTGGGGGATTGAAAACGCACGCCATGACCATTTCTTTGTTTTTGTATGCTCTTAGGTAATGCTCGTCGTGCTTGTCCAGGATGTACAATGTGCCCGGTTTGATTGGGTAAGTTTCGCCCCCCACCACTTCGATTTCACCTTCACCGCTCATGCAGAAAACGGACTCTAGGTGATTTTGGTAATGAATATGCGTTTCCGTTCCTTCATAAATCGTGGTGATGTGGAAAGAAAATCCCATGTTGTCATCTTTCAACAACATACGTACGCTTTCCCAGTTATCCGCGACTACGCGACGCTCACTATTTCGACACTCGTCAAGTGTTCTTACGATCATAATTGATAATCCTTATTAAGATGCTTGTTTGAAGTGTTTTGCAGCAATCGTTTCCACTGCACGTTCAAAGATGCTTAATCCTTGGTTCAGCTCAGATTCACTGATGGTCAATGGACAGAAGAACTTCACCACCTCATCGTCTGGGCCTGCGGTTTCAATCACCATGCCGTCGTCAAAACATGCTTTAGCGATTTCTGCTGCCAAGTCACCGTGAATACACTCGATGCCAATCATCATGCCGCGTCCCTTTTTCTGAACGAACATTTGCGGGAAACGACGCACGCAGCGATCAATCACTTCACTCACATTTTGCGAACATTGCTTAATGTGCGTTTCGAAATCGTCATTTGACCAGTAGATTTCTAGTGCTTTTGCCGCAGTAATAAATGCGTGGTTGTTACCACGGAACGTGCCGTTATGCTCGCCTGGTTTCCATTGGTCAAGTTCTGGTTTCAGCAGTACAACCGCCATTGGCAGACCATAACCACCGATTGATTTCGATAGCGTCACAATATCGGGGTCAATGCCTGATGGCTCAAAACTGAAGAATGTCCCAGTTCGGCCACAACCAGCTTGAATATCATCGACAATCAATAGAATGTCGTTTGCTTTACATATTTTACTCAGGCGCTGTAGCCACTCATTGGAGGCGGCGTTTAAACCACCCTCGCCTTGTACCGTTTCCAGCAATACGGCTGCTGGTTTGTCCATCCCAGCAGAGTTGTCATTCAGCATAGTTTCGAACAGTGCCAAACCATCAACGCCTGCATAACCTTCAAACGGAATGCGCGTTACGTTTGTAAGGCTTGAGCCGTTACCTTGTCGGTGATGCTGATTACCTGTAGCCGCCAGCGCGCCTGCGGTACAACCGTGGAAACCGTTAGTGAATGCAACAACGCTGCTTCTGCCTTTCACTTTTTTCGCCAACTTGAGTGCTGCTTCCACCGCATTCGTACCAGTTGGGCCGGTGAATTGAACTTTATAGTCCAGTTTTCTTGGTTTTAAGATGTAGTTATCCAGCGCGGCGAGAAAGCCCGCTTTCGCTTCTGAATGCATGTCCAAACCGTGAGTGATGCCATCCATTTCGATGTATTCAAGCAGTGCTTGCTTCAATACAGGATTGTTATGGCCATAATTTAGGGATCCCGCTCCAGCGAGGAAGTCTAAGTAGCGTTCACCTTGTTCTGTTTCTAGCCAGCAACCTTTCGCTTTGCGAAATACCACTGGAAAATTGTTTGAATATGAGCGTACGTTGGATTCCTGCTTTTTGAAAATATCCATGATGAGACCGTTTTTGATTCCTATTGTTTGAGGATTATTTGAGAGGAATGCGATACAAAAACTCTGTATCGTGCTTGCCTTTAAAATGGGCTTTTTCATCCAAAAAGGTGCTGACTTGGCCATGATTGCCGTTCATCGCATCTAACTTTTTGAACAACGCCCAAGAGGCTTGGTTATCTTCCGTGATGGTCGTTTCTACCGATTTAACCTCGCTCAGCGCTTCCCTTTCGAGAAGCTCCTTGAGCATACGAAATGCTAAACCGTTACCTCTGAATCGAGGTGATACAGCGACTTGCCAAATGAATAATACGTCTTGTTCGTCAGGCTTCTGATAACCCGAGATGAAGCCAGCGATGTCGCATTTGTGCTCAACCAAAATACTGGTTTTGCTGAAATGCGTTGACTGTAGAAAATTGCAGTAAGAAGAATTCATGTCCAACGGAGGACAATCTGCAATTAAGCTGTAAATGCCGTCACCATCAGAGATTTTAGGTTCACGAAAAATCCATTTTTTGCTTGGGTCTTCTCCAATTTCAGGATAAAGCACCCAAGGTGCTGACGTGATCATTTTGAAATACATATCCTTTGATGTCTAATTAAATTTCGTATTTATTATGGACATTCTTTACGGTTAAAAATCAAATAATCGGCGTTTTAATCTGGATTAATGTGACTCGAATCACACCAAAACAACATTTAACCTAAATTTAAAATAGTTTGAACTCTAACTTATTAAAGCATCATTTAATACGAAACAACTCAACATGAGTCAGAATGCAGTGGGGTTTCAAAGGGTGGACTTAAGGTTTTTTACATAAAAAAACGGCACACTTTCGCATGCCGTTTTAAGGTTAGTTTTGTCGTCGTGGCTATTTATCTTTTTTGACTGCCTTGGTACTTGGACGAGGTTCATCCATTAGACCTTTAATCAAAGAAACTGTCGCAACAAGCAATACGATGGTAAATGGTAAGCCTGTAGTTACTGCCATCGCTTGAGCCGCTGCCAGCCCGCCACCGAGCATCAGTGCGATGGCGACTAAGCCTTCAAACGTACACCAGAAAACACGTTGTGGTGTTGGCGCATCGACTTTACCACCAGCCGCAATCGTATCGATCACAAGAGAACCTGAATCCGACGACGTGATAAAGAACACAACCACCAGAATGATACCTACTACCGATGTGATTTCTGCAAACGGCATTACGTCTAACATGGCGAACAGTTTAAGCGGAAGCTCAGCATTGAATACGGCTTCATAACCGTCATTCACGTACTGGCTGATCGCTGTGCCACCAAAAGCCGTCATCCAAAGCACACAAACCGTCGAAGGAATCAAAATAACGCAGATGATGAATTCACGAACCGAACGTCCACGTGAAACACGAGCGATAAACATGCCCACGAATGGTGACCAAGAAATCCACCAAGCCCAGTAAAACGCCGTCCAACCTTGCGAATAGTTCACGTCTTCACGTTCAAACGGCATAGACAATGCGGGAATGTTAGTTATGTACGACGCAATGTTGTCGAAAAAGCCAGTCAGAATCGCCATTGTTGGGCCAACGATGATCACAAAGAACAGCAACATCGCCGCCAGAATCATGTTGATTTCAGACAGACGTTTTACCCCACTATCCAGGCCTGCAACCACCGAGATCAGCGCCAATGCCGTGATCACTACAATCAACACGACTTGAGTTGTGTCGGTCATTGGCACACCAAACAAGAAGTTCAAACCTGTTGCTGCTTGTGAAGCGCCATAGCCGAGCGATGTCGCCAGACCAAATACCGTCGCAACAACCGCAAGAATGTCGATAATGTGCCCTACCCAGCCCCAAACTCGTTCGCCAAACAGCGGGTAGAAGATGGAACGCATGGTCAGTGGCAACCCTTTGTTGAACGAAAAAATCGCTAAGCCAAGGGCCAACAACGCATAAATAGACCAAGGGTGAAGTGCCCAGTGGTAAATGGTCGCAGCCATACCAAGTGCAGATGCAGCATCTGTATCACCAACTGCACCACCAAGTGGAGACCAGTCGGTGCGCACACCATTTTCAATGTTCACGCCGCCAAGTGCAGAGCTGAAGTGCGACATTGGCTCAGACACACCAAAAAACACTAATCCGATGCCCATACCGGCTGCGAACAACATCGCTAGCCAGCCTGCATAAGAGTAATCTGGTGTCGCTTCAGTACCACCAATTCGAACTCGACCAAGCGGTGTCACAATCAAGACCAAGCAGACAATGACAAATACGTTGCCAGAAGCAAGAAAGAACCAGTCAAGATTGGATACTAGCCAAGCACGTAAGCCAGCGAAAAAGGGTTCAACTTGTTGGCGAAAAGTTAGCGTTGCCACAACAAAGAGGACGATAGCCATCCCAGAAATTGCGAAAACTCGGTTGTGAATGTCTAAGCCGAATGGGCCGACTTTTAACGCAACGTTATCCTGACCAATCTGATAGTCAGTATCTATCGCGTTTACCTTTCCATCGGGACGTTTAATCCCACCATTATTGTCGGTGCTCACGAATAATCTCCTTAACAATACGTGACCAAATTTAAATACTTTGTAGGAGTTTGAGTGATGATTAGTTCACATCACCAAGCACAAGTTTAAGTATATGTATTTTCTTAAAGTAGTAGCTCTCATTAGCATCTTAAAAGGAAACACCTCCATCGATCATTTGATGTTTTTGTGTTTAAGGTAAATAACCTTTATTGCCAAATAGCAGAAATTGGCATGTCTCGGTTAAAGTGATATTGCAACTGAGCTTGAAACAACTCTGCCGTCGCCAATGCATCCGTTAATGCGTGATGCGGTTGATAAGCAGGCAGACCATATCGTTCCCGAGCATGCCCTAACCTCACTGACCCTGGCTTCTTACCTTTTAACTTATTCCAAATGCCTGAACATTCTCGGCGTTGAAGTGCGTACTCGATATCCAATGTATCGACGACGGGAAACTGAATCCCTTCGCCAATGGTGTTTAAAAGCGCATTATAAAAAAACTGCCGCTCGATATTCTTGTAGTGCACCAGCACCACCTTGCCAGCGAGCGCATCCAAAATCTCACCTAGTATTTGTGTTAACTGGGGTGCGTTTTTCACTTCAGAATCCGTAATGCCATGAATAACGACAGACTCCTCATTAAGCTCTCGGTTCGGATTTACAATCCAATGCGCTGAACCACTGCACTGCACTCGGTCAATCGTAAACGGCACAAGACCAATGGTAAGAATGGCATCCTCTTCTGCATTTAAGCCCGTCGTTTCAAAATCTACCGAGACAAACGGCACCTCTTTTAATGGCGTATCCCCATTCACCATCGGGGTCGAATAGTAACGCTTCAACCGTTGATCTTGCGCTTGCTCTGCCAACTGCTCAAACAATACTGACCACTCCGGCGTTTGCGAAGTATCGAGCAGCGGTGTACTCGCCTTACTTTTTGCCAACCACATCATTTACTGCTTCTTTGGTAGCGGAACTTAATGAAGTTCTGCGCATTGCTTAGAATTTGGAATGCCGCTTTCAGATTACGACGTTCGAAATCGGACATGTTTTCTGGCTCGATGTTGTTATCTGGCTCGTCGCCATTTTCAATATCCAAGGCTTGATGACGGATTCGAACCATGTAGATAAGCTCCATCGCATCTCGCAAGTCCATTCCTCGCCCTTTTGGCAGGATCCCAGCGTCATTGATGTCGTCTAATCGATCAAATGAGTTTTGCGAGCGCGAACCAATCGCCAACGCATGCACTCGAATCAAATCTGCCAGCGGCGCGGTACCGCGTCGTTTAAGGTTGATAGAGTTGCGATGACGCCCATCTTTCTCCATCACGAAATCTTTAAAAAATCCTAACGGCGGCGTTCTTCGAATTGCGTTGTAAGCCATACAAGCCAAAAATCGATTGTTCTTTTTGGCTCGTCTGACGATAAAACTACTCAGTTGCTCAGCCCATTTCACCCGGCCATGAATCCCTAGCAAATCGAAGAAAATATTGCTGTTGAGCAACCTCTCTGGGGTCGGATGATCGATCCAATCGCCAAAGCACTCTTCCCATTGCGATTTGGTTTTTCGCCATTCAGGATTGGTAGCCATAATGTCGCCCGTACAATAGGTATAGCCGCATGCCGCCAATCCATCACATACAAATTTCGCAAACTGCGCGAAATATTCGCCGTGCTTGTCAGGATCGTAACTGTCATCAAGAATCAGCGCGTTATCTTGGTCAGTGACAATGAGCTGCTCATCTCGCGCCATCGATCCCATCGCAACCAGACAGTATGGAATTGGAGCAGGACCAAGCTCTTGCTCGGCGAGTTCCGCTAATCGTTGCTTAAAGCTGCTGCCAATCACCGACATCGCTCGTCCAATCATGTGTGCGTTGGCGTCTTCATTGACCATGCGAACAAAACAATCTTTCACTTGCAGGGAAACTTGTTTGAGATCCTCCACACTGGTCTGTTGGAAAATCGAGCTCACCAGCAACAGGCTGTTTTGAGATTCGTAACGGACAATGTCCGTCATACCGATGATGCCTATTGGCTTTTTGTCTTTGAGAATCGGCAGATGATGGACGTTGTAGCGAAGCATGGTCAGCATCGCTTCAAACACATACGCGTTGTAATCAAGCGATACCACGTCGTAACTCATGACCTCGCTCACCGATATATTGGTATCAATCCCCTGCGCCAAAACCCGTATACATAAATCGCGGTCAGTAAGAATGCCAAGCAGTTGGTCATCATCCTCTTCGGTCAGTTCTTCAGTTGGGCGGACGATGAGCAAGGCGGTGACGTTTTCTTCTGCCATTAGGCTTGCAGCTTCTTGAATAGAAGCGGTCGCTTCGAGCGTCACAGGGTCACGAGTCAGGATTTTACGCGCTTTTGCGGTTGTTAAATCATTGCCATCGGAGCGACTAGAGATCGCATTGCGAAGCCGAGCGCTATCTTCAAGCTCCATAAAATCCGCGAAGTTTTCAAACTCGTCGCAAAGCTCGTTGAAGATGTTCTCAGGAATGCAATACACCAAGGTGTCTTCAATCGCTTTTGCTGGCATACGAACGCGGTTGTTCATGAGCAACCCCATTTGCCCGAACAGGCCACCAGCATCAATACGGTTATAAAGTTCACCTTTGCGTCGATAAATCTCTACTGCACCACTGCGCACCATATACAAATCGCGAATCGTATCGCCAAATTTGAGGATGTCGGTACCTTGACGGAAATACGCCACTTCTGCATGAATGGCGATTTTTTTTAACTGCTCTTCTGGCAGTTCATCGAAAGGAGGATGTTGGCTAATGAAATTGAGTACTTCTAACTGCTCGGCTTCCATTCTTTATTCCATGCGTTGCCTAAAGTAACCAGATCAATATCATCTCGATTTAGCATAAGCAACAGATAACGCTAAGACTTCTGCTTACCTCATCATGTTATGTTTGCTTCTTCCAAACACAGATTTGAACTCTAATCATTTCACTGTTCTTTCTGCCTCTAAATACTGAGCAATAAATATGCAACCCTACTGTGCCGACATGTATTAAAAACTTAAAAATAAATTCAACGTCGTGTTTATCGCCTAAAAACACAAACAAACACATTCATAACTAAATGTTTTAAAAAGATTTATCAATAAAACAACGAAAGTTCATTACTACGAAAAATATGACCACAGAACACCAATAAGCTAAGCCAATCATTTGAAAACTTTCATCAATTTAATTAGAGTACAAAACGTTAACTCGTGATAAACACATAACAAAGGACAATTAACATGGATCCCATACTGGAAGTTAAGGGACTTTATAAAGTGTTTGGAGAAGCTCCGGAGCGAGCATTCTCACTCATCGAAAAAGGCGTTGATAAAGACGATATTTTTGAACAAACTGGCTTAACCGTTGGCGTCAACGATGTATCTCTGACCATCAATGAAGGCGAGATTTTTGTCATTATGGGTCTCTCTGGCTCAGGAAAATCCACTCTCGTTCGACTTCTCAATCGACTCATTGAACCCACCAAAGGCAGTGTTTACCTCAAAGGGAAAGACATTGCTCACATCTCCGAAGAAGAACTGCGCGAAGTTCGTCGGAACAACATTTCAATGGTTTTTCAAAATTTTGCGCTCATGCCCCACATGTCGGTGATAGAAAATGCCGCTTTCGGCCTGGAACTCGCAGGCGTCGATGTGACTGCTCGCCACGAAAGTGCATTATCAGCGTTGCAGAGAGTTGGATTAGATACCTACGCTGAATCGTTTCCTGATGAACTATCAGGTGGTATGAAGCAGCGTGTCGGTCTTGCCCGCGCCCTAGCTTGCGACCCCGATATTTTGCTGATGGATGAAGCGTTCTCAGCGCTCGATCCTTTGATTCGTTCTGAAATGCAGGATGAATTGATTCGTCTGCAAAATGATGATAAACGCACCATCGTGTTCATTTCGCACGACTTGGACGAAGCCATGCGCATCGGTGACCGAATTGCCATCATGCAAAACGGCGAAGTTGTGCAAGTCGGCACACCAGATGAAATTCTTCATAACCCCGCCAATGATTATGTCGAGGCGTTTTTCCGCGGCGTTAATGTCGCCAGCGTGCTAACCGTCAAAGATATTGCGCGCAAGAAGCCCGCTGCGGTATTCAAGAAATCCGAACACGACGGCCCAGGCTCTGCCATGCAAATCTTGATGGATCACGACCGTGATTACGGCATCGTCGTAGATAAATCTAGCCGATATTCCGGCATCGTTTCTCTCGACTCCTTACGCTTAGCCCACAAGGAAAATCGCTCCTTGGCCAGCGCACAATTAGAAGATGACGTGACCCTTCAGCCCGACCTGTCTGTGAATGACATTCTCGGCATCGTAGCGAGCGTTCCTTATGCTGTGCCAGTAGTCGATGAGCAAGGAACCTATTTTGGTGTCGTGACGAAGTCGCGTCTTCTGCAAACACTCGATAAGGATTAAACGATGTCTACAGAGCAAACAAATAACGATCCTTGGTCGCAAACCGCACCAACACAAGAAGACCCGTGGTCACAAGGTAGTGAGGCCGCAACTAACAACGATTGGTTGAACAGCGAAGCCGTGCAAGAGACACCTTTCGATATCATGAACCCATTTCAAGATGCCGTTCTCCCACTCGATAATTGGGTAGAATCTGGGTTGAATTGGCTCGTTGAACATGGTCGCCCTGTTTTTCAAGCCATACGAGTTCCGATCGATTTTATCTTGTCCTCATTCGAAACCGCGTTAGTCTCTACGCCGTCACCGATTATGGTGCTGATCCTATTTTTACTCGCGTGGCAGTTTTCTAACTTCAAACTTGGTTTATCAACGCTAGTATCGCTAGTGTTCATTGGCTTGATCGGCGCTTGGTCTCAAGCCATGACCACGCTCGCTTTGGTGCTCACTTCGGTGTTTTTCTGCTTGTTGATTGGCTTACCCATGGGGATCTGGCTAGCCAGAAGCCAAACCGCCGCCAAGTTTGTAAGACCAATATTGGATGCGATGCAGACCACCCCGGCGTTCGTCTACCTTGTTCCGATCGTGATGCTGTTTGGTATTGGTAACGTACCGGGCGTTGTCGTGACGATCATTTTCGCGCTACCGCCAGTGGTTCGATTGACCATTCTTGGGATTCAACAAGTACCGGAAGAGCTTATCGAAGCAGGTCACTCTTTTGGCGCAAACAAAAAGCAAATGCTGTATCGCATTCAATTGCCACTTGCGCTGCCAACGATCATGGCGGGCGTCAACCAAACCTTAATGCTTTCTCTGTCGATGGTGGTTATCGCCTCGATGATCGCCGTGGGCGGTTTGGGTCAGATGGTGTTACGAGGCATCGGACGACTGGACATGGGTCTGGCCGCTGTCGGCGGTTTAGGCATTGTGATCCTCGCTATTTTGTTGGATCGCATTACACAAGAGCTTGGCGTCAACGCCGGCAATACCAAACTTCGCTGGTACCATACCGGCCCTATCTCTTATCTGCTCAAATTTAAAACCAACAAGAACCAAAACGACCTAAAACTTAGGAGAAATACGAATGAATAATTCATGGAAGAAAGCACTGTCTGTCGGCGCGCTAAGCGCAATCGCATTTTCGACTTACGGCTTTGCCGGAGAGTTACCGGGTGAAGGCGTCACGGTTCAACCTGTACAGTCCACTGTCGCTGAAGAGACGTTCCAAACGTTGATCGTAAATCGTGCTCTGGAAGCTTTGGGTTACGATGTCCAACCAACCAAAGAAGTGGATTACAACGTCGGTTACACCTCGATAGCGAAAGGTGACGCAACATTCTTAGCGGTTGGCTGGTTCCCGCTCCATGCAGACAAATACACCATGTCAGGTGGTGATGATAAGTTTTTCCGAGAAGGCCAATACGTCAGTGGCGCAGCGCAAGGCTACCTCATCGATAAGAAAACCGCCGAGAAATACGGCATTACGAACATTGGTCAGTTAAAAGATCCAAAATTGGCGAAGTTATTCGACGCAAATGGCGATGGCAAAGCCGATCTTACCGGCTGTAACCCAGGTTGGGGTTGTGAAATGGTGGTTGAGCATCAGTTGGACGCGTTCAAACTTCGTGACACCGTCACTCACAACCAAGGTAATTACGCCGCAATCATTGCTGATACAATCTCCCGCTACAAAAAAGGCGACCCAATTCTTTACTACACATGGACACCGTATTGGGTAAGTGGCGTCCTTGTTCCGGGTAAAGACGTCGTGTGGCTAGAGGTGCCGTTCTCGTCTCTTCCTGGTGAACGTAAAGACATCGACACCACACTGAAAAACGGCAAAAACTACGGTTTTGAAATGAACTCTATGCGCATCGTCGCGAACAAAGAGTTCACAGAGAAGAACCCATCGGCAGCGAAACTGTTCGAAATCATCAAACTGAATATCAATGATGTCAGCGCTCAAAACATGATGATGAGCCAAGGTAAAAATAGCGCGGCAGACATCGAAGCGCACGTAAATGGTTGGATTAAAGCCAACCAAACAACCTTTGATGGTTGGATTGAAGAAGCGAAGAAAGCGGCAATGTAACGCCCAAAAGCCTTAAGAAACCGCTAAAGCTTTAGCGTATCTTTAGTTCCTCAGTGAGAAAATGAAAAGCCAGTCGATTATTTAGACTGGCTTTTTATTTAGATTACTCAAGAAAACATCGTATTAATATCAATTACATACCAGCACAAAACCCCAAAAGGCACTGCCATTTAAGCCTTCCTGTCGTTAAATAATTTATCAAAATTTCATTCCTTAAGAATTTCTTAAGTTTCGCGTTTTATTTTGTTGATAACTACTCAAACAAAGGAAGCGCTCATGAAACACCATGCACAAACTTCTGCAGATGGCTTTACTTTAGACATCGTTTATCCAATGCATCCGCTTTGGAGCCAAGTTATCGAGCATGTTTCTCAGCGTTATCAAGAAGCATTCTTTGCCGAGCTAAAACAATTTATGCCGGCGTATTTAACCCTCATTGAAGGCGGCCAAATTATTTCCGTATGCGGCTTTCGCATCGCCGAAGATGAGCCCTTGTTCCTTGAACAGTATTTAGAAGACGACGCCCAAAAGCTGGTTTCTAACGTATTTAACTGCGACGTAAAACGTTCGAACTTAGTGGAATTCGGTCACTTGGCATCTTTCGCTAAGGGCATGTCGTCTCTGCACTTCTACCTCATCGCAGAAATGCTGGTCAATCTCGGTTTTGAATGGTGCATCTTCACCGCGACAGACCCACTTCACGCCATGATGGCGCGCCTAGGATTGGAGCCTCATATCATCGCGCAGGCCGATCAAAACAAAGTCCCCGATGCCGAGTCCACTTGGGGGTCATACTACGAACATCAACCGCGTGTGTTAGCAGGCAATTTGCAAAAAGGACTAGAGCGTCTTCGATTAGTCCAAGAAAGAAAACGCAAACAAGCCTAGATAGAAAAATAAACGTCGTTAAAACCGCAAACACAACCAGAACAACTTGGTTAAACACAACGCCAGAATATAGGTGATGTATGAATATTCTCCTCGATGCCATTACAAAATGGGCAAAAACGACACCAGATCGAGTAGCACTTGTCGGCTACGAATCGAATCAAACGGTTGAACTGACTTACTCTGAATTGTTAAACAAGATCGAACTCGTTGCCGCCGAGCTTATTACACAGAACATCAAAGCACTCGCGCTACGCGCAGAAAACAGCATTGATTGGGCCATTGTTGATTTGGCGGCGATGACGGCAGACATAGTCGTCGTACCTATTCCGACTTTTTTCTCTGATGCACAAGTTGAACATACGTTAGAGCAATCAGGCGTCGATGCTTTAGTTGGCGATTGGCAAGCATGGTTGGCTTCTAATCCTAAGCAAAGCTTTAAGCAACAAGACAATCCGTTTTCCATTGCAAATTTGCCTTTGCTGCGTCGTAACCAGTTGGGAGATGAAGATACACAGGTAGCTTATCTACCAGAAACCGGAAAAATCACATTTACGTCGGGCTCGACTGGTCAGCCTAAAGGCGTTTGTTTAAGCAATGATCATTTGTGTTTGGTGGCAAAATCGCTCGCCGACGCAGTAAATAGCACGGCACACTCACACTTAGTGCTGCTTCCGTTATCGACGCTTCTCGAGAACATAACCGGCGTTTATGTTCCACTCATGTTGGGCGTGACGTCATATATTTTCCCCGGAGAGCAAACTGGCTTACTCGGTTCAAGCCAATTCGAACCGCGTCTGTTTGCACAAGCATTAGCGACCATCAAACCAGAAAGCTTAGTGCTAACACCGGCTTTATTGCTTGCGCTCATTCAGATCGCGAAACATCAGCCCTCTCTTGTGGATTCTCTAAAATTTGTCGCCGTTGGCGGCGCAAGAGTGTCGTCTCAACTGATTAACGCCGCGCATGCACTGAACATCCCTGCGTTTGAAGGTTATGGTCTGTCTGAATGTGGCTCTGTTGTTTGTTTGAATACACCAGGCGCATTTAAAGCAGGAACGTGTGGCAAACCACTTCCCCACGCTCAGATTCGTATCGCAGAAGATGGTGAACTGCTCGTCAAAGGCAACGTTGCTCTTGGCTATTTGAATGAGCCGTTTACTCAAGAATGGTTAGCAACTGGCGACTTAGCCCAAATTGACGCGCAAGGCTTTGTCACTCTCTCAGGACGCAAGAAGAACCTTATCGTCACCGCATACGGCAGAAATGTCTCACCGGAGTGGATTGAATCAGAAGCGTTGGCGTTTTTGCCGATGACGCCACTGATCGTTACAGGTGATAGCCAACAAACATTATGTGCTGTCATTGCCAATAGCGAAGACGTCGAAGCAAAGGTTCATGCATTAAACCGAACCCTACCCGATTACGCTCAAATCCGAACCTTATTGCTGCTGGACAACCCACGAGCCATCTCTGGTTGGTACACGGATAACGGCAAGCTCAAACGAAATCAAATCGAACATGATGTGGCTCAGTTATTAGCGAGCACAACGTCTGAATTAACGCTGCAAGCGCAAAAGATCCAACGCATCGATTTGCCCTTTCAGCAACACATTACGTCTTTCCAAACTGCATCTTAGTTAACGGCTTCTTAAGGAGAAGGTTATGACTTTATTTTTCGAACAACTCAAAAAAAGCACTGCCGCTGCTCAACAAGCAATGTTAACTGCGCCAGTCATCGCAGACGTTCAACAAGGCAACATTTCCAAAGATATGTATATCGCCTTTCTAACCCAAGCTTACCATCACGTTAAGCACACCGTTCCCTTGCTGATGGCGTGTGGAGGCCGACTATCTGGCGAATGCGAATGGGTACGAGACGCCATTGCCGAATACATCGAGGAAGAGAAAGGCCATCAAGAATGGATTTTAAATGACATTAAAGCATGTGGCGGTGATGCCGAAGCAGTGCGCAACAACAAAGATGTAGGTCAAGTCGGTGCGCCGATTGAATTAATGGTTTCCTACCTTTACCACAACATTGACCGCCACAACCCACTCGCGCTGTTTGGCATGGTGTGGGTATTAGAAGGCACCAGCGTCGGCATTGGTGGCCAAATGGCAGAAAAAATCCAGTCAACGCTAAGCCTACCGCCTTCAGCAATGACTTACCTAATTTCACACAGCGTGTTAGACCAAGATCATCTGCAATTTTTTGAATCACTGATGAACAAAATCACCAAAGTGGAAGATCAACAAGTCATCATCGACTCTGCAAAAATGGTGTTTGCACTGTACGGACAAATGCTGCGCTCTTTGCCTTCCTTCTCAACCCAACAAGCGGCGTGAGGTGAAGCATGATCATTAACAACAGCACTATTCTCCTGACAGGCGCAACGGGCGGAATTGGGCAAGCCATCGCGCGCGAGTTAGCAAAACGCGGAGCCAGCCTCATTCTTGTTGGGCGAAACGAAGAGAGCTTGCAAACACTACAGCGTGAACTGTCAAATCCAGAACATCATGATGTAGTCGTTGCAGACATCACCTCATCAGAAGGATTAACAGCGATTAAAGATCGAGCGCGTCAACATCAAAAAGTGGACGCACTGATTAACAATGCGGGCAGCAACGATTTCTCGTTGTTAAGCCACAAACGACCAACGCAGATTGCAGACGAAATCCAACTCAATCTCGTTGCGCCGATGCTGCTGTGCCAATCGGCGTTGACGTGGTTAAAGCAACCTGGGGTGATTCTCAATATAGGTTCAACATTCGGCTCAATTGGCTACCCAGGTTATACCTCCTATTGCGCGGCAAAAGCGGGGTTGCACCGTTTTACCGAATCGCTCGACAGAGAGCTGTTCGCAACCGGAATCCGTGCGCTGTATTTGGCCCCAAGAGCGACAGAAACCTCACTCAATAGCGATGCCGTCAATGAAATGAATCGACAACTGGGTAACAAAACGGACTCGCCGCAAGTTGTTGCCAATCACGTTGTCACCATGTTGGAAAAAGAAATTTCCGCGAAATGGATTGGTTGGCCAGAAAAGCTTTTTGCACGCATCAATCAACTGCTTCCAAGCGCGGTTTCTTCTGCGATTCGTAAGCAACAAGAAACCATTCACCAATACGTAAACCGAGTCAGTCATTGAAGAGGACATGGACGATGAATACCAAACAACTACTTTTTTGCGCTTTGACGGTTTGTTCAACGTTAGCTTCGACCGCTGCGTTGGCAGGTAATGCTCCACTGCAACAGATTCAAAAGAAATGGGCGGAATGTCAGTACAGCACGCCCGATGGTGACGAAAAGGAACAATGCTTCCATCGTGCGATTGCCAAAACCAGTATTTATCTCGACAGAGAACCCGGCAATCCCGAACTCACTGTTTGGCTGGCAATCAATAAAGCATCGCTGGCTGGTGCTCAAGGTGGCTTAGGTGCACTATCACTCGCCAAAGAAGCCAAATCTTTACTCGAAGGGGTAATTGCAACGTCACCGCAAACGCTTGATGGCTCTGCATACACCAGTTTAGGTTCTTTGTATTACAAAGTTCCGGGGTGGCCAATTGGCTTTGGTGATGACGATAAAGCCGAAGAAATGTTGAAAAAAGCGTTAGAGATCAATCCAAAAGGCATCGATCCGAACTATTTTTATGGAGACTTCCTTGCAGAAGAAGGTCGAGACAAAGAAGCGAAAGTGTATTTGACTCGCGCAATGCAAGCATCACCTCGCCCTGACCGACCTTTGGCGGATAAAGGTCGAAAACTGGAAATTGAAGCGACTCTTGGGAGATTGAAATAATCTATGCGCTTATTACTCGTAGAAGATGACAAACTACTCGGTCAATCCATGGTGACTTCATTAAGTCGCCATGGGTACACCGTGGATTGGGTAGAAAAAGGGTCTGGCGTGACTAGCGCACTCAAAACAGAAGCGTTCACTGCCGTGATTTTGGATCTCACTCTCCCCGATATCGATGGATTGGAAGTTCTGCGTAATATTCGCAAAGGCGGATTTAAGCTCCCAGTGATGATACTTACTGCACGAGACGACATTCGCGATCGCGTTCAAGGCCTTGATGGCGGCGCAGATGATTACCTCGGAAAACCGTTTGCACTCGAAGAGTTGCTCGCTCGCTTGCGTGTGTTGATTCGCCGCCAATCCGGTAGTGCAGAAGAAATCATTCAAGTTGGGCAGTTATCTTTATCCTTATCGGAACAAAGCATTCGCTACGATGACGCTCCGCTTAAACTCACACGCAATGAATTTAAAATCCTCACCAGCTTGATGACTAACGCCGGACGCGTGCAAAGTAAGGAGCAATTGCAACAATCGCTACACGGCTGGGATGAAGGTTCAAGCGATAACGCGATAGAAGTTCACATTCATAACCTACGTAAAAAAGCGCCCAACGTCGCCATCAAGAACATTCGTGGTGTGGGGTACATTCTTGAAAAATAAAAAACCTTACTCCATTAAACGCCAACTAACGCTCTCGGTTGGCTTGTTAGTCAGCGCGCTTTTGCTTATTTCTTTGTACTTCAGCTTTCAATCAGCCAAACACGAAGTCGAAGAAGTTTATGACGCTAGGCTTGGGCAATCCGCTAAGCTGATGCTGCTGACGCTGTCCATTTCAACCGAAACGGACACTCTCGCCAACCACAGAGAACTATTCGACCAGTGGATGAAGAACATCGATTCTTTGGCAAAGAGCGACGAAGACAAAGCCACCAAATTTGGTCACCCCTACGAACAGAATCTCGTTTTTCAATTCTACCGTGACAACAAGTTGATCTGGAGTTCCACTCCAGATCTGCGCTCTCTTTCTTCTTCTTTTGATAACAACGGCTACGCCGACATTACCAAAGACGGCGTGCAGTGGCGCACTTTCCAACTGTCATTACCACAGACCGAGCATGAGAACGAATACGTAGTCGTTGCTGAAAAGCAGAAGATACGTAAAGAGATCATCCATGAAATCGCTCTGTCGACGTCCATCGAACAGTTACTACTATTGCCGACTTTGCTGCTGTTGCTGTTCTGGCTGATAGACAGGTATTTCAGACCGATTAACGATCTACGCACGGCTATCACGCAACGAAACGTGCACCGCTTAGACCGCATTCATGTTACCGACAACACAACCGAGCTTGCTCCGTTGGTGGAAGCACTCAATTCATTGCTTTCTGAACTTGAACAAGCGTGGCAGAGAGAGAAGCGCTTTACGCGAGCCGCCGCACACGAGCTCAAAACGCCGCTGACAATCCTGCGCCTAAACGTAGAAAACGCTCTTGAAAGTAATGACCCAGAGCAGTTACGCGGAGACTTACACAACATCCTTCAAGGCATTGAAAGAACCGACCGTCTCATCCACCAACTGCTTACACTTGCTAAAGTAGACAGTTTATCTGAACGCGTCTTTGACAACGTCGAACTAACGCCATTGCTGCAAACCGTCGTCGCCGATTTAGCGCCACTTGCTTTAAGACAAGATCAAGACATCAGCCTCTCACCAGCGGAAGTCGCGCTTTCTGGCGACAAAATGTTGTTAGAAGTGTTGTTCCGTAACCTTGTAGACAACGCCATTCGCTATTCAGGCGCACACAGCGAAATCCAAGTTAGTGTGCAAGAAAATAGAAATGCCATCAAAATCTTGGTTTCCGACACTGGCCCGGAGATTCCACAAGAAACGCGAGAAAGGATCTTTGAACAATTCTACCGAGGTCACTCAGAAAAAGGCGATGGTGCGGGGTTGGGCATGTCTATTTGCAAAGACATCGCCACGCTACACAGCGCAACGATAGAGCTGATTACGAGAGAAAATGGCAAGAACACGTTTGTCGTCGCATTCCCAAAGTACTAGCGAAAAAAGACAACTAAAAAGGCGATATGGAGCACACTTCTATCGCCTTGTTTCGCCCCAGACATGAGACGCCTCCCACTCTTACATAGACATACGAATACTTACAATTCAGCCCATAGATTTTCATTATAATTCACGTTTATTTCACGCTCGCTTTGCTAGAAACGACACAACATCACGACTAAGTCCATCACAAAATAAATATGAAAAGTTCGTCTAAGAGACCCATGTTTGGGCCATTGCAACCTCTCGCTGTTTTTTCTTTGTTTTCACTTGCATTTTTGTCCATATCACGCATTTTACTCGCCTTTTGGCAGTTTGATCGTATTGAATCCTTCAACGACTTCCTTTACATCCTAGGCCAAGGCGTGCGTGTTGATATCGCAACGTTATGCTGGTTGTTCATCCTCCCTGCTCTGCTTTCTTCTTTCATGCCACTAAAAGGCAAGGTCGGAGAATGCTGGAAATGGGTATTGCGCCTTTGGATGGTCGCAGGGCTATGGATTCTTGTGTACATGGAGCTGGCAACGGCGCCATTCATTCAAGAATATGACCTACGTCCGAACCGCCTGTTTGTTGAATACCTCATCTACCCGAAAGAAGTGATGAGCATGCTTTGGACTGGCTACAAACTAGAACTGTTTATTGGTGCAATCGGCACTGCTTTGACGCTAGTTTTAGGCTGGAAATGGAGCAAAAAACTGACCGATAGCGCGCAACAAATCAATTGGAAATGGCGCCCTCTTTTGGCGGTTTTCGTTGTGCTTCTTTGTGTTGCAGGCGCTCGTTCGTCTTTGGGTCACCGTCCACTCAACCCTGCTATGGTGGCGTTTTCGAACGATCCACTGCTTAACGACTTAGCACTGAATTCGTCTTACTCATTGCTATTTGCTGTCAACAATATGAAGTCAGAAAAGAGCGCAGAGCAGTTCTACGGCAAGATGGACAATCAAAAAATGTTGGATCTCGTTCGCGCTTCATCAACGAAGGTCGACTTTGATCCTACATTGCTACCAACCATGAACAGCAACCCAGCGACGTACCAAGGCAAGCGTAAAAACTTGGTTATCTTGTTACAAGAGAGCTTGGGCGCACAGTTTGTGGGCTCTTTGGGTGGTCTGCCTCTTACACCAAACCTTGATGAACTGATGCAAGAAGGCTGGCAGTTCACGCAAATGTACGCAACGGGCACTCGTTCAGTTCGTGGTATCGAAGCGGTAACAACAGGCTTCCCGCCATCGCCTTCTCGCGCGGTTGTTAAACTGAGTAAGAGCCAAACGGGTTTCTTTACTATTGCTGATTTGCTGAAAGAACAAGGCTACCACACACAGTTCATTTACGGCGGTGAAGCAAACTTCGATAACATGAAGACCTTCTTCTTCGGCAATGGCTTCGACCAAATTGTTGAAGAGAAAAACTATACGAACCCGGGTTTTGTTGGCTCTTGGGGAGTGAGTGACGAAGATCTTTACAATAAAGCAGATGAAGAGTTTGAGCGCCTTTCAAAAGGTGACAAACCTTTCTTCAGCCTTGTGTTCACATCAAGCAACCACAGTCCTTATGAGTACCCAGAAGGTAAAATCGAACAATACGATTCTGAGCACATGACGCGTAACAACGCGGTGAAATACTCAGATTACGCTTTGGGAACGTTCTTCGACAAAGCGAAAAAATCATCATACTGGGATGACACGATTTTCATCGTAATTGCGGACCACGATGCTCGTGTATTTGGTGCAAACCTTGTTCCTGTTAAGCACTTCCACATCCCTGCTTTGATCATTGGTAAAGACATTCAACCACGTAAAGATGACCGCATCGCCAACAACATTGATATGCCGCCAACGCTGCTGTCTCTTATTGGTGTGGACGCAAAAACACCGATGATTGGCCGTGACTTAACTAAGCCACTGGCTCGCGAAGATGAACGCGCAATGATGCAGTACGACAAAAACTTCGGTTACTTAACCCGAGATAACTTGGTTGTACTTTCTCCTGGCGAAAAAGTGTCGACCATGGAATACGACTTTGAAAGCCAAACGATGAAACCGCTAGAGGTCGATGAATCCGTTATTGACCGAGCAAAAGCAAACGCGCTGTTTGCATCTAAAGCGTATCAAAACAACTGGTACTCTTCGAAACGTACCAACTAATATCCGCTGATTCAGTTAGGAAAAAAGGAGCCAAATGGCTCCTTTTCTTTGTTTTAGAGCGACTAGATTTTTAACGTGAAAATTCACTACTGACAACACCTGTCATGCTCTTTCGGTAAATTCAGCCTCATCTATTTAACAAAGTTGAGGAATAATCCATGCTGACTATCAATTCATTCGTTCTCTATGTAGAAAACATTCACGTGAGCCAAACATTTTACTCGAGACTGTTTGATTGTGAGGTCACGCTTTTATCTCCTACATTTGCTTCTATGCCACTTTCCCATAGCGTCAAACTTACGCTCAAACAAAGTGACGTGCTTACTCCAGTCAGCATGGTGAAAGGTGGAGGAGCCGAGTTATCGTTGTCTGTAGCAGACGGGCATCAACTGGAGCTGGTTTACAACAAGTGGAAAGAGATGGGCGTAGACTTTATTCAGCCACCAATGACCTCGGTGTATGGGTTAAATTTTGTAGCGACCGATCCTGATAAGCATCGCATTCGCGTGTTCATTAGTGAATAAAAATGCGTTAAAAATGCTTTTTACCATTCCCAACTAGACTTCAATAAATTAGACTCAGGGGACACTAATAAGCTGCGTTGTATATAACTAAAGGAATGCCCATGAGCTCAAGTATGATCCTTAGCGAATCCCTAATTGAAAGTGGACGTGATATCCCACTAAAAGAACTGCTTTATGCAAAGCGCGTGTTAGACAACTACATGGCGGTAGCAAAAGACACAAGCCCGCTTGAGCTATTAACAGAAATGAAAGCTGCAACTAAACAAGTAGAATACTTCACTACAGATAACAATCCGTGTGAAGCGCGCAATGTCATTAGCAGTATGATTGATGAGATCGACAGTGCAGAAACGTTTACTGCTTTCAAAACTCTCGCAGGAAAGCCATCTCAAGCTTTGAACGAATTAATTGAAGATCGCGCTCAACTCATTAGGTATGAACGAGAACTTTTGCTTGCATCAGGTTATGATGCCTCTCGTATCTAACGAGTTTTAGCTTGACATAGGTAAAGGAAAAGGAGCTCAGTGAGCTCCTTTTTATATGAACAATCGAGTGTATTATTGAGCTTATAAACCCATATCCGATGTGATTTCTTTGATCTGTTTGAGATCCATTTTGTAGACTTCAATTAGTTGATCGATTTGGCTAAGTCGAGAATTTGCTTCATCGTGCTTATCGCAAGCATCGGATTTTACATCCCACGACTTCCCTTCTAAGAACACATCACACTCTTTCTTCAGCTTGTCGATTTTCGGCAGTAGCTTCTCTCGCTCTTTCTCTAACGCTTCTAGATCTTGCGAGATTTTGAGTTCTTTCTGGAACACTTCACGAGAGCGTTCAAACATGGTTGCTTGCATATCCGCTTGGCGAGTGAGCTTTTCATTCTCTGTCTTGCTCGAGCTCAACTTGTCATTCTGTTGCTTCACTTGAGATTCCAACGACAAGTTAACCTTCTCGACCTCGGTAAGCTGAGCTTGTAATTTTTTCAGCGCTTTCTGATGTGCAGCGTCCTTTTCTGCGAGTAGTGCATCCACTTTCTCTTGGATTTCTTTGTCTAGCGACTCTTCACGAGTTTTAACTTGAGAAACTAACGCGGTTTTATCTTGCGCAAGCGCTTGATATTTATCTTCTAAAACTTGGTAAGTAGATTCCCATTTATTCGCCGTCAAAACGGAGCCAGCCAAGCCCCCAAATGCCAAGCCTAGTACCGCTGCAATTGCGATATATATGTGTGTGCGTTTGTCACGTTCCTCAATGACAACCACTTCATCTTGTTCTTCAATATTTTTTTGAGAAGTCACCGTATATTACTCCAAGGACTCTTCTATCTTGCTAGCGAATCAGTTCCGCAATCACAATGGATGCGGTATAAATCAGGAATGCGCCAATCAATGTTATGACGGTCGCTTTTTGGACTTTTTCATTGGTTCGATAACGGAATAGCACAAACGCTACAACTATCAATACCGCAATGGCTAACAATCTGGTCATACAGCCTCCTTGTCCAATCGTGTAAAACTGACTAACTCCCAAGACAGTTTCACAAAAGTTTATTGTAACTCATTTCTACGTTACGTAAGGTCAACTTAGCGTAGATTTTCATTCGCGTGTGCTAGATTGGATCAATTTTGTGCTCTTAATTGAATAACTTACCTAAGGCTCACTGGCGATGCATTGCCAAAGATTATGTTGGTAAGTGAGAATATTACCAATAGAAATAGTATCAATTCCCTACTCTACTTAACAAACCTCTATCCAGTACGCCATAAAAATACCTTTTGTTCAAAAATGTGTTGAAAATAAATCGTCCAAGGGTGTTGAAATGGTCAAGAAACATGATAGAGTTCACACGTTAATGGTGACCAGCATCATTAACTAACCTTTACTCATTTGATTGAGTAAATGTTCCGATGAAGACTGCAGGAGAGTGGTTATTAACCAAACTTTAACATTTGGTTAGATTAACTCGCCGAAGAATTAACTATTTCAGGTGCTACCTTGGTAGCGGGGACTGTAGTTGGAGGAACCTCTGGAGAGAACCGTTAAATCGGTCGCCGAAGGAGCAAGTCCTGCACATGTGTGCGGGGTGAAACTCTCAGGCAAAAGGACAGAGGAGTGGAAAGTTACAACCTAACTATTTGGCGTTCCCGCCTTCTTTAAATAGCTTAGTTCTATTGGAGATCCTTGATCTCGTCCTTTCCCTCTTCTCCTTATTAGTTGTTTTATTAAGGGGAAATCATGAACGACCTACAATCTTTACTACAAACCATTGATAACTTTGTCTGGGGTCCACCACTGCTTATTTTGCTTGTGGGAACCGGTGTTTACTTCACTTTTAGCCTAGGCTTGATCCAGTTTAAGCACCTACCAACCGCGTTAGCCATGGTATTCAGTAAAGATAAGTCATCTGATAAACAGGGTGACGTTTCTAGCTTCGCAGCACTTTGTACTGCACTTTCTGCAACTATCGGTACTGGTAACATTGTCGGCGTTGCAACCGCAATCAAACTTGGTGGCCCTGGCGCCCTATTCTGGATGTGGCTTGCTGCCCTATTCGGAATGGCGACGAAATACGCTGAGTGTCTGCTTGCTGTTAAATACCGACGCGTTGACGACAATGGCCAAATGATTGGTGGCCCAATGTACTACCTACAATATGGTGTTGGCTCTAAAGCACTAGCCATCATGTTTGCGGTATTCTCACTTGGGGTTGCTTGTTTTGGTATCGGTACGTTCCCGCAAGTAAATGCGATTCTTGATGCAAGTGAAATCTCTCTAGGTGTAAACCGTGAGCTTGCTGCTTTCATCCTGACGCTTTTGGTTGCATTTGTAACTCTAGGTGGCATCAAATCTATCGCAAGTGTCGCAGGTAAAGTGGTTCCAGCAATGGCGCTGTTTTATGTGTTGGCGTGTCTTAGCGTGATCATCATGAACGCAGATCAACTACTAAATGCTGTTGAACTTGTGTTGGTATCTGCTTTCACGTCTACCGCAGCAACGGGCGGTTTCCTAGGTGCTAGCATCATGTTGGCAATACAATCTGGTATTGCGCGTGGTGTATTCTCAAACGAATCTGGTTTGGGTAGCGCGCCAATGGCCGCAGCAGCAGCGAAAACAGACTCTTGTGTTAAACAAGGTTTGATATCGATGACAGGTACCTTCTTCGATACCATCATCATTTGTACCATGACAGGTCTAGCCCTGATCCTAACTGGCGCTTGGCAAAGTGATTTTTCAGGTGCCGCGATGACAACACATGCCTTTGCTGTTGGTCTCAACGCAGAAACATTTGGCCCAATGCTGGTGTCTATCGGTCTGATGTTCTTTGCGTTTACAACGATCCTTGGTTGGAACTACTACGGTGAGCGTTGTGTGGTGTTCCTAATGGGCACAAAAGCGGTTCTGCCTTACAAGATTATCTTCCTTGCTCTAGTGGCTTCAGGCGCGTTCCTGCATCTAGACATAATTTGGATTCTGGCAGATATCGTAAATGGCTTGATGGCGATCCCTAACCTTATTGGTTTGATTGCGCTTCGTCATGTTGTACTGGCAGAAACGAAATTGTTCTTTAACCCTTCAGTTCAATCTGATGATCTTGATGCGGTAAAAGCATAGCTCTACAAAGAACCGTTAAGCCTGCACTTAAACGAGTTAGAAACCTTAAAACACAAAGCCCGCTCATGTTTAGCGGGCTTTATTTTTATCTAGATTCAGATGACTGCGTTAATCACGTAACCACTGATGTTCAACCTTCTCTCCACGCTGTTCAAAAAACTTAGCGTTTTGCTGTTTGAACTGATCAACTTTAATATCCGCGATTGGCCAATGGGCAAAATCTTCCGTAATGAAAGACTCATCAACGCCAAATTCTAGCGAATCTAAATGCTTACCTATGTAACGGTAAAAATAACTCTGTCCGACGCTATCACACACCATTGGCACATGCGCCATTCGCTGGCGATTCACTGATACGGATGCCCAAGTTGTGGCGTTCGGT
The DNA here is from genome assembly GCF_024181925.1 of Vibrio sp. Y20_XG_PY13. Classification (NCBI taxonomy): domain Bacteria; kingdom Pseudomonadati; phylum Pseudomonadota; class Gammaproteobacteria; order Vibrionales; family Vibrionaceae; genus Vibrio; species Vibrio sp. Y20_XG_PY13. The sequence continues at coordinate 62,910 of NZ_JAMZAL010000009.1, read as the reverse complement.
TTGCAAGTTTTCTCCTGCACAACATCGATTTCAAACTTGTTGTCTAACGTCGTAGATACAAAAACGACGATCGCATCGTCAAGGTAAACTCGTCTTAACAAGAGCTGTTTGGTGTCGTGCGTTCGCGCCTTTTGGATACCATTAGAAAACGGCTCAAAGTGCGCCCAGTGCCACCCCCACTCCATCCCCCGAGGTGAAAACTTGATTTGTGGTAATGTCATCCAAGCAACAGCACTCGCAAACCCCAACAAAAACAGCGTCAACATTAAAGCAAGTCGGTATAAATTGCGCATTTAAAGTGGTTCTTCAATCAGTAACTTAATTCCTAGCGCAACAAGCACAGCACCTGTTACTCCTTCCATCCATTTCATAAAGCTGGCATTTTTGAGCAAGTTCTTTGCTGAGTTTAAAGCCCCCGCCAAGCCACATTGCCAAACCATTGCGATAACAAAATGGATAGCGGCCATCGTCATAGATTGCAACAATGGTGAGCCTTCCGGATTAACGAATTGCGGTAAAAATGCCAAGTAAAACACTGCCGTTTTTGGGTTTAATACATTTGAGAGAAAGCCCTCTCTAAACGAACGTTTTCCACTGTATACCTGCTGAATTTGTTCAGCGACAGTAATGCCTCCGTCTGAAGCCATTAGCGCTTTCAAACTGCTGATACCAAGCCAAATGAGGTACGCGGCTCCAATCATTTTAACGATTTGGAATAGCTCAGCGGATTGTGCAAGGATGGCAGAAATGCCCACGGCAGAGAAAAACGCATGTACAAACAAGCCAAAACAAATGCCTAAACTTGTTGTACACCCATCTTTTAAGCCCGAACGACTTGTATTACGAAGAACTAATGCGGTATCCAGCCCCGGCGTCAGCGTTAAAATCGTGATAGCGATAAGAAACGCTTCAAAATTTAGTATGTCCATATTGTTGTGATAATTAATGGGTAATGCATCATCAATACCGCCAATCAACTCGATTCGCAAGCTTCTTTTTTAAGAGCGCTATACAACCGGATGAATTTGTGGACAATGAGACGTCATTAAATGTTAATTATTAGTAAATTAACTTCAGTTGCTTAGCGCGACTTGATGTGAAGGACCCTTTTCGGGTGTTTAGGGAAAGAACAAAAATAAGAGTAGTCACAATGAATGCATTTACAAAACTCGTCGAACATTCAAAAAAAGTCGCCAACTTTGGCCATTTATTAGAAATTGTAGGCTGGGATCAAGCTGCTGTGATGCCATCAGGCGGTGCTGAAGCACGCTCCAACGCAATGGCTGAACTTGAAGTACACATCCACTCACTCATGACTCAGCCGCATCTTGAGGATCTATTTGCACAAGCAGAAGAAGAAACCCTCGCCACGCAAGAGCGAGCCATGTTACGTGAAATGAAACGCGAATGGCAGCTTGCAAACCTTCTTCCAGAATCATTAGTTCAAGCAAGTTCTCTTGCCGGTTCGAAGTGTGAGCACGCTTGGCGCACACAGCGTTCTAATAATGACTGGGCCGGTTTTGAGAAGAACTGGGCAGAAGTTGTAAAGCTATCCCAAGAAGAGGCTCAAATTCGTGCAGACGCAAATGGCACAACGCCATACGATGCGATGCTGAATGTTTACGAGCCAGGCACGACGTCAGCTTCGTTAGATACACTGTTTTCTGACGTCAAAACATGGTTGCCTTCTTTAATTGACGAAGCAATTGAAAAGCAAAAATCAAATAACATTCTGCTTCCTAACGGCCATTACCCTGCTGAAAAACAAAAAGCACTGGGCCTGCAAGTGATGAAGCTGCTCCAGTTCGATTTCGAGCATGGTCGACTCGATGAGAGTGTCCACCCGTTCTGTGGCGGCGTTCCTACCGATGTGCGTATCACAACTCGTTACGATGAGAGTGAGTTTATGCAATCATTAATGGGAATCGTGCACGAAACTGGCCACGCTCGTTATGAACAAGGCTTACCTAAGGAATTGGCTGGCACACCAGCGGGTGAAGCGCGATCAATGGGCATTCATGAATCACAATCTCTATTCTTCGAGATGCAAATTGGCCGCAACAGCGCCTTTATCGATCATCTTGCTCGCTTGGCTTCAAATCATTTCTCTGGCAACGAGTTCGCGAAGGACAATCTAGCGAAGATATACACGCGAGTAGAAAAAGGCTTCATCCGAGTTGATGCAGATGAACTGACCTACCCTGCGCACGTTATCCTTCGCTACGAAATTGAACGAGATCTCATGAACGGTGTGATTAAACACACTGACGTCCCTGAATTGTGGAACGAGAAAATGAAAGCGTATCTGGGGCTATCTACAGAGGGCAACTTCAAAAATGGTTGTATGCAAGACATCCATTGGACAGAGCGATAGTTTATAATGTAACTTGCGTAATACTCTATACAATATTCTCTTCTTCTTGTAGTATCGCCATCTTGTTTTTTATGGCTGATGAAAAAATGAAGATAGAAGCTAATCATAATAATCATGTACTTATCGCTGAGATTCAAAAGATTGAGAATGATGAGCGGGGGGATCACCGAATCGCATTCCAGATAAACAAAAACTGGGGCGACCAGTATTTTGAGCAAGAAGATGTTGACGAAGCAGGTAGTACTGAGGCTTTACTTAGAAACACAGCTAAAGAGCTTGCCTTGGAGTTCATTCCAGATTCAGAAAATATTAAGTTCAAGGAAACTGACAAAAGAGCAAACGTTGTTAGTATATTTTCCTAACTTATTTGAAACTTATTTGAATTGGTCTGGATACCAACTGTCAGATCCGAAACAACGATGTAACCAGATCTGACAGATGACAGTATCACGCCGTTGCCCTTTTGCTTATTGACACATTTACTCAGTGGCAACTCACACCACTGGAATCACCGTGCTCTTGCGCATAAATGATGTTCCTCTTTTGAATTGCTATACGCATTCGCTGGAAGGCTCAATGTCGCTTCTGGACAGAAGTCAGCTAGAATAAAGTCTGATATGGCTTATTTCGAATAAGAGAATGTATTGGAAACTTCCAAAGATGTGGCCAACTTTTATTGACCACTACACCATAAACCTTGAGGCCAGTGGCATCAATTGCCAGATGTTGTATTGCACCTCTGGTTTTGGTTTTAAATGAAACCTCAACTTCCTTAGCTCGGCGGCTTATACAGGTGTAGTGCGGACAAACTAGCGGGGTGTTAGCCAGCTTAAATACTGAGTCTAGAAAACCTTGCAGCGCTCTCAATGGCATAGAGAAAACGCGTTTCACCATCAGTGCGGTAGTAATGGCTAAGTCGCTGAATCGGCGAGGTCTACCACGCTTGCCTTGTTTGTTTTGATTCCACTCGGCTATCGTTTCCTCATCAATACAAAAGGTCAGAGAACCACGGTTGATTAAGGCTTTATTTATTGTACTGCTTCCAGTTAGTTGTTTTGTAACGAGGTTTAGGCATGAGGCTACGATGATAGATGGGTGTAGCCGATCAGATCGTAGCTTCTTGATTTGGTTCCATCGATTTAAGCAACAAAGCCCGCCAATTTCTATATCTAAAGAAACAGACTCTGTCCTAGAAAAGGCTGTTGAATGGCAATTTCACCTATAATAATCGTCCTTAACAACCTCTGAGTATCTGAAAAGAATACTCAGAGGGTTGCTGATCAAATAGATCCGTTAACTTCCCTTTTAAAACGACAAAATCGTTTGGCTTCACTAGCTAAAGAGATTCTAGCCCAGAAATAATCTGAATGGCACCGAGTCGAAAGTGGATAACTGTCAGATTAAATCTAAATGTATATATAAGTTGATAATTTATATGTATAAATAGACTAAACCTTAAACGATCCTACAAGGTTGCCAATATTCTCTGACAGATCTGTCAAATTCAAACTGGACACCTCTAGATGTTCACTCGCGTCAAGTGAAGTCCTCACTGACTGACTTACCGAATCCATATTCATGTTGATTTCATTTGCCACGATGGACTGTTGTTCAGTAGCTGCGGCCACTTGAGTATTTAAATCAAGTATAGTGGCAACTTGTATAGCAATCTTAGAAATTGCTTGGCGTGTCAACTCTGATTCAGACGCACTTAGTTTAATAATTTCTTTACTATGATTCATCGAGATTACAGCGTTTTGGGCTTCATCCTGTAATTGACGTATCATTGCGTCTATCTCATCGGTTGATTGTGCTGTCTTACTAGCAAGGTTGCGAACTTCGTCAGCAACAACTGCGAAACCTCGGCCTGCATCGCCTGCTCTAGCTGCTTCAATAGCAGCATTTAAAGCTAACAAGTTAGTTTGGTCAGATATACCACGGATGACTTCTACAATGCCCCCTATGGAGTCTGTCTTATTTGCAAGGCTTGTGATTACACTAGATGTTAAGTTCATATCGTTTTCAAGTCTAGCTATGCCATGTTGTGTTTTTTCTAGCATGTCAGTTCCGATTTGCGCTTCATTATTGACCATTTCAACTGCGTTGGCTGCACTAGATGCATTTGAAGCAATGTCATTGACTGTCGCAATCATTTCGTTCAATGAAGTAGCGACCAGTATAGTTTGATCGTTCTGTGCTTGACCTCTTGTTAGTGCACGCTGCGATTCCTCGTGCAAATCATTCGCGCATTTATGAAGTTCGGTTCCCATATCAATAACTTGGCTAATTATTTCATGTACTTTTTCGACGAATATGTTGAAAGAGGATGATATTTGCGAGATTTCATCTTTGCCATTGGAAGGAAGTCGTACTGTTAGATCACCATCTCCATTTGAGATATCTTTTAACGCAAGGTTGAGTAGAGATAATGGCTCCATTAATTTATTCAGTGAGAACGACAATAATATAATACAAATTGCAGACACTCCCATCATGCTAGTCAACTGATAAATCATTATACCTTTAGTTGCATCTTTAACTTCAGTTTCAGGGATGCCTATGTCTAATGCTCCAAACAACTTGCCGTTAACATAAATTGGCGTCATTATGTCATAGACCCAAACTTGTTGAATATCAGCATACCATTTAGAGTGTTGTTTTACTCCCTGGCTTGCTCCATCAATAGTATAAACGTCGTTATAAACTTTACCTATCTTCTGCTCATCACTATGAGCTATAGCTTTTACACTACGGTCGATAATTACAGCGTAGCTAACGTCTGTGCGTTGTTTCAATTGTTCAACTAGAGCTTGTATATCCGAAGTTGGATTAGATGAATTCTCGAGTATATAGCTAACATTATCAGCGATTAATTCGGCTTTTGTTTTAGATTCGTGAAGAATGATATCGCCTATTTTTTCACTAGAAATAAAATACGTGACTCCCATGCTTGCAATGGCTGCTAAAGTAAACATGGTACATACTGCTAGTAATATTGTTTTTTTCATTTAATTGTCTCGGTATAAATGTGACTTATTGCATAGGTGTATGATTATGCAATACTCCCTCGAGCCAAAATCCGTTTGATGTGAATAATAATGGTTTAATAAAATTTGTTAGAATTTTCGATGTAAATCAAAGGGGGTACTTTACACAATGGGAATCGAAAAAACAATTATCTAGTGAATGAATTGCACTAGGGGTATAAATTGCTCATAATAGGCTTCTTTAGGTTTACAGATTAATAACATTTACTAAGTAAATTAAAAGTTATGAAAAAACATTTCAATTTGAGCGGGGATTACTCATGTAGAAATAAATCAAGGATAGATTTTATATGTTTGTTAATGGTGTTTGTATTATTTTCTTTTATTTCAATCCAGTCCGAGATTGATTTGGTTGAAAATATATATTTCCTCACAAGAGAGTATGAAGAGTGGGAGATAGATGAGATTATATTTGTTCTTGTGTGGGCATCAATATTCACTACACTTTATTCTTATCGACGTTTTTGTGATGTAGCACTAATGTCTAAGAAAAGTGAATGGGAAGTTAACAATGATGTTTTGACGGGAGTGAAAAGCAGGAAGTACATATTGGGTTTTATCGATTATTTAGAAAGTAATTTCGATAAAATCGATATTGCCGTATCTTTTGTGAGCTTAAATGATTTTAAAATGATAAACAGTTATTATGGTCATGCGTATGGAGATGATTTGCTCAAGAATGTTGCTAATAGACTATTATCTATAATCGACAGTAATGGCGTCATAGCTCGCCTGGGTGGAGATGAATTTTTAATTATTCATTATAACCTAAAAGATAGATTGGAATGGGAAAGAAATATACAATTGATAAGCTCATCTCTAAATGAACCATATTTAATAAGAAACAAGAAAATTTCTATCACTCATAGTCATGGAGCTGCCTCATTTCCAGAATGTGGACATACTATCCATGAAACTATTAGTTCAGCTAACTACGCGATGCTTCAGTCTAAGGTGAGTAAATATAACTTTCCTACCATTGTCGATAGAGATTTATATAATGAAATGCTTCTTAAAAAAGAGATTGAAAAAAAGATAGTGAGTTCTTTTATAAATAACGAACTATATATTGTTTTTCAGCCAATTGTTGAAATGGATGACATGGAAATCATTGGTTATGAAGCATTGGTACGTTGTAGTATCGATTCATGTATGGTAAACCCAGAGTTGGTTGTTGAAACATTGGAAAAAAATGGCTTATCAGAAGATTTTCTTCGATGGCTAATATTTAAATCTTCTCAAGAGAGCACAGATTTTTTGGGTTGCAATCAGTATCTTTCAATAAATATAACTGCAAGTCAGATACTTTCTTCCAGTTTCATTTCTCTTATCAATGAGGTAAGTGAAAATCTGTCTTGTAAAAACATTAGACTTGAGATAACAGAACATACTGCGATATCAGATTATGATAAGCTATCTGAAATAATCCTGTATCTAGATGAAATTAATATAGCTCTGATGATAGATGACTTTGGGACGGGTTACTCCTCGATGGATAGGTTAAACCAGCTTGATGTTAAAGCGATTAAGATCGACAGGACATTTTTAGATATTTCAAGCGTCAAGAGTAAAATAATACTAAAATCAATATTTGATGTGGCTACAGAATTGAAAATAGAAGTGGTCGTAGAGGGTGTTGAGACTATCGAGCAGTTCTTTTATTTATCAAATTTTCCAGGAATTAAGGTTCAAGGTTATTACTTTCAAGCACCAGCAACAAAGAATGATATTTTGAAGTTCTTGTCTGATTTTAAATAAAATTACTTTATAAGTTACTGGGTATCAAGCGATGCCTCGTTGCAAGCTGGGTTCTTAGAAGAGCAGCACTTGGTAACAGGTATCGTCTACTCAACAAGTTATGAGTCACTAAACTAACAGGCTGTTTATGCGATTTGGTCGCGACCATATCAGCAAACGTGTAAGATCGAGTATGCGCCAGTATAACTTCTTTTATTTGAGCCCTTCACCTTTGACGGGCTTGTTTTTTAACCATATCTGGAAACTTTCCGTTCAACCTCTTTTGGTTTATTTTTTATCTCTTGCAATTTACTTAAATTTATGAGGCTGTAAAATTTAACGGTCAGACAGTCTTAATGCCCCTTCTTCTTCAGTATTTATTTTACCTTTTCAGGTTTAATATATGGATTTAATATCTTTATTTTCAATGGATTACATTCATTTTGTTCATTATTTGTCATTACATCACTTCCTTCTTCATTTCTTTTTCCTGTGTAGTTTCTGAATATTAACCCTTTTGCGTTTACTGCTTTTTTAAACTCTTTATGGTTTACTTACTTGGCTTTTCTAGGTTGTTTTTTATTCTGCTACAGTATATTTATTTCACCTTTTTCAGTTTGCACCTTTTACTGATTATCGATTATTGGTTCAAAGCATTTAAAATTAGTAAGTTACGATTGTGGACACCTCATTATTTTTTGCACCTTTAAACCTAAAGTGGTTTATTGCATTTATATTCAATAACTTATCAACAAAAACAGAGAAAGTGAAAACATCACCTCGCTCTCTTAACCCGCCATGACGGGTTGCTGCTCTTTTTTTTTTGTTATGAAAAAGCGCAGCACGGAACGCAGTGACTGTGCGAGCACTTGGATAACTATCTTTAAGTGCCCCCGAAACTTTTTTGGAGGAGTACTGCGACGGAAAAAAACGGGGGTAAGCTCTTAGGAATGATTGGAGCGAAGCGAGGGAATGACTTAGAGCGCTGCACTTAAAGGTAGCGAGAACTAACTTCCAAGGACGCTTTGGCGTCTGCGCAGCTTGCTGCGCTCAATAACGACCAATAGGGCGCTTTAGCGCCCGTATCTAACTTTGATTGTTTATGGTTATAATGCCTTATTTAATAAGTCATCTTCATTGACTTGGATGCCTTTGATATTGCTCTTCCACTCTTCTTTGGTAAGCGTAATTGTACTGTATTCAGTGCCTAGCGTTGTTCTTTTCAGTACCTTCTCCCCGAAGCGGTTTATGTCCTCTACGGTGTTATATGTTAGCTTCTCTGCCTGTCTCATGAATTCTCTGTAATCTGTACCTTTTGCGCCGCTTTTTAGTCTTTTTGTTTTTACAGATGAGGTGCCGATGATTGCCAAGAGCTCCTTGGCTTTGCTGTATTCGTCATCTAGTCTTTGCAGGTACTCTGCCCCACTTGTTGCCTTCCTTTTTGCTTTCTCGGCTTCGCTTTTCATTATTCGCAAAATTAGCGCCCTTTTAGCATTTTCCAAGCTTTTCGGCTTTTGTATTTGCTTTTTAAGCTCTGGTACTTTTGCCTCAATAAGTATTCTTGCCATAAAGTTTTTCACAGCATTGCCGCCCACCTCTTCCATGAGGCTGTTGATCTTTTGGGCTTCTTTTAAAATCTTACCCTCTCTGCTTACAATCTCGAAAGAGCGCCTGCTCTTGTTGGCTATTTTTCTACAATCCGTATATTTGGTTTTGACACCTTTATAACCAAAAGGAGCATGGCTTCTAATGCCCGTTGCGTGCTTCCAGGCATCGATGGCAACCAGCTCTGTCCCCTTTATCTTGCCGCCCTCAAGTTCTGCACTGCTTGTCTTCGTCATGTATTTCAACATGTACGAAGCCGCGCTAGCTTCTTCCTTGTCGAGCTTTTCCCCATTCTCGTTTCGCCCCTTCTCGATGATTGCGCAGCGTCTTTTGTCTTTTCCAAAATAGTGCCTGAAAAGCTCTTTATATTGTTCCTTAAACTCAGGGTTGCAAAAGAGCATAATGTGCCAGTGTGCGCACCCCGACTTGTGCGGCTCGACCACGCGCTTGCCAAAACCGTTACCGCCGTCAATCCCGAATTTTAAGTCCTTACCAATTTTCTTGGTAAAGCTTTTGTTAAGGTTGCGCCACTGCCCCTGCAAAAAGTCGTGCGAGTCTCTTGCGCTTGCGCCCTTCCAGCACAGTTTGCCCTCGGAAGGGTTTGAGTGATACTCTGGAGGGCAAGTTGGCGTAATAAAGAGCCATGTATACCCTTTTTCTTCTGCAATCTCTTCCAGCGCCCTTAATTCGAGGTATAGCTCTGTCAGCTTTGCTTCATTTGTTTTTTGCATTTCAAATGCCGATTTGCCGCTTTTTGTTATTTTACTTTTCAGGTACTTCTCTCTGTACTTCTGTTGTTCCTTGCGCTTTTTGATGGAGCGTTCGCCAGCATAGGCGTTATATCCCATCACCTTATTTTTCTGGCGCTTTTTTACTTTATCTGCGCCAATATTTTTAAGGCGCATATCATCATGCAGCAGCTCTGCTTTCACATGTCTGTTAAAGTTGTTCCTGCATGTCTTTTTATCATTCAGCCTTTTTAGTGTTGCCATGGCTGTTTTTTTGAGCTCACCCTTTTTGTTTAGTGCGGATGGAAAAATGCTTGTTAGTTTCTTGCCTAGCGCTCTTTCTAATTGCTTTTGAAAATGCAGGTGAAACTCTACTGAGTGTACATTAAAAACTTTTGCTGACTTCGCCATTAAATGAATGACAACTGCACACAGCTCTTCTCCAGCATCACGAGTGTTTTGCTCTGATGCATTAAAGTATGCTGACGCCCTAAACCTCGCTCTCAATGTCTGATTGATGCAAGGCATTGTGCGTCCATTCCTTTCTTTAATTATTTCGTAAAGTCTTCTTTGTCTATTGCCTTTAATGGACTTAAAAGCGTTAAAGCGCTTAATGCGTTGCTTTTCGGCAAGGTTGTCAGAGAAGATGGCGTTGCACTCCCTGTTAATTCTTTTTGCCTCTATTGTTATCGGTGCTTTATACTGATTAAATAGCACGCTATAGCTTCTTTCAATCTTAGCAATTTCACTATGGGGATCTTCTGTGCCTTCTATGATTAAAGCAAAACTAGAGCACATCAAATCAAGATGAGCTCTAATGTTTATTTTTTCCTCGGCACTATTAAATTTAATATTTTTCATTGGCATCTGATTTATTTATTAATTATATTTTACCAAATAAACAAATCAAATTCCAATAGCTTGCCAAGGTGTATATTTTCAACCAATAACGGTTATTTAATCAAACTACTTCTAGCTAAACCTCAAATTATCTTCCACCTAAAGACCTGCCCTACAAACAATAATATTACAAGCTAGTAAATCAATCAAAAATCACACAACAAAACACTTAATTAAATTTCTAATAAGTGATATCATTGAACTAAGCCAAAACGAATTACCACATGAAAACCTACAATGATACATTTACTTGCAACAATGCAACGATAAACATCTCTATTATTGCAAGCCTGAAATATGGCATTTATTCTCTTAATATTATCTTGGATATATTTGAGAATGGGGTTAATTACTCTCAAGAAGCGCTTAAAGCATATAACTCTAGCATTTCAATTACACTTAATGAAAAGCAAGTGGTTAATGGGAGTGGCGAGCACGCCATTTATCAGCACATCATTTCTAAGCTTTCTGAATTCGCATCTAAAGCCATTTTAAATGATGATATTTCCTTTGATGCCCAGCAAATATTTGAACACTTCTCAACAAAAGTTCTAAATTTAAAATCAAAGGAATGTATATCCCTTGCAGCATTTAAGCTAATAGATGGGCTATATTTATTTGAACATAATTTACAAAAAGAAGATGCTATCTGTTCCACGATGCTTGAATTTGCATTGAAACATGGCCTTGTTTATGAAAAGGCGGGCAAGCTCTTAGCTGATAAAGTAAAGCTTTCGGAAATCTTTAAAATTAGTGAAAACGCAGCTTATAAAGCAACAATAAACACGACATCTACCAGTAATTTACTATCAAGGCTGGTAATTCTCACTGATACTATAATCTATAATCCTGTTTCAGATGAAGCTAATAGGATCATGGCGATCATTAACAGATAGAAGCCTACTGTTTATTTCGTAAAAATCTTATCGTTTTTAAAAGGGTTTTCAATACCCTTAGTGACCGACTAAGGTTATGTTCGTGCCTCACATAACCGTCGGTGGGGGATAAATCCCCTCAACCCCTTAACCCTCCCCTGAGCGGAGGAAATAAAACGAACACTTATAATAAAAATAATAAAGGTGACTACTATGTATATGTTTAATCACATCGACACATACGCTCTAAATGCATCTAAAGATAAAAAGGCTTTTGGAACTGTTGTTAAAGAATTTATGAGAGAGCCTGGCAATTGTCCTCATGTACCTCATCCGCTATCTCCAAAAATTCTTTATGGCGTTAATGCTTACGTTGCTGAACAAATGATAAAACAGCGTGTAGCAAAAGCTAAAGATAAAATTGGACGCAAGATCAGGAAAGACGCTCAAGTTGCCCTGTCAGGTGTTGTTTCTTTTCCTCGTGAGTTGCGCGATGAGAGCGAGGAGTTTTATCAGTCTTGGGTTAGAAAGAATATCGATCACTTTAAAAAGAAATATGGTGTAAATCTAATTTCCATCATCGAGCATGATGATGAAGAGCATCCTCATTTGCATTATACGGTCTCTGTGCCTGAGAGTGTCGTTAATGGCGAATGTAATATTATGTTTATCCACGAGCCTGTAAAGATGAGAGAAACCACCAAAGGGGGTAGAAAGAAAAAGTATGCTGCATATAAAAAAGCCTTTATAGCGCTTCAAGATGAGTACTTTAATGAGGTTGCCATTCACTTCGGTTTATTGCGCACTGGCCCGCGCCGTAAACGACTTAGTCGCAAAGAATATATGACAGCTAAGCATGAAGCTAAACTTGTAGCTAATGCAATACATGAGAACGAACAAAGGCAAAGCGAATTAACCCAGCAGGCTCAAAAAATTGAAAGCAAACAGGATAAATTATCAACCTTGGAAAGCTCAGTTAAAAAGAATGCTAAACAGGTAATTCAAAAAAAAGAGGACTTGAGAAAAAGAGAGGCAGCCCTAAATAAAAAAGAAGAAAACATTGCAACTCAGGAAAAATTACTATTAACTTTTCTTGATGAAAATCCAGAACCAAATAAGGCGAAAAACTTCTACTCAAAAACGGTTCGCAATCTTAAACTTAAGCTCGATGAATATATTAATCTATTTAAAGAATATAGGTCTAAGTATAATAAACTAACTGTAACTCATAAGAATCTAGAAGCTAGTCACGATATAATTATAGTTGAAAATGAAAAGATAAAAAATGAAAACCTTAAACTTAAAGCGGCTTTACAAATATATAAAAACTCTGCTAATATAATTGAAAACACAATGTCATATCATCCATGAGAAAACTTAAAATAAGTACAACATCTAATGATTGTCAGAGACTAATTGATAACTGTATTAAGTGTGGCGATACTTTGCTGCTCTCTTTCTTTATTGATAAAGTAACACCAACATCCATACTTGAATTTATTGATAACTTTTATTTTTCAGAAAGTAGCGATAAATGCTATATGACTTCTTATTCGAGAAATTTATACGCACTTAGTCCCTGCGAAGTATATTTTAAATTTGACGAATATTATTTAGATATTGTTAATTTTGAGCATCTTTTTTCTTCATCTAATGATTTTGAGGATGACTATCTGTTTGATTATATTTTGCAAAATCAAATAGCAATTGAATTTGACAATTTAGAGACCAACTTGATGAGAGGGAAAATTCATGGCAACAGCTAGAAACATGATATATCACAAGCTACTTGATCATTGCACTCATGCAGCTTTGAATCATTGCTGCGACATTAATATCAATTCAATTAAGACTGAGTTTTCTGGCGACTCGGTTGAGACATTTAGACTAAATGTTGAATTTAATGTTACTCAAAACCTTAATGGTCAGTATGAGGATTTTATGTTCGCAATGTGTGCGTATTACATAGTTGATAACGATAATGTAGAAACTAAACTTGATGTATATGCGTTTCCTGATTCGCTTTCAGGTATAAAAGAAGTCCCTCCTTCCATAATTCATTAATAAAAATCCCCTTATCGAGGCTTTCTTTTGTAGAAAATAGTAGTTTGATAGCTATCATTTTCAGTTATGTAGTTGAGTGATAGGTGATTTCCGTTGTTAAAATAACAAGCTAATGATTGAGTCTTAAAATCAATCACTATCTGCTTAACTGACTGAATCAATATCTGCTTAAACAGTTTTCTTTCACTTGAGTTTTTCATGTTTAAGCACTTATTTGCAAGGCTTTTCAGTTTTTCATAATCAGCTTCACCACTTGATTGAGTTAGTTTTTTATTCAGCATTTCTGTTAACTCTTCTCTCTTTGAGTCAAGCTCATCTATTTCTTTCATGATCTCAAGCTTTAGGCTCATCGACTTCATTTTCTTTTGTTGTTTCATCAACATTTTGAATTCATTGTCGATATCAGCAATTTGCGCTCTGATGCTTTCTTCGTTCCCTTTAACGACTTTATGACTTTTCAAAAAATCAGGATTAAGTTCCTTGTGTATTGCATTAATAAAAGCGTGCTCTAATCGCTCACACTTAAAGCTTGAACAACAGTCCAACGTTTCCTTGTGCTTTCTGCAATGTAGTCGCATAACGCTTTGTGTGTACTCTCCCTTGCGATTCACTTGCTTTTGCATCTGTGAACCTGTCGTATAACCGCACTTGCTGCATACACATCTATCTTTACCGTAACTTGAGAGTAAGTATGTCACGCTACCATACGCTTCTCTACTGTTTGCTTTTTTCTTCTTTCGCTCTTGAATCACTAGAAACTCGTCTTTGCTGATCATCGCAGGGTAAAAGTTCTCAAACTCAAACTTCTCTTCAACTGTTACACCGTCACTATCATAGCTTAGTTTAAATCTGTTTAAGCCATAAAGCGCAGGGTTATCTAGCACTTTCCTTATAGTTGTGATGCCCCATCGTTTACGCCCTGTTGGTGATTTGATTTCCTTTTTCGCGAGTTCTCGACTGATAGTGTTTAGTCCCTCATGGTTCAAATACATGTTCACAATTAACTCAACAGCTTTGGCTTTTTCGTTTAGCACATAGCCTTCTTTTGTATTAGTGATCCAAGATGGCACACTAGTAAAATTTGTAGTGTGCTCCCCTTTTTCGTGCTTCAGTATCTTACCTTTTATACTGCCCGCCGATAGGGCTTGCTTTCGCTTAGATTCTTCGTGAGCACGCTGCATGACAGCATAAATACCGTAAAAAACCTCAGGTCTTCTGTTCATTTCGCGTGTGTTGTAGATGTTTCCATCGTTTGCAGTGATTATCGAAATCCCGTCATTAATCAGGCTGCTAAACTGCATTTGTGCAAAGAATGGCGCTTCTCTACTTAGTCTGTCTAACGACTCAACAATGAGTATTGAACCTTTTGCTACATCTCCACTTTTTACAGCTTCTAGGAAACCACCCAGCGCTCCTTTTCGAATGTGTGCAGCCTTAAATGCAGAGAATCCCCTGTCTGTCATGATGAGGTCTTCATTGATGGTCAAGTTGTACTTCTCAGCAGCTCTGTGAGCACACTCAAGCTGTCTTCGCTCTGAGTCTCCGTCTTCTTGCGTCTTTCTGGAAAAGCGTATGTACAGATACACCTGAGCTTCATTTTGTTCAATCATAACATCACCATAACCTTAATTTTTTCAGTACTATATATGAAAGTTACTTTTGACGCTATACAGACGGCTCTTTTGGTTATTTCCCATCGTACACACTAGGAGCCATGTACGCGGCACAATTTATGGCAGCGATGAAGAAGACGATCGACGTTGATGGTGTAATTCAAAGTGGTGACCTTTCACCTATCTTTACTTGGTTATCAGACAATATCTGGAGCAAAGGTAGCTTGTTAACAACCGATGAGCTCGTAAAACAAGCAACAGGTGAAACGCTTAATGCTCAACACTTCCAAGCCCACTTGAAAAGTCGTTACCTATAACTGCTGAGCTTAATATAACGTTAAGACCCACGAGTTAAGACTCAAGAAAGTCAATGCCCAAGGAACGTAGCTCCTTGGGCATTTTTCTTTTTAAATACTGATATCCATTGCAGGGACAAGTCTTGGTTTATACAAGCAGTCTTCACCTTCTGGCCTGGTTTTAAAACGTCGGTGGAGCCACATGTATTGGCTTGGGCTTGCCATGATAGATGTTTCAACGATTTTATTAACGAAAGCCGCAGCACTATCGGGATCGTCTTTTGGAAAACCATCCACTGGCGCATCAATCGTCAAGGTATAATGCCCATCTTCGCCTCTGACCATCGTAAATGGGACAATTGCGCAATTTGTATTATCGACTAGCAAGCTAGTGCCCGTTGTTGTACACGCATTTTTAACTGCGAACAACGGAGCAAACGTCGAACGTCTGTTACCGTAATCATGATCCGGCGCATACCAAACACGCTCGCCAGAGTTGAGTGCTTCAAGCATGGCTTTGACATTTTTACGATCGATCAACGTACGGTTAGAACGAGAACGACCTTTGTATTGGAAATAGTCGAAACACGGATTGTTGTTTGGTCGATAGACACCCGTCCCAGATTTTTGAATGCCAAATGCGCGAGCACCTAATTCCAAGTTCATTGAATGGACGGCCAACATTAAGGCACCTTTACCGGACTTTTCTAACGCTTCTAAATGCTCCATTCCTTTAATCGTAACGTGCTTACTGACTCTTTTATCTGACCAAAACCATGCCATCGCTGTTTCGAAGAGTGCAATACCGGAGTTGTCGATATTATCTTTTAAAATTGCCTCGCGTTGAGATTCGCCCATGTGAGGAAAACAAAGCTCAAGATTGCGCCGTATCGTTACTTGACGCTTTTTCATTATTCGCATGGCTAAACGGCCAATACCGCGTCCTAGCGCTAATTGAATATTAAAAGGAAGAAGGCTCAATGAGTACATCACGCCGATGAGAATTAACGTACCCCAATAACGAGGTAAAAGAAATTTAGCCTTAAATTCAGGCTTTTTGTATTTATTCATGTGTGAAATGTCAGATGCGGGCATCTATAAGTGGGAGAAACAATGATAATAAAAAGCACTTTTATCATTGATAACGCTAATAACATAAATTAAAGCGCGCGGATTCTATGGTTCTTCGACACACTACACAATAAGAACTTTACAAGAATATGTTGGGCGTGCAAAAACACCAAAGACGAGCTCGGACATTAACATCTACTGATGAAATGAATCCACCCGCCTTTCATAAAGTTTGGATAAACATAACCGTGTATTTACAATACCTTGGATTGCGTATTACCCCCAAAGAACGGCGATCAGAAAAATAGCCGCAAACAATCCAGCGATAACTAACATTAAGTATGATAGCTTGCCTGTTCCACCTTTTGGCGCTTGATTACAACATCCCATTTGACTTCTCCTTAACGATTTTCGTTCCCTTTAACTTAACGCTTACCCTTGGGTGAAGGTCAACCTGAGGCAGTTTGTTGTGTGTCTCTTTTACTTTTTTCGCGCCAATACACCAACGCAAACGTTTATATTGCTTACAAATAAATCACTGAGTTTTCGGTTCATTTTTGGGTAAATACATACCATTTTTCGCTATATACCCGCCGTTTATAACAACCCTACAATACGCGCGTCTTACTTGTAGCACGCGGGTTTTCCAACCATGAATTCGTGGCTCGTTTATTAAAGGTATCGAATGAGCAATATCGCCAAGTCCGCTGTTAAACTCAGTGTTTTCTCTGTGATCATGATTACGGTTACATCCGTTGATAGCATCAGAAACATACCGGGTGCCGCCTTATTTGGTAGTCATGCCATCTCTTTCTTTTTACTTGCTGGTTTATGCTTTTTCATTCCCACAGCTTTAGTGTGTGCCGAGCTAAGCACGACTTACCCTCAACAGGGTGGCGTCTATCTTTGGGGAAAAGAAACGATTGGACCTAACTTCGGCTTTGCGACCGTTTGGTATCAATATGCGGAAAATATCGTTTATTACCCGCCGC
The DNA here is from genome assembly GCF_024181925.1 of Vibrio sp. Y20_XG_PY13. Taxonomy (NCBI): domain Bacteria; kingdom Pseudomonadati; phylum Pseudomonadota; class Gammaproteobacteria; order Vibrionales; family Vibrionaceae; genus Vibrio; species Vibrio sp. Y20_XG_PY13. The sequence goes on along the minus strand of NZ_JAMZAL010000009.1, from coordinate 45,608 downwards.
TGATCTCTTTCATTGTCGCTACAGGTGCCTACCCATTTTTCCCTGAACTGGCGCAGAATAATATTTTCATGTTAATCATGATTAACGTGATTTTTTGGGCGCTAACATTGGTAAATATATTCGGCTTACGTTTGTCATCGATGATCACAAACGTGTTTGGCACTCTAGGGCTCATTTTCCCAATTTTGCTGATCATTGGCTTGGGTGGTTACTGGGCATATACCAATCCGGGAGAGTCTCATATCTCCCTTAGTCATGTCTCCGACTGGCTACCCGATTTCTCTCAAGATGGAATTGGAGCAGGTTTCACCGCTGTCGTGCTTTCATTGACTGGTTTAGAAATTACCACCTCATATGCGAGTGAAGTAGAAAATCCACAAAAGGCGTACCCAAAAGCACTCTTAGCTTCTACGGCGCTGATTTTGGTTTCTTTAACAGCTTGCTCGCTGTCAATTTCATCGGTGGTATCAAGCGATCACGCCAGCTTAAGCGAAGGTGTGATCTTGGCGTTCAAAACCTTCTTTGATGATTTGAACCTCTCGTTCATGCTGCCTGTGATAGCTTTGGCGATTGTGTTTGGCACGCTAGCAAGCTTGAACAACTGGATTATTGCACCGACAAAGAGCCTGCATGTGGCGGCGAAAGACCAGTTTATGCCAATCGCACTGTCGAAAGAAAATCAAAACCAAGCACCTGTCGCCCTACTCTTATTGCAAGGGGCTATCGTTAGCGTGTTGTCCTTAGTGTTTATTTTGGTTCCAAACGTTAATCAAGGTATGTGGCTGCTGAACATCTTAATGACTCAGTTATACATGGTGATGTACGTGTGTATCTTTATTAGCTTTTTGGTGTCACGACGCAAACACGCAGACATCGAACGACCATTTCGTGTCCCTGGCGGTAAAGTGGGAATGAACGTGGTGGCTGGTTTAGGATTAATTAGCTGCATGATCACTATCGTGGTGTCGTTCGACGTACCAGCAGGTATCAGCGCAGAAACGGGCGCGTATGCACTCGTATTGGGGTTCATCGCATTCAGTTTGCCAGCTATCGCGGCGGTGATGTATCGCAATCGAAAAGTTCGCTCTCAAGATCAACTAATCGAAGCTTTAGCAAGCTAATTTTTCCGGAATACGCAATAGATTAAAGCCGCGGCAGTTACCTGTCGCGGCTTTTTATTTTTACATATTTTGTCTAAAAGTCATGCAAAGCATTCTTGCAACCCCACGCGTTCTAGTGGGTATTTCGTTTGCCTTCTTTTTGGTATTGCTGAGAAATTTCGAAGTAGATATGCATGTCTATTGGCTCAGGTGTATTCAAAAGCATTTTGCCGACTTCGCGCTGAAAATGGCCGTAGTTCCCAAGCTCATCGGTTAGGCCTAGTTGCTCGTAACATGATTCGCTTGCGAACATGCCATACGCGTAATAATGATGATTTAGATCTTTTTGTTTGTCATAGCCAAGCTCTTGAAGTGCCTGATCAATTTCATCGGGAACGTAAGTGTTTTTATCGCCAAACGAACGCAACAACACGCTTGGAACCTCTTGAGCAATGCTCTGAATTTTCGTTTTTTTCTTAAAAATACCGAACATAATGTCCTCCACTGACGATGTCTCCAAATACCGCACACAACGTGGGTTGAGCGAGCGAATAGTTTTTAGTATGGCTCACGATTTAGAGACTAAGTTACATTCAAGTCACGTTTGTATACTAACTTGATCGCATAATGCGCATCAAATAATAGTCACCTCGTTTCAACCTCGTCTCATCAGAAACCCTGTTTTAATCACAATTGCTGGCTGCATTGCTGTGCCTTTCCCATACTATCTAATAGGCGTCGCTATCTTCTGCTATCAGTGTTTTGAAATAACCTTGGCTAAAGTCACATTTCGTATCGACATCCATTTTAATTTAAGTTAGCTTTAGAAGTATAGACGTCTAGATTGACTAAGCTTAGGGAGAGAAAGTCGTGCCAATTAGAATTCCAGATCAACTACCTGCTTCAGATGTACTAAGGACAGAGAACATCTTTGTAATGAGCGAAACTCGTGCCGCGAGTCAAGAAATACGTCCTTTGCGAGTACTGATTCTGAATTTGATGCCCAAGAAAATCGAAACAGAAACGCAGTTTCTTCGCCTCCTTTCAAACAGTCCATTGCAAGTAAACGTCGAGCTACTGCGCATCGATAATCGACCAAGCAAAAACACACCAACCGAGCATTTAGATACGTTTTACCGTCAGTTTGAGATGGTAAAAGGGAAAAATTTCGACGGTCTTATCATCACTGGTGCGCCACTTGGTCTGGTGCAATTTGAAGATGTGATCTATTGGGATCATTTAAAAACCATCATGGAATGGGCGAAAGACCATGTTACCTCAACGTTGTATGTGTGTTGGGCGGCGCAAGCAGGCTTAAAGTTGTTGTATGACTTGCCGAAAAAAACGCGTAAAGAAAAGCTTTCCGGTGTATATCATCACCAAATTCATAATCCATTCCACCCTATTTTGCGTGGGTTTGATGATACGTTTTTAGCGCCCCATTCGCGTTATGCCGATTTTTCGCCACACTTTTTAGAAGAACATACTGACTTAGATATTCTCGCCACATCCGATGTGGCGGGCGTGTATCTGGCAACGACCAAAGACAAGCGAAACGTTTTTGTTACCGGCCATCCAGAGTATGACTCGCACACTCTTCATAATGAGTACATTCGGGATTTGGGTGAAGGGATGGAGCCAGCAATTCCGGTCAATTACTACCCGAACAACAACCCAGATAACCCTCCCATTGCGAGTTGGCGAAGCCACGGACACTTGCTGTTCTTGAACTGGCTCAACTACTGCGTATACCAACAAACGCCTTACGATCTGGATCACTTCAGCGAAGATGCTTTCACTAAAGACGATTAAATCAAGAATTAAGTTTGTGAACCGAGCCGCCATCTGGCGGCTTTTTCATATCAGTTTGCAAACCTGATCGCATAGTGCTTTTTCCTCAATGGGCTTTTGCTACGTAATTCATATCATGCTGTCAGATTCAGGGATGTGGGGAAGAAGAATGAAAACCGTAACGCTCAGTGCACTAATGTTGATGACGCAGTTTGCACTCGTAGGCTGTGTTACCGTAAAAGAAAACGGCGCTCCTATCGTGAAGGCCGATCCTGTTGCTATGGCAGAATCTCGCATCGCTCTTGGGCTTGGTTATCTCGAAGGTGGCAATATGATCCGAGCGCACGACAATTTGCAACAAGCCTTGAGCCACGCCCCACAGTACTATCGCGCACAGCTTTCTATGGCACACTACTACGAAACCGTTGGTGAAGATGCGAAAGCAGAAGACATGTACAAACGCTCTTTACGCCAACACACCAAAAACGGCAACGTGCTCAATAACTACGGAACATTTCTATGTAAACGAGGTGATTTCCAACAAGCCGACCAAATGTTTAACCGCGCAATTGAACAACCTTATTACTACCTCATCCCTGCAAGCTACGAAAACGCCGCTTTCTGCGCATTAAAATCACAAGATAAAGACAAAGCAAAATACTACTTTACGCGAGCTATCGATCACGACCCACACCGCCCAAAATCGATTCTCCAACTGGCTAAACTCGAAATAGAAAGTGGCAACTTTACCGATGCAAGAATTCGACTGATGCGATTTAATCAAATGTACGGTGTGAAAAAACCGTCACTGCAACTTATGATCGAGTTAGAACGTGCGGCAGGTAATGAAGCGCTAGAGCAAAAATACGTAAAACAGTTAGAACGCATGTCTTAACGAGCCACACTAATAACCCAAACAGCATAAGTCTTTGCTTAACTTCTCATTTTATTTTCAGGCTCACTTACACCGTTCAAGTTAAGTGAGCCTTGTTTCTCAGAACGCCGACAAATCCCCTGTTTCACTTGTGTTTCAGTCACTGAAAGAGCGACATTACTCCTGTACTTAACATTCAAAATCGGTACTATTTGAAAGATACGTGACCGAGTCACTTTTTGAGTTCTAACTCAATAATTACTGAATGATTGTGCGCTTCGTTGAAGTGCAATTTGCTTTTATTTTGAATCTTGTCGTTCAAGAACATATACCCAAGGATGTTGACGCCGGATGAAACCTGCCTGCACACTCTTACTGCTTGCTTCTTTAAGCTCCCCCTTTCTTGCTAGCGCTCAACCCGTCAATGACCTGGTATTTACCGTAGGTATCGTTTCCGACAAAGCAAAAAGTAAAATCAAAAAAGCAACACCCTTTGCTCAATATGTGTCCGGAAGGCTGAATCACCTCGGTTATACCTCTGGGTCGGTACAAGTCTTCAACAACTATGGACAACTTGCAGTTGCTCTCAAAAATGGCAGCGTTCAAATTGCAACAGCTACACCGTTTAACGCCGTAACCCTAGAACGAGAATCTAACAGCCAAGTGCTCGCCGTAAGGTGGAAAAAGGGACTCGAAAAATACCACTCTGTATTTTTCACCCATCAAGGCAGTGGCATTCATTCCTTGGCCGATCTGCGCGGCAAAACGCTCATTTTCGAGAGTCGCAACTCCACCAGCAGCTTTTACTTACCTGCCATTACATTGCTCAACCAAGGCGAAAAATTAGAATACCTTCGCTCTATAGATGATCACCCAACGAAAGACCGTATCGGCTATTTGTTTTTGGATGAACATTTGGAACAATCCAACGAAATCAACCTATCCGTTTGGGTGTATAAACAGCGCGTTGCCGCCGGGGCGTTCAGTAATTTCAACTGGAACAACCCAAAAGATTTGCCAGAAAACATGAAGGAAAAACTGACCATTTTCCATAACTCGGTTGAGATCCCGCGTGATTTGGTTTTAGCGTCGCCTACTTTGAGCCAATCGACCCAAAATGAAATTACATCGATTTTATTGAAAATGGATGCCTCACCAGAAGGTTTGCATGCCTTGGATGTATTCCAAAATACCAAGCGCATATCAGCACTCACGCCAGATATGGCAACGTCTCTCGACACGGTTCGAAAGTCTGTTAACTTGCTACCAAAGGCAAACTGATGCTGAACAAACTTTCGCTAGAAACCAAATACATTTTCGCGACCATCTCCGTCGTTGTTTTGGTGGTTGTGGTCAACCTTGTACTTTACATGCATGGCTACGACACATACTCAAACAATCTCGCGCAGCAGATTACGCAAAATTCTCAAGATAAGACGGAATCCTACGTCAAACAAAAAGGATTAGTGTACGCGGAGTTGTTGTCTAAGCAGCTGTTTGATCCGCTTTACAACGATAACATCAGCCAAGTCTATGGACAGATTACGGCAACCTTAAGCCAACCGGACGTATCAAAAATCCATGTTGTAGATAACGATGGACTTGTATTCCACGACGGTACACCTCAGCTTGCCATGTTTGCTCAGCCCCACTACCGCTCAGACTTTATTCTTAAGGCCATTGAACAAGAACGTGTCCAAGTCGCTCTATCTAGAGAACAACTGGAAATTGCCGCGCCTATTCACCAATCAGATGTGACGCTTGGAGCCGTATATTTGGAGCTCAACCTTGCCCATTTATTAGAAGAAAAAGAGCAAAACATTGCACAAGTTGCAGCGATAACGTCTAAAGATAAACACAACATGTTTATTTTGCTGCTGGCAATCAGCATTATTTCTATCTTCATGGGTAGCTTATTCGCGTTCGCTGTAGGTCGCTCGTTGGTGAAACCAATCAAACAGTTGAGTGAACAGTTTTCGGAATTTGATACCCAAGCACTTCCAGTTACCGATATTCAACGCAAAGATGAAATTGGTGAGCTGATTACTGCCTATAACAAGATGTCTAACAAGGTAAACACCTACACAACCCGTGTTGAGTTCATGGCCTATCACGACATTCTGACTTCGCTTTCTAATCGTGAAAAGCTGCTGATTGATCTTCAAGAACAAATCAGCGCCAAGCGAGCGCCAGCGCTTGCCGTCCTGTTTGTCGATTTGGATGATTTTAAGCACATCAACGATAACTACGGCCACAATGTTGGGGACAAATTACTGGTGCACCTTTCCGCGTTATTAAGGAATGAACTGCCAATTTATATCGAACCAGATTATCGACCATGGATACTCGCAAGCCGCGTTGGGGCGGATGAGTTTGTCGTCGTATTCCCATGCAATAACAGCTTAGAAGCGCGCGAGATAGCCAACCAAATTCATAGACAAGTGCTATCACCATTGAGGCTCGACAGTCACAATATCCGCTTAACCACCAGCCTTGGTGTTGCGGTATATCCAGAGTTTGGCTGTAACGCAGATTCGTTGCTGCAACTTTCATCCCTTGCCGCACAAGAATCAAAACGTCGCGGCAAAGACATTATGTCCGTTTACGATCCCGCATTCGATGCGACGGTGAAACAACGACTCTATATCGAAAGAGAACTGAGTCGCTCCATCCACGACTTATCTCAGTTTGAGCTTTGGTATCAACCTAAATTTGACCTTAAGACCTACCAGTTGATTGGGGTTGAAGCTTTAGTGCGATGGAATCATCCCGAGAAAGGTTACATTGGCCCTGAACAGTTTATTCCGATTGCAGAACAAAACGACTTGATTCTCGATCTTGGTGAGCATTTGATCGAAACCGCGATCAAGCAAAGAGCGGAATGGGCAGAAGCATTCGACCATGATTTTCATATCGCGTTGAACTTGTCCCCACGACAAATCTACCGTCAGGATCTTAGCCTCATATTTGAGCACTTTTTATCGCGATACAATGTATCCGCCAAAGACATTCACGTAGAAGTGACGGAGTCACTTTTGATGGACGACATCGAAAAAGCCCACTTCGTTTTGCGCAAACTGCAAGCCACTGGTATTGAAGTCTGGTTAGATGATTTTGGTACTGGCTATTCTGCCCTGTCCTATCTTCAACAAGTTAACTTTGATGGGCTTAAAATCGATCGCTCATTTATCGCGCAAACCCAGGAAGACAACAAAGATGACTCTCTGGTACGTGCCATCATTTCAATGGCTCACAACCTCGGAATGAAAGTTGTGGCAGAAGGTATAGAAACCCAAACACAACTGGCGCTGATCGAGCGTCTAAATTGCGATGTGGCACAAGGCTTTTTCTTAGGCAAGCCTGTTCCAGCGGCGCAGCTCCTAGAACTTGAAAATACCTGCCAAGCGATGAAGCACAATGCCTCTTCCATCGTAGGTTAAAAACTGGCATGAAAAGCTCATAACGCTCTGCTTCTTGCTTGGCGTTATGAGAAGCTTTCTGCAAAACACGTCACATTTTTATCCCCTTTTAAACCCGATTGCACTCACAGCGCTAACAACCCAAATAGATAAACTACACTTTTCATATCAACCCTTTGGATATGGAAATGCGCTGTGGTCGGAATTTTTTCGTGGAATAACCTATCAGTTAAACACAAACTGTTTGGCCTTGTCTTACTGCCAATCATTTTGTTGTTTTTTCTGGCGGGACAACACGTTCATAATCTTTCGACTCAAGCTCAAGATTTACAAAAAGCTCAATTATTCTCTGTTTACATCGACAAAGTCTCTTACCTGTTTAATTTACCCAATAACCCATCCATCCCGAATAAAGCTGACAAAACAGCGCAGCTCATTCAAGAACTAAAAGAAACGACCCCCCGCGTTTTTGGCGACAATTCTGAGGTTTTGCCTTTACTTGCGAGTTTTGAAGAAGCCAGCCTCTCGATGTTTACAGCAATCGATATCGAAGAAAAACTGGATATTGCAGAATGGCGAGCAGATACTTTTGAGCAAATCCTACTTAATCTCGACAAGGTCTATTTTAGTAACGTCAGTTACGAAACCGATCGCCATCTTTCCTCCTTAATGCAATTGGAATGGTTAATGTTTTGGTCGACGGAAGAGCGTCGATTGAGTGAATATCTCATTTATTCAGCCAATAAGCGTCTTCATTACGACGACGCTGTTCGTGATGAGATTCAATCTCTGATTCAAAACCAACAACTGCTTGTAGAGCGCTTCGTCGCGCTCAATGCCAACCATAACCAAGTCCAATTGCTGATAGAAACCTTTAGCAACAAGGTATTTCAAACTAGCCAAGAATTTCGTGATAAGTTACTTAACCAAGAGGAACTACAAGCGTTATCTCCTCTTAAAACGGGAGCTGGACTTGCTGCGCTGAACACGCGGCTGGCGCTACTTCATGACATCAACGATACGATGGAACATGAGCTGCAAACGAAGCTCGCACAAACCATTAAAGCAACCACGCAACAGCGGTTGGTATTCATTGTTCTCATGTCGTTGGTGACGATTCTTGTTATCAGTTTAACCATTCGCTTGGTGCGTAAAGTGACCAACAACCTGCATCTTGTTCTTGAGTTTTTAAGCCGCGAAAATTACAGCGAAGACTCACCACTTTCGGAGCTCATCAAAGGCAAAGATGAGTTAAGCAAGTTTGCTCAAGAAGTGGAAAAACTCAGTCATGAGAGAGAGCAAGCAAAACAGAAACTCACCAAAGCCAAAGAAGATGCCGAGCGCGCCAAAGACGACGCGATTGAAGCCAGCAAAGCGAAAAGTAGCTTCCTAGCGAACATGTCGCACGAGATTCGTACTCCGCTCAACGGTGTAATAGGTATTTCTGAAGTGCTGGCAGACACCCCGTTGACCGCTACACAGCGAGATTACGTCGACACAATAGAGACGTCTTCCCAATTGCTGCTCAGCCTGATTAACGACGTGCTGGATTTTTCCAAAATTGAGTCCGGTATGTTGCTGATAAGTCCTCATTCAACCTGCGTGCGAGAATCAATTTATGACATCGCCTCAATCGTGTCCCCAAAAGCAAAAGAGAAAGGCATCGAATTAACCGTCAGCATTAGCCCAAACACGCCTTATCACATCGTCATTGACGATCACCGCTTGCGTCAGGTGATCATGAACTTCATGTCCAATGCCGTTAAATTTACGGAACGAGGCAGTGTAGAGCTTTCGATTACCACGCTTGAAAGTAATGAATCGGAAGCCATCATCGAGTTTTCCGTGCAAGACTCAGGCATCGGCATCGATGAGCAGCAACAGAAACGAATATTCGCACCATTCGCTCAGGAGGACGATTCCACCACCCGCCAATTTGGAGGTACAGGTTTAGGCCTTGCCATCAGTACGCAACTTGTAGAACTCATGGGCGGAAGCATACAGCTTGAATCTGAAAAAGGCCGCGGAAGCCGTTTCTACTTCCAACTCACAGCGCCGATTTCTCAAGCCCATTTTCGTGCTCGACATACCGTGAATAATCAAATCTGGCTCGTCTGTGACGACAGTGACCTAGAAACAAAACTGCGCAATGAGTTGAGCTTCTATCAAATTCAAGTGCATCAATCTGTTCATGATCTGAGTGCTCTTCCAACATGGATTAACGACAAAGAACGCATCATCATTCTTTATGTTGAAACGACACCAGATGCCGCAGTGAAGAACACAGATTTGATGCGAAATTTGGAACATCAACATGTGCAAGTTTGCCTAATCAAACATCTACACAGCCAACAGCTTGATTTCGGTCACCCTGTCGCAGCGATCATTACTCAACCTTTGCTAGGACAACGTCTACTCAAAGCGGTTGAAAGCTGTGCTGAACGATTTACTCAATCTATTTCCGTCGTTCAGCCTGCAACCCGACTTGAAGCATTACCCAAAGTGCTCGTTGTAGACGACAATACTGTGAACCAAAAAATTGCTGGGTTGCATGTCACCAAAGCAGGTTTTAGTTTTGATGTCGCTGCTAATGGTGAGGAAGCGGTCGACATGTTCAGAACATCCCAATACTGTCTGATTTTGATGGACTGCATGATGCCGGTGATGGATGGGTTTGAGGCAACAAAACAGATCCGCCAAATAGAGCTGAAAGAAAATCGAACGTTCCGCATTCCTATCATCGCGTTAACAGCAAGCGTTGTTGATGACGATATTCAAAAGTGTTTTGACGTCGGCATGGACGACTACGTACCAAAACCGTTTAAGGCGGATTTACTCAAAGAGAAACTTGATAAAGCCGTTGGGTTGCGACTTCCCGTAACTGCATCGACAAAGCTCAACCAATCAAGCTTGCCCGCTTTTGAAGAACCCGAATTTAAACAACGCGTTGGTGAGACGTTAAGTGCTGCGCCAATGCGACGTGAACGGATTTTATTGGTGGAAGATAACCGAGTGAATCAAAAAGTTGCTTCTTTACTGTTAAGCAAAGCTGGCTATCAGTTTGAAGTCGCAGAAAATGGCCAAATCGCAGTGGAGATGTTCCAGCGCGATGGTGGCTTCGACATCATTTTAATGGACTGCATGATGCCGGTGATGGATGGGTTCGAAGCAACGAAACAGATCCGCGCTTATGAAGCAAACTTAGGACTCGAAAAAACGCCGATCATCGCGCTAACAGCCAGTGTGGTCGACGACGATATTCAACGCTGTTTTGACTCCGGGATGGACGCTTATGTGCCTAAACCAGTGAGAAAGGAGAAACTGTTGCATCAAATCGAAAACGTAATGTAGGCGAGCCACACATGAGCATGATTCTCCCCCCTCATAATCAACGAGCGCTGCGACTACTGGTCTCCGCTTGTTTGCTGCTTATATTTTTGTTGCCTTGGAGCCATCAGGCATTTGCCGCAGAAAGTTACGCCATTTTTTCACTTAACGCTCAGTTTGACGCGTTGACCATTAATAAAGCGAGGAAGCTCTACCGAGGCAAAACCAGACTATTACAAGGCCAACGAATTGAACTCTCTGATTGGCCAGAGACGTCCGTTGAACGAACGGAGTTCTATCGCTACCTGCTTAATAAAAACTTGGCTCAAATGAATGCGCATTGGGCCAGCCTTTCGTTTTCAGGCAAGGCGCGTCCACCCAAAGTAATTGATCAACCCAGTATTGAAATCTTGTTAGCTTGGATGCGGGAACAACCTAATCGCATTGGCTATGCCCCCGTCGACTCGTTGCCGTCGGATGCTCATGTTCTTTATGTCGTCAGTTCGGAGAAATGAAATGAAGAGATCGCTCCTCGCAGTACTTATTAGCAGTGTCGCTTTTCCGAGCTTAGCAACAGTAGAACTGACCGATAACTTATCGCTTAGCGGGTTTGGCTCCATTGCTTGGGCGCAGTCCGACAACGAAACTTCATTGCTCGTGAATCGATTTATTGATGATGACAGCTGTTTCGATTGCGACACCACATTCGGCCTCCAACTTGATTACTTCTATCAAGCTTTTCGTGCTTCTGTTCAAGTCGTCAAGCGACCGCAAGATCATTGGAGTGAACCCAAAGTAGAATGGGCTTACCTCGCTTACACCTATAACAACGTCGAAATTCGTGGTGGTCGATTGCGTTTGCCCGTATTCCTTATTTCTGAATACAACTATGTGGGACAAGCGTTTACCACCGCCAGACCGCCGAACGAAGTGTATGACAGCATTCTCGGGATCACGGCGTATGATGGCCTATCCGTTAGATGGAATTACGACCTTAATGAGAATGTGATGATCACTGCAATGCCGTTTGTGGGCTACGGTTACAGCAGCGACGTTACCATCAGTGAAGATACGGACATTAGTATAGACACCAACTATTCAGCAGGGCTTAACTTGACGTTAAGCGGTGATAACTACCGTTGGAACTTTGCGTATTTGAATGCCGAGTACGATCAAACCACCGTACTTTCTAACGCCATGCAGCCCATACCAGGTCAAGGCAGCGCGGTGGGAACAATACGACTGAAAGGTGAAGACCAACACATCCAGCTGTTTTCGCTGGGTGCAAAATATGAGTTTGACCGTATAACCGTCACAGCCGAAGGACAAACCAGCGATATCTCGACCTCGTGGTACGCCGCTACCAGCTACAACCTAAACAAGTTCACCCCTTACGTGGTTTATGGCCAGCAGTTTGACGACAACGAAAAGAAGACCGGTGACAGCGTCCTGACAGGGTTAAGGTTTGACGTGGATTACAACGTGTCAGTGAATGCCGAATGGCAACACTTTAAAGCTTTCAACAACGACTCCGGCGCGTTTTCTCTCCCACCAGCCGATACCAATGCCAACCTTTACACGGTGATGTTGAATTTCGTCTTTTAGCTACTCAATACAAGAAAAGGCAGATTAGATGGTCCAATCTGCCTTTTCTTGTTTCTATCTATCGCTTCATGTGCCCAGCGTTAAGCCTCTTCTTGGTCGCTATAGACATTGCCCTCGACTTTACGATCCTTGAAGTAAAACTCTCGGTCATGCTCGCCGATTTCACGTAGCACACGACAAGGGTTCCCCACCGCAACGACATTACTTGGAATATCTTTGGTCACAACGCTCCCTGCACCAATAACCGAGTTTTCACCAATCGTCACACCCGGTAACACCACGGAATTTGCGCCAATCCAAACATTGTCTTCGATGTGAACAGGAATATTGAACTGAGCCACTTCCCGACGTAAATCTGGCTCTATAGGATGTCCTGCTGTCGCAATCGTCACATTCGGGCCAATCATCACGGAATTGCCGATATAAATATAGGTGTCATCGACAAGTGTAAGATTGAAGTTGGCGTACACATTATCACCCAGGTAAGTGTGACACCCCCAGTTTGCTCGAAGCGGCGGCTCTAAATAACAGTTATCGCCCACAGCCCCAAGTAAACGCTGAAGAATTTCACCACGTTTTTCGCCCTCTGAAGGTCGCGTTTGGTTGTAGTCATAGAGAATCTCTAGGCATTGTGTTTGCTGTTTTGCGAGTTCTTCGTCAGTACAAAAATAAATCTTCTGACTATGCAGCATTGATTGTCGGTCCATGTATCCATCTCATTTAACGTTCTATTACCTTCGGTCTTACAATAACCAATCACAGTGACAGACCGGAGTATGTCTTGTAGAAACTAGCAAACCTTGCATGAACAAAATTTGCAAAAAATCATGGAAACCTTGCGGATTACTGCACGAAAAAACAGGAAGTTGCGCCATCGCACAAAATGAAATTAACTCACTGATGAATTGTTTTGCTTTGCTTTTTCTCGCTTCATCTTTAGCTGCTTATCTTTACGTTTTAGAGCACGGAAGAACTTGGACTCTTCGTGATACCAGCCCACAACACTAACCGGGAAACCAACTAACATCATGATGAAGAAATCTGCCGGAAACTGCTCCGTCACGTCCTGAAAAGTGTGAAGCTCTCCAAAAATGAACAAACCGATCATTTTACCCACCAACAACGCACAACAAATCATAAAAAACGATTTCATGATGTAGTGCCATTTTCCTTTCTTTCTCTCCTCTCGCCAATAAACATACTTATGTTCTCGGTTATACATTACTCCTCCACAAAGTGACAGCGTCACTCATTAAATGATAGTGTGGGTTCAGTGCATCAGCACTATGGTAATCATAGTGCTGTTTACTAGGAGTTGCCTGTCAAACCAATGAGAAGAACACAAAAATGACATTGTGTTTTGAGAAGAATTCGCTTCGCGTTTTAGAAAGGAAAGAAATAGCGACTATGCTGATAAAATCTCTTTGTATGAGCGATGCTCTCTATCCGCTTCGCTCAGATGAAACTGCTGCGCAAGTGCGACTAACTGCTCGCGATAGCGAGCCAAAGCAGTTTCGTCGTCGGTCATAATAGCGAACTCCGCAAAGTGACCAAAACCATCGAGAAAATCTAAGGTGATATGGAACTCGCCGACAAAGAAGATACTTCTGATTTTCTTGCTGCGTTGAATCACTTCGTAGCCCATGTTTTCGAGCATACTTTGAGCAGAATCTAACTTAGTGATATTTGTTGCTTCACAACGGTCAGCTTCTGGCCCTTTTACAATCCACAGTTTGATGCCAGCAGGCTGAATTTCTCTGAGCACTAAACTCTTCCCCTGCTGAGTCAGCGTGCGTTGTGGGGTATCGTAAAACCAATCTGACTCTTGGTTGTTTTCGAACATGACTTCATGCTCAATCTGTTTGAGCGTGTTTAAAAATGCATCATGATTTTTTACTCGATACTTTAACTCGACTTCAAACTGCCCTTGGAAATGCGCGTCACTCACCACTCGCCTCTACTACATAAACGTCGAAAGGAGCCGAATACTACACTCAAAATCTTAATCGTGTTGTGGCAATACACTCAGCTTGCGCATTTAGTGCTTTCGAAACACCCAGATTGGGCCGATTAATAAGAACTGTAGGTCCTCAAAAAAGGATGGCTTTTTGCCCTCGATTTTGTGCCCAATGAACTGAAGAATCCACAAAGCGCCAAACAACAGCATAGAAATGTGTAAGACGGGTAGCTGTAGAATCTCCAACGACCAAATCAAACCAATACACGCTAACGTGTAACCGAGCATCATCATGAACACACTGAGAGATAAACGGAAGTAAAAGACCCAAACCGGAATGACAGCGAACCAAACCCAGTTGAGCTGAAAACCTAAGATTGAAAGTTGAGGAATGGACCAAATAAGCCCAACCACAGAAAGATAAATACCCGGTACGGCAACTTTGTGAATTTTTTGATTGATTGGGTTTTGATGGCTTTCACCGTAGGCTTCTAACCAGTCAGATAGTGCTCGCATATCACTTCCCTTTTTACGCAACTTCTTTTTATATAGTCCGAGCTCAAAAAAGGTGCGAGTTTTTCAGCGAGCAATTGATGGTTTTCGTTATTGCCTAAATGCTTTTCTGAAATGCTATTTGGCTTCAGTGTCCAAGCAATGTACGTTGCGCTTTGGGCAGTTTCGCTACAACCAAATCGTAAGAGCACTCGCACAAGTCTTGAATGAGACCATCTTCGGCATCACCATTGAAATACACTGTGACCCAATGGCGTTTGTTAAGGTGGTAGCCCGGTGTGATGTCGGTAAACTGGGACGTTAGCACTTCTCCATCTTCCGGTTTCACTTTAACACTGACGTATTCTCGACCACCACGCTCCGCGATTATCGCGAACATCTTGCCTTTTACTTTGAACACAAGCGCGTCAGGGCCAAAGGGGAAGTCACTTTCGGCGCACATAAATGTCTCTAAAAAGGATTCCAATTCTTTGATATTCATGCTCATTCCTTGTTTTTTTGCAACGAGATTCGCTATTCAAATTGAGGCAGTAGTAACTTTAACGCCTGATTCACTTGTGACTTTTCATCCGCCGACAATCCACTAATCAAACTATGTTGTACATCCACATGCTCTTGGATCAACGACTCAATCAACGCCAAGCCTTCAGTTGTTAGCTCAACAGTAACACTGCGTCGGTCTTCTTTACTGTGCTCTCTGGCAATAAAGCCTTTCTTTTCTAGCTTGTCTAAGCGGTTGGTCATCGCTCCGGACGTGAGCATCATCGACGCAATCAACTCTGATGGGGTGAGACGGTAAGGCGCTCCGGCACGGCGCAGCGTGGCTAACACATCAAATTCGCCCATTTTCAGGTCATATTGTTTGTGCAGATCAGCGACTCGACACTCCATATGCTTAGCAATGCGCATTAGCCTACCCATGATAGCCATTGGTTCGGTATCAAGATCTGGTTTTTCCTTTGCCCACTGCGTTACTACTCTATCAATTGCGTCCACGAGTTTTCTTTCTCCAATACGAATTCGGCCTGGCGATTTATTTTAACATAAAGATACTTTACAAAAAGCAATCTAGCGCGTACCTTTACAATTAATTATCTCAACGTAAAGATATTTTACATGAACATATTACTCGCAATGATCCCCGCATTTTTCTGGGGCACTACTTATGCCGTTACGCAGTTCACTCTTCCAGACTGGCCGCCTGTGTTGCTGGGAGCACTGCGGGCACTGCCAGCCGGACTACTGCTACTGGCAATCAAACCTTCGCTGCCTAAAAAGCACGAATGGAAAGTGTTATTGGTATTGGGCACGATTAACATCGCCTTCTTCTTTGGCCTCATTTTTGTGATGGCGTTGACCCTACCTTCTGCAATTTCCGGTGTCGGCATGATTTCTGTCCCCGTCTTTGCCATGCTGTTTGGTTGGGCGGTTTACAAACGTCAGCCTAGCGCAATACAAGGTATTAGCGGCGCAGTGTTGATTGCGTTAGCGTGGTTCTTGTTCGATCCAAGCTCAATCTCGCTCAACCCTATCGGCTTAGGGGCGATGCTGGCGGCCATCATGTGTATCGTGATTGGCAGTGGCGTAACCAAATCACTCGGCACAAAAATGCATTGGTGGACGGTACTCACGTGGCAGTTGATTTTGGGTGGAGTATTGCTGTCTATCGCCGCGGCTGTGTTAGCTACCATCAATCCGCAGCCTTATGTGCATGCCGTACAGAATATAGATATGACCAACACACTCGGGCTGCTTTGGGTCATTGTGCTCAACACCGCGCTAGGCTACGGCATGTATGTGTGGTTGTTGCAACGCATGTCTGTGGTCGACTTTACGTTTGGTGGCATTGCCAACCCGATTGCAGGGATCGTCTCTGGGTTATTGCTGTTGGGTGAAAACTTTACCCCACTCCAATACAGCTTGATGGTGGGTATGATTGTGATGTCTTTACTGCCTCAAATTTTAACGTCGTTGCGCGCAAGAAAAGAAGCAATAACGGTTTAAGTAATCATCCCCATCATATTCAAGAGAACGCCCGATTTTGTATCGGGCGTTTTGTTATTCAATACGATCAACTCGCTCTGAGCTGGGCTTGTTTTCGATAAGCAAGCGGTGTGACACCATATTCTTTTCTGAAACAGGCACCAAAATAAGAGGCATGCTTAAAACCACATAGCTCAGCTATTGCACTGACACTCGCATCGCTGTTGCACACCATTTTTTGTGCTGTATCTAGTCGTGCAGCCTGCAGCACGTCAGTAAACGTCGTCCCTTCCTTGTTCAACTTTCTTTTTACCGTCGACTCACTCATGTAAACCAGTTTCGCAATTTCTTTGAGCGTCCACGGCTTCGTTAGATCTTTAGAAATCAGCGCGCGAATACGTGAAGACAACGAAGAATATGAACGAGTTTCTGCCTGACTGGCGCTCTGCTCAAAGTGCATCAACAAATACAAAAGCATGCTGTTGATATCGAGCAATTCATCATTTGAACGGTTACCACAGCCCTTTTTCACCATTGCTTTTAATGCTGAGTAAATATCCACGATTCCCGGACGTAAAGTGAAACTCACCACCACATTCCCCGAGAACACGCCATCGCAAAGCTCGCGGAAGTTCAACTGTTGATTGAGTTTTTCAATGAAACACGCAGCCAGTCTGAAACCCGAAATATTGGCATTTTCTACGAACGAATTGATGGCGATTTGCCCTTTGAAATCCGCGCCAATAGCGACCAAACAAGGTGGGTCGATAAGCTGTTTAATGCCTTTAGAATCACATAACTCCAAAGCACAGTTATGGTTTAAGACAATGTAAAAATCCGTCGAGCTAATATCAAACTTTTGATTTATCGGACAGTGTTGCACCTGCCCGTCAAGAACCTCAATCAAAGCCTTCATTTACATTTCCAAAATGAGTGTCAACGCTATCTTGAAACGATATGAACAAAGTGCGTGAATGTTAGTTCTCGCGGTCAGAGAGTCAATTTGAATTTTTTTAATCAGCGTTCAGAAATACTGAACGCTGAAATCGGTTAGCTAACCAGAGTAATTTCGACTCTTTCTTTTCCTTTACCAACGTTTTTACGTTTTAAGGCAATGCGGCCGACTTCAGAGGTGCGCTTAAGGTGTGTACCACCGCAAGGCACTTGAGCGAAGCCTTCCACTTTCCAATAGCGCCTTTCTTGGCCTTCGTCAGAGAATGCGCTCTCAATCTCAGCGTCCGAATCGATAACTGCCTGAGCTCGTTGTTGAAACTCCGCCAGCAGTGGCGTGATGCTTTCAGGCCATTCAAAATCAATTCGGCTTTTATCTGCGGAGATATGTGCGCCAACCTTCTGAATGTTTGCAAATTTTTGCGTGAACAGTTCAAGTATAACTTCCGCCGCAAAGTGGAGCTTCATCAACGCATAACGCCTTTGCCAGTCAATTTGAGTGATCACTTGGTCGCCAACTCGAAACGTGGGTTGACGTTCTAGAGTGTAAACAATGCGTGAGCCAGACTTAATTGCACCGACGACAGGAATCCCGTCGATCGTACCTGCATCGCTCTCTTGTCCGCCGGATTCAGCATAAAAAATAGTGTGGGATAACTCGACTTCTTTGTCCGAAATTCGAGTTACCGTGGAGGTGAGTTCTGTTTGGTAAGGGTTTTTCCAAAATACCTTGACGGTCATATGGCCTTCCTTTGCACATAATATTGACGTACATCGATGCTACGCGGCTAATAAGTGAAGTCAAGCGATGCTGATGAGATAAAAAATAAGCTCCCGAAGGAGCCTATTCATTTACTTAAGAGGAACGCCAGGCGCGTCAGACACGCAGGAAGCATAAGCCGGGTCTCGAGCATCCATCACCAACTGCGCTCGACCTCGATGCAGGTTAATGATGTCATACACGACGCCCTCATGATGCGGTAAATCCATTAGCGAAGTAGACCAATATTCCGAGTTTGCTGGCCAACCAAAACCTCCGCCATCTTTGTCTTCTTCATAGATGCTTTCAGTCCCGTCCCAAACACTGCCTCGTGATGCACGATACAAGCTAAACAACTCAGTGCGAGTGGCACGACGCCAGTTGTCACGACCAGCAAAGTTTCTTACAGACAAATCATGACACCAGTTTGCGTATTGGCTGGTTAAGCCTGCGCGATCACGTCCGTACTGGTTGAACATCGCAAAGTCACCCACAGGGCCGCGTGTACCGTCTTCCGTTTTGATGCCAACGTAAGTTTTTGGTTTTGTCGCGTCGTAGCTCAAAGGTTTAACAAGCTCATAGCCTAGTTTGTTCATGAGCTTCACTGATGGTGGTGCGGTAAATAGGCGACCATCTTCATCACTCGCTACCATCAAACACGCTTCCGCGCTTCCTTCTCCTGAACGAGGCTGTGGGCAAATAGAGATGGCAGACTCTTTTTCTTCCGCCTCAACAACCTTGACCTCAGAGGTGCCTTTTAACTCCCCAAGGGAAGCTGAAATGCTGACCGAACCAAGCTGAGCACTATTTGAGAGCCCACCAGCAATCAAATCTAAAACCGCTTTATTACTGCTTCGCCATGTCACTCGATGCGTTACATCCTGAGTGGTTTCATCGCTATATTCACCGTAGGCATAAAATCGCTGGACGTTCTTTTCCTCTAGAGTGATTTCACTAGGATGAACATGGATTTTTTCTAATACCGCATTCGTTACTTGAATTTGCAATGGTGCACTGGTGATCGCATCTTTGGTGGCGTAAACCATTGCCTGCCCTACCGCAAGACCTTTAACGCGAGCGCCTTCTAGTTGCAGAACATCTTGATTATCAACCCACCAAGCAACCTGTTCGGTCAACTCAACGCGGCTTTCATCGCTATAAACTCCTTGTGCAGACAGCTGGGTTGAGTTGCCTTTTGCCACGCTCGACACATTCGTTGTCACTTCAATATTTGTTAGGATTGCATCGGTCACCTGCACTTGTATTGGCTCGCTTTGCACACCATCTAACGCAGCCGTCACCAACGCTGTTCCTTTATGTTTGGCTTTCACAACGTTGTCGACAATCTCAACCACATCGTTATCGACGTGCCAAGTGATACCTCGGGTGAGGTCGACTTGTTCACCATCGCTCAACGTTCCCATGACCACCAAAGACTTATGTGTGCCCAATGGCATTTCCAGTGCGGTTGACGAAATGTCCATACTCACTAATACCGCAGGCGTGACAGTAATAGAACCATGCGTACTGGTTAAGCCATCAAGCTCGGCATAGATATCCGCGTCACCCTCATCTTGTGCGGTGAAAATACCATTTATGCCTGGCATGACAACGCTACAATCTGTGGAGTCCCACTCTACGAGATGGCTAATATCACGGGTTTGTTTGTCGGTATATTCACCGTAAGCTTTCGCTTGAAAGCTTAGCCCTTTGGCAATCGCCTTATGTGGCAGATCGAAGTAAATGTTGGTCAACTTCGCGTCCACAACCTGTACGGTCATTTCGCTACTGAACTCATCTAGGTCTGCGCGAATGACCGAAACACCTGTTTTAAGCGCTGTAATCACACCGCGTTCGTCGATGTTAACAATGTCAGCATTTTCAACGTTCCAAACAACTTGTGATGTAAGGTCGTCTTGAGTGCCATCGTTATAAAAGCCGATGACTTTCACCTGCGCCAGCTCACCCTCTGCAAGCGACACACGGCTTTGGTTTAGTGCAATACGAGACACCACTTTGTCTGGTACTGGCGGCTCTGGAATAACGGGATCAGAAGGCTCCGGCGGCGTCACCTCTGGCGTTTCAGGAACTTCCGGTTTGGAAATATCAGGAAACTCAGGCACTGGCAGTTCCGGTATTGGAGCTTCAATTTCTGGCTCGTCAGGTAATACTTCTTCTGGCAAGCTCATTGGTGGTCGGCTAGTGCTGCTTCCACTGTCGCTATTACAACCAAACAAACTCGTGAGGAGTAATAGCATTGCGATCTTATTAAAAGTATTTTTGCTTATCATAGAGTCAAACATTCAAACTTTTATTATTAGACAACATTAAAAATTCAAATTATGAATACAAACAACTCAGCAATACCGCTGACTGGTTAGCGCTTCGTATGTATGAAACTTTTTCTCTAATTCAACCTCCAACTCAGCTCTGATTTTAGTATCTCTCATCAAGATGTTTTCTCGATAACGGGTAATTGCTGAAATTAATTCACTTTTGGCCATCGCTAATTGCTCGTCAAACGAGCACATGAACTCATGTTCACTCATCGTGATTCTCACAATACATAAATTTAGAAATTACATTCTGTTTATTTACTTCGACGACCATCTATGAGATGGCAAAAAAATGTAATGGGAAGTGCTCAGTTCGACAATATGCCGAATATCAAAATCGTCTCATCGTGATATAAAAATCAGCTCAAGTTTTCGGTTTAGAGTTGGGAGTCAACTCTAATGACTTCCCTATTTTCTGGTAAACAATAGGCAAGAAAAAAGGTGCAACATTGGACACCTTTAAAATCAACGAACAGAAGTTACGCCTCCGGATTCGGTTCAGCAATATTCTCGATTGGCTCTGGTTTTGCGTACACATAACCTTGGATCAAGTAGATATTGTGCGTAGCCAAATACTCAATCTGTTTTCTGTTTTCTACGCCTTCGGCAATCATTTCACATTCCGCTTTCATCGCCGCAGACACAATAGAATCCAACACTTTAAGTTTTTGGTCGTCTGAGCCAATTGGATCAACGAACATTTTGTCCACTTTCAAGCAGCGAATACCCAAGTCCTGCAAGTAAGAAAAGCCACCATAACCTGTTCCAAAGTCATCAATTTTGAACTTGTAACCTTTGTTGGTGAGGTAGAGAATCTCTTTTTTCGCGGCTTCTACGTCTTTAACCGGAATTCTTTCTGTTAGCTCAAAATGAATTCGGTTTGCACACGGCCAATTCAAATCTGCCAACAGTTTGGTTAACGAACCGGTTTCTAAATGAGAAGAGACAATATTGACACTCACCCAAATCGACTCAGGCAGTGACTCAAGATCTTGGATGATTTTGCGAATCATCTGGTTCGTCATCGGAACAATCAATCCGCTCTCTTCTGCGGCGCCAATAAACATATTCGGTGGCACCAAACCATCGCGTCTTGACCAACGCACCAACGCTTCATAACCTACAGTTTGGCCATCTCTGCTATCCACAATAGCTTGATAATAAGGGATAAATTCGCCGTTATTGATACCGTTTTGAATCAGTCCTTTGATAGACTTTCTTAGGCTTTTACTTGAGATATAAAACAGCGCAAACACAATCCCAAGAATCAAAGTAGCAGGCACACCCCACACGAAAAGACGCTGATTCGCGTATGCGGCCAAGGCTTCACCACTGTAAATCTTGATGAGCATGTTGGCCTGAGATTCATCAGAGAAGAAAAACTCGCTCGATAGCGCATTGTCTTCATCAATAATGTTTGGCATGCCGCGACTGATTGAAAGGTCACCAAACATAGGTTCGTGATATTCAAATTTTACGAATAAGCACTCTTCACACGGCTCAGCAATAAGCTGTTTTATCCAACTGTTATCGAGAACCCAAAACACCTCAACGTGCTGATTGTCATAAATTACCATCCATTCTGCTTGGTCTTTGTATTCCGGCAAAATCAAGGAAATATAGAAGTTGGTATCTAATTGAACCCGTTCGGATGACGTAACTTTGGAGACAGGCATCCCTACGCTTGAGCACGAGTCGCCATCTTCCGTGGTCATGCCAATAAACCGAATGTAGCGGTTGTAGTAACGAGGGTCACGCAGCACTTTCATATCATCAGATTGACAGTTGAAGTCGAGCTGGGCGATCTGTTTGGTAATGGCACTCTCTAAAAACGTGGATCTGTGATTTAAGTATTCAACCAACGTTTTGATTTTCGCCTCTTTGATATACCCAACATATAAATTTGACAAGGCATTAAAAGCGACAGCAAAAATAATGATGGGGACTAGCCCTATTAAGATGGCATTTCTTATTGTCTTATTAGCCAAAACTTCTCCTAATGTTCTGCCACGAACAATTTTCAGTAAGCAGGTTCACTATCTCACTTTAATAAGTGGAAAAGTGGGGATGGACTCTCAATCGCAAAGAATAAGTGATTGAGCGGCAATTATTTGCTGAGACTACTGCTGCACATTGGCTTTTACAACTCTCTCGCATGAGATTATGAGCTAATAATGATAGCAATTGACCTTTATTATATACGCAATGGCTTATCGCAAGCGGGAGACTGTTTTCTTCTGCTCTTTTGCGTTGAATCTAAATTTCCAACTCTGTCTTGCCAAAAACGAAAAAACCACCTTTAACGGTGGTTTTTTGATTATTTTCAGTGTGGCTTAGTCACTAGAGTGATTCAATCGCTTGTTGAATTGCAGGACCAATTTGACGCTTGCGAGACGTCACGCCATCCAATACCAACATGTCATTGTCAATTTTCACATCAAAGGCTTTTGATAGCACTTTCTTATCTGCATCATCCGCCCAAAGCATGTTTGCACGTTTGTGCTTGGTATCTGTGATCGAGAAGAACAAGTAATCAAGATTCTGAGCTTTCTTATACGCTTGAATGGCTTCGTTGAAGTCCTGTTTGCGGTCAATCAACTGCTGCGCATTGAGCGTTTCTGCTACGCCGATGCCTACCTTTTTACCTGCGAATTCAAAGTTTTTGTAGTCCATCGTCAAAATCGTCTCTGCTGAGAAATGGCTCAGATCCGATTTCGCCAACAACATTTGTTCACCAAAACCTTTGATGTCTTTGATGCCTGCAATGTCCGCCAGCTTTTGCGCGTACTGTTTGTCATATTCGGTGGTAGTCGAAGATTGGAACACAACCGTGTCCGACAAAATAGCCCCTAAACCTGCACACGCAATATTCTTAGGCAGTTTAACGTTTAACTTCTCGGCATTTGCCGTAAGAATTGTTGCTGCAGAACCCCAAGCACGAATGTCCATCGTGACGATTTGCGGCATGCTGATTGGCGAACTTCCCATAGCGTGATGGTCAATAATCGCCACAATAGAGCTTGGATCAACCGATTTTGCGAGTTGAGTAGACTGATTGAAATCCACCAAACCAATATCGTGAGAAGAAAAGTCCGCCTTCACTTTTGGCGCTTCCATTCCACAGTATTCAAACACAAACTTACTTTCTGGATTGGCTTCGCCAGTTAACGCTGCTTCACCGCCGTAGATATGTGACGCTAAGATCACCGAAACTGCACTATCGGTGTCAGGGCTTAAGTGCCCAACCCAAACCAGATTGTCGGTATTGTTGTTTGCAAGTGTATTGAGATCCAGTACGCCTTCGGCAAAACAGCCGAAAGAAGCAAGCATGGTTAATCCAATTAGTGAACGTTTCATCAGAATCCTTAATAGTAAGTAAATTATAACCATTGGTAGTACGTAGACTATTGATTCAAATGTAATTTCTTCTCACCATCAAAGCACCTGATATCACTACATCAGTCAATTATTTTCGACATGAAACACATTTCACATCTCGTATTGCTATTTTTTTAACCTCATGTGGTTAACGTTTCATCAACTCGATGAAATAGAAAAGGAAACCGTTGCAAGCATGGGTTTCCTTTCTAGTTAACATTCAGTTTGAAGGCTAGTTTTACACGACTTCGAGAATGATTTTTTCCAGTTTGTCTAAACCTTCGTTCAGTACCTCAGATTCAATGGTCAGCGGCGGTAACAAACGAATCACATTCGCTTTTACTCCACAAGAAAGCAGGATAAGGCCGTTTTCTTGCGCTTTAGAAATCACCGCTTTAGTCATCTCTTGCAGTGGTTTGCCTGATTCTGGATCAGTAAATTCAATCGCCATCATCGCACCTGTAGTACGGATTTCACCGATAGCAGGCACTGACTGTTGCAGTTTCGTCATACGAGCATTGACCACTTCACCGATGCCCATTGCTTTAGCACACAAGTCTTCTTCTTCGATGATTTTCAGCACTTCAAGACCAGCAACGCAACCAAGTGGAGAGCCCGCATAAGTGCCACCTAAACCACCAGGTAGTGCTGAATCCATCACATCCGCTTTCCCAACCACCGCTGAGATTGGGAAACCACCAGCAATGCCTTTCGCCATTGTCATTAGGTCTGGTTCAATGCCTAGGTATTCTGTGGCAAACATTTTACCGGTACGAGCAAAACCCGTTTGGATTTCATCGGCAATCAGCATGATACCGTGCTTATCACACAGCTGACGCAAGCCTTGTGCAAACGCTTCAGGTGCTTTGTAGAAGCCGCCCTCGCCTTGCACTGGCTCGAAGATAATCGCCGCAACGCGTGAAGGTTCAATATCGCAAGCAAATAGATCGTCGATCGCTTGTAAGCTTTGTTCAACGCTGATGCCGTGGAACGCATTTGGGTACGGCGCGTGGTAGATTTCGTTCGGGAAAGGACCAAAGCCTGCTTTATATGGCGCAACTTTACCGGTTAACCCCATCGTCATGTTAGTACGACCGTGAAAACCGCCTTTAAACGCTATCACGCCGCTACGACCAGTATGAGCGCGCGCTACTTTCACTGCGTTTTCGACCGCCTCAGCGCCAGTGGTTAGAAAGATCGCTTTCTTCTTAGTCTCACCCGGTGCAAGTTCTGTCAGCTTTTCTGCCAGCTCAACGAATGACGCGTACGGCGTAACCATCGCACACGTGTGCGAGAAGTTATCCAACTGAGCTTTTACCGCTTCACTGATGCGTTTGTGAGAATGCCCGGTATTGGTCACCGCAATGCCCGCTGCAAAGTCGATGTATTTGTTGCCTTCGATATCCCATACGTAAGCGTTTTCAGCTTTCTCGACGTAAAGCGGGTACAGTGCGCCCATGCCTTGAGCGATAACTTGGCTTCTTCTTTCGTGTAGTTGTTGGTTTGTCATTGTTTTGTCCTTAATTAGTTGCCGCCAAAGCAGAGATA
This sequence comes from Vibrio sp. Y20_XG_PY13, assembly GCF_024181925.1. Taxonomy (NCBI): domain Bacteria; kingdom Pseudomonadati; phylum Pseudomonadota; class Gammaproteobacteria; order Vibrionales; family Vibrionaceae; genus Vibrio; species Vibrio sp. Y20_XG_PY13. The sequence continues at coordinate 20,066 of NZ_JAMZAL010000009.1, read as the reverse complement.
TTTCACGTCCATGTATTCATCGATACCTTGTTTTGCTCCTTCACGTCCGATACCGGACTGCTTAACACCACCGAAAGGAGCCACTTCAGTAGAAATCATGCCTTCGTTAATGCCGACCATGCCGTATTCGAGCGCTTCTGCGATTTTCCAAACACGGTGGATGTTTTGGCTGTAGAAGTACGACGCAAGACCGTAAATGGTGTCGTTCGCCATTTCGATCAGCTGTGCGTCGCTGTCAAAACGAATCACTGGCGCGACAGGGCCAAAGATTTCCTCAGAGACAATCTTCATGTCGTGAGTAACGTCTTTGAGAACCACTGGCTGCATAAATAGACCATCAAGCTTTTTGAGTGCTGAAACCGGCTTCGCGCCTTGCTCAATAGCGCCATCGATAAGCGCTTGAATGCCTTGCTTTGCCAATTCGCTGATCACAGGACCGATGTTCACGCCCTCTTCCAAGCCGTTACCGACTTTGAGTTGCTGAACCGCTGCGTCGAACTTAGCAACGAACTCGTCATACACTTTGCTGTGTACGTAGAAACGGTTCGCACACACACACGTTTGACCTGCGTTACGGAATTTCGACGCCATCGCGCCCGCCACAGCTGCATCAATATCCGCATCATCGAATACGATAAATGGCGCGTTGCCACCTAGCTCCATTGAGGTACGTTTGATGTCAGCCGCGCTTTGCTGCATCAGCACGCGACCAACTTGAGTAGAGCCAGTGAACGACAACTTGCGAATCAACGGGTGTGAAGTGAAGATAGCACCGACCTGACGGGAGTTTTCACCTAGAACCACTTGCAGCACATCACGCGGGATGCCTGCTTGGTAGGCGAGCTCTGCAACCGCAAACGCAGACAACGGCGTGGATTCAGATGGCTTTACGACAAAACTACAGCCTGCCGCTAAAGCTGGCCCTGCTTTGCGCGTGATCATCGCAATTGGGAAGTTCCAAGGTGTAATCGCACAGGCAACACCAATTGGCTGTTTGATGGTCACCAAACGCTTGTCTGCACTTGGCGCAGGAATCGTCTCACCGTAGGTACGTTTCGCTTCTTCAGCAAACCATTCGATAAAGCTCGCGCCGTAAAGCACTTCACCTTGAGCTTCCGCTAGCGGCTTACCTTGTTCTAACGTCATCAAACGGCCAAGGTCGCCTTTGTTTTCTAACAGGAGTTGGAACCAACGATTGAGCATACCAGCGCGCGTTTTTGCTGGCAGTGCCGCCCATTCTTTCTGCGCGACATGGGCACGTTCAATGCTATTTAAAATGTCATTCTCGGTTGAGACTGGTGCGTACCCAAGAAGCTCTCCGGTCGCCGGATTAGTCACTGCAATGCCCTGTTGCGGGTTCGCTACCATAAACGAAACAAGGCTTTGGTTTTGTATCTGTTGCATGGTCATTCCTTTTGACAGCTCATCATCGCCGCTGAGTCAGCGGCGAGCTTGTGTTTAAGCGGGGATCTGCTGCGTAATGCAGTGAATGTTCCCTCCGCCGAGTAGAACCTCTCTCGACGGTATCGTGATGATTTGGTATTCCGGCATCGCGTTTTGCAAAATATTGATCGCAATGGCGTCGGTGTCTTCATCCAACATCGGTAAGAACACATGGCCGTTGACGATAAGAAAGTTCGCATAAGAGGCACTTAGGCGTTCGCCAGCTTGTCGGCTCATTCCTGAACTGGCGTCAATGCCATTGGCTTCGCGCTCGCTATAATGCAACGGACCCGGTAATGGCAAACGGGCAATTTCAATCTCGCGCCCTTTCGCATCTTGCTGCGATTTCAGCACTTGCTCTGCTTGACGAGACAACGCGTATTGCGGATCGCTTGGGTCATCGGTCCAACTTAGTACCACCTTACCCGGTGCGATAAAGTGCATCAGGTTGTCAACATGGCCGTCTGTTTCGTCATTGAATAAACCATTTGGCAACCAAATGATTTTTTCGATGCCGAGATACGCCTTTAACTGCTCTTCGATTTGCGCTTTGCTCAATTGCGGATTTCGCCCCGGACTAAGTAAGCACTCTTCTGTGGTGTAAAGGGTGCCTTCACCATCGGTGTGAATCGCCCCACCTTCAAGTACAAACGGAGCGCGGTAATAATCTATACCGATGATGTCGCACACCGAGCCAGCGACAAGATCGTCCTGCTGCCAGTTATCGTAAAGCCCGTTGTATTCGCCGCCCCACGCGTTAAATTGCCAACTAATCCCACGGCGCTCGCCCGCCTGATTCACGAGCACGGTCGGTCCAATATCGCGCATCCACGCATCGTTAAATGGGATTTCCACCAAACGTACGTCTGAATGGAGCATTTGACGCGCTCGGTCAAAGTTGTGCGAGCATACCGCCACGCACACCTTGGTCACTTCCGCGATTAAGTTCGCGATTCTGGCAAAGGTTTCTTGCGCGGGTAATGCGTCATCACGCCAGTTGTCTTTCCTTTCTGGCCACGCTAGCCAAACTTCACTAACCGGCTGAAACTCAGCCGGAAAATAGAAGCCATCTTGCGCTGGTGTTGTCGATAACTTCATATTAACGCCTCTTTAAACAGCTAGTTTACCAACGCTGGTGTAAAGGTCTGGACGACGGTCGCGGAACAAGCCCCATGCGTGACGCGCTTTCGCTGTCGCAGCGAGATCGATTTCTGCGTAAATGATGGTTTCACCTTCACGTGGTGCTTCGGCAATTTTTGCACCGGTGTGGTCAGTGATAAAAGATGAGCCGTAGAACGTGGTCTCGATACCATCATCGACTTCAGTGCCGACTCGGTTTGACGCAATCACTGGAACGAGGTTTGCTGCCGAGTGACCTTGCATTGTACGTTGCCAGTGATCACGCGAGTCCAGTGTTGGATCTTGAGGCTCAGAACCGATTGCAGTTGGATAGAAAATCGCTTCCGCGCCGTGTAGAGCCAAACTGCGAGCAAGCTCTGGAAACCATTGGTCCCAGCAAATGCCAGCACCGAACTTACCGAACTTGGTTTGCCACACTTTGAAACCGGTATCGCCAGGGCTAAAGTAGTACTTTTCACTGTAGCCCGGACCGTCAGGAATGTGTGACTTGCGGTAGTTATCTAGTACCGTGCCATCGGCATCTATCATCACTAGCGAGTTAAAAAACGTGTTGCCCGCTTTTTCAAAGTAGCTAACAGGAATAACCACGCCGAGCTCTTTAGCCAACGCACTCATCTCTTTAATAAGACGACAATTCTCCGTTTCTTCCGCAAGCTCGAAATACTTCGCTTCTTGTTTTTTGCAGAAGTAAGGTGCAGCGAACAGCTCTTGAGGAAGAATCACGTTCGCACCGTTTTGTGCTGCTTCACGAATCGCCTTTTTGGCTTTAGCTAGATTTTCTTCCAGATCCCAGCTTTTCGTCAGTTGAAGGGCTGCAAATTTCACTACTTTGCTCATTGGATATTCCTTATCTCTTAAATCGCCAGTTTGTCACGTAGGTTGTAGTAAGCCGCGCCCATTGCCGTAAACGGAATTTGGAAGTGGCGGCCCCCCGGGAAGGAGTAATGTTTCAGAGCCGCAAACGCATCAAAGCGTTCTGCGTGTCCGGTCAGAGCTTCTGCCAGCAACTTGCCTGCGAGATGAGTACACGTTACACCGTGACCGCTGTAGCCTTGTAGGTAGTAAATGTTGTCTGCAAACGAGCCAAATTGCGGCATGCGTGAGTAAGTCAGTAAGAAGTTACCCGTCCAGGTGTAATCAATCTTGATGTCTTTCAATTGTGGGAAAACTTTTTCCATCTTCGGACGGATCAGTGATTCGATGTTTTCTGGGTCACGTGCACCGTAAACTACGCCACCTCCGAACAACAAACGCTTGTCGGCGGTTAAGCGGAAGTAGTCAAGCAAGTAGTTACAGTCTTCAACGCAGTAGTCACTGGTCAGCACTTGTTTTAGCTGCTCATCACGCAAAGGCTGAGTCGCCACCACTTGTGTGCCGCACGGGATCGCTTTGTTGCTGATGTTTGGTGCCAAACCACCAAGGTAGGCGTTACCTGCCAGTACCACGTACTTGCTCTTCACGCTGCCTTGCGCTGTTTTCACTACTGGCTTAATGCCTTTATCAATCGACACGACCGCCGACTGCTCAAAGATTTGACCACCTAGAGACGTAAACGCAGCGGCTTCACCTAATGCCAGTTTTAGCGGGTGAATGTGACCACCGCGCATATCCAGCAAACCGCCAGTGTACACTTTCGTACCTACCGCTTGTTCTACCTCTCCTGCGTCAAGCAGAGTCAGTTGGTCGTTGCCGTAACGCTCCCAGTTCTTCTTATGTTCTTCTAGCCCTTTGAGTTGTTTACTATTCAGTGCCGTGAACAAGCCACCTTGCTTGTAATCGCAGTTGATGTCGTATTTGTCGATCAGACCACGGATGATATCGCCGCCTTCAAAAATCATATCGCACAGAGCTTTGGCTTGGTTTTGGTCGTAACGGCTTTCAATCACGTCAACATCTCGGCTGTAGCTGTTAACGATTTGGCCACCGTTACGACCAGTTGCTCCAAAGCCCACTTTTGCGCTTTCTAACACAACGACTTTAAAACCCTTTTCGGCTAGGTGCAGCGCAGAAGAAAGACCAGAGAATCCCGCACCGACTACACACACATCGCACTCGATGTTGTCTTGCAGTTGTGGGTATTCCGGCATGTTTGGCACAGAGTGCGCGTAAAACGAATCCGTATGCTTGTTCATAGAACTATTCCTTTATTTATCGTAATCGTCAGCAGGCTTAAGGATGTAGGCGAATCCAAGTGGTTTTGGTTTCGGTGAATTTTTCAATCGCGTGGAGAGACTTATCTCGACCATTTCCGCTCATTTTGAATCCACCAAATGGGACCGTCATGTCACCTTCGTTGTAGTTGTTGACCCAAACCGAGCCGGCTTGCAGTCGTTTTGCTACACGATGAACGCGGTTGATATTGCTACTCCAAAGTGCGGCACCTAGGCCGTACTTCGAATCGTTAGCGATCTCAATTGCTTGCGCTTCATCTTTGAATGGAATGACACACAGCACCGGACCAAAAATTTCCTCTTGGGCGACACGCATCTTGTTGTCGACGTTGTCTAAAATGGTTGGGGAGACAAATGCGCCCTGCCCATCGACATCGCCGCCACAACGTACGTTTGCACCTTCTGATTCACCTAACGAGATGTATTCCAACACTTTTGATTTATGATCTTGGTCGATAAGCGCGCCCATGGATGAACTTGGGTCCATTGGGTCTTTTGGCGTGAACGCTTTCGACGCTTGAATAACTTTTTCTATGAACTGATCTTTGATGCTTTCGTGAACAAGCAAGCGGGTTGCCGCGACGCACACCTCACCTTGATTGTAGAAACACCCTGCAGCGGTTTCTGCTGCTGCGCGGTCTAAATCATCACAATCTTCAAACACGATATTCGCGTTCTTGCCGCCCGCTTCTGCAAACACACGCTTTAGATTGCTCTCACCCGAGCTGACCATCAGTTGACCTGCAATGCGCGTTGAGCCAGTGAAGGCGATGCAGTCTACATCTTGGTGTTTCGCCAGCGCGTCGCCAGCTTCATGACCAAAACCCGTCACGACTTGGAAAACGCCTGTTGGCAAGCCCGCTTGAGATACAAGCTGGCCTAAGAATATCGCGGTCAGTGATGACTTCTCTGAAGGTTTTAAGATCACGCTGTTACCAGCTGCTAAAGCAGGGCCAAGCTTCCAACACGCGAGCCAAAGTGGGAAGTTCCACGGCACAACCGCGGCAACCACGCCAATTGGCTGATGAGAAATAAAAGCGTGTACGTCTTTTTCTGTTGGGGCAACTTCACCGTACACTTTGTCGATCGCTTCGGCGTACCAGCGCAAAGAACTCGCCGCGCCAGGAATGTCGGTAGAGAAGCTGTGAGAGATAGGTTTACCAGTATCGAGAGTTTCTAATAGTGCTAACTCTTCTTGGTGTTGATCAATCAGGTCAGCAAACTGTTTAAGCACTGCTTTGCGATGAGCTGGGCTGCTTTCACTCCAGATACCAGATTGAAATGCTTGGCGAGCGTATGATACCGCGAGGTCGACATCTTCACTTTGGCAACGGGCGATTTCGGTGAATATCTCGTCTGTTGCTGGGTTAACTACCGGGATGGTTTGCCCTGTTAAAGCGGCACTGTATTCACCGTTAATGTACGCCCTGTTTTCGATGTTTAGATTGTTTTTTAGCTCAATCCATTGCTCTTGGGTTTTCATACGCTCTCCTTGTGATCACACAAGGCAAGCCCCCACTAAAATGTGGTTGGCGTATGCGCACTTATCAATCGACAAGCCTTGTCTGTGTGATTCGTAAATCGATGTGGCTTCGTCGTATCAATAATGTACGACTCGCCGGCTGTGAGGACGTAGGAGTGGCCTTTGTACTCTAGAGTGATTTCTCCCTCTAAAATCGTGCCGACCTCTTCGCCTTCGTGTCTGATTTCCGCCGCACCTGTTGTTCCATGTGGTGCGTATTCTTCGATCAAGAATCCAATAACTTGATCTTTGTCGCCATTCGTCACTAGTTTCATGGATACCGTCTCGCTCCCAATTTCCACGAGATCTGACGGTTTGAAGACCACTTTCACTTCATCATTCGAAGACTGTTCAAAAATGAAAAACTCCGACAGTGATAAAGAAAATACGTTGACGATTTTTTGTAGTGAGCTGACCGACGGGCTCACTTTGCCATTTTCAATGGACGAGATTGCACTGTGGGTAATACCAGCGCGTTCGGCTAATTCCCTTTGTGACAATCCATGTTTTTTACGTAACTGAACAATATTTTTACCAATCTCATGATTGTCCATTCATGCAGCTCCAAACGTTTAACGAGAGGCTGCCATCATAAATTCATTGAATAAAATTTGAGAGAAATGATTGTTTTTTGCTTTCCATTCTGGGTGCCACTGCACGCCAACGAAAAATTTTTGTTGCGGAAGACTAAATGCTTCTACTAGGCCGTCCGGGGCTTTAGCTTCAACTTGCAGCTGAGGAGCAAGCTGATCGACGCCTTGATTGTGCAGCGTGTTCACTTCAAAAAAGGTGGTATTTTCCCAGTGATTTTGTACCAACCATTGTTCAAACAAACTCTGCTTTTGCACTAATACCGCATGAGCGGGCGCGTATTTTTGTTCGAAATCTTCAACAGTCGCTTCGCGATGATCATTAAAGCCTGAGTCGTGCACGGCTGGGTTTAATGAGCCGCCTAGTGCAACATTCATCTCTTGGAAACCGCGACAGATACCAAGGCACGGAGTGTTTTGGTCTACCGCGTGACGAATTAACGTCAGTGATAGTTCATCACGCGCTTCATCTTTATGGCTTTCTTCATGTGTTGCATTGTATCGATGCGGAGCAACATTCGAATGACTACCAGGAAATAGGAAGCCATCACACATGTCTAATATGGTGGCTACGTCATCTCCCGACATTTCTGGAGCTAACATAATCGGTAGCCCTCCAAAATCCTTAACGGCGCGTAAGTAAAAGTCGTTGACCGCTTGTATCTGATAGCCACCTAACTCTTTAGTGCAGCTAACCACACCAATGATGGGTTTGCGTGTTCCTGACATGATATTTCCGTGTTCGATTTATTTAACATTTACCCTACAAACCATGTACAAAATTATCAACACGGATATTCGTTATTATCGTCACAACGTGATCTAACGCACTATTTAGGCCACTAAATTGAATATTTATGCTCATTATATTGAACAAAACAAAACCAACTGTTACAAAATAGTTAACAGAAAGACATAAAAACCAGCCGTTAAACACCAAAAGCACAGTATAAGTGCATGTTTAAATTAAAAATAACCTGAAAAACAAACAATTTAATTAAAACGCTGTAATTTATTTGTTAATTTGGTTATTTCTAATTTCTACTCGTCAGGCTATTTGGAGAAGAAAATGGAATCGTATCTACAGGAAGTACAAAATTTTAAACAAAAATGGCCCGATATAGAGTTTATCGACCTTATCTTTACCGATATCAATGCCACTCCAAGAGGAAAGCGCATCCCGATAGACGCACTAGAGAAGCTTGATAAAGGGGTAGCACTCCCCCTCTCGACCATCACCCTCGATACTAAAGGTAACGTCGTTGAAACTGCGGGGTTGGGCGAAGATCTCGGAGAGCCAGATCACCTCTGTTACCCAATCAGTGGTACTTTGATGCCAACGGCAAAGGAACAAGTTGGCCAACTACTGCTTAGTATGATGGATGAAACCGGGGAACACCCTAACCCACTGTTCATCCGCAACATTCTCGCGTCTATGTTGCAAACGCTGCATGCCAAAGATCAGTACCCATGTGTCGCGCTAGAGCTAGAATTCTATTTAATCGACAAAACTCGCGGGGAAAATGGCGAACCATTAACGGCAATTAATCCAACGAAGAAAACACGAGAAAAAGACACCGAAGTTTACGACCTTGATGGATTAGATGACTACGCGGATTTCTTGACCGATCTTAATCGAATCGCATTAGAACAAGGGTTGAATACGTCCGGTGCTCTTTCTGAGTCTGCACCGGGACAGTTCGAAATCAACTTCAACCATTCCAAAGACGTACTGCGAGCGTGTGATGAAATCATCATTGCAAAACGTTTGATTCGCCAAGTGGCTCACCAGCACGGGTTTGATGCGACATTTATGGCGAAACCTTTTGGTGAACAAGCGGGTAATGGCATGCACATTCACCTCAGCTTGGTTGATAAAGATGGTAACAACCACTTTAGTCAAACCGATGGTCAAGCTAGCCCCTTCTTCTATCAAACCATGGCAGCCATGTTGTCACAAACCTCCGATGCCATGGGTTTGATTTGTCCGAACGTTAACTCCTTCCGCCGCTTTTTACCGGGTGCATATGTGCCAACAAAAGCTGACTGGGGAGAAAACCACCGAGGCGTGGCGCTGCGTGTGCCGATTAGCGACAGTAAAAACCGTCGTATTGAGCATCGTATCGCTGGCGCTGACGTTAACCCTTACATTCTCGCTGCAGTAGTACTTTCCGCAGTATTAGCGAGTGATAACTACACCAAAGACCAATGTCCGCCAACCTTAAGTGACGATGCTGTTGAACTGCCGCTGCGTATGTCAGAAGCGCTAGAGCGACTGGAGCACAGCGAGTTGGCTCAATACATCTCACAAGACTTTATTGACTTGTATCTAGCTTGCAAGCGGAGTGAACTCGCAGAATTTGAGCGAGCGATTACTCCATTGGAAATCGACTGGATGTTGCACTCGGCATAAACAAAGGAAATGCACTTTATGACAACGCAAACCAAGGCGCTGGATGCGCCGCTTAAAATCAATACTCAACATATTATTGTTTCTTTAATCTCAGTTGCGACGTTTATCTTTTTTACCACAATCGGATTAAATCATGAGGAAGGCGAAGCCTACGGATGGATGAGTCTTCTGCCAACCGCGTTGGTTTTGGTCTTTGCCCTCACGACACACCGAACTGTGGAAGCCCTTTTTAGTGGCGCAATTGCTGGGGTACTTTTGCTCAACCCAACCGAAGCGGTCGAGCAAATTGTCGATATTTCGATGAGTGTGATGATGGATGAAACCATCGCATGGATCATCCTCGTATGTGGTTTGATGGGCGGTTTGATTGCCGTGTTGGAGAAAGGCGGCAGTATTTTGAGCTTCTCCGATATGCTTGTCACCAAGGTTAAAAGCCGCAAGCAATCGATGTTGATGACATTTGCTCTGGGTATCCTGATCTTTATTGATGACTACTTGAATGCAATTGCGATTTCATCATCGATGAAAAAAGTCACTGACGGCTACAAGATCTCTCGTGAAAAGCTCTCTTATCTAGTGGATTCAACCGCAGCGCCTATCTGTATTCTGGTGCCAATTTCAACTTGGGCTATCTTCTTTAGCTCACTGCTAGAAGCAAACGGCGTCGCTGAAGCAGGCCAAGGTATTCAGACGTACATGCAAGCAATTCCTTACATGGCTTACGGCTGGGTAACTTTGGTGATTGTTCTGCTGGTTGCGATGGAAAAAATCCCTGACCTCGGCGCAATGAAAAAAGCAGAAGAGCGTGCGAAGAATGGTCAAGTTCGTCCAGACGGCGCAACCGATGTGGACTTTGGTTCTGAAGTTTCTGCGCACACCAATCCGACAATGGGTTTGATCAACTTCCTTTTACCGATGATCGTCCTCGTTGCTGCCAGCTGGTACTTTGGTATCGACCTACTGGCGGGGGTTTTCGTCGCACTGATCTTCACCATTAGCTTCTACGGCGCACAAAAACTGATTTCGATGAACGATATGTTCGAAGCTGTTTATGATGGCATTAAAGTCATGCTACTGCCGCTTGCAACCGTAATTGGCGGCTTCATGCTGAAATCCGTCAATGACTCGCTAGGTGTCACGCAATACGTGATTGAGACCGTAAGTCCTTACTTATCGGCATCTTACTTCCCTGCGATTATCTTTATGATTACTGGTGCGTTGGTCTTTGCTACGGCATCTTCTTGGGGAACATTCGCGGTAGCGATGCCAATCGTTCTGCCTTTGGGTGAACAGCTTGGCGTGCCGCTACACTTAACCGTTGCGGCTCTACTTTCGGCATCAGCGGCCGGTAGCCACTCTTGCTTCTTTAGTGACTCTACCGTGTTGTCTGCACAAGGCTCTGGTTGTACGTCCATGCAACACGCGACGACACAGTTCCCTTATGCACTGATTGGTATTGTTGCAACCGCGATTTTCTTCTTCATCATCGGTTAAGATTGACCCTAAAAGCAAAAGCCCTGCTCACCAATGAGCAGGGCTTTTTAGTTTGGCGAAACATCCAAAGCGGAAATAGACAGAACCTCAACTAAACCTGCACCGCTTTAATATGCTTGATGATACTGGCGTAAAGTAAGGCATACCAAACGATGAATGGCAGAACATCGACGGACGAGCTCACCACAATGCCATCCTCAGGCATCACCGTCATGTAGTAGGCAAGCAAAAATACAGATATCGGAATTAATAACGTACAAAACCGCACTGACACAACAAAGCTGATACTAAAGTATCGCCCAAGGAAATCCGTACCATGTTCGGAACCATTGGCCTTATACGCCCAGTACGTACCAAACAAGACAATCAGAATATAAGACACAGATTCGACAGCATCCCATACATTTTGTGGTTCGAGTGGCGAGATGGAAATAAGCTCAATACCAATAGTCACAAACGCTATGCTTAAAAACATATACAAGAACTTATCTTTTTCCGACAGTTTGTTGGCTCGAATATCGTTCTTCAGACTTTGTACATCCCAAAAATACATAGCGACTCCTTTAAGTATTGCTCGTCTTGAACTGAACACGCCGAGTGATACTTGCGCAATTAATTCATAGTAACTCGAAATATAAATTAAAAATCAAATAGATAGTCAAATCGACTAAAAATACTCTCGCACAAATGGGATGGTTTGTCTCTAAGAAATCTCTCGTTATCGGTACCGTCTTGAACTCAACAAGACCAATGTACCAAACCGATTTTTACAATGTAATTGGCAGTCAAAATCACTAACTTTCTAATTTATCTTTGAAGGCATAAGCAATACATTGCATCATAAGAAGCCGTTTACCGCTATTGCACTAACTTACCGACCAAGGAGGGTCTGAAATGAAATTAGCACAGTTAAATATTGCGCTTGCCAAATATCCTCTGGATGCACCTGAAATTAAAGAATTTGTAGACAATTTAGACTTAGTTAATGGTATTGCTGAAGAGAGTGAAGGCTTTGTTTGGCGTTTAAAAGACGACTCCGGTGATGCCACCAGCATTAAATTGTTTGAAGACCCAAACATGATTGTAAACATGTCTGTCTGGGAAAGTACTGACGCACTCAAAAACTTTATGTTCCGTACTGACCATAGAGATTTCATGCGCCGAAAAAGCGAATGGTTTCATCGATTAACAGAAGATAGCTATGTTCTATGGTGGGTTGAAGATGGCCATATACCAACACCACAAGAAGCTTTATTCCGCCTTCAACATTTGCGCGATAACGGAGATACGCCCTTTGCTTTCACATTTAAAACTAACTTTACAGAAGCAGATCTTGCGTGAGCTATGCGCTGGTTAAATCGCTAAGTTGTATAAAGCACCGATATAACATGCCTCACCCCATCATGGAGTTGTGCACTTCAAGGGAAATAGTAACAGACTCAAAAGGACAAAGAGTGATAGATCATTTTGAAATTAAGGTAGCGGCATTCGAAGAATGTCGTGCGTTTTACATGAATGCGCTCGAGCCATTGGGCATTGAACTCAAATGGTCAGATGAAAATGCTGCTGGTTTCGGGCTTTCGAGCGAGCCAAATGTAAGATTTCTCATTGAAAAAGGTGTCAGCAATTCAACATGCCACATCGCTTTTTCTGCATTAGACAAACGACAAGTTACAGCATTTCACAAAGGGGGTTTGAGTTCGGAGGTTGCATTGCTGACACCATAACAAGACATTGCTTGCTAGTGTAAGATTTTATCACAAAGAACTTTATGAAATTATCTGAGTTACAAAGCTATATTCAAGAACTCGCTATGTTCCTTTTAACTGTTGCTGAAGAATTAACATCCTGTTTTCGTTAAGTTCTTCAGTCACATCCATGTATCGATGCCAACCAAGGTAATGCTCTAAGTATTTTGTCGCCACTCCGAGGAATCGTTTAATTCAACCCTTTAAGCGGCCATGGTGAGCGTTAACATTCTGAATGTGAAACACTTTATCTATCACCCGAATCCCCTCAGATACATTCAGCCTTTTATAGATCAAATCATGGCGTAGGGTTATGGCGACATACGGTTGAAAGCCATCGGTGCAAAGGACACTATCTTTTTGCAACTTTCCTTTCAATTCTTTGACTAATGCCTCTTTTGAAACATTAAGGAGGCTCGCTTCAAAGGTATGTTTACCTAGATCACGAATGGTGAGGACAGGAACCCAGTCTTCTTTGGATCGGCCGCGCTTAGAGGCTTTCATTCAACCTCATTCTGGGTTTTCGTGTCAGTGTTCTTGAACCTTTCTCTGAGTATGCGAACAGCGTTTCGTCAGCTTCGATAATTCCTTCAAGCCCTGATGCATTAAGGGTTGTAGGTAATTCCAGAAATCTGTGTCACCAGCGGAATGAGGTCTTTAGGTTAACACCGGGCGCTCTGGCGCTAACACGAAGCACTTTGCTCTCCATTATGCATTTCATTTAGTGCTCCAATTATTCTTTGTAATGAAGACGAGCCAACGATATCCCTGTTGTAGCCTTAAAGGTTTTCAAGCAGCTCTTACAGCAATACCGCTGCATGCTGTTCACTTTCCCGTGGCGATTTATCAAAGAGCTATGACTGTGAGGATATTCAGGCCCATCGACAACAAACAACACCAAGTCATTGATAATATTGTGGTTTTTATTTATCTCTTTAAGCAGCATCGTAATATGACGTAGATCGACTATCGATGAGTTTCGCCAGTTGGGTGACGAGTTTAATAAAGTGGGCTTGGAGCATAAAAACACCCTCTCGTTGCTGCCTACTTTAAGTGTAGCAAAAACTTAAAGGAAGATAGCGTTTCAAATTTGCATAGGATTCGGTCACCGAGTTTTAACAACCACACCAACATGCTGAATTTAAGCCTAAAATCTGACAACACAAAAGAAGCTACACCAGATAAAGAACCCGAAAGTTAGAAACCGTAAACGGTTAAGTCCAAGCGAAAACTCCGCATATAGTGACAACGGAAAGAACGTGAAAGGCACTCTACCTCAAGCGTAGAAGCTAGCTTGGTACTCACTCAACCCTTTAATAAAATTAGTAATACTTTCCATTTTTCCTCATAAAACATAACGCCCAGCTAAAGGGTGAGCAACGCTATCACCTGACCTAAAGCATTGTGCCATAAACACTAAATATGAAGTAGAAGCAAAAATGCCAGCGTTGGGAATCACTCTAAAATGCTTTGTTAGCTTTTTATTCCATAAATTAGAACTCTATTATTTATAAAATATCAGTCTACGCTTCGGATTGAAACTTTCTGGATCCTTTCAAGTAAGTTCTTTCCATAAGGCGCTAGCGCTGTTTGAGGGCTTGAGTTCATATATAAATTCAAAGCACGAACAACATCTTCTTTAGTTTGAGATAATTGTTCGACGTCTCCCCCATTGAAATCCGTAAAAACTATTCCCTGTAATTCATTTAACCACTTTGAAAACGAATCGGGCTCTGATGAAAGCACAGCCAATGTAACATGAGTATGATGAGTCAAAGCAACTAACAACAAAGGAGATACCTCTCCAGAAACAGCACCATCTCGGTGGAGCCATATTTCACCAAGAGTATTTATTGTAGGTACAACTAATATTGAATCATCGCCTCTCAACTGCTGTTGGATTCTAGGATAATTACTTTTCATCCACTGAAGATTGATCTCTGTACGAAGAGTCGATGCAATCACAGAAGTTGAAAATACTAGGAAAAATAAAATTCCAATTCTTTTTAACATGAATCATTTCTCCAGTTGATTTGTTACCCTAATTTCAACACTTTTAAACTTACCGATCTCTGAAAAAATCTCTTTTAAAGCCACCTTACTATTGCTTACATAATAATGTGAATCTTTTAATACACCCCAACTTTTACCAGGCATAAGACAACCTTCCGTATTTTCATGGTAATTGCCAGCGTGAATCAATACATAATTTCTTCCTGGAACATTTTTTAATTCATACACATTTTTATATTTGGCACCACTAAACGGTTCCATTTTGTATGTACCAGCTGAAATTCTTTTATCAGATCCCTCAACTATTGAGTCAGGGCCACCCGGCTCTAAAATAAACCAACTTTTGTCTACACCATCAATTGTTAGTTTTCCTAACGTTGTTTCTCCATATTGCTTTATGCGTCTAAGGTTTAATGTTGCTTTACTTTTCTTGCTAGTCATCCAAGAGTCTCCAAGGTAAACTAAGAGCACATTAAAAAGAATAAGTTTATTAGGCTCCCCGGAGATACCCTTTTTGGGCAAATATCAAACTAAAATTGAACTTAACAGTTTTAATTTTTACATCCGACGATTTGATTCAAAAGCTAACGCCCTGTTAAGGAGCTTGGATTCAAGTACGAAGTGCGACACCTCTGAACATAAAATGAACATAAAAACTGTAAGGTGCGATAATCATGAACTTTGCTCCCGCCAAGAAGTAAAAAACATGAAATACACGCACCTCACTTAGAACGAAAGGTATATGATTTCTGCGCTCAAAAAGCAAGGAATTAGTGTCGATAAAATCGCAACACAACTCGGGCGTCACAGATGTACTATCTATCGCGAATTCCAACGCAATTCTCTACACAACGCATACCGACCTAACCCGTCTTACCAACCTGCTCGAGCAAAACAAAAAGCTCGAAGCAGACTAAATCGTTCAAGGAGTGATAAACGCTATTTCAAAACCGACTTTAGATTGGTCGAAGCCCTACTACAACTGGATTGGAGCCCAGACCAGATTGTTGGACATTTGAAGTTTAGAGGCCACCCAGCAATGAGCCATGAGCTCATTTATCAGTATATTTGGAGCGACAAAACTGAAGGGGGACACTGCGTTTATCTTTGGTGATTTCATATCTTCCTCAATACTTCCCGATTCTTTGTAGCAAACTAACGCCGCGTTACGTGGTGAACAACGCCCCTACTTCACTTAATAAAACTACCTTAATCACTGCACTAAAATTTGCAACCAAAACTGCCGAGCGTTGAGAATCCATCTTGAACACATTGTTAATAAAGTACTTTCCACGCGCTCTAGACTCAAAAAAAGCACCAGACTTAACACCAGTAACCAACTAGATTTTTACTGGCTACTGCCCCACGATAGCTTCCACAAACAAGGTTTCAGCACGTTGCTAACTTGACTGGTTGAAAACGGGCCACCCACAGAAGTTAAGGTTAGATAATTGCCACATCGATGAACTAATGAAAGCGAAAATGGTGGTTGGCATATTAGCGCTTTCGACGATTTTAAATGGCATTCTCAGTAAAGAACTTACAAAACCGATAGCGAATGACTTGGCTGATTTGAACTGGAAAACTAGCAATCAACACAGAACCACTAGCCATAAAAACTATACGTTAACAGTAGCTTATTAACGCCGTATTAAGTGGTGAGCAACGCACCACTGCACTCAATAAAACCACCTTAATCACTGAACTAGAATTTGCAACAAAAACTGCCGAGCGTTGTAAATCCCTCTTAAATTGCTTGTTATGTGTGTTCTTATTTTTTACGCTTTCTCTTTTCTATTTGTGACCATAAGCCATTACCCATTACGCCGAGAAGAATATTACCAATCCAGCCTGAAATACCTGAGACGAACCAATTAAGAAATTCTTCAATTGATTCTTTGAACTCGATTGGGATTAGACCCAACAAACCAGTTAACTGAGCCGATAATAGCCCTACGATTCCTGATAATTTAACCAAAGGATATGACATCAAAGTTAATACTAGAAATATCAAGATGCCCTTATATCTAAGTACATTATTTGAACGTTGATATTCATCTACTGTTTTGCTTTTGATTACACGACGAAACCAAGTAATAGTGAAAATTTGTGAGGCAGTCATTAGCACTATTACCAAAGGATAGATACTATCTCTTAGGGATTTTAACTCGGCTTCTTGATCTGACATATATAAAGCGCTAGTTGTCATGTGGAGCAATTCTGCAACAAGTGTAAGCAGCGCGAGCGAATTTACTAAGTAACTACGTTTCTTCTCTATCTCACGAACCCGATTCTCCTGGTTTGCATCACGATTTGACTGTGAACTAAGTTTGGGTTTCTTTTTATTACGTTTTGATTTTTTTAGACATATTCTTTCGTATTTTCACTGGAGCACATAACGCCCAGTTAAGGGGTGAGCAACGCAATACCGAAGCTCCCGCATACCACCTTAAACACTAAACGCAACGCATAGCAAAAATGCCACGCGTTGCGAATCACTCTTGAACAGTTTGTTATGTGCGTGGTTGAAACCTACTCTACACTTGGCTCCGGTAAAACTGGTGGTGTACTGTCCATATAAGTTAAAAAGTTTTCCCATAACTCATGCGTTCTTTGCTTAGTTAACTTAGTTTTGCACGATATCGCCTTAATTCCACGAATAGTTCCATCACGCCATTGCGTATAAATCGAATCACAGTGAGAAGACATATATGCTTGCCAATCCTGTTGAGCAAGCTTAATTGCTGCGATCAGTTCTGGGTCATGAGAGTTGTGCTCAAAGCTAGTGTTTAGATATTTGTCTAATTTAACTTGTGCTGACTCTAATTCAATAGCGGCACATTGGTTTATCTCGATTGTGGTCATCGCATTATTACAGTCAACGGACTCTTCTTCAGCAAGAGCACCAAACGAAAGACTAGCTAATATGATGATTAGACACTTATTCATCGTTTTCTCCGAAAGCACATAACGCCGCATTAAGGGGTGAACAACGCCACCACCCAAACTAAACCATTGTGCCGTAAACACTTAAGCCAATTCAAACCAAAACTGCCAAGCGTTGTGAATCCCTCTTGAATGCTTTGTTAGTTGCCTGACCTAACGCTTTGATTTGAAGTGGATTGCCGCTTTGCCAACACTGTCTTTGTGTGTTTTGAAAAACTCAAATCAGGCGCCGTTTCAAAGCGCCTGTCACTGAAACCACTTGGAACATACAACGCCGTAGAAAACGGGCTAACAACACCCAAAAGCTCCTTTGGACAGACAATATTACACAGCTAACTTTCAACAAATAAATCGGTTTCTGAAATAGAAAATCCAACCAAAAAAAGAAACTAACAATCGATTTTCACAAACCCAAATAACTAGAAATTTAAATACGATCACCTAGCCAAAAGCACATGGACATTAGCCCTAAACATTCTGATTTAGGTACATTTTTCCTCGTTGGCAACTAACGCCCAATTAAGGGGTGAGCAACGCTACCACCCAACCTAAAGCATTGTACCGTAAACACTAACATTGAAGTAGAAGCAAAAATGCCAAGCGTTGGGAATCCCTCTTAAATTGTTTGTTAGCACTCTGACTCACATGAAGGCACATTACCTAAAATTGCTTTGTACCTTTGTGCTTGCTCTAACGCTGCTCTCGCTGA
This sequence comes from Vibrio sp. Y20_XG_PY13, assembly GCF_024181925.1. NCBI lineage: Bacteria > Pseudomonadati > Pseudomonadota > Gammaproteobacteria > Vibrionales > Vibrionaceae > Vibrio > Vibrio sp. Y20_XG_PY13. The sequence goes on along the minus strand of NZ_JAMZAL010000009.1, from coordinate 1,877 downwards.
AAACAACTGACTCTCTGCATTTCGACGAGCACGAGTTTCTGCATTTGGATTATTACCCTTAATGTCAAAATCAGGAGAGTGAACCCTTTCGTAACGAGCTTCAGCGTCAGCTAATTGCTTTAGTGCAAATTCCACATCACTTTTCCTAGCTAAGTCAGCAAAATAGTACTCTCGAGCTTTTTGCGGGTTGGATAGAAAATTTTCAACATCAGCCTTTAAGGTTTTTAAGGTATCCGTATTTGTATAAACGAGGAAAATTTCAGATTCTACGGGCTTGATATACCAAGTATGGCTCCAAACACCACCGTAACAACTTTTTGTGTGCTTATAATGAAAACCATTTTTCGTGTGGATTTTGCTCATAACTGCCTCATATGACCAATAAATTACATTAGATGTTGCTAAATATACGTAGAGAGTGCTAACGCCGCGTTAAGGGGTGAACAACGCTACCACCCAGCCTAAACCATTGTGCCGTAAACACTAAAATTGAATCAAACCGAAAATGCCAAGCGTTGAGAATCCCTCTTAAACGCCTTGTTATAAATATTTTTCGTAACACTGTTCAAGCTGAGCTTGACCCCAAAGTTCGCACCTTTCCTCATGGATCAACTGAAATCCATGTTTAATGTACAGTGACTTTGAAGCGGACAAACCTGCGACTGTCCAAAGAATTACTTTCGAGTAATTTTTTGCTATACAAAAACTAAGTGCCTTCTCAATTAAAGTTTTTCCTAGCCCTTTGCCTCGAGCCTTTGGATCTACAGAGAACCAGCGAAGTTGAGCTTCAGTATTTGAGTTTTCACAAATACAAATGGTTCCTACCAATTCACCATTAAGTCTGGCTAACCAAATTCTCTCTCGGCCACTATTACGTTTTGCAAACTGAGCTAAAGGCTCGGCAACATATGCTTCAAAAGTAAAGTCATAGCCATACTCTTTCGAATAGAGTAAGCCATGCTGTTTAACGATATGACCTAAATCTCCAGGCTCTAATGTATTGCTAATTATCATTACTTCTCCCTAGCGATGATTTTGAATATATTTATAACGCCGCGTTAAGTGGTGAACAACGCGACCACCAAACCTAAATCATTGTGCCGTAAACACTTAAACTGATTCATACCCAAAATGCCAAGCGTTGTGAATCCGTCTTAAACGCTTTGTTAGGGTACATTTTACTTGACCAATGCAGCAAAAGGCATATCATTCCTTTTAAGCGGTTATCCGCGAGGTGTCAGGCAAAGGTAGTAAAGACTAAAGAATCAACGACTAAACTTAAAAATACTCAAAGTTAACCAATAAACTAAAACTACTGAAAATCAAAAACTAAATAAAACGAAACTAAGACTTAATAAATTAAAGCTAACTAAAATACGAATCTAAAACTTAAAATACTTAAAGCTAACAAAAAACTAATGATGAACCTGTAAGCCTGATAGTCACTAACCCTCACAAAGGTGTTGGCTATGAAAATAAGTTTTAGTATTTCCGCAGCATTTCGTGCTTGGTTTCTAAAATTTGAGTTTGGTTTAGACAAAAGTAAGTCGAATCCAGACGACGAGCAAGAAGCTTAATCAATAGAGCCCACAACTGACACTGTGGGCTTTTTTGTGTCTGTACCCTAACGCCTTGTTAAGGTGTGAGGCACGCAATACCGAGGTTTCCGCATACCGCCTTAACCACTAAACTTAACGCATAGTAAAAATGCCACGCGTGCCGAATCACTCTTGAACAATTTGTTAGGCAGATAGCTCTTAGCTAACTCGATATCATTCAAAACAACGTCATTGGCACGCTCTTTACTGTTCTCACCTGTTGGAGTAAAGCCCTGCTTTGCATAAAAATTCAATGCACGTTCATTACTATCAAGTGCC
>NZ_JAMZAL010000008.1:191749-194368 GCF_024181925.1 Vibrio sp. Y20_XG_PY13 | reverse complement strand
AGTAATTGCGGACCGGATATAGACCGGATCAGAAAAGACAAAGGCCCGTAGATTTCTCTACGAGCCTTCTAGAATATGGTGGCCCCTCGCAGACTTGAACTGCGGACCAATCGATTATGAGTCCTACCAGGTTCATTTTTATGAGTATGCAATGCTTGGTAATTTCTATTAAATTCAAATGTTTATCTGTTTGTCTTTGTTGCGTTAGTTTGCATTGATTTTCATGTCACTTTTCTCTTGTCTGACCCATTACCTGACCTAGCTTTGCTTAGGTAGGAAGTTTGTCAATATCATTTTTGGCTGCTTTTAGGTTATGTCTATTGACCTAGAAAGTTAACTTCGCCAAAAAAGACAAGAGAAAATCAGAATGTTAACTGTTACTAAAATTCAATCCGCGACCAGTCGTAAAAATTCCTATTATCTCTGGGATCAGTCAGGTCAACGAGGTATAGGGCGTTTGGGTGTAAAAATTTTCACTAGTGGGAAAAAGCAGTTCGTGTTTCGCTACTACCAGCAACAGAAAGAAAAATTTATCTCAATCGGTTTATTCAGTACACGTGCTGGCAGTATGGCTCTTACAGAAGCTCGCGAGAAAGCCCAGGTCTTCTCACAACTGTTGCTAGGCGGAAAAGATCCTAAATTGCATCTTGAACAACAAGAGAGCGAGCAGAAAAAAATTGATGCAGAGAGTAAAAGCTTAGGAACCATTGATGAGCTATTTCATAGCTACACGGAGCGCATGAAAATAGATGGAAAGAGAACGTATGAAGACGTGCGAAATGCGCTGGTACGAGAGTTCTATCCATATATAGACAAAAACACCAAAGCGTGTGATGTAACGACAGATGATATTAAATACGTTATTAGTATGATGATCCAGCGTGGAGCTATCACCCAAAGCAACCGAGTACGTAGCTATGTGATGGCGGCGTTTAACCATGGGATGCGCTTTGATAACGATCCTCGCTATTTCTCTTTAGAGTCGAAATTTGGCATAAAATACAATCCAGTAGCACCAATTCCAAAGCAAAAAGATGGAGAGCGCATTGGTGAAAGGTTCTTAGAATGGCGAGAGTTACGGCGTCTACTAAAAGATCTTCGTGAAAACTATGATCTTGTACCCATCGGACAAGATTTGAGGCACTTACTTCAACTGTGCATCTATCTAGGGGGACAACGACCATATGAGGTGATTACACTTGAATGGTGGAATGTTGATTGGGAAGAAAGGTTTGTCTGCATTACCAAAGAACGTTCCAAAAACAAAAAAGATCATATCGTACCGTTGAACGGATTGGCTTTTGAAATACTTCAGAAACAATATGAGCTTTCTGGTGGTGGACGATATGTTTTTCCAAATCCTAAAGATGCAGAAGAACCCATGAGGACTAGCTCAATTTGTCGTGCAGTGACTCGTTATCGCGATGCCGTGGGGTTCGATAAGTTTGTGCCTAAGGATCTTCGCCGAACGTGTAAAACTTTGATGGGGGCATGCCGAATCAGCAAGGAAGTTCGAGATCGTATTCAAAATCACGCGTTACAAGATGTGAGTACACGTCACTATGATCGCTATGACTATTTTGACGATAAGTTAGTTGGGCTTGAAGCCTGGAGCAGTAAATTGAAAGAGTTGATTGGGTATGTTCCACCAGCGTTGTCAGTTGTACCCTCCGCTGAAACGTTACCTTTTCCAGACATTAAAAGTCCCCAGTCGCTAAGAGCTAGTCTTAAATAAAGATTGTTTTTGAAAGCCCCTCTGGGGCTTTCTGTCTATTAGTTGCTTCAATTAAAGCCGCTTGATGATGTAAGTTCGTTCTGCACTACTATGACGTCTAACTTTTAGTGTCTAACTTTTAGTTGCACATAATTATATGATATTTAGTGTGTTTTTTACTTTTGTGTGTCTTTTGAAGAGTACATTGATGTTTTGACGTATTACTATCGAAATTCTCCATCTTTATTTTTAAGATAATGATTTATATATGTTTTATTGTTAGGTTTGAATTTTCGATTGGTCAGCAGGGAATCTGTTGAGCAGTACTTCAAATTTGTGTGTAGCAGCTATCTTAATTGGGTCTACGAGTGAGCTGCACCATAAAAATGCTAGTGCAGGAGTGATCAGAACTAGATATGTGAGATGTTAGATACAATAGAAGAACAACGATATCAAAGCGCTATGAATTGTATTTAAATGTCTGATAATAATGAAAATTTCAAGGTATTATTCTCATATTACCTTTGACCGATCATAAACATCGTTGGGTAAGAATCAAAAATCCATCTCAGAGGTCAAGAAAAACAACGATAGAGCTTCTTTCATTTTTTGCGGCCAGTGTTCATGGAAAACAACGATATAAAAACTAATTATTTTTACTATAACATTATGAAATTAAAAAGGTTATGTCAGTCTGACTTCGAGATGACCTTTGACCGATCATAAACATCGTTGGGGAAGATTCAACAATGCATATTAGAGGTCAAGCAAAACAACGATAGAGCTTCTTTCACTTTTTGCGGCCAGTGTTCATGGAAAACAACGATATAAAACCAATTCTATTTTCTCTAAGTTTATGAAATTAAAGAGATTAAATCAGTCTAGCTTCGAGATAACCTTTGACC
>NZ_JAMZAL010000008.1:0-191651 GCF_024181925.1 Vibrio sp. Y20_XG_PY13 | reverse complement strand
CCGATCATAAACATCGTTGGGTAAGATTCAATAATGCATATTAGAGGTCAAGCAAAACAACGATAGAGCTTCTTTCACTTTTTGCAGTCAGTGATCATGGAAAACAACGATATAAAAACCAATATTTTTCACTATAAGATTATGAAATTAAACAGGTTACGTCAGTCTGACTTCGAGATAACCTTTGACCGATCATAAACATCGTTGGGGAAGATTCAACAATGCATATTAGAGGTCAAGCAAAACAACGATAGAGCTTCTTTCACTTTTTGCGACCAGTGTTCATAGAAAACAACGATATAAAACCAATTCTATTTTCTCTAAGTTCATGAAATTAAAAAGATTAAATCAGTCTAGCTTCGAGATAAGCTTTGACCGATCATAAACATCGTTGGGTAAGATTCAATAATGCATATTAGAGGTCAAGCAAAACAACGATAGAGCTTCTTTCACTTTTTGCAGTCAGTGATCATGGAAAACAACGATATAAAAACCAATCATTTTTACTCTAACCTTATGAAATTAAAAAGATTAAATTAGTCTAGCCTCGAGATATGGCTTGACCGATCATAAACACCGTTAGGTAAGATTCATAAATCCATCTGAGAGGTCAGGGAAAACAACGACGTCCCACTTTCATTGAGCTGTCTGAAATTGTTTTTAAGATTTCTGGTTAAGATGTTTTTGATTAGACAACATTGTTGAGACTGGTGAAATTGTTACTGTGCTACGGGACTACGGCAGACATTTTTATGAGTGAGACTTGTATTAAGAACGAGGCTAAGGCTAAAAGAAGTGATAGCGAGCAAGTCGGCTCAAATGATAGTGAATAGCCGCCGATTTTATAGACATGCTTCAGTTAGGCTCGTTTACTTGGTTTTACCCAATTCAACTTATCCGAAGTGCACGGTTTTGATCACTGATTTTGAGCACCGACTATAACTCGTTCCTGCCCCTTTCCGTGTTAACGTATTTACTCAGTAGCAGATCGCGGCAGCCGATTTTCCATACTATTTCTTATGTCGGGTTAGTAATGGCCTCCGCTAAAAAACGTTAGAAACTATTAAATAAGAATACTGTATTTCTGAGTAGACAATTCGGTTGGCGCTTGGTACATAATTGAAGAGCTTTCATGTATAACGTGCTCATTATAATTGTTTGTATATACAGCTATAATTGAAGTTCATTGATTTTCTGCTTCTTTCTCGGAATTAACGAGACAAGCGTTGCTTATTTTTCACAGCACACCTAATCCTATCTATCTGATAATAAATGACTTTACGTAGGACGCTCAGTTCATACGATATTTTGTTAAATCTAATTGCTAACTTTGCCCAATCCATTGAATTCTTACCTTTAAGCGATTTAAATCATTGAAACTACTTATGTTTTGTGAGTATAGTGTGCTGAAAGAAGTAGTGCGGTAGCTGTGTGAAAACGAGCATGCGGCCTAATACACTGTTAGCAATTTTGACTAGGTGCAGTAAAAAGTGAATTTTAATAACTTAAATCTAGGTTTAGGAAATCATGGTGAAGGAAAGAGTGGATTTGTAATTCATAATTTTTTGGCAGCATTGAATGATACGTTCAATCAATCAAACAATGCTAGGTTCAAATCTTACTTCAAGAAAAATGCTGATGTCCCTAAGTGGATGGTATTTAGTGATTATGTCCTTAATGACAAAAGTAAACCTAATGATGTTGTGACGTTTTCAATAATACCTTACACCGCTGATTTTTTTAAACTCAGTGAATATATTGACTCTATATCATTTAAAGATATCAAAAAACTTAAGAGGGTGAATGAGGGGTTCATTAACTTTATTAATAGTAGCGAGATATTAAATATATCAGTGCTTCTTCCTAAAGCTAGAAAGTTAGATCCAATAAATGAGCGTGAAATGCTCAAAACTAGATATGAAATGGCTATAAATCAAGTAAAGATCTGGCTTTCAAATGATGCTGATAATAAACATTATAAGACATTGTTGAGCAATTATGAATTATTGCTTTCTGAAGTATGTAAATCTGGTGCTAATTTTAGATATATTCGTGATATTGAAATAGTATCATCACTATCCGCATATATAGTTTTTCAAATTTGCACTGAAGTTAAAGTGGAAATAATTGGTTGGTTCTCAGACAGAGATGCTCTATTAAGTTACAAGGCGGCTAAATTTAGCAAGCCGATAATATTTGATTTGACTCATAATCTATATCACAATTTAATGTTCCAGATTGATGAGGATTACAAAGAGAGCTTTGTATTTGGTTTGCCTGAGAGAAATGGTAAGGTTTGGTATGATTCTTATAATAGAATTCCTGACCTTATTGCAGCGACTCTAGCAGACTATAACTATGAAAACAATCAATGTAGTCATGATAAGTTTATACCTGTGATAGAAAAGATATTAACAAATAAAGAAAAAAATATCATTTACAAATTGTCTTTAGAAGATGACGTGTTTTCAGCTGGTGTTTTAGATCTACGTTTAGAAGATAAGAATTGCTAAAGCATTTAAGAGGGATTCAAAACGCGTGGCATTCGTGGCTTGAGTACATTTTTGTGTTTATGGTGGTCTGTTGAAGTTAAGGGGGAAAGCGTTTTTCACCCCTTAATGCGGCATTATCTATACATTCTCTAATTCGAACCTTACTAGTTAGATCAAAAGCACTAACTAGCTTCTGTCCAGAAGTGTGCTGTGTGTGGGCGCTTTGATGCTTGGTCTTGCGATGTACACCAGTACCTAGAGCTAGTAGGGGTTATTTTGGGTTAAACAATGCACTACAGTGAAAACGATTTTCAACTATTTCATCTGCTACATCTTTTAAATACTCAAACCATTCGTCATTGATGATGTTAGTCACTAATACATACTCTGTATCAGCAATGCAGAGTAATTGGTTTACTAACTTAGTGAAAAAACCTTGCCTTTGCAGAGTAGGGTGTAAATCTAATCTCTCAATCTGAGCCACTTTCTGCACGGAAAAATTCATTAACAACTGGCACCAAGCGTCAGAGTCAGCATTGTTTTTGCACATAACTAATACCTCACCGTTAGGTAGAGCTAATTCCTTAGTAGGTATGTTTTTTTCGCTAGCATATTTAATAATGTGAGTTTTGGTTTTATCAAATTGCGTGAGGTAAGTTATGTCACTACGATAAGCAAGATGAATGACTTCCTCTCCGTTGCTGTCATGAATTAGTAAGCCGAACTCCCCATTTTTTCCTTTTTCTAATGAGGAAATATATTCTTTTGTTGCAAGCTCAATTAACTGTTCAACTAGATTCTGCTCTGGAACGTTTGGAACTAGAAGTGCTCTAGATGCTTGAAGCTCACGGATAGGGGAATCTAATTTAAATGTGAATGCCATAGGTTTTTCCAAAAAAGTTTAATGATGTTTATCCCTTCAAGGGGTAAGCCGCTTTTGACATACTGCTTGTACTCTACTCGGATGCCTGTAAGGAGAGTCTTTTAAGCATTTTCAATGCATTGTCGAAAATAGGGCTAGAGATATGTTCTGGAAAGTCATTTGGCAATCTCGTATTTAAACGGTCTATAGCCTCTGGAAGCTCGGTTTTCATTGTGTCGAGAATTTCCTGCATTATCTCTTGTTCAAAGCGGACATGCTGTGCGGTTGCCAGAAAATGGCGAGGGTAAATCTTGTGGATTTCGTATTTTCTACCCCTTGATGCTCTTAGCCCCATGGCTAGCTTCAACTGCCTGATGTTAAGCCCTTTTTTACCTAATAAAGGGTAAGCAGACAAAATGTCATAGAAAGGCGTTAAGCGGTAGCTTCCTGATTGCTCAATTGTGATCGAATAGTTTTTCGCATGACCATCAGTCGCTCCAATGACCCATTGATACACCTGGAACTTCATAAAATTGTATCGGTCGGCAAAGGCATTTGAAGACCCAGATAACAATTCCATAATTTCCAAGACTCCAATACCGCCATCAGATTCGTACTTGATTGATGCTGGCAGCGAAGCTGCCTGACACATATCCTCTTGTGGTAATCGTTGAATGTGAGTCTTCTCATTCGTCCATTTTCGGTCAAAACGTTCAACAGCCAATGCTTTGAAGTTCAGAGTTTGAATAATTTCAATATTAGGTACATCAAACCCTAGCTCTCGTGCGAGTTCGATACAGAGATATTCATTCTCAACACTATCCGTTAAGTCTAACGTACAGTTTGGTTGTTGGATAACTCCCATTGGGAGTTTGATGATGTGAGTTGTCGGAGTATTGCCACTTGGTAAACACCAATGGCTATCCACTTTCAGTAACGCAGTTTTAGCTTGTGCGCCAGCAATGGCTATACGGAAATCATCGGACTCCTCAATCATTCCATGTGGTGTTCCTGTCTGTAGTGCTGACAACATGAGTTCCAGTGTTTTTTCATCTAGGATTTCATACTCCAAGTCTGGCTTATCATTTTTTGTATCAGGTGGCAGTAGAGTAATAGCACCTACAACATCACGACCAACTGCTGTGAGCAAATCGAAAGGTTGTGTAGTGGAGGTTTTAAATCTGGCGGCTAAACGGTCTCTTGTACCAGTTGAGTCTGGGAGAAGATTGTCAAAATAGTTGAAGACCGCTTCAGAAGATATAGTGTTTTTTTGCATTTTAAGAGACAGAGATAAAGGCTGAGCGTTGTCATTGTTCAGCCAGGAAGAATCATATTTAAAGCTGAGTCTGTTGTCTGGATACTTTGCTAGAGTCCCTACAAGCACGTTGTTCATATATGCAGTGAGCGTTTCCATTACAGTGAGCCTTTTTTGCTATATGGTTTTGTCTTGTTTATCAAACAGAGTGTTGGCAAGAGCCACTTAGCGAGTGATTTGACTAACGACGTCACCGAACAAGACTGGTCTAAAGTGGGTCTGATCTACTGATACATTGATATAGCGGGGATCTGGTTTGCCAGCATCATCTAGAATGATACTGTCATGTAAATGCCCGTGAACATTGATCTTTCCATGTAATTCCTGAGGATGTATAGGGCAGTGTGTAAACCAGGTATTTCGTTTAGATAGCATCGAGTGAATCTCATCGAAGCCATCTGCGAGCATCTTGCCGCTGACCCTCATGTTTGTACAATGATTGCCAAGTACGAGCACTTTCTTCGTACATTGAATACTTGCAACTCTCTCTAGCCAAAATGGGGTCGTTGCAATATCTCCAAGTAGGATTAACGTGTCACGACGTTGTACAAATGATGCAAGGTTATCAAATAGAATATTATGGTGCTCTTCAGGAGAATCGAATCCTGAACGATATTTCAATATATTATCATGTCCGAGGTGCAAGTCTGCGGAGAGTACAAATCTACTCATAAGAATATTCTCAATAACGATATTATGAATAATATACACTTGAACTGTAGTATTGTTCAAATAAATATTTTTCTTTACCTTGAATGTAATATATAGAAAATAATAAACACAAAGTGTTACTTTTTATTTATTAAAATAATGCACTGTATGTCTGCCTAAGTTTTTTAGATCAAAATTGCTTGGCACATTTTTTTGCCAAGATTGGCAACGAGACTGCCAGTAGTGGCAGAGTAAGTGTCAGGATTGGCAGTGAATGTGCCAAGTGTGGCAGAAGAAATTTAGCAGAAAAAACGATGTTCTACCTTTTATTAAGTGATTTTAAATAATGTATCCTTATATTAGAATTATAACTTTATAATAATTATAACAGTTATAATAGTTATAACATGAAAAAGTCAATAAGTAAAAACTATTTTATTGCCATAATTATCTTGGTTCAATTTAATAATTAAATTATTCGTAATTATATTTATGATTTTTATTTGATTTAATAATTAAAAATGTAAAATAAATTAGATTGTTTTTTGCACAGTTACTTTGCTGTTTAGGAGAGCAATTGATGTTTTTTAATGATCTGGTGTATGCGTTGTCTGCTAAGCCCAAGCGTTCTGGCGATATCACTTAGGTTAGTTTTGTTATTCGTGGCTAGTTGTTGTGTTAACAGGTCTTTGATCTGCTGGTGTTGTTTTAGATTCGCTCCATATCCAACGCTCGGGCCACGTCTAGTTTCAATGCTATTGATTCGTTCTACACACTCAAAGCGATGCAAGATCCCAATCAGTGTGGTCCAAGTATTCAACTCATTGAAAAGCGTCAGGCACTCTTTTTCGTTCCAAGCATTTGGCTCCGTAGGATCTAAACATCTCACTATCGCGATACACCACGAGGGCCAGTTTCTAAAATCATCTGGTTTGATTTGTTTTATTTTTTTATAGCTAGCTGGATAAGTCACTTTGCATGTCTGAACAATGTTCTTTGATAGTGTGATCCAGTCCCCTGACATAGCGCTATCTTTACAGTGGCGCAGAAATACTCGTGGATGCGGCGCATAGCCGCTGACCAGATCATACAGTTGTCGTCCCAGATTTTTCTGTTTGTTAGGTTGTACTAGGTACTTTTCGTAAGCTGTACTGTTCTGGTTGGGCAGGTGTTTCAATGCAGTGATAACTGCGTATTTTTGCTGTTTATAAAGTTTAGTGGACTTGATGGGATGGTGTTTTTCGCAGTAGTAGTGAGATCGGCTGCGTAGACGCCAGCATAGTGCGCAGTAAGGTAGAACACTGTTCCAATGAACCTCTTCTTCTTGATGTTGTGGAGTGAGTGAACGCAGATCCTTTAAGCCCAACAGTACTTGATCGGCATAATTGACGCGTCGTTGAGTATGAAGACTGAATCCACGTAGAGCTAGCACCGTTTCAATAAGTTTAATTGTTTTATTTAATCCACCGTAACTTTCGATGATCTCAGCAAGATGGATAGCATTAGAACGGCTGTACTTTTTGAGTATGGTTCCATGTTGTCTGAGTAACTTGGTAAACCATGGTTCTAGAACAATGTTCCGAGCGGCATCAACAGCGTATAAATACCCAGAGCGACGTCGCTGAGCAATTTTACAACCTCGATATTCGGCCTGTTTTTTTAAGTCATTAATTGCTGTTTCTAGCTGTACTCTCAATGCATTGCGCTTTTGATCTAAGTCCATTCGTTATCATGTCAATATGGTTTGTTGCTTATTCTATATTATGAGTTGGGCGATGAGAACCTAAGATGCGACTAAATAATAGAGAAATAAAGGTAATAAAATGTTTGTAAGACAAGAGCAGTTAGCGAAAGAGATCGGGGTAAGCGTAAGTACTTTGTGGCGCTGGCGTCGGGATGGAAAAATGCCACCTGTTGTTACGCTTAGTTCTAGAGTTGTTGGGTGGCAGAGAAAAGACATTGAGCGCTGGCTAGAAGAACAAAAATAGATGCAACTTGTTACTGCGAGAACAGTGTTCTCGCTTAACCTTCGTAAATATAAAGTAAGTCATTGTTTACATGATTAATAACACGAATAAAAATGCTCTTGCAGGAACCTTGTTCCTGCTTTTGTCTATCTCAGGGAGCTAATTTCTTCTTAAATCTTCATCAGTTGAACGGAGAACGATGTTCTCCGAATGGCGAAAGACAGAGTTAGGTATTATCCGACTCGTGTTTGGGTATATAGGCAAAGGCTGGTAGCGTTCAAACGCTACTGCGAGAACACTGTTCTCGCTCACATCATCAAAAACTAAAGTTTGGTCATTTAATTAATAAATAAAAATGCTCTTACTAGAACAATGTTCTAGCTGTTTGTTCTCCCACTAAATACATGATTTAACTCTATGTATTAGGTCTGGCAATTGTGCTTTAATGCATTTTGATGCTTATTGGGAGGAGTTATGGCTCGGAAAAATGATGGAATTATTTGGCATTTGATGGATGCGCCGTGGTGGGTGAGTATCTTGTTCTCAGCAGGCATTTATGTTGGTTTATCTTTCCTATTGCCAGGTTTAGCGGCTCGCAGTGATAACTTCATCTTCAATGCCATTGGGCCGAATCTTCCGCAAATGGCACCGTATTTTGCTTTTTTGTTTTTAATTCCAGCTCCAATTGCGTTCTTTAAGCAGTATCAGCGAAAGCATAATTATCTTGCGACGACGTCTCAAATCAGAGCACACAAAAACACGACTCCGCTTAATTCCCTCAGTTGGATTGAATTTGAAAGCTACATTGGCGAGTACTTTAAGCAGCAAGGCTACGACGTTAAACAATCTTTCTCAAAGCAGGCCGATGGTGGGGTAGATATTTGGTTAACTAAAGACGGTGAGTTGAGTCTTGTACAATGTAAGCACTGGAAAGCTAGAAAAGTCGGAGTTCAAGTCTTAAGAGAAATGTATGGTGTGATGATCGACAATCGTGCTAGCAAAATGATCATCGTAACATCGGGAGATTTTACTTCTGAAGCCATCGCCTTTGCTCAAGAGAAGCGCATGTGGTTGGTTAATGGTAGCGAGCTAGTCCACATGATTGAAGATGGACGCAGCTTTATGAATAAGCCAGTCATTGGTGAGCCTACACCCGATCCTCATTCCAAGGTTTGCCCAAATTGCCAGTCTAACCTTGTGATTCGTGTTGCTAAAAAAGGTCGTAATGCGGGTAAAAGTTTCTATGGTTGCTCTGCGTATCCTAAGTGTCGCTACACTTGCGACTGTTGAATATGAGTGAGGATTCAAGCAGTTTAACCGTATAGAAGGGTGTTCTCATAACATAAAAGTTAACCTATTGAGTCTAGCTGGCAGAGAAGAATGCTACTGCGAGAACATTGTTCTCGCTCAAATCATCAAAAACTAAAGTTTGCTCATTTCATTGATAAATAAAAAGCCCTCTCAGTGCAGAACTCTCTGGTGAAAAATGTGTTACCCATTATCTTTCATAAGTGGGTTTGTCAGAACCAATGGGGTAATGAACGCAAGCTCTGAAACACTTTTGCCCCGAAGCGTGTTAGTGCATAGCTATAGCCAAAGACTATTAAGTAAAATTTTCTAACTTCCCCTTACATTGCGTTAGTGATCGAGTGCACAGCCACTTAAGGCATATTAAGTGTAAGATTAAAAATTTCAGAGCAGTAAAAAGGAATAGTTATGGCCTTTAAAAAGCGCGGGGCGCGTCATGTGGCGTCGTTAAGTCCTGACCAATTGTTTAGGGAGCTACCTCGGCGCAAATATCCAGATGTTCTCCCCCACCAGCAGTCGATGATGCAAAGATATGCAGAAGAAGCAGAAAATCATAGTGATGTCGCTTTACAGTTACCAACAGGCAGCGGAAAAACATTAGTAGGTTTACTGATAGCTGAATGGCGTCGTCGAAAGAACAACGAGAAAATTGTCTATCTCTGCCCAACTAAACAGTTAGTAAATCAAGTTGTCGAACAAGCTGAAACCAAGTATGGGTTGTCCGTTTTAGGCTTTACTGGCAAAAAGGCAAACTATGATCCTAGCGCTGTCGCAAAATACAAGCAGGGAATGGCAGTTGCTGTTACCACGTATAGCAGCGTTTTCAACACTAATCCATTTTTTGAAGACCCCGATATCATAATTGTTGATGATGCACATGCGGCAGAAAATTATGTTTCAAAGCTATGGTCTTTAGAGGTTGAAAGGTTTAATGATGCCCACAAAGCTGTTCACGAAGCTTTATGCTCGCTAGTTCGACCTTATTTAGATGGTACAAGCTATTCAAGGCTAGCTGGTAGTTGGGAAAGCCCTTATGATCAGGGGTGGGTTGATAAGTTACCAACGCCTATCCTACATAAAATCAAGGATGATTTGGTAGATGTTCTGGATGAGTACACGGACGGTACGAAGCTAAAATACTCGTGGTCGATGCTTAGAGCAAATGTTCAGGCATGCCATCTATATATGTCCGCTAAGGGTTTCTTGCTTCGCCCTTTGGTTGCGCCGACCTGGGTTCACCCTTCATTTGATAATGCTAAACAACGTATCTATATGTCAGCGACATTAGGTGAAGGAGGCGATTTAGAGAGGCTCTTAGGAAGAAAAAATATTTATCGACTAGCTACTCCCGAAGGATGGGATACTCAAGGTGTTGGTCGTCGGTTTTTTATGTTTCCATCCCTTTCTTTAGCTGAAGACGATTGTCTGAAGTTTGATTTGGAATTACTGAAAAAAACTGAACGCAGTTTGGTTTTAGTGCCAAGTGAAGCACAAGCAACGGCGATAAAAGACACAGTTAATAGAGAAACCACTCTAAAAATCTTTGAAGCCAGTGATATTGAAGATTCAAAGAGTATTTTTGTTAGCAGTAAAGGTGCAACAGCTGTTGTTGCTAATCGATATGATGGTATTGATTTTCCAGGAGACGAATGTCGCTTATTAGTTATTGAGGGGCTGCCTAAAACTGTAAACTTGCAAGAGCAGTTCTTGATGTCCAGGATTGGTGCTAACGTCCTCTTCAACGAGAGAATACAAACTAGAGTGATTCAGGCTATTGGTCGATGTACCCGATCATTGGAAGATTATTCAGCAGTTGTTGTAAATGGGTCTGAACTTGTAGACTTCTTGGCTGATCCTGCTCGCCGACATTACTTTCATCCAGAACTTCAAGCTGAGTTAGAGTTCGGTGTTGAGCAATCGATAGATAGCACTTCTGAAGACTTACTCGAAAACTTTTCAATATTTATTGAAAATGGTGAGGATTGGGAAGAAGTAAATGGTGACATCGTTGAACTCAGAGCTTCTAAATCGAAAACTAACTTCCCTGGAATTGCTGAGTTGGCAAATAGCGTCCCTTCGGAAATTGAATATGTTAAAGCTCTTTGGTCATATGATTACGAAGAAGCATTGAACCAAGCGGAAAAAATACTGGGTGCTCTGGCCTCGGGGAATTTGCGAGGCTATAGAGCTTTGTGGGAATACTTGGCTGGCTCAGCGGCATACCTTGCTAATGAATATGGGTATTCTGGCGCTCAAATTAAAGCGCGAGAGCACTTTATACGAGCGAAAAAAGCGGCAAAAGATATCCCTTGGCTAGTTGGCTTAAGTCGATATACAAATAATGTAGAGCCGTCAGATGATGAAGCCAAGAACTTGCTTATTATGAAGCAAGTCGAGAATATAGAGTCCTTATTACACTCCTTTGGGTGTATGCATGATAGGAAGTTATCACAGAGGGAAAAACAAATTAGGGAAGGTTTGAACTCTGACAGAGAGTTTGAAGAAGCACACAGATTGCTAGGCGAGCACATTGGGTTTGATGCACATAAAGTCGAAGCAGATGCGTCCCCTGATCCATGGTGGCAGTTAGCTGATTTGTGTTTTGTATTTGAAGACCACGCCAATGCTGAAAGTGATACGTTAAATGCGACCAAAGCAAGGCAAGTAGCAACTCATCCTAACTGGATGAGGTCGAATGTTGATTCTTGTAGTTCAGGTAAGGTTGAAATCATACCAATACTATTGTCTCCAGTAACGAAAGTGAAAAGTGGAGGGCATCCTCATTTGGCAGAAGTCATGTATTGGAGCTTAAGTGATTTTAAAGACTGGTCTAGGAAAGTCCTAGATGTAATCAGAAGGCTAAGGACTTCGTTTCAAGAGCCTGGGGACTTAGTATGGCGATCTGAAGCTGCTGATATCTTGATAACTGAGCAACTTGATGTAGAAAGCATCAAAAAATTGCTTATGAGTCAAAATGCTTCGAAGATACTTGAAGTGGTTGCTTAGTCACTGTTTGTTCATTTTGTTGTCCCGTATAGTTTCTTGCTGGCACTAATATCAACAGGGAAAGCTAGAGTTTGTACTCTAGCTTGTTTCTGTCCAAAAATAATTTATAAATTGTTTGCTATAGCCCCTGTATTAGCCATTAAAGAAGCCTACTCATTTCAGGCACGCTGTCGGCTTGCGCTAGCAAGTATTCGCACTCTGTTTGGATGAGTGAGACACATAGCTCTATGTGTTCACGTTCCTCATCGTCGATTCCTTGAGCTTCGGTAAGGTCAATCGCTTCCTTCAGGGCGTTTTTTATAGCACCAACGGTTTCTACCATTATGGAAGCCATTTTGGTGCCTGAATAACCCAGCAGAGCGCCGAATTCAGCGAGATCATAGCTGGTGATAGGGCGTTTGAAGTTACCTTTCGGCGGATTTTGAAAGTCTTCACTTTCCCAATCTCCAATCGACATTGCAAAATATTGAGGGATACTGGCGGCACGCCCCTCATCAGCTGACAACTTACCGCTTCGTGAGTTGCGTTTTGCTCCCTCTTGAGCGATTGCTTCTATGTTTACTAAATCATAAAAAGGGGTCAGTTCCAGGCCTTTAGGGGTGACGAAGAAGCTAATATTTTTACCATGGGCATCGTAGTTTAGCGTTACTAGATTAAAGAGCATCCATTGGGTGATCTTTAGGTTAGTGATGACCGTGTCTATGGTTTTGACGCACAGTAGGTGTGGGAAAGAAACACCATCACGCATATATACGCCATCGCCTTCATCCCCATTCTGACGCTCGTATTTGTAACCAGGAGGTAAGTCAGTCGCCTGACAGCCATCAATCACATGTTTTCGTTGAACGACATCACGAGCCTCGATATAGGCCCGATCGAAACGCTCTATTATCAGTGTCCTAGTCTTCCCAATACGAGTTAATTCAACATTAGCGACGTCCAAACCTGCTAGCTTGGCTAATGTCATGCAAAAGAACTCATTAACAGCAATACATGGTGCTTTACCGCTTTCAAACTTCAGAATGTAGTTCGAACTTAATTTGCCTTCACCAAACCCCCACTCATCACCGCGCTTAAGTAAGTTTAACTTGTTTTGAACACCAGCAACCGAAAGGCGAACCTTACCGTCCCAATACACTAATGGCGCTAGATTTCGCTCTAGTCGTTCTATTAGTTCATCATCAGGTACAGATCTAAAACTGGTTTCCCCAGGTTCTGAGTCTGGAACTCGAAAAGACAATGCGCCAGATGTTTCCGCACCAAGCTTACGAATCAGCCCGAACGTGTTGCTTTTGGAGATAGTGGTGTTTTGTATCATCTCCTCAAAGGCTTCTCCTTCAGGAAGGAGATTTCTGAGGTAGTTCTCAATACTACGTGGTGACGCCTGAGTATCGAAAGGGATGTGTGGTGAAATCGGAAAACCAGTGTTTTTCCATTCATCTTCATAGATGAACGAGAACTCTGTTTCTGTTCCGACAGGAAGAATCAAACGACCAATTTTGGTATTCGTACCGATAAACACATCTAACTGTTGTAACTTACTCATACCAACCGTCCTCACTGCTTCTCACGCTGTTTTCAGCTTGGGAGGTTATTTGGCTATGTGGACGAACAAATAGGTTTAAGTCGATAAGGCGTAACGACAGCCCTAAGATATCCATGAGGACGAGTACATTGGCAAAGGTGACACTGGTATCGCCTTTTTCTACCTTCATGACGGTTCTACGAGATAAGTTGGCTTTTGAAGCGAGATCATCAATACGCCAGCCTCTATCGGTGCGCTTTGAGCGAATGGCGCTCCCCAGCGTTTCCATACTGAACTCGGTATTCAAATCAGGCATAGGTTGTGCCTTTACCATCTTACCTTTTTTCATAAGTGCCTTTTAATGTACTTTTGTCATTATTGGGTTCGTTTTAATATATAAGTTCACTATAACTCACTTTTGTTGTGATTGTATAAGAAATTATCTATAAGTGCAATTTAAGTTACTTATGGTTGGTTTGCGAGTTTAATACCTCTCTTTGTTCTCTATGAGAGATATTTATCAGCCAGAACGACATATTTGGCAACAGCGTAGTATTCGGATTAGTATTGGAAGAAGGCAGAGAAGAGTGCGTGATTGGGGCTTACCTGACCCATTACCTGACCCAAAATCGTCAGGTACAAAAAAAGGTTAGTAAACACTACGCTTACTAACCTTCTGGAATTTGGTGGCCCCTCCCAGACTTGAACTGGGGACCAATCGATTATGAGTCGACTGCTCTAACCACTGAGCTAAGGGGCCTTAATAGGTCAACGATTATAGGGGAAGCGTTGCAAGGTGTCTAGATAGCAACTAGGGCAATTGCGCTTAGTTTTTATCCACTTAGAACCAGTGATAATAAAAAAGGTGACCTAAGGTCACCTTTTTTGTCCAACGCTTTATTATTCGTCGAGGAAGCTGCGCAGAGTTTCTGAGCGGCTAGGGTGACGAAGTTTACGTAGAGCTTTTGCTTCGATCTGACGGATACGTTCACGAGTAACGTCGAACTGTTTACCAACTTCTTCTAGAGTGTGGTCAGTGTTCATGTCGATACCAAAGCGCATACGAAGTACTTTCGCTTCACGTGGCGTTAGACCTGCAAGTACATCTTTTGTAGCCATTTTCAGGCTTGTTGCTGTTGCAGAGTCTAGCGGTAGTTCTAGCGTTGTATCTTCGATGAAATCACCTAGATGCGAATCTTCGTCGTCACCGATTGGTGTCTCCATTGAGATTGGCTCTTTAGCGATCTTCAGTACTTTACGGATCTTGTCTTCTGGCATTTGCATACGCTCTGCCAGTTCTTCCGGTAGCGGCTCACGACCCATCTCTTGTAGCATTTGACGAGAGATACGGTTTAGCTTATTGATCGTTTCGATCATATGTACCGGGATACGAATCGTACGTGCTTGGTCCGCGATTGAACGAGTGATCGCCTGACGGATCCACCACGTTGCGTAAGTCGAGAACTTGTAACCACGACGGTATTCAAACTTATCTACCGCTTTCATCAGACCGATGTTACCTTCTTGGATTAGATCCAAGAATTGTAGGCCACGGTTGGTGTATTTCTTCGCGATAGAAATTACAAGACGTAAGTTCGCTTCAACCATCTCTTTCTTCGCACGGCGTGCTTTCGCTTCACCGATAGACATGCGACGGCTGATGTCTTTAATGTTTTGTACGTTTAGAGATGTCTCTTCTTCAATCATTTTTAACTTAGCGATTGAACGACGGATCTCTTCTTCGTTACGTTTGATTTTCTCAGCGTATGGCTTGTCAGATGCTAGGATCTCGTCTAGCCATGCATCACTTGATTCGTTACCAGTGAATAGGGCAATAAACGATTTCTTCGGCATTTTGCCGTATTCAACCACAGACTTCATGATCAAACGCTCTTGAGTACGAACGCGATCCATTGCTGTGCGAAGTTCGTTCACTAGGTGGTCGAACTGTTTTGGTGTTAGACGGAATTCTTTGAATACGTCTAGCATCATTTCGTTAGCAACGGTTGCTTTCGGGCTGTCGTAGCCGTACTCATTGATCGCTAGCTGAAGATTTTGGTATGTGCTGCGTAGCTGGTTGAATTTCTCAAGCGCTAGCTCTGGGTCAATACCTACATCTTCTTCTGAATCATCTGAATCGTCATCGCTTTCTTCATCATCTTCTAGGTCTTCTTCGTCTTCCTCTTCTAATTGAGTTTCAGACAGTTCAGAACCGATGTGAGTCGCGGTTGGCGCTGCTGTATCGTCAGCGTCAGGATCTACAAAGCCAGAGATTAAATCAGTCAGACGAAGTTCTTCTGCCTGAACTTTATCAAATTGCTCTAGGATGTAAGGAATAGTGCCAGGGTATTCAGCAACAGACGATTGAACTTGGTTAATACCTTCTTCAATGCGTTTTGCGATGTCGATTTCGCCTTCGCGAGTCAGCAGCTCTACAGTACCCATTTCACGCATGTACATGCGAACTGGGTCTGTTGTACGACCAATTTCACTTTCTACGCTAGAAAGTGCTGCTGCTGCAGCTTCAGCTGCATCTTCATCGGTAATGTTTGTGTCATCGTTCAGTGCTAGATCATCAGCATCAGGAGCAGTTTCTACTACCTTGATACCCATGTCGTTGATCATCTGAATGATGTCTTCTACCTGTTCTGAATCTACGATTTCAGCAGGTAGGTGGTCATTTACTTCGGCGTAGGTCAGATAGCCTTGCTCCTTGCCTTTAATAACAAGTAACTTTAGCTGTGACTGCGGATTTTGATCCATAGACGGTATCCAACTTCGTAATCTGGTGAAGGAATCAGTATGCGAAATGCAAACCACTTACTATAACAAATTAAATTGTTGCTGACTAATTAAACAGGGTTACGCTTTTAAATCTAGCATAAGTGCTAGCAGCTCCCTTTTCTCTTCGGCTGATAAACCGACACTTCTTGCTTTGGCCTGCAGGTTTTCAATTTGCTTTTCTACGCACTGGGCAATAATTTTATCCAGTGAGTCTAAAAATATTTCTTCTTGGTTGTCTTCGTCGAGCGGAATATCCCAGCTCGCAAGACGAGACAGAAGTGCCTCATTCTGGCTGTTGCGCCAGTGCTCTAATAATTGGCCTGTGTTGATATGGGGATGCGCCTGGCATTTATCAAGTACATCTGCAAATAAACTTAGGCCTGGTATGGATAAGTCTCTCACTGAGGAAAGGTCCGGTACCATTTGAGCATAGCTCGGATTTTGAATAAGTAGAGCAATAACCTCACGCATAGGAGTTCGTTTGATCTCTTTGTGCGGTTGAGGTCGAGTTTCACTTATCTTTTTACGAGGCTGACGTAGGCGGTTATCAAACCCCGTGCGCTCATCCAATAGTTTTTCGAGCAACTCCTGAAAGTATGGGTCAGGAATCTTGTCAATCAAGGCGCTAGCGTATGCTCTCAACGCAGACTTACCTTCGTTGTTACCCAAATTGATTTGGTGTAACTCAATCAAGTTGTCAAAAAGGTAGCTCGATAGTGGTGTCGCTTGTTCTATTTGTTGCTCGAATGCTGCTTTGCCGTATTTACGAACGTAGCTGTCAGGGTCTTCCCCATCAGGTAAGAATAAGAACTTCAATGTGTTCCCGGTTTTGAGGAATTGAAGCGCGTTTTCTAAGGCTCGCCATGCCGCTTCTTTACCAGCTCGGTCGCCATCGTAACAACACACCACGGTATTGGTTTGGCGGAACAACATTTGAATATGATCGCCCGTTGTCGAGGTGCCTAGCGACGCGACGGAATAATCTACGCCGTATTGAGCCAGAGCGACAACGTCCATATAGCCTTCAACCACCAAAATTTGTGCTGGTTCACGATGCGCTTGTAACACTTCGTACAGGCCATAAAGCTCTTTGCCTTTATGGAATATTGGCGTTTCCGGTGAGTTGAGATATTTTGGTGTACCTTCACCAAGTACTCGACCACCAAAGCCAATTACTCGACCACGACGATCACGAATTGGAAACATAATACGACCACGAAAGCGGTCATAACGGTTGCCTTTGTCGTTTTCAATCAGCATGCCGCCAGTGACAAGCATGTCTTGATTGTCTTTATTCTGGCCGAAGTTTTTACGGACTAAATCCCATTCGTCAGCCACGTAACCAATGCCAAATTTCTGAACGATTTCACCAGATAGACCACGGTCTTTTAGGTATTCAATCGCGACCTTGCTCGAAGGTTGTTTGAGTTGGTTACGGTAAAACTGGGCAATGCTACCCATTAAATCGTATAGGCTGCGTTTTTCACTGCTACTTGCTTGCGGTCCAGAATTGAACTGCCCACCGCCACCACTACGTTGTTCACGAGGAACGTCCAAACCTAGATAAGAGGCAAGTTCTTCAATCGCTTCAACGAACTCTAGGCGTTCAAACTCCATCATAAAGTCGATAGCGTTGCCATGTGCACCACAGCCAAAACAGTGATAGAACTGCTTCTCTTGGCTCACGCTGAATGACGGTGTTTTCTCGTTGTGAAATGGGCAACAAGCGCCGTAGTTTTTGCCTTTTTTCTTAAGTTTCACGCGTGCGTCGATGATATCGACAATATCAAGCCGAGCTAGCAGGTCATCAATAAAACTGCGAGGGATGTGTCCAGCCATAAAACCTAACAAAAAAGAAAAACCATGATTGGTGTGAATGGGTTATAGAGAAAAGCATGTGCGAGACTTTGTTTTATTCCATTCTGCCAGATACAAACAAGCCGTGCGTTCCAAAGGATAGCACGGCTTGCTGCAATTGGGTGGGGTGTTAAGCCAATTTAGCGCGAACTAAACCGCTTACTTTACCCATATCTGCACGCCCTTGAATTTGTGGTTTCAGAACGCCCATTACTTTGCCCATGTCTTGCATGCCAGCTGCACCAGATTCTGCAATTGCTTTCTCGATAAGAGCAGCAACTTCTTCTTCTGTCAGTGGTTGAGGCATAAATTCCTCAAGAACTGTAATTTCTGCTTGTTCCACATCAGCAAGATCTTGACGACCAGCTGCTTCGTACTGCGTAACAGAGTCGCGACGTTGCTTAACCATTTTAGTCAACACAGCAAGAATGTCGTCTTCGTTCAGAGTGATCTGCTCGTCAACTTCACGTTGCTTGATTGCTGCTAAGGCTAAACGAATAGTACCAAGGCGCAATTTGTCCTTGGCTTTCATCGCTAATTTTTGCTCTTCTTTGAGTTGATCAATGAGAGCCATAACTAAATTCCTTTTGGGAGCTCAGTTATTAGTACAGGCGAACGCGACGAGCGTTTTCGCGAGCTAGCTTCTTAGCGTGACGCTTTTGAGCTGCTGCTTTAGCGCGTTTGCGAACTGTAGTTGGTTTTTCGTAGTGCTCACGACGACGCACTTCAGAAAGGATACCTGCTTTTTCGCAAGAGCGCTTGAAACGACGTAGAGCAACGTCGAACGGTTCGTTTTCACGTACTTTAACTACTGGCATATGCCTTTCACCTCAGGGGTTATTCGTTAACGCTGGCATTCAACAGACCAAATCATAATTGTTTGGTCACTTACCAGCTTGATCAAAAATGGTGCGGAATTTTAATCCGATCACAACAGCTTTGTAAAGCCTTTTGTCGTTTATTGTCTGTACAAAATTTGTTTGAAGCACCAAGGCGAGGTAATATGACGCCCAAATTTCCTCTATACAGAAAGCATACTGAGAAAACCATGCGCATTATTGGTATCGAAACCTCTTGTGACGAGACAGGAATCGCGATTTACGACGATGAAAAAGGCCTGTTGGCGCACAAGCTTTACAGCCAAGTAAAACTTCACGCGGATTACGGCGGCGTGGTGCCAGAGTTGGCTTCACGTGACCATGTAAAGAAAACCATTCCTCTTATTAAAGAGGCACTAAAAGAAGCAAACTTAACATCCCAAGACATCGACGGCGTGGCTTACACGGCCGGTCCTGGTTTGGTTGGTGCTTTGCTAGTGGGTGCAACCATCGGTCGCAGTATTGCTTACGCATGGGGTGTGCCTGCTGTTCCTGTTCATCACATGGAAGGTCATTTACTTGCGCCAATGCTAGAAGACAACCCACCACCATTCCCATTTGTGGCGGTGTTGGTTTCTGGCGGTCACTCGATGATGGTGGAAGTAAAAGGCATTGGTGAATACAAGATTCTAGGCGAATCCATTGATGATGCAGCCGGTGAAGCATTTGATAAGACGGCTAAGCTGATGGGGCTAGATTACCCAGGCGGTCCTCTGTTATCTAAGCTAGCAGAGAAAGGTACTCCGGGTCGCTTTAAGTTCCCACGACCAATGACCAATGTGCCGGGTTTGGATATGAGTTTCTCGGGTTTGAAAACCTTCACGGCAAACACGATTGCAGCGAATGGCGATGACGAGCAGACTCGTGCTGATATTGCATACGCTTTTGAAGAAGCCGTGTGTGCAACGTTGGCAATCAAATGTAAGCGTGCATTAGAGCAAACCGGTATGAAGCGCATCGTTATTGCTGGTGGTGTAAGTGCGAATCGTCGCTTGCGTGCAGAGCTTGAGAAGCTTGCGAAGAAAATCGGTGGTGAAGTGTATTACCCACGTACCGAGTTCTGTACTGACAACGGTGCAATGATTGCGTATGCAGGTATGCAACGTTTGAAGAACGGTGAAGTTGCAGATATGTCGGTAGAAGCGCGTCCGCGCTGGCCAATTGACCAGCTAACGCCAATCGCGTAATCAAACCTTATATATTGACTGGCCTCTATTTATAGAGGCCTTTGTTTTTGTGGTTTATTTTCCCAAGAAAAAGGCGCGAGATTTCCAGACTGATGTGAGCAGTTTTCTTTGTGTTCAGTGATAGGATGGCGCGGAAGAATAATAAATGGATATAACAATGAAGAAGTTTGAAATTGAAGGTCAGCAACTTGCTTACCTAGACAAAGGCGAAGGGCCTGTGCTGCTGTTTGGACATAGCTATTTGTGGGATTGCCAAATGTGGGCGCCTCAAATTGAAGTTTTGAGCCAGTCCTATCGTTGTATTGTGCCTGACTTATGGGCGCATGGTGAATCGGACGCCGCTCCTGCTTCGACCACGTCTTTAGTTGATTATGCCCAACACATGCTGGCGCTAATGGATCATTTGGAAATCGACAAATTTTCCATTGTTGGCTTATCTGTTGGCGGCATGTGGGGCGCGGAACTGACCGCTCAAGCCCCGCAACGAGTGAAGTCATTGGTGTTGATGGATACCTTTATTGGTTGGGAACCAGAAGTGACGCATAAAAAATACTTTGCGATGCTAGATACCATCAGCCAAGTTCAAGGTGTTCCTGAGCCTATTATCGAAGCAGTTGCACCATTGTTCTTTGCGAATAACGCGGATCAAGTTCACCCAGAATTGGTCGCTTCATTTAAACAAAGCCTTGAATCGCTAACAGGTGAGCGAGCTGTAGAAGTTGCTCGTATCGGTCGCATGGTGTTTGGGCGACGTGATGTGATTGAAGATGCAGAAAAATTCGCACTGCCGACATTGATCGCAGTTGGTCGAGAAGATAAGCCGCGTCCGGTATTTGAATCTTACCTAATGAATGACTGCATTACGGGCAGTGAATTGGTGGAGATTCCTGAAGCGGGTCATATCAGTTCGCTTGAACAGCCCGAGTTTGTGAATCAGATGCTGTTGAACTTCCTAAACAAAGTTCACGCTTAAAATCCATTTAAAAACTCGGCGTTATGCCGAGTTTTTTTCTGTCAGTTTCTTTTCACCAATTTTAGGCTCTTCACCCGAAAGTAAACGGCGAATGTTTTGATGATGTTTAAACACGATTAGACAACACAACATGGCAACGGGCAGGGTGTATTGCGGTTTGAACATCCAAGTATAAAACGGTGTGACTAACACAGTGACGAGTGCGGCAAGGGAAGAGTAGCGAAACAGGACGGCAACCGAGAGCCAAGTCAGCATAACTAGGCCTGTAAGGTCTAAGCCAATTGGAGCAATGGCACCAAGCGCGGTAGCGACGCCTTTACCCCCTTTAAAGTGGAAGAAAATTGGGTACATGTGACCAAGGCACGCCGCGATAGCAATAACGCCAAGAATGATAGGATCGATACCAAGAAAGTACCCCCCCCAAACTGGAATCGTCCCTTTGAGCATATCGCACAACAACACCGATACGGCCGCGCCTTTTCCGCCAATGCGCAATACATTGGTCGCGCCTGGATTGTTTGAGCCAACGTTACGAGGGTCTGGCAGTTTTAACAGGCGACAAATCAACACCGCACTGGAAACAGAACCCAGTAAGTAGGCGGCCATTGTCATTATTAGTGCCAGTGCGTCCATAGAAGTCCTTGATGGATTGGAAATTAATGCTCAGTTCCCGCGTAGTTGGTATCATAGCCTGATTCAGTGGTGAGCTGAAATACTCTCTGCGATAGAGCTTGCATTATGTGAGTTCTTGTATATAAAGATGCAGCGCAGTTTATACCTAAGTAACATTTCGATGACCTAGCCAAAGGTTACTTAGGTATAGAATATTACGATCAAATTACCCCTGACGGGTATCCGACCTCTGTAAAGAAGGACATAAGATGGCTCTGGATAAAGTATTTATTGAACAGTTAGAAGTAATCACCACGATTGGTGTGTATGACTGGGAACAACAAATTAAACAAAAGTTGGTTCTGGATATTGAAATGGCGCACGACAACAAGCCTGCGGGTAAAAGTGATGATGTTCAAGATGCCTTAGATTACTCACAGGTGAGTGAAGCAGTATTAAATCATATTGAAAATGGTCGCTTCTTGTTGGTAGAGCGCGTGGCGGAAGAAGTTGCAGAACTTATCATGCAACGCTTCAGCGTTCCTTGGGTGAAGATTCGTTTAGCGAAACCGGGCGCAGTTCCTCAGGCACGATCTGTTGGGGTTGTGATTGAACGAGGCCAAGCATGATCACCACTTATATCGGTGTGGGGACAAACATAGACAGAGAGCAACACGCTAAGGTTGCCTATCTCGAGTTGCAGAGGCTCGGCGAAGATCTCCTCGTCTCACCGATATACGAATGTGAACCTATCGGCTTTAGTAGCCAAAACTTCTACAACTTTGTGATTGTGATGCGCACAAAGTTGTCACTCGAAGAGTTGAGTCACCACTTACGTGAGATTGAATATAAGTGGGGGCGTGAGGAAAATGCGCAAAAGTATCAGGATCGAACACTGGATCTCGATATAGTGCTCTTCGGTGAGTGCATCTCGACACAAAAACCGGAGCTACCTCGCAGTGATATCTATAAATATCCTTTTGTCACAAAGCCCTTGTATGATCTCGAACCTCATTTAGTGATCCCCGGCGATGGACGCACTGTAGCCGACATTTGGCATGCTATGCAGCCCGTTGATTCACTCAAACCAGTTTCTTTTTCACTTTAAATTTGAGTTGTTTACATGAGTTATTTTGAAGCCTTTATTTTGGCTCTGATTCAGGGTCTGACAGAGTTTTTGCCCATTTCCAGCTCTGCGCACTTGATCCTACCCTCTGCCATTTTCGGCTGGGCCGACCAAGGTCTAGCGTTTGATGTGGCAGTACACGTCGGTACATTGATGGCGGTTGTGATTTATTTCCGCCACGAAGTGATCACTTTATTCCGAGCATTGTTTGCTTCGATCTTCAAAGGTGACCGCAGTAAAGAAGCAAAACTGGCATGGATGATCGTGATCGCGACGATTCCGGCGTGTGTGTTTGGTTTGCTGATGAAAGACGTTATCGAAGTCTACCTGCGCAGTGCCTATGTGATTGCGACAACCACCATCGTATTCGGTTTGTTGCTTTGGTGGGTGGATAAGAATGCCAAGCTTGTTGCCGATGAGTACCAAACTGGCTGGAAGAAAGCGGTGTTTATTGGTATTGCTCAAGCACTTGCGATGATCCCTGGCACTTCACGTTCTGGCGCAACGATCACTGCCGCTCTATATTTGGGCTTCACTCGTGAAGCGGCAGCGCGTTTTTCATTTTTGATGTCGATTCCTATCATCACATTAGCTGGTAGCTACTTGGGTATGAAGCTGGTTACCAGCGGTGAGCCTGTGCACGTTGGCTTTTTGCTGACTGGTATTCTGACTTCATTTATTAGCGCTTACATCTGTATTCACTTCTTCTTGAAAATGATTTCACGCATGGGCATGACGCCATTCGTGATTTACCGTCTGATTCTAGGTGTGGGCCTATTTGCATTCTTGCTTAGTGCTTAATCCTTGAAAATAAAAACGCCCGCTCAATTGAGCGGGCGTTTTTATTTTGGCGTTACTTATTTAAAGCGACTTTGACCGCTTCAATACGTCGTTTTTCTTGTTCATCACGAATAGCTGGACCTTTGAATCCATCCTGAATGATGGCTTGCACATCTACTGATGCCGCTGCTTGATAGGCCAGCATGAAAATATCCGCTTGTGGATACGGTAGATCTTCTAAACCTTTGCGGCCTGTATGATCCGCTTGGCAGCAAATTAGAATGTCTTTTAGGCGCTCCGACTTGCGCCATACATCAAACTTGTTCAGGATTTTGATGACGGTTTGCGGCTTTAACTCAGCGGCGCGATGAATGTTGGAGTGTTGCTCGCAGACCATGAGCGCTAACTCTTTAAATTCATTCGGTACACGTACACGTTCGCACAGTTTTTTAATTAGCTTTAAACCGGTATGACAATGCATTTTATGGCTTGGACATTCACTCTCTGGTGTCACGCCTTTCCCTAAGTCATGCACCTGTGCGGCAAATCTAACAGGGAGTGACGTGCTTAGCTTTGCGGCTTGCTCTGCTACCATCAACGTATGGATACCCGTATCGATCTCTGGGTGCCATTTTTCAGGTTGAGGCACCCCAAATAACGCATCGATTTCTGGTAGCACGACGGCTAACGCGCCGCAATCTCGCAACACTGATAAAAACACATCGGGGCGAGGCGTTGAAAGCGATTTATGCCACTCTTGCCACACGCGTTCTGGGGTTAGCGTATTGAGTTCACCTGAGTCTGCGATGTCGCGCATGAGTTGCATGGTTTCTTTTGCTACCGTAAATCCCAGCGAGGCAAGTTTTGCAGCAAAACGTGCGACCCGAAGTACTCTAAGGGGATCTTCCACAAAAGCATCCGATACATGACGCAATATGCGATTATTCAAATCGGTTTGACCGCCATAAGGATCGTACAGCTGGCCGCTATCATCCATCGCCATGGCGTTAATGGTTAAATCACGGCGAATCAAATCCTCTTCTAGCGTTACGCTTGGATCGAAGAGACAGTCAAAGCCCGTGTAACCTGAGCCTGATTTTCTTTCGGTTCGTGCAAGTGCGTGTTCTTCTTTATTTTTAGGATGAAGAAAAACAGGAAAGTCTTTTCCGACGGCAGTGTATCCTTGAGCAAGCATCATTTCTGGTGTGGCACCAACTACCACCCAATCGTTGTCATAACTGTCAATGCCGAGCAATTGATCTCGAACTGCGCCACCTACTAAATAAACTTGCACGAATTACCTCTGAATTTATGGATATGACGTTGGACATTGTAGCAAGCAATGGTACTTTTCTTTACTCCCAAGAACAGATGCAACTATGTTTACATCATATTTGATTCTTTTGGGATGGGTTTTTAGCTGGAGATCCTAATGTATAAGGACTTTTTTGGGTTTGTTGAACAGCCGTTTTCGATTGTTCCAAACTCACGTTATTTGTATTTAAGCCAACGTCATAAAGAAGCGATCACGCACCTCAATGCGGGATTGGGCGACGGCGGTGGTTTTGCCATGCTGACCGGTGAGGTAGGAACAGGCAAAACGACAGTGGCCAAAGCCATGCTCGCGAATTTAGATGAAAGCACCAAAGCGGGGCTGATTCTCAATCCGACTTTTTCGAGCCGAGATCTGCTAGAAGCGATTTGCGATGAATTTAAGATCTCTTATCCGCAGGATGCGACGTTAAAACAGCTAAACCAAGTCATACATCATTATTTGCTGCGTAACCACAAGGTGGGTTGGCAGACGTTGCTCGTCATTGATGAGGCTCAGCATCTTGCTGCCGATGTACTTGAGCAACTGCGCTTGTTAACGAACTTAGAAACCGATACCAGAAAGCTGCTTAAAGTGCTGTTGGTAGGGCAGCCAGAGTTACAACGCTTGTTACAGACTACGCAGTTGCGTCAGCTCGCACAGCGTATCACTGGCCGTTATCATCTGTTACCTCTTGATGAGAAAGAGACTGCGGATTACATCGCGTTTCGTTTGCATACGGCTGGTGGTGATCAGCAACTGTTTCATCGCAGTTCCAGTAAGTTGATTGCGAAGTATAGCCATGGCATTCCGCGTCTCATCAACCTGATTTGTGATAAAGCATTGAATATGAGTTATCACCAGGGCAGTGTCGTTGTCGATAAACAGACGGTGCAACAAGCCTGCGAAGAAGTCATGCAGTTTCAGGCGGACATTTACCAGCAAGATAAACCTCGTCAGTCATTTACTTGGCCAGCTTGGGGATCGGCTGCTATTGGTGTAATGGCAGCGGTTGGCGTCGGCTGGGCTGCAATAAATTACATGCCAATGAAGCCAAAGGCTCCGATGTCGGAAGTCCCCGTTGCTGCGTCTTCGTCTACTCCTGCTCCTGCTCCTCTTATGGCAAGTGAGCAGCTAACTGATGCACAGCGCGATATGCTGTTGGCGCAGAAACAATCCAATCTTGCCGTGAATGATCTTTACCGCCTTTGGGGATATCGAGCATCAGTGCGCGATAATCTTTGCTTGTCTGAGCCTCAATCCACCATGCGTTGTGAAAGAAAAATGGCAACGTGGCCCTTGCTGATGCAGCAAAATCGACCGGTTATTTTAGAGCTGAATTATCAAGGCGATGTTGGTTACGTGATTTTGTATGCAGTTGGCAACGACCAAGTAGAAGTGCTCAATGGCAAACAGCGTCTACGTTTACCTGTTTCGTGGCTGAAACCAATGTGGCAGGGCAACATCATTGAATTGTGGCAAGCGCCGCTTAAAGAGACGTTGCGTTTAGATATGGAAGGGCCGGCGATCGAAGTGCTTGACCAATTACTTGCCAAAGCGGTCAGTGAATCACCACTGGAAACGTCCATTTTTGACGGTGCGTTAAAAGAGCGAGTGGAACTGTTCCAACGTTGGCAGGGCATCGGTGTGGATGGCATTGCGGGTCATCGCACGTTAGAGCGCTTACAACAAAGTGTGCAACCTAATGCGCCAACACTAGCAAGCATTAACCAGGAGGAGGCGTAATGTCAGTCATCAAACATGTTGGACTCTTTCTTGTGCCTATTAGCGTGTCAGCGATTGCGGTTGCGTGGCATTTAGATTTGCTTACGCCAGAGACTCAAGCGGTTACGCCAGAGGTAGTGGTGACGGAAGTCGTACAACCATTTGAAGTTTTAGCTTATCCAGAATCAACGGATCTTGCTCAACTGCCACGAGAATGGCCGAGTGCCGAGTTATCTCGCGACATTGGGACATTCTTACAACCCTCCGAGTATGCCAACGAGAGTGAGGCTCCAGATCCGACAACGGCTACTCCCGTCACGAGCACAGCATCTACGCATCGTCGTGACGACTTAGGTTTGTCATTGGATGATCTAGACTTGTCTTCCTTGTCTCCAGATCTCGCCAAAAAAGTGGAAAATGCGCTGTCTCAAAACGATGCGCCGACTTCTGCACCGTCACAGGTGAATGACTTGGAGCGCAATGCGCAGCAGTGGCAAGGACGTCTTCCAGCCCTTAATTTGCAAACGCACATGTATGCCAGTGATGCCAATCGTCGTTGGGTGAAAATCAATAACGTGGAGTATCACCAAGGGGATGTGGTGGATGGACAAGTCACGCTGAAAGAGATTCAGCCGCAGGCTGTCATTGTCGAATTCCAAGGTGAGCAAATCCGAATCCCTGCGCTTTACGAATGGGATGGTTAGTACTCTCGCGTGAAACCATTAGATAAGCAAAAGGCCACATGAATGTGGCCTTTTTCGTATCCGCTATGTGCAAACCGGTAGTTTGTGGGGCAGTTATGCCCAACCTGCAGGTGATTTCTTTCTGCGTGGAATGATATGAGGAAGAATCAAACCAAATAAAAGACCAAGGCCGGCTACACCGCCACCGTAAGTGAAGTACTTAAGCAGCATGTCATCTTTTTGTGTATCCAGCTTGGCGCGAAGTTCACGGTTTTCTGTTTCAACAGAAGTGAGCTGGTCGCTGATCTCAGAGTATTTTTTCTCTAGATCTGTAATTTGTTGGTTACGAGTTTCTAGTGATGTTACTAGACCCGCTTTCTCGGTATCAGAAGTTTGACGAGCATTTGCTAGCTGTTCTTTCACTTCTGACAGCTCTTTCTCAATACGAGGAAGGCGAATTGCCATGCTTTCTTGATTTGTCACAAACTTGCTTTGTACCCAACCAGTGCGGCCGCGGTCATCACGAACTTGCGTGTAGCCTGTATCTTTGTTGGCTTGTAAAAGCTGAACTTTAGAGCCAGCGTTAATGCTGCCAATGATACGGTAAGTGTTGTTTGGACCTGAGTGCATGAAAGTGAATAGGTCATCAGAAATATAACGGTTTGCTGCTAGTGCCGCTGGTGCTGCTAGCAAAGTAAACAAAACCGTGATGATTAGTTTTTTCACAGTAAATCCCTTAACGATTTTCTTGGATACAGCGTTGGCACCGAATGATTGGAGCCGGAAATAGACGAATAGTATGCAGTTTCAAAGTTCGGTGCAACAAAGAAGGGAGGCAAAGCCTCCCTTTCTGTGCGTTTGAGTCAATAATGACAAAGCGCTTACATTCTATTGACGGATGTATTAAGAGAACATCGCTTGAATGCCGTAGAAGAATACGACAGCCAATAGTGCACCTGCTGGTAGCGTAACAATCCATGAAGCCACGATGTTACGTACTACACCTAGGTTTAGCGCCGCGATACCACGTGCAAAACCTACACCTAGAACCGCACCAACCAGTGTTTGAGTGGTAGAGATTGGCAGACCAGTACCTGATGCCAATACAACCGTACATGCAGTTGCAAGCTGAGCAGCAAAACCACGGCTTGGTGTTAGTTCAGTGATGCCTGTACCAACGGTTGCCATTACTTTGTGGC
Source organism: Vibrio sp. Y20_XG_PY13 (assembly GCF_024181925.1). Lineage (NCBI taxonomy): Bacteria > Pseudomonadati > Pseudomonadota > Gammaproteobacteria > Vibrionales > Vibrionaceae > Vibrio > Vibrio sp. Y20_XG_PY13. Next base: position 163,409 of record NZ_JAMZAL010000008.1, on the reverse strand, counting down.
CCATTGTTGCAAGACCGACAACAATACCGATACCGCCCAATGGAAGAATCCACCATGCGATAGTGCTTTTCGCTGTAACCTCACCCATGTGTTCAACAGTCGATACTACTGCAGAAAGAGGGCCAATCGCGTTTGCGACGTCGTTTGAGCCGTGAGCAAATGCCATCGCACAAGCTGTGATTACCATTAAAACGCTGAAGATACCTTCTACGCCAGCAAAGCTGCGGTCTTCTTCACGGTTAGCGAATTTTTTCTGAATGTAGAAGTAGCCGCCAGCCATAACAAGTGCAGATACCGCTACTGCCCACATCCACGCTTCGCCGTTAGTCAGGTGAAGACCAACGTGTTTCAGACCTTTTTTGATGGTTACAAGTGCAATCACCATTGTCGTGATGAACATGTAAACAGGAACGAAACGTTTTGCGTTGAATAGTGGATTCTCAGTATCAAAAATCAGACGCTGTGCGCTGACGAAAATGACGTAAGCAAAGAAGCCTGAGATAACCGGAGTAATGATCCAGCTACCGACAATCCCTTGAACGCTGCTCCAGTCAACCGCTTCAGTACCTACAGACACACACGCAAAACCGATGATTGCACCGATGATAGAGTGAGTCGTTGATACAGGCCAGCCCATGTAAGAAGCAAGCAGTAGCCATGTACCAGCAGCAAGAAGTGCTGACATCATACCGAAGACAAGAATGTCTGGTTGGCTAGCAAAGAGAGATGTTTCGATAACACCTTTACGGATAGTGTCGGTTACTTCACCGCCTGCAAGGTATGCACCCGCAAATTCGAAGATCATCGCAATGATGATAGCTTGTTTTACGGTTAGCGCTTTTGAACCTACTGATGTACCCATCGCATTAGCAACGTCGTTCGCGCCAATACCAATCGCCATCATGAAACCAAAAATCGCTGCAACAATAATCAGGACAGTGCCGTAGTTCGCAAGGATATCCATCGTAATACCTAGTTGTTTTATAACAAGCGGAGCAAAATTTTACGCGCGCCAAACCATAAGACGGTGAAAATAGTCATCGTCCATCTGACACGTGTTCATTATGCTCTTCGTTATGTCGTTAACTTATGTTTTAAGATCGAGATAGCATCACTTCCAAACGAGCACCTACGCGCTGCGCTTGGTCGGCAATACCACCTACCCATTCAAGAATCTTGTACAAGAACATGACATCGATAGGGTTCATTTCAGATTCAATCGCCATCAGTTGTTGGCGCAGTTCAATCTGCATGGCATCGGTATCATCTTCAATAACGTCCAACTGATGAATCATTTCAGCGACGAGCGTCACTTCGCGGCCTTTGAAGCCGGTTTCTAGCAGTTCATCAAGTTCATTGATTACTTTTTGCGCTTGGTTAGCAGCATCAAGACAACGTTGAACGTAAGCGAGGAAGTTTGGTTGGAGAGCCTCAGGAATGACAAGTTGTCGACCATATACACGGCCAGCAATGTCTTTTGCCAGGTTAGCAAGTTTGTCCTGTTGAGTCAGAAGCTCAAGCATGTCAGTACGATCGACTGGCATAAACAAACCGCGAGGCAGTTTTAGACGGATTTCACGTTTTAGCACGTCCGCTTCTTTCTCTAGATGAGAAATTTGTGCACGGATCTCAGATGCTTTTTCCCAGTCACCCTTTGAAGAAACTTCAAAGAACTTCACCAGGTGTGAACAACATTCGTTGACACACACAACGTGGCGTTGCAAAGGCTTAATTGGGGACTTTGCAAATAACCCCATAATTGTATTTACTGGCATGGTCATTCAACCTAATAACTATAACCTTAAAAAAACATACACCATTTCTTAGTTCTTGGCGAAATGTTGAACGATGGCTATAAAGGCGCGCATGTTAACGCATTAAATGGCTCATTAAAACTGTTTTAGATCATCATTCGGGTGATATTTCTTTCTTGCCGTGCGAGAAATTAGGCAATATCCTGTTTCTATCTGCTTTGAAAGGTATAGCTATGGAAACCGAGATAGAACTGAAGTTTTTTGTTTCTCCTGAATTTTCAGAAACTTTACGAGCAAAAATTTCTGAAACAAAAGTACTTCAGCATAGTTGTCGTGACTTGGGTAACACCTATTTTGATACAGCCGACAATTGGCTAAGACAGCACGACATTGGTTTAAGAATTCGCCGTTTTGATGACGTTTTCGTCCAAACCGTAAAAACCGCAGGACGCGTTGTCGCAGGCTTACATCAAAGACCAGAATACAATGCTGAGCACACAAATAATGAACCGGATCTTTCGCTTCATCCTTCCGATATCTGGCCGTCAGGCAAAGGTGTCGAGACTCTACAATCCGAGTTAGTTCCGCTTTTTTCGACCAACTTCACGCGTGAGCAGTGGCTGATTGGTATGCCAGATGGCAGCCAAGTAGAGGTCGCGTTTGACCAAGGCATGGTTGTCGCGCAAGGGGAAGACGGAGAAGAGAGACAAGAACCGATTTGTGAAGTCGAACTTGAACTCAAATCTGGCCAGACCGATGCACTATTTACCTTGGCGCGCAGTTTCTGCGAACAAGGTGGGATGCGTCTGGGTAACTTGAGCAAAGCCGCAAAAGGCTACCGTTTAGCGACTGGTTACACTGGCGACGAAGTGAAGCCGCTTTCTTTAGTGGACAGTAACAAAACAGACACCGTTGAATACTGCTTAATCAATTCACTTGAACATGCTTTATCGCATTGGCATTACCACGAACAAATTTACTCAGAGCGCGACAGTGTGGAAGCGCTGCGTGAAATCAGTAACGCCATTCGTTTTATTCGCCAAACATTGACCATTTTTGGTGGCGTAGTGCCTCGTCGTGCGAGCGCTATCTTGCGTCAAGAATTGAAGTGGTTAGAAGAAGAGCTCGTTTGGCTTGATGAACATGCTCACCTTGAAGAGTTGCTTGATGATAAAGGTAACGTATTGCGCAAACTTGACGCGCGTAAGTTCCTTGTCTCCGAGTTGACCCAACAGTTGGAAGAGTTGCCAAGTCGTGAAGAGATGCTGACATTGTTGAGTTCGGCGCGTTACACAGGATTACTGCTGGATCTTAGCCGCTGGATCTTAGCACGTGGCTGGCAGCCATTCTTGGATGAGAAAGCGCGCGAGAAGATGGCAAGCAACATCATGCCGTTTTCTGTGACGCAATTGGATCGCACTTGGGCAGAGCTGATGGAAGCTTTCCCTGCAGAGCGTGATTTGTCTGCGCAAGAGTATGTGGATCAGCGTTACCGTCTGCTGCGTAACCTTTACACTGGAATTGGTTTTGCGAGCTTGTACAACTTCGACGAGCGTAATAGCTTCCGCCTTCCTTGGGCTGACTTAGTGCATGGCATTGATGATCTGTTGATGCTGAACCATCTATTACCTTTGGTCGATATGCTGGAAAATGAAGAGAAAGAACAGCTAGAGCGTTGGCTGCACCGCCAAGAGCGTTCGATTCTTCATGCAATGGATCAAACAAGAGCAATCAGCGTAGAGACTCAGCCGTACTGGCGTGAAAAATAAGATAAGCGAGTGTAAAGCTGCGTTATCTTCATTAATTTAAAGAGAAATAGGACCGATAGGTCCTATTTTTTTGTCTGAATTTTGCGTTGCTGCATTTCCTCTTCGATAAGAGTTAGTCGCTCAAGGATTTGTTCTTGCTGTTCTAATAGCTGTTCTAACATCCGCTCTTTGTTCTTAGAACGGTGATCTTGCTGTTTAGTCGGAGCGGTTAAAATCGACGTAATCACACCAGAGATCATACCGAAGATCCCCACTCCACAAACGATGATGATGACGGCTAAAAACTTTCCTCCAGAGGTCACTGGATAATGATCGCCATAACCCACAGTGGAGATGGTCACAAAGACCCACCACAAAGCATCAGCTCCAGTACGGATGTTCGCAGCTGGGTTTTTGGCTTCGATAAACAGCATGGCGGTGGAACCGAGCGTTATGAGGATCACCATCAACAGCAATATGGACGCGACGGTGGTTTCTCGGCGGTTTTCTTTGAGCTGATGCAGAATGAACTTTGAAGAGCGCAGCACCAACACCACGCGCAAAATATGAAAGATGCGAGCAAAGCGTAATGGCTCGATCATTGGGATGCTGGCCACAAAATCTATCCAATGCAGCTTAATAAATGAACGTCGATCTGTGGAGCGGATCAAATCAATGGTGAGCTGCAATAGAAAAATACTACAGATTATAAAATCCAGACCGATAAGAACTTGACGGGTTTCGTTATCGATTGGAAAAAACAACAGGCCAGAGATCACAAATAACGCCATAAAGGACAAGATTAGTGACAACAGGCCCATCGGTCGAGTGCTGTCTTTGATATCATTATTTTTCATACGAAGCTCGAAATAAATCGCGTGATAGAACCCAAGCGCAAACATAACTATAAGAGATGTAAAAACTATATAAGACTCAGTGGAGAACTGACAATGGAAAAGCTGGCATTCAAGCCATGGGAAAGGGTCATATCCGACATTCGACTTGTACCGAAAATGGTCATGTTGATGGTATTCAGTACCGTTCTGATCGTGGCAAAACAACTTTGGGACGCAAACACATTTTACGATTCACTTTTAGCAGCCACTCAAAATGCGCAAGTTGCTCAACAACATTATGAAGCGTATTTGACTCAAGTAGTGTGGCAGACCGCGCTACTTATCGTCGTTTTTGTGGCTTTACTATTGGCCGCCGCACGCGTAATGCTGCGCCAAACTCAATATCTCAATGAAGCCATCAAATTAATGGCGAGCAAAAACTTGTCGGTACCGTTTGGTATGGACTGTAAAGATGAATACGGAGATGTGGCACGAGAGCTAGAGAAAACGCGTCGCCAACTGCATGACGTGATTCAAATGCAAATCAACGCATCCGACGAGCTAGCGACACTGACGGAAGTGATGACGCTGAGCATGTCAGAAACTAAAGAGTCGGCGCAGGAAGAGTTCAACGAGATTGACCAACTGGCGACGGCCATGAGTGAGATGTCATCGACCGTACAAACGGTGGCCGATCATGCTCAAACGGCTTCTTCTTTGACGGAACAGGCGTCCACGCAAGCCGTAACGGGTCAACAGTTCTTGCAAAGCACAGTGGCGAAAATGAGCGAGCTATCTTCAGATATTGCTTCTTCTGCACAAGCCGTAAACCAAGTCGAAGAGCGTGTTGAGTCGATTGGTAGCGTAGTGGGTACGATTCAAGGCATCTCTGAGCAAACCAACTTGCTTGCTTTGAATGCGGCGATTGAAGCGGCGCGTGCTGGTGAAGCAGGGCGTGGTTTTGCTGTGGTGGCGGACGAAGTTCGTAACCTTGCGCAGCGCACGCAACAAGCGACGGTGGAAATTCAAGAAATGATCACTCAGCTACAGGCCAGCGCGACTTCTGCGGTTGATTTGATGGAGAAAAGTGTTGTCGAAGCTGCTGAAGGCGTGGAATTGGTTTCTAACGCGGGTAGTGAGCTTGATGGCATTGTTGCTCAAGTAACACAAATCAACGACATGAACTTCCAAATTGCCACCGCTTCAGGACAACAAAGCAGTGTAGCGGAAGAAATGAGCCAGAACTTAACGAACGTTCGTGAGCTGGTTGAAGCATCGGTCGTGGTGGTCACAGAGTTACTGGAAACCTCTGAAATGATGCAAAGTAATGCCGAAGAGCTAGATAAGAAGATTAAGTCATTTAGCGTATAAAGCGAATTGGATTTGATAAAACGCCCACAAACCTTTTGTGGGCGTTTTTATTTGCTTTAAGTCTGGTATAAAGAATGAATCACCGTGCTTTTCACACAAGGAAGAAACATGCAGCTGCCTTCGTCACTGGTCTCTGTCGCCGAATCTGCCGTTCAAAATGCCCAAGAAGCGGGTTACCTTCAATCATGGCCAAATGAGGTCGTAGAGCAGTTTCATTACGTCTCGGCGTTGAGCCAATTTATTACGGAAACCATTCACCGTGACGAGGCTCTCGCGCAGCAGTTACCAACGATGTTAAGTGAGCTTAGCCGACACCAAGCTTATCGCACCCGTCTGGCCGCTTTATTGGCAGAATGCCCAGATGAAATGTCTGGTCATCGCGTTCTGCGTCAGTTCCGAAATCGAGAAATGGTCTACATCGCGTGGAAAGACTTCTTACATGCTTGGACACTTGAAGAGTCATTACGTCATTTGTCCCAATTGGCAGAGGCGATGATCTTTGAGACATACCAATGGCAATACAAAATTTGCTGCGCAGAATGGGGAACGCCAACAAATGCAGAGGGTGAAGCTCAACCGATGTTGATCATTGGGATGGGCAAGCTAGGAGGCGGTGAACTGAATTTCTCTTCCGATATCGACCTGATTTTTACTTACCCTGAAAACGGCGAAACCCAAGGTGCCCGCCGCAGTATTGCCAATGCGCAGTTCTTTACTCGTCTTGGTCAGCGGATCATCAAAGCACTCGATCAACAGACGTTTGATGGTTTTTGTTATCGCGTCGACATGCGGTTGCGTCCATTTGGAGAAAGCGGCCCGTTGGTCATGAGCTATGCTGCGTTGGAAGATTACTACCAAGAGCAAGGACGAGACTGGGAACGTTACGCGATGATCAAAGCGCGCGTGATGGGATGCGAAATGTATCCGCAATATCAAGAGCTACGCAAAATGTTGCGTCCGTTTGTGTTCCGTCGTTACATCGACTTTAGTGCGATTCAGTCATTGCGCCGCATGAAATCAATGATCAGCAGTGAAGTGCGACGTCGCGGTTTAACCAACAACATCAAGCTGGGCGCTGGTGGTATTCGAGAAATTGAGTTTATCGCGCAAGTTTTCCAACTGATTCGTGGCGGGCGAGAGCCATCTTTGCGCAATCGTGGCTTGCTCGAAACCTTAAATGGTATTGAAGAGCTTGCATTGTTAACCCCGCAAGAAGTCAGCAATCTGGAAGCGGCATATAAATATTTACGCCAGCTAGAAAATCTACTGCAAGCAATGGCAGACAAGCAGACTCAAACGCTGCCCGATTGCGACATTGAGCGTTTAAAACTGGCAACTGCGATGCAGCTAGAGTCGTGGGAGCTGCTCATCGAACAAACTCAGCAGCACATGAACAAAGTGCATCAAGTATTTGAAACCTTGATTGGTGACGATGAAGAAGATGAGGGCAGCACGATTGCTCGTCATTTCCATGAATTATGGGATATGGCCAATAAACAAGATGTGTTAGAGCTGATTTTAGAGCAGGACATTCAAGTCGAAGAACCCGCCATATTCTCTAAAGCTATCATCAACTTTAAAGCCGACTTGGCCAAGAAAACGCTCGGCCCCCGTGGGCGAGAAGTCTTAAATCGCTTGATGCCAAAAGTGTTTGATGCGGTGTTTGCCCACCCAGATGCTCAATTTGGTTTACCGCGAGTGTTGCATTTACTACACAATATTTGCACGCGCACGACGTACTTAGAATTGTTGGATGAACACCCTGCCGCATTGGTGCAGTTGGTGCGCTTGTGTACCGCAAGTCCAATGATTTCCGAACAGTTGTCTCGTTATCCAATCCTTCTGGATGAGTTGATAGATCCTCAACAACTGTACAACCCAATTCCACTCGATAGCTATCGCACTGAATTGCGCGATTTCCTTGCCCGTATTCCCGAAGATGATATGGAGCAGCAAATGGAAGCGCTGCGTCAGTTTAAGCAAATTTGTATTTTGCGTATCGCGGCGGCGGATATCGCTGGCGTGCTGCCAGTCATGAAAGTAAGTGATCACTTAACTTATCTAGCAGAAGCCATTGTTGAAGCGGTGGTCAGCCAAGCGTGGCTTCAAGTGTCGGAAAAATACGGCGAGCCAACACACGTGAAAGACCGTGAAGGCAAAGGCTTTGCCGTGATCGGTTATGGTAAAGTCGGTGGATGGGAGTTGGGCTACAACTCAGACTTAGATATCGTCTTTATGCACGACTGCCCAGTTAATGTATACACCGATGGTAAGAAGGAAATTGACGGCCGCCAGTTCTACCTTCGTTTAGCACAGCGCATCATCCATATTTTCTCAACCCGCACCGCATCAGGCATTCTATACGAAGTGGACACTCGCTTACGTCCTTCTGGTGCGTCCGGCCTGTTGGTGAGTCCAACCGATGCGTTTGATGATTATCAACATCAAGATGCGTGGACTTGGGAGCATCAAGCTTTAGTGCGCGCTCGCATGATTTATGGTGATGAACCATTGGCGATTGCTTTCCATAACACCCGTCATGATGTGTTGTGTAAACCGCGTGATGAGCAAACGTTGAAAAAAGAAGTCGTCGAGATGCGCGAAAAAATGCGCGATCATTTAGGTGGTAAGAAATCTGGTCGCTTCATGATCAAGCAAGACGTCGGTGGTATTACCGATATCGAATTTTTGGCTCAATATTTGGTGCTTAACTATAGTCACGAGAAACCTAAGCTTACGCGTTGGTGTGACAATGTCCGAATATATGAAACGCTAATTGCTCAAGGTGTCATGGAGGAAGACCAAGCGATGCAACTGATACGCGCGTACACGACGATGCGTAACGAAATACACCACAGAAACCTGCTTAATTTGGATGCAGATGTGGTTGAAGATAAGTTTGTTGCAGAAAGAGAATGGGTGAAGCAAGCATGGAACCAGTGGTTCGCCTAAGTAGAAGTAGTGCTCAAGGTTCAGCCTAGAAAAAGGCTGTGCTAAACTCACCACGATTTAATTTTTGGAGACCAATAATGAAACCAATTCTACCTGATTACAACAGCGCTGGTGTGCTCATCATCGGTGATGTCATGCTAGACCGTTACTGGTATGGCCCAACTGGACGTATCTCGCCAGAAGCACCAGTACCTGTTGTAAAAGTAGAAAACAATGAAGAGCGTCCGGGTGGTGCTGCGAACGTTGCGATGAACATCGCGTCACTAGGTGGTCATGCTCACATTGTTGGTCTGACTGGTGAAGATGAGCCAGCAAAAGTGCTAACGGAAACACTCAGCGCATTGAACGTGAAGTGTGATTTTGTTGCGTTGCCTGATTATCCAACCATTACTAAATTACGCGTTATGAGCCGTGGCCAGCAACTTATCCGTCTTGACTTCGAAGATAAGTTTGAGAATACCGACGCGACCCCGGTTCTGTCTCGTATGGATGCAGCGCTACCAAACGTGAAAGCGGTGATCATGTCTGACTACGCAAAAGGCTCTCTAGAGCACGTTCAAGCGTACATTCAGAAAGCGCGAGCAGCGAATATTCCTGTTTTCATTGATCCTAAAGGTGCGGACTTTGAACGTTACCGCGGTGCAACTCTACTGACACCAAACATGAAAGAGTTTGAAGATGTGGTCGGTAAAGTGAAATCGGATCAAGAGCTGGTAGAGAAAGCACTGGCACTTGTTGAAGAGTTTGATTTTGAAGCGCTATTGGTAACACGTAGTGAGCACGGTATGACGTTGATTCGTCGCGGCCAAGAGCCATTCCATCTACCAACGCAAGCGAAAGAAGTCTACGACGTAACAGGTGCTGGCGACACGGTGATTTCTGTACTTGCAGCATCGGTTGCGGCAGGTAAATCCTTTGAAGAAGCGTGTGCACTTGCTAATGCAGCTGCTGGCGTTGTCGTGGGTAAATTGGGTACGTCGACGCTGTCTGAAATTGAATTGGCAGAAGCGGTTCATGGCAGTCAAGATACCGACTTTGGTGTCATCTCAGAAAAAGCACTGATCGAAGCGGTGAAAAAAGCACGTGCTCGTGGCGAGAAAGTCGTTATGACTAATGGCTGTTTTGATATTCTTCACGCTGGTCATGTGTCTTACCTTAATCATGCTGCTGAGCTAGGTGATCGCCTAATTGTCGCAGTAAATACCGATGAGTCTGTAAAGCGTTTGAAAGGTCCGGGTCGTCCAGTAAACCCAACCGATCGCCGTATGGCAGTATTGGCAGGTTTAGGTGCAGTTGACTGGGTTGTACCGTTTAGTGAAGATACGCCACAGCGTCTGATCTCTGAAGTGCTGCCAAGCATGTTAGTTAAAGGCGGTGACTACAAACCAGAAGAGATTGCCGGTGGTAAAGAAGTGATTGCGGCAGGTGGTGAAGTTCGTGTTTTGAACTTTGAAGATGGTTGCTCAACCAGCGAAATCATCAATGCAATTAAAGGCGGCAAAGGCTAAGCCTTACTGCTTTGAAGAACACTATCTGGAAGGTCGCTGCAAAGCGGCCTTTTTGTTTTTCTATGCTTGCTGTTCTACGTTCTGGTGTAGCAATGCATTTGCGAGACAATCGCTAGGCGTACAATGTTAGGTACTTTGCATCGAATGAAAGACAACAAAAACGCCAGTTGAAGAATCAACTGGCGTTTTAATTTCATTGTATAACTGAACGTTATTTCGCTGGTTTCAAACCTGCATCCACATCCAAGATGTCTTGTTCGCTTAGTGTACCAACCGCTTGGCGAAGCTGAAGAACACTCAAGATGTAGTTGTAACGAGCATCTGAAAGGTTTTTGTTCGCATCGTATAGGCGACGAGTTGCGTCTAGCACATCAACGATAGTACGAGTACCTACATCAAAACCTGCTTCTGTCGCTTCTAGCGCAGATCTCGCTGAAACTACCGATTGCTCATACGCTTTTAACGCACCAATAGAAGCGTTGATGTTGTTGTTTTGTGCACGAACATCTTTCACTACGCTACGGTATTGAGCTTCAAGATCTTCGCTTGCTGCAACGTACGCAAACTCAGCTTGTTTGGTTTGTGATGTCACGTTGCCGCCAGTGTAAAGTGGCACTGCTAGGTTAACGCCAATATTGAAGCCGTCGCTTGTACGGTCACTATTTGCATTACGGCCAAGACCACTGTTGTAGTTACTTTCTGTGCCTGAATAATCACCGTAGTTGTAACCACCATCTAGAGATAAAGTTGGTAGGTGACCAGAGCTAGCTAGTGAGATGTTGTCGCGCGCGATGTCTTGAGAAATACGAGCTGACAATAGGCTAAGGTTCTTCGTTTTCGCTTCTTCGATCAATGTTTCAGCTGGGCTGCTAGTGCGAGTCGCAGAGAAACGGTTAGTATCAAGAACGTTTAAGTTTTTGTGTTCTTGACCTGTGATTTCACGTAGCGATTCGTAGCTGTTGATCAGGTCATTTTCTGCCAACACTTCATCCGCTAGTACAGCATCGTACTGAGCTTGTGCGTCGTGAACGTCAGTAATTGCCGACAAACCAACTTCAAAGCGTTGTTTTGTTTGTTCTAGTTGGCGACCAACGGCTGCTTTTTCTGCACGAACAAATACTAGGTTGTCTTGAGCGCGCAATACTTCGAAGTACGCTTGAGAGACACGAAGGATCAAACCTTGTTGGGTTGCTGCGTAAGTTGCGTCTGCTTGACGAGCGCTTTTCTCTGCTGTGTCTAGAGAAATCCAAGATGCACGGTTATAAAGTGTTTGAGAAAAGCTAACACCAGCGGTTAAGGCGTCTTGATCGTTTGATGATTTGCCTAAAGCGCTATCGTCGTAGTCGGTGTCGCCACGAGTTAGGTTGTAACCCGCAGTTAGGTTGATTTGTGGTAATAGAGCACTACGGCTAGAGGTGATTGCTTCAAAAGCTCGGTCACGCTGTGCTGCTACACTGAGCAATTGTGGATCATTTTGCTTTGCTAAGTCGTAGATTTCAGCTAAAGAATCTGCCCATGCAGAAGAACTTATGCCACCTAGCGCTGCACTGATAAATAGTGGAAGCAATTTTTTCATTTTCTATTCCCGCGGTCAATAGATTGGTTAATTCTCAGTAGTTTAACTCAATTTGAACGATATTTACTCTAAAGTTTGCACTTTTTTACACGTAATTATCCATCTGTGCAATAAATTTTTGACTCAGACTTAAAATAAATTATAACTATTGTACAAAAAGTTGAGCCAAGTCCTTTGAGCAAGTGATTAACAATGAGTAAACTACAAGATTCACTCAGAGAGGTGTTGAATGCAACAGTGTGACAAACGACAAGATGAGTTTACTTCACGAGACGTAGAAATCATCTCGAAAGAATCTGTGTTTGAAGGCTTCTTTAAAATGGTGAAGTACCGTTTTAAGCATAAGCTATTCGCTGGTGGTTGGAGCGACGTGGTTGAACGAGAAATGTTCGAGCGTGGCCATGCCGCGGCAATGCTGCCCTACGATCCTAAAACGGATCAAGTGGTTATCATTGAGCAGATCCGCATTGGCGCATTGGAACATGAACACCCTTGGCAGCTAGAAATTGTCGCCGGTATGATCGATCGCGCTGAATCCGAAGAAGAGGTGATTCGCCGTGAAGCCGAAGAAGAAGCCGGCATTACCGTAGGGCGAGTGGCATCAGTCACGTCTTATTATCCTTCTTCCGGTGGATGTTCTGAAAAACTGGATGTGTTTGTTGGTGAAGTTGATGCTTCTAAAGCGCACGGCATTCATGGTTTAGACTATGAAGATGAAGACATTCGAGTTCATGTGCTAAGTCGTGAACAAGCGTACCAATGGGTGAAAGACGGAATATTTGAGAATGGTGCTTCAATTATTGCGTTGCAATGGTTGCAATTAAACCATCAAGAGTTGAGGTCACAATGGGGATATCCCCAAATAGTGGAGAGTAAGTAATGGCGCAGGTGGCTGAAAAACAGCGATATCATGTTGATTTAGCGGGTCTGATGAGAACCTATGAGACCAATTACGCTAAGTTAAATGCCTTACTGCCTGTCTCTGCTGAGGTTGGGGATGTACGTTGCTATCAAGCGGCGAACATGGTTTACCAACTGACCGTGAATGAAATCACAAAATACACCACAGTTGTTGAGATATGTCAGAGTGATGAAACGCCAGTGTTTCCTTTGCCGACGATGTCTGTCAGGCTTTATCACGATGCGAGAGTTGCTGAAGTATGCTCAAGCGGAGAGTTCTCACGCATTAAAGCTAAATATGATTATCCCAATGACCAGTTGATGCAGAGAGATGAAAAGCATCAACTTAATACGTTCCTTGGTGAATGGCTGACGTTTTGTCTACGAAGTGGCATTAGTAGAACGCCGCTTGCCTTCAATTGATCGTCACGTCATTCAAGGAAAATAACAAGAAACTATAGAGTGAACGAATCAGGTTTTCATTTTGCAATCATCGAATGACAGCATCAAACTTTTACAAATCACGGATACTCATCTGTTCGCTGCAGACGAGGGAAGTTTGCTGAGCGTAAAAACAGCCGACAGCTTTTCTGCTGTGGTTAACGAAGTTTTGCGCCGCAAAGTGGGGTTTGATTACATTTTAGCGACTGGCGATATTTCACAGGATCATAGCGCCGAGTCTTATCAACGATTTGCTGATGGCATTGCGCCGCTGCAAAAGGATTGTTATTGGCTGCCGGGGAATCACGATTACAAACCCAATATGGGCAGTGTGTTACCTTCACCACAAATTCAAGCGGCAGAACATGTGTTGCTGGGTGAAAAGTGGCAATTGATTTTGCTTGATTCTCAAGTAGTAGGCGTACCTCATGGGCGTTTAAGCGATCAGCAGTTGACTCTTTTGGAAGAGAAATTAACGGAATTTCCTGAGCGTCATACACTGGTTTTATTGCATCACCATCCTTTGCTGGTGGGGAGCGCTTGGCTTGATCAGCATACGTTGAAAGACGCAGAAGCGTTTTGGCAAGTTGTGGATCGATTCGACAATGTAAAAGGCATTTTGTGTGGGCATGTTCATCAAGACATGAACGTAATACACAAAGGTATTCGAGTGATGGCAACACCATCAACGTGTGTCCAGTTTAAGCCGAATTCCGATGATTTCGCGCTTGATACCACATCCCCAGGTTGGCGTGAGCTAGAACTGCACACCAACGGCGACATCACAACCCATGTCGACCGTTTACCAGAAGGCCAATTCCAGCCAGATTTCTCTTCCAACGGATATTAATGATGCCCGAGCTCTAAGTTCGGGCTCGCTTTTTCATGCGAGACTTCTATGAGTAAACCTTCACTTCTATTGTACATCCACGGTTTCAACAGCTCACCGCTCTCAATGAAAGCCAATTTAATGAGAGAATATTGCGCGCAGCATCGTCCGGACATCAAAGTCATCGTCCCACAATTGCCTTGCTTTCCTGAACAAGCGGCTCAATTGTTGTTGGATATTGTTGAGCAATACAAAGACGACTACAACATTGGCTTAGTGGGTAGCTCGCTTGGTGGTTACATGTCGACGTGGTTAAACGCTAAGTACGGTTTTAAAGCGGTTGTCGTGAACCCTGCAGTTAAACCTTATGAGTTGCTTGTTGATTATTTGGGGGAGCAAACCAACCCATACACGCATGAAACCTATACACTTGAAGCTTGTCATATTGACGAGTTAAAAGCTCTTGATGTACAAAGCATCGCGTCGCCTAACTCTTTCTGGTTGTTGCAGCAAACCGAAGACGAGGTTTTAGACTATCGCCAAGCGGTAGATAAGTTTGCAAAAGCTAAGCAAACGGTAGAACAAGGCGGTGATCACAGTTTTGTAGGCTTTGAGCGTTATCCTGCTAAGATTATCGAATTCCTGAACTGTAATACTAATGAGACGATTGGAATAGGCTCATAGTTTTTATTGATATATCCAACTGTTTCTTGACATAGGCGGTATGCTTTCCGACTATGTTTTGCCTAAAGATCTTAAGGGTCATCGACCCTGGCTACGTTGTTATGCATCAGATTTATAAACACTTAACGATGCTGACAGGGTAGCTTTTTCGTTTCCTGAGTGTGTGCTTACCGATAGGTAAGACTTGGGTAACAAGTAAACTTTGAGAACAATTCCGTATTATGACTGAACAATATAATGCTGGTGCCATTGAAGTACTGAATGGCCTTGAGCCAGTACGTCGCCGACCAGGGATGTATACGGATACAGCGCGCCCAAACCACTTGGGCCAAGAAGTTATCGATAACAGTGTCGATGAAGCGCTAGCCGGACATGCCTCAAAAGTACAAGTCATCCTACATGCTGACCAATCACTAGAAGTGATCGATGATGGTCGAGGCATGCCTGTTGATATCCACCCTGAAGAGAAAGTATCTGGTGTTGAGCTGATCTTATGTAAGCTCCATGCGGGTGGTAAATTCTCCAACAAAAACTACCAGTTTTCAGGTGGTTTGCACGGTGTAGGTATCTCAGTAGTAAACGCGCTGTCTAAGCGAGTTGAAGTGACGGTACGTCGTGATGGTCAAGTGTACGAAATTGCTTTTGAGCACGGTGACAAAGTATCAGACCTTACTGTAACGGGCACATGTGGTCGCCGCAATCGCGGTACTAGCGTGCACTTTTGGCCGGATGCGAAGTATTTCGATTCAGCTAACTTCTCTGTAACTCGTTTGGTGAACAACCTACGAGCGAAAGCGGTACTTTGCCCAGGTCTAGAAATTACGTTTACCGATAAAGTAAACAACAAAGACTACCAGTGGTACTACGAAGATGGTTTGAAAGACTATCTAGCCGAAGGCGTAAAAGGTTACCCAGTACTACCAGAAGAACCGTTTACTGGTGAGTTCTCTGCAGACACAGAAGCAGCAAACTGGGCAGTAATCTGGCAGCCAGAAGGCGGCGAGATGATCACCGAAAGTTACGTGAACCTTATCCCAACAGCTCAGGGTGGTACACACGTAAATGGTCTTCGCCAAGGTTTGTTGGATGCGATGCGTGAGTTCTGTGAATTCCGCAACTTGCTACCACGTGGTGTGAAGCTAACGGGCGATGATGTTTTCGACCGTTGTTCGTACGTGTTGTCGGTTAAGATCCAAGATCCACAGTTTGCTGGTCAGACTAAAGAGCGTCTTTCTTCTCGTCAAACCGCTGCGTTTGTCTCTGGTGTGGTAAAAGATGCATTCAGTCTGTGGCTAAACGAAAAGCCTCAACTTGCAGAGCAACTAGCGGAAGTGTGTATTGCTAACGCGCACCGTCGTATGCGCGCAAGCAAGAAAGTCGTACGTAAAAAAGTCGCATCGGGTCCTGCCTTGCCAGGTAAGCTAACAGACTGTTCCGTACAAGACTTAAATCGCACCGAAATCTTCTTCGTGGAGGGTGACTCGGCGGGTGGCAGCGCGAAGCAAGCCCGAGATCGTGAATTCCAAGCGGTAATGCCACTGCGTGGTAAGATCCTAAACACATGGGAAGTCTCTGCCGATCAAGTTCTGGCGTCTCAAGAAGTGCATGACATCTCGGTTGCGTTGGGTATCGACCCAGACAGCGACAACCTTGACAGCCTACGCTACGGTAAAATTTGTATCCTTGCCGATGCGGACTCGGACGGTCTTCACATCGCAACGCTATTGTGTGCTTTGTTTACTCGTCACTTCCGCGCGCTCGTTGAAGCGGGTCATATCTATGTAGCAATGCCGCCTCTGTATCGAATCGACTGTGGTAAAGAAGTCTTCTACGCCCTCGATGACGATGAAAAAGATGGCATTCTAGAACGTTTGTCGAAGAAGAAAGCCAAAATCAACGTACAACGATTCAAAGGTCTGGGTGAGATGAACCCAATTCAGCTACGCGAGACCACAATGGATCCGAACACGCGTCGTTTGGTTCAACTTACGATCGACGACTCTGAAGCCACTATGGAAATGATGGACATGCTGCTAGGTAAAAAACGCGCAGATGACCGTCGTTCTTGGCTACAAAACAACGGCGATTTGGCAGAGGTTTAACGGATGTCTACAGAAATTACCTACGATGGCGTTGAACAGTTGCCAATGCGCAAGTTCACTGAAGACGCTTATCTGAACTACTCGATGTACGTAATCATGGACCGTGCATTGCCATACATTGGCGATGGTTTAAAACCGGTTCAACGACGCATCATTTACGCGATGTCGGAGCTTGGTCTTTCGGCATCAGCAAAATACAAAAAGTCTGCACGTACCGTTGGTGACGTGTTAGGTAAATACCACCCGCACGGTGACTCTGCATGTTACGAAGCGATGGTATTAATGGCGCAACCATTCTCTTACCGTTACCCACTGGTTGATGGTCAGGGAAACTGGGGTGCTCCGGATGACCCGAAATCTTTCGCGGCAATGCGTTATACCGAAGCGAAACTGTCGAAGTTTGCAGAAGTATTGCTTGGTGAGTTAGGTCAGGGCACTGTGGAATGGCAACCAAACTTTGATGGCACGATGAAAGAGCCTCAAATGTTGCCAGCACGTCTACCTCATATCTTGTTGAATGGCGTAACGGGTATCGCGGTTGGTATGGCGACAGATATCCCACCTCACAACGTTCGTGAAGTGGCTGACGCAACTATCCATCTGATCGACAATCCGAAAGCAGAATTGCCTGAAGTTATGCAGTTTGTGAAAGGTCCAGATTACCCAACAGAAGCGGAGATCATTTCGCCTCAAGCGGAAATTGAAAAGATCTATCGCAACGGCCGTGGCAGCATCAAGATGCGTGCGGTATGGCATAAAGAAGGGTCAGACATCGTCATCACGTCGATTCCGCATCAAGTGTCTGGCTCGAAGCTGCTTGAGCAGATCGCAAACCAAATGCGTGCGAAGAAGCTACCGATGGTAGAAGATCTTCGTGACGAATCGGATCATGAGAACCCAACTCGTATCGTAATCGTGCCACGTTCGAATCGCGTCGATTGCGATTTGCTGATGAACCACTTGTTTGCATCTACTGATCTAGAGCGCAGCTACCGTGTTAACTTGAACATGATTGGCTTGGATAACCGTCCTCAAGTGAAAGGTCTCGTACAGATCCTATCTGAGTGGATTGAGTTCCGCCGCAGTACCGTGCGTCGTCGTTTACAATACCGTTTAGACAAGGTGATGGCTCGTCTACACATCTTAGAAGGTTTGTTAGTTGCTTACCTCAACCTAGATGAAGTGATTGAGATCATTCGTACCGAAGACGATCCAAAAGCGGTGTTGATGGAACGCTTTGGTATTACCGATATTCAAGCCGATGCGATTCTGGATACCAAACTTCGTCATCTAGCGAAGCTAGAAGAGATGAAGATCCGTGGTGAACAAGACGAACTCGAGAAAGAGCGTGAGAAGCTAGAGCAGCTGCTTGGTTCTGAGCGTCGTCTGAACACACTGCTTAAGAAAGAAATTAAAGCCGACGCAGAGAAATACGGCGATGACCGTCGTTCTCCTTTAGTTGAACGTGCTGAAGCAAAAGCACTGACTGAGCGTGACCTAGTTCCAAGTGAACCAATTACCGTTGTTCTGTCTGAAAAAGGTTGGGTTCGTCATGCGAAAGGACACGATGTCGATGCGGAAAGTTTGAACTACAAGTCTGGCGATAAATACTTGGCGCATGCGCGCGGTAAGAGCAGTCAGCCGGCGGTCTTCCTTGGCAGTGATGGTCGAAGTTACTCGCTTGAGTCGCACTCGTTGCCATCAGCACGTAGTCAAGGTGAGCCGATTACTGGTCGCTTGAATATCACGGCGGGTAGCAGTATTCGTCAGGTGATCATGAGCGAAGAAGATCAGCTATGGCTGGTGGGCTCCGATGCTGGTTACGGCTTTGTGTGTAAAGGCGCTGATTTGCTATCGAAGAACCGTAGCGGTAAAGCGTTGGTTACGTTGCCTGCAAATTCTGAAGTGATGACGCCAAAAGAAGTCGGCGATCTGGATTCGGATGAGATTCTCGCGATTACCAACCAAGGGCGTATGTTGTTGTTCCCAATTAAAGACTTGCCGCAATTAGCGAAAGGTAAAGGTAACAAGATTATCAACATCCCAGCAGCTAAAGCGAAAGAGCGTGAAGAAGTGTTGTCCCACTTAATCGCGTTGCCGCAAGGTGCTTCTTTAACCTTGTACGCTGGTAAGCGCAAGCTAGGTTTGAAACCTGCTGATCTTGAGAACTTCCGTGGTGAGCGTGGTCGCCGAGGTAGTCTGCTGCCAAGAGGCTTACAGAGAGTGACGCGAATTGACGTTGAGCTTGGTGAGTCGAGCAGCACTGAAGAATCGATCGAAAGCGAATAAAACGAATAGAAACAAAAATCCCAGCCATTGGCTGGGATTTTTTTATGCTTCTTGTTTGTCTTCGGCGATGGTGACTTTTAGAGTCATTTCCTTGCCTTTACGAATGATACCAACGTCGACAGAAGTGCCTGGGCGTAAATCCGTGACGATATCCATCACGCTTTGACGGCCCTGAACTTTATTGCCATCGATACTGATAATGATGTCTTGTTTTTCAAAGCCTGCGGCACTTGCTGGACCATTTGGGTCGATACCTAAAACAACGATACCGCCAATGTGCTCGTTTCCTAGTAAACGGGCCGTCACTGCATTGATGTCTTGCCCATCAATACCGATGTAGCCGCGAATCACACGACCATCAGCTATGATTTTCTGCATAATTTTGCTGGCTAGTGGGGCTGGGATTGCAAATGAGATACCGTAGGTTTCAAGATCGGTTGCCTGCTGGAAAGATGCGGTGTTGATGCCCACCAATTCACCTTGAGTATTCACCAATGCGCCGCCCGAGTTACCTTCATTGATTGCAGCATCAGTTTGGATGAAGGCTTGACGACCATCGCTAATAGAAGAGCGACCTGTCGCGGAAATAATGCCGAAGGTCGTGGTTTGCCCTAAGTTGTATGGGTTACCAATCGCTAAAACGACATCACCAACCTGAGGTTTGTATTCAGAATTCAATGGGATGACAGGTAGGTTAGAACCTTCAACTCGTAAAACGGCAATGTCCGTGCGTTTGTCGGTGCCAACAAGTTGAGCGGCAGCAGCTCGACCATCTTGCAATGCAACAACGACTTGGTCTGCTTGAGCTACCACGTGATAGTTGGTAATGATATAACCTTTTTCGCTGACGATAACCCCAGAACCCAGCCCTTGTGTCGAGAGTTTACTGCGGTCGTTTTCAACGTATTTTCGGCTGTAGATATTCACAACCGCTGGCGCCGCTCTTCTTACGGCTTGGTTAAACGACAACTCAAGAGATGCGATATTTTTCGGTTGTTGGTCGAGCGCGACAGGAATAACGTTATTGCGCAATGATGGAACTGCGAGCAGTACAACGGCAGCGGTTGCTAAGCCTAAAAAGACAGAACGTAATAAAAAGCTAAGCATATCCTCTCCATGCATGAGCGCCAAAATGGCATAGAAAGGTGAAGAATAGCATTACATTGAAAAATAACAAAAGGGCAGTGCGTGATCGCACTGCCCTTTTAATAATCAGATTGATAGTAAGCTGAACTCTTCGAGCTTCATCACCAAGAGTGATGAATCAATCGTCTGGTTTTGCCCTGATTTTAGAGGCTAGAGACTATCGAATCACCAAGTAGATAGTGCGTTCCCCGCGTTGGATATTTAGTGCAAGCACACCTTTGTGTTTATCAACAATAGAGCGAAGCTCCGCAAGGTTTTTCACTCGTTGACGATTGACGCCAATAATGATGTCACCTTGTTTTAGCTGGTATTGCGCGGCAGGTGAATTCTCTGCAACACTGGAGACTTTTACCCCTTGGATTGCATCACTTGGTGTAGTGTTACTTAACTCTGCTCCTTTTAGGCCTTCATGCAACGTTTCCGCTTTGGCTTTCATGTTGGTGGACTCGCCAAGAGTCACGTCAAACGACTTGCTCTTACCATCACGAATAACGCCTAGCGTGATCTTCTTACCCGCTCCTAATGTGGCGACTTTAGCGCGCAACTCAGAGAAAGTGTCGATTGACTTACCGTTAACTGAGACAACCACATCACCGGCTTTTAGACCCGCTTTGTCCGCTGCGCTATCGGGCACGACTTGGCTGATGAACGCCCCTTTACTTGACTCGTAACCTAGTGCTTCTGCCAACTCAGAGGTCACTTCACCACCTTGAACGCCCAACATGCCACGTTTTACTTCACCAAATTCTAAAATCTGCTCAGTGAGGTTTCTCATCATGTTCGATGGGATAGCAAAACCAATCCCGACGTTGCCGCCATTTGGCCCCAAAATGGCGGTGTTAATACCGATCAGCTCACCGTTAAGGTTCACCAGTGCACCGCCAGAGTTACCACTATTGATTGCGGCATCGGTTTGGATGAAGTTTTCGAAGTTCTCCACGTTTAAACCACTACGACCCAGAGCAGAAACGATACCCGAGGTGACGGTTTGGCCGAGACCAAATGGGTTGCCGATAGCAACAGTAAAGTCGCCGACGCGTAACTTGTCAGAGTCGGCAATCTTAATCTGAGTTAGATTTTTCGCTTTTTCTAATTTCAGCAATGCGACGTCTGCCATCTCATCACCACCAACGAGTTCTGCATCGTACTCGCGGCCGTCATAGAGGCGCACTCGAATTTCATCCGCGCCTTTGATCACATGATAGTTAGTGACGATGTGCCCTTTTTGGGCATCAATAATGACGCCAGAGCCCAATCCGCGGAATGGACGCTCTCGAGTTTGCTCCATCGGGAAGTCAGGGCCGAAGAAGAACTGAAATTGTTCCGGAATACGACTGGTTTGAACTTGTTTACCCTCAACCGCAATGCTCACGACTGCTGGGGTCACTTTTTCTAGCATCGGGGCTAGGCTTGGTAATTGCTGGCCATCAACACTTAGAGGCAGTGCTGCCGTGGCCGTTATCGGCGTGATAATAGAACTCAAACTTAAAGATAGAACGGTTAGCGCAAGCAATGGCTTTTTCATCCAGTAACTCCTCTTGAAACATGTCTGCCAAAAAGAAATATCCGCACTTTACACCAATAAGAATAAGCGTTTGGTCATCCATGACAGGGTACGTTTAGCCCAACCGATAGCGCATGCCATTATTCAAAGGCCGCAACAGACTGAAACGAATTGCCTGCATAGGTTTATGAACATCAACTTATCTTGATTGATATTTTTAATATAAGGTCTAGTTTGGATATTCAAAGGGTGACGGCAGTTCACATGCAAGTTAGAGAGGGATTACTGCAGAAAAGTTCAAAAAGGGTCGATACAAATTACGATTTATATCGACCCAAAAGAAAGGAAAAGAGCAGGTTAAGAGGCTTTAGCCGTCACCACGTCGGGAGCGTTGATGATCTCTTTTTCTTGATCTTTCAAAAGACCGGTCGCGCCGTTGGCGTAGTCTTTTGGTTGTTCGTTGACCTCTGGTTGGTCTTCTTTGATTTGCTCTGAAGACATCGCCGTTTTCTTATCAAACGGGTTATCTTGTTCTGGCAAGTTAGGCAGAAGTTCTGAAGAGGTCTTCGCCATATGTTGGTAGAGTTTAGTGTAATCCTTACCCAAGGTATCCAACATTTCTGCGGTTTGTGCAAAATGATCTACGAGCTCTTGACGTTGTTGCTCTAGTTCAAACTTAGCCGCTTCAAGTTCTTTTTGCACAGACTTTTGTTTCTTGTATTCAGGGGTGGTTAGTCTACTAATGACTACGCCTACGATTGTACCGACCAGCAAACCCACAATGGCATAAATCCAAGGCATAACTGCTCCTTATAGTTGTTTTAACAAGTCTTTTACTACTTAGTTACACGCGGTGCTTGTCCATGTTACTATGGCTTTCACAGCCGATAAAGAAAAATAGCAGTATGTCTTCGGGGACTGATAACTACTTCTCTCTATTCTCAAAGTTGACCCCGAGGTGACCATTTTCTCTGTACCTCTAACACGACTTAATCTGATGACACCACTAAAACGATATCAAAAAGATATAGCAGAACATGGATTCCAGCGCGATGAAGCCCAGCATCAAGCCGTTGTCGCTTTAGACAAACTCTACCATGATATTGTTGAGTTTCAGTCTGCGCCGATCCCTCAACTTTCTAAATGGCAAAAGCTCATGGGTAAAAAGGTCGAGATGCCTCAACCCCCAAAAGGTTTGTACTTTTGGGGCGGGGTAGGCCGAGGTAAAACCTATTTAATGGACGCCTTTTTTGATGCCTTACCTACTGACAGAAAAATGCGCGTGCACTTTCACCGCTTTATGTATCGGGTACATGACGAGTTAAAGCGTTTGGGGGAGGTAGAAAATCCTCTCTCCAAAGTTGCCGACTTATTTAAACAAGAAGCGGATATTGTTTGTTTTGACGAGTTCTTTGTCTCTGACATAACTGATGCCATGATTCTTGCCACATTGTTGCAAGAAATGTTTAAGCGTCAGATGGTGCTGGTGGCGACGTCAAACATCGAACCACAAAATTTATATCGTAATGGCTTACAGCGAGCACGTTTTCTTCCTGCTATTGATATGATTTTAGCGCGTTGCCATGTACTAAATGTGGATAGTGGTGTCGATTATCGTCTGAGGACGTTGGAACAAGCCGAAATCTACCATTTTCCATTGGATGAGCAGGCTTCTATTAATTTAAATACCTATTATCAGCAGCTTACGGCTGAGCGTAAAAGCGTTGCCCACAAAATCGACATTAATCATCGACAGATTAACGTGATTGAAGCCAGTGATGGGGTGTTACATGCTTCTTTTGAGCAGTTGTGCCAAACCGCTCGAAGTCAAAACGATTACATTGAACTTTCACGTATTTATCACACGGTTTTACTGGCCGATGTGCGTCAGATGAATCGTAAAATTGATGATGCTGCGAGGCGTTTTATTGCTTTAGTCGACGAGTTTTATGAGCGTAACGTAAAACTGATTATTTCAGCGGAAGTCGAGATGGATGCCTTATATAGCGAAGGACAACTGGAATTTGAGTTCAAGCGTTGTGTATCACGTTTAACCGAGATGCAGAGTCATGAGTATCTTGCTCGCGAGCATTTGGCGTAAATTTGATTGCCTCTTTAAAAAGTGAAGAAAAAATTAGTGATTTGGCGCAAAAAAAGGTGATTTTTTCTTCGCTCTTCTCTATAATCCTGCGACCCACCGTTACTGCAGACCGGATTATCGAAGTTATTTCGAAATAGATGGTCGAGAGTACCAACGACTCGAAGGGGTGATGACTGGGCTCTTAGACAGTGTGGGAGCACCAAACGGGTGTTCCTTTAAAGTTTAAATTTTAATTAACGGGTTATTATTAGCATGAAAACTTTCGTTGCTAAACCAGAAACTGTAAAACGCGACTGGTACGTTGTAGACGCTGAAGGTAAAACTCTTGGCCGTCTAGCAAGTGAAATTGCATCTCGCCTACGTGGCAAACATAAAGCTGAATACACTCCTCACGTTGACGCTGGTGACTACATCATCGTTATCAACGCTGAGAAAGTTGCTGTAACTGGTAACAAAGCTAAAGACAAAGTGTACTACCGTCACTCTGAGTTCCCAGGTGGTCTAAAATCTATCACTTTTGAAAAGCTGATCGATCGTAAACCTGAGATGGTTCTTGAGCTAGCAGTTAAAGGCATGCTTCCACGTGGTCCTCTAGGCCGTGCTATGTACCGTAAGCTTAAAGTTTACGCAGGCGCTGAGCACAACCATGTTGCTCAACAACCACAAGTACTAGACATCTAATTGGGGATTTCGAAAATGGCAGAGAATCAATACTACGGCACTGGCCGTCGCAAAAGCTCAGCTGCACGTGTTTTTATTAAACCAGGCAGCGGCAACATTGTAGTAAACAAGCGTAGCCTTGATGAATACTTCGGTCGTCCAACTTCTCGCATGGTTGTTAAACAACCTCTAGAGCTAGTTGAACTAACTGAGAAGCTAGACCTTTACGTTACAGTTAAAGGCGGCGGTATTTCTGGTCAAGCTGGTGCTATCCGTCACGGTATCACTCGCGCGCTTATGGAATACGATGAGTCTCTACGTCCTGCTCTACGTGCAGCTGGTTACGTTACTCGTGACGCTCGTTGCGTTGAACGTAAGAAAGTTGGTCTACGTAAAGCACGTCGTCGTCCACAGTTCTCTAAGCGTTAATTTCCTTTTACCGGAAATTAT
Organism: Vibrio sp. Y20_XG_PY13; assembly: GCF_024181925.1. Lineage (NCBI taxonomy): Bacteria > Pseudomonadati > Pseudomonadota > Gammaproteobacteria > Vibrionales > Vibrionaceae > Vibrio > Vibrio sp. Y20_XG_PY13. The sequence continues at coordinate 138,558 of NZ_JAMZAL010000008.1, read as the reverse complement.
GTTTTCCAGAATTATTCTGGGACTGTGCACCAAAAGCTCGGCTATATGCCGAGCTTTTTGTTTTTTATTGTCAGATAAAACATCCGTTATCTCTGGTTATCTCAGAACACTTCCCCTTAATATCCACGCAACATTTTACGAAGGTTTTATCGCAATATTTACGCTTTACCTGTGCTACAAAAGTTTAAATTTACGTGTTAGTGATTTTTGTCACTTATTGAAAACTTATTCGGTGTAATTCTCTGAAAACAACCAAAATAAAAGGCATGTGAGGCTTAATTTTGTTGTTCTTCATTTCGCTTTCTTGTTACAAATCACATCAATTTTTTATAATTCTGCCGCTTTTGTGACGACGCGAGCGATTTGCCTCACAAATGTTACAAAAAGGTAGCTTTATCTTGTCAAAAAGTAGGGTTTTCTTTATCATTTCTCCCCAATAATTAGAACTAAATTCATTATTTGTTAGCCATGCTCTTATAAGCGGAATAATAACGATCCAAAGGGAGCAAATGGGAGAATGTTTGGATGAGCAACGCGCCTTTAAATAACGGTCGCAGGCGTTTTCTAACCGCTACAACGGCAGTTGTTGGTGGATTAGGGGCAGTCGCCGTCGCCGTGCCTTTTATTAAATCATGGAATCCGAGTGCTAAAGCCAAAGCGGCGGGTGCACCGGTGGAAGTGGATATAAGTAAAATTGAACCAGGTCAGCTGGTACGTGTTGAGTGGCAGGGGAAACCTGTATGGATTGTTCGCCGTACTCAAAGCGTTCTGGATAACCTAAAAACGATCAGTGATAAGCTTCGTGATCCACAATCTGAAATGGAACAGCAGCCAGAGTACGCTCAGAATGAGTTTCGCTCGATTAAAGAAGAGTACTTTGTTGCCGTTGGTTTCTGTACTCACCTTGGTTGTTCACCTACCTACCTACCAGACTCTTTCTCAGAGCAGGTGCAGGGCGTAAGGTCTGGCTTCTTCTGCCCTTGTCATGGTTCTAAGTTCGATATGGCAGGCCGAGTATTCCAAGGGGTACCTGCTCCATTGAACCTTGTCGTTCCTAAACACATGTATTTGAGCGACACCAAGCTCATTGTGGGTGTTGATGAGGGGGATGCATAATGCAAGCACTATTAGATTGGGTAGAAAAGCGTATTCCAGCAATGAATGCTTATAAAAAGCATTTATCTGAATACCCAATGCCGAAGAACTTCAACTTTTGGTATCTTTTTGGTTCTCTGGCGATGCTGGTTCTTGTCAACCAAATCCTAACGGGTATTTGGCTAACGATGAACTACGTTCCTTCTGGTGAAGGTGCTTTTGCATCTATCGAATACATCATGCGTGACGTTGAGTACGGTTGGCTTCTGCGTTACATGCACTCAACTGGCGCATCAGCGTTTTTCGTTGTTGTATACCTGCACATGTTCCGTGGTCTGATCTACGGTTCGTACCAAAAGCCTCGTGAACTACTGTGGATCTTCGGTATGTTGATCTTTCTAGTTCTAATGGCTGAAGCATTCATGGGTTACCTACTACCATGGGGTCAGATGTCATACTGGGGCGCTCAGGTAATCATTTCTCTGTTTGGTGCAATCCCTGTTATCGGTGATGACTTAACGCTTTGGATTCGTGGTGACTACATCATCTCAGGTGCAACGTTGAACCGTTTCTTCGCACTACACGTAATTGCGCTGCCTATCGTACTACTTCTACTTATCGTGCTTCACGTATTGGCACTGCACGAAGTGGGCTCTAACAACCCTGACGGTATCGAAACTAAGTTACCAAAAGGTTCAATGGGCGATGATTACAAAACGCAGTTCAAGTTCCACGATTACTACACGAAGAAATACGACATTATTGACTCTATTCCTTTCCATCCATATGGCACGGTTAAGGATTTGGTTGGTGTCGCTGGCTTCTTGTTCTTCTTCTGTTATGTGTTGTTCTTTAACCCAGAAATGGGTGGATACTTCCTTGAGCCGCCTAACTTTGAAGCTGCAAACCCATTGAAGACGCCTGAACACATCGCTCCGGTATGGTACTTCACTCCGTTTTACGCAATCTTGCGTGCGGTTCCAGACAAGCTATTGGGTGTAATACTAATGGGTGCGTCTATCGCTGTACTGTTTGTTCTGCCTTGGTTGGATCGCTGTAAAGTACGTTCATACCGTTACCGTAGCAAAATCCACCTATTGAATATTGTTCAGTTCACTATCGCCTTTATCGCTCTGGGCATTTTAGGTGCGTTGCCTGCAACACCGACGTACACGCTACTATCTCAGATCTTTAGCTTGTGTTACTTCATGTTCTTTGTACTGCTGTTCTTCTACAGCAAAAATGAAGCAACCAAACCATTACCAGAGAGGGTGACATTCAAATGAAGAAGTGGATTGTAATTCTATTTGCTATGTTGCCATCTCTTGCGATGGCAGCAGGTGCCAACGTTCCGCTTGATAAAGCAAACGTGGACCTAACGGATAAAGCTTCGCTACAAAATGGCGCGAAGTTGTTCATGAACTATTGTTTTGCTTGTCACTCTACGCAATACCAGCGTTATGAGCGTGTAGCAACAGACTTAGATATTCCAGCTGACCTAATGAAGGAAAATCTGATTTTCAACCCTGAAGCGAAAATCGGTGACCTCATGGTTAATGCTATGCCACCGAAGCAGGCGGCAAACTGGTTTGGTGCTCCACCACCGGATCTAACTTTGGTAGCCCGAGTGCGTGGTGCGGATTGGTTGTACACATACTTACGCTCTTTCTATGTTGATCCATCTCGTCCATTTGGCGTGAACAACATCGTATTCCCAAGTGTTGGTATGCCGCACGTTCTTGAAGAACTGCAAGGTATTCCAACGCCAGTGTACGGCACTAAGATGGTTGATGGTGAAGAAGTCAAAGTGGTTGTTGGTACTGAGACAAACGGTACTGGCGAATTAAGCGAAGGCGAATATGACAAAGCGGTTGGTGACTTGGTGAACTTCTTGGTTTACGCCGGCGACCCAGTTCAACTTGAGCGTCATGCTTTGGGTTGGTGGGTAATGGGCTTCCTAGTTCTACTAACGATTGTTGTCGTGATGCTTAAGAAAGAGTATTGGCGTGATGTGCATTAATTGTGCTATCATACCGTGCTAATTCCCAATTTAATTGATGGATAATGGAGGCTTAGCCTCCATTATTTTTATTTGTAAGTGTACTGGAGGGCTCCATGGCTGTAGCTGCCAATAAACGTTCTGTGATGACTCTTTTCTCAAGTGCATCAGATTTGTATAGCCATCAGGTTCGCATCGTACTAGCTGAAAAAGGCGTAAGTGTTGAAGTTGAGCTTGTTGATGAAGCTAATCTTCCTGCTGAGCTTGTTGAGCTAAACCCATATAAATCAGTGCCAACTCTTGTTGACCGTGAGCTAGCTCTTTACGATTCAAAAATCATCATGGAGTACTTGGACGAGCGTTTCCCTCATCCACCTCTAATGCCGGTTTACCCAGTTGCTCGTGGTAACAGCCGTTTGATGATGTACCGTATTGAACGTAACTGGTACTCACTAGCTGAAAAAATTGTTAAAGGTAATGCAGAAGAGTCAGAAAAAGCGCGTACGAAACTTCGTAACGATCTACTGACTCTAGCGCCAATTTTTGCTGAATACGAATACTTCATGAGTGAAGAATTCAGCCTAATCGATTGTTACCTAGCTCCACTATTGTGGCGCCTACCTCAACTTGGTATTGACCTAGTTGGCCCAGGCTCAAAAGAAATCAAGGTATACATGAACCGCGTATTTGAGCGTGATTCATTCCTTGCTTCTTTAACTGAAGCTGAACGTGAAATGCGTCTAGTTCGCTAAGCGATTTAGAGACGTTATGGATATTGCAAAAATGACTGCTCGCCGTCCGTATATGCTTCGCGCATTTTACGATTGGCTAGTAGACAATGACTTAACTCCCCACTTGGTTGTTGATGCAACTATGCCGGGTGTGCGTGTGCCTGTTGAGTTTGTTCAAGATGGTCAGATTATCTTGAATATTGCTCCTCGTGCCGTTGGTAACTTAGAGTTGGGTAATGATGCTATTACCTTCCATGCTCGTTTTAGTGGCCGACCACACTCAGTGATCGTGCCAGTGTATGCAGTTCAAGCGATTTATGCTCGTGAAAACGGTGCTGGAACAATGTTTGAACCAGAAGAAGCGTACACGCACATCGAAGAAGAAACGATTGAAGAAGAAGATTTGTCACCATCTTTTAAGGCGGTGACGGAAGAAACTTCTGAGGAGATTGGTGCAGAATCCCAAGAGGAAGAAGCTCCTCGTCCTAAAGGTCGACCAAGCTTAAGAGTGATTAAGTAAATAAAAAGCAGCGTTAACGCTGCTTTTTTTATACTTCGGTTTCAAGTTTTTCAATATCGTTTAGTCACTGATGGTAAACGTCTCGACATCTGGATCAGTATCATCTTGTGTCTGTGTCTGTGTCTGTGTCTGTGTCTGTGTCTGTGTTGTCACACCGTCGCTAGGTAAATCGACTTTAACTGGTTCTGCGTCTCCGTATTGGAACCCTTTGATCACCTGTTTTACGCCAGAGATATTCCGCGAAATCTCCGTCGCGCGTTCACCTTGCTGAGCGGTTACATAGCCAAACAAAAATACGTCACCATCCTCTGTAATGACTTTGACTTTAACGCCATTGAGGTCCGAGTCGGTTAATAGAGCCGATTTTACCTTGGTTGTGATCCAGCTGTCGTTGCTGATTTGCGTCACGCTCAATGGCTCTTTAGCCTTAATTTGATTATGAATGGTTTTGACGCCATCAATAGCTCTAGCTCGTTGCTCAATTTGATTGATCAAATCTTGAGTTGGAGCTTGGCCCATTAAAACAACCGTACCATTGTACGAGCTCGCAACAACTCGAACATGCCCTTTAAACGGTTCTTTATTACCGATCGCTGCGACTTCAAATTCAATATTGTTGTCTTGCCAGATCTGCTTCGTGGTGCGAGTATCTGTCACAATATTTGCCGTGGTGGCAGCTCCAGCAATGAACAGTCCCGCACATCCGCTCAAGCTTAAGATGGTACATAAAATGATAAGGCTACGTATCATAATGCTGATTCTCAAATCTGTTATTCTTCGTGAGCAGGGAAAAGTACTTGGTCAATCAAATCGCATAAGCAGTGAAGAGTGACCATATGCACTTCGTGAATGCGAGCCGTGCGATGGGATGGAATGCGAATTTCTACATCGTTTTCGCCCAATAATCCTGCCATCTCACCACCATCTTTACCTGTTAGGGCGATAATGGTCATGTCGCGAGTTACGGCCGCCTCCATCGCTTTGATGATGTTTTTGCTGTTGCCACTGGTAGAAAGCGCCAGAAGAATATCGCCTGGTTGGCCAAATGCACGAACTTGCTTAGAGAAAATCTCTTGGTAGTGGTAGTCGTTTGCAACTGCCGTTAGTGTGGTGTTGTCCGCAGTCAACGCCATAGCGGGAAGGCTAGGGCGCTCGGTCTCAAAGCGATTTAAAAGACAAGAAACAAACTGTTGTGCATTTGAGGCGCTGCCACCGTTGCCGCAGCAAAGAATTTTGTTGCCATTCAGCAAGCTCGAAACCATGGCTTGAGCGGCGTGCGTGATCGCATCAGGCAGAGCTTCTGCGGCTGCGATTTGAATTTGAATACTTTCTGTAAAGCTATCTTTAATGCTGTCTAGCATCGCTTATCCTTCAGATATTGCATTTTGTATCCAGTTGATGTCGCGACCACTGTCATGAATGGCGATGACATCGAACCGATAATCTATGGTGTGCATTGTGCGTTGTTGGCTGAGCCAAACTTGTGCTGTTTTGATCAGTTTGCGCATTTTTGCGTTTGTGACCATTTCTGCCGCTGAGCCAAAATGATCGTTCTTACGATATTTGACTTCAACAAAGACGATAGTTTCATCTTGTTGGAAGATTAAATCAATTTCGCCGAACTTTGTCAGATAATTTTGATCTAAAAAACGCAAACCCTGACGCTGCAGATACTGCTTCGCCAGGGTCTCGTACTGATTACCTATTTGACGCTTACTAAAGAGCCCCACGCTCAGCCCAGCTCAATTCGCGTTGTACAACACAGTTGTTGTCAATGCTTAACGTACCAGTTTGGCCGCTTACTGAGTAACCTGGTACCACTTTCATTTGTGGCAATTCACCGATCAGTTTGTAGGCATCCATCCCTAGAGCTTTTAAGCGTTTTTCCATGTTGGATTGATCTGCCCATAGCTCATTCATTTCAGCGGTCACTATTGGGTCTGGATTTACTAACAGCGGAATGTCACTGTAGATAATTCCTGTTAAGTCTTCGTACGTCGCACCACCGCTGTTGCTACGAGAGTTCGAGAACAGTTTTGGTGGCTTCGCATCTGGGTTAATTGCGACCTCAATGAATGGTTTGATAAGTGTTAGTTCAGAGCTACGAGCGACAATGTAAACTGCGTCCACATCACGACGACTGCGTGGCTGTGTTTCCAACTTAATGCGCATGAGCGATTGCATCTGTGCGATACGCTGTTTGCTCTCTTGTAATCCAAAGACGTCGTTAATGTCTTTTTGTAGCTGGCGCTTATCACCAAAGTAGCTTGTTGCGACTTTGTTTGAGCTGTACTTGCTCCATTCTTCATTGAAAGCTTGCACAACACGCTCACCGTAGCTGCCTTTTGGCGCTAGGATCAGCGGGAAGCTATAGCCTTCGCTAAACAAGTATTTTGCAGCTTGAGCCACTTCTTGCTCTGGTGACAACGCTAGGTAGCAAATGTCGGTACCTGGCTGAACATCTTCAGGAATATTCAACGCCAGTGCGGGAATGGCTGGACTGTTTGCTGAACCATCCATTGTGGTTTGCAATAGTTCGACATTTTCTTTTTGCAGCGGGCCGACAACAAAATCGATGTTTTCGTTGATAAGACGTTGTTTCACTTCATCAGCGCTGTACGCATTCGTATCAATGACGGTAAGCGTTGCGCTTGGATCGCGGTTTCTATCATTCATCATCGCGAACACAAAACCATCGCGGATCAATTGTGCCTGAGGCGCAAACTTACCTGTTAATGGTAACAGCAATGCTGTGTTATTTGGTTTTACGATATCAAGTGACAGAATGTTTTGAATTTCTTCTGGCGTATAGATTGCCGCTGGGTGTGACGGGTTCTCGTTCAACCAACGCTCAAGGGTATTTTTTAACTGAGACAGATTGCCGGAGAGCGTTTTTGCGTAAACTGCTAATTGCAACCATCCATCTAACACGTCTTCGCTGGGTTCAGTTTGTAGTGAAGTCAGTTCATATTCAGAGTAACTGCCAAAGTTCATCCAAATTCGGCTTGAGATTTCGCGTTGCTCTGCTGATGACGCGTATTGACTAAACGCTACCAGTTGGCGGTTGGCTTCAAACGGCTGATTTAGGCTTTGGTAAGCGTCGGCACGTAGAGAGTAGTAATCTTTCCACTGCTCATTTGGTAGTTTCCACCAAGGCTTAAAGTTGAGAAGCTGCAACAACTGAGAGTAATCGCCTTGCTTTTGCTGTATGGTCGCACGCGCCAGTTGCCACTCTGCCTGTTGAACTTCCGTCAGTTGTTGGCGAGCCAGACGTTTTATCAGAAGGTCTGCTTGATCCAATTGGTTCGCTTGGATTGCGGCTTTGGTTGCCATGATCAACCAGTCGTTTTGTAAGCTGCCTTCCGTGCTATCAGCTTGAATCATGTAGTTCTGTACCGACTGGGTAGGCTCAAGTGTGACATCTACGCCATCAGGCTGTCTCGGGCCTGAAGAACAGGCGGCGAGCGTAATTGCTAGTGCAACAGGAGTGAGTATGCGTGGTACACTGAGTCTCTTATGGTTAATCATTGCCGTGAGTTCTCTATAATTTTGTACAAAATTGTCTCTATATTAATCGTTGAAGTGATGGTAAACAAATGACAGATAAAAATAAGTTGCCGAATGAGGGGCCAACTCTCTACATCGTACCGACTCCAATCGGAAATTTAGCGGATATCACACAACGTGCTATCGAAGTTCTGTCGAACGTGGACATCATCGCAGCAGAGGATACCCGACATACGGGTAAATTACTGTCTCACTTCAATATCCAAACCAAAACTTTTGCGTTGCATGATCACAATGAGCAACAAAAAGCACAGGTTTTGGTCGAAAAGCTATTGTCAGGTCAGTCTATCGCCTTAGTGTCTGACGCTGGTACACCACTAATCAGCGATCCAGGATACCATCTGGTGACAAAATGTCGTCAAGCGGGCGTAAGAGTTGTGCCTCTTCCTGGTGCGTGTGCAGTTATCACTGCGTTAAGCGCGTCGGGATTGCCGTCAGATCGCTTTAGTTTTGAAGGCTTTCTACCGCCAAAAAGTAAAGGTCGTAAAGATAAATTCTTAGAGATTGCATCGGTAGAGCGCACATGCATTTTTTACGAGTCACCACACCGAATTTTAGACTCGTTACAAGATATGTTAGACGTTCTTGGCCCTGAGCGAGAAGTTGTTCTAGCAAGAGAACTCACTAAAACATTTGAAACCATCCAAGGCATGCCTTTGGGTGAACTCATTGAGTGGGTGAAAAGTGACGATAACCAGCAACGTGGTGAAATGGTGCTTTTGATCCATGGTCATCGTGAAACATCGGATGAGGCATTGCCCGATGAGGCTTTGCGTACTTTGGGTATTCTGACGAAAGAACTGCCTTTGAAGAAAGCGGCAGCGTTGGTGGCAGAAATCCACAATCTGAAGAAGAACGCTCTATACAAATGGGGTTTAGAAAACTTAGATTAAGGGCTGTTTAGATTGAATATTGCAAAGGGTTGATGTGAAAGCATCGACCCTTTTTTATTGTTTACCTTTTGCGTTTTGACTAAAAACTCATCACTCGGTGCATTCATTTCATCATATCTGTGATCTAACTAGACTCTGAAGTGAGAACTCTATACAATCCGCCCTCGGAGCTGACTGGGTAGTCGCTGCTTTGTTGATGTCCTTCGGGAGACTGACGTTGAGGTCCTTCGGGAAACTGACGTTGACGTCCTTCGGGAGACTGACAAAGGGGAGGAAAGTCCGGGCTTCATAGAGCAAGGTGCCAGGTAACGCCTGGGGGGCGCAAGCCTACGACAAGTGCAGCAGAGAGAAGACCGCCGATGGCCCGCAAGGGAACAGGTAAGGGTGAAAGGGTGCGGTAAGAGCGCACCGGACGACTAGTAATAGTTCGTAGCAGGGTAAACTCCACCTGAAGCAAGACCAAATAGGCCTCCACATTGCGTTGCTCGCGTAAGGAGGCGGGTAGGTTGCTCGAGCCAGTGAGTGATTGCTGGCCTAGACGAATGGCTACCGCCGCGCAAGCGGAACAGAACCCGGCTTATGTGTCGGCTCCACCTATTCGAGACCCATCTCTACTTCGGTAGCGATGGGTTTTTTGCATTTAATTGACGCAAACTATGTCATTACCAATAAACTTGGCGTAAATCACGTCTAACTTTAGACTTGTGGTGGCGATGATGTAGGAAATCAGTACACTAAAGAATCGCTTCAAGATCATTCAACGAGAAAGCTATGACCGAAACCTTCCAACATATTTCCGTGTTATTAAATGAATCCATTGATGGCTTGGCTATCAAACCAGATGGTATCTACATTGATGGAACATTTGGCCGAGGCGGTCACAGCCGTACAATTTTATCCAAACTTGGCCCAAATGGCCGACTGTACAGTATTGACCGTGACCCTCAAGCGATTGCGGAAGCAGGCAAAATTGACGACCCTCGTTTTACCATTATTCATGGCCCGTTTTCTGGCATGGCCCAATATGCAGAAGAGTATGACCTAGTTGGTAAAGTAGACGGTGTGTTATTGGATCTTGGTGTGTCTTCGCCTCAGCTGGATGACGCAGAGCGTGGTTTCAGCTTTATGAAAGATGGCCCGCTAGATATGCGCATGGACCCAACTTCAGGCATCCCGGTTTCTCAATGGTTGATGGAAGCGGATCTGGATGACATCACTTGGGTGATTCGTGAATTCGGTGAAGACAAACACGCTCGTCGTATTGCTCGTGCGATTGTGGAATACCGTGAAAACGAAGAGAACGAGCCAATGGTTCGTACTGGTCAGTTGGCAAAACTGATCTCTGAAGCAGCACCAAAAAGTTTTAAAGAGAAAAAGCACCCAGCGACGCGTGCTTTCCAAGCGTTCCGAATTTACATCAACAGTGAGCTAGAAGAAATTGATACAGCGCTGAAAGGCGCGGCTCGTATTTTAGCTCCTGAAGGTCGTTTATCTGTCATCAGTTTCCATTCGTTGGAAGACCGCATGGTAAAACGCTTTATCCGCAAAGAAAGTAAAGGTCCTGAGGTTCCACATGGGATTCCTTTGACGGAAGCGCAAATCAAAGAGCTTGGCAGCGCAAACATGAAAACTGTTGGCAAAGCGATAAAACCGAGCAAACAAGAAATTGACATGAACCCTCGTTCGCGCAGTTCTGTGCTAAGAATTGCTGAAAAGCTTTAATTATTATGACGAAACCCACTCCCAACCTTGCTAAGTTGATCGCCACGGATTTAATTACCGTTGGTCGCTGGTCATTACTATTGTTGCTATTGATCATGGCATCAGCAATGGGAGTGGTATTTGCTACCCACCATGCGCGTCAAGCGATCACTGAAAAAGATCACACTCTGGTTGAGCGCGAGCGATTAGATAGCGAATGGCGCAACCTGATGTTGGAAGAAACCGCCTTAGCAGAACACAGTCGAGTGCAAGATCTTGCGAAAGAGGATCTTGAAATGAAACGACCTGACGGCGATAAAGAAGTGGTTATCACGCTAAAATGATAAGAAAGAAAACCAACTCTAAACAAGGAAATAAGCGTAAGTCTTCTGCGAAACCCAAAGCCGCAGTAAACGACACCAAAACCGCACCGAAAGCAGCGAAAGTAGAAGTAGAGCCATCATTTTTGATTCGCTGGCGCTTCCATTTATTGCTGTTTTTTGTTTTCTGCGCCTTTGCGCTTCTTGTCGCTCGTGTGGCCTATATTCAAATCATCGAGCCGGATAATCTCATTAAGCAGGGCGATCTACGTTCGATTCGTGTTAAGTCTATCCCGTCTGCACGAGGCATTATTTCTGATCGCAATGGTGAACCTTTAGCGGTGAGTGTGCCTGTTGAAGCGGTTTGGGCCGATCCAGCCACCATTTTTAAAGAAAATGCGCTAAGTCAGAAACAAAACTGGTATGCCTTAGCAGATGTGTTAGGTGTGGATCGCCAAGGCTTGATTGACAAAATCAAGCGCAACGAAAAGCGTCGCTTTATTTACCTGCAGCGCCAGGTGAGCCCAGCGATGGCAAACTACATTCGTGAACTGAAGCTACCAGGTATTGGTCTTAAGTCGGAGTCTCGTCGTTATTACCCGGCTGGTGAAGTCAGTGCGCACCTTGTCGGTGTGACAGGCATTGACGGTCATGGCCTAGAGGGGGTTGAGCGCAGTTACGATGAATGGCTAACCGGTGAAGAAGGTAAAAAGACCATTCGTAAAGACCGCTATGGCCGTGTCGTTGAAAACATCGCTTGGCAAGACAAACAAGAAGGCAAGTCGTTGCAGCTGACCATTGATCAGCGTTTGCAGGCTATCGCTTACCGTGCCATCAAACAGGCGGTTGCCGATCACCGTGCAACCTCTGGCTCCGTGGTGATGCTGGATGTAAAAACGGGTGCCGTTTTGGCGATGGTTAATGCTCCGTCATACAACCCAAATAACCGCACGGATTGGCAAAGTTATAAGATGCGTAACCGTGTGATCACGGACTCAATGGAGCCCGGCTCGACCATTAAGCCTTTCGTTATTTTAGCCGCCTTAGAAAATGGAGTGGCGGATAAAGATACTATCGTTGATACCGGTAATGGCGTGCTTCGATTGGGCGGTAGCCGAGTCAGGGACGTTTCGTGGGTAGGCAAAGCTAGTCTGTCTATGATTCTGAAAAAATCGAGTAACATCGGTGTGACCAAACTTGCGATGCAAATGCCTGTTGAGGCGCTGCTTGGCTTGTACAGTTCGGTGGGTTTTGGGGAACTTTCTGGTTTGAACTTAGTTGGCGAAGTGACTGGTATCTTCCCAACTCGAACGCGTTGGTCTCCCATTGAACGTGCAACCATTGCGTTTGGTTATGGTCTGTCTATCACGCCGATTCAGCTTGCACATGCGTATGCAACGTTAGGGAACCTTGGCAAGTACGAGCCGATTCATATTATCGAGAGTAATGACCGTGATATGTCACGTCAGGTAGTAAGCAAGGAAAATGCGCGTCTTGTGCTTGATATGCTTGAGACCGTAACTCAAAAAGGTGGTTCGGCCCGTCGTGCAGCCGTTCCGGGGTATCGAGTTGGTGCTAAAACGGGTACGTCTCGAAAAGCATCGGCGGGTGGCTATAGTGATGAATACATCACTTATACCGCAGGTCTAGCACCTGTGAGCGACCCACGAATTGCGTTGGTGGTAATTGTGAATGAGCCGCAAGGTGATGATTACTACGGTGGTTCGGTCGCGTCTCCTGTCTTTTCTGAAATTATGAAAGGTGCACTGCAAATCCTGAACGTCGCACCTGATGAAAACAAATTCCAGCAGTAGGCGATGTAGCCTGCTGCAAAGCACTTTAAGAAAACCTGAGCCAAAGCTCGGAGAACAATTATGACTAAAGCCATCAGTATGGACGCGCTGCTTTCCCCTTGGGTGGATTGCCCTAGTTTGGCGTCCGTTCTCGTTTCAGAACTAGAACTTGATAGTCGCAAAGTTCAACCAAGTACAACTTTTGTCGCTCTTGTCGGCCATGTGGTAGATGGACGTAAGTTCATTGCCTCTGCGATTGAAAAAGGCGCCAATGCGGTGATTGCCCAGGCTTGTGATGTGAAAGCGCATGGCACAATCGACATCATCGATGATATTCCGGTGGTTTATCTCGATGCGCTTGATAAATGTTTATCTGAAATTGCCGGCCAGTTGTACACCTATCCTGATATGAAGTTGATTGGTGTGACAGGTACAAACGGTAAAACTACCATCACCCAGCTTATCGCGCAGTGGATTGGATTAGTTGGCTCAAAAGCAGCAGTGATGGGCACCACAGGTAATGGTTTCTTAGATGATTTAAAAGAAGCGGCGAACACCACAGGAAACGCGGTGGAAATTCAGCATACGCTGGCTTCTTTGGCCGAACAACAAGCGCAATATACGGCGTTAGAAGTGTCTTCTCATGGCTTGATCCAAGGCCGCGTTAAATCCCTTTCCTTTGCTGCTGGCGTATTTACCAACTTGAGCCGAGACCATCTTGATTATCACGGTACGATGGAAGAGTACGCCAACGCCAAACTAACGCTGTTTACCCAGCATCAATGTGATCAAGCAATCATCAATGTTGATGACGAAGTTGGCGCTGCGTGGGCGAAACAACTGACGAATGCGATTGCCGTTTCTCTTGCTCCTACAACTGAGTTTGAACACGCGCTGTGGGCGAGCCAAGTGGCTTATGCTGAATCCGGTATTACGATTCGTTTTGATGGTCAGTTTGGCGAAGGTACGCTGCATGCGCCGTTGATTGGTGAATTCAACGCAGCCAACTTAATGCTGGCATTTGCGACCTTATTGAGCCTTGGTTTTGATAAGAGCGATTTGCTAGCGACGGCTGCTCAATTGCAGCCGGTGTTAGGCCGAATGGAGCTATTCCAAGCTGAGCATCGCGCCAAAGTTGTGGTCGATTACGCTCACACGCCTGATGCGCTTGAAAAAGCATTACAAGCACTGCGCGTGCATTGTGACGGACAGCTTTGGGCTATTTTCGGTTGTGGTGGCGATCGCGATGCAGGTAAGCGTCCGATGATGGCAGAAATCGCTGAGCGTTTGGGTGACAAAGTCGTCTTGACCGATGATAACCCGCGCAGTGAAGACCCTGTATTAATCGTCAAAGATATGCTTGCTGGCCTATCCAAACCAGCAGAAGCGATTGTTCAGCATGATCGCTTTAAAGCGCTTTCTTACGCGTTAGAAAACGCTGCGCCTCAAGACATTATCTTGCTGGCAGGTAAGGGCCACGAAGACTACCAAATTCGTAATGGCGAAACGATTCATTATTCCGACCGCGAATCCGCAATGCAGCTTTTAGGATTGTCCTCATGATCAAGGTTACTTTATCTCAAATTGCAGAAATCACTGGCGGAGCGTTATTCGGTAACGATCTGACTATCGACGCAGTGTCCACTGACACGCGAACGATCGCCAATGGTGCGCTGTTTGTTGCGCTTGTCGGTGAACGATTCGATGCCCATAATTTTTGTCAGCAAGCATTTGAAGCGGGGGCTGGTGCCTTATTGGTTGAAAAGCGTCTTGATGTGAATGCGCCGCAAGTCGTGGTATCGGATACCAAAATCGCACTGGGCGAGTTAGCTTCTTGGGTGCACCATTCTTGCCAAACGCCTACCGTTGCGATAACTGGCAGTTGTGGAAAGACCACGGTGAAAGAGATGGTTGCCAGCATTCTTCAGCAAAAAGGCAACGTGTTGTTCACGGCAGGTAACTTCAATAATGATATTGGTGTTCCGCTGACCTTGCTGCGTTCTCAGCAAGATGACGATTACGCGGTGATTGAGCTAGGCGCAAACCATATTGGTGAAATTGCTTACACTACCCAGCTTGTGAAACCGGATATCGCGCTGGTAAACAATGTTGCGGCGGCGCATTTGGAAGGCTTTGGTTCTATTGAGGGTGTAAAGCAAGCCAAAGGTGAAATCTATCAAGGGTTACAGGCTGGTGGCATTGCCATCGTCAATCTCGATAGTAACGGTGACGCGCTGTGGCAATCGGTTCTTGCAGATAAAAAAGTGATCACTTTCTCGCATAATAATTCGCAAGCGGACTTTTACGCATCGAACGTGACAATGAATGAGGAAGGTAAAGCGAGCTTTACTTTGCATATTTCATCAGATTCGCGAGAAATTGAACTGTCACTTGGTATTATTGGTCAACATAACGTTGCAAATGCTATTGCGGCCTCAATCATTGCGCTACACATGGGGGCAACCGTTGAAGAGATTCAGTTTGGTCTTTTAAACCTTAACAAAGTAAAAGGCCGAGTGGATGTAGAGCAACTTAGCTCGACGATCAAGTTGATCGATGACAGCTACAATGCAAGCGTACCTGCGATGAAAGCGGCGGTTGATTTGCTTGGGGCGTTTCACGGTCAGCGCTGGTTGATTTTAGGCAATATGGCGGAATTGGGTGAGGAAAGTCTTGCACTTCACCGTCAAGTCGGGGAACATGCTGCCCCACAAAAATTTGAACATGTTCTCACATATGGTGCAGACGCAAAGATCATTAGCGAGCTTTGTCATGGCATTCACTTTGAGACACATCAAGAGATGATTGACTACATCAAGCAGCATCTAGACCAAACCGTTTCTGACCAACACACTATTTTGGTTAAAGGCGCGAACGGTGCACGTATGTTTGAAGTCGCTGCTGCTTTGAAGGAGTATTTTTAATGATTATTTGGCTTGCCGAGCTGCTACAGCCATACCTGTCTTTTTTCCGATTGTTTGAATACCTGTCTTTTCGAGCAATTCTCAGTGTACTTACTGCCCTAGGTCTTTCTCTTTGGATGGGACCTATCATGATCAAGCGTTTGCAAATGCTTCAAATTGGTCAGGTCGTGCGTAACGAAGGCCCTGAGTCTCACTTTAGTAAGCGTGGTACTCCTACTATGGGCGGTATCATGATTTTGGCTGCTATTTCGATCACGATTCTATTGTGGACTGATTTATCCAACCCTTATGTTTGGGCGGTACTGACGGTATTGCTAGGTTATGGCGCCGTTGGCTTTGTCGATGATTATCGTAAAGTGGTGCGTAAAAACACCGATGGTTTGATCGCGCGTTGGAAGTATTTCTGGCAGTCTTTGATCGCATTTGTTGTGGCATTTGCTCTATACGCTTATGGTAAAGACACAGCAGCGACGCAGCTTGTCGTGCCATTCTTTAAAGACGTGATGCCACAGCTTGGTCTGATGTACATCATTCTGACTTACTTCGTGATTGTTGGCACCAGTAATGCGGTAAACCTCACTGATGGTTTAGATGGTTTGGCTATCATGCCGACGGTACTGGTTGCTGCAGGTTTTGCCGTTATCGCTTGGGCGACAGGTAACGTTAACTTTTCTGAATATCTGCACATCCCATATCTACCGCACGCCTCTGAGCTTGTTGTGGTATGTACGGCGATTGTGGGCGCGGGTCTTGGATTCTTATGGTTCAACACCTATCCAGCGCAAGTATTTATGGGTGACGTAGGCTCTCTTGCGCTAGGTGGTGCACTAGGCACAATCGCTGTTTTAGTTCGTCAAGAATTGGTGCTGGTTATCATGGGCGGTGTGTTTGTAATGGAAACACTGTCTGTAATCCTCCAAGTCGGTTCATACAAGCTGCGTGGTCAACGCATTTTCCGCATGGCACCAATTCATCATCACTACGAATTAAAAGGTTGGCCAGAACCTCGTGTAATCGTGCGTTTCTGGATAATTTCTATGGTTCTTGTTCTGATTGGTCTTGCGACATTGAAAGTGCGTTAAACGCACTTTCCAAGAACAAGCAATACAGTGTGATCACATATGGAACGTTGGCAAAACATACATAACGTTGTCGTCGTAGGGCTCGGTATTACCGGGCTCTCTGTCGTTAAACACCTCCGAAAAACTCAGCCGCAATTGACGGTTAAAGTTATTGATACGCGTGACAATCCGCCAGGCGCCGAGCGTCTGCCTGAACAGGTTGAACTACACCGTGGTGGTTGGAATACCCAGTGGCTTGCAGAGGCGGACTTGGTGGTGACCAACCCTGGTATTGCGTTAGCGACACCAGAGATACAAACGGTGCTAGCGAAAGGCACGCCTGTCGTGGGGGACATCGAGTTGTTTGCTTGGGCTGTGAATAAACCAGTGGTGGCCATCACGGGTTCAAACGGCAAGAGCACGGTGACAGATTTAACTGGTGTGATGGCAAAAGCGGCAGGATTGACGGTGGGTGTCGGCGGTAACATTGGCGTGCCTGCACTGGAGCTGCTTGAGCAAGATGCGGATTTGTATGTACTGGAACTTTCAAGTTTTCAGTTGGAAACGACGTCGAGTTTGAAACTCAAAGCGGCGGCATTTCTTAACCTTTCCGAAGATCATATGGATCGCTACGAAGGTATGGCAGATTATCGCGCTGCTAAGCTGCGTATTTTTGATCATGCAGAGTTAGCTGTAGTTAACCGTGATGATCAAGAGACGTACCCAGAGGTTGAGATGCCCGTGGTTACGTTTGGCAGCGATGAGCAAGCTTACGGCCTTGAAGTCGATGGTTCTCGCACATGGTTACTTGATCATGGTCAGCGCGTTATCGCCAGCGATGAATTGAAACTTGTCGGCAAACATAACTTAGCGAACGCTCTCGTCGTGTTGGCTCTGCTCAAAGCTGCAGGTGTTGATTACCACAACGCTTTGAATGCACTTAAAAATTACACTGGACTGACACACCGATGCCAGGTGGTTGCGGATAATCGTGGCGTAAAATGGGTGAATGACTCTAAAGCAACTAATATCGCAAGTACTATGGCTGCGCTATCAGGATTAGAGTCGACCGGTAAACTTTATCTGCTCGTTGGTGGTGTCGGTAAAGGCGCGGACTTCACGCCATTAAAACCGATCTTTGCAACGCTTAACCTACAACTGTGCTGTTTTGGTCTAGACGGTGATGATTTTATGCCACTACATGAGTCAGCAATCCGTTTCAACACCATGGAAGATGTGATTCAACAAATATCTTCGCAGTTAAAATCTGGTGATATGGTGATGCTGTCTCCCGCATGTGCTAGCTTTGATCAATTCGACAATTTTATGGCAAGAGGCGATGCATTTGCTGTTCTTGCTCAGAAATATGCATAACTAAAGGTTACTCGTTTCGTGGGTTTAAGTAACGTTAAACACAACATTGGTAATTGGCTTAAGCATCCAGCGCCAGAAGCGCTGTTTGATCGCCAGTTGGTGTGGATTGCGTTGGGTTTGATGTTGACTGGTTTGATTATGGTGACCTCTGCGTCTTTCCCAATCAGCTCACGATTGACCGATCAGCCGTTCCACTTCATGTTCCGTCATGCCACCTTCTTAGTGTTGGCGATCGGGACCTCTGCGGTGATACTTCAAGTACCTTTAGAGCAATGGTTTAAGAAAAGTCATTACTTGCTTTGGGTCTCATTCGGCTTGCTGATTGTTGTACTTCTTGCAGGTAAGTCAGTAAACGGCGCCTCTCGTTGGATTCCGCTTGGTCTGTTCAACTTACAGCCTGCCGAAGTTGCGAAGCTATCGCTGTTCATCTTCATGTCCGGTTATTTAGTCCGTAAGCAAGATGAAGTGCGCCAGACCTTCTTTGGCGGCTTTATGAAGCCAATCATGGTGTTTGCTTTCTTCGCCGTCTTGTTACTTGGTCAGCCGGATTTGGGTACCGTCGTTGTAATGCTGGTTACTCTGTTTGGCATGTTATTTATCGCGGGCGCGAAGCTAACCCAGTTCCTGGCCCTGATGATTGCAGGCATTGGCGCTGTCGTCGGTTTGATCTTGGTAGAACCGTACCGTATGCGCCGTGTTACTTCGTTTCTTGACCCATGGGAAGATCCGTTCGGTAGCGGCTATCAGTTGACTCAATCTTTGATGGCGTTTGGGCGCGGAGAGTGGTTTGGTCAAGGATTAGGGAACTCAATTCAAAAACTAGAATACCTACCAGAAGCGCACACCGACTTTGTATTTGCGGTATTGGCTGAAGAGCTTGGTTTCGTCGGTGTTGTTTTAGTGCTGATGTTGATTTTTAGCTTGGTACTTAAAGCTGTGTATATCGGCAAACGCGCTTTTGAAGAAGGCGAGATGTTTGGTGGTTACTTAGCGTTTGGTATTGGTATTTGGTTTGCGTTTCAAACCATGGTCAATGTGGGCGCAGCCGCTGGTATTGTTCCAACCAAAGGTTTGACGCTTCCACTAATCAGTTATGGTGGTTCCAGTCTGATTATTATGTCCGTTGCAGTGTCCATATTGCTGCGTATCGATCACGAATGCCGCTTGAAACGCGCGCAACAACAATCAGAACAACAGACGAATGAAACAGAATAAACGTTTGATGGTGATGGCTGGTGGTACCGGCGGTCACGTATTCCCAGGTTTGGCGGTGGCAAAGCAGCTTCAAGAACAGGGTTGGGAGATCCGTTGGTTAGGCACAGCGGATCGAATGGAAGCCGATTTGGTGCCAAAGCATGATATTGAGATCGACTTTATCAAAGTAAAAGGTCTGCGAGGCCAAGGCGTTAAACGTCTTTTAGCTGCCCCTTTTCAAATTATTAATGCCATCATGCAAGCGCGAGCGCACATGAAGCGCTGGCAGCCGGATGCCGTTTTAGGTATGGGTGGCTATGTGAGTGGTCCGGGTGGTATCGCGGCTTGGTTAAGCGGTATCCCGGTTGTTCTACACGAACAAAACGCGGTTGCAGGTTTAACAAATCAATGGCTATCAAAGATCGCTAAGAAAGTCTTTCAAGCGTTTCCCGGCGCATTTCCTTCTGCGGCGGTTGTCGGTAACCCAGTACGTGAAGACGTAACGCAGTTGGATGAGCCCGCTCAACGTATGCAAGAGAGAGAAGGACCAATTCGTATTCTTGTTATGGGCGGCAGCCAAGGGGCGCGTATTCTTAATCAAACATTGCCAGCGGTGATGGCAAACTTGGGACAAGACTACTGTATTCGTCATCAAGCAGGTAAAGGCGCAGCGCAAGAAGTGCAAGCTGCTTATCAAGCGAACAATGTTGCTAATGCAGAAGTGACCGAGTTTATTGATGATGTTGCACAAGCGTATGCGTGGGCAGATCTGCTAGTGTGCCGTTCTGGCGCATTGACGGTATCTGAAGTCTCAGCAGCAGGTGTAGGCGCGATTTTTATCCCGTTCATGCATAAAGACCGTCAACAGGCACTGAATGCCGACCACTTAGTGGAATGCGGTGCTGCGAAGATGATTGAACAACCTGATTTAACCGTGGAGTCTTTGACTCAACAGATCCAACAATTGGATCGCCAAGCTTTACTTTCAATGGCTCAAAAGGCACGCAGTGCCGCAAAATTAGATGCTGACAAAGTTGTCGCACAAGCCATTGTCGCTTTGACCGAAAAGCGTTAACGAATTATTGAGAATCGAATTAATGACTATCCAACATACACAAGACTTAGCTCAGATTCGCGCGATGGTACCAGAAATGCGTCGCGTGAAATGCATCCACTTCATCGGTATCGGTGGTGCGGGCATGAGCGGCATTGCTGAAGTTCTTCTAAACGAAGGTTATGAAATCACGGGTTCAGACTTGTCTGAAAACCCAGTAACCGAGCGCTTAGTGTCGAAAGGGGCAACCGTATTTATTGGTCACCAAGCAAGTAATGTCGAAAAGGCTAGTGTGGTAGTCGTTTCCACCGCGATTAACGAGGAAAACCCTGAAGTCATGGCGGCTCGTGAATTGCGTATTCCTATTGTTCGCCGAGCAGAAATGCTGGCTGAACTGATGCGATTCCGTCATGGTATCGCTGTTGCGGGTACACATGGTAAAACCACCACCACAGCACTAGTCACACAAATCTATTCCGAAGCAGGCCTTGATCCTACGTTTGTAAACGGCGGTCTAGTAAAGAGCGCGGGCACCAATGCGCGCTTGGGCTCTAGCCGTATTCTGATTGCAGAAGCGGATGAGAGCGACGCCTCTTTCTTGCACCTGCAACCTATGGTGAGCATCGTTACCAACATCGAAGCTGACCACATGGATACCTACGGTGGTGACTTCGAAACGTTGAAACAAACCTTCATTGATTTTCTTCACAATCTGCCGTTTTATGGCCAAGCCATTGTCTGTATCGATGATCCAGTGATTCGTGAGTTGATTCCGCGTATTAGCCGTCAAGTGATCACCTACGGCTTTTCTGACGATGCGGACGTACGTATCGAAAATTATCATCAAGAAGGTCAGCAAGGTAAATTTACAGTAGTACGTAAAGGTCGAGCTAACCTCGATATCACGCTAAACATTCCAGGCCGTCACAATGCGTTGAACGCATCAGCAGCAATAGCGGTCGCAACGGAAGACGACATTGAAGATGACGCGATTCTAAAAGCGATGGCGGGCACTCAAGGTACTGGCCGTCGTTTTGATCACCTTGGTGAGTTTGATACAGGTAACGGTCATGCGATGTTAGTCGATGATTACGGTCATCACCCAACGGAAGTTGACGTAACCATTAATGCAGCACGCAGTGGTTGGCAAGATAAGCGATTGGTTATGATTTTCCAACCACATCGTTACAGTCGCACTCGTGACCTTTACGATGATTTTGCAAACGTGCTTGAGCAGGTTGATGTATTGATCATGCTTGACGTGTATGCCGCGGGTGAAAAACCGATTGCCGGCGCGGATGGACGCTCTTTGTGCCGTACGATTCGCAGCCGAGGTAAAGTAGATCCGATTTTTGTTCCAGAAATCGAGCAATTACCATCAGTTTTGGCTAACGTTATACAAGACGGCGACCTAATTTTAACGCAAGGTGCTGGTGATGTTGGTAAAGTTGCCAAACAGCTGGCTAATCTTGAGTTAAATATAAACAAGATGCTTGGATAAGTCAGAGTGATGACGCAAAGGACAGATAAGACTCAGATCTCGATTTTGCGTCAAGATCGTTGTGATTTATTGTTATCAGTGTTTGATAGTTTACAAGAGCTCAGTATAATCCCAAGGTTAAAGTCAATACTTTTGCCGATACGATATTATGCGGTGAAAAGTACACGACAAAAGTCAGGAAACGAAGACGTTGTTGAATATTGCACTTAATGAAGAGCGACTAAACACGGACAATAACCGTGGTCGCCAAGATAAAATCTTGGGTGCGCTATTTTTCGTTGTGGTTGTGACCTTAATTAGTTCTGTTTTGTACTCGGCGATCAGTTGGATGTGGGATGACCAAAGGTTACCTCTCTCCAAAATAGTGCTTCAAGGTAAATTGGAGTACGTCAAAGCTGACGATGTTCAGGCTGCATTTAGTCGAATAGATCACATCGGTACATTCATGTCTCAGGATATTGATGTATTACAGCAAAGTGTTGAAGCATTGCCGTGGGTTGCTCATGCAGCGATTCGCAAGCAGTGGCCCGATACAGTAAAAGTTTTCTTAACAGAGCATCAACCCGAAGCCATTTGGAATGGCAACGAACTGTTAGATAAAAACGGTTTGGTTTTCGATGGTGATGTTGCTTTGTTAAAGAACGAGAAAGTTAAGTTGTATGGACCCAAAGACACTGGCCCGGAAGTGTTACAAGCTTACCGCGAACTGAGTCCTAAGTTTCAACAATTGGGTTTAGCGATATCGTCTCTGGTGTTAAACGAGCGACGAGCTTGGCAAATCATCCTAGATAACGGTATTCGATTAGAGCTTGGTAAAGAGTCTCTTCTTGAGCGTATAGAGCGCTTTTTTTCGCTCTATAACAAGCTTGGCAGTGACACGCAACGAATCAGTTATATCGATCTCAGGTACGATACAGGAGCCGCAGTCGGTTGGTTTCCTGAAGAAGAGTTAGAAGAGAGTACAGATGACTAAGGCCGCAGATGACAACATTATTGTTGGTCTTGATATAGGCACTGCAACCGTATCAGCTCTAGTGGGTGAGATTCTACCTGATGGCCAAATTAATATTATTGGTGCGGGTAGTAGCCCTTCGCGTGGCATGGATAAAGGTGGCGTGAATGACTTGGAGTCGGTTGTAAAATCAGTGCAACGTGCAATTGATCAAGCTGAGCTAATGGCCGAGTGCCAAATCAGCCGAGTCTTCATTTCGTTGTCTGGTAAGCATATCGCAAGCCGAATTGAAAAAGGCATGGGCACCATATCAGACGAGGAAGTTTCTCAAGAAGATATGGACAGAGCGATCCATACCGCGAAATCAATTAAAATCGGTGATGAACAGCGAATCCTTCACGTGATTCCTCAAGAGTTCACCATCGACTATCAAGAAGGGATTAAAAACCCTCTTGGTTTATCAGGGGTAAGAATGGAAGTCAGTGTCCACCTTATCTCGTGTCATAATGACATGGCACGCAATATTATTAAGGCAGTAGAGCGCTGCGGCCTTAAAGTAGAGCAACTTGTGTTTTCAGGGCTTGCTGCAAGTAATGCGGTAATCACCGAGGATGAAAGAGAGCTCGGAGTTTGTGTGGTAGATATTGGCGCCGGCACGATGGATGTGGCTATCTGGACTGGTGGTGCGTTACGTCACACAGAAGTATTTTCGTACGCAGGAAATGCTGTAACGAGCGATATTGCTTTTGCTTTTGGTACGCCAGTGAGCGATGCTGAAGAGATAAAAGTCAAATATGGCTGTGCTTTGAGTGAACTGGTCAGTAAGGATGACACGGTTAATGTCCCAAGCGTAGGAGGACGTCCTTCACGTAGTCTGCAGCGTCAGACTCTATCTGAAGTGATCGAGCCACGGTACTCTGAGCTTATGGGATTAGTTAACCAAACTATCGACTCTGTACAAGCGAAACTGCGCGAAGAGGGCATTAAGCACCATCTTGCTGCGGGTGTAGTTTTAACCGGCGGTGCTGCGCAAATTGACGGAGTAGTAGAATGTGCGGAGCGCGTATTCCGCAATCAAGTAAGGGTCGGCAAACCGCTCGAAGTCAGCGGACTAACTGACTATGTAAAAGAGCCGTACCATTCTACGGCAGTTGGATTACTTCATTACGCAAGAGACATGCAGTCTAGCGACGATAGCGATTATAATGAACCTAAACGCTCATCTGTTACTGGCTTTTTCGATAAATTGCGTAATTGGATACAAAAAGAGTTTTAACCTGAGTTGCAGGATAAACGGAGACAACACATGTTTGAACCGATGATGGAAATGTCTGACGATGCAGTAATCAAGGTCGTTGGAGTTGGTGGCGGCGGTGGTAACGCCGTTGAACACATGGTGCGTGAATCCATCGAAGGTGTGGAATTCATCAGCGTCAACACTGATGCGCAAGCACTTCGTAAGACAAGCGTTGGCAATGTTATTCAGATTGGTGGTGATATCACTAAAGGTCTGGGTGCAGGTGCGAATCCACAAGTTGGCCGTGAGGCAGCTCTCGAAGACAGAGACAGAATTAAAGATTCCCTAACTGGTGCCGATATGGTGTTTATCGCAGCTGGTATGGGCGGTGGTACAGGTACTGGTGCAGCACCTGTTATTGCTGAAGTGGCGAAAGAGCTAGGTATTCTGACTGTAGCGGTTGTAACAAAACCGTTCAGCTTTGAAGGCAAAAAGCGTTTAGCGTTTGCTGAGCAAGGCATCGATGAGTTATCTAAGCACGTTGACTCGTTAATTACGATTCCAAACGAGAAGCTACTTAAAGTTCTTGGTCGTGGCGTAACGTTGCTTGAAGCATTTGCGAGTGCGAATGACGTTCTTAAGAATGCAGTTCAAGGTATCGCCGAGCTAATCACTCGCCCTGGTATGATCAACGTCGACTTTGCAGACGTACGTACAGTGATGTCTGAAATGGGTCACGCGATGATGGGTAGTGGTATTGCGAAAGGTGAAGACCGAGCCGAAGAAGCGGCTGAGATGGCAATTTCTAGCCCACTTCTAGAAGATATCGATCTTGCTGGTGCTCGCGGTGTTCTTGTTAACATCACTGCTGGTCTGGACATGCGTCTTGATGAGTTTGAGACAGTTGGTAACACAGTGAAGGCATTTGCATCTGACAATGCAACCGTGGTTATCGGTACTTCTCTAGACCCAGATATGACTGATGAAATCCGTGTGACAGTAGTTGCGACAGGTATTGGCAATGAAAGAAAGCCAGATATCACGCTAGTCGCTGGTGGTAAAGCGAAAGTAGCTTCGGCTCCTCAAGCTCAGCCACAACAAGTTGCGGCAACGCAAGCTGAAGAAAAGCCGGCACAAACTTTGCAGAATCAAGTGCAAGAGAAGCCACAGGTAACTCCTCAGCCGACAAACACAGTTTCTTCTTCTCCTGCCGCGGGCCAAAGCTCAGCAGCACCAAAGCAAGAGAAAGAAAGCGGTTACTTAGATATCCCGGCATTTTTACGTCGTCAGGCTGATTAATCTTTAACCCATAAATTTGACATGGCTCAAAATTATGGTAGCATTCACGGTCGACGTTACAGGCGGCCGTGTTTTGTAGCATATTTTAGAGAGGCAAGCAGATGATCAGACAACGTACTCTGAAAGAAATAGTGAAAACTACTGGTGTGGGTCTCCACTCTGGTCGTAAAGTCACGCTTACTCTGCGCCCGGCTGCTGCAAACACAGGTATTATTTACCGTCGTACAGATGTAAATCCACCTGTAGATTTTCCAGCTGATCCAGCTTCTGTTCGTGACACTATGCTTTGTACTGCATTAGTGAACGACGAAGGTGTGCGTATTTCAACGGTTGAACACTTGAACGCTGCACTTGCAGGTATGGGCATCGACAACATTATTGTTGAAGTTGACGCACCTGAAATCCCAATTATGGATGGTAGCGCAAGCCCGTTCGTTTACCTGCTTCAGCAAGCGGGTATCGAAATGCAAAACGTTCCTAAGCGTTTTATCCGCATTAAAAAGCCAGTTCGTTTTGAAGATGGCGATAAGTGGGCAGAATTTGTCCCATTTAACGGCTTCCGTATGGACTTCGAAATTGACTTTAACCACCCTGCGATTGAATCAGACGAGCAGCGCCTGCTGTTTGATTTCTCATCTCAAGGTTTCGTTCGCGAAATTTCTCGTGCACGTACGTTTGGCTTTATGCGTGATATCGAGTACCTACAATCTCAAAACCTAGTTTTGGGTGGTAGTTTCGACAATGCTATCGTATTGGACGATTACCGAATTCTGAACGAAGAAGGTCTGCGCTTTGAGAATGAGTTTGTTACTCACAAGGTGTTAGATGCAATTGGCGACCTTTACATGTGTGGTCATCCAATTATTGGTGAATTCCGTGCTTATAAATCAGGTCACGGTTTAAACAACCAACTTCTACGCGCAGTATTGGCGGATCAAGAAGCGTGGGAATGGACAACTTTCGAAGAAGAAGTCGGTTCTCCAGTCGCTTTTGCAGAGCCAAACATGGTGCTAGCATAAGTTAGTCAAAGAATATTAAAAACCAGGTTTCGACCTGGTTTTTTTCTATCTAAATTTTACCATCACTTGATGATGGTTGATGGTTGATGGTTATTGGCCAGATTTTTCTGCCATATCTGCGAGTCTTTTTAGTCGCTCTTGGATTTTTGGTGGGGCCATATCAGCGATGGTCATCAGTGATTGAGCTGCTGACTCAGTGAGCGGCGGGCGTTTGGGCCTATCGTCTTTCTCGTATCGATTACGATAAAGTGAAGGGTTGATCCGAACGTCGACACTTATCAATTTTGCATAACCTTGTGTGCGCAGTTTGTTTAAGATCATTAGACGATCGTAGTCGATCTTCATTTTGATGGCCGCGCTAGATACGTCTATCAGAAGATGGCCATTGCGAATATTTGCAACTCGGCAATGATCTGCCGTCCCTTTTGGTAAAATCGTTTGTAGAGCTTGGTTAAGCTGCAAGATTTCTCCGGCATGTTCTTGAATTTGCTTAAATTGAGACTCAGCAATTACATCCTCTGTCGAGGTTGGTCGATGATCACGCATAGGTAAAATCTAATTTTGTTGAGATATGACTATTCTAGAGCAGCTTTCTCACTAGGTATAGTTTACATTAACGTCTTTAGCCTCAGTTTTACAATGGAGATGGATTGAACGTGGTAAAGTCCTGTTTTTGCCAAGTTTCGTCGTGTAGCTGCTAATAATATTGGCTAATCCATCACCACTTTAACTAAAAATTTCAGAGTGCTTCAAACAAATACGTCTATTTATGGTTGTATCGATGAAAAATCCTTACACTAAGCCACATTGTTTCGAAACTTAGCCTTGAAATATGAATGTTTGAACTCAATATCTTTGATAAATGATTTATCTCAGTATTCTTAGTTCCAAACTGGCAGAGACTGAAGGCATTACGAGTAGATCGGGAACGGTCTGATTAAAGAGAGATTCACGAAAAATGATAACTAAGCTACTGACAAAAGTAATTGGCAGTCGCAACGACCGAACACTGCGCCGCCTTAGAAAAATTGTAAAAGAGATCAATAACTACGAACCAACATTTGAAGCACTTTCAGATGAAGAGCTTAAAGCGAAAACTGTTGAGTTCCGTGAGCGCCTAGAGCAAGGCGAAACTCTTGATAAGCTACTTCCAGAAGCTTTTGCTACTGTTCGTGAAGCGTCTAAACGTGTATACGGTATGCGTCACTTCGACGTGCAGCTCATCGGCGGTATGGTTCTAAATGCAGGCCAAATCGCAGAGATGCGCACGGGTGAAGGTAAAACTCTAACTGCAACTCTTCCTGCTTACCTAAATGCACTTCCTGGTAAAGGCGTACACGTTGTTACGGTCAACGACTACCTCGCTAAACGTGATGCGGAGACAAACCGTCCGCTATTTGAATTCCTAGGTATGACGGTTGGTGTTAACGTACCGAACATGCCTCCTCAAGCGAAAAAAGAAGCGTACCAAGCTGATATTCTATACGGAACAAACAACGAGTTTGGTTTCGATTACTTGCGCGACAACATGGCTTTCCGCAATGAAGACCGTGTTCAGCGCGAACGTTTCTTTGCTGTGGTCGATGAGGTGGACTCAATCCTTATCGATGAAGCACGTACTCCTTTGATCATCTCTGGCCCGGCAGAAGACAGTTCAGAACTTTACACTCGAATCAACCTGCTTATCCCACACCTACAGAAGCAAGATAAAGAAGATTCTGAAGAGTATCGTGGCGATGGTCACTACACTGTTGATGAAAAATCAAAACAAGTTCACTTGACTGAAACGGGTCAAGAATACGTAGAAGAGCTATTGGTTAAAAATGGTTTGATGGAAGAAGGTGATACATTGTACTCACCTGCGAACATCAGCTTGCTTCACCACGTAAATGCTGCTCTACGAGCACATGTGCTGTTTGAGCGTAATGTGGATTACATCGTTAACGATGACGGCGAAGTTGTGATCGTTGATGAACACACTGGTCGTACAATGCCAGGTCGTCGCTGGTCAGAAGGTCTTCACCAAGCTGTCGAAGCGAAAGAAGGCGTTAAGATCCAAAACGAAAACCAAACGCTAGCCTCTATCACATTCCAGAATTACTTCCGTCTATACGAGAAACTGTCTGGTATGACTGGTACAGCGGATACTGAAGCGTTTGAGTTCCAATCTATTTATGGCTTGGAAACTGTTGTTATCCCAACCAACAAACCAATGATTCGTAACGATATGCCGGATGTGGTGTACCGTACCGAAGCTGAGAAGTTTGCTGCAATCATTGAAGATATCAAAGAGCGCGTTGCGAAAGGTCAGCCAACATTGGTTGGTACAGTATCGATTGAAAAATCAGAACTACTCTCCAACGCTTTGAAGAAAGCGAAGATCAAACACAACGTTTTGAACGCTAAGTTCCATGAGAAAGAAGCGGAAATCGTTGCTGAAGCGGGTATGCCAGGTGCGGTAACTATCGCAACAAACATGGCAGGTCGTGGTACAGATATCGTGCTAGGTGGTAGCTGGCAAGCAAAAGTTGAATCACTACAAGATCCAACGAAAGAGCAAATCGACGCAATCAAAGCTGAGTGGAAAAAAGTTCACGATCAAGTTTTAGATGCTGGTGGTCTGCACATCATCGGTACTGAGCGTCATGAATCTCGTCGTATCGATAACCAGTTACGTGGCCGTTCTGGTCGTCAAGGTGATGCGGGTTCATCTCGTTTCTACCTATCGATGGAAGACTCACTGCTGCGTATCTTCACTTCAGATCGTATGGCAAGCTTGATTCAAAGCGGTATGGAAGAAGGTGAAGCAATCGAATCTAAGATGTTGTCTCGTTCTATTGAAAAAGCACAACGCAAAGTGGAAGGTCGCAACTTCGACATCCGTAAACAGCTTCTTGAATACGATGACGTGGCGAACGATCAACGTAAAGTGGTTTACGAACTGCGTGATGAGCTCATGAACGTTGACGATATCAGCGACATGATTGAACAAAACCGTGAAGATGTGCTCACAGCGATCATCGACGAATACATTCCACCACAATCTCTAGAAGACATGTGGGATGTGGAAGGTCTTCAAGAACGTTTGAAAGCAGATTTCGATCTAGACGCGCCAATCAAGCAATGGCTTGAGGAAGACGACAAACTGTACGAAGAAGCGCTGCGCGAGAAGATTATCAGCCTAGCCGTTGAAGTATACAAAGCGAAAGAAGAAGTTGTGGGTGCACAAGTGCTTCGTAACTTCGAAAAATCAGTGATGCTTCAAACACTCGATACGCTTTGGAAAGAGCATCTGGCGGCGATGGATCATCTGCGTCAAGGTATTCACCTACGTGGCTATGCACAAAAGAACCCGAAACAAGAGTACAAACGTGAATCGTTTGAATTGTTTGAAGGTTTACTTGAAGCGCTGAAGACTGACGTTATTACTGTTCTGTCTCGTGTTCGCGTTCAACAGCAAGAAGAGGTTGAGCGTATGGAAGAGCAACGTCGTGCACAAGCAGAAGAAGCTGCTCGTCGTGCGCAGGCTCAGCATGCAGCTGCGGAAAATCAGTTGGCTGATGGTGAAGAGTCTGAGGGCTCAAATCAACCTGTTGTTCGTGATGAGCGTAAAGTAGGTCGAAACGAACCTTGTCCATGTGGTAGTGGCAAGAAATACAAGCAGTGTCACGGTCAGATCAATTAATCTAACTTGATAACTTAATAAGAAAGAGTCGCTTAGGCGGCTCTTTTTGTATCGATAGATCCTAGGTAAATATCCATGAAAAGAATTCACATTGTTGCAGCGATCATTTTCAATCAAGATAAGTCGCAAAT
Organism: Vibrio sp. Y20_XG_PY13; assembly: GCF_024181925.1. NCBI lineage: Bacteria > Pseudomonadati > Pseudomonadota > Gammaproteobacteria > Vibrionales > Vibrionaceae > Vibrio > Vibrio sp. Y20_XG_PY13. The sequence continues at coordinate 108,508 of NZ_JAMZAL010000008.1, read as the reverse complement.
CTTTATTACTAAACGTCCTGATGATAAACACAAAGGTGGTTTTTGGGAGTTTCCGGGCGGTAAAGTCGAGCTAGGAGAAACAGTTGAACAAGCGATGGTTCGTGAGCTTGAAGAGGAAGTGGGGATTCGAGTGATTGAACAAGCACCGTTTGAACACCTTGAATACGATTACCCAGATAAGTCGCTAAAATTTGATTTTATTACCGTCTCTCAGTTCGAGAACGAACCTTATGGTCGAGAAGGCCAAGAAGGGCGCTGGGTCGCAGTTGGTGAATTAGGGGATTACACCTTCCCTGAAGCTAACGTGCCTATCTTACAACGTGTCGTAAAAGAGTTCGCTTAAGCCTAATGAACGTGCTTGTGGTTAACACAGTATGTTGTTAGTTTAAAAAGATTCAGCGAAACGAAAGAGAACGAGAAACCTCGTTATCCAGAGAAGGAGAGAAAGCGCAATGGTTCGTATTGCAATCGCAGGAGCTGCTGGCCGTATGGGTCGCAACCTAGTCAAAGCCTCGCACATAAACCCAGATGCATCTGTAACGGCAGGTTCAGAACGTCCAGAATCTTCGCTCGTCGGTGTTGATATCGGTGAACTTTGTGGTGAAGGAAAGTTCGATGTTTTCCTGACCGATGACCTAGAGAAAGAGGTCGACAATTTTGATGTTGTTATCGACTTTACCGCTCCAGTAAGTACGTTAGCGAACTTAGAGTTATGTAAACAGCATGGGAAGTCTATCGTAATTGGTACCACTGGCTTTAGTGAAGAAGAGCGAGCACTGATTGATGCAGTTGCGAAGCACGTACCTGTTGTGATGGCTCCTAACTACTCTGTTGGTGTGAACCTAGTATTTAAGTTGCTTGAGAAAGCTGCAAAAGTAATGGGTGATTACTGCGATGTCGAGATTGTCGAAGCTCATCACCGCCATAAAGTTGATGCTCCGTCAGGTACTGCGATTGGTATGGGTGAGGCGATTGCTGGCGCTATGGGCAACAAGTTAAGTGATGTTGCGGTGTATGCGCGTGAAGGCATTACTGGTGAGCGTACTAAAGATGAAATCGGTTTTGCAACCATTCGTGCAGGTGACATTGTCGGCGAGCACACAGCAATGTTTGCTGATATTGGTGAGCGAGTCGAAATAACGCACAAAGCGACGGACCGCATGACTTTTGCTAATGGTGCCGTGAAGGCTGCAGTGTGGCTACATTCCAAGCCGGCGGGCTTTTATACCATGACCGATGTGCTTGGTTTGAATGAGCTTTAAATACATAATTATTCGCCGGCGTAAGCCGGCTTTTTTGTATTTGAAGAAAGTTATGTAAATAAAATGAGTATTGTAGAGCGTCAGTTTTGAACTTGTTTGTGTGTATTTTTGCTGGCTTGGTTGCTTTATTTGTCTTAACTGCTTAAAAGTTGATGTTGTTTTGTTGTGATTAACGTTTGCGTGAAAATCTCATAAAAATTTGTGATCTATAAAAAGTTCAAATTTGTAAAATCTAAAAAAAGAACCATCTTCAAAGTTTGCAGGTGGTAGAAACTTGTGTTTTTGGGGCTTATTGCTAGTAAATGCTATTACTCTTTAGAAAAAGATAATTTATTTTTCATTGTGTGTTGACAGGTTTGCAGTCCATCTTTAGAATACCGCCAATTTGTCTGAAATACCTATTTATGTAGATTTTATAGGTAAAGGAAGGCATGATTGCAGTTTGATTTATTTTTTTTGCATTTTTATTCTGGAGGTTGTCTTGAGTAAATTAGCACTGTTAGTCCTAGAAGATGGGACAGTGTTCCGCGGAGTGTCCATTGGGGCAGATGGCGTTTCCGTCGGTGAAGTCGTTTTCAATACCTCGATGACGGGGTATCAAGAAATCCTCACTGATCCTTCCTATTCTCAGCAAATCGTTACTCTTACTTACCCTCACATTGGCAATACCGGAACCAATTCCGAAGACGAAGAATCCTCTTCCATTCATGCACAAGGCCTTGTGATTCGCGATCTCCCTCTTATCGCTTCTAACTTCCGTAATGAACAATCCCTTTCTGATTATCTTAAGTCGCAAAACATCGTCGGCATCGCAGACATCGACACGCGTAAGTTAACTCGTATCCTGCGTGAAAAAGGTGCTCAAAACGGTTGTATCGTAGCTGGTAACAATCTAGACGAAGCTTTGGCGCTAGCGAAAGCAAAAGAATTTCCTGGTTTGAAAGGTATGGATCTTGCGAAAGAGGTTACAACAAAAGAAGCGTATCAATGGAAACAAGGGTCGTGGACGCTTGAGAGTGGACTTCCAGAAGCGAAAGACGACAGCGAGTTGCCATACCACGTTGTTGCTTACGACTTCGGCGCAAAACGCAACATCTTACGAATGTTGGTTGACCGCGGCTGCCGCCTAACGGTTGTTCCTGCAGAAACTTCTGCTGAAGAAGTTCTGGCTCTGAATCCAGATGGCGTGTTCCTATCGAACGGCCCTGGTGACCCAGAACCATGTACCTACGCGATTGAAGCGACCAAAGTGTTCCTAGAAAAAGGCCTACCAATTTTTGGTATCTGTCTAGGTCACCAAATTCTGGCGCTAGCGTCGGGTGCGCAAACGGTGAAAATGAAGTTTGGTCACCACGGTGCGAACCACCCAGTAAAAGATTTAGAGCGTAACGTTGTGATGATCACTTCGCAAAACCACGGCTTTGCGGCAGATGAAGCAACATTACCGGAAAACTTACGTGCGACTCACGTATCACTATTTGACGGTTCTCTACAAGGTATTCACCGCACAGACAAGCCAGCATTTAGTTTCCAAGGTCACCCAGAAGCAAGCCCAGGTCCACACGACGCGGCACCTCTATTTGACCACTTTATCGAACTCATCAAAAAACACAGCGCTTAATTCGGAGTAGTAGATAATGCCAAAACGTACTGACATTCAAAGTATTCTAATTCTTGGTGCTGGTCCGATTGTTATCGGTCAGGCATGTGAGTTTGACTACTCTGGCGCACAAGCGTGTAAAGCTCTTCGTGAAGAAGGCTACCGAGTTATTCTAGTTAACTCTAACCCAGCAACCATCATGACAGACCCAGAAATGGCAGATGCAACATACATCGAGCCGATTCAATGGGAAGTTGTTCGCAAGATCATTGAGAAAGAACGCCCAGATGCAGTATTGCCAACAATGGGTGGTCAGACGGCGCTTAACTGTGCGTTAGACCTAGAGAAGCACGGCGTTCTTGCTGAGTTCGGCGTAGAGATGATTGGCGCAACTGCTGATGCGATTGATAAAGCAGAAGACCGTTCTCGCTTCGATAAAGCAATGAAGTCTATCGGCCTTGAGTGTCCTCGTGCTGATACGGCGAAGACGATGGAAGAAGCTTACAAAGTTTTAGACATGGTTGGCTTCCCTTGTATCATCCGTCCATCGTTCACCATGGGTGGTACGGGTGGCGGTATCGCGTACAACAAAGAAGAGTTTGAAGAAATCTGTCGTCGTGGTCTGGATCTTTCTCCGACTAACGAACTTCTTATCGATGAATCGCTAATCGGTTGGAAAGAGTACGAAATGGAAGTAGTTCGCGACAAAGCGGACAACTGTATCATCGTATGTTCAATCGAAAACTTCGACCCAATGGGCATCCACACTGGTGACTCAATCACGGTTGCTCCAGCGCAAACTCTGACTGACAAAGAATACCAGCTAATGCGTAACGCATCGCTAGCGGTTCTGCGTGAAATCGGTGTTGAGACAGGTGGTTCAAACGTACAGTTTGGCATCAACCCGAAAGATGGCCGTATGGTTATCATCGAGATGAACCCACGTGTATCCCGTTCTTCTGCTCTGGCATCAAAAGCAACAGGTTTCCCAATCGCTAAGATTGCGGCGAAACTGGCTGTTGGCTTTACTCTAGACGAGCTGCAAAACGACATTACAGGTGGTGCAACTCCGGCATCATTCGAACCTACTATCGACTACGTAGTGACCAAGATTCCTCGTTTTAACTTCGAGAAATTTGCTGGCGCTAACGATCGCCTGACTACTCAGATGAAGTCAGTTGGTGAGGTAATGGCGATTGGTCGTAACCAACAAGAATCTCTGCACAAAGCGCTGCGTGGCCTGGAAGTCGGCGCGACAGGATTTGATGAAATGGTTGACCTTGAAGCTCCTGACGCACTGACTAAGATTCGTCATGAGCTTAAAGAAGCAGGCGCAGAGCGTATCTGGTACATCGCTGACGCATTCCGTGCTGGCATGTCAGTAGATGGCGTGTTCAACCTAACTAACATCGATCGTTGGTTCCTGGTTCAAATCGAAGAACTAGTGAAGATGGAAGAGCAAGTGAAAGCGGGCGGTTACGCTGGCTTGACTAAAGATGTTCTTCGCCAGATGAAGCGTAAAGGTTTCTCTGACGCGCGTCTGTCTAAACTACTTGGTGTGGCTGAAAGTGAAATCCGCCGTGCTCGTGAGCAGTTCGACATTCACCCAGTTTACAAGCGTGTGGATACTTGTGCCGCTGAGTTCTCTTCTGATACGGCTTACATGTACTCATCTTACGATGAAGAGTGTGAAGCAAACCCGACAGACAAAGACAAGATCATGGTTCTTGGCGGCGGTCCAAACCGTATCGGTCAAGGCATTGAATTTGACTACTGCTGTGTACACGCATCACTAGCACTGCGCGAAGACGGTTACGAAACCATTATGGTTAACTGTAACCCAGAGACAGTATCTACGGACTACGACACGTCTGACCGTCTGTACTTCGAACCAGTAACTCTGGAAGATGTACTGTCTATCGCTCGTGTTGAAAAACCAAAAGGTGTGATTGTTCAGTACGGTGGTCAAACACCACTTAAACTGGCCCGTGCTCTGGAAGCTGCTGGTGTGCCAATCATCGGTACTAGCCCAGATGCTATCGACCGCGCAGAAGACCGTGAGCGTTTCCAAGCGGCAGTTGAGCGTCTAGGTCTGCTACAACCACAAAACGCAACAGTAACGGCGATGGAGCAAGCGGTAGAGAAGTCGAAAGAGATCGGTTTCCCATTGGTTGTTCGTCCATCTTACGTACTAGGCGGTCGTGCGATGGAAATCGTATACGACGAGCAAGACCTACGTCGCTACTTTAACGAAGCTGTAAGTGTATCGAATGAGTCTCCAGTACTACTGGACCGTTTCCTAGATGACGCGACTGAAGTTGATATCGACGCTATCTGTGATGGTGAGCGCGTGGTTATCGGCGGCATCATGGAGCACATTGAGCAAGCGGGCGTTCACTCTGGTGACTCTGCATGTTCGCTTCCTGCCTACACACTAAGCCAAGAAATCCAAGACAAGATGCGTGAGCAAGTTGAGAAGCTGGCGTTCGAACTTGGTGTTCGTGGTCTGATGAACACGCAGTTCGCAGTAAAAGACAACGAAGTTTACCTAATTGAAGTAAACCCTCGTGCTGCGCGTACGGTACCATTCGTATCGAAAGCGACAGGTGCACCACTAGCGAAAATCGCTGCACGTGTAATGGCGGGTCAATCTCTGGAATCACAAGGTTTCACTAAAGAGATTATTCCTCCTTACTACTCAGTCAAAGAAGTCGTTCTACCTTTCAATAAGTTCCCTGGCGTTGACCCTCTATTAGGTCCTGAAATGCGCTCAACAGGTGAAGTGATGGGTGTTGGTGCAACGTTTGCAGAAGCTTACGCAAAAGCAGAGCTTGGCTGTGGCAGTGTGTACCCTGAAGGTGGCCGTGCGCTACTTTCTGTTCGTGAAGGTGATAAGCAGCGTGTTGTTGACCTGGCTTCTAAGCTAGTAAAATTGGGTTACCAATTGGATGCGACTCACGGTACTGCTGTAATCCTTGGTGAAGCGGGTATTAACCCTCGCCTGGTAAACAAAGTACATGAAGGTCGTCCACACATTCTTGACCGCATCAAGAACAACGAATACACCTACATTGTGAACACGGCTGCAGGTCGTCAAGCTATTGAAGATTCGAAAGTTCTACGCCGCGGTGCTCTAGCAGAAAAAGTGAACTACACAACAACGCTAAACGCTGCGTTTGCAACGTGTATGTCTCACACTGCTGATGCAAAAGCGTCAGTAACTTCTGTTCAGGAGCTACACGCTAAAGTAAAAGCGAGTCTGGAAGCGTAATAGATAAAAATCAATAAGCCCGGTAACTAGGGCTTATATGACAACCTCATTGCCCGCTCATTTGAGCGGGCTTTTTTATTTTAGGCCTACCTAATTGAAGCGTGCTAAGAGCTTTTGATATCTAAGACTCTGTACAGCGCTAAACTTGTTATGGAAAATGATATGTTATAGAACCACTATTTTTTAATAAAATTGATACAACAAGTGAGAGGGGATTGATTTGGTGGTAATCCAGTGTATTTTCTCTGAAATGCGCCCCTCTTTTTTAAAGAATATTCGGAGGGGAAATGATAACTATGATTACGAATCATAATAGAAAGATATGCAATGAATTCTATTCATTGAATAAAATGGGCTTATTTATTTTAAATTATTATTTTATTTTCAGGTATGGTCTCAGTGTTAAATGTAAATATATACTCTTGATATGTTAATTATTTTAATGGATTTTCTGCGTTATTTTAAGTTTTCTTATGTGTGACTAAGTTTTATACCTTCCAAAAAGAAAAGTACTTTTTAATGTACCAAATACTCCGGTTTAAAATGTTGATACCAGTTACTTTTTAAAAATATAAACTCTATCTTGTAACCAAGACTTGTCTTCGTCAATCGAAAAAGAATAACCTTGTCTTATTAAGTGTTCTTTAGTAAGAAACATAAGTGCAGTTGGCGCTACAATTGTTATGATTGAAAAGGAAATTATAACCCTTACGAAAAGTGCTTCTTTTTTGTGTGATAACTTTCTTTTATTTAAAAATACAGTTATTAAAAAAATAAAACAAGATATAAATATCCAGCTTCCAAATAGTCCATAAAGTGCGCCATGAGAAATGACTATAACTTCATCTTTGTTATATATATATTTTACATAGTTAATTACATCGTTGTAAAAGAAGTAAATGCAAGATAAGCCTAATAAAAGAAATAACAATGATATCAACAGTGTTGATGTTAAATCCAAGTCATCTTCTTGTTTCATAAAAATACCCCATTCTTTATGTAACTTCTACCTATCACATCGTTGATTCTCATTTCTTCTTTTTTTAGTGATTCATTCAATGTTTTCTCTAGTGCTAGTTTGAATTTTTGTGTTATCTCATATTTATTATCAATGTGGTTTAAAATATTCCCGACAACCAAGCTTACACCTATAGCCAAAATAATGGGCCAGAAGTTAGAGCAAAAATAGTAGTCGCTCCAGAGATTCCTTTTACAGCAATTGCTGCTATTGCGGATGAAATTTCCAGTTTTATGATGTCACTAGTTATTGTTCCAAACAGACTTAATAGTGTGGTTTTATTATTTTCTGAAAAGAAATGTTCTAGTGCTCTGAAAGAACTAACTAACACTACCGTAATAATTGTCCCAACTTTTTATCGATTGAATTGCTTGTTTTGAACCAACAGCAAAGTTTGCGATTATTGGCGTTGGGGCACGAGAACCTAACACTCTTAGTTTTATTTTTAGTGCAGGAGTTCCTGTAAATACAAAATGTGCTTGGCCTGAATAATAATTGATATGGACTGGGTTTACAGCGCCGGTTAGGTTATTAGCTAATCTCGATAAAAATACAAGGTCATCTGCTGTTGCATAGTAATTGGCAGTATTATCAAATTTATCTTTTAGAATTGTCCATTTTGATACTATATCTTTCCTTTTGATGTTAATGCTAATTAAAGAGTCGAGTGTGTTAACTGATAATATATGTATTTCCTTTGGCGTTGCTCGTTTTGTCTTGTTGTATTACAGGATACATGTTTTTCTCCATGAATTCGTAATGATATTAGACCTGACTAGAATTTCATAGGCAATGAAAATACTATTTTTATGTATAATCTTGAGGCAAGCCTCCTTTTTTTATGAAAATATAAATGAAATTTTCGCAAAGGTGAAAATATGGAATAGGTTCATATCTCGACTTTCCTTTTTAGTTTGAGGTGTTAAGTGCTACCGTTTAGCTCTTTTCGTATTTTTGAGCAAGGAAGTGTAAGTGGAGCTTACTTTAGAAGTATTAATCGCGTTGTTTTTGGTTGCATCTGTGGCTGGTTTTATTGATGCAATGGCTGGTGGGGGAGGGCTCCTTACGCTCCCTGCGCTTTTGGCTGCGGGATTGAGCCCTACTCAAGCTCTAGCTACCAACAAGTTACAAAGTTCGTTTGGCAGCTTCTCGGCTAGCTGGTATTTCGTGCGTAACGGTATTGTCAGCCTAAAGGAAATGCGTTTCGCGATACTCTGTACTTTTATTGGTGCTGCAATCGGTGCCGAGGCTGTACAGTTTATTGATGCTAGCGTACTCACCAGTTTGATTCCTGTTCTTCTAATTGCGATTTCTCTTTATTTTTTACTCGCACCAAGTACTCGAAAAATCGATGGAGAACCAAAACTTGCCGAAGCGATGTTTGCTTTGTGTATCGGTGGTGGAGTTGGTTTCTACGATGGTTTCTTTGGCCCCGGTACGGGCTCGATTTTTACTGTGTGCTTTGTTGCTCTTGGACACTTTTCTCTCGTGGATGCAACAGCACGAACTAAGATTTTGAATTTCACTTCAAACATTGCTGCATTGTTGTTTTTCGTTCTAGCAGGGTTACCTGTATGGGAAATTGGTTTGACGATGGCGGTCGGTGGCTTTATTGGCGCTCAACTTGGCGCAAAAGTGGTGGTTACCAAAGGTCAAAAGTGGATTCGACCTCTAGTAATTACCATGTCTATGCTGATGGCAACAAAACTTCTTTGGCAACAACATCAGCAATGGCTTCTAACACTGTTTTAATTCGCTGATTGCGGTATGTGTTGTGGCGAAGACAGATGTGTATTGGGCGAATTAGAGGCTCTAGTTCTTCGAATTCAAAACAGAAATTTGATGCGATGTTGAGTGTTTTGATGATGGATTTAGGTATCAGTGCTGGTGCCATACCTTTTAAAGCTAATTGTGCTGCCGCAGTGTAGGAGTCCATTTCCATCAAAGGTTGGATCTCGTACTTGGACAAAATGGCTTGCTGATATGTATTGGCTGGGTTATTCAAATCGTTAGTTAAAATCGCTTTTGGTAATTGAGTTAGCGGGTACTTACTTATTATAGAGAAAGGCTCATCGGCGAGATGAACGCTCATCAAACCGTGATGAGAAGGTAAGTAACCAGCGCAGAATCCTAGGGTTGCTCGCCCTGATTTTACGTTTTCAACGATTCTCGGAGTGTGATTGGTAGAGATTCTGAGATAAGGATCGCGTGCCAGTTGCTCTTCCATAATCATACTCAGATAACCTGCGACGAGAGTTTCTGAGCAATCCATTTTTATTAATGACGTATCTTCGAGCTCTTGCTGATCGTAAATCTGTCCTCGTAACTCATTGAATGTGGGCTCTATCGTATTGATAAGGGCCAGAGCATCCGAGGTTAGTTTAATGTGTCTGCCGTTTGGCTCGATCAGTTTCTTTCCTAACTTTTTTTCTAAATTGGCGATACGTTTACTCACCGCAGATTGGCTGATGTACAGCTGACTACCAGTGCGGCTCATGGTTTTTTCTTTACTTAGTACAAGTAACGTTTCAATGCCTTCTAATAACATAGCAATTAATGAAAATTAGGAATGAGACGGATAATTTAACGAATTGCTGAGGGATAAGCGAATCGTGTTAATTAAAATGCGAAGAGCCGAGATAAAGTCGGCTCTTTAGATTGAAATCTTTACTTGAATTGCTTAGCGGTTGATGGCGAAAGTAGGTAAAGATAGGTGCCAACGAATCGCACCAAGGCGAATCACCAGTGTTGAGATAACACCTGCGAGCAGGGCTGTGGAATGATCGTAACCCATACTCACAGCCATCGTGTGGAAGATGCCACCAATGATACAGGCTGTGGCGTAGACTTCGCTTCTTAGCACCATAGGTACCTCTCGGGCCAAGACATCTCGGATTATGCCGCCACCGCAACCGGTGATTACACCCATGATCACGGCAACCATGCCTGAGGCGTTGTAGGCGAGCGCTTTTTCTACCCCAATTCCCACAAATACGGCCAGACCGATGGCGTCACACACGGGTAAAACCCACCAAGCTAACCGTTTTGGTCTGCGAACCAAGATCATAGTTAACAAACAGGTGGTGAAGATAACCCAAAGATAAGTGGTATCGGTAATCCAAAAGACGGGGGTCGCACCAAGTGCCATATCACGAATAGTGCCACCGCCAATGGCAGTCACGCTACCTAGGACGATAACACCGAAGGGATCCATTTTTAATCGGCCAGCGAGTAAAACACCAGACACAGCGAAGATTGCTGTACCGAATAAATCGATCATATAAAGCAGCATGGAATCCATGTTACTTGGTACCTATAAAAAGTGTGAGAACAAAAATGGGCGGAAATTGTACGGTATTTCCAACGAAAACGTTAGCGTTTTCGTCTAACGCTTTCAAAGTGTTCACACACTTCAATGATAGCGTTGAGTGTGCGTGGTGTTGGGCGATTTATCCAATCAGAATTGAGTGACCAAACATGATTGTTGCGCAGAGCTGGCAGTTCATTTTTCCATTGAGCCCACATTCCATCATCACTCATAGTATGACGAGAGGTGAAGAGTACTTCAGGTTGACGTGTTATCACTTGCTCGATACTGACTTGAGGATAGGGTGCTGCTGTATTGGCAAATACATTTTCACCACCACAGAAGTTAAATACTTCGCTCGGCCAGTTTTTACCTGCCACAGTAATGATCGGCTTTTCGCTGAGTTGATAAAAATAGCGGACTTTCTCTGTGGTGTTGTATTTCGCTTTGAGAGCAGTTAGCCCCTCTCTAAAGTCCCGCGCTGCTTTTTGACCCTTTGATGGATCATCACTGTATTGACTCAGCTGCTCAATATTATTTGCGATGTCTTCTAAAGTACCCGTGGTTGAGTAGTAGATAGGTACGCCAAATTGTTTTAACTTTTCGAGCTCTTTGGCGGGGTTACCCGCAGGCCAAGCAATGACGAGATCGGGCTGAAGGGCAATGATGCGTTCCAACTTTATGCCTTGGTAATTGGATACTTTCTCCAGTTCGCCAGCTTCCTTTGGATAATCACTCATCTCACTCACAGCGATCAGTTTGTCACCTAAGCCAGCAGCATAAGCTATCTCTGTGGCGTGAGGCGCTAAACTGATCACTCGTTCAACGGGTTCGTTCGCCATCGTAAAAGAGGAGAAGAAAAGGGGGAGGGATAGGAAAATTTTGTTCATCATAATCCTTGATAAATCAGTCCTAGAATAAAGCTTTGAATCACAATCCAAGCAAAGATGCGCCAAACCAGCAAAATTTGGATTTGTGCAAGATGAATAGCAGAAGGCACAATGCGTCCACCAATCTTGGTGCGTTCTGCTCTGACGCCTTGGTATAGAGCAGGGCCTCCTAACGAAAGCTGGAACTTATTGCCGATAGTACACAGCAACCAAGCTGGTCCTGGCAATGGCCAAGATTTCGCTTGTTGTTTGAGTCCATTAAGCACTGCGGACATATTGTGACCAGCAAGCAACAGTAGGGCAAATAATCTTAATGGAATGAATTCTAAAACGGCAACGATTTGAATGGCTGGTTTCCCAAATGGCGCATACTGACGACGGCTAGGAGACCAAGCTCGTGCTAGCTCCATGGTTAAGCGGTACATGAGCGCCCCAATCCCACCTGCGATGGCATACCAAAACAGTACACACACTACATTGCGACCAAAGCCCATAATGATGGTTTCAGATCCGGCTTTACCTATACCGACAAGCGATAACGTTTCGGTATCACGATTCACAAAAGGCTTGAGTAGCTCGCGACAGCGCGTTTTATCCTCACGCGACAAGGCGAGGGCAAGTTGTTTGGTGAGGGTTTCGCAACTTCGCCAATTTAACGCTAATAGTAACAGAGCAAGTTCGTACAGAGGCTCTTGCCAAACTAAGGGCCTTAGAGCGATTAAGAGCACCAAACACGGCAATGTCATCAAAATAAGAGCGAGGCTTCCTGAGAGAATGCTTTGTGAATAGCTATGGTGGTTATTTACTTTCTCTGCTAATTGTTCGGCTACCTTGCGCCATAAAGTCGCAGGGTGAGCGGAATGAGGAATAGGGAGGATAAGGTGAAACAGTAATGCGCCCCACATCACGAGGAGCGCACCGTTAGCATAGAATTGCTGAAAAATTTCTTCCATGAATGACTTGGATTACTTAACCAGTTCCAGCATCTTGAATACCATTTCTGAAGAGCTTTTTGCTGCTAGAGGGAGGAATTCTTCAAAGCTCATTGGCGATTCTTTATCAGCAACATCAGAGATAGCACGTACAACAACAAATGGTGTGTTGAACTGGTGGCAAGTCTGAGCAATAGCTGATGCTTCCATTTCAACCGCAATAACGGATGGGAAGTTTTCACGAATGAACGCTTGGCGCTCAGCCGTGCAAACAAACGCATCGCCCGTACAGATCAAACCGCGAACGGCATGTGTATTTGCCATTTGCTCGAGTGCTTTTTCCGCTAGGTCCATCAGTTTTTCATCAGCTTTGAATGCTGCTGGCTGACCTGCCATTTGACCTATTTCATAGCCAAAAGCGGTCACGTCTGCGTCGTGGTGGCGCACTTCTGTAGAAATCACTACGTCACCTAGATTTAGGCTTGAATCGAAACCACCAGCAGAACCTGTGTTGATAACCACATCTGGTTGGTATTCATCAAGAAGAATTGTTGTACCAACTGCCGCAGCAACTTTACCGATACCAGATTGTAGTAGCACTACATCTACATCGTTAATTTGACCAGAGAAAAACGTACAACCTGCTTTGTTTACGGTTTGGCAGTTTGTCATAGCTTCTTTCAGGATGGTCACTTCTTGTTCCATCGCCCCGATGATACCAACTTTCATAGCACTCTCTTTAGGTAAAATATTTAATCGGCGAGAGTATAGCACTCCCTGTCAGCAGTTTTCTATTTGATGAGTTCTGCTTTAGAAAGTTCGGTTCGTAATTGCTCGGCCCGTTTTCGATTGACGCCAAAGTCGGAATACCCTACGCGTGATTCTGAACGCACGATCAGAGTATTCCCGTCGATCTTTAATTCGAGATCATCCACGAAGCGCATGATTTTAGATGTGCATTCAATGCGCAGATAATTGCCATCTTTCTCTGCTGTTTTAGCCCCCGATAGTTGCAGTGCTGCTTGCTCAATTGCATCCAATGTGGCGGATTCGGTGAGAGTAAAAGGTTCGAGGTGGTGTTCTTCTCGTTGGTCTTGTGTTGAAACGCAGTTAGGTTTGTTTCCACATGGGGTTTGAGTTCTATCTGGCATCGAAGTGACTCCTTGGCTGCATGCGGTTAAGCCGAGAAAAGTGATGAGCATCAGAGCGGCTTTTTTCATGAGTTTTATTCCGTAACAGAGGAATTTAATTATATGTAATAAAAGAAAAAAGGATCCAATCTTTGGATCCTTTTTGAGTGTTGGGACGACGCTATACGTCTAAGTAATCAAGAATGCCTTCTGCTGCTTTTCGTCCTTCATCAATGGCGGTTACCACTAAATCAGAACCGCGAACCGCGTCTCCCCCTGCGAAGATCTTTTCATTGCTGGTCTGATATTGAAACTCTTGGTTGTTGGGTGCTTTGATTCGTCCCCATTGATCAAGTTCTACATTGAACGGAGTAAGCCAGTTCATTTGATGAGGTTGGAAACCAAATGCCATGATGACAGCATCGGCAGGCAGTACGTGTTCACTTCCTTCTACAGGTTCTGGGCGACGGCGACCTGCGTCATCAGGCTCGCCTAAAGCAGTTTTGACCACTTTCACGCCTGAAACTTTGCCATACGCATCAACCTCAATACCTAAAGGCTGAAGGTTAAACATGAACTTCACGCCCTCTTCTTTGGCATTTTTCACTTCTCGACGGGAGCCTGGCATGTTTTCTTCATCACGACGGTAGGCACAAATCACGTTAGATGCGCCTTGACGGATCGAAGTTCGCACGCAGTCCATCGCGGTATCACCACCACCAAGCACTACGACTTTTTTGCCAGCCATATCGATAAACGGTTGGTTATGTTCTAGCTCCATAACCTTATAGGTATTGGAAATCAAAAATGGTAGGGCGTCATAAACGTCCGGCGCGTCTTCATTTTCCAAACCGGCGCGCATGTATTTGTATGTGCCCACACCTAAGAAAACCGCATCGTATTCATCAAGCAGTTCTTGCATCTGCACATCTTGGCCGACTTCCACATTCATGCGGAACTCAACGCCCATTTCGGTAAATACCCGACGACGATTTTCCATGACCCCTTTTTCCAATTTGAAAGAAGGAATACCAAAGGTAAGTAGGCCACCAATCTCTGGGTAACGGTCAAATACCACAGGTTTTACACCGTTACGAACTAAGATGTCTGCTGCTGCCAGACCAGCAGGGCCAGCGCCGATGATTGCCACCTTTTTATCCGTCCACTCCACTTTGGACATGTCAGGTTTCCAGCCCATTTCAAAGGCTTTGTCGGTGATGTACTTTTCAATGTTGCCTATCGTGACAGCACCAAAATCATCATTTAGTGTGCACGACCCCTCACACAAACGGTCTTGCGGACACACACGGCCACACACTTCAGGCAAGCTGTTGGTTTGGTGTGAAAGTTCCACCGCTTCTAAAATTCGACCTTCATTCGCCAGTTTTAGCCACTGAGGAATGTAGTTATGGACGGGGCACTTCCATTCACAATATGGGTTACCGCAATCCAAACAGCGATCGGCTTGCGCCGTTGCTTGTTGTTTCGTGAACGGCTCGTAGATTTCAACAAACTCAATCTTACGAATCTTAATTGGTTTTTTCGCCGGATCTACGCGTTGAACATCGATAAATTGGTAAACGTTCTGACTCATGATTCAAACATCCTCCATGATTTATTGGGCTTGAACGCGCAGTTCAGCAGCGCTGCGGCTTTGGTGACCAAGTAGCGTGTTTAAGTCAGCCGCTTGAGGTTTCACCAAGTAGAACTTCGGAATCCATTCGTCAAAGTTCGCCAAAATATGTTCTGCATGGCTAGAGCCAGTCTCTTCGAGATGCTCCGCAATTAGGCCGCGCAAGTGCTCTTGGTGGATGTATAGATCCGACAGTGAAATGGCTTCCACTGATTCGTTGTTTACACGACCTTGGAAGTCTTGATTTTCATCCAACACGTAAGCAAAACCGCCCGTCATACCAGCGCCGAAGTTCACTCCTGTGGCGCCAAGAATAGCCACAATGCCGCCAGTCATGTATTCACAAGCGTTATCACCCGCGCCTTCTATGACAGCGATGGTGCCAGAGTTACGAACACCAAAACGCTCTCCCGCTTTACCCGCAGCAAACAGTTTGCCTCCTGTCGCGCCGTACAAACATGTGTTACCGATAATGGTGGCTTCGTTACATTTAAATGCAGTGCCTAGGTGAGGTTTAATCGCGATTTTACCGCCTGCCATGCCTTTGCCTACGTAGTCGTTCGCATCACCAGTGAGGTAAAGCTCTACGCCGCCCGCATTCCAAACACCAAACGACTGGCCAGCCGTACCATCAAGATAGATTTTGATTGGCGAAGCTGCCAAACCTTGGTTGCCATAGCGTTTTGCTATCTCACCAGATAAACGCGCGCCAACAGAACGGTCGGTGTTGATGACGTTGTAGAAGAAACTTGCTGATTGGCTGTTTTCGACAGCATTCAAGGCATCATCAACGATTTTTTGGTTGAGTTCGGCTTTATCAAACGGTTTGTTTGGCTCCGTCCAAAATAGTGGATGACCTTCGGCTGAAATAGGAGCTTCTAAGATGTTTGATAGATCCAACTTGGTTTGCTTCGCAGTGAATCCCTCGACGGCTTCAAGTAAATCAGTACGACCAATTAAGTCTGTCAGTTTCTCTACGCCAAGTTCTGCGAGTAACTCACGTACTTCATCGGCAAGGCCAGTAAAATAGTTCATTACCATTTCTGGTAAGCCTTTAAAGTACTCTTTACGAAGGGTTTCATCTTGAGTTGCCACACCCGTTGCACAGTTGTTCAAGTGGCAAATACGTAAGAATTTACAACCCATAGCAACCATTGGTGCGGTACCAAATCCGAAGCTTTCCGCACCAAGAATCGCGGCCTTAACAACATCTAGCCCTGTTTTTAACCCGCCATCTACTTGAAGACGAATCTTATGGCGAAGGCCATTTGCAACCAGTGCTTGTTGGGTTTCTGCGAGGCCAAGTTCCCAAGGACTACCTGCGTATTTCACCGAAGTCAGTGGACTTGCGGCCGTACCGCCATCGTAACCTGAGATAGTGATGAGGTCGGCGTAAGCTTTTGCGACCCCTGTGGCTATGGTGCCAACACCAGGCTCGGAGACGAGTTTCACCGAAACCAGGGCATTCGGGTTGACTTGTTTTAGGTCGAAGATCAGCTGGGCTAAATCCTCGATCGAATAAATATCGTGATGTGGAGGAGGGGAGATTAACGTCACCCCTTGCACCGAGTAACGCAGCTTGGCGATTTCTGCCGTGACTTTGTGCCCTGGTAGCTGACCACCTTCACCAGGTTTAGCTCCTTGCGCAACCTTGATTTGCAGTACATCTGCATTGGTTAAGTAATGAGGCGTAACCCCAAAACGGCCTGATGCGATCTGCTTGATTCGCGAGTTACGCTCGGTGCCAAAACGACGAGGATCTTCACCACCTTCGCCAGAGTTAGAGTAACCACCAAGACGGTTCATCGCCGTTGCAAGTGCTTCGTGTGCCTCTGGGCTCAACGCTCCGATAGACATGGCGGCAGAATCAAAACGTTTGAACAATTTTGTTTTAGGTTCGATTCGTTCAAGTGGCAATGGCGAGTCAGATTTTTTCAGTGCCATTAGGTCACGCAACATCGCGACAGGGCGCTCGTTTACTTGTTTGGCAAAACTTTTATAATCGTTACTTTCACCAGATTTTACCGCTTTTTGCAGTGTGCCTACCACATCAGGGTTGTAGGCATGGTACTCACCGCCATGTACGTATTTGAGTAATCCACCATGTTCAATCGATTTACGTTTTGCCCACGCCTTGCGGGACAAGTTGGTTAAATCTTGTTGGAAATCATCAAAGTTTGCGCCTTCGATGCGAGTGGTTACGCCTTTAAAGCACAAGTCGACCACTTCTCGGCTCAACCCAACAGCTTCGAACAATTGTGAGCAACGGTAGGAGGCGATGGTCGAAATACCCATCTTCGACATGATTTTGTACAAGCCTTTGTTGATGCCGTACTGATAGTTTTGCATAACATCACGGTAGTCTTTATCTAGGGCACCATCGTCAATCAATTTGCCTAACGCTTCATAAGCTAGATACGGATAAACCGCCGTAGCGCCAAAACCTAGCAATACGGCAAATTGATGAGGGTCACGTGCGGTTGCGGTTTCCGCGACGATGTTGGCATCACAGCGAAGGTTGGCTGTAACTAAGCGAGTTTGCACGGCGCCGACAGCCATGGCGGCTGGAATTGGCAATTTGCCTTTAACTAATGCGCGGTCGGAAAGAACCACTAAGACGGTACCTTCTCGCACCACTTGTTCAGCTTGATCACATAAGTCATCGATCGCTTGTTTGAGATCTTTCTCTTGTGGATCGTAGTTTATGTCGAGAATGGTATTGCGGTAGTGATCGTCACCCAGCTCAAGCAACTGCTGCATGTCAGAGTAAAGTAGCACTGGAGAATCAAATGTCACTCGATGCGCGTGGCCGTCGGTTTCACAGAAGACGTTCATCTCCTGACCTATACTGGTAGCTAACGACATAACATGCTTTTCACGTAGTGGATCGATAGGCGGGTTGGTGACCTGAGCAAACTTCTGGCGGAAGTAATCGGTAACCAAACGCTCTTTCGAAGACAGTACTGCCATCGGCGTGTCATCGCCCATAGAGCCTACGGCTTCTTGACCCATATCGCCAAGTACGCGCAGAACCTGATCCACTTCTTCATTGGTCATGGCGAACTGCTTTTGATAGGTCTTAAGCAAATCTTCATCGAAGCTTCGCTCACCCACTTGATCTTCAGGTAGCTGAGAGAATGGCGTTAGTTTGCGAACGTTGTTTTCCATCCATTCGCGGTATGGGTGACGAGATTTGAGATCGTTATCGATCTCGCTTGATTGCCACAGTTTACCTTTACGAGTATCGACAACTAACAACTCACCAGGGCCAACACGACCTTTTTTCGCAACTTCGTCTGGTGCGTAATCCCAAATACCGATTTCAGAAGCCAGCGTGATCAACTTGTCTTTTGTGATCACGTAGCGAGCTGGGCGCAGACCGTTTCGGTCGAGGTTACATGCTGCGTAGCGGCCATCGGAAAGTACGATCCCTGCTGGGCCATCCCAAGGCTCCATGTGTTTGGAGTTGAAATCGTAGAAGGCTCGTAGATCGGGATCCATATCTGGGTGATTTTGCCATGCTGGTGGAACAAGCATTCGCATGGCTCGGAAGATATCCATGCCGCCGGCCAAGAAAAGATCCAACATGTTATCCAGACTTGAAGAATCCGAACCAGTCTCATTTACAAACGGAGCTGCGGTTTGTAAATCGGGCAGCAATGGGGAAGAGAATTTATAAGCACGCGCTCGGGCCCATTGGCGGTTGCCTTCAATGGTATTGATCTCACCGTTGTGAGCAAGATAACGGAACGGCTGCGCCAGTGGCCAGCGAGGTTGAGTGTTGGTTGAAAAACGCTGGTGGAACAGGCAGATAGCGGATTCCATGCGTAGATCAGCAAGATCAAGGTAGAAGCGAGGCAAATCTGCAGGCATGCACAAACCTTTGTACACCAGCACTTGCGTCGATAAGCTACAGATGTAGAAATCAGGATCCTCGGTGATCTGTTTTTCAATACGGCGACGGGCAATATAGAGACGACGTTCAATGTCGCGTTCACGCCAGCCCGCAGGAGCTGAGATAAAGACTTGCTGAATATTGGGCAGTGAGTTGGCCGCAATCGGGCCGAGTACTGCAGAATTTGTTGGAACTTCGCGCCAACCCGCAACCGTTAAGGTTTCTTGAGCGAGTTCTTTATTGACGATGTCTTTAGATAATTGAGCTTTAACCGGATCTTGGCTGAAGAAAAGTATCCCTACGGCATATTGTTTGCCTAGGTTGAAACCATTCTCTTCGGCGATAAGGCGTAAATAGGAATCGGGCTTTTGTAAAAGAAGACCACAACCATCACCTGTTTTACCATCGGCGGCAATACCACCACGGTGGGTCATTCGGTCAAGTGCAGAAATTGCTGTACGAACCAGCTTATGGCTTTGCTCGCCTTCCATATGTGCGATCAAGCCAAATCCACAGTTGTCTTTCTCAAGACTTGGATCATAAAGAGCCATTGCAATTCTCCCTTTGCTTATCTGTCATCCCGACAGATACATCAACACTGCTTACGTTGATAGTGATGACTAACTATGCGTCACTTTTATATTTTTGTGTGTATTTATTCAGTTAATTTAGAAAAATATTTAACAAAATTTGTGTGTTTTATTTTCATCAACTTCACAAGCTATAGCTTATTGTAAAAAAGGTCAAGTTATTAGTGGATAATCACGTGAATATGCGATTTACCGTTTAATTACCTAAAATAGTATAATAATTTCAATGAGATAGAAAATTGATTGTTACAAAAAAGTAACATTTGATGCTGGGAGGAATAAAAAAGACCAGCATAAAATGCTGGTCAAAAGATAAAGATTGGAAGGAATTGTTTTCTTTCTTGGTCTTTAGCCATCGATATCGCTGATGGCTAAGTGATGACTTTGAAAGAAGGAAGCGTGAATGCCCCCTTTATGCTGAAAGCATTAGCGAATTTGCTTTTGCTTCAAGGTTAGTGCCACCCATCAGGTATTCATCAATAGCACGAGCACATTCGCGACCTTCGTTGATACAACGAACCACCAAAGATTGGCCAGTACGCATATCACCTGCGGCGAATACGCCTTCTTGATTCGTCGCGAAACCTTGTGTTGCAACGTTGCCGCGATCATCGAGTGCGATATCCAGTTGAGCAAGCACGCCAGTTGGTTCTGGGTGCAGGAAGCCCATCGCTAGGAAAGCCATGTCACATGGGATCACGCGCTCGCTGCCTTCTACTTCTTTAAAGCTTGGGCGCTCGCCTGGTTTCGCATCTTCCCAAACGATATCTGCAAGACGAAGACCTGTAACTTCACCTTTGTCGTTACCGATGAACTCTTTGGTCAAGATGTTCCAGTGACGATCGACACCTTCTTCATGAGAAGTCGAAGTACGTAGGATCATTGGGTATTGAGGCCAAGGCATATTGGCTGGGCGCTTCTCTGGTGGAATCGGCATGATTTCAACTTGAGTTATGCTTGCTGCGCCGTGACGGTTTGATGTACCCACACAGTCAGAACCAGTATCACCACCACCGATTACGACAACATGTTTTCCTGCTGCGTGAATTTCTTCACCTTTTAGATCCATGTTGTTTGCTCGGCGATTGTTTTGTCCGAGGAACTGCATTGCAAAGTACACGCCTTTTAGATCGCGTCCCGGAACAGGAAGATCGCGAGGAACGGTTGAGCCACCAGTCAGCAGTACCACATCGTACTCTTGACGCAGTTGTTGCGCGTTTACACCGACACCAACGTGTTGATTTACTCTAAACTCAACGCCAGCTTCTGCCATTAGATTGATCTTACGATCAATGACTTCCATGCTCAGTTTGAAATCTGGAATACCGAAACGCAGCAGACCACCCACTTTCTCGTCACGCTCGAATACGGTCACGGTATGGCCTGCGCTGTTTAGCTGCTCGGCAGCCGCAAGACCCGCAGGGCCAGAACCAATAATAGCGACTGTTTTACCAGTGCGAGAACGCGGAGTTTTTGGTTTGGCGTATCCTTCACGGTACGCCGTTTCCACGATGGTTTTCTCGATATTACAGATAGTGATTGGGTCTTGGTTAATGCCAAGCACACATGCACTTTCACAAGGAGCGGGACAAACTCGACCAGTAAACTCCGGGAAGTTGTTGGTTGAACTTAGAATGTTCCATGCTTCTTCCCAGCTATCACGATAAACCGCATCGTTAAATTCTGGGATGATGTTGCCGATAGGGCAGCCGTTATGACAAAACGGCACACCACAATCCATACAACGAGAAGCCTGAGTATTG
This sequence comes from Vibrio sp. Y20_XG_PY13, assembly GCF_024181925.1. Classification (NCBI taxonomy): domain Bacteria; kingdom Pseudomonadati; phylum Pseudomonadota; class Gammaproteobacteria; order Vibrionales; family Vibrionaceae; genus Vibrio; species Vibrio sp. Y20_XG_PY13. The sequence goes on along the minus strand of NZ_JAMZAL010000008.1, from coordinate 87,217 downwards.
ATTTTGCTACCAAACTCCTCGTTCAGAACGAACTCTTTGTTGTTCTTGATACGTTCAGCCGGATCGATCTTCTGTGGTAGTTCACGACCATGCTCTAAAAATCCAGTAGGCTTACCCATTACACTGCCTCCGCTTGAGTTTCATTTCCTTGAGACTGAGCCTCCTCAGCTTTACGCTTTTGAAGTACCGCTTTGTAATCGCGCGGCATCACCTTAACCATAGAGGCTAGGCTTGCTTCAAAATTGTCTAGGAAAGACTGAGCGACTTCACTTCCTGTGAATTGGACATGCTTAGTCAGCATGTCGAGTAACAGATCTCTGTCTTCTTGCTCGATTGGGTCTAGGTCAACGAGCTCTGGGTTCAGTTTTGACTCAAAGTCACCCGATTTATCCCACACGTAGGCTACGCCGCCACTCATACCTGCAGCAAAGTTACGACCTGTTGAACCAAGGATGATGGCTGCACCGCCCGTCATGTATTCACAACCGTGGTCACCGACACCTTCTACAACCACTTTCGCGCCTGAGTTACGAACACAGAAACGCTCACCTGCCATACCGCGAATGAAAGACTCACCCGAAGTTGCACCGTAGAAACATACGTTACCAACTACGATGTTGTCTTCTGCGACAATGCTCGATTTCGCGTCAGGGTAGAGCACCAAGGTACCACCAGATAAGCCTTTACCCCAGTAGTCGTTCGCGTCGCCTTCCACTTCGAACTTCACGCCCTTAGCGAGGAACGCGCCGAAAGATTGGCCCGCAGAGCCTTTGAATTTGACATTCATTGGTTGAGGTAGACCTTGGTCTTTGTACACTTTCGAAATTTCGTTAGACAGCATGGTTCCGACAGAGCGGTCTGTGTTAACGATAGGGAAGTCAGCACTTACTGCTTCACCTTTTTCTAGAGCTGGAATTGCGGCTTGAATCAGCTTACGGTCTAGTACTGCTTCAAGGTTGTGGTTCTGCTGCGCTTGGTTAAACACGCCATCAGCTTCGCGAGGCTGTTCAACATGAAGTACAGGGGATAGATCCAGGTTCTTGTATTTCCAATGAGAAACGTCTTGGCGAACTTTCAGTTTTTGACCTTGCCCTACCATCTCATCGATAGTGCGGAAGCCAAGTTCAGCCATGATTTCTCGCAGACCTTGGGCCATGTATTGGAAGAAGGTTACGACGTCTTCTACGCGACCATCAAAGCGCTCGCGAAGTGTTTTGTTCTGAGTCGCGATACCAACAGGACAGGTGTTCTTATGACACTTACGCATCATGATACAGCCTTCAACCACCAATGCGGCGGTTGCTACGCCCCATTCTTCTGCACCTAGTAGTGTTGCGACTGCAAGGTCACGAGGTGTCTTCATCTGACCATCTGCTTGAACAACGATACGGTTACGTAGGCCGTTCTTCAGTAGCGTTTGGTGGGTTTCTGCCAAGCCCAGTTCCCAAGGAAGACCAGTATGACGGATTGAAGACATTGGGGACGCACCCGTACCGCCATCGAAACCTGCGATAAGCACTACGTCCGCTTTTGCTTTCGCAACACCAGAAGCGATCGTACCTACGCCCGCTTCCGATACCAGTTTCACGTTTACACGACCCGCGCGGTTGGCGTTCTTCAAGTCGTAGATCAGCTGAGCCAAATCTTCGATTGAGTAGATATCGTGGTGTGGCGGTGGTGAGATCAGACCGACGCCTGGAGTCGAGTGACGAGTGGCACCGATCCAGTCATCCACTTTATCACCAGGTAGCTGACCACCTTCACCCGGTTTCGCACCTTGAGCCATCTTGATTTGAAGTTCTTCAGCGTTAGTCAGGTAGTAAGACGTCACACCGAAACGACCAGAAGCCACCTGTTTGATTGCAGAGCGTTCCCAATCACCATTTTCTTTGCGCTCAAAGCGCATTGGGTCTTCACCACCTTCACCTGAGTTGGACTTCGCGCCTAAGCGGTTCATCGCAACTGCCAGTGTTGAGTGCGCTTCATAAGAGATCGAACCAAACGACATTGCACCTGTCGCGAAGCGTTTCACGATGCTTTCGATTGGTTCTACTTCATCGATAGAGATAGAGCCCGCAGGGTTCTTGATGAATTCCAGTTGGCTACGTAGCGTTACCGCGTTGTCACCTTGTTTATCGACGGCACTCGCATACTGCTTGAACTGCTCGTAATCTTTGTTGCGAGTTGATTGCTGGAGTAGAGAGATGGTTTCTGGGTTAAATAGGTGTTTCTCACCACGTTGTTTCCACTGGTAAACACCGCCCACATCCAGCATTTGAATTGGGATTTCGCGTTGTGGGTAACCTATGCGGTGGCGGATCAACACTTCTTTCGCGATGTCATCCAGAGTCAAACCTTGGATGCGAGAAACCGTACCAGTGAAGTATTTGTCTACCACTGACTTGTGGATACCCAATGCTTCGAAGATTTGCGCACCATGGTACGACTGCAGAGTTGAGATACCCATCTTCGAGAAGATCTTCAGAAGACCGCCATTGATCGCTTTACGGTAGTTGTTGAACAGATCGCGAGGGTTCGCTTCTGGATCCAACTTCTTAGTGCGTTGAAGTTCAATGATGGTTTCAATCACTAGGTAAGGGTTAACCGCATTTGCACCGTAACCAAGTAGCGTTGCAAAGTGGTGCGTTTCACGCGCGTCACCAGTTTCAACCACGATGTCACACTTCGCACGTAGACCTTTACGGATCAAATGGTGATGTACTGCACCAACTGCCAGCATTGCTGGGATCGCTGCGTGGTTTGAGTTCACTGCACGGTCAGTTAGAAGGATGATTGAGTAACCATCGATAACCGCATCTTCGGCGTATTGGCAGATACGTTTTAGCGCGCGCTCAAGTTTGCCTTGGTCTTCACTGGCTTGGAATACGATATCCAGCGTTTTGGCTTGCAGGTGCTCGTTATCGATCGCACGCAGCTTTTCAAGCTCAGAGTTAGCCAGAACTGGCGATTCCAATTCCACTTTCTGACAGTGAAGTGGCGTTTCAGTCAGAAGGTTTTGGTCTTTACCCAAGTAAGTATTCAGCGACATTACCATACGCTCACGGATCGGGTCGATCGGTGGGTTGGTTACCTGCGCAAACAACTGCTTGAAGTAGTTTGAAAGATGTTGCGACTGGTGTGACAGCACGGCCAGCGGCCAGTCAGCACCCATTGCAGATAGCGGTTCTTTACCTTCATTTGCCATTGGAACGATGATTTCGTTCACTTCTTCAGTACTTACGCCAAACGCTTGTTGACGGTGTAGAAGATGTTCTGGCTTAGGTTGGCTGAACTGGTTGCTCGCATCAGGCAGCTTCTTCAAGCTCAGTAGGTTTTCTTCTACCCACTTCTCGTAAGGTTGTGCCGTTGCGATGGTGTCTTTCACTTCTTCATCAGAAATGATGCGACCTTGCTCTAGATCCGCAACGAAGATACGACCTGGTTGCAGACGACCACGGAACTCTACGTTCTCTGGTGCAATATCCACTACGCCAGATTCTGATGCCATGACTAGGAAGTTATCTTTGGTCACTGTGTAGCGAGAAGGGCGTAGACCGTTGCGGTCGAGCGTTGCACCTACTTGAACACCATCGGTAAAACAGACAGATGCCGGGCCATCCCACGGTTCCATAATGTTTGCGTGGTACTGGTAAAACGCGCGACGCTTAGGATCCATGTTTTTATTTTCTTGCCATGCTTCAGGGATCATCATCATTAAGGCATGTGGCAGACTACGACCAGAAAGAACTAGGAGCTCAAGTGCCATATCAAAGTTTGATGAATCCGAGCTGCCTTCCTGACAGATAGGAAGAAGCATGTCGATTTCAGCCTGAGTAAACAGATCTGATTCTAGGATCGCTTCACGGGCTTTCATCCAGTTCAAGTTACCGCGAACTGTGTTGATTTCACCGTTGTGAGCGATGTAACGGAAAGGCTGTGCAAGACGCCATTTCGGGAAGGTATTGGTAGAGAAACGAGAGTGTACCAGTGCCAGAGCGGTCACCATGGTCGGGTTTTGCAGATCAAGGAAGTACTGAGGCACTTGCTCGGTCGTTAACTGACCTTTGTACACCAATGTCTTGTAAGACATTGAGTTAATGTAGAAGTCGTCACTAATGTTCGAAACGCTTTCTAGGCAAACGCGTACGGTGTAATTACGAAGTACGTAAAGTTTGCGTTCTAGCTCTTCAGGTGTGATGCCAGGACCGCCGGAGATAAACACGTGCTCAAATTGAGGCTCTGTGCTTAGAGGGTCGGCACCAATCATGGAGTTGTCGGTTGGTAATACGCGGTAGCCGATGACTTCGAGATCTAAGCGTTTGGCATTACGCTCTAAAATGTCACGGCATTGTTCGCGTTTGTATTCGTCTTTTGGGAAAAGAACGACACCAACGCCATACTTTTCAAACGAAGGCAGTTTAATGCCTAGTTTAACGGCCTCTTCTAATAGGAATTCATGAGGTTTTTGCAACAAAATACCCGCACCGTCACCGCTGCATGGGTCACAACCTTGACCGCCACGGTGTTCCATGCGAGCCAGCATATCCAATGCTTGAGTCACAACTTCATGAGATTTACGGTTTTTAAGGTGAGCAACAAAACCGATACCACAAGCGTCATGCTCCAATTCCGGAGTGTATAGACCCTGTGAATTTTGCTCTCTATCTACCATAGATACATCCTTCCAGTTCAATGCGACGCAAAGGTACGAGGCAGACCGAAGTTGCCTTGTGACACATGATGCGTCTTGTCCTTTATATTTATTATCGCCACCAGTCGAGGTTGACTGGTCTTGATTCCTTTCCGTATCTCGCAGGAAAAGTATTGCGAGAAAAACAATCCTTGGTGATATCCCTTTATTTATTCTCACTATTTAGTGATTTATATAGGTGGGAGTGGGATAACACCGACAATTCCCGCTGTGCGTGCTGTAATAAAAGTCACAAAAAATGCGGGGTTGTGTAAGTATCCTACAATTTTGTTACTTCGGATTGCAATGAAAAGTCGCCTCTGTGACCCAATTTTTTCGTTTAAATATGCATTTTTAGTTTAACATTTACGCAACATGACGCTTTTTTGTCTGTATTTATGCAAGTTTATTGATTTCACACCGATTGGGCGTTGTTTGAATTGAGTAATATTGTTTGTTTTTTCTTGCAGGGATGTAATTTAGTTACATAAATCGTAGTGAGATTTATTACGGTTTACTATTGGTGAGAATCTATGCAGTTACATGAGTTGGTCAATACACTAGGCCAAGATCTTCAGCGTCGTTACGGCGAAAAAGTCCATAAGCTGACTTTACATGGTGGCTTTAGTTGCCCAAACCGCGACGGCACGATTGGCCGAGGTGGTTGTACATTTTGCAATGTGGCTTCGTTTGCTGACGAAGAAGTACAAATCAAAAGTATTCATGAACAGTTGAAAGATCGTGCTGGGGAAATCCATCGAGCGAAGAAATATCTGGCGTATTTTCAGGCTTACACCAGTACTTATGCAGAAGTACAAGTACTGAAAAATATGTATGAAGAAGCGCTCAAAGCTGCTGATATTGTGGGTTTGTGTGTGGGAACTCGCCCAGACTGTGTGCCTGACTCGGTATTGGATTTGCTGTCAGATTATGTAAACCAAGGTTATGAAATTTGGCTCGAGCTAGGTCTTCAAACTGCAAATAACGATACGCTCAAACGAATCAACCGCGGACATGATTTTGAATGTTATGCGGAGATCACTCAGCGAGCTCGAGCCTTAGGGATCAAAGTTTGTACTCATTTGATTGTTGGATTACCGAAAGAAACCCGCGACGATAATATTGAAACGCTGCAAAAAGTGTTGGCCGTGGGCACTGATGGCATCAAGTTACATGGCCTGCATATTGTGGAAGGCAGTACGATGGCGAAAGCTTGGAGAGCTGGTAGATTAGAAGCTCCTGAATTGGAAGAATATGTTGCGATTGCCAGTGAAATGATTCGTATGACGCCCGCTGATGTTGTGTTTCATCGTGTCTCTTCCGCAGCTCGTCGCCCAACGTTGTTGTCCCCGCTTTGGTGTGAAAACCGTTGGTTAGCCATGACTGAAATTGGTCGCGCATTAAATAAAGATGGCGCTCAAGGCAGCTTAATAGGAAAGCCTTTTATCTACACGAAGCCGGAATTAAAAGCAGATTGCTCAATAAATAACTGATATATTTTTAGCAGTTTGCTTTATAGGTGGAAAAATGGATCAGTTACTTAATTGGCTTTGGAATGGGCAGGAGAGTTATGGATATATTGTCCTGCTATCGATAGTCAGTGCGATTGCGATAGCACTTATCTACTTTCGTTTCCAAAACGCACTTAAGCAGCTTATTACTGATTCGCCTTATCCAGTGCTGGTGCTAGATGCCAGCCATGGACAAATCCTTCTTTCGAATCAAGCAGCGATGCAGTTGCTTGGCATTCGCTCACTGGGTACAGGCTTTTTGTACCCAGCCTTGTTTGAGCTTCACAAACTCTCTTCGTTGTTTGATAGCTTTTCCAGTCGCTATTTCCGTCACCAAGTCTTTGATTGGCGTTTATCTGAAAACGAATCCATTAAGGTTGAATTGTCCGGCCGAAAGAGTTTGCTACGTGGTCATCGTGTTTGGATCATGTACGCGCAACCTTATCAAGTCACTTTACAAGAGCAGCAGCAAGAGTTGGCGCAGTTAGAGATGGCTCGCTCAGCGCTAGATTCGCTGTCCGAGTTGATCTGCTTGCAAGATTGCCAAGGTAACTTATTGACGACGAATCGTGCCTTTGACCAGTTTTGGGAGGGGCGACGAGAAGAAGCCATCACTGCAACGGCGAGCCGAGTCGCTACCCGTAAAAGTGAACGCAAATGGACGACGGACACGCAAGGTCGCAGCTGCTTGCTTGAAGTGAATTTAAGCTCGTTAGTATCGCCAAGTGGTGAGCTACTCGGAACGTTGTCTATTAGTCACGATGTGACGGAATGGCATAAGATTCAGCAGAACTTACGTGATGAAATGGAACGTCGAAAAGATACTGAAGTCGCCTTGGCTCAGCGTGACACCATTCTTCAAACAATCTTAGATGCAAGCCCTGACTCTATCGGTATTTTTAATGAGAACATGGTGTACCAAGCGTGCAATAAGCCATTTGTAAACGCTTTAGGTATATCTGAAGTTTCTGATTTGATTGGTAAGCGTCTTCAAGATGTCATTCCCGTTGAAATGTACACGCGGTTGGAAACGAGCGACCTACACGCTCTACGACAAGCCGAACCGGTAAGGTACATCGATAAGGTCGTGAGTAGTGATGGCCATATTACGTGGTTTGATGTGGTGAAATCGCCGTTTAAAGACAAGGCATCGGGTACGAATGGCGTTCTTATCATGGCGCGTGATATTTCAGAGCGTTATCTCGCCGAGCAAAAACTTGAACAAGCGAACCTTGAACTTGAGAAATTGAGCTTTATGGACAGCTTGACGCAAGTGGCAAATAGACGCCGATTTGATGAACGTCTTCATGTACTTTGGTATCACCATATTCGTGAAAAATTGCCTTTGACTATCATGTTGTGCGACATCGACTTCTTTAAAGATTACAACGACTGTTACGGGCACCAACAAGGCGACGAGGCGTTGATTCGTGTCGCGGCGGTCTTCAAGCAAGTGGTCAACCGTTCTTCAGACTGCGTGGCTCGATACGGTGGTGAAGAATTTGGTTTTATCTTGCCAAACACGACAACAGAAGGCGCAGAGCAAGTCGCTCAACGCATTCATCAACAGATTAGACAGCTTGATATGGAGCACGGTAGTTCGGAAGCTTCAGAACACCTCAGTGTGAGTATCGGCTTTGTTTCTTACGTTCCTCAGCATGGTGATGAGCCTGAAATGGGCATCGCTATGGCCGACAGTGCGCTATACCAGGCCAAAGCCGATGGCCGTAATCGCACCTGCATCCACCCTAGTTCCTTCTAGCGCTTTGTGACCGCTTGCTCTAAGTTGATAGCAAGCGGTTTAAATCACCGTATTAAACACGTTAAACTGCTTATACCTTGTGTTCTCGTCTGTGATCCTATGATTCTCGCCAGTTCATCAAGGTGAATGCCTCAAAATCAAACAGACCTAAATTGCGTTAGGCCTTGTACATCTGCCCGTTTTCAATATGTCGGGTTGATAGCTTGCTTGTGCCATGGAGTAGTGAATGAAGCCCATGAAAAATCTCGCCCAGTACTATGTAGACTTACTGGTGAAACTAGGGATTGTCCGTTTTTCAATTTTGTTAGCCCTAGCGCTGGTGGCACTTGCTGTCGTCGTACAGGTTGGTATCACTTTGGCTCTCAAAGGGCGCGTCGATGATATCGACATCGTACGTTCCGTTTTCTTTGGTTTGTTAATCACGCCTTGGGCCGTTTACTTCCTATCTGTGGTGGTAGATCAGTTAGAAGAGTCTCGTCAACGATTGACGAAGCTGGTTTCTAAATTGAAAGACATGCGTTCACGTGACCAAGAACTGAACTTCCAACTACAGCAGAACATCGAAAAGCTCAATCTAGAGATTGAAGAGCGGATTAAAGCGGAAGAAGCGCGTGAAGAGGCGATGCAGGATCTAGAAAATGAGGTTTTCCAGCGTGAGCGAACGCAATTAGAGTTAGCAGAGCGTACCGCTTTATTACGTTCATTCATCGATGCGTCACCTGATTTGATTTATTACCGTAATGCTGATGGCGTCTTCTCCGGTTGTAACCGAGCGATGGAAGAGTTAACGGGCAAGAAGGAGCATCAACTTGTCGGCTTGAGCCCGTGGGATGTCTACAGTAAAGAAATTGCGCAGCCAATCGTAGATACCGACCAAAAAGTCTTTAGCGACAACCAAGCGATCACTTACGAGCAATGGTTGGAATACCCTGATGGGCGGAAACACTATTTTGAATTGCGCAAAGTACCATTTTATAGCAAAGACGGTCGCCACTTGGGGTTGGTTGGTTTTGGGCGAGACATCACTGAGCGTAAGCGTCACGAAGAATCTCTAGAAAAAGCCAGCCGAGATAAAACGACGTTTATCTCCACAATTAGCCATGAACTTCGCACACCGTTAAACGGCATTGTTGGCTTGAGTCGAATGTTGCTTGATAGCCCGCTGACGGAAGAGCAGCGTAAGCACATGCAGACGATCAACGTGAGTGCGATTACGTTGGGGAATATCTTCAATGACATCATCGATATGGACAAATTCGATCGTCGCAAGCTTGAACTGTTACCTGCGCCATTGAACTTTGAAGACTTTGTCGCCGAGATAGAGAGTATTTCGGCGCTCATGGCGGAACAAAAAGGACTGCGTTTCGACTTAGAACGTTTGAGTGACTTACCAAAAGCGATCGAGGTGGATGCGACCCGTTTACGCCAGGTGATTTGGAACCTAGTGAGCAACGCGATGAAGTTCACCAAAGAAGGTGGCGTTGTAATGACAGTCAGCGCTGATGTCGAAGAAGACTTCGCGACCATTATTATGGAAGTCGAAGACACCGGCATCGGTATTCCTGAAGCTGAACTGGATAAGATTTTTGCTATGTATTATCAAGTTAAGTCGGGCAAAGACAACTTGCATGCGGTAGGTACAGGCATTGGGTTAGCGGTTTCGAAACAACTGATCAATATGATGGATGGGGACATTACGGTCACAAGTGAAGAAGGCTTTGGTAGTACTTTTACTGTGTCGATTCACGTTCCTATTGTTGAACTCGAAGAGCCGGTAATCGATGCGAAGCGCGACAATGTGCATCTCAACATCTTTATGGTTGAAGACATTGAACTTAACGTGACGGTGGCTAAGTCGCTGCTAGAAAGTTTGGGGCATTCCGTGACGGTCGCGATGACTGGGGAAGAAGCGTTAGTCAACTTTGTGCCGGACCAATACGACCTTGCGCTGTTGGACATTCAACTGCCAGACATGACAGGGTTTGATGTGGCGAAGTACTACCGTGAGCATTATGACCACTTGCCTCCGTTGGTGGCGTTAACGGCGAACGTGATGAAAGATCGTCGAGAGTACTTAGAAAATGGAATGGATGACGCAATCAGTAAACCATTAGCTGTGCATGCTATTCAGTCAGTGATAGATAAGTTCTTTGTTGATCGAGTCGATAAACCCGCGGTGATTGTTAAGCCTGAAGTCAAGGAAGAAGCGGCGCCTTCTCCTGTGATTGAGACACATCTACTGGATCTGGATATGCTAGAGTCTTATGTGGATATTGTCGGCGTTAAACCCGTGTACGACAGCATCAAGATGTTTGAAGACATGATGCCAGATTACATTGAGGTATTAGACTCAAACATGACCGCAAAAGATCAGGATGGCATTGTTTCTGAAGCGCATAAAATCAAAGGTGCGGCAGGATCTATTGGTCTTAAACGTATCCAAAGCGTTGCTCAAAAAGCGCAATCCCCGGATATGCCGGCATGGTGGGAAAATATTTCTGACTGGGTCGAAGAGATAAAGAATGAATACCAAAACGATATTCAGGTACTCAAAAGTTGGTTAGATCAAAGGAAATAACATGAAGAAACTTGCACCCGTAGCCTTACTTATTGCATCGCTCGTAGGTTGTAGTTCTGTTCCTCAAGTGAACTGGCAACAAGGCAGCCAAATTACGATGAATCAGGTGAATATTGAACTAAAGAGCAATCTTTGGGTGAACTTAATGCCTGCGATTGAGGAAGAACCTGTGCAAGACGTTCAAGAGTTGAGTATTCAAGGTGCTTTGTATCTGGAAGGCGACAAACAGCTGCCTGCGAATTTGACTGCTGAGGCTCTGATTATAAAGCAGGGTACTACCGAGTGGATGATTGATGGTGGGGACTTGGAAACTCGCACTCACAGCGAAAATCAGTGGGAAGTGACGTTTACTTGGCAAGTTGAAGCCGATACAGATAAATCCGTCGATTTGGCGTTGCTGCTTGATGATGCGGGTAAACAACGTTGGCTTGTTGAAAAGCACGTGAAGATAAACAAGGTTTATTAGTTTTTTTCTCGCATAGAAAAAGGGCTTGCTCCAATGAGCAAGCCCTTCGTATTTCTAGCAGACTGAATTAGTCTTCTAAGTCACCACAGAAGCGGTAGCCTTCACCGTGGATAGTCGCGATGATTTCTGGCGTACCAGATACTGATTCGAAGTGTTTACGAATACGGCGAATCGTTACGTCGACAGTACGGTCATGTGGTTTAAGCTCACGGCCAGTCATCTTCTTAAGAAGATCAGCACGTGTTTGGATCTTACCTGGGTTCTCACAGAAGTGCAGAAGTGCACGGAATTCAGAACGAGGCAGCTTGTAGCTATCGCCAGCAGGGCTCACTAGTGAGCGGCTGTTAATATCTAGCACCCAACCGTTGAATTCGTATTTTTCTACTGAGCGCTTTTCTTCTTGAACTGCGTTAGTGCTCATTGAGCGGCTTAGCAGGTTGCGCGCACGAATAGTCAATTCACGTGGGTTGAATGGTTTTGTGATGTAGTCATCAGCACCAATTTCAAGACCTAGGATCTTGTCTACTTCATTGTCGCGGCCTGTCAGGAACATCAGAGCGATGTTCGCTTGCTCACGTAGTTCACGTGCTAACAGTAGACCATTCTTGCCTGGAAGATTAATGTCCATAATGACCAAGTTGATAGAGTTGTCAGACAACACTTGGTGCATCTCTTCACCGTCACTGGCTTCAAAAACAGCGTATCCCTCTGCTTCAAAAATACTCTTAAGAGTGTTACGAGTTACTTGCTCATCTTCTACGATAAGAATCTGCGGGGTTTGCATTGGCGGTACCTAAATTTGTGACAAAATTGTGCTAATAGAATAAATTCTAGGCAAAAATATAACATACAGGTAATGTGATTTTGATAATAAATCAAGTTGATCAAAAAAACACTTCTTTCAGCTATCCGCCTTCCTTGGAATTTTGCCAACTCACCAGTATCCAATGGCGACGTTTATTCTATAGGGCTTGTTTACCTTTCAGTTCCTTGCTTTGCAGGGCATGAAACGTAAACACCCTAAGATATGGAGCGGATTTTATATTGTTAACAGCATGCTAACAATGCTCAAATGTTAATTCCATTCAGTTTGTTGATTTACATCAATTGATGAAATGTAACTGTTATTAATCGTTTAAGAGTTATGATAGAAAAAAGTAATACGAACATAGATGTATCGTTATGGAATGCTTATTCAGAATCTTTTTTTCATTTTGAAGCTGAATGGCATACGTCAAGTTATGCGGTGATAACTGCTTGGAACCCCTACAGTAATTTGCGGTCAAAGAAAGAGAACTGCATAAGTAATCAAGAGTTGGAAAAACAACTTAAACACGCGAATTACGTGCTCGTTAACGTAGGTGATCGCAGCTTTGAATGGTGCGAAGAGAGTTTTGCGGCGGATATATCATTAGAAGAGGCTGTGCGATTGGCAAAAGCGTTTCAACAAAATGCCATTTACTATGTGATAGATGGTGATCTTTACTTAGTTGCGTGCGCGGCACCGAGCAAAAAACATTGGCTAGGAAAAATTAACGACAGGCTCGTATAACAGGATATCTCTCGTTGGGGTTATGCCCGAGCGAGCAAATTCACGGAGGAAATATGAGAGACATAACACCAGATATTTGTGATCAATTTGAAGACCAAGTGACGTTGCTAAATTTACCGCTACAGAACTTTGGTCAACGTACCGCCTTTCATGGCGAAATTGTCACAGTGCGTTGCTATCACGATAATTCTAAAGTACGTGAAGTTCTAGAACAGGATGGCACTGGCAAAGTCTTGATTGTTGATGGACACGCTTCCTGCCAAAAAGCGCTGCTTGGTGACCAGCTGGCGATACTCGGTATCGAAAATGGTTGGGAAGGTATCATCGTGTACGGAGCAGTGCGTGATGTGGCACAAATGTCGCAAATGGACATAGGAGTGCAAGCGCTGGGTACATGCCCGTTTAAAACGGAAAAGCGTGGTGTGGGTGAAGTCAACGTGACGTTAACGATGCTGAACCAAATTGTTCAACCAAAACATCATGTTTATGCCGATTGGAATGGGGTGTTGATTTCAAAAGAAGCACTCGATTTTTAGAATCGGAAACCTAAACCTACCTCAAAGCCTTGTTGCCAATCTTGGTAATCCAACGTCGCGTGAATGTCTAACTTATCGGTAATTTTCACGCGGCTAGAAAGTTCAGCAGCGAGGCTACTGTCTTCGGTTTGAATGCCGTTGCTATTCTCAGATTTGTAAGATCTTACGGTACTTTTTACGGTGACACGATCATTGAAGTGGTAGCTGATCCCGCTGAGAAAGCCGCTTTGGTTTTGAGTCGGAGAGTTATTGACTCGCGCGCCTACATAAAGGTCAACAGAATCAAAAAGTTCATAGGCGTAGCCACCATCAATATTCCATACATCAAAGCTGTCGGTTTGGTAACTTTCGCTTGAGATAAACAGTTTGTGAGGAGACGCGCTTGTTTTCCCTGGAAGGGGAGGGAGATCGTTAGCAAAAGAAACGCCAGACACTGAAAACAGTAACAGAAAAAGCCATTTTTTCATGTCCACCACTCCTTGTGTCTAACTTTTTTATTAGTATCTGCTAAAAGCTTCTCACTATTAAAGCATAGAATATGAAAGCCAACACATCTATTTTCTAAATAATTCGATCCTAGGAACATTGATCACAGTTAAGTTGTTGTTAACTAGAAACAACACCGTCTAAATGTTTGATCTTGCGCTTTATGAGAAAGATCCGCTTACCTATGGCTCCTAATCACCCTTCGTTTAATGGCATTAACTCCTGAAGTTAGAAAACAAGGATGTTTTTCTTAAAATCAAGCGTAAGTAATTATACTTATATATCAATGACATTACGCAGAATAAACCTCTGGAAGACTGGAAAATAAACAATTTTTTGTTGACTCTGAATAGGAAACTCGGTAAACGTAGATATAAGCAAACACGATTAACGTTGAATATTTATTTATGCCATCTAACAGCCTAGTAGTAATGACCACGACCATTATTATTACCGACACGACAAATGTTGGGGCAGGCTGCTGAGCGAAAGAAATTCACAAAAAAGGCCTGTATCCAACAAGATACAGGCCTTTTTTTATGCGTTTTTAGACAGAATTTAGACAAAAATTAAGAAAATACATCGGAGGAAGGGATGCGAGTATTGAAGTTTGGCGGTTCATCACTAGCGGATGCAGATCGCTTTTTAAGAGCGGCAGATATCATTGCCAATAACGCTCAACAAGAAGAAGTGGCCGTTGTACTTTCGGCGCCGGGTAAAACGACGAACAAGTTAGTAGCAGTCATTGAAGGTGCACTTCGCAATGGTGAAGCTGAGCTGCAAATCAATGAGTTGGAAGAGTCGTTTAAAACGCTTTTTGCTGATATCCAAGCGGTATTGCCTAACCTAGAAGGTGCGGCGTTCGATAACCAAGTTAAAACCTCTCTTTCTCAACTGCGTCAGTTTGTGCACGGCATCAACTTACTTGGTATGTGTCCAAACAACGTCAATGCTCGCATCATCAGTAAAGGTGAGCGAGTTTCGATTCAATTGATGAAGGCGGTACTGGAAGCCAAAGGGCAAAAAGCGAACCTCATTGATCCTGTTGAATATCTGTATGCGAAAGGCGATCACCTAGAAGCCATGGTGGATGTTGATGTATCGACACAGAACTTCCGTCAAAATCCTCTTCCTAAAGATCATGTGAACATCATGCCGGGCTTTACTGCGGGTAATGAAAAAGGCGAATTGGTGACGCTGGGTCGTAACGGTTCTGACTATTCAGCGGCAGTATTAGCGGCTTGTTTACGTGCTGATTGTTGTGAAATCTGGACGGACGTGGATGGCGTTTACAACTGCGATCCTCGATTGGTTGAAGATGCACGACTGCTTAAGTCACTCAGCTATCAAGAAGCAATGGAGCTTTCTTACTTCGGTGCATCCGTTCTGCATCCGAAGACCATTGCTCCTATCGCGCAATTCCACATTCCATGTCTGATCAAAAACAGCTTTAACCCTCAAGGCGCGGGTACGCTTATCGGCCAAGATACTGGAGAAGATAATCTTGCGATCAAAGGTATTACAACGCTTAACGACCTAACCATGGTTAACGTATCAGGCCCAGGTATGAAGGGGATGGTAGGCATGGCGAGCCGAGTATTTGGTGCGATGTCTTCTGCTGGTGTCTCTATTGTATTAATTACTCAATCATCGTCTGAGTACAGCATCAGCTTCTGTATCGAGGCTGATGATAAGCTGAAAGCTCAACAAGTTCTGGCGGATGCGTTTGAGCTTGAACTAAAAGACGGTCTATTGGAACCGGTTGATTTTATCGATGATGTTTCTATCGTTACCTTGGTTGGTGACGGCATGCGTACATCCCGTGGTGTTGCTTCACGTTTCTTCTCTTCTCTTGCGGAAGTGAATGTTAATATCGTCGCGATTGCGCAGGGTTCTTCAGAGCGTGCTATCTCTGCGGTAATTCCGGAAGACAAAATTTCTGAGGCGATCAAAGCGTGTCACGAAAACCTATTTAACTCGAAATACTTCCTCGATGTGTTTGTTGTTGGTGTTGGCGGTGTTGGCGGTGAGCTGGTGGATCAGATCCAACGTCAACAATCCAAACTGGCGGAAAAAGGTATCGTGATTCGAGTTTGTGGTTTAGCAAATAGCAAAGGCTTGCTACTCGATAGTGAAGGCTTACCACTAGAACACTGGCGCGACCGCATGTCTGCGGCAACAGAAGAATTCAGTCTAGCTCGTTTAATCGCGTTAGTTCAGCGCAATCACATCATCAACCCTGTACTTGTGGATTGTACGTCTAGTGAAGACATTGCAAATCAATATGCAGACTTTCTAGCAGCAGGTTTCCACGTGGTCACGCCAAACAAAAAAGCAAACACAGCAAGCATGGCGTACTACCATCAGCTTCGAGATGTCGCTCGTAGCTCGCGTCGCAAGTTGATGTACGAAACAACCGTAGGGGCAGGCCTACCGGTTATCGAAAACTTACAAAACCTGATTGCAGCAGGCGATGAGCTTGAACGATTTAGTGGCATTTTGTCAGGTTCACTGTCTTACATCTTCGGTAAACTTGACGAGGGTATGAGCCTGAGCGAGGCGACGAATATTGCGAAAGAAAATGGCTTCACTGAGCCAGATCCTCGTGATGACCTTTCTGGTATGGACGTTGCGCGTAAGCTGCTCATCCTAGCTCGCGAAGCAGGTATGTCATTAGAGCTTGAAGATGTGGTCGTTGACCAAGCGCTACCACCAGGCTTTGATGATTCAGGCAGTGTTGATGAATTTATGGCTCGTTTGCCAGAAGCGGACGCGTACTTCAAAGAGTTATCTGCGAAAGCGACAGAAGAAGGCAAAGTGCTACGTTATGTTGGTGAAATTAATGATGGCAAGTGCACAGTGAGCATGGCCGCTGTCGATGAAAATGATCCAATGTTCAAAATTAAAGACGGTGAAAACGCGTTGGCGTTTTATAGTCGCTACTACCAGCCAATTCCTTTAGTGCTGCGTGGTTACGGTGCCGGTACAGAAGTGACGGCAGCAGGCGTATTCTCGGATGTAATGCGTACTTTAGGTTGGAAACTAGGGGTATAACAAGAATGAGTTCAAGTGATATGGGCGTGGTGGTTTATGCCCCAGCTTCAATTGGTAATGTTAGCGTAGGTTTTGACGTGCTGGGGGCGGCAGTGTCCCCAGTTGACGGCACTTTGTTGGGTGATCGAGTTCAAGTAAAAGCAGGGACTGAGCCGTTCAGTCTAAACACTGCTGGGCACTTTGTTTCGAAGTTACCAACCGATCCAAAAGAGAACATCGTTTACGATTGTTGGGTGGTGTTTGCTCGTGAACTGGATAAAAAAGGCATTGAGCTAAAACCACTTGAAATGACGCTAGAGAAAAACATGCCTATTGGTTCTGGTTTGGGCTCAAGTGCTTGTTCTATTGTGGCAGCGTTAGACGCGCTAAACCGATTCCACGACCAGCCTTTGAATGAAACGGAATTACTGGCTTTAATGGGTGAAATGGAAGGTAAAATTTCGGGTGGTATTCACTACGACAATGTTGCTCCATGTTACCTTGGTGGTGTCCAGTTGATGCTTGAAGAGCTGGGCATCATCAGCCAAGAAGTCCCTTGCTTTGACGAGTGGTATTGGGTGATGGCGTATCCGGGCATTAAAGTGTCGACGGCTGAAGCGCGTGAAATCCTACCATCTCAATATCGTCGACAAGATATCATTGCCCATGGCCGTCACCTTGCGGGCTTTATTCATGCATGTCACTCTGGTCAGCCAGAGCTCGCTGCAAAAATGATCAAAGACGTGATCGCAGAACCGTATCGTGAGAAACTGCTTCCGGGCTTTGCGAATGCGCG
Organism: Vibrio sp. Y20_XG_PY13; assembly: GCF_024181925.1. Lineage (NCBI taxonomy): Bacteria > Pseudomonadati > Pseudomonadota > Gammaproteobacteria > Vibrionales > Vibrionaceae > Vibrio > Vibrio sp. Y20_XG_PY13. The sequence continues at coordinate 69,807 of NZ_JAMZAL010000008.1, read as the reverse complement.
TCAGTACGCAGCATCAGCAGGTGCGTTAGCAACTGGTATTTCTGGCAGTGGTCCGACACTGTTCAGTATTTGCAAACAGAAAGATGTCGCTGAGCGAGTTGCTCGCTGGCTAGAACAAAATTACGTACAAAACGAAGAAGGATTCGTCCACGTTTGTCGTTTAGATAAGCAGGGTTCGAAAGTAACAGGAAGTGAGCTATGAAGCTTTACAATATAAAAGAAAATGATGAACAAGTTTCCTTTGGCCAAGCCGTTCGCCAAGGATTAGGTCGTAATCAAGGCCTATTTTTCCCATCGGAATTACCAAAATTTGAAGACGTTGATGCGTTGCTAGCAGAAGATTTTGTCTCTCGTAGCACCAAGATCCTATCAGCACTGATTGGTGATGAACTGGCGGAAGAGCAAGTTAACGCAATGGTTGATGCTGCATTCCAATTCCCAGCACCAATCAACCAAGTAAAAGAAGGCGTTTACGCGCTAGAACTTTTCCATGGCCCGACGTTAGCATTTAAAGATTTCGGTGGCCGCTTCATGGCGCAATCCCTTGCGGCAGTTTCTAATGGCGGCAAGATCACCATTTTGACCGCAACGTCAGGCGATACTGGCGCGGCTGTTGCGCACGCTTTCTACGGAATGGAAGACATTAATGTGGTGATCCTTTACCCGAAAGGTAAGATCAGCCCACTGCAAGAGAAGTTATTCTGTACGCTTGGTAAGAACATTCACACCGTAGCGATCGATGGCGACTTCGATGCTTGTCAGGCTCTTGTTAAGCAAGCCTTTGATGATGCTGCACTGCGCGAAGAGATCGGTCTTAACTCTGCAAACTCAATTAACATTAGCCGTTTGATGGCGCAAATCTGTTACTACTTTGAAGCTGCGGCGCAAATGAGTAAGCAAGAGCGTGAAAACCTCGTGGTTTCTGTACCAAGCGGTAACTTTGGTAACCTAACAGCAGGTCTATTAGCAAAAGCGCTAGGTTTACCTATCAAACGTTTTATTGCTGCTACCAACGCGAATGACACGGTGCCTCGTTACCTCGAAACGGGCAAATGGGAGCCAAAACCAACGGTTGCAACCACTTCAAATGCGATGGACGTAAGCCAACCGAACAACTGGCCGCGTATCGAAGAGCTATGCCGTGTGAAAGAGTGGGGCCTTGAGACACTAGGTAAAGGCGCAGTTTCTGATGAGCAAAGCGCACAATCAGTAAAAGACTTGTACGCATTAGGCTACCTATGTGAGCCACACGGTGCGATTGCTTACCGCGTATTGGAAGAGCAACTGCAAGAAGGTGAAACGGGTCTGTTCTTGTGTACTGCGCACCCAGCGAAGTTCAAAGAGGTTGTAGATGATATTCTTCAGACGGATATCGAACTGCCTGCACCACTAGCTAAACATGCTGCGATGGAGTTGTTGTCTGAAGATCTTGATGCGGATTTTGATGCACTAAAAACAGTATTACGCCGCGTTCAGTAACCAAAACTGAATATGCGATAAAAAGGTGGGGCATTGTCTCCGCCTTTTTGTTTTTATAGGGTTGGTCTCGGGCAGAAATCGAACATAAAAAAACGGCGCTCATTGAGCGCCGTTTTTAAAACTTACCTGAGCGTACTCTATTATAGAGTCTCAGTAAATGTACGAGCGATAACATCACGTTGTTGTTCTGGCGTTAGCGAGTTGAAGCGTACTGCGTAACCAGAAACACGGATTGTTAGCTGTGGGTATTTTTCTGGGTGAGCAACTGCATCTTCTAGCGTTTCACGTTTAAGAACGTTCACGTTTAGGTGTTGACCACCTTCGATGCGAGGTGCAGTTTCGATAGCTACTTCGCGGCTTTCGTATTCACCTAGGTCGCTGATTGCGATAACTTGGTCTGCTTCGTAACCAGTTGCTGCAGCAACACAACGTGCTTCATTCTTCTCGCTATCTAGTAGCCAGATTGAGTTTAGTAGTTCGTCGTTTGCTGCTTTAGTAATTTGGATACCTTGGATCATCACTATCTCCTAGACCACTTACGTGGTGATTATTGGTGTTAATTTTCGAATTTTTGTTGAGCTGAGTATTATATAGCTAATATCCACTATTTTAATATTGATTTAAGTCAAAAAACAACCAAAAACATTATTTTTATTAAGGTGATTTTGTTGAGTTAAATCAATAAAACCTTTGAAAACATACTAATTACAATTTATTTGATAATATAAAAAATATTTAATAACTCAATTTGTTGTAAATTTACTACAAATTGAGCTTAGAATTTAAACTGATTAACGCAACTATCTGTATTTGGGTAGCGATACTGAAAGTCTAAAGTGATTAAATGACAAACATGAAAAACAAGTTTGGTAATAAACTCATAGGTGCACATGTCTCTGCTGCTGGTGGGGTCGATCAAGCGCCGTTGAGAGCTCGCGAAATTGGCGCGAATGCGTTCGCACTATTTACAAAAAACCAACGCCAGTGGGTGGCGAAGCCTTTAGAAGCAAAAACCATCAGTGCATTTAAAGCGAACTGTAAAATGCTGGGTTTCGGCGCAGAACATATTCTCCCGCACGACTCATACCTGATTAACTTAGGTGCTCCAGAAGCGGACAAGTTGGATAAGTCACGCGCTGCATTCATCGATGAAATGGAGCGTTGTAATCAGTTGGGACTGACTTTGCTTAACTTCCACCCGGGTAGTCACCTAAAGAAAGTCTCTGAACAGGAATGCTTGGCAACGATTGCTGAGTCAATCAACTTAGCGCACAAAACTGTACCGGATGTGGTAGCGGTGATTGAGAATACTGCGGGGCAGGGCACAAATCTTGGCTGGAAGTTTGAGCACTTAGCTGAAATCATCGAGCAAGTGGAAGATAAAGATCGTGTCGGTGTTTGTATTGATACCTGCCATACCTTTACGGCTGGTTATGACTTGCGTACAAAAGAAGATTGCGAACGCACTTTTGCTGAATTTGACCGTATTGTTGGTATGCACTATTTGCGAGCAATGCATCTAAATGATTCAAAAGTAGAGTTTGCTAGCAAAGTGGATCGCCACCATTCTTTAGGTAAAGGAGAGATCGGGTGGGATTGTTTCGAGTACATTGCGAAAGACTCTCGTTTTGATGGTATCCCTCTGATTTTAGAAACAATTGATCCGGACATCTGGCAGCAAGAGATCAACACACTGCGCCAGTTTCATTTAGCCGCTATTAACAACCAATAATGTAATCGCAAAGTTGGCACCTTTCTTTCTTAGTCGTTTAAGTCAATTTGAATTAAGAAAGAAGGATGCCACTATGTCTCGACCACTCTCTTTTGCTCCCTATGCTTACAGTCGCCGCGTACTGCGTCTGCCGATGCCTAATCGCCACATTACTGGGCAAGGTCATTTTAGAACGCCGCAGAAGCATTAGTCTTTTATTGCTGTTCTCAGGTTCGTGGTAAGTTTTTGTTTGTTTGGGTTTCGCTCGTTAGAATAGAAGCAAAATTTAGGACAGGAACTTTCCATGAATCAGTCACCCACTTGGCACGATGTGATCGGCGAAGAGAAAAAGCAGAGCTACTTTGTAGACACGTTGAATTTTGTTGAAGCAGAACGAGCAGCAGGCAAAGCGATTTACCCGCCAGCAAAAGATGTTTTTAACGCATTTCGTTTCACGGAGTTTAACGATGTGAAAGTGGTGATCTTAGGACAAGACCCATACCACGGTCCAAATCAGGCGCATGGTTTGTGCTTCTCTGTGCTTCCTGGAATCAAAACGCCACCGTCGCTCGTGAACATGTATAAAGAATTGGCTCAAGATATCGAAGGATTCCAGATCCCTCAGCACGGATTCTTGCAAAGCTGGGCAGAGCAAGGCGTATTGTTGCTCAATACGGTTTTGACGGTTGAGCAAGGCAAAGCGCACTCACACTCTAAAACAGGGTGGGAAACATTCACAGACCGAGTGATTGAAGCGATAAACCAGCATCAGCATGGGGTCGTGTTCCTTTTATGGGGATCTCACGCTCAGAAGAAAGGGCGTTTCATCGACCGCTCGAAGCACCATGTATTAGCCGCGCCGCATCCATCGCCATTGTCTGCTCATCGAGGATTCTTGGGTTGTAAGCATTTCTCCCAAGCAAACCAATTACTTGCTTCGCAAGGAAAAGAGCCAATCAACTGGCATTTACCGTTAACGGTATAAAAGAAGAGACAGCGATCATGGTGCAATGATCGCTGTTTTTTTGAGCATGCTCGAAGCTGGTGGCGAATTTCTCATGTACACTTATTGAAAGTAGGTGTTAAGGAGAGACGCTATGATGATCGAAAGAATTCGACGCGAACACGGCTACATGGTTCGCCTGCTGGCCATATTGCGCCATAAACTCAACGAAATTAAAGAAGAAAACGCCATTAATTACTCGCTAGTAAGCGAGATTGTTGATTACCTCTCAAACCATTCGGAAAAAATTCATCATCCGAAAGAAGATATTCTCTACCATCATTTCCTCAAGCATTACGGTAAGCAACAAACCATGGAAAACTTGGAGAAAGAGCACCAAGAGCTCGCCGAGAAGACCAAAGAGTTTTCGATGCTCATTGAGATGATTTTGCAAGATGCGGTTGTTCCTCAAGACATCTTTATTGCTCAGCTAGAAGATTTCATTGAGTCGCAAAAGCGTCACCTTGAGCTCGAAGAGAGAAAAATCCTGCCATTAATTGAAGAGCTTTTTACTACTGAAGACTGGCAACACGTTGAAAGTCTGTGGACAGAGAGCGAAGACGACCCTGTATTTGGTGACACGATTGCGGATCGCTACAAACAGCTTGCCGAGCGCGTTCGTCAAAGCGATATGGAGTTTGTTTAACTTACTCAAAGCCCGAGTCTCTATAAATCTTGCTCGGGTTTATTTGTGGTAATTCTTATTGTTTGAGAATTGAATGGAAATTCAACATAACCAATTCTCGATAAAAAGAACGGCTAATTCTCATTGAGTAAGAATTCCGTCAACGTAAACATTTAGACGTAGAGAATCAGAACATGTAACCCTGCTCTATACAAAAACAAAAGGCACCGTTAGGGTGCCTTTTGTTCAAATTAGAGTTTGATGTCGTCTAAGCTGTAGTCGTTGCAAACATCAAGTTCACGTAGTTCTTTAAGTAAGTTACGTCTGTCGTTCATCTCTTCTATTTCACGCCACTTTCTTTTTACTGGTTTAGCGCGAGATCTTGTTGTTGAGGTAGTATCCAGATTGAAAATCTCATCTAGTTGAAAGCCTTCCATAAGCCACCTTTACCCTTCTTTATCTAAACTGTTGTAACCAGTCCTTGTGGAGTTTTTTAAGTACCACAATAGGTGTGAGAATAACCATGATATATTTCGCATTTGTGTCGGTAACATGACATTTTCGTGCAAAAGTTCTCTCAAAATCACATTTTGCTTCGTGAACTATTGAATAAAAAATGTACAAACGAGAAAGGGAAAACGATTTAATGAAGAGATTTTCAATGTTAATTTGATGCGTTCAATTAGAGTACTAAGCAAAGGTTGAAGTTGCATAAAATGTGTTTGATGAAATAGTGTTCGATTACCTCTCTGGCGGCAAAGATAAATTTATGTAACACCTTGTGAATACTAGCTTGGTTCGTTTTTTATGGAGTGCTGTTCTATTAATGTCGGTGTAATTATTTATGTTGGATGTTGGTAATTGAAATGTTGCGCGTTTGGGGTGTTAAGTCCTATTTTTATGTTATTTTTTGGTGACTTTATAGTGAAAAATAACAACGTTATTATAGCGGTTGCATATTGATTTTTGCGTTCCTAGGTTGCATTATCCGCCCGTCAAAAAATACGCTGGTACGTAAAATGGATGCATGAAGCGACGTTTACGATTCTAGATTGCGCATAAACATTATTCAAAAAGCTAAGCACACTTTGACACTTAGCAGGCAATCTGGTGGATGGCTCGGACGCACAGACTGGCGCAACTCACTTTGAGGTACACATGACAGACTTAATCAATTTGATGAACGATCTCCTTTGGGGTTCGATTCTGGTTTATCTTCTTGTAGGTGTAGGAATCTACTTCACCGTTCGATTGGGATTCATCCAATTCCGCCACTTCGGCCACATGTTCTCTGTTCTTAAGAACAGCCGTAAAGCAGACAAAGCTGGTATTTCTTCTTTCCAAGCGCTTTGTACTAGTCTTGCTGCACGTGTAGGTACCGGTAACATGGCGGGTGTTGCAGTTGCATTGACTGCAGGTGGCCCTGGCGCGATCTTCTGGATGTGGCTGATCGCAATGCTTGGTATGGCAACGTCGTTTGCAGAGAGTACTCTGGCGCAGCTATACAAAACCAAAGATGATGATGGCAACTACCGTGGTGGTCCTGCTTACTACATGGAAAAAGGCTTGGGCATGCGTTGGATGGGCGTGTTGTTCTCTGTTTTCCTAATCATCGCTTTTGGTTTGGTATTCAACGCCGTACAAGCGAACTCAATTGCAAACGCAATGAGCAACGCATTTGGTTGGAATGACCTATACGTTGGTATTGCTGTTGTTGCACTGTCAGCTGTAGTTATCTTCGGTGGTATCAAGCGTATCGCGAAAGTAGCTGAGCTGATCGTTCCTATCATGGCACTGCTATACCTAGTACTTGCATTGTTCGTTGTATTCTCAAACCTAGAGAAACTACCAGATGTATTGATGCTGATCTTCAAGAGCGCATTCGGTCTGCAAGAAGCAGCAGCGGGTGGTCTTGGTTATGCGATTGCACAAGCAATGATCAACGGTATCAAACGTGGTCTATTCTCGAACGAAGCGGGTATGGGTTCTGCGCCTAACGCGGCAGCGTCGGCAACGCCTTACCCACCGCACCCAGCATCTCAAGGTTACGTTCAGATGCTAGGCGTATTCATGGATACGATTGTTATCTGTTCTGCAACAGTAGCGATTATCCTGATGTCGGGCGAGTATGTAGGTCAGGCAACGGAAGTTACTGGTATTGAGCTAACTCAGCGTGCATTGAGCTCGCAAGTTGGTGATTGGGGCGGCATCTTTGTTGCAGTTGCAATCTTCTTCTTCGCGTTTACTTCAATCATCGCGAACTACTCTTACGCAGAAACGAACCTGATCTTCTTGGAGCACAACCATAAAGCTGGTCTAAGCATCTTCCGCGTTGTGGTTCTGGGCATGGTAATGTTTGGTGCGCTAGCGTCTCTTCCTGTGGTTTGGTCGTTGGCTGACGTTTCGATGGGTCTGATGGCGATTGTTAACTTGGTAGCGATTCTGTTGCTATCGGGTATCGTGATCAAACTGGCGAAAGACTACAACCGCCAGCTAGGCGAAGGTAAAGTACCAACGTTCGATGCGAACGATTTCCCTGAGCTTAAGTCTCAGCTAGAAGACGGTATTTGGGACAACACTAAGAAAGACTAAGTGTTCTCCTATCGTTAAAAGCTATTAAGACGATTCGTAAAGCCATGCAGACAATGCATGGCTTTTTTTGTACCCTAATAAAAAACAAAATTAGGGAAGTGAAAGTCATGCTTATCGTAGTTTCTCCAGCGAAGACCCTCGATTACGAGTCTCCGTTAGCGACAGAAAAATTTACTCAACCAGAGTTAATTGAATATTCAAAAGAATTGATCGACGTTTGCCGCAAACTGACGCCTGCTGATGTTGCCTCTTTAATGAAAGTGAGTGACAAAATAGCCGATCTGAACGTCGGGCGATTCCAAGAGTGGAGCGAAACGTTCACAACGGAAAACTCGCGTCAGGCCATTTTGGCGTTTAAAGGTGATGTGTACACGGGCTTGGAAGCTGAAACACTATCAGATGCGGACTTCGAATACGCGCAAAAACACTTACGCATGCTATCTGGTCTGTACGGTCTGCTCAAACCGCTCGACTTAATGCAACCATACCGTCTGGAGATGGGAACAAAACTGGCGAACGATAAAGGTAGCAACCTGTACCAGTTCTGGGGCAATGTGATTACCGACAAGCTCAATGAAGCGATTGCTGAGCAAGGCGACAATGTTTTGATTAATCTTGCGTCGAATGAGTATTTTAAAGCAGTGAAGCCAAAGAGCTTGGATGCACAAGTGATTACGCCAATTTTCAAAGACTGTAAGAATGGCCAATACAAGGTGATCAGTTTTTATGCGAAGAAAGCGCGTGGCATGATGGCGCGTTACATCATCGAAAATCGCATTGAGAGCGTGGCGGATTTAACGAAGTTTGATACCGCTGGCTACTACTTCGTTGAGGAAGAGTCGACACCAACAGACTTGGTATTTAAACGTGAAGAGCAAAACTGATTGAAGCGCAATACGCGTTATTAATTGAAAGCTACACAAACGAAAAAGGGTTGGCACTGCCAACCCTTTGTTATTTCTATTTGGGCTTTTTAAGCCTCAACAAGATTACTTCTTCTTAGCGGTTTTCTTTTTCGCTGTTTTCTTCTTGTCTTCTTTTTTCTTTTTCTTCTTAAACACAGGTTTCTTGTGCTTAGGACGCATCTCTTTAATGAAACGCTCTTTGATGTCTTCTTTCACGTAACGTGCTACGCGATCCATCATTGGCTGGTCGTGCGCTTCTACGATTGAGATTGCGTTACCTTTCTTACCTGCACGAGCTGTACGGCCGATACGGTGAAGGTATACGTCAGCCGTGCGAGGCATGTCGTAGTTGATAACGTGAGAAACATCAGGAAGGTCGATACCACGCGCCGCAACGTCAGTTGCTAGTAGCACGTTCACAGTACCGTCACGGAAACGTGCAATGGCATTATTACGACGATCTTGAGGCATTTCACCTTGAATCCACGAACACGGGATTTGTGCGCTCTCAAGTTGTGCACGTAGCTCTGCCAAGCGTTCACGAGTTTTTAAGAACACGATAGTGCGCTCAGCTTGCTCTGTGATGATATGTTTCAGCAGAGCCAGTTTGTGTTCTGCGCTATCAGCACGGTGATACCATTGAGCAATCTTCTTACGCTCACGCAGTGGCGATTTTGCGTCGATCTCTGCTGGCTCGTTCAGTAGGTCAGCTGTGAAGCCTTCTACGCCTTTACCTTCTAGTGTTGCTGAGAACAGAAGGGTTTGCTTACGCCAGCGACATTCATTCGACAGACGGTCAACCGTTGGAGCAAAGCCCATGTCCAGCATGCGGTCTGCTTCATCGAGAACCAGCCATTCGATAGCACGACAATCAAAACGTTCTGCATCAATGTACTCACGTAGACGGCCTGGTGTTGCAACTACGATGTCTTGCGTAGTTGCTAGGATGTCTGCGTGTTCTTGGTATTGAACGCCGCCTGTGATCGTGAAAATGTTCAGCTTAGTGTTCTTTGCCAAAGCACGAGCTTGGTCGGCAACCTGCATAGCTAGTTCGCGAGTTGGCGTAAGGATCAAAATACGCGCTGGCCCAGGTTTACGACGAGGGAAATCTTGCAAGTATTGCAATGCTGGCAGAACGAAGGCTGCAGTTTTACCAGTACCCGTTGGCGCTGACGCTAGAATGTCACGACCATCCAACGCTTGTGGAATCGCTTCTGCCTGAATTTTAGTTGGGCGTTCGTAGCCCATCTCTTCAATGGCTTCAAGTAGGTTTTGGTCTAGATCAAGTTCAGCAAAGGTTCTGATCACAATGAGTTCTCCACAAGCAAAGCTTGGTTAATGGTTCGCCAAAGCAGCATAGAATATAAAAAGGTCGCACATTATAAAGTGATTGGTGATAAGGATCACATGTTATTTCACATCTTAAGATAAAACTCGTGGGTTAAGCGGACAAAATCATCGCTGTAACCGTCTGATGAGTGAATGATCAAATGTGACTCTTGAGTATCGCAAGGTTGCTTTGCCAGTTCAAACAGCAAACGGTGCACGGGTTTCTTTTCCGATGGTTGCACGCGGCACAGTCGAGATAGAGCCCAACCCTGGGTTAATGCTAGTTCAATAAATAGCTCCCCTTCGGTGATTGGCAGCACAAAGCTGGCTTTTCCTTCTGTATCTAGCAACTGATAACAACACTTAAGCAACGCATCATGGCGTAGGGAGTCGGTATGCCTTGCGGTTGCTCGCTGGCTTTGTTTAGCTTGCTCACCAGTGTTGAAATAGGGTGGGTTGCAAACAATGCGTTGAAAGCGTTGCGGCGGCGAAAAACTCAAAACATCGGTATGCTGAACTGAGAGTCGGTCGTGCCACGGCGAGTGCGAAAAATTGTGGCTTGCGGCTTCAACCGCTGTGGTTTCGATGTCAACGGCGGTAATTTTTGCGTCAGGAAAGCGTTGAGCACACATCAAAGCGAGTAACCCTGTTCCTGTCCCGATATCCAAGATATGGGCAGGGCTCGGACTTTCCATCCACGCGCCAAGCATCACGCCGTCGGTACTCACCGGCATGCCACTTTCGCCTCCTTCGATACAAAACTGCTTAAACTTGAAGCCTTTAGTTTGAAATTTTCCGCTCTTCATGATTGTTTTTTATCTGCTCAATATTTAAGTGAAATTCTCTATTGTTTCTTATTTGTATAGATTGTTGTTTTGTTGGTTATTAAATTGTATGGTTAATTGATCGAGATAAAGAACTGTACGGTTCTTTTGATCTAGTTAGATACACTGCTTTTAAGTTTAAAAACTAAATTAATATGGTGTTTTTTTCTTAAAGGTTGCCAAATGATGAGTCTTTCGTCATTATGCGGCGAAAATTTTATAGATTGAACCACAGATACTCATTAACTTTTGGGTATACAAAAAAGTGGTCGATGCATACACAACATTCATTAAATAAAGAAAAGGGTTATCTGTGAAGCAGACGTTAAAACTAACAGATATTGTCGCAGTAGGCTTTATGCTATTTGCGTTCTTTTTAGGTGCAGGCAACATCATCTTTCCACCTCTAGCGGGTCAGCTCGCGGGTGAAAACCTATTGCCAGCGATGTTCGGTTTCTTGCTAACAGCGGTAGGTCTACCTCTTATTACTATCGTTGCTATTGCTGTAGCAGGTGGATCATGGGATCACTTGACTCAAGATCTTCCGAAAAAAGCAGCAGTATTGATGGCAGCACTTATCTTCATCATTATTGGTCCTGCGTTTGCAGCGCCTCGTACAGGTCTAGTAGCTTACGAGATGGCCGTGAAGCCATTCTTTGTTGAAGCTTCTCAAGCGCACCTTACCGCGTTCTCTGTGATCTTTTTTGCGGTTGCAATGCTGTTTTCTTGGTTCCAAGGCCGTCTTATCGACTTGATCGGTAAAGTGCTGACTCCAGCGCTGTTTGTCGGTTTGATCATTCTTGCTGTTGCAGTATTCCTAGATCCTCAAGGCGATATGATCGGTGCACGCGGTGAGTACCTAACTCAGCCACTAACCAAAGGCTTCCTTGAAGGCTACAACACCATGGATACTTTCGCATCGCTGATGTTTGGTATGTTGATGGTGGATGCACTGCGCGGCAAAGGTATTACGGAGCGTTCTGCGACGACTAAGTACCTGATTTTTGCAGGTTGTATCGCGGCGGCTGGTCTAGCATTTGTTTACATTTCGCTATTCTACCTAGGCGCTACCAGCGCAACAGTTGCTGCGGGTGCAGACAACGGTGGTCTGATTTTAAGCCAGTACGTTCAAGCGTTGTTTGGCCCTTACGGTCAAATCGTTCTTTCTGTGATTGTATTGCTAGCGTGTCTGACAACGGCTATCGGTCTGATTTCAGCATGTTCTGATTTCTTCAGCTCGAAGACATCACTGTCATACAAGCAGTGGGTTCTAATCAACGGTGCAGTATGTGCGCTAGTTGCTAACGTTGGTCTAGCGCAATTGATTTCGCTCTCTGTACCTGTACTGTTTGCCCTTTACCCAGTGGCGATTGCTTTGGTTGCTCTTACCTTTGTTCGTAGCAAGCTGCCAAATCCTCGCTTTGCATACCGTGCGGTACTGCTAGTATCACTATTGTTCGCACTTGTTGATGCAGCGAAAGTTGCTGGTTTGGATGTATCTGCGTTCAACGTACTACCGCTGTTTGAAGTGGGCATGGGTTGGGTTCTTCCTACTCTGGCAGCTATCATCTGCATGTTCTTCATCTCTAAATCTGTTCAACCAGAACTACGAGAAGAAGCGGCGTAAAGACGCTAGAAATTGAATAATGAAAAAGCCCGATGAAGTGATTCATCGGGCTTTTTTGTATCTGGTTCGCATCAACGTAAGCGTCGGTGCTTAAAGCGTATCGTGGAACTCCACAAGTACTTGTTCACACCACTTTTCAATTCGCTCGTCACTCAAGTCGTATTGAGAGTCTTCATCTAGTGCTAGGCCAACAAATTGACTGCCATCTTCCGTTAGCGCTTTCGAGGCTTCAAACTCATAGCCTTCGTTTGGCCAATAACCGATAAACTGGGCGCCGGTTGCTTTTAACTCGTCGTGCAGTAGGCCCATGGCATCAAGGTACCATTCACCATAGCCTTCTTGGTCGCCAAGACCAAATAGCGCCACAACTTTGCCTTTCAAGGGCGTAGACGCGATGTCTTGCCAACTAGCGCTCCAATCTTCTTGGATCTCACCAAAGTCCCAAGTCGAGATGCCTAGAAGCAATAAATCATACTCAGCCATCAGCGATAGCGGCGTCTCTTTCACATTGTGAATATCGACAAGGTCTGCACCAATAATGTTGCGAATTTTCTCTGCTGCCATCTCGGTGTAGCAGGTTGTTGAGCCGTAAAAGAGTCCGATTTTCATTATATTCGTCGTTTTTTGTGTTGCTGTTGCAGAGGATTTTAACCTTAAACTGCCTAGGAATGCAGCGAATATCGTGAGATTCCCCACCTGAGCCAATTTTTTATAGCATTCACACTGGCGCTGTCTTACTCTCACAGGGTATAGATGAACAATAAAAGGAAGCGTGAATGACGGCACAACAGCCTGTCAATCAACAAGATTTTGCGCTTGTTGAGCAATTCTTAGATGCAATGTGGATGGAGCGCGGTCTGTCAGAGAATACGCTGGCTTCGTACCGAAATGACTTAATGAAGCTTCTCACTTGGATGGAGCATCATCGTTACCGCCTCGATTTCATCAGTTTGTCTGGACTTCAAGAATACCAAACGTATCTGGTGGATTTGGATTACAAGCAGACGTCACGTGCTCGTATGCTGTCAGCCATTCGCCGTTTGTTTCAGTATCTTCACCGCGAAAAAGTACGTGCCGATGACCCAAGTGCCTTGTTGGTCAGCCCGAAATTGCCACAACGCTTACCGAAAGACATCAGTGAAGAGCAAGTGGACGCACTTTTGGACGCGCCAGATCCGAATGATCCGGTAGAGCTGCGCGATAAAGCCATGCTTGAGTTGTTGTATGCGACTGGGTTGCGTGTGACAGAACTCGTCAGCCTGACGATGGAAAACATCAGTTTACGTCAGGGCGTCGTGCGTGTGACGGGTAAAGGTGGCAAGGAGCGTTTGGTGCCGATGGGGGAGAATGCGATCGAGTGGATTGATACATTCATCCAGCAAGGTCGTCCTGCATTATTGGGAGATAAGTCTTCCGATGTGGTATTCCCAAGTAAACGAGCACGCCAAATGACTCGTCAGACGTTTTGGCATCGTATCAAATACTATGCTGTCATTGCTGGTATCGATACCGACCAGCTTTCGCCGCACGTTTTACGCCACGCGTTTGCAACGCATTTATTGAACTATGGCGCAGATCTCAGGGTCGTACAGATGCTGCTAGGGCATAGTGACTTATCGACCACGCAAATTTATACTCACGTGGCGACTGAACGATTGAAGCAGATCCACAGTCAACACCACCCAAGAGCATAATGATGGCTTGCTTCATCCTTTTTGATTGGATGAAAAGAATTTATTTAAAGGTGACTTTAATGAGCGTATTACGCCGACTAACTCTGCTGACTTTACCATTCTTTATTACCGCGTGTGGTGCGGAAGAAAGTCAGGCAAAAACCGAAACTCCTGCACAACAGGCTGCGCCAACTGCGCAACAACACTTTGATGAAGCGGCGCTAAAAGCGAAGTTCTCGAAACTAGGTCTGTCTATTATTGATATTCAACCTTCAGATGTGGCGGGCCTGCTAGAAATTCAAACCAACGGCGGCATATTGTTTACGTCAAACAATGGCGATCACTTTATTGCAGGTACGCTATACGCGATTGATGACAACGGCGGTTACAAAGACGTACTTGCAGAACGCCAAGCGCCTTTGAATGCTGAGAAAATTGCTAAGTTTGCAGACAGCATGATCGAATACAAAGCGGACAACGAAAAGTACGTGGTGACCGTGTTTACTGACATCACTTGTGGCTACTGTGTTCGTCTGCATAACCAAATGCAGGGCTACAATGATCTAGGTATTACTGTGCGTTACATGGCATACCCTCGCCAAGGTGCGACAGGGCCTGTTGCTGAGCAAATGGCAACGATTTGGTGTGCAGAAGATCCAAAAGCGGCGATGCATAACGCGAAAGTGAGCCGCACTTTCGACAATCCAGCGAAAGATCTTGAGCAATGTAAAGAGACCATTCAAGCGCACTACAACGTTGGTCGTCAGTTAGGTATTTCAGGTACGCCTGCAATCTTCCTTCCAAACGGTGAGATGGTTGGTGGGTACTTACCGCCAGCTGAACTACTGAAACGTTTAGAGCAACTGTAATCCTTTAAGGAGCAGAGCCGACGCAATAGTCGGCTCTTTTCAAGCATGATAGAAATTCAACGACGTCCCGAACCGGATCTTTCCCTTCTCCCAGATTCCATTCCTCCGATCTTAAAACGCATTTACATCAATCGCGGTATTACTGACATCGCGCAGCTAGAAACCTCTGCTCGTGGATTGCATTCGTACCAAAAGCTTGGCGGCATTGAGCAGGCGGTTAAGTTATTGTTCCAAGCGATTCAAGAGCAAAAACGCATCATCGTGGTGGGTGACTTTGACGCAGATGGCGCAACGAGTTCTGCTCTTTCTGTATTGGCATTGCGTATGCTTGGCAGCAATAACGTCGATTACTTGGTGCCGAACCGCTTTGAAGATGGCTACGGTTTGAGCCCAGAGGTGGTCGATCAAGCATTGGAACTTGGCGCAGAAATGATCATGACGGTCGACAATGGCGTATCGTCGATTGAAGGTGTGCGCTACGCCAAAGAAAATGGCATTACCGTATTGGTGACAGACCACCATTTGCCAGGACAAGTTCTGCCAGAAGTGGATGCGATGGTGAACCCAAACCTCGACAGTTGTGCGTTTCCTTCTAAAGCGTTGGCTGGCGTTGGTGTGGCGTTCTATCTGATGATGGCGTTGTGCGTCCACATGCGCAAACACAACTGGTTTGCTCAGCAAGGCATGCAAGAGCCGAAACTGATGGAGCTGATCGACCTTGTCGCACTGGGCACTGTTGCTGATGTTGTGCCGCTTGATGAGAACAACCGAATTCTGGTGCATCAAGGTTTGCAGCGCATTCGTGCGGGGAAAGCGCGCCCAGGTATTCAAGCACTGATTGAAGTGGCGAAACGCGATGCGCGACGTTTGGTGGCATCGGACTTCGGCTTTGCATTGGGGCCGCGTATTAATGCCGCTGGCCGTTTAGACGACATGTCTTTTGGTGTTGAGCTGCTGATGTGTAACAACATCCACGCCGCACGTCGCATGGCCAGTGAGCTTGATGGACTCAATCAGACTCGTAAAGAGATTGAAGAAGGCATGAAGCAAGAAGCGATGGCGTTTTGTGAACGTTTGCAGTTTGGCGAAAACAGCGAGCTGCCATACGGCTTATCGCTGTTCCAACGCGATTGGCACCAAGGTGTGATTGGTATTCTCGCTTCGCGTATCAAAGAGAAATTCCATCGTCCAGTCATTGCCTTTGCTGACGGTGGTGAAGGGACGATCAAGGGTTCTTGTCGTTCGATTCCTGGATTACACATGCGTGATGCGTTGGACTTCATAGATACGCAAAATCCAGGTTTGATCATCAAGTTTGGCGGTCACGCGATGGCGGCAGGCTTAACCATCAAAGAGCAAGATTTTGAGCGTTTCAGTCGTTTATTCGATGAAGTGGTGAAAAAAGAGCTCGACGAAGCGGCTCTAAAAGGCGTGATTCTTACTGATGGCGAGTTAAAACCGGAAGAGTTTTCTATGCACATTGCGGAGCAGTTGCGCGCTGGTGGGCCATTCGGACAAGCTTTTCCTGAGCCAATCTTTGATGGTGAGTTTAAGGTGTTGCACCAAAAATTGGTGGGAGAAAAACATCTTAAACTGATGTTGGAGCCTTTATACAAAGGGCATCCGACCAATGTGATGATTGATGGAATTGCATTTAACGTCGATTTACGCCGTTGGCCTGACGCATCGGTCAAAACTGTACGTTTGGCTTACAAGCTGGATGTGAATGAATTTCGTGGTAACCAATCATTGCAACTGATGATTGATCACATCGAAGCCAAGTAATACCTAAGCTTTTCTTAAATATAGAGTACGGTTGCCCTTAAGCGGGTGTAAAATTTTATGACCGTGCTCTCTCTAATCGTAATCTGATTTCTCAGCCGAAATTTTCCTGTATCTCCGTCACATTTTTCAGTAGAATTTCTCGGTTAAATTCTATTCTAAAATGTTGAGCAAACATGTTTGAAATCAATCCCATTAAAAACCGTCTTCAGGACGTGTCTGAGCGCACGAATGTCCTGAGGGGGTATCTTTGACTATGACGCGAAGAAAGAGCGTCTAGAAGAAGTCAACGCAGAACTTGAACAGCCAGATGTATGGAACGAGCCTGAACGTGCACAAGCACTAGGTAAAGAACGTGCATCACTTGAAGCCGTAGTTGAAACTATTGATCAACTAGAGCAAGGTGTAGAAGATGTTGATGGTCTTCTTGAACTGGCTGTTGAAGAACAAGACCAAGAAACGTTTGATGAAATCGAACCAGAACTTGCAGAGTTGGAAGAGAAGCTTGCGCAGCTAGAATTCCGCCGCATGTTCTCTGGTGACCACGATAGCTCTGATTGCTACATTGACTTGCAAGCAGGTTCAGGTGGTACTGAGGCGCAAGACTGGACCAACATGATGTTACGCATGTACTTACGCTGGGCAGAAGCGAAAGGCTTCAAGGCGGAAGTAATCGAAGTATCTGAAGGTGAGGTTGCGGGTCTTAAATCTGCAACGGTTCGTATCTCTGGTGATTACGCTTACGGTTGGCTACGTACAGAAACTGGTGTTCACCGTTTAGTACGTAAATCGCCATTCGATTCAGGCGGCCGTCGTCATACGTCTTTTGCGTCTGCGTTCATCTACCCAGAGATTGATGAAAACATTGCTATCGACATTAACCCTGCTGATCTGCGTATCGACGTTTACCGTGCGTCAGGTGCGGGTGGTCAGCACGTCAACACCACTGAATCTGCGGTACGTATTACGCACGTACCAACGAATACTGTGGTGCAGTGTCAAAACGACCGTTCTCAACATAAGAACAAAGATCAGGCAATGAAACAGCTTCGAGCGAAGCTATTTGAGCTTGAATTGCAAAAGCAAAACGCGGAAAAACAAGCTAATGAAGACGCTAAGTCTGACATTGGCTGGGGTAGCCAGATCCGTTCTTACGTATTGGATGATTCACGCATTAAAGACCTCCGTACGGGCGTTGAAAACCGTAATACTCAAGCGGTTCTTGATGGCGATCTGGACAAATTTATTGAAGCTAGCCTGAAATCAGGCCTATAAAGCTTTTCACCGACAAAAACAGGATACATCGAAAATGACTGATGCTGTTCAAAACGAAACTGTACAAGAAGAAAACAAGCTGATTGCTGAGCGCCGCGCTAAACTGGACGAAATCCGAAAGAGCTGCAAAGCAAACGGCCACCCAAACGACTTCCGTCGTGACGCACTAGCGGGCGACCTTCAAAAAGAGTTCGGTGAAAAGACTAAGGAAGAGCTAGAAGAGCTTAACCACGTAGTAGCGATCGCTGGTCGTATTATGGCAAAACGTGGTCCATTCCTAGTAATTCAAGAAACATCTGGCCGTATCCAAGCTTACGCAGACAAAGAAGTTCAAAAAGAACTGAAAGAGAAATACCAAGGTCTTGATATCGGTGACATCATCGGTGTTAAAGGTGCGCTACACAAATCTGGTAAAGGCGACCTATACGTGAACATGGAAGAGTACGAGTTGCTAACAAAAGCACTTCGTCCACTTCCTGAGAAGTTCCACGGTCTGACTGACCAAGAAATGCGTTACCGTCAGCGTTACGTAGACCTAATCGTTAACGAAGATTCTCGTAATGCATTCGTTGTACGTTCTAAAGTTATGTCTGCAATTCGTAACTTCATGATCTCTAAACAGTTCATGGAAGTTGAAACGCCAATGATGCACGTGATCCCTGGTGGTGCAAGTGCTCGCCCATTCATTACGCATCACAACGCGCTAGACATGCCAATGTACCTGCGTATTGCGCCTGAGCTATACCTGAAGCGTCTAGTTGTTGGTGGCTTTGATCGCGTATTCGAAATCAACCGTAACTTCCGTAACGAAGGTCTTTCTCCACGTCACAACCCAGAATTCACAATGATGGAATTCTACATGGCGTACGCGGATTACAAAGATCTAATGGACTTCACTGAAGAACTACTAAGCTCTGTAGCACTAGAAGTTCTAGGTTCAACATCAATGCCTTACGGTGAAGATACTGTTGAGTTTGGCGGTAAGTACGCTCGCATGAGCATGTTTGAAGCAATCAAACACTACAACCCAGACCACGCTCAAATCCAAGCGCTAACGGAAGAAGATCTACAAAACCGCGAACTAATGGTTTCTATCGCGAAATCTGTTCACGTTGAAGTAGAACCTTTCTGGACTTGTGGTCAGCTTCTTGAAGAGATCTTCGGTGAAACTGCAGAACCTAAACTAATGCAGCCTACGTTCATCACTGGCTACCCAGCGGATATTTCTCCACTGGCACGTCGTAGCGATGACAACCCATTCTTCACAGACCGCTTTGAGTTCTTCATCGGTGGCCGTGAAGTAGCAAACGGCTTCTCAGAGCTTAACGATGCAGAAGACCAAGACGCGCGCTTTAAAGCACAGGTTGAAGCAAAAGAATCTGGTGATGACGAAGCGATGTTCTACGATGCAGACTACATCACTGCACTAGAACACGGTCTACCACCAACAGCAGGTCAAGGTATCGGTATCGACCGCCTAGTTATGCTGCTAACTAACACGCACACTATCCGTGACGTGATCTTGTTCCCTGCAATGCGCCCACAAGCGTAATTCTTTGCTGAACAATGACAAAAAACCACCTTCGGGTGGTTTTTTTGTATCTTTAATTTCCTAAAATTCAATAAGTTGCATTTTGATTTTGATGGCATATGCAAATAAGTATTCGCCAAATCTCAATCTATTGCATAGTCTTAATATTGAGACAGACTTCGAGCGTCGTAGTCTCGATAATGTTACCCGTTCGCAAAGATGGGTTTGTGGCGCGAAATTTCTATCAACAAAAGAATAAGGGTTAGAGAATGGCTGGGCAGTTTAAGATGGATTCCATCCCGGGATCGCTTGTGGTAGTTGGCGGTACTTATGAGCCTTGGTTATCAGTACTGGAACAAGTTGGCTGGAAGTGTCACCAAGTAGGCGACTTACGCAAAGCTAACACGTTATTGGAAGATATTGGGCCTTGTATCGGTATCGTTGACCTGAGCCATGACGAGTTTAGCTTGAATGGTCTGGCAAACTTAGTGAGTTCTCATAAGCACGTGCGTTGGTTGGCGTTTATTCGTGAGTCTCAGCTCGGCACAGACACCATCTGCCAATTCATCGTTAACTTCTGTATCGACTTTTTTACTGCCCCAATCCCAGATGCCCAACTGTTGAGCACCATCGGCCACCAACTTGGTATGCTCAAGCTAGAGAAAAAAGTTTGGCCAAGCTTTGGCAATAGCCTCGATATGGGGCTGATTGGCGAATCTATCCCGATGAAGCGCTTACGCGATCAAGTTAAGCGAATTGGTCCTACGGACGTGAGTATTCTGATCTCTGGTGAGAGTGGTACTGGTAAAGAAGCGGTTGCTCGTGCAATTCACAAAGTATCTTCCCGTTCTCATAAGCCCTTTATGTCGATTAACTGCCGCGCTTTGAATGAGCAACGTTTCCAAGCGGAAGTCTTTGGTATTGCTGCGGATGCTGAGATGGGCCCAAGTCTGTTGGAACAAGCAGATGGCGGTACTGTGTTGTTTAATGACATTCTGACCATTTCGAAGGACCAGCAAATGAACCTGTTAAGGTTCTTGCAAGAGGGCACGATTGAAACGCGCGAAGGTGTGAAGAATGTGAATGTGCGTATTCTTGCTGCTAACTCGTCAGACGTAGAAAAAGCCTTGATTGATGGCGACTTCAACGAAGAGTTGTACCATTACATCAACGTACTTCGTATCAACGTACCAAGCTTGAAAGAGCGCGCGAGTGACATTGCACTACTAGCTCGCTTCTATCTGCAAGAGTTCTCTAAAGAGTACAACTCTCAAGCAAAAAGTTTCTCAGAGGACGCTTTGAAAGCTCTGACTCGTTACTTCTGGCCTGGTAATGTTCGCGAGTTGATGAACCAAGTTAAGCGTGCGGTGTTGATGTCTGACAGCGTGATGATTGAAGAGCATCATCTCGATTTGCCGCAACGTAATGATTCAAAACGCAGTTTGAAATCAATTCGTGAAAAGAGTGAGCGTGATGCGTTATTGGTTGTGTTGGAGTCGCACTCTGGTCAAGTTTCCAATGCGGCGAAAGAACTTGGTGTGTCGCGTGCAACCATGTATCGACTACTTAACAAGCACAACTTGATTTCCGATCAAGCGATGTAATTCAAAGAGTGAATCGAATTGAAAGAGCGACCTTGCTGGTCGCTCTTTTTCGTTGTATACGTTCTGATATATAAAACTCGAAGTTTTATATATTCCCTAGATGAATATGTTATATGAAAAAACATATGCAACTTATCTTCAGGGTATTGATTTGTTTTTTATCGAAAGCATAGAAATTGTTTGATATATATTCATCAACGCTTACAATTTAGCCATAACTCGTTGAGTTATATCACTTCACACACGGATTATTTTTTTAGCTAGGAGGCGCAAGATGAAACATTACGTTGTTAACACCACTGCTTGCGCTGATCGTATGTCTAAATCTCCGATAGCTTTTAAATCGGATATTAACGATACCACTGGCTCACAAGATAAAAATTAATCCGTAACCTAATTTATGTTTACTAGGCTGCGGAAAAGTAGCGGCTTAGTCTCAACAGATCTCTCTGTGTCTCTGCGTACTATTTTTCCCAGTCGATCATTTATCGTTTAATTGGAGAAAAATTATGCGTCACTCAATTTACTTAACATTGGCGACTTTGCTTATTAAAGCGGATTTAAAACGTGAAGAGAGAGAATGGCAACGTACCGTGCGCCGCAGTTCTCATGATGTTCCATGGACCAATGTTCATTTATTAAGGGATATTGGTTTAGATCGTGAAGGGCGAGTTACTCAAACCAGCGTGCCTGAAGCGGTTAAAGTTGAACGTCGAGTTCGTCATCTTCGTCGAGTGCTAACTGCGCGAATACCGACGTAATCTATAGCGTGTTGAGCTTCCAACATTACGCTTTAGTTAACCCTAAAAGCTCAACACGCTGTAAACGCATATCGAAATAGATTTGTTCTAAGTGCTATTAACAGGCTGACCTATATGGTCAGCCTGTTTGCTTTTATGGACATGGGTTAGAGTAGGTAGTACCGATCGCTTGAATGTCTGTTAACAGCTCATCACTAAGCTTGATATCGATGCTGTCAATGTTGGCTTTAAGTTGATCAAGGTTGGTCGCACCGATGATATTGGAAGCGACAAATGGACGTTGGTTGACGAACGCCAATGCCATTTGCGCAGGATCTAGGCCATGCTCACGTGCCAAGTTCACGTATGCTTCTGTCGCTTTGACGCCTTGAGGTGTGAAGTAACGAGCGAAACGCTCCCACTTAGTACAGCGTGCACCTTCTGGTTTTGCGCCATTTAAGTATTTACCACTCAAACAACCAAACGCCAGAGGTGAATACGCTAACAGTTGGACACCTTCATAATGGCTGATTTCAGACAAACCCACTTCGAAGCTGCGGTTGAGTAGATTGTATGGATTTTGAATTGAAACGATACGCGGTAAATCATGCTTCTCCGCTAAACGAAGCAAAGACATCACCCCCCAAGGTGTTTCGTTAGATACGCCGATGTAACGCACTTTACCCATCTTAACCAGTTCAGTTAATGCTTCTAGGGTTTCAATTAACGTCACTTCTTCTTGCTTGTCTGGGTAAGGGTAGTTGAGTTGGCCAAAGCAGTTAGTTTGACGCTGTGGCCAGTGAAGTTGGTACAAATCTACGTAATCGGTTTGGAGTCGTTGAAGGCTAGAGTCGATGGCATCATGGATATTGCGACGATTTAAACTCATGTTTTCACGGATGTAGGGCACATTGCGCGGCCCTGCCACTTTCGTCGCTAGAACGACTTTTTCTCGCTTGCCGGATTTTGTCAGCCAGTTGCCGATGTATTGTTCTGTTAGGCCTTGTGTTTCTGCTTTTGGCGGAACTGGGTACATCTCTGCGGTATCAATGAAGTTCACCCCATGATCGACAGCAAAGTCGAGCTGCTCAAAAGCTTCCTGTTCGGTATTTTGCTCACCAAAAGTCATAGTGCCGAGGCAGATTTTACTGATCTCGAGTGATGAGTGCGGTAGTTTGGTGTATTGCATTTCACTTCCTTGAAAAATAGCCAACTGAATAGGTTATCCATCAATATATGGGATTTTTGGTCGCTATCGCAAATCATTTACGTATAAGCGCAAGTGTGGCTCGAAAGGTATTCATCCCCCAACTACACTAAAAAGATCTTGTGAAGGAGGTGCACTATGCAGAAGCATCAACTGGACATGTGGCTACATGGTCAACATAAAGACACCTATACGTTACCCAAAGTATTTGTCATTGGGTGTTCCGATGTCGCTGACTATTTGCTAGCTGTGGAATACAAGCACCAGCTAGAGCCGATTAAAGATGGAGAGGAACCGCTTCATTTTGGTTCTTTAGATTTGGTGAAAGAAGAGCTGCTCAGGTTAGGTATCGACAAAGCTTATTTGCGGTTACACAACGCTTACGATGAGTGCGGTAGTGAGGGTACCGCCTCTTACTGCGATATCGAATTATCGTTGGTTACCCATTAGAGTGAACAGATGAGTTACTCAGATTGCACATTGATATAGTGCTTCAGTAAGATCTGTTCGGTGAATTGTGTTCGCAGGTAAAAGCCTCGTGGTAGCGTCTTCATTGGTTTCCCGTTGGAGCTATAGGCTTCAGTTAGTGCTTTGGCATTAGCGGCCTTTGGGCGTAAGTGAAGCGCTTCGCCATGTCTGGCTGAAATTTGATCAAATTTGCCAAAGACGATCATTTCCATCAGTTCTTCCCAGTCATTTCGTAAGATCTGCTCCTCTTCTTTATCTGGCGACCAAATAAGAGGTGTCCCTACACGACGCTCGGCAAGGGGGATTTCTCGTTCACCTTCTACAGGAACCCACAATACACGCGAGAGCTTATTGCGCACATGGCTGGTTTCCCATGTCAGTCCTTGAACACCAGTTAAGGGTGCAACGCATACAAATGTAGTTTCTAACGGTCGTCCGTTGTAGCCAATTGGAATGCTCTTTAACTCGATACCAAGTTTGGAAAAGTCTTGTTGAGGTTTGCTACCCGCAGGAGCGCCCAAATGCCATTCCAGCAATTGTCCCACCCAGCCTTTATCGCGTTTGAGGTTTTCTGGAACGGTCATCTCTGCTTCGTCCGCTAATTCCGCAAAACTGAGTCCGGCAATATCGTGAGCGCGTTCCATTAACTCCGCTTCTGATTGTGGTTCTGGTTTCATAATAACTGCATGACAATGGAAAAATCCTAGTCTAACAAATTTCAACAAAATCTACTGTCCAAGATTTCATCGAGATGGATTAAGAATGATCAATTCATAACTTATCCACAGATATAGGTGCATATAAGTGGATCTACTGATGGGCTGGATGAATAAACAGGGGTTTTGAAACGTTTTTAGGCTTGATTTTATGTAGATGTCATGAAGTTAGAGAATGAATGTGTGGATAAATAACCGATCGGTTGATCTTTGACCGATCTGAGTTTGGTGAAAAGATCATCAGAATTGACAAGATCGTTTTATCACCAGGTTTGTTTTTAAGTTTATATTTATCATTGAGTTATGATTGGTCGTTATTTTTATTGATGAGTAAGAGAATAATGCTTTTGATTGAAAATCGGAGTTGATATGGAATTCTTCACAAAGTTATTCACAGAAAAGGTGAATAAATGTGGGCAATGTCTCACTCTTGTGTTGATAAACTTTAATTTGATTAAAAGATATCCAATAACGGTGAAAAGGTAATAAATCTTGCTCATATCACATCAGTAAGTTTGCTAGTAATGGGGATATGTGGAAAAATCACGGTAATAAAAAATTATTCATAGAGGTTAGCCAGTGATAGATGGCGATGGTTACCGACTGAATGTTGGTATTGTGATATGTAATAACCATGGTCAGGTCTTCTGGGCTAAACGATACGGGCAACACTCATGGCAATTTCCACAAGGTGGGATTGACGAAGGTGAAACACCTGAACAGGCGATGTTCAGGGAGTTGTATGAAGAAGTCGGATTAACGAAAAAAGACGTTAAGATCATTGCAACAAGTCGTCATTGGTTAAGATATAAACTACCAAAGCGATTGGTGCGTTGGGACTCCAAGCCTGTTTGTATCGGCCAAAAACAGAAATGGTTTCTGCTGCGATTGGAATGCGATGAATCGCGCATCAATATGCAGCGCGGGAAATCCCCTGAATTTGATGGTTGGCGCTGGGTGAGCTATTGGTATCCAGTTCGGCAAGTTGTTTCTTTCAAGCGTGATGTTTATCGTCGAGCGATGAAAGAGTTTGCATCTTTAGCCATGCCTTTTCGAGAGAGAAAAGCGAAAGGGAAAAGAAAAAAGCAACAACGTAGAGGATAGTCATGCTCAGCCAGCTAAAGGAAATAGTTGAGAAAGTCTCCAGAGTCGATGATGTGCATCTGGCTCTCGATATATTGGTAAAAGAGACTTGTGCCGCCCTTCGCACTGAGTGTTGTACTATCTATCTCGCCAATGAAGAAATGCAGCGCCTTGAGTTGATGGCAACTCAAGGCCTTATTTTTGAAGGCGATAGCATCCACATTAATTTCAATGAAGGTTTAGTTGGTCTCGTTAAACGCAGCGCAGAACCTCTTAACCTCGCAGAAGCTTCAAAACACCCTGAATTTAAATTTTTCCCGCAGCTTGGTGAACAGGTTTATCACTCTTTCCTCGCCACTCCAATCATCCATCGCAAACAAGTATTAGGTGTATTAGTCATTCAGCAAAAGACGCCACGATTGTTTAGTGAGATGGAAGAATCTTTCTTAGTGACCTTATCTGCGCAGTTAGCCGTGATCATCGCTCACGCGCAAAGTTTAGGTCATTGGCAATTAGCCTCAAAACCGAAGGTTCTTAAAGGCTTGCCTGCATCAACGGGTGTCGCCATCGGAGAGTTTTGGTTTGACAACACGCAGCCGAGTTTGTCGGACGTATTCCCGTCTTCCACGCTGGATAAAGAGCGAGAGCAAGAGCTGCTGCTGGTAGCGATTGAGCGTGCGCTGAATGATTTCCGCCGGATGCGGAAAAAGTTCGACAGCGAAATCAATAAAGATGCGTTAGCGATATTCGATTTGTTTACCCACTTGCTCAATGATCCAATGTTGCGCGGCGATCTTAAGAAACAGATTGAAAAAGGCGATCGAGCGGATTGGGCGTTGCGTCAGGTAGTCGAAACTTATTCAAACCGCTTTGCTCGTATGTCAGATGTCTATTTGCGTGAACGAGCACAAGATATCCGAGAGTTGGGGCAAAGGTTGCTGTATTTTCTGCACAACAGTGAGCAAGAGAATGCGGCCATCGATCGTCCTATCATCTTAGTGGCCAATGAGCTTACTGCGACTTTGTTAGCATCGGTGCCGAAAGAACATTTATTAGCGGTCGTTTCGCTTGAAGGGGGCGCAAACTCACACGCTGCAATTCTTTCGCGCGCATTGGGTGTGCCGGCCGTTATGGGCGCTAACATCAATACGGATGTGGTTAACGGCAAATTAGGCATCGTTGATGGCTATACGGGCGAGATTTTTCTTGAGCCCAACCGCCAGCTGTTACGTGAGTATCGCAGTTTGGTTAGTGAAGAGTCAGAGCTCTTCGCGATGGTCAATAAAGATCTCGCGTTACCTGCCGTAACGTTAGATAACCAGAACATTGAAGTGATGCTGAATGCGGGTCTCAGTGCCGATAGCAACATTGCCATTAATACGGGCGTCGATGGTGTCGGTTTATATCGAACTGAAATTGCATTTTTACTTCAACATCACTTTCCATCGGAAGATGAGCAGTATCATCAATATCGAGCAATATTAAACAGCTACTCGAGCCAACGCGTGGTGATGCGTACTCTGGACATCGGTGGTGATAAACCATTGCCATACCTGCCAATCGAAGAGGACAATCCGTTTTTAGGTTGGCGCGGGATTCGCTTTACGTTAGATCATCCTGATATCTTTTTGATTCAATTGCGTGCGATGCTAAGAGCCAGTGCTGAAAGTGGTAATTTAAGTATCTTGTTACCCATGGTATCTGGTATTAAAGAGCTGGATGATGCGATGACGCTGATCAACCAAGCCTACAGCGAAGTTGTCTTGCTTGATGAGCGTATTCAGGCTCCAAAGGTCGGGGTGATGATCGAAGTACCATCGATGGTATATCTGCTTCCTGCCATCGCGCATCGAGTGGATTTTGTCTCTGTTGGTACTAACGACTTAACTCAGTATTTACTGGCGGTGGATCGGAACAATTCCCGCGTTGCTGATGTCTATGAATCCATGCATCCGGCAGTGCTGTTAGCACTCAAACAGATTCATGACGTGTGCGATAAATATCATGTGCCAGTGTGCATCTGCGGTGAATTAGCCGGTGATCCATTTGGTGCGCTCTTATTACTTGGGTTGGGATACACCAGCTTAAGTATGAACACATCTAACGTGGCTAAGGTGAAGTATTTGATTCGTCATAGCCAACAACAGGAACTAGAAAAACTAGCGGAACAGGCGATGACAAAATCGTACGGAGAGGAGATTCATCAAATGATGCATGATTTCTTTATCCAACAAGGTTTTGCAGGCTTCGTTCGTGCAGGGAAAAAGTAGGTAATCGTGACCGTCTCTTTATTTTTGTTATTGCTGGCGCTAGGCGCTTTTGTTGGTGTGATGGCGGGGCTACTCGGCATTGGGGGCGGATTAATCGTCGTACCTGCGTTGTTATTTTTGCTGCCTTGGGCGGGCATTTCTCCAGAAATGAGCATGCACATGGCGCTTGCGACATCTTTGGCAAGTATCATCGTCACATCAGGTTCTTCTGCTCTCAACCATCTTAAACTTGGCAACGTAGATATGTTTGTTGTGAAGTGGCTAATGCCCGGAGTGGTGATTGGCGGTTTTGTTGGTGCCAACATTGCCGAATGGATCCCAACTCATTACTTGCCGAAAGTATTTGGTGTCATTGTACTGTGTCTAGCTGTGCAGATGTTCCGATCCATTAAAGTAAAAAGTGAGAAGCCAATGCCGAGTAGTCCGGTCACTATGATGTACGGAACGGGAATTGGTGTGGTTTCGAGCTTAGCTGGTATCGGTGGTGGTTCTTTATCGGTGCCTTTTCTCAACAAGCACGGCGTAGAAATGCGTAAAGCGGTCGGCTCATCGTCAGTTTGTGGCTGCATCATCGCCATCTCTGGCATGATCGGCTTTATTTTGCACGGCTATAAGGTTGAAGGCTTACCTGCGTACAGTATTGGTTATGTTTACCTTCCTGCGTTACTTGCGATTGCGATGACTTCGATGTTGACCACGAAAGTGGGGGCGAAGCTCGCGACCAATCTTCCTACTGCGGTATTAAAGAAAATATTCGCAATATTCTTGATGTTTGTTGCAGCAACAATGCTGCTGTAAGTTTATTCCCAAGTTATTCACGCTGAACCGAGCATTTGAGGTGACTTGGGTATATTGGTTTTATTTGTAAATAAGAAGAGAATGATTTATGTCTCAGGGATACCTTCAATTTCCCAATATTGATCCGGTTTTAGTCTCTATTGGTCCTGTTTCAATTCGTTGGTACGGTTTGATGTACCTCGTCGGTTTCATGTTTGCATTGTGGTTGGCGAACCGTCGTGCTGACAAACCAGGCAGCGGCTGGACTCGAGAGCAAGTCTCTGATCTACTTTTCGCGGGCTTCTTAGGGGTCGTCATCGGTGGTCGCGTCGGTTACGTTATCTTCTATAACTTTGAACTGTTTTTAGATGATCCTTTGTATCTCTTCAAAGTTTGGACTGGCGGTATGTCGTTCCACGGTGGTTTATTGGGTGTGATTACGGCAATGTTCTGGTATGCACACAAGAACGGTCGAACTTTCTTTGGTGTAGCGGACTTTGTCGCGCCGTTAGTGCCATTTGGCTTGGGTATGGGCCGTATGGGTAACTTCATGAACAGCGAGCTTTGGGGGCGTGTAACAGATGTGCCTTGGGCTATCATTTTCCCAAATGGCGGGCCTTTACCACGTCACCCATCGCAACTGTATGAAATGCTGTTAGAAGGCGTAGTGCTGTTTTTCATCTTGAACTGGTTCATCAAAAAGCCTCGCCCATTGGGTTCGGTATCAGGGCTATTTTTAGCTGGATATGGTACATTCCGCTTCTTAGTCGAGTTCGTTCGCGAACCGGATGCTCAGCTTGGTCTATTTGGTGGTTATATTTCGATGGGACAAATTCTATCAACGCCAATGATCGTGTTGGGTATTCTGATGATGGTTTGGGCTTACAAACGTGGTCTTTACCAAGACAAAGCTCAAGTTAAAACGAAGTAAGGTATTGGTGTGAAACAGTATTTAGATTTGTGTCAACGCATCGTTGATCAAGGTGTTTGGGTTGAAAATGAACGTACAGGTAAGCGTTGCCTGACGGTAATCAACGCGGATTTAACCTACGATGTTGCGAACAATCAATTCCCATTGGTAACGACGCGTAAAAGTTTTTGGAAAGCAGCAGTGGCTGAGCTACTTGGCTACATTCGTGGTTATGATAATGCTGAAGATTTCCGTAAATTAGGCACCAAAACGTGGGATGCGAACGCCAACCTAAACGACGCTTGGTTGAATAACCCATACCGTAAGGGTGAAGACGACATGGGCCGTGTGTACGGCGTTCAAGGTCGCGCATGGGCAAAGCCTGATGGTGGTCATATCGACCAGCTACGCAAGATTGTGGATGATTTGACTCGCGGTGTTGATGACCGTGGTGAAATCTTGAACTTCTACAACCCTGGTGAGTTCCATATGGGGTGCTTGCGACCTTGTATGTACAGTCATCATTTCTCGCTACTGGATGACACTTTGTATCTCAACAGTACACAGCGTTCGTGCGATGTGCCGCTTGGATTGAACTTCAACATGGTTCAAGTTTATGTGTTCTTAGCGATCATGGCGCAAATTACGGGTAAGAAGCCTGGTCAGGCCTTCCATAAAATCGTTAACGCGCACATTTATGAAGATCAGCTTGAGTTGATGCGCGATGTTCAGTTGAAGCGTGAACCGTTGCAAGAACCAACATTCCATATCAATCCGGAGATTAAATCTCTAGAAGATTTGGAAACTTGGGTGACACTGGATGACTTTTGGGTAGAAGGGTACGAACACCACGATCCAATTCGTTATCCATTCTCAGTGTAATCACGCTGGTTCTTGATACTACAAAAAGCTCCGAATGGAGCTTTTTTGCTTTTGCGATGCGTTTGAGTTTCGTTACTTCAATGCGCTAACGATATAGCGATGAATCGGGTTAGTTTGCTTCGGAGTCGATAACGCAGGGCTAATGAACTTCGGTTGAGTGAAAATCCCTTTATTAACGAGAGAACGGATCAGATCGAAATACTTTAATTCCGTTTTACCACATAGCAGCAGTGAAAAATCATCCCCTAGCTTATCGTACGCGTTGAGCACTTCTCTAAATCCTCTCAGGTACAAATAATCTTTAGTTAAGCCACCACCGCGGTATACGCGCGAAGTAATGGTAAAGGCTTGAACGTCAGACGCTTTGTACTGCTCCTTCAGCAACATAAAGGTGTGGCGGAAATCGCGCTCTTTAATCATGGATTCTACAGCAAGCACGCGAAGAGCTAAGGTTCTTAAACGTTTGATACTGAAGTGTCCAGAGAGGTACTCACACAAAATTGCCAACCCTTCCTGCGTATTGGTATTGGCAGGGCAACCTAAACTAAGCACTTTAAGTGGTTGTTGACGGCCATTAAGCGTAGTTAGCAAATGCACGCCCATCTCGTGGTGTGCGAGTGCTTCAAGCTCGTCAGTTGTGATGTGCGCAGCGCTGTTAATCTTCACTCGAGAGCCTGACACCAAAGCGTTTGCTAGCATGCCATCTAAGATTTGAATTTCACATTCATACCCATTTTTATCGGCGAAGCTTTGCATGAAATGAGCAATGGAGCGGCTATCATGCTCTGGTTTGCTCTCTTCTTCTGTCGGCAGATGCAAAATGAAATGTGCGTTAGCAATGTCTTTCGCACTTGGTTCACCGTAATAGCGCAGAGAGTTGTATAGGAACTCTTGCGTACCTATGGTGTTGACTTGATCAAGTTTGTCGGCGTAAGACTGAATGACATCCTCATAAAGCTTTTGCAACTGAGTATCTTCGATGTGTTCCAAAGGCAATTCGTACAAACGGCGTTTTGACTGATGAGTGTCAAGAGGCGCTTTCTGGTACTGAAAGTTAGGTTCTTGCGAGTACTTATTACTGATGAACCTTTCTCGCTCTTGGGCGTAATTAAGCGGGTTTACGCTGCTAAGAATATCAATATCAGTGACTAACTGAGTGAGGTTTTCATCTATTGCTAATAGCTGGCTAGAAATTGGTTCATTAAACTGAGCCATGTCGTTCAACTCCATGTGAAGGTAAGACCTTTTTCAACAACGCGCAGAGTACCTGTCAGTCATCGAAGACAACTATGGGAGGCAAGAGCCGTTATCCATTGTGTATATGACCGTCTCTGTACTTTTGACTAACGGTGATTGTATTGAAAGAGGTGGAGCCAAATTATCATTGAGTGTTTGGTTTGAACAACAAATATTTCTCAGTCTCAATCGGAGTTACATCAGCTCTCATTTTTGCATCATGGTTACAGATACAAAAAAGGCCCCACAACGTGGAGCCTTAAACAATAAGCGATGGTTGGTATTATCAGGTTGTCAGAGCAAGGATTGCGCCTGGCAGAATGATGAATACAGACATCAGGTAGCCACCCACAACGGCTTTGTTTTTGATAGCAAGCTCTGAAATCATTTCAGCGCCTTTTACTGGGATTTCACGTAAGAACGGAATACCAAAGATAAACAGTGTCGCCAAAATATTAAAGGTTAAGTGTACTAGCGCAATCTGAAGAGCAAACACAGCAAACTCACCAGATACTGCGGTAGCAGCAAGTAGCGCAGTGATACACGTACCGATGTTAGCACCCAGCGTGAATGGGTAAATGTCACGAACTTTAAGAACACCAGTACCTACAAGTGGAACCATCAAGCTTGTTGTTGTTGATGAAGATTGTACCAGCACCGTCACGATAGAGCCTGAAACGATACCGTGGATAGGACCACGACCAATTGCGTTCTTCAGAATATCGCGAGCACGGCCAACCATTAAGCTCTTCATTAGCTTACCCATTACTGTGATAGCAACGAAGATTGTAGCGATACCTAAAGCAATTAGAGCCACGCCACCCATGGTGTCACCAAATGTTGATAGCGGTTCTTTGATAGCAGAAACAACAGGCTTAGTGATTGGCTTGATGAAGTCAAAACCCTTCATGCTCATGTCGCCAGTGTTCAATAGTGGCGAAACCAACCAGTGAGAAATTTTCTCTAGAATGCCGAACATCATTTCCAAAGGAAGGAAGATCAGAACAGCAAGAAGGTTAAAGAAGTCGTGGATCGTCGCACTAGCAAATGCGCGCTTGAATTCTTCCTTACAACGTACGTGACCTAGTGAAACCAAAGTATTGGTCACTGTGGTACCAATATTGGCACCCATTACCATTGGAATCGCTGTCTCTACAGGTAGACCACCTGCAACTAAGCCCACAATAATAGAAGTTACAGTACTTGAGGATTGGATTAGGGCTGTTGCTACTAGGCCGATCATAAGACCAGCGATAGGGTGAGATGCAAACTCAAACAATACTTTTGCTTGGTCGCCAGTTGCCCATTTGAAACCGCTACCAACCATAGATACTGCTAGAAGAAGCAGATACAGCATGAATGCCAAGTTAGCCCAGCGTAACCAACGAGTCGTGCTCGAGATAGGCGCTGCTGTTGAAGTAGCTTGGTTCATCATAATTTTCTCCGTTGACCTTTAAGTTCGTTTTTCGGTCTTAAGTTGAAACTTCGGGCGATGTTAGAGAA
Source organism: Vibrio sp. Y20_XG_PY13 (assembly GCF_024181925.1). NCBI lineage: Bacteria > Pseudomonadati > Pseudomonadota > Gammaproteobacteria > Vibrionales > Vibrionaceae > Vibrio > Vibrio sp. Y20_XG_PY13. The sequence goes on along the minus strand of NZ_JAMZAL010000008.1, from coordinate 37,186 downwards.
CAAATATTTCAGTAATATTACAGATTGATTTCTGTGAGCACTTTTTATTGTGCTTTTTAATAGTTCAAAAAAAGTAGCGGATTATCCTGTTTTAATTCATTGAAAAATATAGGCTTTATTGGTTTTATAAACTGAGGTTTTTTTGAAGAGAATTCGATAAAAAGTGCGTTTTACTTCAAGTTTTATGACAATACTGAGATTGTATTTTCGGTAAAACTTAATTTTAGTTGGTTAAAGTGATGGTTTTGCCGAGTATCTTGTCTGTCTCTGTCACATTTGGTATAAAAAGCATCACCTTCTTTTCTGGAATTGGCCGATGTCACATCTAAATTACAACCATCTTTATTACTTCTGGATGGTGTGCAAGCAAGGCTCTGTTACCAAGGCCGCGGATGCGCTTTTTCTCACTCCTCAAACGGTGACCGGGCAAATCAAAGCGCTTGAAGAGCGGATGAAAGGCAAGCTAACCAAGCGAAACGGCCGTACTGTAGAACCAACAGAACTCGGACAATTGGTCTTCAAATATGCGGATCGTATGTTTGGTTTAAGCTATGAGATGCTTGATATTGTGAACTACAGTCAGCACTCCAACATTTTGTTTGAAGTTGGTGTCGCCGATGCGCTGTCAAAACGGCTAGTTAGTAAAGTACTGATGACAACCGTGCCTGAAGACAACAGTATCCACTTACGTTGTTACGAGTCGACGCACGAACTGTTATTAGAACGGCTATCGCAGCACAAGTTGGATATGATTCTTTCTGATTGCCCGGTGGACTCGACGCAAAGCCCAGGCCTTTATAGTAAGAAGCTTGGCGAGAGTAGCATGAGTTTCTTTGCATCTTCTGACATTCCAGACGTCAAGTTCCCTGAAATTTTGGAAAAGAAAAAGCTGTTGATCCCAGCAAGTCGAACGGCGATGGGGCGAAAAGTCATTCAATGGTTTGATCGCCAAGGATTACAACCTGATGTCTTGGGAGAGTTTGATGACGTCGCGTTGATGAAAGCCTTTGCGAGATACCGTGATGATGTAATCTTTTTGGCGCCGACGGTTTACATGTCAGAAATCGAAGATGACCGCAGCCTACAGTTGATCGGTCATGTTGAGGATTTGAAAGAAGAGTATTACGTTATTTTCGCCGAGCGAATGATTCAGCATCCTGCGGTAAAAAACGTATGTGATGCTGATTTCAGTCAAATGTTTGAGTAAACCCGTATCGTTGCTCAAATAAATAGATTACTATCGATAAAAATATAAATCTAAATGATACCTAAGTAATTCAAGATACTTGGCTTAGTGAGCAAAATTATTTCTCGTCGATAAAGCCCCAGTGAACACTGCTGGTGGGTAAAATTGATGTATCGCTTTAAAGCTAAATTTAGAGGTTCTAATAAAGAAGACTCTGGAGAAGAATCTTGATGTTCTTAGAGATATTAAATCAGTGCAACACAACAAGCTGGCCAGGGTTGGAATAAGTAAGTTGTAGCTAGAGGTCCAACACATGAATCTACAAGAAATGGAGAAAAACTCCGCAAAAGCCGTCGTGTTGCTCAAAGCGATGGCAAACGAAAGACGCCTACAAATTCTTTGTATGCTGCATAACCAAGAGTTGTCCGTTGGGGAGCTGTGTACCAAACTGGAATTAAGCCAGTCGGCGTTATCGCAACATTTAGCTTGGCTTCGTCGTGACGAATTAGTCGCGACGAGAAAAGAAGCGCAAACGGTGTATTACACGTTAAAAAGTGATGAGGTGAAGACATTGATTCAAACCCTTCACGGTCTTTATTGCGCAAACTGATCGCACAGACTGAAATGCGTTAGTGTTATCTGTGTTGTTTAGGCAACGGTAGGTAACTGGCAGATTTGAGTCGTTCTAAATAACAAAAGCTGGCAGTGCCAGCTTTTTTCTTATCTTGGATTCGTGATTTGACGAATTTTAGATATAAAAAAACCGACATAAAGCCGGTTTTTTCTTCACTGTAAAATCAAGTGTCTATTAAAGAGCTTTGATTTGTGCAGCGAAACGAGACTTATGGCGAGCTGCTTTATTCTTGTGAATAAGGCCTTTAGTTGCCATGCGGTCTAGGATAGGTGTAACTACAGCGAATGCAGCAGTTGCAGCTTCTTTGTCGCCTGCTTCGATAGCAGCAACAGTTTTCTTCATGTAAGTACGCATCATTGAGCGACGGCTAGCATTGTGCTGACGACGTTTCTCAGCTTGGATAGCGCGCTTCTTAGCAGATTTACTATTTGCCAAGGGTCTAACTCCCAAAAACTTAGTTCTGTGACAATTTAAGGGCGAGGAATATCCCTCATTTGCGCCTAAATGTCAAATGATTTGTGCAAAAACCCATCTAAACCAAAACAAATTTTGGTATGAAAGGTTATCGCGGTTAAGATGGCGGGGATTCTAACAGCATTTTTATACCAATGCTAATAATTATCCGCTTAGAACTAACAATAAACGGATATATTTTTGACGTCTATTTAGAGCCTCCACGAGCTTAACAGTATAGGGTTGGCTGTCTTATAGTGATATTCCGAGGTTACAGTGAGTAAACGACTACTCAAGTCAGGCATGATCGTCAGTGCTATGACATTAATTTCCCGCGTTCTGGGTTTAGTTCGCGATGTTGTAGTGGCAAATTTAATGGGGGCAGGAGCAAGCGCTGACGTCTTTTTCTTCGCCAACAAAATTCCGAATTTCTTACGACGTTTGTTTGCTGAAGGGGCTTTTTCTCAAGCGTTTGTCCCTGTTTTAACGGAGAATCACGCTCAAGGTGATATGGATAAAACACGCGAGTTGATTGCTCGTGCTGCCGGTACGTTAGGGGTTATTGTCTCTATTGTTACCGTGCTGGGCGTGCTGGGCTCTGGTGTGGTAACCGCGCTGTTTGGTTTTGGCTGGTTTTTAGATTGGATGCATGGTGGGCCGGCCGCAGAGAAATTTGAGCTAGCCAGTCTGATGCTCAAAATTACCTTCCCTTATTTATGGTTCATCACCTTTGTTGCGCTTTCCGGAGCCATTCTTAACACACTCGGCAAGTTTGCCGTCTCCTCATTCACTCCGGTCTTTTTGAATGTCATGATCATTCTGGCGGCTTGGTTTATCTCGCCACAGATGTCTCAACCGGAAATCGGTCTGGCTATCGGTGTGTTTTTAGGTGGTTTGGTTCAGTTCTTATTCCAAATTCCTTTCCTTATTAAGGCGGGCGTGATGGTTAAGCCTAAGTGGGGGTGGCGCGATCCTGGGGTGGTTAAAATCCGCACGTTGATGATTCCCGCTTTGTTTGGCGTCTCTGTCAGTCAGATCAACCTGCTATTTGATACTTTTATTGCCAGCTTTCTACAAACTGGCTCAATTAGCTGGTTGTACTATTCCGATCGTTTGTTGGAGTTCCCGCTGGGGCTGTTTGGTATTGCTATTGCGACGGTGATTTTGCCTGCGCTGTCTCGTAAACATGTGGACTCGCAGAGCGAAGGTTTTGCACATACCATGGATTGGGGCGTTCGCATGGTAACGCTGCTCGGGATTCCGGCGATGTTGGGTTTGATGGCGTTGGCGAAGCCGATGTTGATGGTGCTATTTATGCGCGGTGAGTTCTCTCCACAAGATGTGCACCAAGCGTCTCTGTCGTTGCTCGCTTACGCATCTGGACTATTGAATTTCATGTTAATTAAAGTGTTGGCGCCAGGCTATTACTCACGTCAAGACACAAAAACGCCAGTGAAATACGGCATCATCGCGATGGTGACTAACATGGTGTTCAACGCAATTTTCGCCTATTTCTACGGTTACGTCGGCTTGGCTATTGCTACGGCATTGTCAGCGTTCGTCAACATGGCGCTGTTGTACCGAGGTCTGCACATTGCAGGGGTCTATCAAATCACTAAGCGTACCGTCTTCTTTATTATACGTTTGGTTATTGCTGGCGCTGCGATGGTCGCTGCGATCTTATGGCAATTGGAAGATATGTCGGTTTGGCTAGAGTGGAGCTTTGCTCACCGTAGCGGCATGTTAGGAATGTTAATTGGTCTAGGCGCCGCAGTTTACCTGGCGGTTCTATTTTTGACAGGCGTACGTTTAAAAGACCTAAAAGCTGGGACAGATTGAGGTTGATTAGTATATAATCCGTCAGTTTCACACAGTGCAAAGTAAAAACAGAGGCAGAACGCAGTATCCAATGGAACTGATTAGAGGCATTCATAATATCGCACCACACCATTATGGTTGTGTGTTGACGATCGGCAATTTCGATGGCGTACACAAAGGCCATCAACAAGTATTGCAGCAAGTGTCTGAGCAAGCGGAGAAACTTTCGTTACCGTCGGTTGTGATGACCTTTGAACCTCAGCCAATGGAGCTGTTTGCCAAAGACAAAGCGCCCGCAAGGTTGACGCGACTGCGCGACAAGTTCGTTCAATTAAGCAAGCTCGACATCGACCGTTTGCTTTGCGTCAACTTTAATCGCCATTTTGCCAGCCTGACAGCGGAAGAGTTTATCCGCGACTTGTTGGTCGAGCGTTTGGGTGTTAAGTTTCTTGTCGTTGGTGATGATTTCTGCTTTGGCAAAGGCCGTTTAGGTAACTTTGCTATGTTGCAGGAAGCTGGGGAAAAATACGGCTTTGAAGTCGTCAGTACCCAAAGCTTTTGTTTACAACAGTTACGAGTGAGTAGCACCGCGATTCGCGAAGCCTTAGCTCGTGACGATTTGCATGCCGCACAAGAGATGCTGGGAAGAGATTACAGCATCAGCGGTCGCGTTTCACACGGAAGAAAGTTAGGAAGAACCATTGGGTTCCCGACGGCCAATATTCCACTGAAACGTTGTGTTTCTCCGGTTTCCGGAGTCTATGTTGTTCAAGCGCTAGGCTTGGGTGATAAGCCAGTCGGTGGCGTGGCTAATATTGGCCAACGACCTACAGTAAATGGCGTTCGCCAACAGTTAGAAGTACACTTATTTGACTTTCATGCCAATTTATATGGCAAGCAACTAGAAGTGGAACTTTTGCACAAACTTCGAGATGAGCAAAAGTTTGAGTCGTTTGAAGCACTTAAACAACAAATCGAATTGGATGCTGAAGCAGCAAGGGTGTGGCTGCGTCAGCTTAAGAGTTGAACGGTTTATTCCACCGTTCGACATAATGTCTAATTTTCGCCCAATATAACGGAATTAAGAATCGATGAGTGAGTATAAAGATACCCTGAACTTACCTGAAACAGGGTTTCCAATGCGCGGCAACCTGGCTAATCGTGAGCCAGAAATGCTTGAGCGTTGGTACAAAGAAGATCTTTACGGTGAAATCCGTAAAGCTAAAAAAGGCAAAAAGTCATTCGTATTGCACGATGGCCCTCCTTACGCAAATGGTGACATTCACATTGGTCACGCACTAAACAAGATTCTTAAAGACATTATTATTAAATCCAAAACACTTTCAGGTTTTGACGCACCTTACATCCCAGGCTGGGACTGCCACGGTCTGCCAATCGAATTGATGGTAGAAAAGAAAGTAGGCAAACCAGGCCAAAAAGTAACGGCAGCGGAATTCCGCGAAAAATGTCGCGAATACGCAGCAGGTCAGGTTGAAGGTCAGAAAGAAAGCTTCAAGCGTCTTGGCATCATGGGTGAGTGGGATAAGCCATACCGCACTATGGATTTCGCAACTGAAGCGAACATCATTCGTGCGCTTGGTAAAATCGCAAGTAATGGCCACCTATTAAAAGGTTTCAAACCTGTTCACTGGTGTACGGATTGTGGTTCTGCACTTGCAGAAGCAGAAGTAGAATACAAAGATAAAGTATCGCCATCTATCGACGTACGTTTTAAAACAGCGGACGAAGCTGCGCTGCTATCTAAATTTGAATTGACGGAAGGTCACGAAGGTAAGGGTGACGTTTCAATCGTTATCTGGACAACCACTCCTTGGACTCTGCCGGCAAACCGCGCAGTATGTCTACGTGATGATCTTGAGTACGTGCTAATCCAAGTTGAGGGTGACAACCCTGAGCGTATTATCGTTGCTGCTGAATTGGCAAAAGATGTGATGGATCGCGCGGGTATCGAGCACTTCCATAACCTTGGTTTTGCGAAAGGTGCGGATTTAGAGCTTTCACAGTTCCAACACCCATTCTACGATTTCACAGTTCCAGCGATCCTTGGTGATCACGTGACGACTGACTCAGGTACTGGTGTTGTTCACACGGCACCTGGCCATGGTCAGGAAGACTTTGCGGTTGGTCAAAAGTACAACCTAGAAGTGGCAAACCCAGTGGGCTCAAACGGTGTTTACCTACCAGACACTGAGCTTTTTGCTGGCCAGCACGTATTCAAAGCGAATGACGCTGTCGTAGAAACGCTAAAAGAAAAAGGCGCGCTACTACATCATCACGCTTACGAGCATAGCTACCCGCACTGTTGGCGTCATAAGACTCCAATCATCTTCCGCGCAACACCGCAATGGTTCGTATCAATGGACCAAGCTGGCCTACGTGCAAAAGCACTAGAGTCAATCAAAGGTGTTCAGTGGATGCCTGAGTGGGGTCAAAGCCGTATCGAAGGTATGATCGAAGGTCGTCCTGAGTGGTGTATCTCTCGTCAACGTACTTGGGGTGTACCAATCGCTCTGTTTGTTCATAAAGAAACAGCAGAACTTCATCCAAACACGTTAGAGCTAATTGAAAAAGTAGCGAAGCTTGTTGAAGAAAAAGGCATCCAAGCATGGTGGGATGTAGACGCAGCTGAACTACTAGGCGACGAAGCAGAGCAGTACGAAAAAGTACTCGATACGCTAGACGTATGGTTCGATTCAGGTGTTACGCACTTCTCAGTTGTTGATGCTCGTGAAGAGTACAACGGTAACAGTGCCGACCTATACCTTGAAGGTTCTGACCAACACCGTGGTTGGTTCCAGTCTTCTCTAATTTCATCAATTGCGATGAAAGGTGTAGCGCCATACAAACAAGTTCTGACGCACGGTTTCGTGGTTGATGGTCACGGCCGTAAGATGTCTAAATCTATCGGTAACGTGGTTGCACCAAAAGACGTAACGAACAAACTTGGTGCAGACATTTTGCGTCTATGGGTTGCATCTACAGACTACACTGGTGAAGTTGCGGTTTCTGATGAAATCCTAAAACGTTCTGCAGATGCGTACCGTCGCATCCGTAACACAGCGCGTTTCTTCCTTGCGAACCTAAATGGCTTCAACCCAGCAACAGACATTGTTCCTGCTGAAGAAATGGTGGCGCTAGACCGTTGGGCAGTTGGTCGTGCACTTGCTGCGCAAGAAGAGATCATCAAAGCGTACGATGAATACAACATCCACGCCGTAACTCAGCGTCTAATGCAGTTCTGTTCTATCGAGATGGGCTCATTCTACCTAGACGTAATCAAAGACCGTCAGTACACAGCGAAGCAGGGCGGCCACGCTCAACGTAGCTGTCAGACTGCACTTTACTACATCGTAGAAGCACTAGTTCGTTGGATGGCGCCAATCATGTCATTCACCGCAGATGAGATCTGGAACGAGATGCCAGGCGAGCGCGAAAAATTCGTGTTCACAGGTGAGTGGTTCGATGGTCTATTTGGTCTAGCGGAAGGTGAAGAGCTGAACAACGAATTCTGGACTGAAATTCAGAAAGTTCGTGGTGCGGTGAACAAACTTCTTGAAGCGGCGCGTGCAGAGAAAACCATCGGTGGTGCACTACAAGCTGAGCTAACTCTATTTGCTGATGACGCACTAGCGGCGAAAATCAACAAGCTAGAAGACGAGTTACGCTTTGTGCTACTGACGTCTGCAGCAGCAGTTAAGCCTTTAAGCGAGAAATCTGACGCGGCACAAGCAACAGACATCGAAGGTCTGTTTGTTGAAGTGAAAGCGACAGAAGCTGAGAAGTGTGATCGTTGTTGGCACCACACGCCAGACGTAGGCACAATTGCGGGTCACGAGAAGATTTGTGGTCGCTGTGTATCTAACGTTGATGGCGAAGGTGAAGTACGTAAATTCGCGTAATTGCCTAGAACGACTGAACTTTTTTTAAAATTAACAGCCCCAGTATTTACTGGGGCTGTTTGTAGGTAAAGTAATGAGTGAAAAAGCACTGACGTTAAAGCAATCAGGTGTACGTTGGCTGTGGCTAGCGATTGTGATTTTTTTGGCCGATATAGGCATTAAATACGTTGTCATGAACAACATGGGATATGGCTGGGCAAACCGAATTGAAATTTTGCCTTTCTTCAATCTTCTCTATGTTCACAACTATGGCGCAGCTTTCAGCTTTTTGAGCGATCAAGCGGGTTGGCAACGTTGGTTGTTTACCGGTATCGCGTTTGTAGTCACAGGTCTTTTGACTTATTGGATGAGTAAGCTTCCTGCAAAAGAAAAGTGGAACAACATTGCTTACGCCATGATTATTGGCGGTGCAGTTGGCAACGTATTTGACCGCGTGATCCATGGTTTTGTGGTCGATTACTTAGACTTCTACTGGGGCAATTATCACTGGCCGGCATTTAACCTTGCTGATATGGCGATTTGTCTTGGTGCGGCGATGATTATCCTAGACGGCTTTCGCAAGAAAGACACAGCAAAAGCCTAAATCGTGGCCATGTATATTGGAAAAGTCGAATAACCCTAAGCGTCGTCCGTTGATTCGTACGACGCTTTTTATTATGTTGGAGCGCAAATCCGCACATCAGTGTATAAAAAGACAAAGCGGATAGACGTAATGACCCAAGAACAAGGAAGCAGTAACGTGACAACAATAACGAATGATTCGGTAGTAACCCTGCACTTTACGATCAAAATGAAAGATGGTTCGGTGGCAGACAGCACTCATAATATGGGCAAACCAGCGAAATTTGTGATGGGTGACGGCAGCCTGAGTGATAACTTCGAGCAGTGCTTGGTGGGGCTCCAATCTGGTGAGAACAAAGCGATTGAACTCAAAGCGCAAGATGCTTTTGGTATGCCTAATCCAGACCATATTCATCATATGGATCGCACCAAATTTGTTGGTGAAGCGGAAGTTGAAGTCGGTACTATCATGGCTTTCAGTGGCCCTGATGGTATGGAAATTCCGGGCATCATTACTGAGATTGCTGGCGATTCGGTAACGGTAGACTTTAATCACCCTCTAGCGGGACAAGACGTGACTTTCGAAGTCGAAATTTTGTCAGTAGAATAGCCAACCCAATAAAAGATAATTTCCATGAGCAATGAAATGAAAATCCTATTAGCTAACCCACGCGGTTTTTGTGCTGGTGTTGACCGTGCGATTAGCATCGTAGAGCGTGCGCTAGAGCTGTATCAGCCACCGATTTATGTTCGCCATGAAGTGGTACATAACCGTTTTGTGGTTGAGGGGCTAAAGCAACGAGGCGCTATCTTCGTTGAAGAGCTACATGAAGTGCCTGACAACAACATCGTGATTTTCTCTGCTCATGGTGTATCGCAAGCGGTTCGCCAAGAAGCAAAACAGCGTGATCTGACGGTATTTGATGCAACCTGCCCATTGGTAACGAAAGTTCATATGGAAGTTGCGCGTGCAAGCCGCCGCAATATGGAAGTGGTTCTGATTGGTCACGCTGGTCACCCAGAAGTCGAAGGTACGATGGGTCAGTACTCAAGCGAAACTGGCGGCATGTACTTAGTGGAAACTCCTACGGACGTTGAAAAACTAAAAGCGATCGTGAAAGATCCATCGGATCTGCACTATGTAAGCCAAACCACATTGTCTGTCGATGAAACCGCTGATGTGATTGAAGAGCTACGCCGCGTATTTCCTGACATCCAAGGCCCACGTAAAGACGATATTTGTTACGCAACACAAAACCGCCAAGATGCCGTGCGAGAGCTGGCTGGTGATGTGGATGTAATGGTGGTTGTGGGTTCTAAGAATTCTTCAAACTCTACTCGTCTTAAAGAGTTGGCTGAGAAACTTGGCACGCCTGGTTACTTGACGGATTGTCCTGAAGATATCAAGCCAGAGTGGTTTGAAGGCAAGACAAAAGTAGGTGTGACAGCGGGTGCTTCTGCGCCAGAAGAGTTGGTGAATCAGATTCTTGAGCGTATCAAAGAGCTAGTGGGTGCACGCTCAGTCGATGAAGTCTTAGGTCGAGAAGAAAACATGTTCTTCGAAGTACCAAAAGAGCTGCAAATCAAGCAAGTGGACTGATATCCATTTATCGAATATTCAAAAGGCGACCTCAAGGTCGCCTTTTTTGATCGCATGTTTCGCTCATATTCGGCACTTAGTGGCTGATACCTAGCATCTCTTTGAGTACTTTGAGGTAACGACGGCTTACAGGGATCTCAAAGCCTGTTTTGGTGATGATTTCGGCTAGACCATTTTCCAGCAGCTTGATTTCACTGATGGCTTTAATGCTCACTAAATATTGGCGATGACAACGCACTAAGGGCGTTTTTTCTTCCAGTGTTTTTAACGTGAGCTGAGTGCTTGCTGTTTGGCTGGTGGAACGTACATGCACACCGCTAATATCGCTATAAGCACATTCCACCGTCTCGGTTGCCATGATCACAATCCGATTGTGTCCAATACAAGGAATTTGATCCAAAGTATCGGGTGTAATCGCAGACAGTTGTTGAGTTAACGCTGATTGACTGATCACCTTGTTTAGGCGCTTAACGGTTTTGTTCAAGCGGCATGGGTCGACAGGTTTGAGGAGATAATCAAACGCGTTGTCTTCAAAAGCTTGGATTGCGTATTGGTCATAAGCGGTAACAAAAACCACATACGGCATGGTTTCAGGATCGAGCATGCCAAGCAGCTCGATCCCGGTTACTTGAGGCATTTGGATATCTAAGAACACCACATCAGGTTTGAGCTCGTTGATTTTTTTGAGGCCCAAGATGGCATTGGACGCATCACCGACCACCTCCACTTGACCTGTTTCATCCAAGAGCTCTGCCAGCTCTTCTCGAGCAAACTGTTCATCATCAATGACGAGTGCGGTTAACATCCAACATTACCTTTATTGCTGCTGATTGGGTTTATGATTTCGGGGGAATGATAAAGCTCATTTTAGTAAATTGATGCGTCACACACGCAATTTTTAGCGCTGAATCACGCCCAAATTGATTAGTGAGACGTTTGTCTACAATTTCCAAGCCTAAACCTGAGTGGTTGTCTTTTGGTGGCTGGAAACTGCCTGCGTTGTCCTCGACCGTAATCAGGTGTCCTTGAGGGTGCGCTTCGCTGTAAATTTTAACTTTTCCACCTTCAAGCATATTGGAGATGCCGTGTTTGATGGCATTTTCCACCAAGGGTTGAAGTGTGAAACTTGGCAGCTTGATATCGAGCAACTCTGGGTCGATATCTATTTCTACTTCCAAGCGATCCGTGAAGCGTGCTTTTTCGATACTGAGGTAAGAATTGACGTGTGCAAGCTCTTCTTTCAGTGTCACTGTATTGATGTTCTGCTTTAAGTTGCTGCGGAAAAAGTGCGATAAATTTTGAATTAATTCACGGGCTTTATCTGGATCGCGGCGCGTAATCGCACTGATGGTATTGAGTGCATTAAACAAAAAGTGAGGGTTTACCTGCGCGTGCAGCAGTTTGATTTCTGCCTGCGCTAACAGCGCTTGTTGTTGTTGATAATCGCCATACAAAATTTGGCTGGAGAGCAACTGAGCTATCCCTTCTGCCATTGACATGTTGGCGGTTGAGAACAGCTTACGCTTAGGTTCATAGAGTTTGATTGTTCCGATGACCGCTTTCCCCGCACGCAATGGAATGATCAACGCCGAACCGAGTTTGCAATCTTTCGCCAAAGAACACTGATACGGACGCTCTGTACCATCAAGGTAGATGATGTCGTTTTTCTCCATCGAATCTAATGTGCTTTGCGATGAAATAGGCGTATTCGGTCTATGGTGGTCATCGCCAATGCCGACAAACGCCAAAATCTTCTCTTGGTCAGTAATTGCAACTGCGCCAACCTTGGTTTCTTCGTAAATGATACGAGCGATTTTTTCTGCATTCTCGGTGTTAAAACCGTTGCTCAAAATGCCTACGGATCGATCGGCGATGGTAAGCGCGCGGCGTGAAAAGGTAGCGGAGTACTTTTCAAAAATGGTTTTTCTATCTTGTAGGATGCTCATGAAAAGTGCGGCACCGAACGAGTTGGCAATGATCATCGGAGCGGCAATCGCTGACACCAGTTCGTAGGCTTGGTCGAAGGGTTTGGCTACCGCCAACAACAAAATCATCTGCACAACTTCGGCAACAAATGTCACGCTGAACACCACGCTTGGGTTGAACAGCAATGCGCCCTTGTTGCGTTTGATAAGGTAGACATGCAATAAACCACCAATCACGCCTTCAGCAGTGGTTGAAATAGCGCAGGCTAGGTCGGTAAAGCCGCCAAGGGAATAACGATGAATCCCGCCAGTTAAGCCGACAGCAAAACCGACTACTGGCCCGCCGAACAACCCACCCATGACAGCGCCAATGGCACGGGTGTTGGCGATCGCATCATTGATGTGTAGACCAAAGTACGTCCCGAGGATACAAAAGCCAGAAAAGAGCACGTAGCAAATCAAACGATGGCTAAGGCGAGACGAAATACTCAGTAGCGGTAAGATGATGGGTGTTTTACTCAGCATGTAAGCCAAGACTAAGTAAACACACATTTGCTGCAAGAGAGAGATAACCAGTTCCATAGCGAACCTAACCTGAAATTAATGTTGTTATTGTATACCTAAACAACCTCAAGGTTTTATCGGCCTTTAAAGTCATTTAGGTATAAAACAAAAAGAGCCTGCAAACGGCAGGCTCCTTGTCTTAACCAGTCAATATGAGGTGGCTTACGCAGTTTCTGTTACTGCTTGTGGTTTTTCTTCATCCGCCAGTTCAGATTCGCCTTTACCTTTAGAGGTTTTGATAACGTAACCTGTAACGACTAGGGAGAAGATGACACCCGCGATAGTCGACACTTGCATTGGTAGGCCGAAACCTAGTGAGCTGTTGTTCAGAATGAAAGTTACACACACTGTAGTCATGAACATTGCAGGGATAGTTGTAATCCAGTGCAGTTTGTTGTGACGCAGTAGGTAAGCTGACGCAGTCCACAACATCATTACTGCTGTTGTTTGGTTTGCGAAGCCGAAGTAACGCCAGATGATGCCAAAGTCTACTTGAGTCAACACACCACCGATAACGAATAGCGGCACAGCCATTAGTAGACGGTTACGTAGTGTTTTCTGTTCCATGTTGAAGTATTCAGCAAGGATTAGACGGCTTGAGCGGAACGCTGTGTCACCTGAAGTGATTGGTAGGATAACCACACCTAGGAAAGCAATGATACCGCCGAATACACCTAGTAGACCAAATGACGCGCTGTATACCACGTTACCAGGACCACCGTTTTTCACTGCTTCAGAAAGCGCTTCTAGAGAGCCGAAGAATGATAGGGCGATAGCACACCAGATTAGAGCGATAACACCTTCACCAATCATTGCACCGTAGAATACGAAGCGACCGTTTTTCTCGTTTTCCATACAACGCGCCATTAGTGGCGACTGAGTTGCGTGGAAGCCAGAGATTGCACCACAAGCGATAGTGATGAACAGTGCAGGCCATAAAGGCATATCATTTGGGTTTAGGTTAGAGAACATGTCTGTTACTTGGAAATCACCCATCACTGTGTGCTCGCTAGATAGAGCAACCGCAGTCATTAGACCAACCGACATGAAGATAAGTAGTGCGCCAAATAGAGGGTAGAAACGACCGATGATCTTATCTACTGGAACGATTGTCGCGATGATGTAGTAAGCAAAAATAACCACAACCATTGTTGTCATGCTTACGTTTAGGCTGGTTTGATCATTGATTAGGTTTGTGATCATGCCCGCTGGCGCTGATACGAATACCACACCAACAAGAAGCAACAGGACAATGGCAAAGATATTCATAAAGTGTTTTGCGCCATTACCTAGGTAGCGACCAGTAATCGTTGGCACTGATGCACCGCCGTTACGCACAGAAAGCATACCTGAGAAGTAATCGTGTACGGCACCTGCAAAGATACAACCTACAACAATCCAAAGCATTGCGGCTGGGCCGTAAAGTGCACCCATGATTGGGCCAAAGATAGGACCAACACCTGCGATGTTAAGTAGCTGAACTAGGTAAACCTTCTTTGTTGACATTGGAACAAAGTCAACACCATCCGTTTTGGTGTGTGCAGGGGTTTGGCGTTTCTCATTGATGCCGAAAATTTTCTCAACGAAAGCGCCGTAGATGAAGTATCCGCCGATGAGGGCAGCGACACAAGTTAGAAACCACATCATAGCAATTGTCCTTGGTTGGGTAGGGTAATTTTTTAATCTCAGGGTGCATGTTATGCGGCACTTGTGTTAAATGCATTCGCTTAGTAGATGAGTGGTCGAATACAGTAGCGAGTGGTCGATATACCGATTGAGTGGTTTGTGATGCTAGTGAGTGGCGCGTTTCATCATTAAGTGGTTTAACGGCAGCGTGAGTGGCGAAATCTGGGTGTTGAGCGGCAGATTCTGAGAATTAGTGATAAGCTTGTTTTGAAAACAATCAGTTAAGGAAGAGTTATGAAAAAAGCGACGTTGGGGTTGGCGCTGGTATTATTGGCTGGGTGTGCTGCAACCACGGAAGATCTCGCCAAATCGGGTGATTGGTATCAGATTGGTTATCAAGATGGCATCGCAGGGCACACTTCTCGTAGTGTAAAAGAGCTGAAAACGTTAGGCACTGCTAACCCAGGTGATTATGACCGTGGCTATTTGGAAGGTGTCGCTGAATATTGCAATCCAGACTTTGCTTATCAAATGGGTCTATCTGGCCAATATTATGAGGGTGTCTGTGAGGGCACTGAGCAAGCGCAAAAATTCCGTATGGAATGGCAACGAGGCTGGAACGAATACAGTAATTAATAAATACAGTAGTTAACGGCAAGACTCATTCTGTTTCATAATCAAGACGATAGTTTGGCTTGTTGAACTTCTGACAATTCTATCGGATCGCTTTGGTCTACTTGGCTCATTGAGATTGAGTAATAAGTGATATTGAAATATGAAAAAGTACTTTTTAGTTGCGTTAGTATTACTGCCGCTAACCGCAAGTGCCGGCAATGTGCTGAAAGATACGATCAAAGCGAAACGCAAATACGACCATAACAAGCATCAGATTACGAATACGCTCAATAATACCAAGCGGGATATTGAAGATCTCACCAACGGTACTTACGTGCAAAACAAAATGAAACGGGAAGTAAACGAGGCGACAAGCCAGTACACGAATAAAGTGGAACGCGTTAAAAATGCCACTGATCCAGACCAGATCAAGCGTAAGGTGAATAACGAGTTAAATCGCGAATTTGATGAGTGGTTGTATGATGGGGATTGATGCTTGATGTGTTAGCTCCGGCGAAAAGAGAAGGTGGCCCATGAGCCACCTTTTTACTGTCCAACCTTCTTACATTAGGTCAGTTTGATTTATGGCTTTCTACCGCTTTACGCAAGAAGCCGTCTTGATGATGAAGGTGCTGACGTGCGGACTCGATATCAAGATCGGTCAAGATCATTAAGATCGCCAGTTTCACCTCATAATTGGTCTGCTTAAGTACCTCGGTTGCCTCTTCTTTAGTGCACTCCGTCGCCTGCATAACAATGCGAGCAGCACGCGCGACCAATTTGTTGTTGGTCGCTTTCACGTCCACCATCAAGTTTTGGTAGCTCTTACCTAAACGGATCATACTTGCTGTAGTGAGCATGTTGAGCACTAACTTTTGCGCGGTGCCTGATTTTAAGCGAGTGGACCCCGTCAAGGCTTCAGGGCCAACAACGGGGCTTATTGCGATATCGGCAATATCTGCGATAGGAGAATCCGGATTGCACGACAACGCAACGGTAGTTGCACCAATCGTATTCGCGTATTCCAAACCGCCAATCACATAAGGTGTACGACCACTGGCTGCTATTCCTACCAGTACATCATTGCTGCTGAAGTCGATAGCCTTTAAATCTTGCTCACCAAGTTGAGGTGAGTCCTCTGCACCTTCTTTGGCTTTTAGTATCGCTTCTGGGCCACCAGCGATAAGGCCGATCACCATTTTGTCCGATACGCCAAACGTTGGTGGGCATTCCGAGGCATCCAGTACACCTAAACGGCCGCTCGTGCCTGCACCCATATAAATTAAGCGTCCACCCACTTTAAAGGCGTCGGTGATCTTATCGACCGCTTGAGCAATCTCAGGCAGCACTTTTTCAACGGCAAGCGGAACGAGTTTGTCCTGTTGGTTGATGCGCTGAACAATATCGAGAGAAGGCAGCAAGTCGATGTCCATGGTGTCTGGATTTCGCCCTTCAGAGACCAAATGGGATAAAGCTGCGATAAGTGCATCGTTCGTCATAATGAATTAAGCCTTTTTGTTTAGGGTCTATTGCCCTTAATTTTTTGAATAGAGCACACCAAGTGAAGCGAGGCGACTTGCCCCTGTGACTTCCGGTAAATTGCTAGGGAGGCCATGAATATGGCGCTGCGCAAGCCAAGCAAACGCCATTGCTTCCATGTAGTCGCCATCAACGCCTTTATCGGTAGTGGTTGCCACATGCCATTGGGGGAGAAGTTCCGCTAAACGTTGCATCAACAGTGGGTTGCGTGCACCGCCGCCGCAAACCAACAGCTGAGGAGTCTCGCCATACGTGAACTTTGTTACGTCATGCGCAATAGTGATCGCGGTGTATTCGCACAAGGTGCGTTGGACGTCTTCGACGGATACATCGTAATTGGCTAACTGGTGATGTAGCCAATCCATGTTGAACAGTTCACGTCCAGTACTCTTTGGGGCAGACATTGCGAGATAAGGCTCTTTAAGTAAATGAGCCAGCAATGCTTCGTTGACGCTGCCTCGCAGGGCAAGTTGCGCGTCTTTGTCGAAACCGTGACCTGTATGTCGCTCACACCATGCGTCCATCAACATATTGCCCGGCCCTGTATCGTAGCCGTGCACGGGTTGCTGCGGATGCAAAACCGAAATGTTGGCAATGCCGCCGATGTTTAGCACGACCGTTGTGGAATCTTGCATGGCAAAGATGCTTTTGTGAAAAGCGGGAACCAGTGGAGCACCTTGTCCACCCAGCGCCATGTCTTTACGACGAAAATCCGCTACCGTATCAATGCCTGTTTTGACCGCGATAATGTTGGCATCGCCCAATTGAGTGGTAAATGGCAAGTCTCCGGTAGGCTGATGGAACACTGTCTGACCGTGATTACCAATCGCACGAATTTGTTCTGCGACGTAACCAGACTTATTGAGTAGCTGCAACACGGCATCTGCAAATAGGTGGCCGAGCTGGTGGTCAAGTTCACCGATGGCTTTTAAGTTTGTCGCTTGACCGGTACAAACCGATAACAGCATTTCTTTCATCGCCGCAGGCATTGGATAGTCGTCGTGCGCAATTAAGCGAACGTGATTATCTGTAATCTCAACCAGAGCGGTATCAACGCCGTCCATACTGGTTCCAGACATCACACCAATGTACAGTTCGTTAAATTTCATAGCCGATCTCGTCAATTCTTCATTCACTTATTGTAAAGCAAATCTGAAGCGAATAACCTCATCGAATACGAGATATTCAGCCGATTTTGAGGAGAAAAAATGGGACCGTTATGGGTTGACGTTGCGGGTTATGAACTGACCGCAGAAGACAAAGAAATTCTGGAACATCCTACGGTTGGTGGCTTGATCCTATTTACTCGTAACTATCATGATAGTGAACAGCTTCAAGCACTTACTCAATCTATCCGCAAAGCTGTGAAACGCCCATTCCTGATTGGTGTGGATCAAGAGGGCGGGCGAGTACAACGCTTTCGTGAAGGTTTCTCGTTAATCCCTGCCGCCGACGAATACGCCAAACATCACAATGGCGAAGAGCTAGCACGTATGGGCGGTTGGCTAATGGCAGCCGAGTTGATTGCTCACGACATCGATTTAAGCTTTGCACCCGTGCTCGACAAAGGTCATCAATGTAAAGCGATCGGTAACCGTGCATTTGGTGAAGATGCCGATACCATCCTTCGTTATAGCACCGCTTATATGCAGGGTATGAAGAGCGTAGGAATGGCGACGACCGGAAAACACTTCCCAGGTCATGGTGGTGTGATTGCTGACTCACACTTAGAAACGCCATACGACGAGCGCAGCGATATTTTTGAACAAGACATGGCTATCTTCAAAGCGCAAATTGATGCCGGTATTTTAGATGCTATGATGCCTGCTCACGTAATTTTCCCGAACTACGATTCTCAGCCCGCAAGTGGTTCTGAATACTGGTTGAAACACGTTTTACGTCAACAGCTTGGTTTTAAAGGCTTAATTTTCTCCGATGATTTGACGATGGAAGGCGCAGCGATCATGGGCAGCCCAGCTGAGCGTGGGGCTCAAGCCATGAAAGCAGGTTGCGATATGCTATTGATGTGTAATAAGCGTGAAGCACAAGTTGAAGTGTTGGATAACTTGTCTGTTTCAACCGTGCCACTGGCGGATGCGCTACTCAAAAAGCAGTCGTTTTCTTTAAGCGATCTCAAATTGTCTCATGAGTGGAAAGCGGCGAGTGAAGCGATGAAACGCTTGACCAGCTAAACCTCTTGTAAACTGTTAAAAACACCAATTAGAAGCCAAAGCTCATTAGACTTTGGCTTTTTCTTTGTGTGTAAATTAATTTTTACAGTAAATGTTTTTTATTATGTACGCTTGTTTTTCTTTTTTAGCCTGTTATCTTGTCGTTAAAGCTTAGTTGTCTCGCCAAGGATTTGGTTGGGTGTAAAAATGAATATACAGGTTTGAATTATGCAAAAAAGTGAATTGAGCAATATTAACATCAGCGATGAACAGGTTCTTATTACGCCAGATGAACTAAAAGTGAAGCTTCCTCTTAGTGAAAAGGCACGCCGTTTTATTCAAGAATCTCGCCAAACCATCGCCAACATCATTCACAAAAAAGACCATCGCCTACTTGTTGTATGTGGACCATGCTCTATCCATGACATTGAAGCAGCAAAGGATTACGCGAAGCGTCTAAAAGCTCTTTCTGAACAACTAAGCGACCAACTGTATATTGTAATGCGTGTTTACTTTGAGAAACCGCGCACTACGGTCGGCTGGAAAGGCCTGATCAATGACCCACACCTAGACGGCAGCTTCGACATTGAACACGGTCTGCACGTAGGTCGTGAACTGCTGGTGGAACTGGCGGAAATGGAAATCCCACTTGCAACCGAAGCTCTTGACCCAATTAGCCCACAATACTTAGCCGATACTTTTAGTTGGGCAGCGATCGGCGCACGCACAACAGAATCACAAACACACCGTGAGATGGCTAGTGGTCTTTCGATGCCGATTGGCTTTAAGAATGGCACAGATGGTAGTTTGGCAACCGCAATCAATGCGATGCAGGCCGCCTCTTCTAGCCACCGCTTTATGGGTATCAACCGTGAAGGTCAAGTTGCGTTGCTCACAACCCAAGGTAACCCGAATGGCCACGTGATCTTACGTGGTGGTAAACAGACGAACTACGATTCAGTATCCGTTACGGAATGCGAACAAGAAATGGCGAAATCAGGTCTTGAAGCGTCATTGATGGTGGATTGCAGCCATGCAAACTCACGCAAAGATTACCGTCGTCAGCCATTGGTTGCAGAAGATGTGATTCACCAAATCCGTGAAGGGAACAAGTCGATCATCGGTTTGATGATCGAGAGCCACATCAATGAAGGTAATCAATCTTCTGATCTGGCGTTGGATGAGATGAAATACGGCGTATCTATCACTGACGCTTGTATTAATTGGGAGTCAACTGAGGCACTATTACGTCATGCACACGAAGAGCTGGTGCCTTTCTTAGAAAACCGCCTTAAAGGCTAAAACGGAACTTATTTAAGGAACATCAATGGCAGTTGAACTTAACGCATTGCGCGATCAGATTGATGCAGTCGACAAACAAATGCTTGAGCTTTTGGCTCAGCGTTTAGCGCTGGTAGAAAAAGTTGGGGAAGTAAAAAGCGAACACGGTTTGCCTATTTATGCCCCTGATCGTGAAGCGGCGATGCTGGCGTCTCGCCGAGCAGAAGCTGAGAAAATGGGTGTCCCACCTCAGCTTATCGAAGACATTCTTCGTCGTACCATGCGTGAGTCTTATGCCAGCGAGAAAGATTCCGGTTTTAAGTGTTTGAACCCAGAATTACGCTCAGTGGTCATTATTGGTGGTAATGGCCAGTTAGGCAGTCTGTTTGGCCGCATGTTCAAGCTGTCAGGTTACCAAGTGAAAGTTTTGGGTAGCAAAGATTGGGATCGTGCGGATGAGATTCTCAAAGACGCAGGCCTAGTGGTTGTCACCGTACCGATTCACCTGACGGAAGGGGTGATTGAAAAACTGGGCAACTTGCCACAAGACTGCATTCTGTGTGACCTGACGTCTATCAAGTCAAAGCCGCTGCAAGCGATGTTGAATGTGCACGCTGGACCTGTGGTTGGTTTACACCCGATGTTCGGCCCTGATGTTCCTAGCCTTGCCAAGCAGGTGATTGTGTACTGTGATGGGCGTGGTAACGAGCAATACCAATGGTTGTTACAACAGTTTGGTATTTGGGGCGCGAGCTTGTGTCAGATTGATGCGCAAGAGCACGATCATGGCATGACGTTAATCCAAGCGCTGCGCCACTTCACGTCATTTGCTTACGGAATGCACCTTAGCAAAGAGAACCCGAATATTGAGCAACTGTTGAAACTGAGCTCGCCAATCTACCGTCTTGAATTGGCAATGGTGGGGCGTCTGTTTGGGCAGGATCCAAATCTCTACGGTGACATCATTCTCGCATCGCAAGAGAACATCGATATGATCAAACGTTTCCATCAACGCTTTGGGGAAGCGCTTGCGATTTTAGACAGCAAAGACAAAGCCAAATTTGTAGAAAGTTTTGAGCAGGTGAGTGATTGGTTTGGTCAATACTCTCAGCAATTTATGAACGAGAGCCAAAACTTACTCAAACAGGCGAATGACAATATCCATCGTGGATAATGTTATCCTCTTAAAAGAAAAGAGCAGCTCTAGGCTGCTCTTTCTATTTCAAGGAATGACATCAGTTAATAATCGTTTCGTTGTTGTCTTCACTAGAAACAGTATTAATCGTTGTGTCACGGTAGGGTGAGTTAGTTAAGTTGATTTGTAGACGCACTACATTATCAATCAACTGAACTAATGGACCCCATTTCACCATCTTCTCTTTCTCAAACACGTAGTTGAAGTTTTCTGGCGTCCACTCCATTAGTGATTGAGGGTTTAGTGTGCGACCTAGAAATCTCACTTCATAGTGCAAATGTGGGCCGGTTGAATTTCCTGAGTTACCACATTGCGCAATGACATCACCTTTACTAACAAACTGGCCGCTTTTGACATTGAACTTGTTCAAGTGAGCGAAAGAGCTAGAGAAACCAAAAGAGTGACGCAGGGTGAGGTAGTTACCATAACCTTTGTTTCCTGGACGTATGGTTTCAACCACACCGTCTGCAGGTGCGAGGATTTCTTCACCGCGCTTACAGGTCAAATCGATACCGGTATGCACGTGTCTTCTGCCTGAGATAGGATTGATCCGACTGCCGTAAGAAGAAGAGATTCGTTGATACGTCACTGGGCTATCATTCGGAATCAAACGGAACATGGTCGCACGAACCGCAGAATCTATAGCTGCCGCATCAATTCGCTCTTCTAAGGCGAGGTTGTTCTCATCGATAGACAGCTCTTCATCAGCAAGGCCGAGTACCGATTCCACATCAAATACGCGCTTTCCGAGCAGTTGAATCTGGTTGTTCTTGTCCGTCAAAGCTTGAGAGAGTGAGTGGTTGGTATCTAATTGCTCTTCATAGAGCGCTGTGATTTCCGCTTTCTCGCTTTCTAGCTTGGTAATGGTTTGCACCAGCGTTGTCTGATTATGAATCTGTTGCTGGTTCAAATACCAAGCCCCGCCGACAACGGCAGGTAAGGCGATGATCGAAGTTAATATGGTTAGGACCGAACCGCGGCCCAAATAAAATTGCTGATCACCGTTTTTAGTGGGGATCTGCATGATGATTTTTTTAGACATAATTATTGTTACTTAAATAGGCGTTGATTTATTTTTCCCCTAAATCGGAAAGATGGTCTAACTCTCGATTCAGAAGTTCGTTATTGCCTACATTCAATTCGATAAATCGTTTTAATTGGCTAATGCTTTCAATGCCGATGTTGGTGATCTTGAGCCGTATTTGGTCTTGAGTGACGTCTACGATCTGTGCCGTTAACGTAATCTCTTGTTCAGACTGGTGGAACGAGAAACCGACATCAACCAAAAGTGCAGGATTCAATGTATCTAAGCCTTCGGCTTGTAAGAGCAAACCATGTAAGGAAAGATCTTGAATCGTAGCGTTAAGTCTCAAATCACGTTGTTCTAACTGAGCTGGAGCTTGGTAGATGATGCGTGAAAAGCGTCTTTTCTCCGTCATATTGCGCTCTCTAAGGCATTTAAACAGATTGAATAGTATATCAAGAAGAACAAAAAGTGTTCGAATGTTGTTTAAAAACTGTCGAGAACGCTACAGAGTTACGTAAGTACACGGTCATGTTTTTCACTGACCCAATGACTCTCAAATCATCAAATACCTTAATGACGCCAATCAAAATGGCCCAGAAAGGCGCTTTTAACTGGCTGGGGTATACGACAAAGGCCGCTATGATAGCGGCCTTTGTATAAATTACCAACAGACTTTCCAGAAAGCGTAAGTTTCGGTGTCAGTCTGTCGTAATCATTATTTCGCAATACGTTTGTATTTGATACGGTGTGGCTCTGCAGCTTCAGGGCCTAACGTTTTCTTCAACCAATCCATGTATTCAGTGTAGTTACCTTCGTAGAAGTTAACTTGGCCTTCGTCACGGTAGTCGATGATGTGCGTTGCGATACGGTCTAGGAACCAACGGTCGTGCGAGATAACCATTGCACAGCCCGGGAACTCTAGTAGTGCTTCTTCTAAAGCACGTAGCGTTTCAACGTCAAGGTCGTTGGTTGGTTCGTCGAGTAGTAGTACGTTACCGCCCGCTTTAAGCAGTTTTGCTAGGTGTACACGGTTACGCTCACCACCAGATAGCTCGCCAATCACTTTCTGTTGGTCTGAGCCTTTGAAGTTGAAACGTGAACAGTACGCACGCGCAGGGATTTCAAAGTTGTTGATCTTGATGATGTCAGCGCCTTCAGAAATCTCTTGGAATACCGTGTTCTTATCGTTCATTGAATCACGGAACTGCTCAACAGATGCGAGTTTCACTGTGTCACCCATCTCAATGGTACCTGAGTCAGGTTGTTCAGTGCCGCTTAGCATCTTGAATAGCGTTGATTTACCCGCGCCGTTGGCACCGATGATACCCACGATCGCACCTTTAGGCATGTTGAACGATAGGTCATCAATCAGAACGCGACCGTCAAACGACTTAGTCAGGTTCTTCACTTCAATCACTTTGTCACCTAGACGCTCACCTGGTGGGATGAACAGCTCGTTGGTTTCGTTACGTTTTTGGTGCTCAGTGTTTTGTAGCTCTTCAAAGCGCGCCATACGTGCTTTAGATTTTGCTTGGCGACCTTTAGGGTTTTTACGTACCCATTCAAGTTCTTTCTCGATGGTCTTTTGGCGAGCGCTTTCTTGTGATGCTTCTTGTTGTAGACGTGCATCTTTCTGCTCTAGCCAAGAGGTGTAGTTACCTTCCCATGGAATACCTTCACCACGGTCAAGCTCAAGAATCCAACCTGCTGCGTTGTCTAGGAAGTAACGGTCGTGGGTGATCGCCACAACAGTGCCAGAGTAATCCACTAGGAAGCGTTCTAGCCATGCAACCGACTCTGCATCCAAGTGGTTGGTTGGTTCGTCGAGTAGTAGCATGTCTGGTTTCGATAAAAGCAGACGACAAATTGCTACACGGCGACGTTCACCACCAGATAGGTGAGCGATTTTTTGGTCCCATTCAGGTAGACGAAGTGCATCTGCCGCACGCTCTAGCGTGTTTTCTAGGTTGTGGCCGTCTTTTGCTTGGATCAGAGCTTCTAGTTCACCTTGCTCTTTCGCTAGGGCATCAAAGTCTGCATCTGGTTCTGCGTATGCAGCGTACACAGCGTCAAGACGTTTCAGTGCGTCAGCAACGTCAGCAACTGCTTCTTCAACGACTTCACGAACGGTTTTCGATTCATCGAGTACTGGTTCTTGCGGTAGGTAGCCAACGTTTAGGCCCGGTTGTGGACGTGCTTCACCGTCGATATCCGTGTCGATACCAGCCATGATACGTAGCAGGGTAGATTTACCTGCACCGTTCAGACCTAAAACACCGATTTTCGCACCAGGGAAGAAGCTCAGAGAGATGTCTTTAAGAATTTGACGCTTAGGTGGCACAATTTTGCTCACCCGCGACATGGTATATACGTATTCAGCCATTGCCGATCGTTCCTAAATTAACTGTCATTCAAACCCACTATTTTATACCAACTCCCTTTGTTTTGTTACCGGATTGCAAGAATTTCCCTATGGATGAGATTTCTTATTTTCAGCTGACCGGAAACTTACACGGTTAGGGTATACACTTTTGTTATTCGCTTTGATTTTAGGAGCGTCTGCATTGCTTATTGGGAACATCATGCCTCTATTGTCTTAAAAGTTTCACGAGTACAAATTTTAATACACCAAGTTGTTTTACAGTGATAGCCGCATTCCAAACGAATGAATGCATGGATTCAAAGCGCCTTCAAAACACTGAACTCTAAGAAAACTAGGCTTTGGGGCAGTAAATGTCTGGGGAAAATGACACAAATGAGATTCAACGTATCTGAATTGGCTAAAAACGTGTGTTATGCCGCTGCGTTATGTGCAGTGAGCATGACAGCAAACGCGTCGCTCAGCTTAGAAAAGCAGCGCGAAGTATATGAACAAGCTCAAGATTTATTAGATAAGAATGACATTGACGGATACTTATCTATTCGTCCAAAAATTGCTGATTATCCACTGACTCCTTATGTGGATTACCGAACGTTCATCAGGCAGCTATCCATGAAATCACCACAACAAGTGGATGCTTTCATTAATGAGCATGAGGCGTTCCCGTTCTCACGTCGCATTCGTGCGCCTTATCTCGATAACTTGTACAAACAGAAAGATTGGAAAACCATCACTGAGTTTCAAAAAGTCATTCCAAGTGGTGAGCGTTATCAGTGTATTTTTTACGTTGCTCAGTTAAAACAAGGCAAACAAGTTGCTGCGTTTAAAGGCGCAGAAGATATGTGGCTAAGCGGTTCTAGCATCGCGAGTGAGTGTGACCCGTTATTTAATGCTTGGGATAAAGCGGGTGGACGTACAGACGATTTGATTCTGCAACGCATGTTGTTGGCGTTTGATGCTCGTAACGGTAGTTTGATGGCTTATTTGCAAAAGCTGCCAAGCTCTGCAAAAGCGAAACAACAAGCGCAAGAAATGAAAGCGTTGTTTGATAAACCTGCGACGGTGGCTGAGTTTGCTAAGAAAAAACCAGCCAACGACTTTTATCGTGCTCAGAGTGAGTATGCGTTAGAAAAGCTAGCTCGCATGGATGTCAATCAAGCTCAAAAAGCGTATACGCAAGTCGTGAAAGGACAAAAATTCTCAGCAGAAAAAGCCCAAGCACTTGCGGACTACATTGCGATTCGTCTGATTCGTACTGAATCCGATTCACTAGCCAAATGGCGAGATGATAAGACGAAAACCAGTAAAAATGTCGCTTTGATCGAAAATCGTATCCGTCTAGCAATTCAAAATGCAGATTGGAAAGGTGTTCAACAGTGGATTGCCGTACTCAACAAAGATGAGCAAGCCTCGCTTCGCTGGCAATATTGGTTAGGTCGAAGTGAGATTGCGCTGGGTGATGATATTGCTGGCAAACAGCGATTGGCGACCTTAGTTGGTCAGCGCAATTTCTACAGCGTGGCTGCGGCGAATGCGATTGGTCAGTCAATCAAATATCCATCTCATCGTATTAAGCTCGATACTAAGGTTATTCACCCGTATCAAAACTCTCTCACTCGTATTGAAGAGTTGATTGCGACAGATAAAATTGCGGCAGCGAAAAGTGAGTGGGCGCATTTGCTGAGTCGCGTAGGTAAAGATGAAAAGGCGATGTTGGCGGCGTATGCCTCATCCAAGAATTGGCATCACCTAACCGTCACAGCCAGTATCCAAGCGCAAATGTGGGACAACATTGAACTGCGATTCCCAATTGCGCACCGCTGGTGGTTCAACTTTTATGCGAAGAAGCATGACATCGACCCGATTACGATGATGTCGTTAGCCAGACAAGAAAGTGCATTGGATTCAGAGGCGCGTTCTCCGGTAGGGGCTCGTGGTATCATGCAGATCATGCCAGCGACTGCGAAGTACACGGCACGTAAATACAAGCTGACTTATCAAGGTAGCGATGATTTATACAACGTCGGCAAAAACATCGAGATCGGTAGCCATTATCTGCAAGGTTTGCTAGAGGATTACGATAATAATCGTATTTTTGCGCTCGCCGCTTATAATGCTGGCCCTAACCGAGTAAAAACGTGGCGAGAGCGAACCCAAGGCAAAGTGGACGCATACGCCTTTATTGAGGCGATTCCATTTAACGAAACTCGTGGGTATGTGCAAAACATTCTGATGTTTGAAACCTACTATCGTGATCTTTTGGGTATCGACGGCGCGTTCTTGAATCAACACGAGATCAATACCAAGTATTGAGTGAGGTAACTTGATGTCACACGAACCCGAGTACAGAGACTGGCAACAGATTGTCGAGCTAATCCGATCCAGCGTGGATAGCCAGCAACATGAGATGTTGTTAACCATGCTGATGACACCTGATGAGAGGGAATCATTAACTGCACGCGTTAACATTCTTAATGAGCTTCTCAAAGGGGAATTATCTCAACGTCAGATCAGTCAGATGCTTGGTGTTGGCATTGCCACGATCACTCGTGGCTCAAATGAGTTGAAGTCGAAATCCGAAGCGGAAAAAGACAAGCTGAAACTCTTATTAGAGCAAGTGGCTCAAGTCGCGAAGTAACAGAAAAGGGCGGAAATATCCGCCCTTTTTCGTATCTGGTAATTCGAATTAAAGATTGGCAGGGAAGTGGTCTGGATTCGTAAATGGAATCAGCGCCAGAATTAATGCTTGATGATACACCGAGCTACGAGTTAATTGGTTTTGGGTCAGCAAGCTGATTGCGCCGCCCTTTTGTTTGATGTTTTCGGTGCCAAATACTTTGTCCATCACATCACCAAGTTCATTAGCATCTGCAAGTTGAGCTAATACTTCTGGCGGTAGCATCAAACTGGCTGAGCGAGATTCTCCACGATGGGTGTCTGATTCAATCACCATCCACGCAAACGTCACATTGCCTTCAATTCCAGCTTCTAAGCCAACATAAAAGTCTGCAGTTGGCATTTCCACTTTGGCATTTTTAACTCGATTGACTGCGCCGCGATGGGTCTCTTCGTTAGTCATCGGCTGATCGGCGACTTCACTCGGAACGCTGATGCCGACAAACTCAAAAGCTTGTTGAGGGAATGCGCTTTGAAATGCACTCTTTACCGCATTGATTTTTGCAGGGTTTAGAGAGGCGATAACGACTTTTGGGGTTGCCATGATCTTTTTACTCATCGATGTCTATTAGCTCAATTTTACTTGCGTTGGTTTGATGTTTTCGCTTGGATAACAACCCAGTACTTTCAAATGTTTAGTGATTTTTGTTAGCTCTTGCAATGCTTGCTGCATTTCGGTTGAGCCTAGGTGCGCTTCTAGATCAACGTAGAACATTTCTTCCCACGGGTTACCCATGATTGGACGCGATTCTAACTTGGTCATATTGATGCCGTAGCGTTGCAGTACCAGTAGAGTTTCAACTAATGAGCCCGCCTCTTGGGAGGTCGACATAATCAACGTCGTTTTGGCTGGAATTTGCGTCGAGACTTCAACTGGTTTACGCGCGACGACAATAAAGCGCGTGTGGTTTTCGGTTTGGTTCGCGATGTTGCCTTGGATCGCTTGCAGGCCGTACAACTTACCACTTGAAGCATTACCAATTGCGGCCACATCATCACGATTCATCTCTTGGACTTTTTGCATCGCGTCTGCTGTGCTTGCGCAAGACTCCAGTTTCACGCCTTTCATACGGCTTAAGAATTCGCTGCACTGTTGGTGCGGTTGCGGATGCGAGTACAGTGTTTTGATGTCTTCGAGGCGAATGTCTTTCGTTGCAACTAAGCAGTGCTCGATAGGTTGAGTCAGCTCACCAACAATATACAGCGTGGTGTGTTGTAGTAGGTCATATACTTCATTGATCGAGCCCGAGCTGGTGTTTTCGATGGGCAGCACACCGTAATCAGCATGGCCAGATTCCACCGTTCGAGTCACTTCTTTGAAATGCTCACAATTTAGCTCGATAAGCTCGGTATTTTTACGACTGAAATATTCGCGGCTTGCCAAGTGCGAGTAAGAACCTTTGGCTCCCAAGAAAGCGACGCGTGCAAGTGGCTTGCGGCTTTGTTGTGGGTTCACAAGGTTTTGCAGATAACCTTGTTGAAGTAAGACAGAATCTTCAATGATGGTGTGGAAAAGTTTGGTGATGTACTGAGCGTCGAGTTCGTATTTGTCTCGGCCGTTGGAAATCAACTTAACCAACAGTTGTTGCTCTCGAACGGCATCACGAACCGGTTTTGAGGTTTGTACTTTGCTTTTGGCTACTTCAATGCTGAGTTTACGGCGTTCAGACAGCAAGCTAAGGAGCTGGTCATCAAGCTCATTCAAGCGTAAACGAATTTCTTCAAGGGAAATAGGTTGGTCAGTCATCAATTCTTTCCTTATAAAAAAAGCCTCCCGAGTGGGGAGGCTTTCTGTTTGTTTTTGACTTTTCTTTCACAAACGAGTTAGCCCCTCCAACTATGGAAGGAAAAAGAAGTCAAAAATAAACAGTGAGGTTAAGTGCATAAATAGTGCTTAATTTATGAGTGTTTAAACACAATAAGCAAGCAGGCGGGGAGCGTCAAGCAAAAAAATAGCGCCTTTCGGCGCTACTTCCTCAATCTGGTCGGTTTACTCTTCTTCTTCCACTAGCTCAGGCTTATTGGCACGACGAGCTTCAGGTTTGTGGGTCAGCTTATTCAGTTGTCGTTCTAGTTTTTGCTCCACTTCATTGATAGCTGCGTAAAGATCTTCGTGAGTTGCTGAGGCGACAAGTTGGCCTTTAGGAACTTTAATTACCGCTTCGAATTTCTTCTGTTTATTCGGTTCCTCACTGAAAGTTGCTTGGCATCCAATAATGTCGACTTGCCATTTCTCCAGTTTTTTAAATTTGCTCTCAATATGAGCACGGATTGCAGAGGTGATTTCGATGTTTTTGCCAGTGATATTCATTGTCATAAGTGTTTTTCCTCTGTTGCATCCCTCATGGGTTGAGTTCAGATTACCGCTTTAAGGATAAAAGAATGTGATTTAGATCACTTTTTAAGTTGTGTTTTTGATGATGAAAAATGAATGTGATCTCACTCAAGATCTGTTGAGATTTATCGCAAAATTGCTTGTTATCGGTTAGCAAATCATTAGATTGGATAGAGTACTCAGCTGAAAACGCCTTCGTTTTTAGGGACGTTGTTCAGCCTGTTTTTTAGAGTGGTTAAATTTTAACTAGAATGAAAATGTGACATTAATCAATCTGCAATTTCAAAGTACACTGAATAATAAAAATGCCGCTTAATTAACAAGCGGCATTTTTGTATCTGGCGTTTGAGTGATTTTCCTTATTGGTGTCATAAAGACTGGGTCATCAGGAATCAGCAGCACATTTTCTAGTGTTTTGGCGAGGTCTAAGCTCTCTAGTTGCTTATAGATGACGTAGTAACGGTTCACGCTGGTCACATAACTGACCGTTGAGCTGAGGCTTTTTCGCATGACCACTTCGACATTATTAAACCAAACGTTGGGGTCGTAGCCTTGCTGTGCGGCTCGCTTGCGCATTTTCTCGACATTACCTGGGCCTGCATTGTAAGCCGCTAAGGTAAAGTAAATTTTGTTCTCAGCCGTAATGGCCTTATCGCCAAAGTACTGCCGACGCAAAAACGCTAAGTATTTCGCTCCTGCGTGGATGTTGTTTTCGAGTTGTCGAACATTTTTGATGTTGATGTTTGGATCGCGCGCTGTGCTCGGTAAGACTTGCATTATGCCCACAGCGCCTCTTGTGCCGACTAAGTTGTTATTAAATCCGGACTCTTTATACGCAACCGCCGCAATCAGCAAATAATCCAAGTCATATTTCTCCCCGTAGCGCGAAAACAGCGCCGACAGTTTTTCTAGCTGGGCAATTTTCTTAGGGTTAAGTGCCTTATTGAGCCAATTGGTATTGTCGATGTATTTGCTGTATATGACGTTTCCAAGGAGTGTGCCTGAGCGAGATTTTTGGATGAATTTGTTCACCACTGCTTTGAGTTGAGGACTGTTTTGTCGCATTACCCAAGCGATGTTGCCGTTTTTGCGAAGAGGGACTTTCTTATGCGCTTTGATGTCATCCATCGCATTGAGCCAAAGTTTGGCTTTGTGGCTATCTAAAACAATGGCTTTGATATAGCCATTGTTGAGCATGCCGACGAGTTCGTAGTCTTGCAGAGTCTCTTCGATGAAGTGCACGATAATTGGCGGTAAGCCTTTCTTGTTCAGTGTTTTGTTGACGGCTTGAATACTTTCAAAGTAGCTGGAACTGGCACGTACCCAAATCTCCTTACCGCTCAACTGCTCAAGTTTAGTGATGGTTGGAGTATTTTTGTTGGTGATCACCCACTCTTCGATGCCGGATAAGATTGGGGTACTGAAGTCGACTTTTTGTTTGCGGGCATCGGTGATCGTCAAGTTTGCCACCACTAAATCACCAGAGCCGTTTTCGAGAGAAGGGAGCAATTGGTCTCGCGCTAGAGGGATGATTTGTACGTTCAGTTTGGGTTTGATTTTGCGTAAATCTTTTTCAAAGTGAGCCAGCAGCTCTGCGCCAATCCCTTTTGGTGTTCCTCCTTCGATATAGTAGAAGCCTAAATCGGCAGAAACTAAAACGCGCAATACGTTTTTCTCCTTGATGACATCTAAGTCACCCGTGTACGGAGGCTGTTTTAATGGTGAGATTTCCAAAGCGTAAACGGACGCCGACAACAGAAAGAACAGCATTGCCCAAAACTTAGATATGGTCACGTTCACGTCCAGTTTAATGGTGGAGTAGAACTCTAAGCATAAGTTGTGCTCAAAAAATCATCAAGATTGTTCAAAGAGAAGGAATTGGTGGTAGAAAACAAAACCGCCACAGTTTGAGCTGTGGCGGTAGGCGTTTATTTGACAGGATTTAGCTTAATGAGCGCTTCTGTTCTTGCAACGGCATCTTCTAGTTGCAGCTGCTTGTAGGCTTCCAGCTGAATTTCTAACGATTTGCGAGCAGCTTCTGTATCAGGGAATGATTTTTGAAGCTCTTGGCTACGGTTAATGGCTGCGATCCAGGCTTCACGGCGAAGGTAAAAATCAGCGGTAGCTAAATCGTAATTCGCTAAGCGGTTTTTCAAGGCCACCATGCGTTTTTGTGCATCTTCCGCATATGGGCTGTTTGGATAACGTTGAAGCAGCTTCTTAAAGTCATCAAATGCTTTTTTCACGGGCTCTGGGTCGCGGTCGCTACGATCGATGCTAAACAGGTCGTGCATAAAGTTACGATCTTGAGCCATGTGGCTCAGGCCACGCATGTAAAGCACCCAGTCCATTTTTTCATGGGTCGGGTTGAGGCGCATAAAGCGAGAGATGGTTGCTAAGCCTAACGCTAGGTCGTCGTTTTTGTAGTATGCGTAAATAAGGTCAAGTTGCACCTGTTCAGAGTAGGCACCAAATGGGTAACGTGAGTCTAACGCTTCCAGTTTCTCAATCGCAGAAAGCCAGTTGCCACTTTGAAGTGAGACTTGTGCGTCTGCATACAGTTCCGAAGGTGGCACATCAGGAACGATTTCTTCTTTGCTTGCACATCCAAACAGAAGAGATACCGCTAAAAGGCCTGTTAAAGTCTGACGTTTCATATCAGGAGTCTGTTCCTTGAATCTAAATATTTCTTAAGCTGCCGTTACTTTCTTTCCAGTAACAGATACAATGACGTAATAGTCTATTTTTCCACAGTCGTGAGCATTAGTCTCACAGTTTTTAAAAAAGTTCGATATGGCTCAGCAGATTGTATTAACAAATACCGTAAAAGATAGCCAGTTAGGTCAACGTTTAGACCAAGCTATCGCCGAATTGTTCGCTGACTTCTCTCGTTCGCGCCTGAAAGAATGGTTGCTGGACGGGAAAGTTCAAGTGAATGGTGAAGTTGTCACTAAACCTCGCACCAAAGTTATGGGTGGTGAGGAAATTACTTTGCAAGCCGAGCTGGAAGATGAAGAACGCTGGGAAGCGCAAGATATCCCACTAGATATCGTCTACGAAGATGATGACATCATCGTAATCAATAAGCCTCGTGACTTCGTCGTTCACCCTGGTGCTGGTACACCAGATGGCACCGTGCTGAATGCATTGCTACATCATTACCCAGACATCGCAGAAGTACCGCGAGCGGGCATCGTGCATCGTCTTGATAAAGACACCACAGGTCTGATGGTTGTGGCGAAAACCGTTCCAGCGCAAACTCGTTTGGTTCGTGCCCTGCAAAAACGCAACATCACGCGTGAGTACGAAGCGATTGCAATCGGTCGTATGACAGCGGGTGGTAAAGTGGATCAACCAATTGGTCGCCACTCGACTAAACGCACACTCATGGCTGTAGCTCCTTTGGGTAAACCTGCGGTAACGCACTACCGTGTAGCAGAACACTTCCGTGAGCACACGCGTATCCGTCTGCGTTTGGAAACGGGTCGTACTCACCAAATCCGTGTTCATATGTCTTACCTACAGCATCCTCTGTTAGGTGATACTGCCTACGGTGGTCGTGCACGTATTCCTACTGGTGCATCGCAGGAACTGACGGACATGATTCGTGGTTTCGATCGTCAGGCGCTACACGCTGTAATGCTTCGTTTTGAACACCCGATAACTGGTGAAGAACTGGAATTCCATGCTCCAGTGCCAGACGATATGGTGGCAATGACTGAAGCGCTGCGTAAAGACACTGAAGAATACGGTCTACCGGACGAGTTTTAAGATGAAGGCAATCATTCCTAACTGGTCTGCACCTAAAAATGTCAAAGCCTTTGCTTCTACGCGAGTTGGTGGCTTTTCGACAGGCTCTTATCAAGGGTTAAATCTCGGTGCACACGTTGGGGATGATGCTTCTATCGTAGCGAAGAATCGTCATTGGTTGGCGCAGCAAGCGAATATGCCAAGTGCGCCAATTTGGTTAAACCAAACTCATTCTACTGTCGTTGCCCATGCGAATGCTCCTACGTCAATAGTGCTTGATGCTGATGGCGTCTTCACATCGGCGAGTAATGTTGTGTGTTCTGCCATGACCGCTGATTGTTTGCCTATACTGCTGACGAATATTCAAGGTACTCAAGTAGCAGCTGTTCATGCCGGTTGGCGTGGTTTGGCAAATGGTATCGTTGAAAATGCTCTTGCATTATTTTCGGGTGATGTGATGGCATGGTTAGGGCCTGCTATTGGTCCACAGGCGTTTGAAGTGGGCGAAGATGTTCTACAAGCGTTTGTCGATTTTGACTCAAAAGCTCAGCGCGCATTTACCCCTCGTAATGTGGAAGGTAAATGGCTTGCCAACATGTCGCAATTAGCGACGCAGCGTCTCAACAGGGCTGGCGTCTCGCAAGTTTTCGATTCCGGTTTGTGTACTTACCAAGATAAAGAGTCCTTTTATTCTTACCGCCGAGATGGTGTGACAGGAAGGCAAGCTACGTTTATCTGGATTGAAGAGTAAGCCCCATAAAGCTCAAAAGAGCTGAGATGCATAGTTCTATTTTTGCAAAGCTATCTTTATTTATTCACTCCCTTGAAATTCCCCCACTGAGTATCCATCTTTCTACTGTCAAAAGAATTCTCTTTAATCGAGGTTAGGAAGGTCGATATGCGTCTTGATAGATTTACCAGTAAGTTTCAAATCGCTATCTCTGATGCTCAATCACTAGCGTTAGGGCGCGATCATCAGTACATCGAGCCAGTTCACTTAATGGTGGCTTTGCTTGATCAAAATGGCAGTCCAATTCGTCCATTGCTGACAATGCTGGACGTGGATGTAACTCATCTCCGCTCAAAGCTGGGCGAAATGCTTGATCGATTACCAAAGGTGAGTGGCATCGGTGGTGATGTGCAGCTTTCTAGCTCGATGGGGACTTTGTTCAATCTGTGTGACAAAGTGGCTCAAAAGCGTCAAGACTCCTACATCTCGTCCGAAGTCTTCTTGCTTGCGGCACTAGAAGATCGTGGTCCTTTAGGGCAACTACTCAAAGAAGTTGGGCTGACCGAGCAAAAAGTGAGTCAAGCGATTGAAAAGATCAGAGGTGGCCAAAAGGTCAATGATCCAAATGCTGAAGAGCTACGTCAGGCTCTTGAAAAATTCACCATCGATTTAACTGAGCGAGCTGAGCAGGGCAAATTGGATCCTGTAATTGGTCGAGATGATGAAATTCGTCGCACGATTCAAGTATTGCAACGTCGCACCAAAAACAACCCAGTGATCATCGGCGAGCCTGGTGTGGGTAAAACCGCAATTGTGGAAGGCTTGGCGCAGCGAATTGTTAATAACGAAGTGCCAGAAGGTCTACGCGGTCGCCGTGTGTTATCACTGGATATGGGCGCACTTGTTGCTGGCGCGAAATACCGTGGTGAATTTGAAGAGCGTTTAAAATCAGTATTGAATGAACTTGCTAAAGAAGAAGGCAACGTCATCCTCTTCATTGATGAACTACACACTATGGTCGGCGCTGGTAAAGGTGAAGGCTCAATGGATGCGGGCAACATGCTCAAACCAGCATTGGCTCGCGGCGAACTTCACTGTGTTGGTGCAACAACATTGGATGAGTACCGTCAATACATCGAAAAGGATGCTGCATTAGAACGTCGTTTCCAAAAAGTGCTGGTGGATGAGCCGACAGTAGAAGATACGGTGGCTATTCTTCGTGGTTTGAAAGAGCGTTATGAACTTCATCACCATGTAGAAATTACTGACCCAGCGATTGTTGCAGCGGCAAGTTTGTCGCACCGTTATATTTCGGACCGTCAGTTGCCAGATAAAGCCATTGACTTGATCGATGAAGCGGCTTCAAGCATTCGTCTACAAATCGATTCAAAACCAGAATCATTGGATAAGCTTGAGCGTAAAATCATCCAACTAAAAATTGAGCAACAAGCACTAAGTAACGAACACGATGAAGCGAGTGAAAAGCGTCTGCAAGCATTGAATGATGAGTTGAATGAGAAAGAACGCGAATACGCAGAGTTAGAAGAGGTTTGGAATACAGAAAAAGCCGCACTTTCTGGTACTCAGCATATTAAATCTGAACTAGAGCAAGCTCGTATGGACATGGAGTTTGCGCGTCGTGCTGGTGATCTGAACCGAATGTCTGAGCTTCAATACGGTCGTATTCCGGAATTAGAGAAGCAACTAGACTTGGCGACTCAGGCTGAAATGCAAGAAATGACGCTGCTTCGCAATAAGGTAACAGATAACGAAATCGCAGAAGTGCTTTCTAAACAAACTGGCATTCCAGTATCTAAGATGCTAGAAGCGGAGAAAGAGAAACTACTTCGCATGGAAGATGTGCTTCACAATCGTGTTGTAGGGCAAAGCGAAGCAGTTGCAGTGGTATCGAACGCGATTCGTCGTAGCCGAGCTGGGCTTTCTGATCCAAACCGACCAATTGGTTCCTTCTTATTCTTAGGCCCAACTGGTGTCGGTAAAACGGAATTATGTAAGACACTCGCGAGCTTCATGTTCGACAGCGAAGATGCAATGGTACGTATCGACATGTCGGAGTTCATGGAGAAACACTCAGTCGCAAGATTAGTGGGTGCGCCTCCAGGTTACGTTGGTTACGAAGAGGGTGGTTATCTAACTGAAGCGGTTCGTCGTAAACCATACTCAGTGATCTTGTTGGATGAAGTAGAAAAAGCACATCCAGATGTGTTCAATATTCTTCTGCAGGTGCTCGATGATGGCCGACTCACTGATGGACAAGGTCGTACGGTTGATTTTCGTAACACCGTCGTGATCATGACATCAAACTTGGGTTCCTCTCGAATCCAAGAGAACTTCGCCACATTGGACTATCAAGGTATCAAGAGTGAAGTGATGGATGTGGTTAGCAAACACTTCCGCCCAGAGTTCTTGAACCGTGTTGACGAAATAGTGGTATTCCACCCACTTGGTCAAGAGCACATTAAGTCCATTGCTTCTATTCAATTAGAACGCTTGGCAAAACGACTAGAAGAAAAAGGGTATCAATTAGAGGTTTCTGATAAAGCACTCGACTTGATCGCCCAAGTTGGTTTCG
Source organism: Vibrio sp. Y20_XG_PY13 (assembly GCF_024181925.1). Classification (NCBI taxonomy): domain Bacteria; kingdom Pseudomonadati; phylum Pseudomonadota; class Gammaproteobacteria; order Vibrionales; family Vibrionaceae; genus Vibrio; species Vibrio sp. Y20_XG_PY13. The sequence continues at coordinate 607 of NZ_JAMZAL010000008.1, read as the reverse complement.
ACCCAGTATACGGTGCACGTCCTTTAAAACGTGCAATTCAACAGAATGTCGAGAACCCATTAGCTAAATCCATTCTTGCTGGTGAAATAGTTCCAGACAAGAAAGTGCAGCTAATCGTTACTAATGACCAAATTCTCGCTCATCAGTAATTGCACTGACACAAAAAGTGAGATTAAAATCACATTTAAGGGGCTTTCGGGCCCCTTTTCTATGCGCTTTTAGTCCGTTTTGGATGTTTTCTATACGAATGAACTAAAAAGGAGAGTTTTTTTGAAAAATAGGCTTGTGTTCCTCAATGAACTCCCTATAATGCGCCTCCGTTGCCAAGGGAAAGCAAGTTAAGCGAAGCCTAGTCAACAAGGTCAGTGAGTTAAGAATTAACTCGCAGATAAATAACTTAAAAAAGTGTTTGACACGATAAGTTATCTAGCTAAAATGGCCGTCCACTTTGAAGAGAACTTCAAAGTGTGCTCTTTAAAAATAAGAACCTATCAATCTGTGTGGGCACTCGTTGATGATAATCCAATTCGATACTTCGGTATCAAATTAGGTTTCAATGAAACGAAGTGACCATTGAATCTTCGGATTCAGCACAGTCAATTCAAAC
>NZ_JAMZAL010000007.1:0-259317 GCF_024181925.1 Vibrio sp. Y20_XG_PY13 | reverse complement strand
GGTTGTCGGAGACTACGACGTTGATAGGTCAGGTGTGTAAGTGCTGTGAGGCATTGAGCTAACTGATACTAATTGCCCGTGAGGCTTAACCATACAACACCCAAGGGGTTTTGATGGACTCGAAGCAAGAACAGAATTGAATGTGTAGAGAACACAGAAACAGCTTTCCGAATTAAAGAATTTGCTTGGCGACCATAGCGTTTTGGACCCACCTGACTCCATTCCGAACTCAGAAGTGAAACGAAATAGCGCCGATGGTAGTGTGGGGTTTCCCCATGTGAGAGTAGGACATCGCCAGGCTTTAAATTTAGACTTAGGTCTAACCAGTGCGGAGCGGTAGTTCAGTTGGTTAGAATACCGGCCTGTCACGCCGGGGGTCGCGGGTTCGAGTCCCGTCCGCTCCGCCACTTATTCGAGAGTCGTCTCATTAAACACGAACTACAGGGGTGTAGCTCCAATTGGCAGAGCAGCGGATTCCAAATCCGCGTGTTGGGAGTTCGAATCTCTCCACCCCTGCCATATTTAAAGCCTCAGTCGAAAGACTGGGGCTTTTTTACGTTTGTAAAATGGCAAAATTTATTCTTTGTGAACTCAAGTTCCCAAATAGGCGATTCTAGGCGCGTAGCTAATGGTAGCTAATGGTAGCTAAGTCTGAACTGCCCTAATCTCTTATCTACTTTCCCTATATAAAGAACAGCAGATTTCCAGCGGGATTGATATCTAGCCGCTAGTGATCCCTTGTCGTTGAATGTCACTGATTGGAATCTCAAGCTCTTGTTGATATTTATTAGCGTTTTTTTGGGTATTTTTAAGAACGCGTCTAGTTGTTGTTGGGATGATTAGCGTTGTTGTTCCTGTTATCATCTTAGGACAATACAAATATAGGATTAACCTTATGCCACATCTACGATTTCGCGCTGTAGAACCTCAAGCGGTACAAGCTTTGTCAAAGCCACTGACTGACGAGCTCCAGCCACTAATGAATAGTCCACGAGAAGATTTTACTTTTGAGTACATCTACACAACTTTCTTTAGTGAGGGCGAGGTAAGTCCTGCTTATCCTTTTGTTGAAGTTTTGTGGTTTGATCGAGGACAAGAGACCCAAGACAAGGTGGCGAAAGTAATTACACAACAAGTTCGTGGTGTAGTCGGTGAAGATATTGATGTAGCAGTCATTTTTTCTGCACTATCGCCAAATGCCTACTATGATAATGGTGAACATTACTAAAGGGGATGTATGATGCGGCTGAGTCTTTCTTTTTATTTCAGTTTATTTGTCTCAGCTCCTCTTTATGCTACGCCATGGGAGCAAGTTAGTGCTCCCACTCATAATATGTCCTCTTCTATTGGTAGTTACGCGAACGGCTGCTTAGATGGGGCCTCCCCCCTGCCTTTAGAAGGTACAGGTTATCAAGTGTTACGTAGTCGAACGAATCGCTACTATGGGCACCCTAACACTATAGATTTTGTTGAAAGCCTAGCTTTAAAGGCGAATCAAAAGTTAAAAACTACTTTACTAATTGGCGACCTTTCTTTACCTCGTGGCGGCCGTTTTTCATCTGGTCATTCAAGCCATCAAACGGGGCTGGATATTGATATCTGGTTGCGTTTAGCTGACTCTCCTCTCTCCTATAACGAACTTCAATTGCCGAAACCGATGAGTGTGGTTGATCTGCAAGACTACTCGATATTAAATCATCGATGGGATAAGAGGCATTTTGAACTCATCCGTTATGCTGCTAAGAGCGATGAGGTGGCTCGTATCTTTGTTCACCCTGTTATCAAGGAGCAACTGTGTGCTCAGGAAGGGGGAAAAGATCGTTCTTGGCTACGTAAAGTTCGTCCTTGGTGGGGACATCATTATCATTTTCATGTGCGCTTATCATGCCCTGACTCAGGCTCTAATTGTGTCGATCAAGCACCTCCTCCTTCTGGTGATGGGTGCGGTTCGGAGTTAGCGAGTTGGAAGCCAAAAGCAGTTGTCCCAGCGAAGCCCCAGCCAGAAAAAGTAGCGGCTAAACCTAAAAAGAAAAAAGCGATTCCACCACAATGTCAGCCACTTATCGTCAGTAAATAACGTCTTATCTTTGTTCTTGTTTCGGCTCAGGTATCTCTTTTATGAAACTGGAGAAACATCATACTTTTGTCTACAGTGAATAATACCAATACAAAAACTAACCCAACTCGTTTGGGTGGCATATTATAGAAATCTTAAATAAACAACGGGTTGTATGTATTGTTGAGTGGTAACGACTCTGTTTTGAAAGATCTTTCGTCACGATACTCTGATTTCTGAACAATATGTCTGTCGGTTGGTAAGTAAAATAGGCAACGCAGACAAGGTATTGAGGCGGGGTTGTGGAGTGACCTGCCGTAGAATGAATCAAGGACAAAACCATGACTATGATTTGTGCAAAAGAATTTGCAGAGTGGTTAAGACATAGATTTAGCAGTGATCCCAAGGGAGTTTTATTGACTCGTGAAGATGTTAATCACCTGACGGGACGTCAGCGTCTCGATCCGGGATTTGTTAATGATGTGCATTACGAGCTAATGCAATATGGAATGGCTTTCGTTACAGATACGAGCAGGGAAAACTTCTATTTAATTCCTGTATCTCAAGCTGAAAATTGGCGTGAAAGACTCGAGTATCACTTTGAGAAAGAGTTGTTTTGCAATATCTATCCAATCGAAAAATCAGGATAAAAAAAGGTTCAACTTTGTTCGCAAAGTTGAACCTCATTTTATTTAGGCGAGTCCCTGAATCACCACAAACTTTTCAAGCAATTGCTCTTCTGTCTCAATGTGGTTTGGATCAGTAATAATACATTTTGTTATTGGACAAACTGACTGACAGGTAGGCTTTTCGTAATGACCTTTGCACTCAGTACATAAGTTAGGGTCGATTTCGAAGATGCTGTCTCCCATGCTGATCGCGCCATTCGGGCATTCCGGATCACACATGTCGCAGTTAATGCATTTGTCAGTGATGAGTAACGCCATGATTACTTACCAGTAGGGTTACGAGTGTCCTGGCCTGCGTTTAGATTGCGCATCAACAGACCGTATTCTAGGTCCATGTCTTCAGGAACAGGAATGAATACGAAGTGGCCGTTACCTTTTGCGTCTTCAATTGACTCTGATTTGCGGTTTTCCATCGCTTCTAGAGTGAAAACAACGTTACCTTTTGGTGTCATTAACTCCAGGCTGTCACCTACAACGAATTTGTTTTTCACTTCAACTTCTGCCATGTCGCCACGACGTTTACCTGTGAACTCACCAACAAATTGTTGTGCGTCAGAGACTGAGTAACCGTAGTCGTAGTTTTGGTAAGTATCGTGTGTATGACGACGTAGGAAACCTTCTGTGTAACCACGGTGAGCTAGGCTTTCTAGTGTACCCATTAGGCTTTCATCGAATGGTTTACCTGCAACTGCGTCGTCGATCGCTTTACGGTAAACTTGCGCTGTACGTGCGCAGTAGTAGAACGACTTAGTGCGGCCTTCGATTTTTAGTGAGTGAACACCCATCTTAGTTAGACGCTCTACGTGCTGAACCGCGCGTAGGTCTTTTGAGTTCATGATGTAAGTGCCGTGTTCATCTTCGTAAGCAGCCATTTTTTCTTCTGGACGATGCGCTTCAGAAAGCAGAACCACTTCATCCGTTGGTTTACCACGACCGATAGTGGTTTCAGGGCGCTCGTCTTGAACTTCAACAGGCTGTGCTTCAGTTGGGTCAAACTTCTCAACGATGTCGCCAGCGTCGTTTTCTTTGCCTTCTTCAACTTTGTATTCCCAACGACATGCGTTAGTACATGTACCTTGGTTAGGGTCACGCTTGTTAATGTAACCAGAAAGTAGGCAACGACCAGAGTAAGCCATACATAGTGCACCGTGAACGAATACTTCTAGTTCAGTTTCAGGGCAATGCTCACGAATTTCTTCGATTTCTTCTAGAGAAAGCTCGCGAGAAACGATTACACGTTCAACGCCATTCGCTGCCCAGAACTTAACGGTTGCCCAGTTTACAGCGTTTGCTTGTACAGAAAGGTGAATTGGCATTTCTGGGAAAGCTTCACGAACCATCATGATTAGACCAGGATCTGACATGATCAACGCGTCAGGGCCCATCTCAACGACTGGTTTAAGGTCACGAATGAAGGTTTTTAGCTTCGAGTTATGTGGTTGGATGTTGCATACCACGTAAAGCTTTTTGCCTAGGGCATGTGCTTCATCGATACCGATTTTTAGGTTCTCGTGGTTAAACTCGTTGTTACGTACGCGTAGGCTGTAGCGAGGTTGGCCAGCGTAAACTGCATCTGCGCCGTAGGCGAATGCGTAACGCATATTTTTCAGGCTGCCCGCTGGAGACAGTAGCTCAGGTACGAATGCTTTCTCAGTTGTCATTGCTCAATTCTCTTTTATCTGATCACAAGTCAGGCCAATTCCACCTTATGGAAATGGGGCGCAAATTTTACGTCAAAATGTGAACTGTGACTAGGAGAATTGTGCTTTAGATGAACAAACGCCCTACAAAAAGTGAGGGCGTATTTATTAAAAAGTAGGGTTATCTTATGCGTTAGGGTTAGGCAGGCCGCCTAGCGCTTCATATAGATTTGGTAGGAAAGAGCTGAATTCACCGCACATTAGTGAGAAGTCAGCATCAAAGCGAGCCGCTTGATCTTCACGTGGGATATCGTCGTTTTGATCTTTCAACTCATCTGAGAATTTTAGACGTTTGATGCCGGAATCTTCAGCCATGATGAACTCGATTCGGTCTTGCCAGTTAAGTGCAAGTTTCGTCACGACTTTGTCAGCTGCGATGTGATTGCGGATTTCATCTGTGGTCAGCTCTTGCTTCTTACAGCGAATCACGCCACCTTCTTCAAGTACCGATTTTAACTCAGCTTCGTCCATCATGGTGATGCCTTGCGGCGTGTTACCTGTTTTAACCCACTCAGTTAGCGTGGTTTCAATTGCTACTTCTGGAATCGCAGGAACAACAGGTAAGCTACCCATGGTTTTACGCAGTAGCGCTAATACGTCTTCTGCTTTTTTGTAGCTGCTTGCATCGACAAGGATGAAGCCTTCTTTTGGCATAATCAACACGTGAGTGTGGCTGCTGCGGCTAAAGGCACGAGGCAGTAAGTCCATCACGATGTCATCTTTTAAGTTATCTTTCTCTTTCTTCTTCAGAGGGCGACCTTCTTGCGCTTCCATAGCGTCTACTTTTGCATTCAAAGACTCTTTTATCACAGAAGCAGGCAGCATTTTCTCTTCTTTTTTTGCACAGATCAGAATGCGGTTTTCTGACACGTGCGTCATCATGTCGCCATGTCGACCCATAGCACTAACCCAACCAAACTTTTGTTTATCTTGGCTACCACAAGGGGTGAATCGAAACTCAGCGAGTTGAGTTTCTAGTTGATCGGCGTTGAAGTTAACCTCGCGGTTAACGCGATATACCAGACAGTTTTTAAACCACATAAATCTTCTCTAGGCTTGATGACAAGGGAGTAATCATAGGGAATTTTTGAGCTGATGTCTTAATAGAAATGAAAAATATCAGGATGAACCCCAAAAGAAAGTTATATGAAAATTTGTTTTCAAAGGTCACAAAAGTGTCATAATTGGTAGTGATAATGCTTATGCATCGAGGGGCGCTTTGTCTCTTAAATTCATTAGCTCAACAAACATAAGGTTACTCAATTATGTCTAGAAGGATTCTGGTTGTTGAAGACGAAGCTCCAATTCGTGAAATGCTTTGCTTCGTGCTTGAACAAAAAGGTTACCAGGCGGTAGAGGCGGAAGATTACGATACTGCTGTAACCAAACTGGCTGAACCCTTCCCTGATTTAGTATTACTGGATTGGATGTTACCTGGCGGTAGTGGCATTAACTTTATCAAACACATGAAACGTGAAGAGCTTACACGCAACATTCCTGTTGTGATGCTGACTGCTCGCGGTGAAGAAGAAGATAAAGTTCGCGGTTTAGAGGTTGGTGCAGATGACTACATTACCAAACCGTTTTCTCCTAAAGAGTTAGTTGCTCGCCTTAAAGCGGTTATTCGCCGTGTTACGCCGACCGCATTAGAAGATGTGATTGATGTTCAAGGTCTCAAACTCGATCCTGTTTCTCACCGTGTTACTGCGAATGATGAAGCGGTTGATATGGGGCCTACCGAGTTCAAGATGCTGCACTTCTTTATGACCCATCAAGAGCGTGTTTACAGCCGTGAGCAGCTGCTAAATAACGTGTGGGGCACCAATGTTTATGTTGAAGACCGTACTGTTGACGTTCATATCCGTCGTCTTCGTAAAGCACTGGAAGCTGCCGGTCACGACAAACTGATTCAAACCGTTCGTGGCGCTGGTTACCGCTTCTCAACAAAGGCTTAGATTTTTACGCAGCTTATCAATGCCATTTCTGGAGTAATGAGTGGTTGAAAGATTAACGTGGAAAAAGCTGGCCTGGGAGCTGGCTTTTTTTTACACCCCTTGGGTGATAGTGGGGTGGATATTCGGTTATATGCCGTGGTTGCTTTTGGCTGCCACGGCTTTACAGCTTGTGTGGCATTTGCATAACCAAGTGCGCTTGTCTTCTTGGTTATGGGATGAAAAACGCCTGACTCCGCCGTCTGGCAGTGGTAACTGGGAGTCTCTCTTTAACGGTCTCTATCGTTTGCAACAGCGTCAACGTCGTAAACGCAAAGAGCTCACCAATCTGATCCGTCGCTTTAGAAACGGTGCCGAATCATTGCCTGATGCCGTCGTAGTATTTCGCGCGGAAGGCAACATTGTTTGGTGTAACCGATTAGCTCAACACCTGTTAGGCTTCCATTGGCCAGAAGATTCCGGTCAACCTATCTCGAACCTGATTCGAACTCCAGATTTCATAAAGTACCTCAATAAAAAAGATTTCTCCGAACCGCTAGAAATGCGCTCGCCGTTGAATGTCGAACGTATGTTAGAACTGCGTATCGTGCCTTACACGGAAGGTGAACACCTGATGGTGGTGCGTGACGTGAGCCAACTTAAGCAACTCGAAGGAATGCGTCGTAACTTCTTCGCCAACGTTTCTCATGAGCTACGCACTCCGATGACCGTACTACAAGGTTATCTGGAGATGACGGAAGACCCAGACATGATCGTCGGCCCGATGTGGACTAAAGCGCATGGGGTGATGACGGAGCAGCTTAACCGCATGAACAGCTTAGTGAATCAACTTCTTACCTTATCTAAGATTGAAGCCGCGCCGATGCATGAGTTGGAAGATGTCGTTAATGTGCCAGCAATGCTTGAAGTCTTAGAGAAAGAAGCGATCAGCTTAAGTGGTGATGACCAACATAAACTCAAGTTTGATGTCGATACCAGCCTTCGTGTGCTTGGAGATGATGACCAATTGCGCAGCGCGATCTCCAACCTTGTTTACAACGCAGTGAAGTACACTCCTCCGGGAGCCAATATTCATGTTCGTTGGTATCAAACCGCACAAGGTGCGTGCCTTGAAGTTGAAGACAGTGGTGATGGTATTGAGCCACAACACTTGCATCGACTGACTGAGCGTTTCTACCGAGTTGATAAAGCACGTTCACGCGATACGGGTGGCAGTGGTTTAGGGTTGGCAATTGTGAAACATGCGCTGAGCCATCATGACTCACACCTGGAAATTCAAAGTGAAGTCGGTGTAGGAAGCAAGTTCTCGTTCGTACTTCCAAGTCGTTTGGTGGTGAAATAATGGGACGTCGAGTCAGTAAAGCTATCGCTTGTATCGCGCTTATTTGTTCGAGTATGGCGGTTGCTCAAGATAAGCCATTACCGAACTACCATAAAACCACTGGCATTGTTGGTAACTTGCTTTCGGTAGGCTCAGACACTTTGGCGGGGATGACCACACTTTGGGTGGAAGAGTTTAAATCCATTTACCCGAACATCAACGCGCAAGTTCAAGCTTCAGGCTCGTCAACGGCGCCACCTGCTTTAACAGAGCAAACGGCGCAGTTTGGCCCAATGAGCCGCCCGATGCGTTTGAAAGAAATCGAGGCGTTCGAGCGACAGCATGGTTACAAACCTACAGCGTTGCGCGTTGCTATTGATGCTATTGGTATTTTTGTGCATCAAGACAATCCCATTCAAGGTTTGAACTTTAATCAATTGGACGCCATGTTTTCCGCTACGTTGCGTTGTGGAGAAAGTCAGTTCATCACTAACTGGCAGCAACTAGGTTTAAAAGCCGAATGGGCAAAGCGCAACTTGCAGTTGTTTGGGCGTAACTCTGTGTCCGGGACGTATGGTTACTTCAAAAGCAATGCGCTGTGTGGCGGTGACTTCAAAACTCGAGTGAATGAACAACCGGGCTCGGCTTCTGTGGTGCAATCTGTGGCATCGACCATCAGCGGAGTTGGTTATTCTGGCGTTGGTTATCGAGTGGCTGGCGTAAGGTTGGTTCCCATCGCTAAAAAGGGGGTTAACTATGTTAGCCCGACTCGTACAAATATTGTCTCAGGTAAGTACCCACTATCACGCTACCTTTATGTATACGTGAACAAGCATCCTGATTACCCGTTGTCTCCAATAGAAGCCGAGTTTATTCGTTTTATGTTCTCTGCTCAGGGACAAGCGTTAGTCGAAAAAGATGGCTATGTGCCGATCACTGCAGATTTCGCTGCGGAAGAGTTAAAAAAAGTCGGCCTTTAAGCCGACTTTTTTCATTGTACCGAAAACTAAAAAGTGAGTGTCCACTTCGCACTTGCCCATCTATCTTGTTCTTCCAGTAAATCTGCATGCAGCAACTTATTATTATCTAACCATGCTTCATCGGTACAAGCGAGCATCCATTCATCGCCTTTGATCGATAAAGTGATGTCAGGTAGTGGGTCGTCGTTGCGTTGCCCATTAAGAACTATGGACAGACGAAGAATCTTAATCAGGCTTAACACATCACTTTGTTTGTAGAGGTTGAACTCTGGCAACTCATTGAGCCTTAGCGCTTTGCGTTGAAAGCGTGCAAGCGTCGCCAAGACGAGTTGTTGCTCACGGTTAAAACCTTGCAGGGTTGAATGCAGAAGAATATAAAACGAGTGACGATGGAAGCTGCGTAGGTTGATGCTTAGCCCAACTTCATGCAGCAGAGCGGCCCATTCTAATAAATCAAACAGTTCGCTTTTCTTTTTAATCCCAAGCTCAGAATGTACTTGTTCAAGCATCTCGCGTGCGTGACCTTTTACGCGTGCAGCGTGCTCGAGATCCACACGATGTTTTTGTGCTAGGTTTTCCGTGGTACGCATGCGAATGTCAGAGCGAGCAAACCGCTCTTCCATTTCATATAGTAAGCCTTCTCTCAATGCTCCATCAGAGAAAAACATCTGGTCGATTTTTAGTGCCTGAAAAATCGCAGCCAAAATCGCCACACCAGCGGCAAATACCGGTTTACGTTCATCGGTCAGGCCAGCCAACTGAATATCATCAATTGACGCGAACTCGTTTAAAGTATCAATGAGCTTACTCAGACGCTTTGCTGTAATTAAACCGTCTTCAAAGCCCAGCCCAATCAATACCTCTTGAATCGCTTTGATGGTGCCTGATGAGCCGAGTGCAATATCCCAACCTTTCTTGCGGTATTTGGTCGCGATGGACTCTAACTTTTGTTCGGCAGCGAGCATGGCTTTGCTGAAGTTTTTGCTCGATAACTTGCCATTTTTGAAGTACTGCTGTGTAAAGCTGACGCAGCCCATCTGTTTGCTATTAAGTAGTTCTGGCTCGAACTCTTGTCCGATGATCATCTCGGTGCTGCCACCGCCAATATCGACCACCAGTTTAGAATTAGATTCCACTTGAGTGTGTGCGACACCCAAGTAAATTAGGCGCGCTTCTTCCTCTCCCGGAATAATCTCTATCGGGAACGGCATGACTGCTTTTGCACGTTGGATAAACAAATGCGCGTTTTTCGCTCTTCTTAGCGTGTGTGTAGCAGCGATGCGCACATTGGATTCCTCAAAGCCTTGCAGCCTCTCTGCGAACATCGCAAGACACTCCAACGCTCGCTCCATGGAGGCGTGACTTAAATTCAATTCACTGTCTAGGCCAGAGGCTAAACGAACCCTCTGTTTATGGCGACTGATGAGCTGTAGGTCGCTGCCGACCACCTTCGCAACCACCATGTGGAAGCTATTAGAGCCGAGATCGATCGCGGCAATATAGCGTTCATCTTGTTCAAGTATCTGAGACATCTGACTTTTGTCTTCTCGTTTGCTTTTCTATATTTTTAAGATAGTCGTAGATGGCAACTTGTGAGCGAACTTTTTTACGGTTTCCGCGCGGTACATAGCTATTGCTCATCTCTTTGTCTATCAAACGTGCCTTTACTGTATCGGTAAAGTGGATGTTAGTTATATCAATAATTCTCTGTTTCAAACGTGGATCACGAACAGGAGCGGCAACTTCGATACGATGATCGATGTTTCGTGTCATCCAATCGGCAGATGAAATGTAGACTTGAGGATCCCCATCATTGTGCGTGATCACTACGCGTGGGTGTTCCAAAAAGCGATCAACGATACTGATGATTCGAATGTTTTCGCTGACGCCTTCAATTCCAGGCACCAACGCGCACATGCCGCGGATGATCATGTTGATCTTTACCCCCGCGTTGCTTGCTGCGTAAAGACGGGTGACGATGCCTTTATCGACGAGGTTGTTGACCTTTATGGTTAATCCTGCCTTTTTGCCCGCCTTTGCATTGGCGATTTCACTGTCAATCAGGCGGTAAATTTGGGTGCGCGAATTACGCGGAGAAACCATCAAGTGATTGAACTTCACTGGGCGATAAGGGTTCTCAATGTATCCAAACACGTTGCGCACTTCATTGGTGATTTCTTGGTCTGCGGTGAGCAGCGAAAAGTCGGTATAGATTCGAGCGGTTTTTTCGTGGAAGTTGCCCGTGCCAATGTGCGCGTAGCGAATAATATCGTCACCTTCACGGCGACTGATCATCAATAACTTTGAGTGAATCTTTAAACCGGGCGCACCAAAGATGACGTGCACGCCAGCTTCAGTCAGAACTTTTGACCATTCAATATTTGCTTCTTCATCAAATCGCGCCTGCAACTCAACGACTACAGTAACGTTTTTGCCGTTATGCACTGCATCAATCAAAGAGTTCATCAAGCGAGAGTCTTTGGCTACGCGGTAGATATTAATTTTGATGCTGAGCACTTTCGGGTCAAAGGATGCCTGGCGAACCAATTCACCAATATGGTCAAAGGTGTGATAAGGGTAGTAGAGCAGAATGTCTTTGGCTTTGATGGCTTCGAAACTGTTGGCGTAACCTTCAAAGTCTGCACACTTCATTGGTGGCATAGGTTTGTTTTCGAGGTATTCTCGCCCGACGTTTGGAAAAGCGATGAAATCTTTGAAGTTGTGGTAGCGCCCACCTGGAATTAGGTTGTCGTAATTGGAAATTCTTAGTTTGCTGCACAAGAAGTCGAGCATCTCTTGCGGCATTTCACGCTCATACACAAAGCGTACTGGCATGGCGGTTAAACGTTGGTTTACGCCTGCTGACATTTGCTCTAGCAAGCTGTATTCGATTTCATTACGCAAGTCGTACTCTGCATCACGCGTCATTTTCATCGCGTAGCCAGCGAGCTCATCATAGTCGAAAAAGCCTTTAAAAAGCTCGTCTAAACAGTATCGGATGATGTTATCAAGCAGGATGATGGTCTTACGGCGTTTGCCTTTTTGCTCTGGCACCATCACGAAGCGTGGCAGGTGGTCGGTTGGAATTTCGATGAGAGCGTATTGAGAGTGGTCTTCTTTGCGCAGTTCGACGGCGATGTAAGCGTATTCGTCTTTGAGGAATTGCAGCACGTCGATTTCATCTTTCATCAACAAAGGCGTGATATGTGGCATGACTTCTTTGCGGAAGTATTTGGTGATCCACTTTTCCTGCGCTTCATCGAGTTGATGCTCATTGACCAAGAAAATGCGACGCCGTGCCATTTCTCTAATTAATTCACTGTAAAGTTCGTCGAATTGTTCGTTAAGCTTAAGGGCTTTGGCTTGCATCTTACTCAACAGACGCTTGGAGTTGTCACTCCCTCCTCGCTCTTGGTTGATCAAAATACGACGTTTCACATCAGCGAAGCGCACTTTGTAGAATTCGTCGAGGTTGTTGGAAAAGATCCCAAGAAAACGAATACGCTCGATCAACGGAACGGTTTTGTCGGCCGCTTCTTGTAACACTCGTTCATTGAAAGATAACCAACTAAGCTCTTTTTCTATATATAGTTTTTCTGCGCTCATAACCTTACCTAGCCTAAAGTGAAGTAATCGTACTGATCATGGGGATAAACAGACGAGTGAAAACATTATGAGATTTTTGTTACAGATATATTTCATACCACGCATTGCATAAGAGTTGTATTCTTTTCAGGTGTTTAATGTGATCTGTAATATAATTGTCATCTTAACGACATATTCTAGTACTAAGTCAAAAAAGGTAGAGAGATAAATGGCCCAAGCCGAGTTTTCATTGCAGGAAAAAGATAAGAAACGGCTGATTAAAGATCGTTTAGTTCGACTTGCAGTGACATCTGGTGGAGTGGGTGTGCTCGCTGCCCTTATTCTGATCTTCGTCTACCTTGCGATGGTGATCATTCCTCTGTTTTCTGATGCAGAGATCAAACCTAATCACGCGACTCGAACCACGCAAGTGGGCATGCCTCTGGCCATTTCTGTCGATGACTATTCACAACTTGCTTTCGTTTTAACGCAAAGTGGTGAGATTCAATATTTATCGATGGACGCACCTGACAAGCCCGCCATTTATACTCAACAGTTAGCTACTAATCCGGTATCTTTTTCTCAATCGGCTCCTGGCCTTGGTTGGTATGGATTAGTGGATGATCAAGGTCTAGCTCATATCTTCAAGCCAGAATTCAACGCGACGTTGAGAGAAAATACTCGCCCGCCAGAAGTGGTGGCGCTGTCGACGGATATGAATTTGACGCTCACCGACGCGCAAGATCCTGTGACTCAATTTGTCTTCAATGCGTCAACACAAACTCCAACTATTGTTTGGCAGACTCGCAGCGGGAAAGTCAAAGCGCGTTGGCAAGAAAAGTCTGCGCTAGGCGTCGCTCCAACCACGATAGATTTTTCCTTTTCTGCGGGCTTTGACGCTCCCCAACAGATGCTCTTAACACCGGATGGTGAAACGCTTTATTTGCGTGATGGTTCGGAGTTAATTGTTCTGACCAAAGCTGCTCAAAAGTTTACGGTGCGCGAAGTTATCGATCTTACTCAAGGGGATAAAAAGCATTCTGTAAGAACGATTGATTTGCTTGCGGGCGCATATTCCCTGTTGGTGACGCACAATGATGGTCGCGTTTCGCAATGGTTTGATACTTTGCAAAATGATAAGCGAACCTTAACTCATATTCGTGACTTCAAATTAGCGTCTGAACTTAAATACTTATTGCCAGATTCACACCGCAAAGGATTCTACAGTTTCTACACCAATGGTACGCTTCAGAGTCATTACACGACCAGTGAAAAACTGGTGTTGTTTAAGCGAGCTTATAAAGAAGCCCCTGCGATGGCGGCAATGTCGAACAATGAACGCTATCTGATTACTTGGAATGATGACTCGTTAAAGGTGGCAGAGGTCGATAACTCTTACCCTGAAGTCTCGCTTTCTTCACTGTGGCAGAAAGTGTGGTACGAAGGCTATCCAGAGCCTGAATTTGTATGGCAATCTACATCGGCCAGTGACAACTTTGAAGCCAAATTTAGCTTGGTGCCGATTGCGTTCGGCACGATAAAAGCGGCTATGTTTGCGATGCTGTTTTCAGTGCCTTTGGCGGTGCTAGGCGCTATTTATACGGCGTATTTTATGTCGCCACGCATGCGTCGAGTGGTTAAGCCGTCCATTGAATTGATGGAAGCACTGCCGACCGTCATCATCGGTTTCCTTGCAGGATTATGGTTTGCTCCGATAGTCGAAGATCATCTGATTACGGTCGTGGTGATGTTGTTTGTGTTGCCATTGAGCACCATGGTCATGGGGGGCTTGTGGGCTCTGATACCTCAATCTCTGCGTAATCGTCTACCTAATGGATGGCATGCGCTGGTTCTTATGCCAGTGATTTTACTGTTGATTGGTATCGGAGTTTGGATTTCTCCAAGTATTGAACAAACCTTCTTTGGTGGCGACATGCGCTTGTTTTTGACCAATCACGGGATTGGTTTTGATCAGCGTAATTCCTTGGTGGTTGGCCTTGCGATGGGCTTTGCAGTGATTCCTACCATTTTTACCATTGCGGAAGATGCCATTTTCTCTGTACCGAAGCACTTGTCTGATGGATCGTTAGCGCTTGGGGCGACCCCTTGGCAAACCTTGATTTACGTCGTGCTCCTTACGGCCAGCCCAGGTATTTTCTCCGCCATCATGATGGGGCTTGGGCGCGCGGTTGGTGAGACGATGATTGTCTTGATGGCGACTGGTAACACGCCTTTGATGGACTGGAACATTTTAGAAGGACTTCGCAGCTTATCGGCAACCATTGCGGTGGAGTTGCCAGAGTCAGAGGTTGGCAGTTCGCATTATCGTTTGTTGTTCCTCGCTGCGTTGATTTTGTTTGTCTTCACCTTTGCTGTGAACGCGCTGGCAGAGTTGGTACGTCAAAGATTGAGAGATAAATACCGTGCGTTGTAGTTTAGAACAGGAAAAAGAGCGAGTTACTGAATGTTAAATTGGATTCGTTCTGGCGCACCGTGGATATGGCTAACAGGCGGTGCGGTCAGCATCAGTTTGTTATCGGTGTTAGGGTTATTGCTCCTCATTGGTTGGAAAGGATTAACCTATTTCTGGCCTGCGCCATTGTATCAATGGAACGTAACGTCGTTGACGCCGGTGCAAGGTGAAGTGCTGCATGAAAACACCATTTTGATTGGCCAAATTTACGAGCGCAGCTTTGTTCCGAGAAGCTATCTTCCAGTGGATGCCGTCAAGAAGTTAGACGAAGATGAGGATTTCGCGACTCGATTGAACATCAAAATTGCGAATCGCGAGTTATATCCGGCCGATTTTATTTCCGTATTGCAGCTGCAGCTGGATGAGCCAATCACACCCAAAGAGTGGGCGGTGATTGAGCGCAGCAGCGGCGGATACTTTTTTGGTAAGCTGGTGGCGTTTCAAGATGGCGATAAGCTCTATCAAACTGATATCCAAACGGTGTTGAACAAAAAGCTTGATGACGCAGAAACGCTGCGCCACGAGATTGATTCTTTGGTCGTCGACCAACTGAAAGACCTGGGTTGGAAGCTTGAGCAATTGCGTTTAGACAAGCGCAAACATGAGCTCAACAACACCGTAACGGACGATTTTTTAGCGCAGAACTTGCAACAAAAAGAGCAAGTGGAACAAGAGCTGGCGAAGTTGGACTTACAACTGGATGGCTTGCGTTTACAGCTTTCTGGCTACGCACTAATTGTTGAGGACATGACGGGTTCTCATGTTTCGATTCCCCTTGAAGACATTTTGGACTACTGGTACCCAAACCAAATGTCGTTACCTGACAAAGTGATGCATTGGGGTAAACAGGTCTGGAAATTCTTATCCGAAGATCCAAGAGAATCGAACTCTGAGGGCGGCGTTTTTCCTGCAATATTCGGAACCGTTTTCTTGGTGCTTATCATGTCGATTATCGTGATGCCGCTTGGGGTGGTTGCTGCGATTTACTTGCATGAATACGCGAAGAACAACGCATTTACGCGAATTATTCGAATTGCGGTCATCAACTTGGCGGGGGTTCCTTCGATCGTGTATGGCGTGTTCGGGTTGGGGTTCTTTGTCTATACCATCGGCGCATCCATCGATAACGTGTTTTATGCCGAGCGATTACCAGCGCCAACTTTCGGTACGCCGGGTTTGTTGTGGTCGGCTTTGACGTTAGCAGTATTAACACTGCCCGTGGTTATTGTTACGACAGAGGAAGGCTTAACACGTATTCCGAGCTCAGTACGCCACGGCTCTTTGGCGCTTGGCGCGACGCAATTTGAAACGTTGTGGCGCGTGGTATTACCAATGGCAACGCCTGCGATTATCACCGGTTTGATTCTGGCGATTGCGCGTGCCGCAGGGGAAGTCGCGCCACTAATGCTAGTGGGGGTTGTGAAACTGGCGTCCAGTTTGCCTGTTGATGGTCAGTTCCCTTACGTGCATTTGGACAGAAAGTTCATGCACTTAGGTTTTCATATTTACGACGTTGGATTTCAAACCTCCAACATTGAAGCGGCGCGCCCGCTGGTGTATGCCACTTCCTTCTTACTCGTTACCGTGATTGTCGGACTAAACTTAACAGCAATCAGCATTCGCAATAATTTACGAGAAAAATACAGAACGTTAGGACAAGATTAAGTATGTTTAATTTCGATAATACATTAGGTTATGAGCCACCACTGGACGTCCATAACTTAACGGATGAACAAACGGCGATCTCGATAGAGAACCTTAATCTTTTCTACGGTCAAGCGCAGGCATTACACGATATTTCGATGCGTATCCCAAAAGGGCGAGTGACAGCATTTATCGGCCCGTCTGGTTGTGGTAAATCGACATTGTTGCGCTGTATCAATCGTATGAACGACTTGGTGGAAGGATGTAAAGTCACCGGAAAAGTTCGTTTGCACGGTAAGAACGTCTATCACCCGAATGTCGATGTAGCAACGCTTAGGCGTCGCGTTGGAATGGTTTTTCAGCGTCCCAACCCATTTCCTAAGTCGATTTATGAGAATGTGGTTTATGGCTTACGCTTACAAGGTGTCAAGAACAGTCGCACATTAGATGATGCGGTTGAGCGTTCACTTCGCTCTGCTGCGTTGTGGGATGAAGTGAAAGATAGATTGCACGAAAACGCATTTGGACTTTCGGGTGGTCAGCAGCAACGTTTGGTTATTGCACGTGCGGTAGCAATTGAACCAGAAGTGCTGTTATTGGATGAGCCAACATCGGCACTGGATCCAATATCAACTTTAACTATTGAAGAACTTATCAACGAGCTTAAGACTCAATATACTGTCGTGATCGTTACCCACAACATGCAGCAAGCTGCGCGAGTGAGTGACCACACCGCATTCATTCACATGGGTAAGTTGATTGAATACTCCGACGCAGACTCAATCTTCACATCGCCAATGAAGAAACAGACAGAAGACTACATTACTGGTCGATACGGCTAAGGCTCGATCAAACACGGAATAAGGAAAATCATGCACTTTGGACGTCATATTTCAGGACAATTTAACGTAGAGCTAGAATCGATTCGTACTCATGTGTTAACCATGGGTGGCTTGGTGGAACAGCAGCTTTCGTATGCTATTCAAGCCTTGCATAAAGAAGACATTGAGCTCGCGCGAAAGGTTGTGCGTGACGATCATAAAGTGAATGCAATGGAAGTATCGATTGATGACGCGTGTACTCGCATCATCGCCAAACGTCAGCCGACTGCGAAAGATTTGCGCCTGATTATGGCGATCATCAAGACCATTACTGATCTTGAACGCATTGGGGATGTCGCGACACGCATTGCTTATGTCGCTATCGAAAGCCCGTCATCGAAAGAACGCCAATTCCAAGTTTCATTAGAACCTCTCTGCCGTCAGGCGATTCAAATGTTGCATCAGGTTTTGGATGCATTCGCTCGTATGGATGTTGAAGCCGCCGCAGAGGTTCACAAACTCGATGATAAGCTGGATGCCGAATACGAAGCGGTGATCCGTCAGCTCATGACTTACATGATGGAAGACCCAAAAAATATTCCGCATATTCTTCAGGTGATGTGGTCTGCTCGCGCTATTGAACGAGTAGGGGATCGTTGCCAAAACATTTGTGAATACATTATTTACTTTGTGAAAGGTAAGGACGTTCGTCACCTTGGTGATCAAAGCATTGATGATGTGTTGAAGTAACGCTTCATATAAATGAAAAAGACCAGCGAACGCTGGTCTTTTGGATCTTAGAAGCCGAGATCAGTACTTATCTGGTACAAACGTTTGATCGTCTATTGGTGCTCTGACGTAGCCCTCTTTATTGATCTCTGGTAACTCAATTGGTGGGTACTCTAGCGCTTTATATTCAATTTGACTGAGTAGATGACTAATGCAATTTAAGCGCGCTTTTTGTTTTGAATCTGAAGGTACAACCCACCAAGGACAGTTTTTGGTGTCGGTGTAAGCGAACATCTTGTCTTTTGCTTCAGAATACTCAGCCCAGCGGTGTCGAGATTCTAGATCCATCGGGCTGAACTTCCAGCGCTTTATCGGCGTGTTGATGCGCCCTAAGAAGCGTTTTTCCTGCTCCTCGTCGGAGACCGAAAACCAGTACTTGAGCAAAATAATGCCTGAGCGTTGCAGCATTCTCTCGAATTCAGGGCAAGAGCGTAGAAATTCTTCATATTCATCTGGCGTACAAAAGCCCATGACTTTTTCGACGCCAGCTCGGTTATACCAACTGCGGTCAAACAAGACGATTTCACCGGCGGATGGCAGGTGCGCGACATAACGTTGAAAGTACCATTGTGTCTTTTCTTTTTCAGTCGGTGCGGGCAATGCCACTACGCGGCAAACTCGGTGATTTAACTTTTCCGTAATTCTCTTAATTACGCCGCCTTTGCCTGCGGCATCACGGCCTTCAAACAGAACGACGACTTTTAGTCCTTTGTGTTTAACCCATTCTTGCAGCTTTACCAATTCGACCTGCAGCTTTTTAAGCTCTTGTTCGTATTCCTTTTTCTTTAGCTTAGACATTATTCGTTCCTCACTCCTTGATGCTCAATATGTTAGCACTCAACGTAGAAAGTGGGGATTTCGATTGTGTTATTTGAGAGCTGCTGCGACGTTGGCGATGGCTTGAGTACTGGTAATAGGAATCGCAAAATCATCGACATCTGAAGCGCCCATTTTGCTTTGTTCAGCAATAAAGGTCATTTGGCTAGGGCGTGTGGTCTTGCCTGAAAGATGGACTTCTTGCACGTTCGTGTTTTTGACTAAATGACGGACGTTGTTTGCATTCACTCCCGCCCCGGCCATGATCGCAATGCGCCCTTGGGCTTGTTCCACAAGAGATTTAAGTACGCTCTCGCCTGCTGGTGCAGATGGAGCGAGGCCTGAAGTCAGAATACGTTCGCAACCTAAATGGATGATATCTTCCAACGCTTGTTCTGCATTGCGACATTGATCAAACGCACGATGAAACGTGATGCCAAGACCCAGTGCTTGTGCAAACTCGCACAATGCGGTGGCAAACGGCATGTGGATATCACCTTCTTGGGTCAGTACGCCTAGCACCACTCCATCTAAACCAGATTGATGGGCGGCTTCGATGTCCCAACGCATCATGTCTAGCTCCTCTTCGTTATAGAAAAAGTCGCCTTGGCGTGGACGAATCATGGCATACACTGGAACAGAAGATTGTTTGGCCGCTTGCTGCATAAAACCGTAGCTTGGCGTTAAGCCACCCAATGCGAGAGATGAGCAAAGCTCAATACGAGTTGCGCCACCAGCAATGGCGTAATGAAGAGATTCAATATTATCAATACAGACTTCTAGATGAGTAACCACTTTGATTCATCCTACTAACGTTACAGTAAGTGTTATGGCTAAGATATTAGCAGGGCCAACAGGCAGAATCTGTATGATGTCGATGGGAAATAGAGGTAAAGTTTTCGCCTAGGTGTTACCTCATTTGAGCACATTTATTGAAGATAAAAGAAAGCCCAGAGCATATACTCTGGGCTTCGATAGGACTTTACTTAGACTGATTGGCGTTTGCGGTTTTCCCGCTATAGCTTTTTGCTTTATATATACATCCAACCATCACACCCGTTGAGCTTGGGTGAAGGTCTATTATTTTTTGCCTAGGTCAGCTGCGTGCTCAGATAGGAACGCTGCAACACCTTTTGGAGATGCGTCCATACCTGCTTTGCCTTCTTCCCATTGTGCAGGACATACTTCACCGTGCTTCTGGTGGAAGTTTAGAGCATCAACCATACGTAGCATTTCGTCGATGTTACGGCCTAGAGGTAGGTCGTTAACTACTTGGTGACGTACAACGCCTTCTTCGTCGATTAGGAAAGAACCACGGAAAGCAACGCCTGCTTCTGGGTGCTCAACGTCGTAAGCTTTACAGATTTCATGCTTAACGTCAGCAACTAGTGGGTACTTAACTTGACCGATACCGCCATCTTCGATAGCAGTGTTACGCCATGCGTTGTGAGAGAACTGAGAGTCGATAGAAACACCGATAACTTCAACACCTTTAGCTTGGAAATCAGCTAGACGGTTGTCGAATGCAATTAGCTCAGATGGGCAAACGAAAGTGAAATCTAGTGGGTAGAAGAAAACTACTGCTTTCTTACCTTTAGTGAACTCTGCAAAGTTGAAGTTTTCAACGATTTCACCGTTACCTAGAACAGCTGCTGCAGTAAAATCAGGGGCTTGACGACCTACTAGTACCATTTTTTTGCTCCTAAAAAGTATGGTTAGTTCCAAACCGAATACAGTAATGTCGGTTTGGTCCGTGTTTGTTCGAGACAAACTATAGTACAGATTGTAGTATTGAAAAAAGCGAAATAAATAGATTGAGTTAATCGAAAAAAGCGATAACAACAAAACTATTAACTCGATCACTGGAACAGCGGTAGATACAAATACAATTATGAATAAATGGCCCAGTCTGAAGCAGTTACATTATTTAGTGACACTGCATGAAACTCGACATTTTAGCGAGGCAGCAGAACGTTGCTTTGTCAGTCAATCAACGTTAAGTAAAGGGATTCAGAATCTTGAAGAGTTGATAGGTTGTCCGCTTTACGAAAAGAAAGACAAGAAAAGCCCGTTGGTTTTTACCCAGACGGGAGAAATGGTCGTAAAGCAAGGTCGAGAGCTATTGGCCAAAGGACAAGATTTAGTAGAACTTGGCCGATTATGTCAGGGCGATGATATGAAAGGCCAGTTGAAGGTTGGGTGTATTCCAACGATTGCACCGTTCTTATTGTGTGACCTCGTCCAAGAGGTGAATTATCGATTCCCTCAACTAAACCTTCTATTAAGAGAAGACACCACCACCAATTTGTTGCAAGCGCTGCGTCATGGTGAGTTAGATGTATTGATCTTAGCATTGCCTGTTGAAATCGATGGCATGGAGAGTCGCGTCGTCGGCAAAGATCCGTTCCGTATGGTGATCAGTGCAAACCAAGTCGATTCGATTCCTGTACCGATCCGTTATGACGATCTGCCGGATGAGTCGGTGTTCCTATTAGAGAAAGAGCATTGTTTAACTGAACATGCAGTTTCAGCTTGTAAGCTGACCGATAAAGAGAAAATTAACCCGTTTACGGCAACCAGCTTACATACCTTGGTGCAGATGGTCGCGAACGGCTTAGGTACCACTTTTATTCCTCAAATGGCAATCGAACACGGCTTGTTACACAACCAAAATTTGGTGGTGATCGACCCTCCTGGCCAGCAAGCGTATCGCGAAATTGGTTTGGTTTGGCGCCCTAGTTCATCAAGAACAAACACTTTTAACCAACTTGCAGATGTGGTTTCCGAACTGCTTTAGCTATTAGTATTAGCCTTTACTTCCTCACTATTTCTCTAAAAGCGCACTGGAAACGGTGCGCTTTCTAGTATTTTATTCTGTCGGTGAACTTTGACTTGTAAAATTTCACAGCTTTATTTTCGTGAAGCTTTCATAAAATTGTGAAATTTCACAATGTTAATTTTACACAATTGGCTGCGCATTGTGTTTAACCTCCGTTTAAATTCCTTACGCTAGACCTTATGAGTACAAGGTTTTCTCGCTTGCCTCTATATTCATACACCTGTTTTAAATCATATTTCATTGCAAAATTTAATGTAATTTAATTACGTAATAACTTACAAATTGGCATCCAAAATCAGTGCTTTGTTTGGTGCCGAATAAAACTTCGAATTTTGTGTTTTGTTTGTCTAGGGGGTTTCGTTAAACCCTTTGTTGATATAGCTTATTTAAAGGCTGCTAAGACTTATGTCTAGATTGAAAAAGCACTCAGGCTTAAGCAATCTATGAACACGGCCACACAGATTGAACACAAAGTTAAAGAATGTATTTTGTTGTTCATAACTTACAAATGTAGCTTTACGCTGACTGCCCAAGATAGATAAAGCACGTTAAGGATGAATGATTATGCTTGCTCAGACAGAACAAAAAACACCACCATCACAGCAAACCCAAGGCATGCTTGAGGTGACTGGAGCACTTGCTCCGGAGCATCAAGCTATTTTCCCTGTTGAAGCCCAAACCTTTTTATCTCTGCTGTGTGAAAAATTTGCTGGGCGTGTTGAAGAGTTGCTGGAAGCGAGAGAAGAAAAGCAAGCACGCATCGACGCTGGGGAGTTGCCAGACTTCCTGCCTGACACACAAGATATTCGTGAAGGTAGCTGGAAGATCTTAGGTATTCCTCAGGATCTACAAGATCGCCGTGTTGAGATTACAGGCCCAACGGATCGCAAAATGGTGATCAACGCTTTGAATGCAAATGTAAAAGTATTCATGGCGGATTTCGAAGACTCTATGTCGCCAGCTTGGGACAAGGTTCTCGATGGTCAAGTTAACTTGCGAGATGCCGTTAATGGCAACATTAGCTACACCAACCCTAGCAATGGCAAGCATTATCAGCTGGTGGACGACCCAGCGGTGTTGATCTGCCGTGTTCGCGGCCTTCACTTAAAAGAAAAACACGTGACGTGGCACGGTCAGATCATTCCAGGCGCGCTTTTTGATTTCGCACTGTATTTCTACAACAACCACAAAGCATTGCTTCAAAAAGGCAGCGGTCCATATTTCTATCTTCCTAAACTGCAGTCTCATCATGAGGCGAAGTGGTGGAGTGAAGTTTTCCATTTCACAGAAGAATATTTTGGTTTAGAGACTGGCACGATCAAAGCGACCGTGCTGATCGAAACGTTACCAGCTGTGTTTGAGATGGATGAGATTTTGTTCTCACTTAAAGAGCATATCGTAGGGCTGAATTGTGGTCGTTGGGATTACATTTTCAGTTACATCAAAACACTGAAGAAACACCCAGATCGTGTTCTGCCAGATCGCCAAGTCGTCACCATGGACAAACCATTTTTGAACGCCTATTCGCGTTTGCTGGTTCGTACTTGTCACAAGCGTGGTGCTTTCGCGATGGGAGGAATGGCCGCCTTTATTCCCGCGAAAGACCCGCAAGAAAACCAGAAAGTGTTGGATAAAATTCACAACGATAAGTCACTTGAAGCGAATAACGGTCACGACGGTACGTGGGTTGCTCACCCGGGGCTCGCCGATACTGCTATGGAAGTATTCAGTGCGGCACTTGGAGAGCGAACAAATCAACTAGATGTTAGTCGCTCCGAAGATGCGCCAATTACCGCAGCCGAGTTGCTAGAACCGTGTGACGGTGAACGTACAGAAGAAGGCATGCGCCACAACATTCGCGTTGCGCTGCAATACATCGAAGCTTGGATTTCTGGAAACGGCTGTGTACCAATCTACGGATTAATGGAAGATGCTGCGACTGCTGAGATTTCTCGCGCTTCAATCTGGCAATGGATTCAGCACGGTAAGTCACTCGACAATGGTCAGCAGGTGACAAAAGCACTGTTCGAAACCTACTTGCACGAAGAAGTGGAAGTAGTGAAACAAGAAGTGGGCGAAGAGCGTTATCAAGCCGGGCGTTTTGAAGAAGCCGCACAATTGATGGCGAAGCTAACAACTAGCGATGAGCTAACCAACTTCTTAACCGTTCCTGGTTATGACTACCTGGACTAAGAATTCTTAACTGTAATACCAATAACGTGAAAACTTTCGAGGCAGATAGGGATGTACTGCCTGAGAACGGAAACTCAACGCACAAACAAAAGTGCAAATAATAAAGAGGGATAGACCAATGACATTGACTCGCCGCCAACAAATTGAAGCTCTGGAAAAAGACTGGGCAACGAATCCACGCTGGAAAAACGTAAAGCGTACGTATACTGCAGAAGAAGTCGTAGAACTGCGTGGCTCGATGGTACCAGCAAATACAATCGCACAACGTGGTGCTGATAAGCTGTGGTCACTGGTCAACGGCAGTGCGAAAAAAGGTTATGTAAACTGTCTTGGTGCACTGACAGGTGGTCAAGCCGTACAACAAGCGAAAGCGGGTATTGAAGCGATTTACCTATCAGGCTGGCAGGTAGCGGCAGATAACAACACTGCATCGACTATGTACCCGGATCAGTCGCTATACCCAGTGGACTCAGTGCCTTCAGTGGTTAAGCGCATTAACAACTCTTTCCGTCGTGCTGACCAAATTCAGTGGGCGAATGGCAAGTCTCCTGAAGATGAAGGTGGTATTGATTACTTCCTACCAATCGTAGCGGACGCAGAGGCGGGCTTTGGTGGCGTGCTAAACGCATACGAACTGATGAAGTCGATGATCGAAGCCGGTGCTGCTGGTGTTCACTTTGAAGACCAACTAGCTTCGGTTAAAAAATGTGGTCACATGGGCGGTAAAGTACTGGTACCGACTCAAGAAGCGGTACAAAAACTGGTAGCTGCGCGTCTTGCTGCAGACGTTTCTGGCACAACAACGCTAGTTATTGCACGTACTGATGCGAACGCGGCAGACCTGCTAACTTCAGATTGCGACCCATACGATAAAGACTTTATTGAAGGTGAGCGTACTCAAGAAGGCTTCTACCGTGTACGTGCAGGTATCGACCAAGCGATTTCTCGTGGTTTGGCTTACGCACCATATGCAGACTTGATTTGGTGTGAAACTGCAACGCCGTGTCTAGAAGAGGCGCGTAAGTTCGCAGAAGCGATTCACGCTGAGTACCCAGATCAGCTGCTTGCATACAACTGTTCGCCATCGTTCAACTGGGAGAAAAATCTCGATGCAGAAACCATTGCGAAGTTCCAGCAAGAGCTTTCAGACATGGGCTACAAGTACCAGTTCATCACGCTAGCGGGTATCCACAACATGTGGTTTAACATGTTTGAATTGGCACACGCTTATGCGCAAGGTGAAGGTATGCGTCATTACGTTGAGAAAGTTCAACGTCCTGAATTCCAAGCAGCAGAGAAAGGCTACACCTTCGTGGCTCACCAACAAGAAGTGGGTACAGGTTACTTCGATAGAATGACGAACACCATCCAAGGTGGTAACTCATCTGTCACTGCGCTTACCGGTTCGACCGAAGAAGACCAATTCTAATTGGCACTGCAACACTTCCTTAATCAGCGTCAGTAATGGCATATTTTGAGCGGCATCCCGGCCGCTCTTTTTTCGCCTTTATAACGCTTCTTCATCCGGTTCAATTTCTTCCGGCTCAACCTCTTCTTGCAGTTCAAGCAAGTTGATCGCGATCGTAACGAAGTCCGTGTCAGTAATGATTCCAACCAGATGCCCTTTATGCACGATAGGCAAGCAGCCCACTTTGTGCTTTTGCATGTAAATGGCGCTCTCTTTTAGACCCGCTCTTGGCTCTGCAGTCATGATGTTAGTGTGCATCATTTCGTAGAGAGGCGTATCGAGGGTAAAAGATTGTTCAGCGTCATCTGGGTGCAAACAGGATTCTTGAGCAGCAAGAATATCACGTTGAGTCACCAAGCCTTGTAAGTGATGATTGGCGTCAACAACCGGAATATGTCGAATATCCAACGCGTCCATCATGCTCTTTGCATCGCGCAAGGTATGCGTGCGTAGCAAGGTATGAGGGTTGCGAGTCATCATGTCTTCAACCTTGATCATAGAGACCTCCAGCGGCATTGTCCTTTCTTTAAATATAGAGAATATTTTGCCGTATATCTGGGAGCCAACTCGTTTTTCATCAATTAAATAGCACAATGTTCTTGCGCCTCTTTTTTACTGCGTAATCTGTGTGTTATCGATGTTTTTATTAATTTGAATAAGTTGGTTTGCGTGCGAGTCAGTTGGCATTTTTGATTGATATTGAATGTGTACCCAAGGTAATCCAATGAATTGAATCGCACATTTTTATTCGTTGGATTTTCCAAGATTCGTCTCTCGAAGAAGATACGCTCAGGCTTACCAAATTGAAGACGATTATGTACAAAAAATTATTTGCACTGATGGCTGCTGCAATGAGTGTCCAATCCGCTCAGGCCATCGTTTTGGGCAGTGTGGAGTCAAATCCTGCGGATCGCGTTGCGATTCGAGCCAGTAACATGGCGGAATTTCAAAACTGTGGCGGCACTATGGTCACTGACCAGTGGGTAATGACTGCGGCCCACTGTGTCGTAATGGGGCAAGGTTCGAACGAAGCGAGCGATTACGTTACCCAGCCGGGTGAACTGTCTATCACCGCTCGTGTACATAATCTTCACGATACGAGTATCGACAACTACTACACCGTTTCGCATGTCGTCGTGCATCCAAACTACACTCGTATCTCGAAAGCGGATGTTGACAGCAAGGGGAATGTGAAGCCTATTCAAACGGCGCTCGATAATGACATTGCGCTGCTTTACCTTACTCGCCCAGTTACTGGGGTGAATGTGGCTGACCTCGCCACGAAAGAAGACATGATCAGCATTGAGGCACGATTAGCTGCGGATTGGAACGATAACTACGACACCAACCAGCGAACTGAAAATGTTCAGGTTTATGGATGGGGAACAACAACGCCAATGGCATCGGAGGCTTCTCCTTTGTTACAAACCACTCAGATCGGTTTTCTTCCGATAGACAAGTGTTATGAGCGTCTGGAAATTGGCAATAGCTATCCGGGGTTGATTAACTCTAGAAGCAACGCGACTAAGATCTGTACAGTGCCTACATTCAATAGGATTTTAGAGCCAAGCAGCAGCACTCAATATGGTAACTCTGCTTGTAAAGGGGACAGCGGTGGCCCGCTGCTGGACATTGCGACAGGCAAGCAAATTGGGGTCGTGAGTGGTGGTCCTTTGGTATTACCGACTTGTGGCTCGCTGACCATTCCAAGTTTTTATACGAAGGTCAGTAACTACTACGATTGGGTTCAGTCTTACATTACTGCCGACACACCACCAAACCGTTACATCACTGAACCAAATTTTATCATCAATGCTAGAGAAGAAGCGGGCAAAGAGTGTCACGATGGTATTGCAACCAATAATTGTGATTTCAAAGGTTCCGATGACGATGGCGGCAGTCTAAATCTCTGGTTGTTGGCTCTGTTCGCTCCTTTAGCATGGTGGCGCAGACGCGAAGCTTAATCACGTTAACGATGTTGAAAGAAACGAGCAGCGCACGTCGCTGCTCGTTTTATTGTTAGGTTGGCGCTGTATAAATGACGATGAGTGCGTCGTCAAAATAAATGTCCTTACGCCATGTAAGAATATTGCCAAGTGATCGCGGATTTTTACGTTTTATTACACTCTTCACCATGGCTTTTACAGCGATATTCTGGGGATTTGCTTGCTATTGCAGCATGTAAACATATACTAGTCTGCTGCGAAAAACTCGTCGCAATTTAATCGTCTTCTTTGACGTGATTTGACCAATATATAAGACAAGTAACATGCAAGTATCAGATTTCCATTTCGACCTTCCAGATGAACTCATCGCTCGTTACCCTCAACCAGAGCGTACCGCAAGCCGACTACTACAAATGGACGGCAATACTGGCGAGCTTATAGATGGCACATTTACCGATGTGTTAAACCAAGTTCAAGCTGGTGACTTAGTGGTTTTCAATAATACCCGTGTTATTCCAGCGCGTATGTTTGGTCGTAAAGAATCTGGCGGTAAGTTAGAGGTGCTAGTGGAACGCATGCTAGATGAGAAAAGCATTCTTGCGCACGTTCGCTGCTCTAAATCACCAAAACCAGGCACTACTATTATTGTGGGCGAGAATGACGAATACTCAGCTGAAATGGTGGCTCGTCACGACGCCCTATTCGAACTGAAATTTAACTCTGATAAGACGGTATTAGAAATTTTGGAAGAAATTGGCCACATGCCACTTCCTCCATACATTGACCGCCCAGATGAAGACGCAGATAAAGAGCGTTACCAAACTGTATATAACCAAAAACCAGGCGCAGTAGCAGCACCGACGGCTGGCCTGCACTTTGATGACGTTCTTTTAGATAAGATCAAAGCCAAAGGCGCTGAGTTTGCTTACGTTACACTACACGTCGGTGCAGGTACGTTCCAACCAGTAAAAGTGGATAACATCAACGATCACCACATGCATGCAGAGTATGTAGAAGTACCGCAAGAAGTGGTGGATGCCATCAATGCAACCAAAGCTCGCGGTGGTCGTATCATCGCAGTGGGTACAACATCAGTACGTTCACTCGAAAGTGCAGCGCAAGATGCATTGAAGAAAGGCACTGAATTGGTTCCATTCTTCGGCGATACTGAAATTTTTATCTACCCTGGTTACGAATACCAGCTGGTGGATTGCTTGATCACTAACTTCCACTTACCAGAATCAACATTGATCATGTTGGTGAGTGCGTTTGCTGGCTACGAGAACACCATGAATGCTTACAAGCATGCGGTGGAAAACAAATACCGCTTCTTCTCGTACGGTGATTCAATGTTCATCAAAAAGAAAACGATTTAGTAAAAAATAAGATTTACGAGTGCTAGCAGTAAGCTAGGAAATAAAGCATTCATTGCTTTGTCTCTCGCAAGGAAAAGCGACCGCTCCTTAAAGTAGGGCAGAGCCCTAAACACTCAGTCAGACTGTTTCTCTGACATTCGGAGGCATCGTGAAATTAAAATTCGATCTTAAGAAGAAAAACGGCAATGCGCGTCGTGGTCAACTGACTTTCGAACGCGGCACTGTCCAAACTCCAGCGTTCATGCCAGTCGGTACCTACGGTACGGTTAAAGGCATGACACCAGAAGAAGTAAAAGGCACAGGGGCAGAAATTCTGCTAGGCAACACGTTCCACTTGTGGCTGCGTCCTGGTCAAGAAGTGATGAAAATGCACGGTGACCTGCACGATTTCATGAACTGGCAAGGTCCTATTCTTACCGATTCAGGCGGTTTCCAAGTATTCAGCCTAGGTAAGATGCGTACTATCACAGAGAAAGGTGTTCACTTCCGTAACCCTGTGAATGGCGACAAGATTTTCATGGATGCAGAAAAGTCGATGGAAATTCAAAAAGATCTAGGCTCTGACATTGTAATGATTTTCGACGAGTGTACGCCATACCCTGCGACACATAACGAAGCGAAAAAATCGATGGAAATGTCGCTACGTTGGGCTCAACGCTCACGTGATCACTTCGATAAGCTAGAAAACCCGAACAACCTATTTGGTATTGTTCAAGGTGGTGTTTACGAAGACCTTCGTGATGTATCGGTAAAAGGCCTAACTGAGATCGGTTTTGACGGCTACGCAGTGGGTGGTTTGGCGGTTGGTGAGCCAAAAGAAGACATGCACCGTATTCTTGAGCACACTTGTCCACAACTTCCAGAAGATAAGCCACGCTACCTAATGGGCGTAGGTAAACCGGAAGACTTGGTAGAAGGCGTTCGTCGCGGTATCGACATGTTTGACTGTGTAATGCCTACGCGTAACGCACGTAACGGCCACCTATTTGTGACTGGTGGTGTGATCAAGATCCGTAATGCGAAACATAAAACGGATACAACGCCGTTAGATCCGCATTGTGACTGTTACACTTGTCAGAACTACAGCAAGTCGTACCTTCACCACCTAGAGCGTTGTAACGAAATTCTAGGTGCTCGTCTGAATACGATCCACAACCTGCGTTACTACCAGCGTCTGATGGAAAGCATTCGTAAGGCGATTGATGAAGACCGTTTCGATGAGTTTGTTCAAGAGTTTTACGCTCGTCGTGACCGCGAAGTGCCACCACTAAGCAAAGCTTAAAAGAATTAAAGCCTTTGGCATGTCGCCAGAGGCTTTTGCTAATAAAGTAGGCTAACGCACGTTATTTTTGAGAGAGCGATCTCTATTAGTCACTCTCAGACTTGAATCTAAATTGCGAAAGCCCAACTTGTTGGATTATCAATAAAATATAATGAGGATGTTTTAATGTTTATTTCTCAGGCTCACGCAGCAGCAGAAGGCGCGCCAGCTGGCGGTGGTTTCGAAATGCTAATCATGCTTGGCATGTTCGCAGTGATTTTCTACTTCATGATTTACCGTCCACAAGCGAAACGTGTTAAAGAACACAAGAACCTAATGTCTTCTATGGGCAAAGGTGACGAAGTTCTGACCAGCGGCGGTCTAGTGGGTAAAATCACTAAAATCGCTGAAGACAACGACTACATTTCAATTGAGCTTAATGCGAACAATGAAGTTGTAATCAAGAAAGACTTCATCACTGCAGTGCTGCCAAAAGGTACGCTTAAGTCTCTATAAAACAGCTAAAGGGTCCTCGCTGTGCTAAACCGTTACCCATTATGGAAGTACTTGATGGTGTTTTTTGCCATCATCACCGCTGCATTGTATGCGCTTCCAAATATCTACGGTGAAGATCCGGCTATTCAAGTTACAGGGGCGCGTGGCGCCTCTGTAGATATGTCAACGCTGGATGCTGTCACCACTGCTCTTGATAAAGAGCATCTCTCTCATAAATCCATTGCTCTCGAGAATGGATCAATTCTTGTTCGTTTCAACGACACTGATACTCAAATTAGTGCTCGTGATGTCATCAGCGAAGCGCTTGGCAAAGACAAAATTGTTGCACTTAACCTTGCTCCTTCTACTCCAGATTGGCTAGAAGCAATTGGTGCGTCGCCACTTAAACTAGGTCTTGACCTACGTGGTGGTGTTCACTTCTTGATGGAAGTGGATATGGACGCAGCAATGGAAAAGCTTGTTGGTCAACAAGAGGAAGCTTTCCGTAGTGAACTTCGTGACGCTAAGATTCGTTACCGTGCAATCCGTCCTTCTGGCAAAGAAGGGGTGGAAGTACTGCTACGTGACGAAGAGCAACTGGCTGAAGCGAAGCGCACGCTAACGAAGAATCATCCTGACATGAACTTTGTCGAGTCTGATTCGAATGGTCGTTACGCTCTTATCGCCACTTTTACTGAGCAACGTTTGCAAGAGATTCGTAACTACGCTGTAGAACAAAACATCACGATTCTACGTAACCGTGTAAACGAGCTGGGTGTTGCTGAGCCGCTTGTGCAACGTCAAGGCGCTAGCCGCATCGTTGTTGAGCTGCCAGGTGTTCAAGACACAGCTCGTGCGAAAGAAATTCTCGGTGCTACGGCAACTCTTGAATTCCGTGAAGTTGATGATAAAGCTGATTTAGCTGCGGCGGCGAATGGCCGTGCACCTGCGGGCAGTGAAATCAAACAAGATCGCGATGGTCGTCCTGTTGTACTTAAAAAGCGTGTCATCCTAAGCGGCGCTAGCATCACGGATGCAAGTTCTAGTGTGGATGAATACGGTCGCCCTCAAGTTAACATCTCGCTAGACAGCGAGGGTGGTAACAAGATGTCGGCGTTCTCAAAGAAAAACATTGGTAAGTTAATGGCTACCGTGTTTGCTGAGTACAAAGACAGCGGTCGTAAAACGCCTGAAGGCAAAGTTATCCTGACTAAGCACGAAGAAGTGATAAACCAAGCAACGATTCAATCTGCACTTGGCCGTAACTTCCGTATTACAGGTATTGACTCTGCTGCTGAAGCGCACAACCTCGCACTTCTATTACGTGCTGGTGCACTTATCGCACCGATCTCTATCGTTGAAGAACGTACCATTGGTCCGTCAATGGGGCAGCAAAACATCGACATGGGTATCCAAGCGTGTGTTTGGGGTATGGTAGCTGTAATGCTATTTACTCTGCTTTACTACCGCGGCTTTGGTCTGATTGCCAATATTGCGTTGATGGCTAACTTAGTGTTGATCATTGGTGTGATGTCGATGATTCCAGGGGCAACGATGACGCTGCCAGGTATTGCCGGTATCGTATTGACTGTGGGTATGGCCGTCGATGCTAACGTACTGATCTTTGAACGTATCCGTGAAGAGCTGCGAGATGGACGTAGTCCACAACAAGCGATTCACCAAGGTTACGCCAACGCATTTAGTACCATTGCCGATGCGAACATCACGACGCTTATCACTGCAATCATTCTGTTTGCTGTTGGTACAGGTGCAGTGAAAGGTTTCGCAGTTACTCTATCTATCGGTATCTTAACTTCAATGTTCACCGCCATCATTGGTACACGTTGTATCGTGAACCTACTGTACGGTGGCAAACGCGTTGATAAATTGTCGATCTAAGGCTGGGAATTAATATGTTTCAAATTCTAAAAGCAGAGAAGTCGATCGGCTTTATGCGTTGGTCAAAAGTGGCGTTCGTATTCTCAATCTTTATGATTGCCGCTTCTATCTTCACATTATCAACCAAATGGCTGAACTGGGGTCTAGACTTCACGGGCGGTACGCTAATCGAAGTTGGCTTTGAAAAACCAGCTAACCTTGAAGAAATCCGTACAGCACTTGATGCAAAAGGTTTCGGAGATGCGACAGTACAGAACTTTGGTAGTGCTCGCGATGTGATGGTGCGTCTTCGTCCTCGTGACGACGTTTCTGGCGAAACGCTAGGTAACCAAATCATCGGTGCGATCAAAGAAGGTACTGGTGAAAGCGTAGAAATGCGCCGTATCGAGTTTGTTGGTCCAAACGTTGGTGATGAACTAACTGAAGCGGGCGGTCTGGCGATCCTTGTGTCGCTCATCTGTATCCTGATTTACGTATCAATGCGATTTGAATGGCGTCTAGCAGCTGGTGCTGTAATGGCGTTGGCGCACGATATTATTATCACGCTGGGTGTATTCTCATTCCTACAGATTGAAGTGGACCTAACTATCGTGGCTGCGTTGCTAACGGTTGTTGGTTACTCGCTCAACGATACCATCGTAGTATTCGACCGTATTCGTGAAAATTTCCGCAAGATGCGTAAAGGTGATCCAGCGGACATCATGGATGCTTCGATTACACAAACATTGAGCCGTACGTTGATTACTTCTGGTACAACGTTGTTCGTAGTTATTGCACTGTTTGTACAGGGCGGGGCAATGATCCACGGCTTTGCAACGGCACTGTTGTTGGGTATCACGGTTGGTACTTACTCTTCTATTTACGTAGCATCTGCACTTGCTCTAAAACTGGGTATCCAGAAAGAGCACTTGATGCCACCGCAAGTAGAGAAAGAAGGCGCAGAATTCGACGAGATGCCATAAGGCTGATTGAGAATCGAAAACAAAAACCGCTGAACTCTCAGCGGTTTTTTTGTATCTAGACGTTGAGCAAAGAAGTAGAGTGTCTGGCGGACATCAAGTTTTTATAATCTAGCCCAAGTTTATAGAATCTAAACAATGTGGGTCTGGATACAAAAAAGCCCCGCTCAACGAGCGGGGCTTCTTAAAGTCATCAGCGTGACGGGCTAAATTGACTTTTAAATCTTACTTGAGGATCGCGCTGTTACCATTTTCGCGAATATGCTTAAGCATAGATTTCACGCCACGAGCGCTTGAAGCAACAATGTTACCAGACTTCATGTACTCAGTGCCGCCAGCAAAGTCAGTTAGGATTGCGCCAGCTTCACGAGCAATAAGCTCACCTGCAGCCATATCCCAAGGTTTTAGACCTAGCTCGAAGTAACCATCAACACGGCCAGCAGCCACGTAACATAGGTCAAGAGCAGCAGAGCCGCTACGACGGAAGTCAGCACATTCAGTGAATAGAGAACCAACGATCTTAATGTAAGACTCTGAGTGTTGCTTCTGCTTGAATGGGAAACCTGTTGCTAGAACAGTACCTTGAAGGTCTTTCAGCGGAGTAACACGAATACGTGCACTGTTTAGCTGAGCACCAGCACCGCGTTGTGCAGTAAATAGTTCGTTTTGCATTGGATCGTAAACACAAGCAACTTCAGTTTTGCCTTTGATACGAACAGCGATAGAAACCGCGAAGTGTGGGTAACCTTTTACAAAGTTAGTAGTGCCATCCAGTGGGTCGATGATCCATTGTACGTCTTTATCTTTACCTTCGATAAGACCTTGTTCTTCAGCAACGATGCAGTGCTCTGGGTAAGACTGCTTGATAGTATCGATGATGATGTATTCTGCTTCTTTGTCTACGTTAGTGACAAAGTCATTAGTGCCTTTAAGTGTAGATTCTACTTTATCAGTGTTTTCTAATGATTTAGCAATATGATTGCCTGCTTTTCGCGCAGCGCGAATAGCAATGTTTAGCATTGGATGCATACAAATTTCCCAACGGATGTTAAAGAACGAATAAAAGCGGCGGCGAGTATACCAAAGATAAATGAAAAAGGAAGTGGTTATTTTTTAGACGTTAATGAATAGTGTCATCTTTGATATCGCGTCATACAACACAACAATTGATGAGAATGCGAATAGAAGTCAGCTTCTCCCTAGGGTGTGTTAAAAAACTATGGTAACATCCTGCGGTTTTAATTTAGGTAGCAATCATAGATGTTGGATCAAGTAAAAGTCGTACTCGTAGGTACCTCACATTCTGGCAATATTGGCTCAGCAGCCCGAGCAATGAAGGTGATGGGTTTAAGCCAACTTGTATTGGTCGATCCACAATGTGAAGTGGATGAACAAACGCTAGCACTGGCCGCTGGTGCCGCTGATATCGCTCAGAATGCTCAAGTCGTAAGCACACTGGAAGAAGCTATTGAAGACTGTGGTCTTGTGGTAGGTTCAAGTGCTCGCTCTCGCACATTAGAATGGCCAATGCTTGAGCCACGTGAATGTGGTGAAAAGTTTGCAGTTGAAGGCCAAAAACATCCGGTAGCTTTAGTGTTTGGGCGTGAAAGAACAGGCCTAACTAACGAAGAGCTACAAAAGTGCCACTATCATGTATGCATTCCTGCTAACCCTGAATACAGTTCCCTGAACTTAGCGATGGCGGTTCAAACGCTAAGCTATGAAGTTCGTGTTGCTCATCTTAATCTTGAGCAGAAACAATTCTCACCAGTTGAAGTCGAAGAGTATCCTCGTCATAAAGAGCTAGAAATGTTCTTTGACCATCTTGAAAAGGTCATCGTAGAGACCCAGTTTATAAACAAAGAACAACCTGGCCAGGTGATGAATAAGTTGCGTCGTCTTTTCTCTCGAGCACGACCAGAGACTCAAGAGTTGAATATTCTTCGCGGTATTTTGACCTCGATTGAAAAGAAGCTCTGAATAAAGAAATAACCTTTTTAGGTGTAAGGATGAATACTTGAGTAATTTAGTCAAATAAATACTTGACCATTTTACTCGGGTATGGAAAAATCTTAACCATTACAAACCATGTGGATACGGTGTGGTATGAAACTTACATCTAAAGGAAGATATGCGGTGACAGCCATGCTGGATGTGGCACTGCATTCGCAACAAAACCCTGTACCTCTTGCTGATATTTCAGAACGTCAGGGGATCTCGCTCTCTTACTTAGAGCAGCTTTTTTCTAAATTGCGTAAAGCAGGTCTCGTTGCCAGCGTTCGTGGTCCTGGTGGTGGTTACCGACTTGGTGCCGACGCACATAGTATCGCTATCGGTACTGTGATTGCGGCCGTTGATGAGTCAGTTGACGCAACCAAATGTCAGGGCAAAGGAGATTGCCAAGGCGGGACTCGTTGCTTAACTCATACGCTATGGCGTGACCTAAGTTCTCGCATTAGTGACTTCTTGAATAACATCACTCTTGGTGAGTTGATGACAGACAATGAAGTGCTAGAAATTTCTGATCGTCAGGATATTGATCTGGCGGTAACTCATGGGCTTTCAAACAAAAATACAACCGCCGCGCCCATCGGTGTAAACGTCCGCTCTTAGCGGTCAGCATTTTACATTGGAGTAGAGAATGAAACTGCCGATTTATCTTGATTATTCCGCTACATGTCCAGTTGATCCACGTGTTGCTGAAAAAATGGTTCAGTACATGACAATGGATGGCACATTTGGCAACCCAGCTTCACGTTCGCACCGTTACGGCTGGCAGGCAGAAGAAGCGGTAGATACTGCTCGTGAGCAAATTGCTGACCTTCTAAATGCAGATCCTCGCGAAATCGTATTCACATCTGGTGCGACAGAGTCTGACAACCTTGCGATTAAAGGTGCTGCGCACTTTTACTCGAAAAAAGGCAAACACGTAATCACGTGTAAAACAGAGCATAAAGCGGTTCTTGACCCATGTCGTCAACTGGAACGTGAAGGCTTTGAAGTGACTTACCTAGAGCCAGAATCAAACGGCCTTATCGATCTTGAGAAGCTGAAAGCGGCAATGCGCGATGACACCGTGCTTGTGTCTATTATGCACGTAAACAACGAAATCGGTGTAATTCAAGACATCGCAGCCATCGGCGAATTATGTCGTGAGCGCAAGATCGTGTTCCACGTGGATGCAGCTCAGTCTGCTGGTAAATTGCCAATCGACGTTCAAGAAATGAAAGTTGATTTGATTTCATTGTCAGCACACAAAGTCTACGGTCCTAAAGGTATCGGTGCACTTTACGTACGTCGTAAACCTCGTATCCGCCTTGAAGCACAAATGCACGGCGGCGGTCACGAGCGTGGTTTCCGTTCTGGTACGTTAGCAACTCACCAAATCGTAGGCATGGGTGAAGCTTTCCGCATTGCAAAAGAAGAGATGCAGAAAGATTACGACCACGCACTAGCACTTCGTAACCGCCTTCTTAATGGTGTGAAAGACCTTGAAGCGGTAACAGTGAACGGTGACCTAGAGCAGCGTGTACCACAAAACCTAAACATCAGTTTTGCTTTCGTAGAAGGTGAATCTCTGCTGATGTCGCTAAAAGATCTAGCGGTATCTTCAGGTAGTGCATGTACTTCTGCGAGTCTAGAGCCTTCTTACGTACTTCGTGCCCTAGGCATGGATGATGAATTGGCTCACAGCTCGGTTCGTTTCTCATTCGGTCGTTTCACGACAGAAGAAGAAATTGATTACGCAATTGAACAAATCCGCGTTGCAGTGACTAAGCTACGCGACATGTCTCCTCTATGGGATATGTACAAGGAAGGGGTTGATCTGAGCACTGTTGAATGGGCTCACCATTAATCTCACGGACTGAATAGAGGATTCGAGGTAATTTATCATGGCATACAGCGAAAAAGTAATTGATCACTACGAGAACCCGCGTAACGTTGGTTCATTTGACAAAGAAGACCCATCAGTAGGTAGCGGCATGGTTGGCGCTCCAGCTTGTGGTGACGTAATGAAACTGCAAATTAAAGTGACACCGGAAGGTATCATCGAAGATGCGAAGTTCAAAACTTACGGTTGTGGTAGTGCAATCGCGTCAAGCTCACTAGTAACAGAGTGGGTAAAAGGCAAATCAATTGATGAAGCGGCTGCAATTAAGAACTCTGAAATTGCAGAAGAGCTAGAACTTCCACCTGTGAAAGTTCACTGTTCAATTCTTGCTGAAGATGCAATCAAAGCAGCGGTTGCTGACTACAAGAAAAAACACCAAGAATAATTATTCCGTAATATAATGGGAGCCTTTAACGCTCCCATTCCAATCGTAATTTAGACAGACTAAGGTGCAGTATGGCCATCACAATGACAGAAACAGCGGCAAGTCGCGTAAAAGCATTCCTAGATAACCGAGGCAAAGGTATCGGTTTACGTCTTGGAGTGAAGACGACAGGTTGTTCCGGCATGGCTTACGTACTTGAGTTTGTTGACGAGCTAAACGAAGAAGATGAAGTGTTTGATTTCTCAGGCGTGAAAATCATCATCGACAAGAAAAGCTTGGTGTACTTAGACGGTACCGAATTGGATTACGTGAAAGAAGGGTTGAATGAAGGTTTTGAATTCAACAACCCTAATGCAAAAAGTGAATGTGGTTGTGGTGAAAGCTTCAACGTCTAATTGATTGTCCTTCTGGGCAAGCGAGTCCGGAAGGCTTTACTAGGACCCGATCTTAATGAATCACTTTGAATTATTTGGGCTACCAAGTCAGTTTCAGCTGGATGGTAGCCTTCTTTCTTCTAAGTTCCGAGAACTACAAAAACGCTTCCACCCGGACAACTTTGCTACCGCCTCTGAGCGAGACCGCTTGATGTCGGTGCAAAAGGCTGCGCAAATTAACGATGCGTACCAAGTCCTCAAACATCCTATCTCTCGTGCGGAGTACATCTTGGCAGAGCAGGGAATGGAAATCCGTGGTGAGCAACAAACCATGCAAGATCCGATGTTCCTGATGGAACAAATGGAACTGCGCGAAGAACTAGAAGATATTGCTGACTGCTCTGATCCTGAATCGGCGCTTTTTGACTTCGATTCTAAGGTCAGCAAAATGTATAAGCAGCATTTGGCAAGCGTTGAGCAAGAGCTTAACGATGGTCTTTGGGCTGAAGCCGCAGACCGAGTTCGTAAATTGAAATTCATTGCCAAACTAAAGAACGAAATTGAACTGGTCGAAGATAAGCTTCTCGGCTAGTTAGCGTGACAAGGACCAATCATGGCACTACTTCAAATCGCAGAACCGGGCCAAAGCTCGGCACCTCATGAGCATAAGTTAGCGGCTGGTATCGACTTAGGTACTACCAACTCTTTGGTCGCTTCTGTACGCAGTGGCGATGCCACCACATTAAATGATGAGCAAGGTCGTAGCATTTTGCCATCGGTGGTGAATTACTCAGCAGAATCAACAGTGGTTGGTTACGATGCGAAAGCCAAAGCAGAGTTTGAACCTGAGAACACCATTATCTCAGTGAAACGCTTGATTGGCCGCTCGCTAAAAGACATTCAATCTCGCTACCCTTCATTACCTTACCGTTTTAAAGAGAGTGATAATGGCTTACCAGTACTGCAAACTGCTCAAGGGGATAAAAACCCGATTGAAGTTTCTGCAGATATTCTAAAAGCGCTAGGTAAACGCGCAGAAGAAACTCTAGGTGGAGAGCTTGCGGGCGTGGTAATTACCGTTCCAGCGTACTTCGATGACGCGCAACGCGCGGGCACGAAAGATGCGGCTAAGCTAGCGGGTTTACATGTACTGCGTCTTCTTAATGAGCCAACGGCAGCGGCGATTGCCTACGGTCTGGATTCAGGTCAAGAGGGCGTGATTGCCGTTTACGATTTAGGTGGCGGTACGTTCGATATCTCTATCCTACGTTTGTCGAAAGGCGTATTTGAAGTATTAGCAACAGGCGGCGACTCTGCACTTGGCGGTGATGACTTTGACCACCTATTAGCGGATTACCTAATGGAGCAAGCTGGCCTAGAAGCGCCGCTTTCTGCTGAGAAAAACCGTGCATTACTGAACATTGCAACGGCGACCAAAATTGCTTTCTCTGAGCAAGACAGCGTAGAAGTTG
Organism: Vibrio sp. Y20_XG_PY13; assembly: GCF_024181925.1. Lineage (NCBI taxonomy): Bacteria > Pseudomonadati > Pseudomonadota > Gammaproteobacteria > Vibrionales > Vibrionaceae > Vibrio > Vibrio sp. Y20_XG_PY13. The sequence goes on along the minus strand of NZ_JAMZAL010000007.1, from coordinate 219,932 downwards.
ACGTGTTTGGCTGGAAAGGCACTGTAACACGCGAGCAGTTCGAAGATCTGATTCGCCCACTCGTGAAGAAAACTCTGATGTCTTGTCGTCGTGCACTGAAAGATGCTGACGTAGAAGCGGAGGAAGTACTTGAAGTGGTGATGGTTGGTGGCTCAACTCGTACCTTGCTTGTCCGTGAAATGGTAGGCGAATTCTTTGGCCGCACACCACTCACTAGCATCAACCCTGATGAAGTGGTGGCTATTGGTGCGGGTATCCAAGCAGATATTCTTGCTGGTAACAAGCCTGACTCTGAAATGCTGCTGCTTGACGTGATTCCATTATCATTGGGTATTGAAACCATGGGGGGGTTGGTTGAGAAAATCATTCCGCGCAACACCACGATTCCTGTTGCTCGCGCGCAAGAGTTTACCACCTTCAAAGATGGTCAAACGGCGATGAGCGTGCACGTTGTGCAAGGTGAGCGCGAGATGGTGGATGATTGTCGTTCACTTGCGCGTTTCTCACTAAAAGGTATTCCTCCTATGGCGGCAGGTGCTGCGCACATCCGAGTGACGTACCAAGTTGATGCTGACGGTTTACTATCTGTGACTGCAATGGAAAAGAGCACTGGTGTTCAGTCTGAAATTCAAGTGAAACCTTCTTACGGTTTAAGCGATAACGAAGTTGCGAACATGCTGCGTGATTCGATGACTCACGCCAAAGAAGACATGCAAGCTCGTGCGTTAGCTGAACAACGCGTTGAAGCCGACCGGGTGATTGAAGGTTTGATCGCTGCAATGCAAGCTGATGGTGATGAACTACTATCAGAGCAAGAAAAACAAGATCTATTAAAAGCCATTGAAGCACTGATTGAGCTGCGTAATGGTGATGATGCAAATGCCATTGAGCAAGGCATCAAAGATACAGACAAAGTTAGCCAAGACTTTGCGTCGCGCCGTATGGATAAATCGATTCGAGCTGCATTGTCAGGTCAATCAGTAGACGATATATAAGAGAAAGTAGTTATGCCTAAGATTATTGTATTACCACACGAAGATTTGTGCCCAGAAGGCGCAGTGTTGGAAGCGAAGACGGGTGAAACCGTTCTAGACGTAGCACTAAAAAACGGTATTGGTATTGAACACGCGTGTGAAAAATCGTGTGCTTGTACTACTTGCCACGTGATCATTCGTGAAGGTTTTGATTCTCTTGAAGAGAGCGAAGAGCTAGAAGATGACATGCTAGACAAAGCATGGGGTCTTGAGCCGGAGTCTCGTCTTGGTTGTCAGGCGAAAGTTGCGGATGAAGACTTGGTTGTTGAAATTCCAAAATACACGCTAAACCACGCGTCAGAAGATCATTAATACTATCGCTCCAAAATAGGGGCGAAGAAAAAGGAAGATGAGCAATGAAATGGACAGATTCTCGCGATATCGCGATTGAGCTTTGTGACAAGTTTCCAGATGTGGATCCACAAACCGTGCGTTTTACCGATCTTCATCAATGGATCATGGAGTTAGATGAGTTTGACGATGAGCCAAACCATTGTAACGAAAAGATCCTAGAAGCGGTCATCATGTGCTGGATGGACGAAGCAGACTGATGCTCAATTCGGCGGTAAAACGCAGCCGAGTTAACAATTCTTACTAAAAAAAGCGGACCTCTAGGTCCGTTTTTTTATCAAGTTGACATTTTTACCCTACATAATGCTAACATCCGTGAGTTATTAAAAAGAAGCGGCGTAGGCTACGCCGATATAAGACAAGGAGAAACCATGTCTACACAGATGTCTGTATTTTTAAGTCAAGATTCTGCTGCTCCACACTGGGGTGAGAAAGCACTACTTTCATTCTCTGAAACCGGTGCGACGATTCATCTAGGTGAAGGTCATGATCTTGGTGCAATTCAGCGTGCAGCTCGTCAGCTAGATGGCCAAGGAATTCATTCAGTTCTACTTTCTGGTGAACATTGGGATTTGGAAAGCATCTGGGCTTTCCATCAAGGTTACCGCAACCCGAAAAAACACGGTTTACTAGAATGGACTGCGCTTTCTGAAGAAGACCAAACTGAACTTCAAGCTCGCATTAAAGCGACCGATTTTACGCGCGATATCATCAACAAAACGGCGGAAGAAGTTGCACCTCGTCAACTTGCTACGATGGCGGCTGAGTTCATCAAATCTGTCGCACCAGAAGGCACAGTAACGGCTCGTATTGTTAAAGATAAAGATCTACTAGCGGAAGGTTGGGAAGGTATCTATGCGGTTGGTCGTGGTTCGGATCGCACATCAGCAATGCTGCAATTGGATTACAACCCGACTGGCGATGAAAACGCACCAGTATTCGCGTGTCTAGTAGGTAAAGGCATTACGTTTGATTCAGGCGGTTACAGCCTTAAGCCTTCAAACTTTATGAGTGCAATGAAAGCCGATATGGGCGGTTCAGGTACGATTACTGGCGGTTTGGGGTTAGCTATTTTGCGTGGTTTGAACAAGCGCGTAAAACTGATCTTATGTTGTGCTGAGAATATGGTTTCTGGTCGTGCGCTTAAGCTTGGCGACATCATCACCTACAAAAACGGTAAGACTGTTGAGATCATGAACACCGATGCAGAAGGTCGTTTGGTACTTGCCGATGGTCTTATCTATGCAAGCGAGCATAACCCTGAGTTGATCATCGACTGCGCAACGTTAACCGGCGCAGCGAAAAATGCATTGGGTAACGACTACCACGCGTTAATGAGCTTTGATGATGAACTTTCTAATCAAGCGCTAACAGCAGCAAACAAAGAGAAAGAAGGCCTGTGGCCACTGCCTCTGGCTGATTTCCACCGTGGTATGTTGCCGTCAAACTTCGCTGATTTATCGAACATCAGCTCTGGAGACTACAGTCCTGGCGCAAGTACCGCTGCTGCATTTTTGTCTTACTTTGTTGAAGACTACAAGAAAGGCTGGTTGCACTTCGACTGTGCTGGTACTTACCGTAAGTCTGCATCAGACAAGTGGGCGGCTGGCGCTACTGGTATGGGTGTCCGCACTCTTGCTCGCCTTCTTAATGAGCAAGCAGAAAAATAATATTTATGGTGGCGTCAGTTAGGCGCTGCCGTAGTCAAGTAAGTCACTTTTAAACACTATTATTACAAGTACAAAAAGGAAACTTTATGGCTCTAGAAAGAACGTTTTCCATTGTTAAGCCTGACGCTGTGGAAAGAAACCTGATCGGTGAAATCTACAATCGAATCGAGAAGGCAGGCCTACGCATTATTGCTGCGAAAATGGTTCACCTGACTGAAGAGCAGGCGAGCGGTTTTTACGCAGAACATGAAGGTAAAGAATTCTTCCAACCACTAAAAGAGTTCATGACTTCTGGCCCTATTATGGTTCAAGTGTTGGAAGGCGAAAATGCGATTGCACGTTACCGCGAATTGATGGGTAAAACCAACCCAGAAGAAGCGGCAGCAGGCACACTTCGCGCAGATTACGCGCTAAGCATGCGTCATAACTCTGTGCATGGTTCAGATAGTCCTGAATCAGCGGCTCGTGAGATTGAGTTCTTCTTCCCTGAGTCAGAAATTTGCCCTCGCTAATTGGTAGTTAGTTTGTGCTCGTAAAGATAGTTAGCCTCGGATAATTCCGGGGCTTTTTATTATCGAAACAGTTCGAAGGCGCATTGGTTAGGTTGTTCAATGTTTAACCGAAGTGTTTTTAATGCCTTAGCAAAGACAGGGTTTTAGACCTCTTGTTGTAGCTGCATAAAGGCTGTACAATTCGCGCCCTTATTCTTGTTTCAGTCATTGAGAGGCAACATGACTACTGAAAAAATCAATCTACTCGACTTTGATCGCAAAGGCATGCGTCAGTTTTTCGCGGAAGAACTAGGCGAGAAAGCGTTTCGTGCTGATCAGGTTATGAAGTGGATCTACCATTTCGGTGTTGATGACTTCGACAACATGACGAACATCAACAAGAAACTACGTGAAAAACTGCAGCACAAGTGCGAAATTAAAGCCCCAACGGTTGCAGAAGCTCAGCACTCTTCAGACGGCACGATTAAGTGGGCAATGAAGGTGGGTGACCAAGACGTAGAAACGGTTTACATCCCAGAAGAGGATCGCGCGACGTTGTGTGTATCTTCTCAGGTAGGTTGTGCGTTGGAGTGTAAGTTCTGTTCGACCGCTCAACAAGGCTTCAACCGTAACCTAAAAGTATCTGAAATCATCGGTCAGGTGTGGCGTGCTGCACGTGAAATCGGTTTGCAAAAAGAAACTGGTCGTCGTCCAATCACTAACGTCGTAATGATGGGGATGGGTGAGCCTCTTCTAAACATGAAGAACTTGATCCCTGCGCTAGAAATCATGCTTGATGATCTTGGTTTTGGTCTTTCTAAACGTCGCGTTACTGTATCAACTTCAGGTGTGGTTTCTGGTCTTGATCAGATGACAGGTAAGATTGACGTCGCATTGGCTATCTCCCTACATGCGCCAAACGATAAGCTACGTAGTGAAATCATGCCAATCAACGATCGTTGGGATATTCAAGACTTCTTAGCGTCAGTTCGTCGTTACATCGCATCTTCGAACGCAAACCGTGGCAAAGTAACAGTCGAGTACGTGTTGCTTGATCATGTGAACGATGACATGGATCACGCACGCGAGCTGGCTGAGTTGATGAAAGACACACCATGTAAGATCAACCTGATTCCGTTTAACCCGTACCCAGGTTCTCCTTACAAGAAGCCAAGCAACTCGCGTATTGACCGATTCCAAAAAACATTGATGCAATACGAGCATACGGTGACGGTTCGTAAAACACGTGGTGATGATATTGATGCGGCATGTGGTCAGTTAGTTGGTGACGTTATTGACCGTACTAAACGTACTGCGGCTTTAAAAGCTGCGCGCGGTGCAGAAACCATCGACGTAAAAGCGGTATAATTTGCCCCAAATTAAAAATAGCCAGAGCCTTTGCTCTGGCTATTTTGTTTGTTGTATTTGTAAAGTAACCCCTAAAATTGAATGGTTTTGGCGTTTATTTCAATTTACTGTGTCAAAGTTTGGACAAAAGCTTGAGCTATCTGTTAGTTTGAGTGGAAAGAGTTTTTGTCTTCGTTATACATTCGCTTATCATGGTGAAGAACATTCATGAAGACACCGATTATTCTCAACATTTTTTCTCATACGCTTTGCTGATTTTTGCAAAACGGGTATTCACACTCAATTGTTGAGAATTTCTTAAAAATATAATTTTGGTTAACGCGAACAGGCTAGCTATCTTTAAGTGAGGCTTAAGAACAACAACGAAAATAAATAACCGTGTTAGCCACTAAAACAGATTAAATACCACCATTATGACAGAACACGAAAATACCAATGAAGTACCGCTTTCGATTGAAGCGGGCACATTACTCAAAAACAAACGCGAATCTTTAGGTATGACTCAAAAGCAAGTTGCTGATCGCCTGAGACTTCGCGTTTCTGTTATTGAAGATATTGAAAACAACCGATTTGAATCTCAACAAGTAGCGACATTCACTCGCGGCTATTTGCGTTCTTACGCAAAGTTTGTCGGGCTAGATGAGAAAGTGGTGCTGGTTGCTCTAGAACAAACGGCAGATGTAAAGCCAAAAGAGCAAGAAATCGAAATGCAAAGCTTTTCTCGCAAAACCAAACACGAGAAACACAACAGCCGAATTATGTTGCTGACTTGGGTAATAGCCATTGTCATCATTGGTATCTCAGCAGCTTGGTGGTGGCAAAATCAGCAAGAAAATAGTCTCGCTCAAGTTGTAGCAGAGGCTAATGTTGAAACAAGCCAACCAAGTGCCGATGAAATTGCTGATATTGATCTAATGACCGAAGAAGAGCTGATCGCAAGTACTCCAGCAGAACTAGCGGCATCAAACAATACAGCATCAGAATCATCCATCAATGCAGCGCAAACTGATGAAGTGGTACCTGCAGAAACAGAAGAGTCGACAACAGAAGCAACTCAAGAACCAGTTGCTGTGATTGAAGCAGCAGAAGAGGTTCAAGAAGCATCTCCTGTAGTGCCAGAAGGTATGACTCTGCTCACCATGAAATTTAAAGCAGATTGCTGGATCCAAGTAAAAGATACAAACGGCAAAACACTCGTAAGTGGCACTCAGAAACCGGGTCAAGATGTAGAACTTACCGGAAAAGCGCCATTTAAAGTGATATTAGGCGCACCGGAAGGTGTAACAATGACATTTGCAAGTGAACCTGTCGACCTTTCTGGGTATACTTCAGGAAAAGTAGCTAGATTCACTCTACCGTTATAAAAAATTATGCAACACGAATCTCCAATTATTCGTCGTAAATCGACGCGTATTTATGTGGGTGATGTGCCAATTGGTGATGGTGCGCCAATTGCCGTACAGTCAATGACTAACACTCGCACGACTGATGTGGAAGCGACAGTCGCACAAATCCGAGCACTAGAAAAAGTCGGCGCAGACATCGTCCGTGTTTCAGTACCAACGATGGAAGCAGCAGAAGCGTTTAAGCTGATCAAACAGCAAGTATCTGTTCCTCTGGTTGCTGATATTCACTTTGACTACCGTATCGCACTGAAAGTCGCGGAATACGGCGTCGATTGTTTGCGTATCAACCCAGGTAACATTGGTAACGAAGAGCGTATTCGCTCGGTTGTTGATTGTGCGCGTGATAAGAATATCCCGATCCGTATTGGCGTTAATGGCGGCTCTTTGGAAAAAGATCTGCAGATGAAATACGGTGAACCAACGCCTGAAGCCCTAGTTGAATCAGCGATGCGTCATGTGGATCATCTCGATCGTCTTAACTTTGATCAGTTCAAAGTCAGCGTTAAAGCATCGGATGTATTCCTCGCGGTTGATTCTTACCGCTTGTTGGCGAAGAAAATCGACCAGCCGCTTCACTTAGGTATTACTGAAGCTGGTGGTGCGCGCGCAGGTGCTGTGAAGTCAGCAGTTGGCTTGGGCATGCTTTTATCGGAAGGTATTGGTGATACGTTACGTATCTCTTTAGCTGCTGATCCAGTCGAAGAAATCAAAGTCGGTTTCGACATTCTGAAATCTTTGCGTATTCGCTCTCGTGGCATCAACTTTATTGCTTGCCCAAGTTGTTCACGCCAAGAATTCGATGTTATTGGTACCGTAAATGCGCTTGAGCAGCGTTTAGAAGACATCATCACACCAATGGATGTGTCTATTATTGGCTGTGTGGTAAATGGTCCTGGTGAAGCTGAGGTTTCCCATTTGGGTCTTGCGGGTAGCAACAAGAAGAGTGCGTTCTATGAAGACGGAAAACGTCAAAAAGAGCGTTTCGATAACAATGACCTTGTGAATCAGCTAGAAGCAAAGATCCGTGCGAAAGCGTCTATGATGGATAGCGAAAATCGCATTGAAATAAAAGTACAAGATTAATCTCAACGAGTATTACGGTAAGTATTGTGGCAAAAACAATCCAAGCAATCCGAGGCATGAACGATTGTCTCCCAACTCAATCTCCACTGTGGCAGAAACTTGAAAACACAGTGAAAAATGTAATTAGCGCATACGGTTATAACGAAGTGCGCATGCCAATCGTTGAAGAAACAAACCTATTCAGCCGCGCTGTTGGTGAAGAGACAGACGTCGTTTCAAAAGAAATGTACACCTTTGATGATCGTAACGGAGACAGCCTAACACTTCGCCCTGAAGGTACTGCGGGTTGTGTACGATCATGTATTCAAAACAGCCTGATCAACCGTGACGAACAGCGTCTGTGGTACATGGGGCCTATGTTCCGCCATGAGCGTCCGCAGAAAGGTCGTTACCGTCAATTCCACCAATGTGGTGTGGAAGTGTTTGGTCTAAATGGCCCAGACGTTGACGCCGAGCTTATCATGATGACTGCACGTCTATGGCGTGAATTAGGCATCGACAAGCACGTGCGTCTTGAACTGAACTCAATCGGTTCTCAAGAAGATCGCGCAGACTACCGCACAGCACTGGTTGCCTTCCTTGAACAACATATCGATGTGCTAGACGAAGATTGTAAGCGCCGCATGCACACTAACCCACTGCGTGTTCTGGATACGAAGAACCCTGACATTCAGGCTATTTTAGGTGATGCACCGCGTCTTTCTGAGTACTTAGGTGAAGAATCTAAAGCACACTTCGCAGGTCTATGTGAACTTTTAGACGCAGCAGGTATCGAATACACAGTTAACGAACGTCTTGTTCGTGGTCTGGATTACTACAACCGCACAGTATTTGAGTGGATCACTGAAAGCCTAGGTGCTCAAGGCACTGTGTGTGGCGGTGGTCGCTACGACGGTCTTGTTGAGCAACTTGGTGGCAAACCAACACCAGCAGTTGGCTTTGCAATGGGTCTAGAGCGTCTAGTTCTTATGTTGGAAACTTTAGAGCTTACAGACGTACGTCGCAGTGTGGATGTTTACGTGGTAACTGCAGGTGAAGGCACCATGATGGCAGGTATGAAGCTAGCAGAGCAGCTTCGTGAAGCTATTTCAGGCGTTCGCGTGATGAATCACTTCGGTGGCGGTAACTTCAAGAAACAGTTTAAACGCGCAGATAAAGTAGGTGCTGTTGTAGCATTGGTTCTGGGCGAAAACGAAGTTGCCGACAATACCGTTGTACTAAAAGATTTAGTTGGTGGTGAGCAAGAGACTTACAGCCAAGCTGAAGTTGCTGAGAAGATCGCAGCACTGATTTAAGTCTTTTAATAAGCTAAAGATTAAATCCTAGTTCGTAACAATAAGGCTCCCAAAATCGGAGCCTTTCGACGAAATAGGAGCAATGGCAGCTTTGCTGCCATTTACATGTTTTAAGAGGACAGGAAGTGGAACTTTACGATACTGAAGAACAACAAGTTGAAGCTATTAAAGACTGGTGGAAGGAAAACGGTAAAGCCGTCATCATCGGTGCTGTTGTTGGCTTAGGAGGTCTATTTGGCTGGCGTTACTACCAGGATACTGTGATTCAGGCGAGTGAAACAGCTTCGCAAAGCTACACAACCGCAATGAATACGCTGCAAGAAAAAGGCGTAGATGCGCAATCAGATGTGCAAGCTTTTATCGAATCGAACGAAGTTAAAGAATATTCAGTATTGGCTGCTCTGCAACTAGCAAAAGCACAAGTCGAAGCGAAAGATTTTGCTGCTGCTCTTGAGCAACTTAAATGGGCTCAAAGCAATACGAAAGATGCTGCATTATCTCCACTAATTAGCTACCGCATCGCTCGTATCGAGACAGAAATGGGTAACTTTGATGCTGCAAACACTGAGCTAGGCAAAGTGACAGATACAGCATGGGCTGGTCGCATTGCTGAATTGCGTGGTGATATTGCACTTCGTCAAGGTGACAAAGATGCAGCTTACGCGGCTTACACAGAAGCGCAGCAAGCAGCAGATGCAAGCCCAACACTGCAAATGAAATTGGACGACTTGGCGAAATAATAAGGACCGCATTGGATGAAAAGAGTCTTTAAGAAAGCCTTGTTAGGGGCATTAACGGTGGGCATCCTGGCTGGTTGTGCTGGCGAGGAAGATACCATCGTTATGGCACCACTACCGCAGGTAGATAGTCAGTTTACGACCAAGAGTGAATGGAGCACATCGATTGGTGATGGTGTTGGTCATTACTTCTCAAAGCTTTCTCCAGTCTACGCAAACGACATGTTGTTTGTCGCGAGCCGTGATGGTTTGGTGAAAGCGCTTGATCCAGAAAATGGTAAGCAATTATGGCAAACCGATCTGGAAGAAGACGTGATTGCTCGTCTGTCTGGCGGTATTACTGCGGCGTACGAACATCTTTACATCGGTTCTGAAAATGGTGAAGTGATTGCACTAAGCCAAGAAACTGGTGAAATTATTTGGCGCATTAAAGTCGGTGGTGAAGTTCTGGCGAAACCCGTTGCGGATTCAGGCTTGATCATCGTAAATACCAGCCGTGGTATGTTGATTGCTTTGGATGAAAGCTCTGGTGAGCAGCGCTGGGCACTAAGTACTGAAGTTCCAAACCTGACACTACGCGGAGACAGCACTCCAACTGCGATTGGTGGTGGTGTTTTCTGGGGTACAGCAAATGGTCGACTAGCCGCAGCGATTGTGGAGCGTGGTCAGCTTATTTGGCAACAACCAGTAGGCACACCGAAAGGCGCTACGGAAATTGACCGTCTGGTTGACGTTGACTCTTCTCCTATTGTACTGGGCGGAACTCTTTTCACCATTGGATACAATGGTCAGTTGATCGCTATTGATTTGCGTTCGGCTAACCCAATCTGGAAGCGTAATTATTCGTCACCGAACGATATCGCAACGGATGGCAGTCGTATCTTTGTGATCACCGAAAAAGATCACGTGGTCGCGGTTGATGCTCGAAGCGGTACTGAACTGTGGGAAAATAGCCTATTAGAACACCGTCAGTTAACTGCGCCAGTTATCGTCGGTAACTATTTAGTTTTAGGTGATACCCTAGGTTACCTGCACTGGTTAGATCGTTCGACGGGTGAGTTCGTAGCTCAACAATTCGTTGATGACAGTGGTTTTGCGGTTGGCCCGACTCTATTGTCTGATGGTTATGTCATTACAACTCGCAACGGCGATGTAAAGAAACTAACCATTAACGAATAATATCGTGATATAATTCACATTCGGCTCCTGGCTGGTGACAGTTAGGAGCCGTTTTGTTGTTTGAAATTTTTAACCCTGACGTGGTTATAGGTAAAAAGCTGGCTTGATTTGGCATCGGGCAAGTCGTTACCTATAACTACAGAAGAAAGATTATTGTAGAGGTTGTTATGGTACCTGTTGTTGCTCTAGTAGGGCGTCCGAACGTAGGTAAATCTACACTATTTAACCGATTGACACGCACACGTGACGCGTTGGTTGCGGACTTTCCAGGCCTAACGCGAGACCGTAAATACGGCCAAGCTCGTCTTGATGAAGAGCACGAATTCATTGTCATTGATACTGGCGGTATTGATGGCACAGAAGAAGGCGTGGAAACCAAAATGGCAGAGCAGTCGCTAGCAGCGATTGATGAAGCTGACGTCGTGCTATTCCTTGTTGACGGTCGTGCTGGTCTTACATCTGCTGATGAAGCGATTGCGGCGCATCTGCGTAAAATTGAAAAACCAGCGATGCTGGTGGTAAACAAAATTGATGGTATTGATGCTGACGCTGCGTGTGCTGATTTCTGGCAGCTTGGTGTTGATGACATGTACCAAATCGCGGCTGCACACGGTCGTGGTGTTACAGCATTGCTTGAGCGTGCGCTAGCTCCATTCTTTGATGATTTACTAACAAGTGAATCAGAAGAAGGTGAGATTGAAGATCTGACAGAATTTGAAGACGCTGAAATTGCACCAGACGAATACACCGAAGAAGAAGCGGAAGCGGAGTTCCAACGTCTACAAGAACAGCCAATCAAACTGGCAATCATTGGTCGTCCAAACGTTGGTAAGTCGACGTTAACCAACCGTATTCTTGGTGAAGAACGTGTTGTGGTATACGACATGCCAGGCACAACTCGTGACTCAATCTACATTCCTATGGAACGTGATGGCCGTGAGTATGTAATCATTGATACTGCGGGTGTACGTCGTCGTGGTCGTATTAACGAAACGGTTGAGAAATTCTCCGTTGTTAAAACGTTGAAAGCCGTCGAAGACGCAAACGTAGTGCTATTGGTTATCGACGCACGTGAAAACATCTCTGACCAAGACTTGAGCCTGCTAGGTTTTGCATTGAACGCCGGTCGTTCAATCGTATTAGCGGTAAACAAGTGGGATGGTCTAGATAACGAAGTAAAAGAGAACGTGAAGAAAGAGCTAGACCGCCGCCTAGGTTTCGTTGACTTTGCTCGCATTCACTTTATTTCTGCACTGCACGGTACTGGTGTTGGTCACTTGTTTGAGTCTATCCAAGAAGCGTACAAGTCGGCAACGACACGTGTTGGTACCTCTGTTTTGACTCGTATCATGAAGATGGCGACTGATGATCACCAACCGCCAATGGTTCGTGGCCGTCGTATCAAGCTAAAATACGCGCACGCAGGTGGTTACAACCCACCAATCGTCGTGATTCACGGTAACATGGTTCGTGAACTTCCGGATTCATACAAGCGTTACTTGATGAATTACTTCCGCAAGTCACTGGAAATTATGGGTACGCCAATTCGTATCAACTTCCAGAATAGCGAAAACCCGTTTGAGAATCGTGCGAACAAGCTAACCTTGTCTCAAGAGCGTAAGCGTAAACGTATGATGTCTGTGGTTAAAAACCGCAAAAAATAATTTAAGCATTTGAAGATACCCAAGTTTTTACTTGGGTATTTTTTTATCTGTTTTTTGCAACCTCTAAAAGTGATGTGAGATGTGTCCTTTTCTAAACCTTACTTTCATCATTATCACAATGTTCTTCTGCGCGGTTTTTCTCTAGTGGTATTAGTGATGACGTGCAGATTCCTGTATCTTCAAATGCTCAGCACACAACCTTAACTTCTTACATTCACAAAGATAAGCAAAGCATGACGATTACCGCGACACAAACCCGTTTCTGCCATCAAACTTGGCAGTTGGACGCTCAGATTCAACTCGTTCAAAACCACAATGAAGTGACCTACGTAGTCACCGACGTGACTCCGTTTCATCCCGTTAGCCATATCTGGCCTGATCATCCCGCGGATAAAGGCATCTTAGTATTTAATGATCAACAATTTGAATTGATTGATTGTCAAGTTGGTGCCATTGAAGTGGCAACCGGAGAGTTATTTGTTGGAGCGGCAATCCCTGTAAAGCGCGATACAGAAGGTTGGTTATTTGTTGTCGTACATGTATTAGCGCTTGTTGACATTCTATCTCAAGGTACACGAGTGACGCTGAAAGTGGATAAAGAGTACCAACAAGCATTGAGTCGTGGACACAGTGCAGGTCATCTCGCCTACTTAGCCCTAAATAAAGTCCTCGCTGCCAGTTACTGGCGTAAAGATGCTGATCGTAAAGACCCACATGGCAACTATGATTTTAATAGTTATGCCCAAGAAGCCAGCTTTGTAACACCAGACAAGTGCCTAGATACTTACCGTTTAGGTAAAACACTCCGTAAAAGAGGCCTAAACAGCGCAGAAATGCTGTCAGACTTAGAGAAAATAGAGAGTCAGGTGAATGCACAATTGAAGCTTTGGCTGGAAAGAGACGCGGCGATCATTATGGACTGCCATGGTGACAACTTGACCGATTCTCGTTATTGGAAATGTGACTTGGGAGAGGGAGAATTGGCCGTGATCCCTTGTGGAGGAACGCACGCAGAGCATTTGAGTGACTTTGGCTCGATACACGTCAAGTTGGTCGAAATGGATTCACAAACGATTGAAATGCACACCGATGTAATAGCTTGCTTTTCCAATTAGATCTTTTTATTAAATTCTGTTTTTTTCTTTTTTTAAATTTTATTTTGGTGTTTTATGCTTCTTTAAATTGGAATGCAGAATATGTAACTTATGCTTTCGGTGTGTGGTTATATAAATATTCTTTTAGGGGGTGATCGCTGATCAAATGGTAAATATCCGATGATCAGAATAAGATCTTTCTTAAAGTAAGCTTCTCGTGAAGTAAACCCATTACCTTGCATATGGTGATATACATCAAGGTTAGCGGTTAGAAAATGTGAATACTGGAGCGAGTGAAACAGTAAGGTGAGAGATATGCAACAGAACAAATGTCCAGATTGCGAAGTAGAACTAGAATGGACTGGTCAATATCATTGTGGCCAATGTGAATCCGATTTCAAAAAAGTAGGTTTTTGCCCGGACTGTGGTGCTGAGTTAGAAAAGCTTCAGGCTTGTGGGGCTGCGAATTATTTCTGCAATACCTGTAATGAACTCAAATCCAAATCTCGTGTGCGATTTGAGTTTCAGAAAATCAGCTGACTAAGCTCATTTTAAAGTCGGCTAACTAACGGTAGAGTGAATCTCACCATTAGCCAAACGGGTGACTAAAAGGTCGCCCGTTTTTACATCATCTGCGCTTGTAACGACCTTACCTTGATCCGTTTGCGTGATGGAGTAACCACGCTTGAGTGTCGCTAGGGGACTGACGGTATCTAACTTTTCTGCCGCAATCGCTAACTGATGACGCATCGTCAGTAGTTTTCGATCCATTGCGTCCATTAGCTTGTGCTCAACACGTTCAAGCCTCGACTTTTGTTGTGCTAAGTGTTTAATAGGAGAGTTTAATTGCAGACGATGGTGTTTACGCTCAACGGCTTGTTGGCGTGTATCGATGAAGCGTTGCATAGCTCTACGCAAACGCATATCCAGCTCATCGAGTTGCTGTGACTGACGCTGCAACTGATAACTTGGATGTTGGCGTTCTAAGCGATGCAGAAGTTGCGCAGATTGCTGTTTTTGCTGTGCTAAGTAGTAGCGCATCGCACTAGCTAGTTTATGCTGTTTCGCTACAAGCGATTGATCTTTATGGCTGTTGTCACGGCTAACCAGTTCAGCGGCAGCTGATGGAGTAGGAGCTCGCACATCGGCAACAAAATCGGCAATCGTTATGTCAACTTCATGGCCCACAGCACTAATGATCGGGATTTGACTTGCAGCAATAGTGCGAGCAAGGATCTCATTGTTAAAGCACCATAAGTCTTCTAGAGAGCCGCCGCCACGACCAACAATCAATACATCACATTCATTTCGGCTATTCGCACGACCGATTGCTTGGGCAATTTGAATGGCTGCGTCATCACCTTGAACCATAGTCGGATAAATCACCACGGGTAAGGAAGGATCACGGCGTTTTAAAACGTCCAATATGTCGTAAAGCGCCGCACCTGTTTTAGAAGTGATGACACCAACACGCTTTGGATGCTCTGGTAGTGGCAGTTTGTTGGTTTGAGCGAACAAACCTTCCGCTGCCAACTTCATCTTAAGCTCTTCAAACTCTTGTTGCAGACGACCATCGCCTTCAGGCTGCATGCTTTCGATGATCAATTGGTAGTCACCACGTGGCTCATAAAGAGACAGACGGGCTTTAACTAAAACTTGATTGCCGTTTGCAGGTTTGAAAGTAACGCGACGATTGTTACCACGGAACATGGCACATTTTACTTGAGCACGAGAATCTTTAAGGGTGAGGTACCAGTGACCGGAAACAGGAGCAGAGAAGTTGGATATCTCTCCGACAAGCCAAACGATCCCCATTTCGTTTTCAAGGAGTAAACGAACTTCTGCGTTGAGACGAGAAACAGTGAAGATGTTCTGATTGGTCTTGGAGAGCACAGCTAATCTCTTAGACGTGAGTATGGAAATTAGCGGCAATATAATACATATCAAGGGGGTAATTGCAAGAAAAAAATTAAAAAACTTGTAGTCAAGCGATTGCGTTGAACGTATAATCCCTCCGCAATATCTAATCCAAATGTAACTTGTTACCTAAAACCAGTTACCCTCATTATGCGAAACGATGAGATTGGATTGTTCTTTTTACTCCTCTAATTGTGAGATATTGCAAATGCTAAGAATTGCCAAAGAAGCGCTGACATTCGATGACGTACTACTTGTGCCAGCACACTCCACCGTTCTCCCAAACACAGCTGATCTTCGCACTCAGTTGACGAAAAACATCAGTCTGAACATCCCTATGATTTCTGCGTCGATGGACACCGTGACGGAAGCCCGTCTAGCTATCGCTCTTGCGCAGGAAGGTGGCATTGGCTTTATCCACAAGAACATGTCTATTGAGCAGCAAGCGGCAGAAGTTCGTAAAGTTAAGAAGTTCGAAGCTGGTGTGGTAACAGACCCTGTGACTGTGAATCCTGATGCAACCATCGCCGATGTAGTCGCTCTGACTGAAAAGCACGGTTTTGCAGGTTTCCCTGTAGTAACAGAGCACAACGAGCTAGTGGGTATCATCACTGGTCGTGACGTACGCTTTGTGACTGACCTATCTAAGAAAGTGTCTGCGGTAATGACGCCGAAAGAGCGTCTAGCTTCTGTAAAAGAAGGTGCAACTCGTGAAGAAGTTCAAGAGAAAATGCACGAAGCACGCGTTGAAAAAGTACTGGTAGTGAACGATGAGTTCAAACTAACCGGTATGATCACTGCTAAAGACTTCCACAAAGCAGAACGTAAACCAAACGCATGTAAAGATGAGCGCGGTCGTCTACGTGTTGGCGCAGCTGTTGGTGCTGGTGCGGGTAACGAAGAACGTGTTGCTGCACTTGTAGAAGCAGGCGTTGACGTACTACTTATCGACTCTTCTCACGGTCATTCAGAAGGCGTTCTACAACGTATTCGTGACACTCGTGCTGCGTACCCAGATCTAGACATCATCGGCGGTAACGTCGCAACAGGTGCTGGCGCGAAAGCACTGATCGAAGCTGGCGTGAGCGCAGTGAAAGTCGGTATTGGCCCAGGTTCTATCTGTACGACTCGCATCGTAACGGGTGTTGGTGTTCCTCAAATCACAGCAATCGCTGACGCGGCTGAAGTGGCTAACGAATACGGCATCCCAGTAATTGCTGACGGCGGTATCCGTTTCTCTGGTGATATCTGTAAAGCAATCGTAGCAGGCGCATCATGTGTGATGGTTGGTTCTATGTTCGCAGGTACAGAAGAAGCGCCGGGCGAAGTGATTCTTTACAACGGCCGTTCTTACAAAGCTTACCGTGGTATGGGTTCTCTAGGCGCGATGTCTCAAGGTTCTTCTGACCGTTACTTCCAGTCTGACAACGCAGCAGACAAGCTTGTACCAGAAGGCATTGAAGGTCGTATCGCATACAAAGGCCGCCTAAAAGAGATCGTACATCAACAAATGGGTGGTCTACGTTCAAGCATGGGTCTTACGGGTTCTGCAACTATCGAAGACATGCGTACTAAAGCTGAATTTGTACGTATTTCTGGTGCGGGTATGCAAGAATCTCACGTACACGACGTTCAGATCACTAAGGAAGCGCCAAACTACCGCCTAGGTAACTAATAGCCTAACGTAAACGTTTGCTTTTTCCTTGAAGCATTAAGAAGAGGCGAGTACACTCGCCTCGGTTTTAATCACTTAGCCTTAAAAGACTGCTCAAAATGACTAAAAATATCCATGACCAACGTATTCTGATCTTGGACTTCGGTTCTCAGTACACTCAATTAGTTGCGCGTCGCGTACGCGAAATCGGCGTTTACTGTGAGCTATGGAGCTGGGACGTAGAAGAAGCGGATATTCGCGAATTCAACCCAGATGGCATCATCCTTTCTGGTGGCCCAGAAAGCGTTACAGAAGAAAACTCTCCTCGCGCTCCTCAATATGTATTTGACTCAGGTGTTCCTGTACTTGGCGTATGTTACGGCATGCAAACCATGGCAGAACAGCTAGGTGGTAAAGTAGCTGGCTCAAACGAACGTGAATTTGGCTACGCACAAGTAAAAGTTTCTGGCGAATCTGCGATCTTCAAAGATCTTGAAGCGACTCAAGACGTTTGGATGAGCCACGGTGACAAAGTTGTAGAAATTCCAGCAGACTTCGTAAAAGTCGGTGAGACAGAGACTTGTCCTTACGCAGCTATGGCGAACGAAGAGAAGAAATACTACGGCGTTCAGTTCCACCCAGAAGTTACGCACACCAAACAAGGTCTACAAATGTTGGAGAACTTTGTTCTTGGCGTTTGTGGTTGTGAGCGTCTGTGGACATCGGAATCTATCATCGAAGACGCCGTTGCTCGCATTAAAGAGCAAGTGGGTGATGACGAAGTGATCCTGGGCCTTTCTGGCGGTGTGGATTCATCCGTTGTTGCTATGCTGGTGCACCGCGCGATTGGCGATAAATTAACGTGTGTATTCGTTGATAACGGCCTGCTACGTCTAAACGAAGGTCAGCAGGTAATGGATATGTTTGGCGACAAGTTCGGTCTGAACATCATCAAAGTTGACGCAGAAGACCGTTTCCTTGACGCGCTGAAAGGCAAGTCAGATCCGGAAGACAAGCGTAAGACCATTGGTCACGTGTTCGTAGACGTATTCGATGAAGAATCGAAGAAGCTGAAAAACGCGAAATGGTTGGCTCAGGGTACAATTTACCCGGACGTAATCGAGTCAGCTGCCTCCAAGACGGGTAAAGCGCACGTGATCAAATCGCACCATAACGTTGGCGGTCTGCCTGAAGATATGGAAATGGGTCTAGTTGAGCCACTACGTGAGTTGTTCAAAGATGAAGTTCGTAAGATTGGTCTAGAACTAGGTCTTCCGTACAACATGCTTTACCGCCACCCATTCCCAGGTCCTGGTCTAGGTGTTCGCGTTCTTGGCGAGATCAAGAAAGAATACTGTGACTTGCTACGTCGTGCTGACGCTATCTTTATTGAAGAGCTTCACGCAGCAGACCTATACGACAAAGTATCTCAAGCGTTCACGGTATTCCTACCAGTTCGTTCTGTAGGCGTAATGGGCGACGGTCGTAAATACGATTGGGTGGTATCACTGCGTGCAGTTGAAACTATCGACTTTATGACAGCGCATTGGGCACACCTACCATACGACTTCCTAGGTAAGGTATCTAACCGTATTATCAACGAAGTTGAAGGTATTTCACGAGTTGTTTACGACATTTCTGGTAAGCCACCAGCGACAATCGAGTGGGAATAATTTTCCTCTAGATTGTTGAGTTTACAAGAACCAGCCTTCGGGCTGGTTTTTTTGTACTTCCAATTTGTGAAGAGGTGGCTCAACTTTTTCTTGAGAAATATATACATGCGCTAAAATTAGATATATATTCATTTTTATTGTTTGAATATTAAAAATGGTATTGCTATGGAACAGGCTGACGTTACCTCTCTCATTCCCATCCTTATTACTCTTTTCCTCGCGCTGACTACGAGAAATGTCGTCGTTGGTTTGTTCGCCGGTGTGGTCAGTGGCGTCGCTATGCTTGAAGGCACCTTTGTTGAAAAAGGACCACTAGACTCGTTTAGTGCGTTGATGAAAAGCTATCTACTGCCGCAACTTACGGATAGCTACAACGCTGGTGTGATTTTGTTATTAGTGTTTATTGGTGGTTTCGTCGCTTTAATGGAAAAGTCCGGCGGCGGTGTCGCCTTTGCTAAAAAGGTTACCCAATGGGTGGCGAGTAAATGCCAAGCTCAACTATCAGCATGGTTCGGTGGTGTCGTTATTTTCTTCTCAGACCTTGGTACACCACTGATTGTTGGCCCTGTTTTTCGCCCTTTATTTGATAAGTTAAAAGTATCACGCCAAAAATTAGCTTTCATTATCGATTCTACTTCCTCTCCCGTCGCAATCTTGATTCCTTTTATCGGGTGGGGCGTTTACATCATGGGATTGATTCAAAAAGAGTTTACTGCCCTGAATGTCAGTATGAGTGACTGGGATGCTTTCATTGGCGCGATCCCGTATCAGTTTTATGCCTTTCTTGCGATCACGATTGTGCCGATTGTCTCTTTCTTCAAGTTAGATTTCGGACCGATGGCGAAGGCTGAGCAGTTAGCAGAACAGGGTTCCGACTTTGGGAAAGTGCAGGAGTCGATGAATGTGTTTACGCATAAAAATGCAAAATCCAGTTTTGTGTGGGCACCTTTGCTCGTTATGCTGGTGGTTCTATGTACCATCCTGGTGCCACACGGTTTTCCATTTCAAAAAGTGGCAGGCTCAACGTTTAGGGCTGCACTCTCTTCGGCGTACTTCTTCGCGGCCTTCACTCTAATTGCGCTGATGGCGTTTTATGGCGTCAGAAAGCTTTCCGATGGTATCCAAGTGTACCTCAAAGGCATGTCAAACATGATGTCTGTCGCGGTTATCTTGGTATTGGCTTGGGCGCTTAGCTCTGTTGGGAAAGAATTAGGTGCAGCTGCATATATTGCTGAACAAGCTCAAGCCGGTTTCCCGTATTGGCTATTGCCAGCCGTTGCTTTTTTGCTTGCCGGTATTATCTCGTTTGCTACGGGATCATCTTGGGGCACGTTCGCCATCATGATGCCATTAGTGATCCCAACGGCCGTTGCGATTGATGCTCCTTTGCTAGTTTGCATTGGTGCCGTGTTATCTGGCGGTTTATTTGGTGATCACTGTTCTCCAATCTCTGAGACCACGATTCTGTCGTCAACAGGAGCGGGGTGTGAACAGTATGAGCACTTCCGTACACAGTTGCCTTACGCGATGTTGAATGGCTTGATTGCACTTGGGTGCTTTCTTTTGGCAGGCGTTGCTGCCTCACCTGTGATTGTACTTGCGGCGATTGTCGCTCAGTTAGCTATTTACTATGTGCTATCAAAACAGAAGCCAACCGAGCAACTTGAGTCTGTTTCAGCAGAGTAATAGAGATAGAAATATCATCAAACGGAGGCGTAGTCAGCCTCCGCTTTTCTTTTGAGTCAAGGTAACATTTTTCTTGTGACAAAATGTGTGCAAGGACTTATTTATTCATTTTGTCTCGCAGAATGAACTCACTTCGCTCGGCGTTTTTTATATATGATCCACTATATGTCTAGTTATTCCTTGTCTATTGTATTGTTAAACCCGGAGACTAGACATGTTTGCACTCAAACATCTTCCTATTGCATTGAGTTGTGTCCTAGCGGCACAAGCGAATGCAAGTATGAATATCCAGCCTGATCCGCAAAATCCGAATGGTTATGTCATTGCTCGTGGTGACGTTCAAGCTATGGAGCAAAGCAAAACCTCTGACCCTATGTATGCCATTTGGTCACAAGCACTAGAAACGCGTCCTAACTCAGTCGTCGAAGCGATTGTTCCTGGAGCGGCAACCAACCCAGAAAACGTGAAGCGTGTAGAGCGCGTGTTCCCTGAAAGTGAGTGGGACTTCCTGACTCAAATGGCAGCACCAGAATACACTTACACGCGTTTCCTACGTGCGATTGGTAAATTCCCAGCATTCTGTGGTGAGTACACTGATGGCCGTGATTCGGATTCGATTTGTAAAAAATCGATCGTGACAGCCTTTGCTCACTTTGCACAGGAAACTGGTGGTCATATTTCGATTGATAACGTATCGGATAATCCTCTTGGATTGGAAGAGTGGCAGCAAGCTTTGGTTCACGTACGTGAAATGGGCTGGTCAGAAGGTCAAGAAGGTTACACGACAGGTTGTGGTCAGAATGACTGGCAAAACAAACGTTGGCCATGTGAACCGGGACAAGGTTACTTTGGACGTGGTGCTAAACAGCTTTCTTACCACTTTAACTATGGCGCGTTCTCTGAAGTGATGTTTGATGGCGATGCATCCGTATTACTGAAAAATCCAGGTTTGGTTGCGGATTCGTGGCTGAACTTGGCATCGGCCATCTGGTTCTTCCTAACCCCACAAGCACCTAAACCAGCAATGCTACATGTAATTGACCGTACTTGGGTTCCTTCACAACGTGAACTTGATGCAGGCATTGGTTACGGCTTCGGTACCACTATCAACGTGATCAATGGTGGTATTGAGTGTGGTGAGCAAAACAAGGATAAAGGTCAGCCTGTTAACCGTATCCGTTACTGGGAAGGTTTGGCGGCACACTACCAAATTCCAATTGAAGCTGACGAGAAGAACACTTGTTGGCAGCAAACGCCTTACGGCAGCCTAAACCTAAATGGCGCAACTGACGTGCTTTACACTAACTGGGATGGTAACTGGAAATACTACTCAGATCGCCCTGGAGGTCATTCGTTTGAATGTGAGCTGGTTGGTTTCCAAACGGCTTACTCTGCGCTAGTTGCGGGTGATTACGAGAAGTGTGTAACTAACTTCTACCAATCTCATGCGGGTTGGCCTGAAGTTCGTGTGGTTGACAAGTTAGACCCTGTAGATCCGGTCGATCCGCCTGTAGGTGGCGTGGCAGCTTGGGATTCAGGCAAAGTCTACAACACTGGTGATCAAGTTTCTTACCAAGGTGCTGTTTACGAAGCGAAATGGTGGTCACAAGGTAATGAGCCAACGAAAGGAGACCCTTGGAAGTTGGTTTCAGGCACTCCTACGGAGCCGCCAACAACGGAACCTGAACCGCCAGTCACAGAACCAGAGCCTCCGGTCACTGAGCCAGTGCCACCAGTAACAGGTAGCTTCATTCAGTGGGAGCCAGGCGTAACTCAAGTGGCTAACGGTGATAAAGTGACGTACCAAAACAAATGCTTTGTCGCAAAAAACGGCCCTGGAGTGTGGGAAAGCCCAACGCAGAGCAACTGGTTCTGGGATGAGATTTCCTGCCAATAAATAATTTAACTCTTTATAAAGGCTCTGCTTTTTAGCAGGGTCTTTTTTATTTGTGCTGTTGCTTATTTGTGGAATCTAAGTTTTCAATAACGGCTTTTCTCTTTTGATTGGGTGTCCATTAAAATTCGCGCGCATTTTTTATCAACATTTTTGAAAAAGGTATTTGTACATGTCGACAAAACTGGCTAACCCAGCACCGCTAGGTCTGATGGGTTTCGGTATGACCACTATTCTGCTGAACATTCATAACGCAGGATTTTTCCCACTTGACTCTATGATTCTAGCGATGGGCATCTTTTACGGTGGCCTTAGCCAAGTAATCGTTGGCATCATGTGCTTTAAACGCGGCGACACGTTCGGCACAACTGCGTTTACTTCTTACGGTCTATTTTGGCTAACATTGGTTGGTCTAATCGTAATGCCTCACATGGGTCTTCCTGCAAGCCCAGCAAGCTTTATGGGTTGGTACCTAGCACTTTGGGGTATCTTCACTGGTTTCATGTTCATTGGCTCTCTATGTTACCCAACAGCGAAGCAGGTGGTATTTGGTTCTCTAACTATCCTGTTCTTCTTGCTTGCTGCTCGTGATTTCACTGGTAGCGAAGTTATCGGTGCTATCGCTGGCTTCGAAGGTATCTTCTGTGGCGCAAGCGCTATTTACTTCGCAATGGCGCAAGTACTAAACAACGAATTTGGTCGTGAAGTTCTACCTGTAGGTAAAGCAAAAATCGCTCGTAAAGTTGAAGCAGTCGCAGCTTAAGCGTTAAATCGAACTCATTGAAAAAGCGGGCCAATAGGTCCGCTTTTTTATTTCATTGAATTTTATGAATCTTTTGGGCTTTCAAGTAGGAATATTCCGAATAAGACATTGTTGTGACCAAGAGCGAATTTTTTCTTCGAGAATGCTCCATTATTAAACTCCCCTATATAAAGAGTTTACAACTGATGAAAAATTACCTCTTGAATGTTTTTACGCTCGCTGTCGCGGTGATTTCATTTCCGCTTTTGGCGCAAAATAGTGACCCATTGCCTTCGTGGAACGACGGTCAAACCAAACAAGCAATTATCCAATTTGTCAGTGATGTTACTGACGCTAACTCTCCCAATTTTGTTGCTCCTCAAGATCGTATTGCCACTTTTGATAACGACGGAACGTTGTGGTCAGAAAAGCCGATGTACTTCCAAATCTTGTTTATGCTCGACCAAATTAAAGAGCAAGCGGCTAGCCACCCTGATTGGAAGACGACTAAACCATACTCACTAGTGTTAAGCGGGCAGATAGATAAGCTGAGCTTAGAAGATGTTCTAACTATGGTGCAAAAAACGCATTCAGGAATGAGCAGCGATGAGTTCACTTCTATTGTACAGGCTTGGATAAGTACGGCTAAGCACCCCGTAACGGGCCGCCCATACACCGACATGGTGTATCAACCAATGTTAGAACTGTTGGATTATCTTGATAGCAATGGCTTTAAAAACTTCATTGTGTCTGGTGGTGGCAATGCCTTTATGCGAGCTTGGGCGACGGATGTCTACAACATCCCATCCGAGCGTATCATTGGTACTCGTCTATCTACAGAGTTCGTTAATGTTGATGGTAGTTACCAAGTTAAGCGCGTACCGGGCATTGAAGTGAATAACGACAAAGCGGAAAAACCGCAGCAAATTTATCAGCGCATTGGTAAGCGCCCAATAGCTTCGTTTGGCAACTCAGATGGTGACCTACAAATGCTGCAATGGACGACGTCAGGTACTGGTCCTCGTTTAGCAATGTACGTTCATCACACGGATGACCAACGTGAGTGGAAATATGACCGCACCTCTAGCATTGGTAAGCTAGATAAAGGATTGGATGAAGCGAAAGCGAAAGGTTGGTTAATCGCTGATATGAAAAACGATTGGAAGCAAGTGTATCCGACCAAGTAAGATTTCAAATCTGACTGATATAAAAAGGGGTTAACCACTGGTTAACCCCTTTGTTGTGTCCGAAGAACGGACCACTGCTTTTTCTTATTTTTAAGGAAAGAAACTTAGGTCGAAGGCTGTTCTACCGTGTCTGTTGCGGTAGTTTCAGTCGTTGGTGCTTGACCCGTTTTACGTTTGTATTTCTCTTCCCAGTAATCTGCCCCTTTGATACCTAGCGCAACTGGGTTGAACGTAAACTCTGTGACACCTTGCTTCTGTTGTTCTTCGTAGTCGGTTAGCGCTTTCAGAGCAGGCTTCGACATAAAGAAGATGATCAAGATACCCACGATGTTCAGCCAAGCCATCAAACCTACGCCAACATCACCCATCGCCCATGCTAGGTTTGCGGTTTTTACTGTACCGTAAAACACGGCTGAGATAAGTACCAGTTTTAAGATAAACATCAGACCGTTCACTTTAAAGGTACGGCGAATGTAGGCAATGTTTGTTTCTGCAATGTAGTAGTAAGCCAAGATAGTGGTGAATGCGAAGAAGAACAGTGCAACAGCGATGAACGGTTTACCAACTCCAGGTAGAGCACTTTCAATCGCCATTTGCGTGAATACTGGACCATTGGCCCCAATATCGGCTGGTAGGTTTTGCACAAGGAATGCACCTTCAACCGCACCGTGTACGTTGTACGCCCCTGTGATAAGAATCATAAACGCAGTTGCCGAACATACTAGTAGTGTATCGATGTAGATTGAGAATGATTGAACCAGACCTTGCTGTGCAGGATGATCAACGCTTGCTGCCGCTGCTGCGTGAGGGCCGGTACCTTGGCCTGCTTCATTTGAGTAAACACCACGTTTAACACCCCAACCAATGGCAGCACCAACACCAGCCATAGGAGTGAACGCGTCTCCTAGGATCATGCCGATAATGCGTGGGATTTCACCGATGTTTAGAAGAATGATAACGAAAGCGGTGATGATGTACGCCAATGCCATGAATGGCACAACGATCTGAGTGAAGTTCGCAATACGCTTTACGCCACCAAAGATGATGAAGGCAAGAATGACACAGACAACCGTACCAGTGAAAATTTTAGCAAAACTGAAGGTACCAATAGCGGTTTCGATCATGTCACCAGAGCCAAATGCTGCTTCTACCGCGTTACCAATACTGTTGGATTGAACGCCAGGAAGTAGCACACCACACGCAAAGATGGTCGAGATAGCAAAGATCCATGCGTACCATTTTTGCCCCATTGCCTTTTCGATGTAGTAAGCAGGGCCGCCACGGAATTCACCTTCATCTTCTTCTTTGTAGATTTGAGCGAGAGTGGATTCTGCATATGCTGTTGCTGCGCCAAAGAAGGCAACAACCCACATCCAGAATACGGCGCCAGGGCCACCAAAGCCGATAGCCGCAGCAACACCGGCAATGTTACCTGTACCTACACGGCCAGATAGCGAAACGGCAAGCGCCTGAAATGATGAGATCCCCTTGGTTGAACTTTTGCCCGAAAGTAGCAAGCGCCACATCTCAAAGAAATGACGAATCTGCACAAAGCGTGTCATGATCGAATAGAACAAACCCGCCCCAAGACACAGGTAGATCAGTACTGGGCTCCAGATAATTCCATTCAGAAAATCAACTAATGACTGCATGAGTATTTTCCCTGTTAGTTGTGTTTGTGGTTATTTTTCAAACAATACATTACCCTTTTTGTAATACAATTGTTAACTTTTTTGTCTATAAATCGTTTATAGCGTGATGGTGGGCACAGAATGGCTTGATGTTGTTAAAATTTGGTTCTAGTTGATTATTGTGCGCAATTAGATGGGGAATTAATTGGTTTGATTAAATATGCAGCACGTTGTCATTTTAATGTGCTGCATATTCGATGAGTTAAAAATGCTAACTACTATGCAGTATGTGGAATAAAGGTCTGTTTGATTTTTGTGCGATTATTTACGCGTAACGAAGTAAGTTGAGCTCTGAGTTCTCCATGATTTTGGCTTTTTCACCTGTCATGATATTGGCTAATAAGTGCCCTGAACCACATGCCATTGTCCACCCTAACGTCCCATGCCCGGTATTAGTAAAGAGGTTGTCGTATGGCGTTGCACCTATGATTGGTGTGCCATCTGGCGTCATTGGGCGAAATCCTGTCCAGAATTCTGCTTGGCTGAAATCACCGCCGCGAGGGAACAAATCGCGAACCACCATCTCAATCGTGTTTTTGCGCTTTTGTGGCAAGGATGGGTCGAAACCTGCAAGTTCAGCGGTGCCAGCCACTCGTATGCGGTCATCAAATCGAGTCATAGCGACTTTGTAAGTCTCATCCATGACAGTAGAGCGCGGTGCGTATTCTTCATTTTCTATCGGTAGCGTCAGTGAATATCCTTTAACCGGATACACTGGAATATCAATATCGAGCTGCTTTAAAAGCGCAGTGGAAAAGCTACCAGAAGCAACGACAAATTGGTCTGCCTTAAACAAACCATGGTTCGTTTGGACACCTATGATCTTTTTGCCTACAGTAACCCAATTACTCACTTCGGTATTGAATTTAAACGTGACACCATGCGCTTTCGCAAGTTCTGTCAGCTGTTGGCAAAACTGAAAGCAGTCACCTGTTTCATCATCAGGCAAATACAACCCGCCTACGATTTTATCTTTAACCAGCGCTAAACCGGGTTCTTGTCGAAGGCACTGTTCAACGTCCATCAACTCAAATCGAGTACCACTTTGCTCAAGCAGCTTGAGGTCTTTTTCGATTGCGGTTAACTGTTGAGTTGTGCGGAACACTTGCAAGGTACCAAACTGGCGTCCTTGGTATTCAATCGCGTGCTCATTACGTAATTGTTCTAAGCAAGCTCGGCTGTGGTTGGCGATAGACAGCATGCGAGCTTTGTTGATTTGATAGCGAGGCAAGGTGCAGTTCGCAACCATCTTGCTTGCCCAACTGATCATGTCTGTGCTGAGCGACGGCTTTATTTTTAGTGGAGCGTGTTCTTCCATCAGCCATTTGATCGCCTTGAGCGGGATACCCGGAGCCGCCCATGGGGATGAGTAGCCATAAGAAATTTGCCCTGCATTGGCAAAGCTTGTTTCCATCGCGCTGCTTGGTTGGCGATCGATGACCGTGACTTGATAGCCTGCTTGAGATAAATACCAAGCAGAGGTTAAACCGATAACACCGCTGCCTAATACGATGACTTCCATTGAGGTACTCCACACATTTATCAGTAGCGGCTAGTTTCTTTTCTTTACCTTTTATTAACAATCGATATAAATTACATACAGCGTTTAGAAAAACTATAGGCTTAGTGATGAGAAGTAACGTGATAAGTGGTTTATGGTTGTTTAACCAAGTGGCGGCACATGCCAGTTTTACGGGGGCTGCTAAGCAACTACACCTTACGACAGGAGCTGTAAGCCAACAAATAATCCACTTAGAAGAGTCGTTAGGTTTTACTCTTTTTGAACGCCACTCTCGAGGGATCCGCCTCACCGAAAAGGGAATACAACTGCAACAAGCCACGCAGTTGCATTTCTCTGAGTTAGGCAAGTTGCTTGATGATCTGAGAGTAGAAAAGCATATCAATGAGGTTCGCTTGAAGCTCACTCCCTCATTCGCCTTTAAGTGGCTAGTGCCTAAACTCGAAAGCTTTCAACTAGAGAACCCAGAAATTCAAGTGCAGATCTTTGCGGAAGGAGCGCTAGTCAACAGCGATTTGAAAGACTATGACGTCGCCATTGACTACGGTCTTCACCCTTATCGAGACCATGATGCCGAGTTGATTCTCGATGAAAAATTGCTGCCAGTGATGAGCCCTAAATACCTTGAGGATCATCGGTGGCTAAAAACTCCTTTTGGTGATCAAACATCGTCGATGTCTGCGAATCAATGGCAAGCGGCTACGTTGTTGCACGACGCGATGCCGTGGGAAAAAGCGACACGTGACTATGAGTGGTTGTATTGGGCTTCGGCAATGGGATTGGATTTTAAAACCGATGTCGGTCACTTTTTCAATCGAACAGACATGGCGATGTCTGCGGCGGAAGCTGGAGTCGGGATCGCGATGGCGCGCATGGCGTTGATTGAGGATGAATTGACGACGAAACGTTTGGTTTCTCCATTCGCCCCAATTCCTGCCAATGCTGGGTATTACTTGATCATGAATACAAGAAGCCAGTCAACTGAGCGGTTTAGAGAGTGGCTTTTGAAGCAGATTGAGTCACGACGATGATTTAAGTGTTTAAGAAATAATAAAAATAAATTTCTTAATTACATATTATCTTGAGCCACTTCCCACAAATTATCTTCACTTTATTAACTTCTCTCTCTTACTCATCTTTTTCCATATCATCCTAGAAAATAACTAATGGATAGAGAAAGGCTATGGCTAAAAAAAACTCGCTTATATTGGTCCTAGCTCTATTTTCGGTAGGAGCAAGTGCAATGTTTTGGCCGTTTAAAAAATACGATGTGGAAATGTCACCAGAAGTACGTGGTGTTATTAAGCTTGATGGTAAACCACAAGTTGGGCTAACGGTTCATCGAGAACTTTTTTATGAAGGATATAAAAAAGGAAAAACGCTAAAGGATGAAGCCCAAACCAATGAACTAGGTGAGTTTTTCTTTCCTGGCGTTACTGTTCGGTCACGAGCTCCCGGAGACATATTTGGCGGGAGTTTGAAGGTGTATCAATATGTCTGCGTTGATTGCGAGTCTGAAAAGAAAGAAGTCTGGGGGGCGTGGGTGCCAACAGAAGGCGCAGACTCATTGAGATGGATGCTGATGAATATTGACTGTGAGTTATCGAACAACAAGCAAATCCACGAAGTTGATATTTCACCAGAAAGCACAAGGCGAACTCCTGTTCATTCTGTATGTGATTGGAATAGCGAGAGAATAAATACATACGAATATGACGAAACTACTGATACCCACGTATTGAAAAAATAAAGAGTAAGGAAAAACAACTAATGAGCACTATTTCTCCATTTATGGCGAGTGAACTATGTAATATTGCATACGAAGTGAAGCACAATCTTGAACGTGTGAAACTGCCAGCTGTTGTTGATAATCACTTTGGTTTTTCGAAAGTAGCGGTAGGTACAAGTGGTGGTTTTTTCTTTCGTCCTGAAACAGGGTTTGCTCTGCTAGGAAAGGGAAAAAGTGAGCGTTATAAAAATGACCTTGTCTTAGCTTTTAGAGGTACAGCAGGATTAGCTGATGGGATTACCGACTTAACGTGTAGCGGGAAAGGAACAGATACCGGAGAGACCGTCCATTCGGGATTCCAAACTACGTTCTATTCTATGAGAAAAGGTTTAACTCGTTTTCTTCGTGATAATCCGGTAACCGCTAACGGTACTATACATTGTGTTGGACACAGTTTAGGTGGTGCATTAGCGACTCTGGTTGCTAATTGGATTTCTGCTTCTCCAGAGTTTAAAGGCAGAGTTAACTTATATACTTTTGGCTCACCAAGAGTCGGAATGAAATCTTTTTCGATCAACTCATCATCTCGAATATCGACTCACTTCCGTTGTGTCAATGGTGCGGACCCCGTAACAAAAGCGCCAGTATGGCCTTTTTATCATGTGCCTTATGATGGTTCGGAGTACATATTGAATCGTGCTCAAGGTCTTTTTCCTAGCGCACATTTTATGGCGGAGTACAGTTCTTATACACAGACTGCAACCTGGGATAGCCTTGGCTTTCAAAAGGCAAGCTCCACTTTTAAACGCGTAGTTTTAAACTATGAGAATCGACTTCAAGCCACACCTTCTGCTGATTGGGCAGATAAGATCTCGGCAGCGCTCCTTACGTTGTTAGTTGATGGTGGGGCTGCGGCGTCAGTCTTTGCCCTGCAAAATGTAGGTTCTGCTATTGCTACTATATATGACGCGATTGCTCGTTCAATCGTCAAAATTTCAGAACTCTCTAGCGAATTTTCTGAACGCGTAAAAGGTTTACTTGGCCACATGTTGGTATTTGCGGGGAAAGGTGCAAATATCGCGATCAAATTTACTTATTCCTTTATTCGTTGGGTGTTTGAATTGGTGCTAAGTAAGTTGAATCAGGCTGTTAAAGCCGCCCTCAAAACGACCTTCTGATTTTGATTAATCCTCCTTTGCTTAGGTGTGGTTTATTCTTAAATACGAAAAGTTTCCTACTTGGTTAGCGAAGCTAGTGGCGAGCAAATAGATAAAGTGCTTGGTGAGTCAGATAGAAAACACCGCCTCGATAGCGGCGGTGTTTTATTTTGGATTACTGTCGTTGATAAACCGATTGACCTCTGCTGATTGTTTCTTCCACGTTTAGGTCTTTTAGCGCCTTAGGTTCAATCTTCATCGGGTTGTTATCGAGGATGATTAAATCCGCATTCTTACCTACTTCGATAGAACCTTTATACGACTCCTCAAAGTGTTGGTAAGCTGGCCAAATGGTCATGGCTTGCAGCGCGGTGTAGGTGTCAACGCGCTGATCTGCACCCAGTACTTTATCAGTTCTGGTGGTGCGATTGACGGTCGCATCCAATACTCGGAATGAACTTGGCAGCGCAACAGGTGCGTCATGGTGAGTACTGAACTTTAACCCTGCCTTTCTCACCGCTTGAGTTGGTGAAATGAAATCGGCACGAGGATGGCCGAGCACCGAGTCCACATGCCAGTCACCCCAATAAAAAGTATGCATTGGGAATAGAGAAGGGAAGATGCCTTGCGCCGCTAAGCGATCCACTTGGTCTTGGCGCATGGTTTGGCCGTGAATGAGTACAGGTCGGCGGTCTTGTTTTCCTAGCTTTTCATTTGCTTTGGTCACTGCGTTGATAAATTGCTCGATCGCAGCGTCACCATTGGCATGCGTCAGCACTTGCCATTCATTTTTAAAGGCCGTTTCTACGTAATCGTAAGCTTGTTGATCTTCAAAGGTTGGGTAGCCAGCGTAGTCTTTATCTTGTCCATGTGGCGGGTGGAAGTAAGGCTGACTTAGCCATGCCGTTTTACCTTGTGGAGAGCCATCAAAGTTCAGCTTTACGCCACCGATACGGAAATGGTTTGTGTACTCTGGCGTGTTGTATTCCGAGTCCATAAAATCACTGCTCGATACCATATCGGCGTACGCAACCAAGTCGATCATCAGCTTGTCGTTTTTCGACGCGCGTTTCATCGCTTCATAACCTTCTGATGTTGCTCGTCCTTCTTGAGCCGTGGTATAGCCATATTTCGCGTACAAACCTTGCGAGGCTTCTAACATGCGATCTTGAAGTTCAGAATCAATCAACTTATTGAGGTTGAACAGCATTGCAAAGTGCGCGTTTTCTTCTAGGACACCATTTGGTTCTTGGCTGTTTTCCATTCGGCGGATAATGCCACCTTTTGGATCTTCCGATTCTGATGTGATGCCTGCTAGCTCTAACGCTTTACTGTTTGCGACACTCAAATGCCCCGAAGTGTGGATGATCAATACAGGCTTATCTGTGCTGACTTTATCAAGATCCGCTTTGGTAGGGTAGTAATCCAGTTGGGCGTCGTCGTAACCAAAACCTAAAATCCATCCGGTTTTCTCAATGAATAGGCGTTGCGTATTATTGTTCTCGGCATTTTTCAGAGTTTCGATGATTTTCGCAACGGTATCGGCTTCGCCATCAGGAGATGGCAGCACGTTTGCGACCATGGCTTGCAGACCAACACCATACACATGACTGTGCGGATCAACAAAGCCAGGCAACATAGTTTTGCCTTTTAAGTCGACCAACTGTGTTTTACCGAACTTGTGTTCCATCGCTCCATCTTTGCTGCCGACATAAATGATTTTCTCGCCTAATGTCGCGACGGCTTCGGCGTACTCTGGCTTATCGCCTGCCATGGTTAGGATGTCGCCACCATAATAAATTTTGTCTGCGGCGGTTACTTTGAGTGGCTCGGCGACGGCTTCTACTTCTTTCGCTTCTTCAGAAAAACACCCCGTTAAAGCAAGCCCAGATAGGGCAATGGGGATCCAGTTTTTGTTCATCGGTCATCTCCATACAGAGTAAGTTTTTTGCCTATTGCTCCCATCTCAATGAGTTTGAGAACTCAATAGGTCACATTCACTTTAGTTCATATTGAAGGAGGATTATCAACAAGATTAAAGACTTTCAATCAAGCGCAAGTTATACCTACCGATGAATATCAAAAATGTTACCTTTTCCCATTTCATAAACGTTTCTGGACTTGGGCAATGTGACCCATAACGAGGTTCTGAGGTTAAAAAGTCGGCATGATAAGTCCACGATTTATCTCGATGACGCTCAAGGAAGAACATGAAAGACGAAACGCTATCCATCCATTTTGGTTACGAAACTGACCCTACCACTAAATCTGTCGCGACGCCGATTTATCAAACGGTCGCGTACGAGTTTGATAACGCGCAGCACGGCGCTGATCTGTTTAACTTGGAAGTGCCGGGTAATATCTACACTCGCATCATGAATCCGACTAACGATGTTCTGGAAAAACGCATGGCGGCGTTAGAAGGCGGCATTGCTGGATTGGTTGTGAGTGCGGGGAGTGCAGCGATTAACTATGCGGTTCTGACCTTAGCGCAAGCAGGCGATAACATCGTTTCTACGCCGCAACTTTATGGCGGTACTTACACCTTGTTTGCGCACATGCTGCCAAATCAAGGTATTCAAGTGAAGTTTGCCAAAGATGACAAGCCAGAAAGTTTGGCCGAGTTAATTGATGAAAATACCAAAGCGGTGTACTGCGAGAGCATTGGTAACCCTGCGGGTAATATCATTGATTTAGAACGTGTGGCGGAGCTTGCTCACGCACAAGGCGTGCCTGTGATTGTGGATAACACCGTCGCGACGCCAGTGCTGTGCAAACCCATCGAGTTCGGTGCGGATATCGTAGTTCACTCTCTCACTAAATACGTTGGAGGGCATGGCACCACATTGGGTGGCGTGATTGTAGATTCCGGTAAATTCCCTTGGTCGCAGCACAAAGGCCGTTTTCCTGTTTTCAACCAACCAGAACCTTCTTACCACGGAGTCGTGTATACCGAAGCGTTTGGTGAGGCAGCATTTATCGGGCGCGCGCGTACCGTACCATTGCGTAATACCGGTTCGGCATTATCACCGATGAATGCATTTATGCTTATGCAAGGGCTAGAAACGTTACCGCTGCGTATGGAACGCCATACTGAGAATGCTCTCAAAGTGGCTGAATTCTTGGAACAGCATGACAAAGTCAGTTGGGTGAGTTACGCCGGCTTGCCAAGTTCAGCACACTTCAACCTCGCCGAAAAATACATGAAAGGTAAGCCTTCTGCGATTTTTTCGTTTGGTTTAAAAGACGGTTATGAAGCCGGAGTGCGCTTTTATGACGCTCTGAAAATCTTTAAGCGTTTGGTGAACATTGGCGATGCAAAATCATTGGCTTGTCATCCAGCATCGACGACTCATCGTCAGTTGAGCGAAGCAGAACAAAAACAAGCTGGTGTGTCACCAGAGATGATTCGTTTATCTGTGGGTATTGAGCATATTGACGATATCCTAGCCGATTTAGAACAGGCACTAAACGCGTAAAACGATTCTTTTTTTAGCTTTTGGTTACCTATAGGCCAGCCTTTAAAAAAGCTGGCCTTTATTTGTTTTATTGTTTAAATATCAAAGGCTTTATTGTTTTTGGGTTGTGGTATTCCAAAAGCTCATGGTGGGTGAAATTTATTCCCTTGTCGCGTTTGGGTTTGTTCCTGATGATATGTGCAAATCTTATACATTGGAAGGGACTCAAATGTCTTACGTATTTCACCGTCATTGCCATGCCACGTTGCCAATCATCGATAAAGGTGAAGGTGTTTATCTATTCGATAAACAAGGAAAACAGTATCTCGATGCTTGTGGTGGCGCTGCGGTATCAAACCTTGGCCATAGTCATCAAGCCGTTAAAAAAGCCATGTTGGAACAGCTCGAGAGAGTGCCGTTTGCTCATACTGGATTTTTTACTAGTGACAGCAGTGAGCGACTAGCGGAATTGATTTGTCAGCATATGCCTGAGCAGTTCAACCATGTGTATTTAGTCAGTGGCGGATCAGAGGCGGTGGAGTCGGCACTAAAAATGGCGCGGCAGTATTTTGTAGAATCAGGTAAGCCAGAGAAAAAGCAATTCATCGCGCGTCAGCAAAGTTATCACGGCAATACGTTGGGAGCTCTGGCGGTCGGTGGTAATGAATGGCGACGTGAACCGTTCAAACCCATCTTGCATCCGAGTCATCATATTGCCCCGTGCTATGCTTATCGTTATCAGCAGAGTCATGAGTCGGAATTGGGTTACTCATTGCGAGCGGCGAATGAACTAGAGGCAAAAATTCTTGAGTTGGGGGCTGACAATGTCATGGCTTTTGTCGCCGAGCCTATTGTGGGAGCCACCGCTGGAGCTGTGCCTGCAACGCAAGGTTATTTCAAGCGTATTCGCGAAATATGCGACCAATACGATGTGTTATTGATCTTGGATGAAGTCATGTGTGGCGTTGGACGCAGTGGCAGTTTTTTTGCGTTTGAGCAAGAAGAGGCAGAGCCCGATCTGGTGTGTATGGCTAAAGGGCTTGGTGCGGGTTATCAACCTATTGGTGCGGTGGTTGCGAATGATCGAGTCTACCAAGCTATTGCTGATGGAAGCGGTTTTTTCCAACATGGTCATACTTTTATGGCGCACCCTGTGGCGTGCGCTGCTGCCGTGGCAACCATTCAAACCATCTTCCAAGATGACTTATTAACGGCGGTTAATCGGCAAAGTGCTTTGCTGCGTAATGAGCTTACTTCTGCATTGGCCCATTTACCGTACATTGGCGACATTCGTGGTAAAGGCTTGTTTTTTGGCATTGAGCTGGTGGCGGATAAAGAAAGCAAGGCGCCTCTGAGTAAAGCCTCATTGGCAGACAAACGCATCAAACAGCGAGCAATGGAAAATGGCTTAATGTGCTATCCAATGGGCGGGACGATTGATGGCGTTAATGGGCACCATATTTTGCTCGCACCGCCATTCATTATTCAGTCTCATCATATTGATGAACTAGTCGGTAAACTCTCACTGACGTTAAAAGAGGTGGCGGAGACATGGAAGTAGCAAACCAATATTTGCGAGAACCTATCGCCATTATCGTGGCCCCAAACGGTGCTAGAAAAACTAAGCACGATCACGCCAACTTACCCATGACAAAAGACGAACTGGTTGCAGAGGCTATCGCTTGTCAAACGGCAGGGTCTGCCATGATCCATTTGCATGCTAGAGACGCCAACGGACGTCATTCATTAGACATCGACGACAACATGGCAATTTACCATGCCGTGAAAGAAGCGGTGGGAGAAACCATGATGGTTCAGCTCACCACAGAAGCGGTGGGTTTATATTCTCCGCCACAACAGCGGGCGTTAGTCAAAGCTGTGAAACCTGAAGCTGCTTCTTTCGCATTGAGGGAGTTAATCCCCGATCGCGCAAGTGAGAAAGAAGGGCATGCCTTTTTCCATTGGTTGGCAGAGAACAGCATCGTGAGCCAAATTATTCTCTACGATACAACCGACATTGAACGTTATTTCCAACTACGCGATGCGTGCGTGTTACCTAAAACGTATCAGCATGCATTAGTGGTGTTAGGGCGTTATCACCAAGCTCAACAGTCTTCGCCATGGGATTTACGAGGTTTGAATTTGGCGCGTTTTGACGAGGAAGAAATTCGATGTGCCATTTGTGCTTTTGGCGCGCGAGAGCAAGACTGTTTAGCGAGTGCGATGTTACTTGGATTCGATGTGAGAGTGGGGTTTGAGAATAACCACTTCGATGTGGCAGGCGAATTAGCAATCAGTAACGCGGATCAGGTGGAGGCTCTACGCGATGTGGCGCATCGCTTCGCGATTCCTTTACACAGTGCGCAAAGTTTGCGTTCAGTTTTAAAGTGAATCTGTTTGAAGCAAGGAAAATAAAGAAGAACGGAAAGCAAAAAGGCTCCATCGGAGCCTTTTAGGTATTTGTCGTTAGTTTTCGGTTTGCACTGCGGGTTGGCGTGCTGGGTGTTTGATAAACACCGCCACAATGGCTGCAATTGCCAGCGCGAAACAGTAGTAAGAGTTGGCAACCACTTCTAATGGAGAAAGGTT
Source organism: Vibrio sp. Y20_XG_PY13 (assembly GCF_024181925.1). Classification (NCBI taxonomy): domain Bacteria; kingdom Pseudomonadati; phylum Pseudomonadota; class Gammaproteobacteria; order Vibrionales; family Vibrionaceae; genus Vibrio; species Vibrio sp. Y20_XG_PY13. The sequence goes on along the minus strand of NZ_JAMZAL010000007.1, from coordinate 183,664 downwards.
AAATACTGAGCCTAGCAACAATACTTGCGCGCCGTAAGGCAAAATGCCTTGTACCACACACGAGAAAATATCCAACAAGCTTGCTGAGCGACGAGGAGAGACATTGTTCTCTTCCGCCAACTGGCGCGCCACGCTACCCGATACGATGATGGCGACCGTATTATTTGCCGTGCAACCATTAACCATAGAAACCAAGCCCGCGATACCTAGCTCACTTGCGCGGCTGTTCGCGTGTTTTGAATGGCTAGAGCCAAACGCGTGGATCATGCTGCTCACTAAGTTGGTTAGGAAAGCAAGACCGCCTTGACGACGCATCAACTCACTCAGACCACCAATCAGCATCGATAGTAGGAAGATTTCCTGCATGTTGCCAAAACCGCTGTACACGTCTTGTGCTAGGTTCGTTAGACCGTAGTCGTCAATCGAAACCAAACTTACGCCACCTGCCAGTAAAATACCGATAGTCAGCACAACAAATACGTTAAGCCCTGAAACCGCCAAAATCAAAATGGTGACGTACGGTAGCACTTTTAACCATTCAATTGGGCCTGTCTCTGGCACTTGAGTCGCAGTGCTGTTGAACGCAAAAATACCCATAGCAACCAGTGCTGCGGGCAGTGCAATGCGGATGTTCTCTTTGAACTTGTCCTTCATTTCACAGCCCTGAGAGCGCGTTGCCGCGATGGTGGTGTCAGAGATGATAGAAAGGTTATCACCAAACATCGCGCCGCTGAGCACAACACCAGCGGTTAATGGCAAGCTCATACCTGCAGATTGAGCAATGCCCAAAGCCACAGGTGCAACGGCAGCGATGGTGCCCATCGAAGTGCCCATCGCTGTCGCAATGAAGGCTGAGATCATGAAAATACCAGGCAAAATCATGCTGGTCGGAATGGCAGATAGACCTAAGTTTACGGTAGCATCGACACCGCCAGAAGCCTTTGCAACGGCAGCAAACGCACCTGCAAGCAAGTAGATCATGCACATTGCGATGATGTCTTGATGACCAACACCACGCATAAAATGTTCAATAGAGCGGTTAAGTTTCTCTTTGCTGAGAAGGAACGCAATGATGATGGCTGGTAATACCGCAATTGGTGCTGGCAGCTGGTAGAAGGCAAATTCAACGCCTTGCAAAGATAAGTACGTGCCTACGCCAATAAATAGCGCAAGGAATACGATCAATGGGATCAGAGCGACCGCAGACGGTGCAACTGTTTTAGTAGTTTGTTGGGAACCGGACATGTAAACGACAAAGATAATAATAAGAGAAGTGAGCAGACTAATCTCACCGACTTTTATTGTCAACGTCTAGACGTCTAAATGGCTGCGTAATTTTTGTATTTGGAGGAAAGAAAAAAGCTCATGGCATCTATCTTACTGATACCATGAGCCTTTATTGAAAGTGCATTTATAGCGACGATTTTGCTTTTTTTCGCTTGAGTAAGCCTAGGAGCATCAATGCGAACACAACCGCGGCGCTCGCCCAGATTGCGTATTTGTAGTGGCTATATAAATGGCTGAGTGCGCTGAGGTGCTCAAATGCAAAATGCGTAAGTAAACTGAATACCAAAACCCAAATGGTGGCAGCGAGTGCGTTGCCGAATAAAAACTCTCTGCGTGGCATTTTTGCTATCCCACACGCCAGAGGCATAAATTGCTTCATCCCTTCAATAAATCGGCTGACCACCAGACAAGCAGGGCCATATTTTTGAATGGTGCTTTGGAGCTTCTGCATTTTAGGGCCAGAGATGTAACCTTTTTTATCTAGCCATCCTTCAAAGTAGTAGCCAAGTAAGTAGCCACAAGTATTGCCTAAAAAGCAGCTGAGCCAAGATATAACCATAACCATACTCAGATTCATGACTTGTTCTGAGGCCAGAATTGACGCTGCGATCATCAAAGATTGCCCAGGCATGGGAATGCCAATACCTTCAAAAAAGATGCTGACAATAAGCGCAAGGTAGCCGTACTGCTCCAGCAGAGGCTTCATGGATATGAGTAAAGCGTTAATGTGTTCCAAATGCTTTCCTCTAATAAAATCGGAAGGAAATTGGAGTGATACTCCTGTTGTTTTCTCTGGTCAATTCTTGTTTCTCATTCCCGAGAAAAACTGACATACCTCTGATAATTGTGTTTACCTGATGCGCTGTTGCGCTGGATTCCGCTCGCCGTTCGATTCGCGACGGCGAGCGGCCATTACCATGGCTTGGGTCTCAGGCTACTCTTTTGGTGTTGTGAACGCACCGTACAAATCGAGGCGTCGATGGCGCAAGTTCGTTACCGAGCCTTCGGTGTTGAGCTGTTTCAGCTTGGTTAAGTCAACATCGGCAAAGATGATCATTTCCGTATTCGCACTGGCTTCCGTCAATGTGGCGTCGTGGGGGAAATAAATGTCTGAAGGTGAGAACACCGCTGATTGAGCATATTGAATGTCCACGTTGTCCACGCGCGGTAAGTTGCCGACACTGCCGCCAATCGCTACATAACACTCGTTTTCGATCGCGCGAGATTGAGAACAGATCCGCACACGTTGATAGCCGTTTTTGGTATCGGTCCAGAATGGCACAAAGATAATTTGCGCGCCTTGCTCGGCGAGCATACGACCCAGCTCAGGGAACTCGCTGTCGTAACAAATCAGAATGCCGACCTTACCAGCATCGGTTTCGAACACTTGTACATTATCACCGCCATCAATTACCCAGTCTTTTTGTTCGTGTGGCGTGATGTGGATTTTGTACTGAGCGTTAATTTCCCCATCGCGTTGCAGTAAGTACGCTACGTTGTAGAGCTTGCCATCTTCGATGAGCGGCATACTGCCAGCAATGATATTGATGTTGTAAGTGACCGCCATTTGTGAGAAACGGTTTTTGATCTCTTCTGTAAAGCTAGCAAGAAAGCGAATAGCTTCAACTGAGTTTTGATCGTTTTGCAATCCCATCAACGGAGCATTGAAGAACTCAGGAAACAAAGCAAAGTCGGCTTTGTAGTTGGCCAGAGAGGAGATAAAAAACTCGGCTTGATCGAGCAAGTCTTCCAAATCGTTCATCGCGCGCATTTGCCATTGCACCACGCCAATGCGAATCAAGGTTTTCTCGATGTCGTGAACGGATTGAATGTCTTCCTCGTAGAAAAAATTATCCCACTCTAGCAACGTGGCGTAGCCTTTTGAGGCGTTATCTTCTGGCAAATAGCCACGCATGATGCGTTTAACATCAAAGTCATTCGCAAGCTGGAATGAGAGGATCGGGTCGTGCAATTCGCGGCGTTTTACTTTGTCGATGTACTCTGCAACGCTCAGTTCATCCGCGTATTGGTGGTAATTCGGAATGCGGCCACCGGCTAGTATCGCTTTAAAGTTTTTGCTGCGGCACAACTCTTTGCGCGCGTCGTAAAGACGTCGGCCCAAGCGAAGCCCACGGTAATCAGGGTGAACAAACACATCTAGGCCATACATGGCATCGCCTGTCACTTGGTTCTGAATGACGTTATTTTCGGTGATGATGTCAGTGTACAGGTGAGGAAGTGAAAATCGGTTGTAGTCCACTTTGATCGTCAGCGCAGCGCCGACAATTTTGCCGTTATCCTCAATACAGATTTGTCCATCGGGAAACTGATGAATGAGATCCATGATGGTCAGGCGTGGCCATGAGCCGCCCACATCAGGAAAAACGAGGTCCATTAATTCCGCGAGCTCTGGGTAATCGGTCGGCTCAATGGTACGTAAAGAGAGTCTTGGCGTGTTGCTGTCCATATCCTACTATCCATTTATCCTTTTCAAATAGTATGGATGAGAATGCCACAAATTTAACCATACTTACATTTGAGGCGCGGTAGGTGATAGGCTCTGCACAATCTTCATATTTGTACTGGTTTCATATCGGTAGCTTTATGTATGATGGGTAAGTTTGTCTTTTAACCAGTCATGAAAAAGTGCCACTTTTCTTGACGTTAACCGGAAGTTTGGGATCACCACATAATAGCCATAGCCGCTGTGAAGCTTTAGATTCCCAATATGTTGGATGTCACCACGTAAAATAGAAAATTGCGCCATAAAATCGGGCAGCAAAGCCAAGCCCTTCTCCATTCTCACGGCTTCACACGCCAAATAAAAATGCTCAAACCCGACGGAGTGATAGGTGATTGGGCACTCTAAATCGTTCTCCTGTTTGAATTGCTCCCACAGCTGCGGGCGAGTCGTTTGCGGAATAAATGGGTAATGGCTGATAGCTTGGTTGTCTGACAGTTTTGGTAGGTTGGTGTTGCCAATCAGCAACAAGGTTTCCTCACATAAGAGCTGGCTATATTCATAATGAGTAGAAAGAGGCAAACACCGCACATGCAGATCACTTTCACCATGAATGTTTTTAACTGCGCCATCTCCGGTAAGAATTTTCACGCGAATATTTGGATGGCGCTGGTGGAAATCATCGATATTTGGCACCAGCCAAAGACTGGCAAATGAGGGTGTGACATCGACAACCAACAGCTCTTGATCGGTATTGGTCTGAATTAGGCTGGCGGTTGCCTGCTGAATGAGCTCCAGAGCTTCTGTTATTTGGGGTAAATAGCGCTTTCCTTCCTCTGTTAGCTCCACGCCGTTTAACCCTCGATGAATGAGAGGAAGCCCAACGAGTTGCTCTAAAGATGCCATCTGTTTACTGACCGCTCCTTGTGTTACGCATAGGTCATCGGCGGCTTTAGAAAAGCTGAGATAGTTAGCCACAGCAACAAAAGTCCTCAATGCACGAATGGAAGGGTACTCACTGCCTTTTATCATTCTTTCAATTCCATTGAATTTGCTTAGGCACAGAGTAGAGGATTTGTGCTTTTAAGCAAAGCAAGGCACGACGGATGTGTGATTGGTTTCCTTTCTAGTAAACACGCAACGCGATATTTCAATGACTGCTTAATGGCTCAAGAATATTCACGCTGTGTATTTTTATTTTGAAAAAACTACAAATTAGCGAGAAGCTTTTTCATTAGTTATATTTATCCTAAATTTATATTGTTTGTGTAAGGTAAATAAATAGCCGGTATTTTGTTTTTTGTACGAGTGCTTTTAGCTAATTGTCAGAATCTTATTAAATAAATTGGTTTTTCATTAATTTAATATTGGCATTGCTTTTGCTACTTATGATTGGAACTTTCGATAATCAGTTAATTTAGGAGAACGAAATGAAAAGCAATGTTGTTACTCTGGTTGGTCTATTTTCTCTAGCAACGTTTAGTACTTTATCTTACGCAGCGGACTCCAAAGATCATGGCGTTTATGTAGGTGCGAACTACGGTTATTTAAAAGTTGATGGACAAGATGATTTCGATGACGACAGCGATGCAATGCAAGCATTGGTGGGGTATCGCTTTAACCGTTACTTAGCGTTGGAAGGTGGCTACATTGATTTTGGTAGTTATGGTAACAACTTGGCTAATGCAGAGACGGATGGTTATACCGCAGCATTGAAAGTGACGGCTCCAATCACCGATAGAGTGGATGTGTACGCGAAAGGTGGCCAAATGTGGTACTCGACAGATTATAACGTTGCTGGATTCCATGGAAACAAAGATGACGAAGGGGTATTTGCTGGTGCTGGTGTAGGTTTTAAAGTAACGGATAACTTTTTAGTTAACGCAGAATACACTTGGTACGATGTGGAACTGAATGCAGAAAATGTATTTGATGGTGCGAATACAAATACAGACTTTAAACAAGCATCTTTAGGTGTGGAATATAGATTCTAATATTTCTAATAATTCTAATCCATAATAAAAATGCGAAGCTTAAATAGCTTCGCATTTTTTGTTGGGTTATACGAACCAAACCTGAAATTCGTAGTAAGGTCAAAATTGAAGAGACTATTTTACTCACTCAATCTGTTGCTAATGAAGCAAGAGCACCACCTAAACTATAACCTACGCAGTGTATTACCTTTGGTGCTTTTATGTTCTTTTTCGAATAACCAGCGATGCATGCTGCAAGTTGTGGCTTTATTGTATTGAAGAGATTTACAAAACCTGCATGTACCTTGTAACCGGATGAAGTACCTGATATTCCAAAAGCTTAGAAAACTTTAAATTGAAAAGCATATAGTAAGTACACACTTTCTATCTTTTAATGAGTACTTTTGAATTCTCATGTGTGGTTGGTGTTGTACTTATGAGCGTATAGTCTGCTATTTAATACTCAACGAGTTTTTATCAGCATAGGTTGTAAAGTTACGCAGTAATGCTTGTGATAAGTCATCAGGTAGTATGAGTGCCTGAGAAAAGAAGACAATATGATTGTTGATACAAAAAAGGCCACCCGGAGGTGGCCTTTTCCAAACGTTTGGTGGAGCTGGCGGGATTCGAGAGTTCGTCGCCTTTTCCTCTGTAAGTCTCTGATATACAAGGAAGGTACACCAGTGGTTTACTCGAAATGTAGCACACCTTGTAGAACACTGCTAGTTCGGTTCAGTTCCCTGTTGGGGAGTTGAATTGGAGGCGTTGTTGTTTTGGGTGGGTATTGCAGCTTGAGAGTCTCGCATTTTTCTAAACTTACGTGTGGGTATGAAGTTCATAAGGAATCGCTTCCAAGCCCCTATGCTTAGGTAGTCTTGTAAGGCTTGCGTAAATTCGATTATCTCCAAGTACTTCGTTTTGAGGTGCCTATTGTATTCTTGTCTAAGACCCACAATTTCCCATTCTTGCTGACCTACAGGTGCTTTTCGGATTTCAATGCTAAGGCTTTCTCGCAAATGTACAACGTTGATGAGTTGGGCATGATGGGCGTTTAAGGCTGAGATTTGCATCCGTAGTAGGAATAACTCAGAGCTTCGAAAGCTCGCAGGCAAGTGCAGAAGTTGAGTGGGGTAGTCAATAAGTGCAGCAATACCACTCAAAGTCATTTTTCCGTCTATGCCTCTTAACCTCAATAACTCGTTGTTGAGTACCCCTATATTAGCCCGACACCGCATGAGGTTGTCTTCAGTGAGACCTATTAATTGCTGACGCACAATACGGTTGTAGGATAGAGTTTTAAGCTTACCTCCAAACCAGCCAACAAGTAAGGAAAGCACAATACCTAGAACAGCACCAAGGACTGCTGCAAAAATTGTTAGATAGGTGTTTGATGCATCGAGCTGACTGGATAGGTTGGTGAGGTAATTGCTCACGAATTCATCAAGGTTCATATATGCTCTCACGAGTGATTCATAAGGTTTACTATATGCATCTTGGCGCTTTAATCAAAATGTGACGGAGTGATGTGTGATGGTCGAATAATTTTTGCAAAAAAAATTTCTGGAGCCATTGTTTATATGTCTTGTCCTCAAATCCCCCCCCCCTAACCCCTTTAGCGAAAGTAGTCATTCTTGCTAGTTAGACTCAGTGCCACGTTTTATTTTTCGGTGTATGTCTTAGGTTATGCCCAAATGCATACACTCTAAGGGTGTTATTTTTGTGTGTTTTAGGTGTTGACTTGTCGATATGCACACAATAAGTTAAGCATACAGTAACCTAAAGCACTCGTTCGAGGTATGACAATGACAACTCAATCCAATGACAGTAACTCAATGGTCTTTGCTTATGTCCGTGTGTCGACTAAGGAGCAGAACGTGGACAGCCAATTGAGTGACATCTCAAAGCTTTACCCTGATGCGGAGATTACGACAGAGAAAGTGTCGGGTACTGTGCCAGCTAGAGAGAGGGCTGGGCTATCGGTTCTTCTTGGTAAGCTACGTAAAGGAGATACTCTAGTCGTATGGTGGGTTGACCGTTTAGGGCGTGACTATCGAGACGCTGAATCGACTATACGTGAGCTTCTCGACAGGGGTGTGTGCATTAAGACTATCAACCAAGGTCTGACGTTCTCATACTCAAACAAAGATGATGACATGCAGAACATGGTCACTGACATCCAGATTACCATGCTCACGGCTATGGCTGCGGCAGAGCGTAAGAATCGCTTAGCGTCGGCTGAGGCTGGAAGACAAGCGCTTAAAGCTAACCCTGCGAAGTGGGCTGAGAAGTTCCAAGGACGCAAAGCTAATACCAAGCAGCATCAGCGTATCATTGAGTTGTTACTTGAGGGAAAGTCTATCCGTGGTGTCGCTCAGGAGCTTGGCTGTAATGCAAGTACCGTACAGAGAGTGAAGAAGAAGGCGGTTGAAGCTGGCACCGTGTTCTAAGTGTCGGCTGATTGAACAATAAGTGCTCACTTAGCAAGCTTTTGCGTGACCATATTCAAGTTATTGCACTCACTAGTGACTACACATAACACAACCAAGTTGAGTTTCGGTATCTTTAGCTCACCTTAAGCACAAAGGAGCATTGATATGAACGACGTCTTAACTATTAAAGCCTCTAATCATCTTGATACTCAAACGCTGCTTACAACGCAAGACTCGCAGCTTCACCAAGAGGTGTGGGGACATGTTAAAGCGTTAGTAGAGCTTGGTGTCTTTGAGGACGCTACAAATGGCATTGAGAATGTCTTAGCGCCTTACATGGCGGAGGTTAACGCCGAGCTTATCTAGGTCACTTGGGCGGGTGCAACGCCTGCCCTTGTCTGTTTTAGTTGGGTCAAACCATCGAGGTATCAACGCTCTCATCCCCTGCCTTTACGCTCTCTTTGAGTCTCAACGCAATGCCAATCGAATTACGACTGCCTATAGGGCGCTGCCCGATACGGTGAGTCTGACAGGATGTTAATAACCTGTAATTACGACTGCCTATAAGAACAAACCCAATGCGGACTGTAGCCGCCAAACCACAGCAAGAAGTCACATATCAGAGTCACGCACTGAGTGGGCTTCAAGGCCATCACCTCGTAACCTCTCGGCTTCATAGAGAGTGAGTCTTAATGCCTTGGGCAAGCAGAGAGACAAAGAGCAACACATGCACCAGACGCAAAGCTTAAGAGTTCTCTTTAAGAGAAGCTTTAAGCTTGTAAGACGTGCTGGTGCAGGGCGTGGATACTTAAAGTCTGTCTTTAAGATGTGATTGTAGTTATTAACAATAACAATCACTTACTTAGAGCTTAACTTAAAGTAGTTCTTAGAGAGACTTTAAGCTCTGCGCCTTCCTATCAATCATCGTCCTTTCTACCCAACCCTAAGTAACTACTCAATGCCTTTCTTATATATGTTGCAGTCTTGCAGGATTGTTCTGTAATTGATTGTTTTTAAAGGACTTGATATGACGTATGTAAACAACTCAAAGCTGAAAGCTAAGCTTGCTTGTGCACTTGAGTACTCAGACCTTAGTCGTCGCCAGATGGCCGTCTTTGATAACGCCTGTCGTTTGTCTGGGGTAGGTCGAGGGCTGTCTAGAAGCCGAATCTTTCGATTGCTTCAGACGCTCGATACACTTACCTATGACAGTCTCGAAAGGCGTCTTAATGTCAGTCTCAAAGCACTAAGCCGCGAGTCGTATTCAAAGCGCACCATTGCGTTGTACTTATCTGTTTGCCGTAAGGTAGCGTCTCAGTTAGCACAAATGTATGGGATACCTCGTCATGAGACAACAATCCCTGAAAGTGAGTCTCAGTACAGGCTCAGTGTTAGCGACAAGCGAGTCTTTACTGTTGCTGAACGAATGCTACCGAAAGGGGCAAAGTATCTTATCGTGTCGATGTCGACGCTTGAAGAAGCTCTAAGGCTCAAGCCTCGTACTATTCGAGAGTCGCTAAAGCGGCTTGACCACCACGGCTATATCGTGTGTTTAGGTGGTGATGAAGGTGCGAACTACAGCATTACCTTTAAACGCTCGATACATGCCACATCAGCGCTATCACTCCAAGCTGCCTGATTAACCCTCAGATCTCCACAACCCACAATAGGCCACCACAAGGTCTACTTCACTTCAAACCCAACGCTTAACCGCAAAGCCATGCTGTCAGCTAGTCACTACGAGTCTTTCGTTGGTGTAGTTGGCTATGTGGGGCTTTCGGTGTGGCTTTACGATTAAGGGCTCAATATGAATACACAACTTCAAACGACACATCTATTACACAACGCTCAGCACCCACTAAGTATCTATTGCGATGGTTCAGCACCAGACAATCAGCACGGGTGTCTTCAAGGGGGTGTTGGTATCGCGGTTTACGACGCTCTTGGTCAATGCGTCTATGAGTACTCATCCTCGGTTCGCAGGACTGGCGGTGTTACCAGCCAAAGGGCTGAGCTTCTGGCTCTCATCATTGCCTTACTTGTAGCAGGTGAGGGGGACAATGTCTTTAGTGACAGTCAGTACTGTGTGTGGGGCTTCAATGAATGGCTTGATAGCTGGAAGCGTAACGCTTGGCGCAACTCAAGCAAGAAGCCTGTCGCTAATCAGGACTTATGGATGCTGATAGATGAGCTTAAAGCTATTCGTCCACGTGTTAGCGTTGAGCACGTAGCTGGTCACTCTGGCGTCAAAGGTAATGAGCATTCAGACTGCTTAGCGAGACAAGCAGCCGAAGGTAAAATGTAAAATGAAAGGTAACACTTGGGTAGACGTCAGGTGTTACCTTTTAATTTGTACTAGTTAGGTAGTACGTAGGGTTCTATGTCGAAGTCGAATGTTATGTAGTCCAAGACAGGCGCAAGAGCGGATGCGACATAAGCTTTACCGTAACGTCCGAACGTTTCACTTCCGTCACCGTGCCCCACATAAGCTGCTGCGTGACTGTAGGACACGCCTGATTGCTTCAAGGCGTTGATGAAAGTATGTCTGAAAGAGTGGTAAGCTTTCTTCTCGTCCTTGGCGTTAGGCAGAACGCTGTCACGCAAGCGACCAAACCATTTGGACGGAGCTTGCCCATAACCATCACGACCTTTCTTCAGTTCGGGGAAGACGCGCTCATGATTAAGGCTCTGTACGTACTTAATGAAGCCTAGTTCAATCAGTTTTGGATGTAGTGGTATAGTGCGCACTGAGCTGAAGTTCTTAGTGTTTTGGTCTTCTTGAGTGTTGGTGATAGTTATTGTCCACAAGTTGTTTTCATCATCTCGACGAACATCACGCACATGCAATTGACATAACTCATTGAGGCGAGCTCCTGTGTAGAGTCCTAGAACAGGTAGCCAGTAGTAGTGAGGATGCTTGCGCTCGCCACCATGAAAGTACGGATGCTGAAATAGGGTCTCTAAGTCAGACTTGGAGAACTCGCAACGCTCATCAGATGCCTTTTTCTTGGTCTTAACTTTGAGTCCTTTAAAGACATTCTTCGTCGCATACTCGTTTAGCACGCACCAGTCTAAGAAGGAGCCGACGTCTGTCATTGTGTCATTTGCGGTGCTCACTGCCATAGGCTTCGGTTTGAGCGCAATAACATCGTCAACGGACAAGCCCTTGAAGCTCGAAACTTTGTTGAGGTTCGCTGGAAGCTGTAATAGCTTCTCTTTAAACGTCAAAGCATCTGGACGTTTGAGTGACTCAATAGGACGGTCACCCAAGATGTATAACATCAAACGCATACGAGCTTTGTAGCGCTCAAGAGTCTTAGGGCGTATATCGTCTTTCGAGCGGTCTGTGATGTAAAGCTCTGCGCATTCTGATAGTAGTAAGCCTTGATGTTCGCTCTCCGTAGGAGCTTGCGTTCCCCTTAGCTCATGAAGGTAGGTATCAGACGCATTAGGTAACTCAAGACGCTCTGCCATCACATCCGTGAGCTGAGTAGTTAATGAGGATAGTCCTTGTATCGACTTTCTACAGCTCTCGATGACAAGTTGTCTTTGAGTTTCAAATGGTTGCTCTACAAAGTACTCGTAGTGCTCTGACTCCATCGCACCCTCAATGATACGCCATGAGCGCGAAAGCTTGGCGTCATACTCACTCAATCTATTTTCGGCAAGGTCGCACATTAGTTCGCATAAATCATCTCTCATTGCCTCAATACCCGTAAAGACGCTCTCACGCTCCTTTAGTGGCGCAGTAAAGACTTGGGCGTGTAGTAAGCTCTGAGTTCCTACTAGGTTGCCAGACGTCGCTTGAGTGATTTCTTTGTGTTGAGCTTGGCTAGCTTTGACGTCAACGAGCACCTCAAGTGGGTTACTTGCGTAGCCTTTAGGTTTGCTTGTCGTTGTTGCGAGAGTCTCATGCTGCGCAAATAGGACGTCATGCTCTACAGATAGCTGACGCGCTCTAACACGAGCCTCTGCGACAGACTTGGTGCGCAGTGAGATTTTGATGGACTTTTTGTTGCCAAAGAATGGCTGAGAGTGGGTTGGGATACGGCGTTGATAGTACCAGTTACCGTTTGCCCGTAGTGTCATGTGCAAAGTGTCATCTCCGTCCATATGTAGAACAGGATGTACCTCAATTTCTCTTTTCATAGGCATATATAAAAAGAAAGCCCCTGAAAAATCAGAGGCTTACATGATGTTTGGTGGAGCTGGCGGGAGTGGGACATATGTCTCATCCCATATCAGGCAGACTCTTAGAATATTAACTCCAATTTTATGTTACTTTATATGTTACATCTAAATCCTACTTGAAAAGGAACTGAACCGTCGTCTGCTTATGTTGATTACACTAGATATTCCTAGTTCGTTATAGCTAAATATTCTATTAGATATACGTATAACTAGTCATTCCTATCCTATCAAGTTATCTATAAAGTGAGTAAACCGTCTATTGCCATGGCTTAAAACAATGAGTAGATAAGTTCAAAGAGCATAAGCTCTTTGAGTTGCTATCAGGTCATGTTGACCGCTGATTAGGGCCATTAGTATTTTATGATTTTCTAGGCAAGTTGCTGGTCTTAGCTATCTAGTTTTAATTTAGCAATCATAGTAAGTGAGTTGTTGAAGATAGCATCAGTGATTTGAGTCGGGAACTCTTTAGGCAATCTTGATTTTAAGCGCTCAATAGCTTTAGGCATTTCAACTTGCATTTCATCAAGAATCGCTTGCATTTTTTCTTGGTCAAAACCTACATGCTTAGCTGTATCAATAAAGTGACGAGGATAGATTTTACTTATCTCATACTTTTTACCCTTGGTTGCTTTTAACCCCATAGCAAGCTTTAACTTCCGAATGTTTAGGCCTCTTCCTCCTAGTACTGGGTATGCTGATAAAATGTCGTAGAAAGGCGTTAGTCTGTAGCTTCCTCCTTTTTCTATAAAGATAGAAAAGTTTTTAGCATGTCCATCTGTTGCGCCGATTGCCCATTGAAAAACTTGGAATTTCATAAAGTTATATTGATCTTCGATTGCATTGTTAGAACCCATTAATAGATCCATTATTTCTGCAATTCCAGGTCCACCTTGAGATTCATATTTGATAGATGAGGGCATTCCTTTTACCTGGCAAATATCTTCCTGTGGCAAACGCAATAGTTTTGTTTTATCACGGTTCCAACGTCTATCAAAGCGCTCTACTGCTAATGCTTTTACTTCACTTGTTTGGATGATTTCAACTTTAGGTACTTGAAAACCAAGCTCCCGAGCTAACTCAATACATAAGAATTCATTTTCAACACTATCTGTTAAATCCAATGTTGCTTGAGCTTGCTGTATCTCACCGATAGGTAACTTTATAATGTGTGTTGTTGGTGTATTACCTTTTGGTATACACCATTGTTCGTTGAAGCGAAGTAGAGCTGTTTTTTCTTGGGCGCCTGCTACAGAAATCCTAAAATCATCTTCCTCTTCTAGCATTCCTAGTGGGATGTCCGACTTGTAGGCGAGAAGTACATTTTCAAGTTTGTTCTCGTCTAATATTTCATAGCTAAGAGGCTCTTCTTTGTAAGGTTGATCTGGAGGCAATAATGAGATTGCTCCAACACTATCTTTCCCGACCTCTTTGAGAAGATCAAATGGCTGTTTAGATGCTGCCTTGTATCTTGCTACAATTCTGTCTCGAACTTTTGGGGCGTCAGGCAAAAGGTTATCAAAGTAGTTGATGACTGCGTCTGACTTTATAGAATTTAGTTGTAGTTTTAATGATAGTGATAAAGGGCGGGCTTTATCACTATCAATCCAGCTAGGGTCATATTTGAAAGAATGTGCTCCATTTGTTTGTTTTTGTAATCTACCAACAAGCTCTCCGTTCATATATGCGACTAATTCTTGCATCACCAATCCTCATCACTATTAGTATTGCTCTCTGGCTTATGATTTTTTTCATTAACACTTACTGTCAACTCCATCGCTTGGAGCAGCTTGAAAAAGGTTGAAAGTGTTGTTCTACTAGGATTATTTTCAAAGTTAGAAATAGTCGATTGTTTTAAACCTACTTTTTTTGCTAGCTCACTTTGACTCCAGCGATTTTTTTGCCTGATGAGTAGCATTCTGTCTGCGAGTTGTTTTGGGCTATATATCATTTGTACTACCCCCGAGTAGTCTGTTTATCTAGTTAGATCCGCATAACCTATTCGACCTATATTCAAAATTTGCTATAGATTTTTAGTGATATTATCCCTTACAAGCGATAATAACATGACTATCCCTTTCAGGGGATAGATAATGCATTATCCCTTCTAGGGGATGGATAGCGCGTTATCCCTTTTAGGGGATAGATAGTGCATTATCCCTTTTAGGGGATAGATAATACATTATCCCTTCTAGGGGATAGATAATGCATTATCCCTTCTAGGGGATAGATAATGCATTATCCCTTCTAGGGGATAGATAATGCATTATCCCTTTTAGGGGATAGATAGCGCATTATCCCTTCTGGGGGATAGATAATGCTTTACCCCTCTATAGGATATATCTATTCAGGCATACATCTTTGAGTCCTAAACAAGATCTCAAATAGGCTAATAAAACTTGGTTAGGGGATCTGAGTCTGTTACTTTTTCTTTTATATTATTACAAATCAAATGCTTAATGTTTGGTTTCTGTTTTTACATATCTAATCTGGTAGCTATTTCTGGATCAATGATTGGTTGACTCGACATTAATACCCGTCATTTGATTAAACCGAGCGTTATGTTGTATTTCGCGCTCATTGCACTTTTAAATTACCAATTCTGAAGTTTCCTAAACAATACTCCAAGTCGAGCTAGCTTGGTTAGTTAGGGCGTATCACATCATTCAATTACTCCATACATGAGAATGTGGTTATGACATAGGGTTGTTTAACCAATTAAATTTCAAGATATGAAGGTCAGACAGCCATTCCCACGCATGGGAATGCGCTTATAACGTGGGAGTGTTTAATGAATTGGGTGTGACGATATCGAAATAACGGCACCATTCCCACGCATGGGAATACGGTTATGACAGTGGGACTGTTTAATCAATTGTGTGTGACGATATGAAAATAATGACACCATTCCCACGCATGGGAATACGGTTATGACAGTTGGACTGTTTAATCAATTGGGTGAGACGACATTAAAGCAACAACATCATTTTCCCATGAGCTGGAGTAAGCTAAGCCCTGTTAAGGTGAGCAACGCAATACTGAAGCCGCCGCATAGCACTTTAAACACTAAACGCAACGCATAGTAAATGCCATGCGTTGCGAATCACTCTTAGTCGTTTGTTAGCTATCTTCTCCCAGTAAACGAGGACTAAATGTTGGGTACACTACACTTAAGTCATTTAGTATTTCATTTACCAAAACACACGCATCTTGAAGAGTATCGGGC
Source organism: Vibrio sp. Y20_XG_PY13 (assembly GCF_024181925.1). Taxonomy (NCBI): domain Bacteria; kingdom Pseudomonadati; phylum Pseudomonadota; class Gammaproteobacteria; order Vibrionales; family Vibrionaceae; genus Vibrio; species Vibrio sp. Y20_XG_PY13. The sequence continues at coordinate 168,100 of NZ_JAMZAL010000007.1, read as the reverse complement.
AGTGTCGACTCCTTAGGGTATCTATGTAAGCGGTGCAGTGGGTTACCACATGTATGAAAGCAAACCTCCCTGATAGCCCCCCAAGTCCCGTGCGAATATGTAGATGACCAAGAGTAAAATTGGTCATAAGAAGACTTTAAGCCTGCTTTATCACTCAATTTTCGGAGGTCAGAACCACTCCAACTACCAAGTTCTATATTGATGAACTCTTCCCACAAGTCTTCGCCTGCAATAGACTCTAGTGTTTCGGTATTAATAAATTTTGGTGGCTCTACAAGCTCATCAAACTTCAGCGCGTTTAGTTTGGCTTGACCAGCCCCGTAGGTTCTCCATTTGGTCCAAAGCTGATCGTCATTTTTTTGAATCAAATATCTAAGACTGATATGAGTTTCTAAAATGGTTCTCAGCCCTAACCTTGCAAGAATTCCAGTGCCAACTCCAACCGAGACTATCTCATTCAATATCGATAGCGCATAAAATGCTGTACCAAAAACGCCGTCGTGCTTAGCATCGACTCCAGTTGTAGAGTGAGTTTTTTCCCAGTGTGTTTCCAACTCGCCCCTAAGCTTATGGATGTCATCTAAATCACAACAACGTTCTTCAGAGTTAGTGCCACTCTCGGGAACTAATTCTAAACATGGAGTGTTTTCCCATGACTCAGCCCAAAAATCATTTGACCATGTTAAATCTTGCTCGACCATCGGATTAATAGTCATTTCACACGAACGGATGGATGGGCGAACACTTCGTTGGTCTCCCTCATAAGGGTAGTTAATCCAAGGTTCAACCATTTCTCTTGGTGCATGAAACTTGCCCCCTACAACCATTAACATTAACTTGAGCCAACGGCAATCCGTAGCCTCTTGAGATTGATGAGGTAAGCACATACCAACTGCAGTCATCAGAATATTAAGTTCTGGCTCACTTGGTGGTAAAAACTTCAGCCAAGAATCTTTAGCTGGCAAGTTATTAAATAACTTTAAAACAGTTAAGGCTGACGCTGTTTTGGGATTTGACGTTAGAAAATCCAAAAACTCATTCCGTAGCTCTTCATCTAACTTTGAGATCCCTGTAATAGTGAGATCTGATAGCTTCTCTTTTTCTGAATGCTCTGAAACAAATTTAATAATCCTTCTAAACTCAGCGATTGCCAAATCTTGTTCTTGAATAACGCGGATAATCGCAGCCCACAACATTTCTGGGAGACGCTCATTGGACCAAGAAGAAAACGTCATTTTGTCCCCTAATTGGGCAAAACCTGGCTGTAGCTCAGAACCTACTTTTTTGTGGTCGAGCAAAGCCGTTCTATTCTTACCACTTTTTGAAGGTTTCTTTTTTCGTGTTTTTTTATTTCCTGCCATAACCCACCTAATATTGAAGATTAATCACCCAGATAGCTAACGCTAATTAGACGACTAACAGCCGCCTTTAATTTTCATATAATGCCGTTTTTCACGTACTGACTCAATTACAAATCAATACCTTATTGGTTAGGCCTGAAACTAATAGATACTTTACAGATACAAAAAATCTTAAGCCAACTGCTACTTGAGCAAGTGTATTCTTAAGCATTCGCAACTCGGAAAGGGGCAGAAATGTGTTGCGGTGAGTGGGGGAAACAACTGCTAAGGAAAACTTATGAGTTGAAAAGCAACTGAGAAGTATTTCTTCCTAGTTACCAGCACTGAATGGGGCATGAGTGAGTTGGGGCAATCTGCCAGAACAGATTCAAACTTGGCTTGAAAAGTGACAGATTGCGTCATGACTAATTCTGTTTACTTGATGGAGTTCAAGTTAAACACTTTGGTTCCTAAAATGCGGTCCGTGTTTTACGAACTAGAAAAAATGCGTATCACTATCATTTTAGTCCCGCTTAGTTTGGTCTGTTACTTTTATTGAATCTCCGCCAGGTTGAAATTGATACTCCAGCTAATTGACAGGCTTTGAGCTGTGATAGCCCATTTGATTCGATGTATTGATTGGCTTTGAGGCACTTTCCAACAGTTTCTTGAGTCTGCTGTTTGCCTCGGTACTTGCCTTCTTTCTTAGCTTTATTTATTCCTTCCGCTTGTCGTCTTCTACGATCTTCATAATCCTTCGCGGCAATCGCTGCGAGTACATCAAAGAGAAGTTCATTCAGCTTCTTGAAAATAATGTTCGTAAGCTCATCACCGATAGAGTCGTCATTCTTTAATAACTGGTAACTCGTAGGGATATCGACAGCTACAATCGATACGCCAGATTGAACTAGCTTGTTTTTTAGCTTTTCCCAATCCTCGCTTGATAGACGTGTTAAGCGATCTAATTGCTCCACAAGGATGGTGTCACCATCTTCTGCAATATCGATAAGCTGATTTAAGATAGGTCGGTCAAAATCTCGACCTGAAGCATTTTCAATGAAGTACTCTGCTACTGTTACTTTGTGCTCATTTGCAAACCTTTCGAGGTAAGTTTTTGCACGAGTAGCATCTTGCTCCGAAGTAGATGCTCGCAAATATCCATAAATCATACTGTCTTATCCCTAATGGTTCATTTAGATACTCTAGTGAACTATAGTTCATTTAAGTCTGAGTTCAACCTAAATGACGCTTAAGTTCATATAGATGTGATGGGTATACCTAAAAGAACCAAAGAACAGTGTTCATATAACAAACAAAATAGAAAAAGCTAAAGAGCTTACTCTTTAGCATTGCCTAGTGACATGCTCGGAACTATAAAGCTTTGAATGCTTAAGTTCAGTTTGATAAAGAAGGGGAGTGAAGTCACGAGTAAGACGACTGATAATCTAAGATTGGTATTTATTGGAGTAATTTGAACAAGAACCTCCTCTATTTCTAAGAACGAAACGGCTGAAGTCACAAAGTGGCAAGAACAGTGTTCCCGATGTTTTCTGCGTCAGCATAAATGGAGAACCAATCACTAAACTTTGCTACTGATTGCTTACCTATACCTAGTTATCTTGTACGGAGTAATATTCTGTTGAGCCTTAAGTATCGAACCTCATAATCTGACGACCATGCAAAGAGTACACTCTGTAAAGTAGAATAAGCCAAAGAGCTTTGCTCTTTGGTATTGCCATCATTGATAGATAGAAATTAGTTGCTATTGGAGTCACTAGAGCAAATTTTGTTTTTTGTTTTTTGTTTTTTGTTTTGAGATGAGTGACCAAAAATCTAAGTCGTTACTCGTTATTATTTATGTTGTTGATTTTTAAAGTTAAATGTTTTTGGTTGGTCTTTGGGGGATAAGAGAACACTGTTCCCATTGTCGGTTTTAATTTTTTGTTTATTTCGAACTACATGATGAAAAACAAAAAAACTATAGAACAGTGTTCTTAAATCATGATTCCACCACTTTTATGGCTAGAGCTTGCTTAAACTAGCACTCCAGTCAGGTATAATCCCGACTAATTAGTAAAAGGATTCGCAAGAGCGAATGCACTTCTATCGAGAAAGTTATGACAATCAATACCGCAGTAGAAAAAATCAGCCTTGAAGAGCTAAAAACATGGCTTTGGGGCAGCGCAAACATCATGCGTGGCACCGTAGATAGCTCAGACTTCAAAAACTATATCTTTGGTCTCCTGTTCTTAAAACGTCTTTCAGACGTATTTGACGAGCGTGTAGAAGCCGTGATGGAAGAGGAAGGTTGCAGCGCTGAAGAAGCAATGGCGCTCATTCAAGAAGATAACCCAGAGCAATTCGTTCCTGTGTATGCACGTTGGAACAAGCTGATCGAAAGAACTGAAAATATTGGTGAGTACATTGATGAAGCCTTTGCTGAAATCGAACACCAAAACCCATCATTGGAAAAAGTGCTTACCGCCATTCAGTTCGGTGATAAAGAGAAGCTCAGTAACGAGCTTCTAACTCGCTTACTCCGTCACTTTAACCAACACAAGCTGGGCAATAAAAACCTCTACAAAGCCGACCTACTTGGTGATGCATACGAGTATTTGATTGGTAAATTTGCTGATGATGCTGGCAAGAAAGGTGGCGAGTTCTACACCCCTCACGAAGTGGTAGAGCTTATTGTTAAGCTGATTGACCCACAACCAGGTCATGAGATTTACGATTTGACCTGTGGATGTGGCGGCATGTTGGTCGAGTCCGCTCGTCACATTAAAGAAAACTACGAGAATGGCACCATCATGGGTAAACCTAACTGTAAACTTTACGGTCAGGAGAAGAACCTAGGAACATGGGCAATTGCCAAACTCAACATGTTCCTGCACAACCTAGATGGTGACATTAAGCGCGGCGATACACTGGTAAACCCATTACATAAAGATGGCGAAGGCCTTCAAACGTTCGACCGTGTGATTGCCAACCCTCCTTTCTCTCAATCAAAGTGGTGGGAACCGCTCGAACTCAATGACGGTAAAATCATTGATGGAAAAAGTGGTAAAGAGAGAAACGTGAAATACAGTACAGACCTTAAAGATCCTTATGGTCGTTTTGGTCTAGGTGTTGCACCGCGAACAAAAGCAGATCTAGCTTTTGTTCAGCATATGATTTCCTCAACGAAAGATGATGGTCGCATCGGTGTCGTTGTCCCTCACGGTGTACTTTTCCGTGAAGGTGATGAAGGTAAAATTCGTAAAGGTATGCTTATTGGCAACGATGAATTGAAAGGTGACTTGATCGAAGGTGTTGTTGGTTTGCCGCCAGCACTTTTCTTCAACACAGGCATTGCGGCTGCGGTTTTAATTATTAATAAAGACAAACCTACTGCACTGAAGAACAAGGTTATTTTCGTTGATGCTTCCGCCGAGTTTGGTGAAGGTAAAGCGATGAATTTCCTTCGCGAAGTAGATATCAAACGCATCACGACCGAGTACAGCAAAGCGAAAAAAACTTTAGTTGATGCAGGAGAGCAAACGGAAGATAAGCTTTCGGATCTATTGGATGCTGTCGCTGTTGATAAATACTTGCGTGTCGTTGATATCGCTGAAATCAAGCAGAACGACTTTAATCTCAGTATCAGCCGTTATATCGATACTTCTGAGAAAGAAGAGATCATCAACATTCAAAATACCTTAGATAATTTGCAGAGCCTTGAGTTACAACTAAAAGAAGTAGACAAACAACTTTCATCTTTTATGTCTCTTTTAACAAGAGAGAAAAGTAATGACTGATTTTATCACCTATAAACCATCAGATTGGAACATAAAGAACTTAGAAAATATTGCCAAATTTATAACAAAAGGCGCTACACCAACCACCTATGGATTTGAGTGGGTAGAAGAAAGTGGTGATAGCATCCCTTTCCTAAGAAGTGAATGTGTTACTGCTAATGGCTTCAAACGCAAGGGGATGAACTTCATATCGAAGAAAGCACATGCGGCAATGGCTCGTTCGAAAATAAAATCAGGAGATATCCTGATGACGATTACAGGAAATATTGGCCGTATTGCGACTCTTCCAGATGAAATCCCAGAAGCTAATATAAACCAACATATTGCTAAAATTAGCGTGATTGAAGGAGTTTCTAGTTCTTACGTAGCACAGTCATTACAACAAGAGCATTATACTCGATATTATGAACGTATTTTGACTGGTCAAGCTTACCCTCAGATTAGTTTGAAGCAAGTACGAGAAACACCAATATTACTACCCTCATATCCAGAACAACAGAAAATTGCGGAAGTCCTTTCAATCGTCGATAAAAAAATCGACCTTATCGACCAAAAAATTGCAGAAACCGAAAAGCTCAAAACAGGCTTAATGCAAAAGCTGTTTTCAGAAGGTATCGGTGTTCAGGACGAGAACGGGGTGTGGCAACCGCATACTGACTTTAAGCCTAGTGGCTACCCTGATTGTTGGAAAGTAATGCAATTAAAATCTATTGCTAATGTGATTACTGGTAAAACTCCACCGCCAGCTAACACTGAGAATTATGGTGGTGATTATATGTTTGTATCCCCTTCAGATTTAGGTTCTCGAAAGTACATTTCGCACACGAAAAGTACTTTAAGTAAGCAAGGAGTTAACAATGGGAAGGTAGTGCCGAAAGGTGCAATATTTTTCACATGTATAGGTTCAACAATAGGAAAAATTGGTATTAGTACACAAGAATGCTGTACAAACCAACAGATAAATACAGTTATCTTAGAAAAAGACGGATATATGAGCGAGTATGTTTACTACGCTTTGTCACATATTTCAGGAAGCATCAAAAGATTAGCTGGCATTCAAGCAGTTCCTATCGTGAAAAAGTCTCTATTTGAATCCCAATTTATCCCGATTCCTCCTCAAGAAGAACAACAATTGATAGCTGAAACACTAGCTACTGTAGATTTAAAGTTAGATATTCTTGATAAGCAAAAAGCCGAAACCCAACAACTAAAAAAAGGCTTAATGCAGAAGCTACTTACTGGAGAATGGCGAGTTCCTGTTGAGGAAACTGAAGCCGCTTAGCGATTGCTTCATGATGCCTTCAAGCGAAGGCATCTAAAAAGCAAAAAACGTAATTTAAATGAACAATAAAAAATGAATAACAATAAATAAAGGAATAAGGTATGTCAGGTCAGGCTGAATCATCGAATCCAGAGCTAGTTGGGGTTGAACGCCCAGCGATTGAATGGTTAAAAACTCTTGGTTACCAGCATATTAAAGGTCGAGATGTAGAGCAAACACACAAGACCGAGCCTGTTATTCTAGAGTCGGTGTTAACTGACAGATTACACGCCCTTAACCCTTGGCTGGCCGAGGTTCCGAACGGATCAAACAAAGCGATTAAACAGCTTAGAGACATATGGTTTGAGCATAACAGCGACTTAATGCTGGCTAACCATGCGTTCTGGAAGCATGTTCTGTTCCAATCGAATCTGCAACAAAAAGACAAAAATGGTCAGCCTCGTAGCATCCGTTTTATCAACCAAACAGGTGCCGAGGGTAACTTATTCCATGTGGTTGATCAGTACGTCGGCAAAAATGCCAACGATGAGCTTTTTAAGCCCGATTTGCTGTTATTTATTAATGGATTACCGCTTGGCTTGATTGAGTGTAAAAACAGCTCAATTAAGCTCAGCAAAGGCATTGCACAAATTGATGGCTACCAAGGCACTTTTACTCAACACTTTGCCTTTAATATGGTCTGTGCTGCCATTAATCGAAGCCAAGCCAAGTATGGCGCTATCTATGCGCCAGAACAGTTCTATCTAACTTACAAATTTGATCCGAAAAAGCCTGACGAGAACATTGTTCTTACCGAATTAGAAAATCAATTAGGAAAGAAACCTACAGAGCAAGACAAACTACTGTGGGCATTATTCGAACCTTCCCGCTTCGTGCGCTTAGTCTGTTTCTACCCTATGTATGAAATCGAGAAAGGCGTCATGATCAAGAAGCTGCCACGTTACCAACAGTGGCGTGCAGTAGAGAAGACGCTACTCCGTCTACAGGGGAAAGACCCGCAGCTATTAGGCCAAGAACTTGGCGGCGTGGTTTGGCATACGCAAGGGAGTGGTAAATCACTGACGATGGCACTACTTGCCCGTTTAATGCGAGCCGAAATTTCTGGTTTCAATAACCCAAGTATTTTGATTCTTACCGACCGCACTGACCTTGACCGTCAGATCCACAATACCTTTACTAATGTCGGCCTTGAATCGATTAAAGCAGATTCCGTCGCAGGGCTAGAAGCCATGCTCAGCAATGACTACGGCACCATTTTCACTTCGACCGTTCAAAAGTTTCAAGAAAGCGATGGTAAGCAGATACAGGCCGCAAAAGAGTCTGAAGATGAGGATTCCATTGTAGACTCTAAAAGTCGTGTCAGACGCGTTTTAAGGAAGGATGATTCGGGGCAAGAACAATGCTGGATTTTGAAAGAGAACAATGTTCTTCACGGTCAAACCGATGCCAGTGGTAATCCTAAAAAAGCCAAGTGGGAACTCGTCAGCGAAGAGAAAGTTGATTTTCGTGTTCTGAGTACCAAGCCAAACTTCTTCGTGATGGTTGATGAAGCTCACCGCAGCCAGTATGGGTTCCTTGCTGCATTCATGCGTGCCTCTTTACCTAATGCGAAGTTCATAGCATTTACTGGCACCCCGCTCTTTAAAGACGATAAAGAAACCCTGGGTACATTCGGTGGGAAAGAGTACATCGATACTTACCGCCTCGACGAGGCGGTTGCTGATGGCGCAACACTGCCTATTAAATATCTTGAAGGTATGGCGCAATGGGGTAGCGACGGAAAACTAAAACAAGCTTTTGAGGATGAATTTGGTAATGAGCCTTTAGCCCGTAAGAAAAAGCTGAAGCAAGAGTTACTCAAAAAACGTCGTGGTGCTATCGGTCGTATTGAGGAGAATGCTCGCCATCTTGTCGAGCACTTTCTATCAAGCGTGAAACCTCGCGGCTTTAAAGCCATGCTGGTATGTGACGGGCGTGATATGGCTGTTCGCTATAAAGACGTGCTGAACCAAATCATGCAGGAGCGTCAAAACAAAGGTCTGCCGACCTTTGAAAGCCGAGTGGTTATCTCTCTCGGTAGTATGACAGATAAGCGTACAGGTATTAGTGAACAACAAGCTCATTATGCATCAGGTTCAGCATCAAAACTTGAAACTATCGAAGAGCGCATCAAACGGGAACTCAAACAAGGCCAAACACCGATAGCCGTACCGTCTGAAAAGATCCCAAGCTTCGTGAATGATGAATTTAAGCTACCGTATGGTGATGAATCCGCTAATACCAAAGAAGAAACCAAGTTTAACAACATTGGATTAATCATCGTTTCTGACATGCTGTTAACTGGCTGGGATGCGCCTATTGTCAGCACTCTATATTTGGATAAACCGCTAAAAGAACATACTTTGCTTCAGGCTATTGCTCGTGTAAACCGAACTCGAAAAGGTAAGAAAGCGGGTTATATTGTCGATTATTTCGGTGTGGTTGAGTACCTAGATGAAGCACTGAAAGTTTATGGGGGTGACGTACAACCCGATCAAGTATGGACGGACGTCGAAGCGGAGTTACCACGTCTTCAATCAGCTTTGACGAAAGTGTTAGACATTCTTCCGAAAAAGCACAATCCCGTAAAGCAACCTGAACCTTACAAAGAGGATGCCGATCTCTACCTAGACCCAGATACTCGTCTAGATATTGTTGAAGACTTCCTCGTTGCTCTCGCTGGATTCAATAGCCGTTTCGATATTGTGTTACCCGACGAACGCGCATCTAAATATCAGCCTTACTTCAAAGTGCTGAATGAGATAAAACTCCAACTGCGCAACAAAATGCCTGAGAGTGCCGATACGGTTCGCATCACAGCATCTGAATCTGAACTGCTTAAAAACATGCTCGACGAGCATATAGAAGCAAGTGAAGTTAAGAGCTTGCTAGGCCGTGAAGTTTCAATTCTGGATGCTGCGGATATGGATCTACTCCGCAAACAAAAAAGTGCGGGGAGTGCAGCATTGGTCATGAAGAACAAACTCAAGCACACCATTAAGACGGGTAAAGGTAAAGATCCTGCCTTCTTTGGTGACTTGGAAGAAGAGCTAGAAAAGCTTATCCAAGATGAACGTGAAGGACGTATTGAACAAGCTCTATTTCTGGAACAGCTAGAGCTTTTTGCTCAGCGTGTTCGTAATAAAGATGCAAAGCCATCTGAAATGGGCTTGGGAACAGCAACAGAGCGAGCCGTGTTCAACTACTTGGAAAAGCAGGTAGAGGAAGCAGAAGCTCTGGCATGGACTAAAGGCATTTTTAGCCACCCTGATATCGCTGAAGTCATGTTGTCACCGATATGGAAAAAACAGACTGATATTCACAATGAGATCAAGAAAACAATCAGAACGATTTTACGTGGTCTTGGCGGCTGGGATATGACTGTAGCACGTCAGCACTCTGCTGAAATTTTCAGTATTATGCTGAACAACTGATCCTTTGCTTCATCAATGACGAAAGAAACACATGCCAATTTTTCAATACGGTACAACTGAAATCGAGTGGGAATTTAAGCTCGACTCAAAACTCAGTCACCACTACGTTACTGTAGAAAGAGGGAAGACTGTTCTTCTCAGAGGCCCAAGTGTCTCTGAGGATGAGCAACGTGAGCTGATTCGTTACAGAGCAAGATGGATTAAAGAGCGCTTAGCGGAAGTCAATCAACCGTTAAAAGAAAAAATAGTCACAGGTAGCCGAGCGCCTTATCGTGGTCGTTCTTTCTATTGTGAAGTGATCCCCGCGCCAGAGTTATCGACGGTAGAAGTGAAGTTTAACCAAAGCCGTTTTAAAGTTCTTTCTCCCGAAGGCCAGTTCGTCAGTCGTGAGCGATTCAAACCAGCTTTAGAACGTTTCTACAAACAGAAAGCCTTAGAAAAAATTGCTTCTCGCTTACGCTATTGGCAGCAGGAAACGGGTATGCAAGCCACAACTTTCCACATAAAAAAGTTTGATGCACGTTGGGCTAACTGTACCGAGAACAATGTTCTGGAGTTCCACCCTCGTTGCATGGAGTTTTCCAATGAGGTGATGGATTACATAATCCTTCATGAGCTATGCCATACCGTAGAAAAAAGTCATAGCAAAAACTTTTGGAAACTAGTCGCCAAGTATTGTCCTGACTGGAAAGAGCTGCATGAAGAGGTAGAGCGTTCTGGTATGGGTTTATAAGGAAAATAATGACAACTCAAAAATATACAGTAAATCAGTACATGATCGATTCAGTGGTCAACTGGGTTAAGTCAGGTGAGATAGCGATACCCGAGATTCAACGTCCTTTCGTATGGGATTCATCAAAAGTAAGAGACTTGATCGATAGTTTGTACCAAGGTTTTCCCGTCGGTTACATCATTGCCTGGAAAAACCCTAACGTAAAACTCAAAGATGGCTCTGTTTCTGAGGGTAAGAAAGTACTTATTGATGGACAGCAACGTGTCACCGCTTTGCAAGCCGCTCTCACGGGGCAACCTGTAATTAATCAGAAGTATCAAACTGTTAAGATCAAGATAGCTTTTAATCCATTAGAAGAAAAGTTTGAAGTACTGAACCCTGCAATTGAGAAAGATAAAACTTGGGTGAATGATATAGCACCACTAATGAGTGGTGAGGTAAAGGTGCATCATCTTGTTCCAAAGTACCTAGAGCTTAATTCTGATATTGAAGCGGATTTGATTTATGACCGTATTGATAAGCTCTGTGACATCGTAAAAAAACAGATCGGTATGATTGAGCTGGATTCGGAGCTTGATATTGAAACGGTAACAGAAATCTTTATCAGAATTAATTCTAAAGGGGTCGTCCTGAGCCAAGCAGATTTTGCTATGTCAAAGATTGCAGCGAATGAAGAATTCAATGGTAATACTTTACGAAAAGCGATTGATTACTTTTGTCACCTTGCTAAAGCCCCTGAGTTTATTGCACATATCGAGAATGATGAGGCCTTCATCTCTACTGATTACTTCAAGGCTATGAAGTGGCTACGCAACGAAAATGATGATCTCTATGATCCTGACTATTCTGACATGCTAAGAGTGGCTTACACATCTAATTTTGATAGAGGTCGGTTGGCATTTTTAGTCAGCCTATTATCTGGCCGAAACTTTGAAGCTCGAACATATGAGAAAGAGATAGAAGAGGCGTCATATAATACTCTCGCTAATGGTGTAAAAGAGTTTATCAACGAAACAAATTTTAAACGTTTCTTAATGATTATCCGTTCTACAGGCTTTGTTAGTCGAAGTATGATTCGTTCGCAAAATGCTTTGAACTTTGCTTATATTCTTTACCTCAAACTAAAACGTGACTACGGAAATGAACCAAAAATCGAACATTGGGTTAGGCGTTGGTTCGTAATGTCAGTGTTGACAGGCAGATATTCAGGCTCTCCTGAAAGTAGGTTTGAACAGGACATAAAGGCAATTTCTAGTTGTGATGATTTTACAGATTTTTTATCCAGAGTAGAGGCTACTGAGTTATCCGATGCTTTCTGGGATTTACGGCTAGTTCAAAATTTAACAACATCAAGTACTAATGCTTCTGCATTTAAAGTTTACCTTGCGGCTCAAGCAGCAGCTAATGAAGTTGGATTTTTATCTTCTGCAATTTCGGTCAAAGATATGCTGATACATAAAGGTGATATGCATCATGTTTTCCCTAGAGCATATCTCAAGAAAAATGGTTTCACACAGGCTAAGTATAATCAGGTTGCAAACTATGTATTTTTGCAGCAAGAGATCAATATCAAGATTGCCGACTCTGCGCCTGATGTATACATCGACCAGGTACAAGCTCAGTGTGACAACGGTGACTTAATGTATGGTTCGATTCGTGACAAACAAGATTTAGATGATAACTTTGTAGTTAACTGTATGCCACTAGATAATACGTTATATAAGTTAGAAAACTACGATGACTTCCTAATTTATCGTAGACAGAAAATGTCTGAAAAGATAAAGGAATACTATTTCAAGTTATAACGCTATAGGATGAATCAAAGCCAGAAATGGCTTTGATTTCCTATAACTACCCAAGCACAGCTCGTAGGGAGGTGATTTCTTTACATAAGTGAGAATTATTTACGTTTATTCCCTCAGGAAAATATGTTATAACTATTATAACGGTTATAACTATTATAACGGTTATAGCTTTAATATAAGGAGGAAGAGATTTTTTATTTAAAAATCCTTCAAGTTTTTTAAGTTAATGATAAAAAATCAGTGTCGCACTCGGCAAATTCTCTGCCTTAGTTGGCATTTTTGTTGTCTTATTCGGCAAATTCATTGTCGTTTTCGGCAAAGAGCATTTACGTGCAAGTTTTTTACATTTTTAATTTGCTAACTATTACTGTTAGTCATTATTAGGCTGTAGCCTTTTGTAATATATAATAGTGTTATCATGGAATGTAACCCGAGCCTTGTTCGTATTTCCGCTAAAGTTCGTAAGGTCAGCACCAAAAGATTTTAATATTTGTTTAATAAATCTAGTCGCTTTGTTTTTAGTGTCAATAGATTTTGGATTACACAAGTTTGGTAAAAAGTGTACAAGAACTTTCCAATGCTTTGCTAGATTATGCGTGATAGACAAGCAACGATCTCCTTCTATAAAGTGATTGGTTTTTTTCTTTATATCTATTTTCTTTGAGTCTAAGATTATAGTATTCAGTATGTTAGCGGTTTTTAATAGATTAGGATCGTTATTGATCTTGATATGTACACCCTGGTTTATCGAACATAATGCTTTGAAAAGCTCTTTATTAAATTGTTTATTGAAAAAAACGTCTTCAAGAGTAATGTGGGGAAGTTGATATGTTTCCTTTAAAAGAAACTTATCACACTGAGCAATTTGTATCGCTGTCACTTTATTACTGGCCTTCAGCTCTTTATACTTTGTTCGAGAAATATTTTCAGCTTCAACTACCGCAAGATCTCGGCAGTAGTTTAACTGCCTTTTAATTTTACTGACTACGTTGCGACTAGAATTAAGAGTGACACTTTCGTTCTGTTCAGTCAGTACTTGAAAGCCTTCCATTGCTAATAAATGTTTTAATGAAAGAGCTAGATTTTCATTCAGCAATGACTTCTTTTCTGCATATTGCAGCGACAAACAGTGCAAGTCGTCCTTTCTCTCTAAATCACAAAAGTCGTGGTGCCTATTATGGGTTGAGTTTGGGCTGAATACTAATTGATTGGCACTGCGGAATCTTCGTGAAAAATTAATTAGCTCATCAGGAGTGAGAGTGCCATTACAAAATATATGTACTGTATCAGTATAATTGACAGTAATGGAGAATCCAGCGCTTAAACAGGGAGAAGCAAGAATTGCTTTGTACTTTTGTACTTCTTCATCAGGGTTGGCGAGAAAAGCTTTTTGCTCTGCCATATCCTTATTCTTCCCATGGATAATAAGAACATCAGATTCTAGTGCTGTTGCTTCACATTCTAATCCTGCTTCATTCTCAAATCCCATATGTACTGCTGCTGCTTGTAGAGTAGCTCGAGTATCAAAAAGAAAGACTTTATTTTCAAATAGAGACTCTCTTAGTGTTTGTGAAGAGAGCAGGGGTTCTTGAGCTTTAACGATAGCACTAATCGTTGTATAAGGGTTTTGTGAACAGTTCATGCAGATTAAGTCTGGTCTAATTCCACTCAAGAAATTGAGGCTGAAGTTGCTAAGATCTGCATCACCTACAACAACTTTTTGAGCGGATTCTAAGACTACACGAAGAGCCTTGTGTACTTGAGATGACTTCATCTCACGCTTATTTTTAGAACTCACAATAGCACTAAGTACTTTTTCAAATTCGTCAATTATTAAGATATCGGCTTCCATTGCTTTTTTTAATAAATGTGGTTTATAAAGACTGTTTATAACTATCGATAGCCTTTCCGAATTCTCGATCTCAGTGAGTGAATTTGAACTGTATGAAACAGCCTTATTGTTCTTACAGAACTGTTCGCTTAGAGCAACTAAGTGAGATATATAAACGACTTTCTGACTTCTACTTGAAGACTGTGTTAACGGTGAAAAAACGTGTTTTGTTTTTCCTACACCAGTTTTAGCTTTAAGTGCTACAGTACTTGTATCTGCGAAGAGCCTTTCAGCGTTAAGTTGTTGAAGGTCATTTATATTCTTAATCGTGAGTTTTGGTGATAAGTTGTAATAGGAGTTGATGGTTTTTTTACTTTTAGATAAAGCCTGTTTAACTTGTTTCGTAAGTTTTTTAGCAAGCTCACCTCTAAGGTTATATGCTTTTAGAATTGATGCAGGGCTAGAGTAGGTGAGAGGTATCATCTTTATTGCAATATTTGCAGCAATGGAGATTATTTTATCTGAATTTAAGAGTTCAGCTAAGACTAATAGGTAGCTAAGCTTGTCTTGGCAATCAACAACCATACCAGAATGTATATCCAAGATATTCATGTGATATGAATAATAGTTACTTATAGATGCATCAATAGCATGTGAGCGGTATGAATTAGAGTCAATAACTAGTACTTGTAGTTGTTGCTTCGCTTCGGCGTAATATGCACATATTTGGGCAGTATTTCTATGGCTAGGTGTTGTTGGTGCAACCACCTTTTTATTTAATAGTTGCTTAGGAATAGAAATATTTGGGTGTGATAACACGCAAATCTCTTGTTTTTCTCTATTGCAAAGAACTGAATGTTGGAAAGCCTTCAGAGTGTTTGGGTCACTATACTTCATCATTTACTACCGAGCTGATGAAAAGTGGAGATCTTTCTTTTATATATACTTAATCAAAAAAATCCACTTTTTCGAATTGAAAAAGAATGCATGCGTATACACGCATGCTAGAGCTATTGATTAAGCAGCTAATTGTAGAAATGCTTCACTTAAAAGAGATCTTCTTTTCTCGATAATTTTTTGAACAGTGTGTTCTAGATTTTGATTTGTTGCCATCGCAACGATGATTAGGTCAATTTCATGAGCAAGAAATCCAACTGAATTCGCACCCAAGTCGATTGCAGGAGGAAATGTACCGTTGTTTATTTTGCGATGTAGTGTAGCTTTCGAGAACGCTACTTTTTGAAGTACGTCGTTTTTACGAAGGATTTGGATGTTTTGATTTGTCATATGGGTCTACCTTAAGATCTATATGAAATAGATTTAGCCCCAGTTGCCACAGTTTTGCTCAGTACAGTCGAATACACACACGAGTCTTGAAAAAACTCAAACTAATTACCCGTGTATATGGCATCAACTACACATTTATCTTTATATCTACGATTAAACTACTTTTAGCAACTATGTCTTTTAAATTTTAAAAGACTGGGTGAAAAATCATTTTCATTTGTAATTGCATCAAAAGATGCGAGATCTAAGTAGACTCCTATAGTGCTTCGGTTATTGATCTAACCTGTTGAAAAGGAAGTTCTTGTGAACTCCCTTTATTAATACAAAAGTAAGATCAAACTGTCAATCGATATCTAGATTTTTTTTGAAATAGCGAAATGATGGCCTGTGGCGGTATCAATAAATTTACTCCACCACGACATGATCTCTCGTCTCTCTGTTAAGTATTCAGCGTTATTGTAGATTGCTCGAATAGAATTTTGATCAACGTGAGCTAAGGCAACTTCAATCGCGTCTCTGTTAAAGCCCTGTTCGTTTAGAGCTGTACTTCCGATTGAGCGCATACCGTGGCTAACAAGAGTTCCAGATAATCCAGCACGTTTTAGAGCGCTATTTACAGATTGAGTATTGAGATGGGAGGTTGGCTTGGTGTTACTAGGAAAAATGAACTCCCTGTGGGCTGAAATAGGCTTCATGAACTCGAGCAGTTTTATCACTGAGGCAGATAACGGTATCTTATGATTTCTCTTCATTTTCATTTTGCTAGCAGGAATTATCCATACCTTATTTTCAAAGTCTATTTCGCACCATCTCGCTCTAGCTGTTTCATTAGGTCGAGTGAGCGTATGAAGTTGAAATTCAAAAGCACAACGCGTGATCGCTTTAATGTTGACCTCGGACATTGCTTTCATAACCATAGGTAACTCACTTGGTGATATAGTTTTTTGGTGTTCTACTTTTGGTTGTTTAAATACCTGTTTTATTCCTGAAATAGTGTTTGCCTGGATTTTTCCACTGTTTACAGCGTAAGTCATGATCTCATTCAATCGCTGACAAACCCTACGGACGGTTTCTAATGAGCCTTTCGTTTCCAAAGGGCGAAGTTGATTTATGACTGTAGGAGCTTTCAAATCATAGATGGCTAGTTGACCAAGATTGGGAAATATATGCAGTTCTAGCGAACGCCAGATATCATTTGCATAATCTTCACTAACAGTATGTTTTTTAAGTTCAAACCATTCGGTTGCAACACTAAGTAATGTAGTCTCACGTTCAAGTAGTTTATTTGCTAGTTGATTGTCTCTATGAGTTTTTGGGTCAACACCTTCTGCCACAAGCTGTCTCATTTCTCGTGTTTTGTTGCGAGCGGAAGACAAAGTAATATCGGGATACTTACCAAGACCTAAATTTTTGCGCTTTTTTGTTGTAGGGTGAATATAGTTGAAAATCCAAGACTTGGTTCCGTTTGGCATTACTCTCAGTTGTAAACCATTGCCGTCGTACAAAGCAAATTGCTTTTCTGTGGGTTTAGTATTTTTGATTCTTGTATCAGAAAGGGGTTGGGTAGCTCTAGCCATCATCTATTCCAAGTTTATGTAACACGAATACAGTAACACATAGTGAGGTGTTACATTTAATGTTACACAAGCGGTGAGAAACAGGGAAATACGATGAGACACTATGATCCTAGTAACGTTAGGTTTCATAAGGCTTTAGATAAAAAAAGGGACGTCCTGAGACGTCCCGATACGCGTATTTGGTGGAGCTGGCGGGAGTTGAACCCGCGTCCGAAAACCTTTCATCATTGGTACTACATGCTTAGTCGATCTTTAAATTCACCATCCACCTGCGAACCGACACGCTAATGAATGACTATCCTGAATTATAATTCGCCGTTCATCTCTCAGGCGGGAGAATCCGGGCTAGCGCGTTTGGGTTTGATCTCTCGTTATTCCCCGTCTTACGTGCGGAAGCTAGGGCGAGAGAGCTCTGAGCAGGGTATTAAGCTGCTAGTGCGTAGTTTTCGTCGTTTGCGACTATTTTTTTGCGGTTTGTTAACGAGGCCTACCGCACCTCGGCATGCACCTCAGACTTCTGAATTCCCGTCGAATCCTAAATCAGCCCCAAGGTATGATTCGCATAGTAACAGAAAAGACTTAGCTGTCCAGCACTATGCGTTTAAGTGGTCAAGATTAACGCAGTGCGCTCTTCATTACGCGTGCTTTTTCTCTTGCCCAGTCTTTTTCTTTAAGATCTGTACGTTTATCGTGAAGCTTTTTACCTTTTGCTACACCTATTTTTATCTTCACCCAAGAGCGAGACCAGTACAGAGAGAGTGCCGTAAGTGTCATACCTTCACGGTTAATGCGACCGAGTAGGTTGTCAAGTTCACGACGACTCATAAGTAGTTTGCGCACACGAGTAGGGTTCGCCACTACGTGTGTCGATGCCTGATTTAAAGGAGTGATTGTCATGCCACTCACAAAGGCTTCACCGTCACGCATGAATACGTAACTTTCAGAAATATTGGCTTTACCTTGGCGAAGGGCTTTCACTTCCCAACCTTGGAGCTCCAAGCCAGCTTCGATTTCATCTTCAATGAAATACTCGTGGCGAGCTTTTTTGTTCAGCGCGATAGTGTTACTACCCGCTTTTTGTTTTGATTTTTTCTTTGCCATAATGGCGTCATTATACGGGTTGGATATCGGATAGGAAATCCTTTTATTTGCGCAATCGTGGAATAAAAGTAAAATTGTCGCGAGCTTTAAATCTGTACATGTATCGATAGGAGTATGTATGAAGCAAGTCAGCCGTTCTGCGTTGGTGTCTTTTAGTGCAGAACAGATGTTTAATCTGGTCAATGATGTTGCTAAATACCCTGAATTTTTGCCTGGTTGTTCGGGCTCTCGAATTATTGAGTCTTCGGGTAACGGCATGGTCGCTTCTGTCGATGTTGCGAAAGCGGGCATCAGTAAAACGTTCACTACGTCCAATGAGCTTATTCCTGGCCAAGCTATTATGATGAACTTGGTTGATGGTCCGTTTAAAACGCTCCGAGGTGGTTGGATTTTTACTGCGTTGGATGAGCAGGCATGTAAGGTTGAACTTAAGCTTGAGTTTGAGTTTTCGAGCAAAATGATTGAAATGGCGTTCGGCAAGATTTTTAACGAGCTAACTAGCAATATGGTTAATGCATTTACCAAACGCGCGAAACAGGTGTACGAGTGTTATGAGTATTGAGTCAGACATGATTCACGTTGAGGTCGTGTATGCATTGCCTCATGAGCAACGCGTGTTTAACTTAGTTGTGAATAACCACGCGACGGTTGAAGAGATCATTCGTCAGTCGGGTGTCTTGGAATTGTATCCAGAAATTGATTTAGCGAAAAACAAAGTAGGTGTGTTTAGTCGTAATGTAAAACTAGACGCGACCGTACGTGATAAAGACCGCATTGAAATCTATCGCCCTTTATTGGCAGATCCAAAAGAGATTCGTCGTAAGCGAGCAGAGCAAGCAAAAGCGGCTGGGAATGCCGATCCAGTGACTGGTGGCAAGCCAAATGCTCTGCGCAAGTAAGCAGAATAAGCAATATTTTAGATGATAAAAAACCTCCCAAGTGGGAGGTTTTTTTGCATAAAGGTTTTATGATGCCAATCGATGTAATGACAGGATTGGTTTATTGGATCTGTTCGTAAAACGCGTCACTTTTCGGGAAGTCACCGCTGATATCGGCCAGCGTTCCTTGGTCATTAAAGTTTACGACAAGATCTTTCTGTACTGGGTCACCGTGGCCTGGCGTGTGATGGTAGATATAATACCAAGTGTTAGGATAGCCATTTTCGATAAGCATTGGCGATCCAAGTACGAAGCGAACCTGTGCTTTAGTCATCCCAAACTTTAATTTATCAACCGCACTTTGTTCTACATAGTTGCCTTGGTTGATATCAATACGATAAACCAGTTTTTCCAATACCGAACATCCTGTCAGCAATGTCATTGCTAATGGTACGGCAACTAACCACTTCTTTAATTGCATAATAATTTCTTAGTAACCTTTAAAATACTGCGCTGATAATAAACAAGCTCGACGCAGATGTAAAAAGCTATGCGTCGCATGGTAGGGAATCTGACAACGAATTTTGAGTTGAGTTGCATTTATTAGCAGATATTAAGGGGTGATAGGGGGCCTAATGGCGTTTTCGTTAGCCGAGTCACTGAAGCGATTAATACGAAAAGAGTCATCAACTGGATTGCCGATGACTCTGTGTCATAGGGTTAGGCGGCGATAAGGAGTTCTTTCGCGTTAGCTAATGTTGAATCAGTGATTTGGCTACCACCGAGTAAACGAGCCAGTTCTGCCACACGTTGTTCTTCATCTAGTGCGCGCATTTGTGTTTCCGTTTGACCACCTTTGGTGTGTTTTGCGACAAACATTTGTTGGTGGCCACAACCGGCTACTTGCGGTAAGTGTGTGACACACATGACTTGAGTCGATTCTCCAAGCTTGCGTAGCATTTTGCCTACTACCGCAGCTGTTGGGCCACTAATACCCACGTCCACCTCATCGAAGATCAAACTTGGCGTATCTACTTTTTGAGCAGTGATCACTTGGATCGCTAGCGAGATTCGGGATAACTCACCACCTGACGCAACTTTCGCAATTGGTTGTAAAGGTTGACCCGGGTTAGTGGAAACCAAGAAGCACACACTGTCCATACCCAGTGGCGACGGATGTGTGTTTTCGTTGTTTACTTCAATGCTGAAGACGGCTTTTTCCATGCTCAGTTCGTGCATGCTTTGCGTGATCAGCTTGTTCAGTTCTTTTGCGTAACGGCTGCGTGATTTATGCAGCTTTTCCGCTTGAGTCAGGAAGCTTTGGTATTTCTGTTCCACTTCTTGAGCCAATTCATCCAGACGTTCATCAGAGCAATCCAATGCTTCGATTTGTGCTAGAAGGTCTTGGTGATGTTGGTATAACTCATCAGGCATAACATGATGCTTACGAGCCATCGACATCACTTTAGAAAAACGCTCTTCGACATAAGCCATACGACCTGGATCGACATCGATGCCATCCAAGTAGCTACGAAGTTCGTTTTTGGTTTCTTCTAGCTGGATCATCGCGTCAGCCAGCATATTTGGTAGCTCGGCTAATTTCTCATCTAATTCCGCTAATTGAATTAGGGAGTGATTGGCCGATTGCAAAATACCAAGCGCATTGACTTCTTCACCTTCGTAAATAAGTTCGAGGGCTTGCTGACAGGTAGCGGCGAGTTCACCGCTATTGGACAGTCGTTTGTGCTCTTGCTCGAGTTCAGCGAATTCTTCTTCACCTAGCGATAACTCATTCAGTTCTTTGATTTGGTATTCAAGCAACTGTTTTTGCGCCTGATTCTGCTGGCTATTTTCCTTGAGTTGCTTGAGGTTATTGTCTGCCTGACGCCAATGTTGGTACGCACTGCGTGTGCTCTTTAATAGATTTAAGTGTCCGGCATATTGGTCCAACATCGCCATTTGGTATTCGCTTTTCATCAGTTGATGATGCGCGTGTTGTCCATGGATGTTAATTAACAGCTGCCCAAGAGATTTTAATTGTGAAAGTGGTACTGGGCTGCCGTTGATGAAGGCTCTTGAACGGCCTTCTTTAGTTATGATGCGACGCAAGATACATTCAGTGCCATCCAGCAGATCGTTGTCTTCTAGCCAACGCGTTGCATGTAGGTTGTTGTCCAGTAAAAAGGCGGCACTGACTTCGGTTTTCTCTTCACCTTGACGCACCATACCTGCATCGGCACGTCCGCCTAGGCACAGACCTAACGCATCAATCGCAATAGATTTACCAGCGCCTGTTTCACCTGTAATGGTGGTCATGCCCTTAGAAAGCTCGAGTTGTAAAGACTTAACAATCGCAAAATTATTAACACTTAGATGAGCCAGCATTTTTATTTACCTGTATAACTGAACAATACTGTATATGAGAACAGTATATACTGTTTCTTTATACAGTAAAGATGAGCGGGAATATTTTTATCTAACAGGTTATTTTTTGTGATGAGGTGGGAAAAATGAGTCGAAGTCTCGACAACGACTCATTGAAATTGAAAGGGTTATGGGCGAGTTGGATTGATCGTCAGTGGCTCTAGTGTCACGACAGCATTAACACTTGCTCCTGGGTGATCGACATACGACGTGTCTTGCATCAACGTGTAGAAAACGTCAACAAAGTCATCATCGTTGGTAAGCACACCATCTGGAATGGCATCGATGATCTTGTTTGTGATTTGTGGGATGACTGCGTATGCCTGAACTTGCGGATCTGGGATGGCTTTCAGAACTTCTTCAGCGACTTGCACCAATAGTTTAGCCAGCTGTTTGTAGTCTGTGCCGTCATCTTGCTCCATCAGAACAATATCTGCAGCGCCCCAGCGGTAGCGAGACCAGTGAATGATGATTTGATTTGGGTAGTCATCTTGGTTGTCGTAATCCAAGTAAGGAAGCTCTACCAGATCAATTGTCGGCTCGTCGCGGCTTGGATTGACACCTGTCACGATGGCGTAAACCTCTGCTTTGCCAGAGATCCACGGTTCTTTGTCATCCGCTAAGCGAATTTTCTTCAGTTGAGTTGTTTGAATCGGAGCGACATCACTTGTCGCTGCGCTTTGTAGCGTTGGTGAAGATTGTTTTTGACTCTCTGAATAATAAGGCTGAATTAGAGCTGGCTGACCCAGCTTTTTCATTTCTGCCTGCATCGCCTGTAAGCCTGCTTTGAGCTCTGCAGAGCTGTTGTTATCGACAACTAGAACGGGAACGTCAGGAAGCTGATACACATCAAGTTGATGAATTTGCCCGTAAACGTCAAACGCTTCGATGTATTGCCAGCTTTCATCATCACCGCTTGGTTCAAAGGCAAAGAGTGGTGCAACGTCGCCATTGAGCCATGCTCCTAGCATTTTTTCGTTGGCTAAGCGCACTTCTAGCAATTGATCTGAGAATTCAGTAATGCCTTTCCAGCTACGAATTTGAGCGTCGGCTTCAACGAGCTGTTGGCTAAATTCTGCAGTCGGGTTTTGCTCAATGAAAGAGGAGACAGGAACATTGGTTTGTTGAGCAGTAATATCTCTTCTCAACATAGGCTCAATTGCCGTATAGTTTTCGCTCAGTTGTTGAGCAAGTTCCCGTTTGGTTTGTGTAATGTCGTCCGCACGCGCATTAGATACGTTTGTCACTTTAGTATCTTCAGATTGGCAGCCAATCAGTGCTAATGTACTGAGAACAGACAGAATGATAGTTTTTTTCATAGTATGTCCTTTATTGATTTTATGAAATAGAGTTAATACTCTATTCATGGTGAGAATATCACCCGACATACTCCATTCAATTTGCTTTTCTGGAATAAGTTAAACTTTGCACACAGGATCAAAGTTTATAAATTTCGTTTTAACGGCAGGATATATCACGTCGCCTTATTAGTAAGTCTTTACGTGTTATCCCAAAAAAGAAAAAAGCCAGCAGCAATCAGCAACTGGCTTAAATTCGTGTTCATGAAAGCTAGAATAACTTACTAGACCAACCGAGTTTGTTCCTTAATACGTGATAGTAGCTGTAGTCTTTCGGATGGATGAGTTTGAGTACATTTGGGCTTTGATAAATGTGGATCTCATCGCCGGGAGAAACTGGCAGCGACACTTGTCCATCACAACTTACTTCTTGTGTACCGCGATTTTCTGGTGACACAATCAGTTTGATTCTGCGTTTGCCATCAACCACCAACGGTCGGCTAGATAAGGTATGAGGGAACATAGGCACCAGTGAAATGGCATTCAGGCTTGGTGACAGAATAGGGCCACCACCAGAAAGTGAGTATGCTGTCGAGCCTGTTGGTGTGGAGACAATCAACCCATCGGCGCGTAAAGAGAAGGCAAAGCTTTCATCAATGTACACCTCAAACTCAATCATATGTGCGATTTGCCCAGGATGGAGTACGGCTTCGTTTAAAGCGGCGTTATGACTTTTTATTTGACCATGACGATGCACTTCTGCCTCAAGTAAGAAACGCTCTTCTTCAATGTACTCTCCCGCAAGTACGGCTTTGAGTGCCGCTTGGAAATCGTCTGGGTTTAAATCAGTTAAAAAGCCTAGATTGCCACGGTTTACGCCAATCACAGGCACGTCAAAACGCGATAAAATTCTCGCTGCGCCCAGCATGTTGCCATCACCACCGACAACTATCGCAAGGTCTGCGTTTTTGCCCAACTCAACTAAGCTGGCGAAGTGGTTTTGCGGGATCTCGTCCAAAATCGCTGCAAGGCGATCGTCAATAAACACTTTGTAACCTTCTGAGGTCAGCCATTCGTAAAGCTCTTTATGAGTCTGAATCGCTTGTTGATCTCTTGGTTTTCCGATAATCGCGATCACGTTACATGGATTTTTCATAGCATTTCCGCATTAAAGAGGCTTGAATCAGGAATCTTCATCCCCATAATAATGGCAAGTTACCTAAATATGCGAATTTTTATGTGGTTAAAGCCCGCAAAACGAGCATGGCTTTAAGGGCATTACGTTGAATTCTGGAGATATCATGAGCAACGAAGAAAACAAAGTTACAGAAGAAGAGCTTGATCAAATCATCGAAGAGGCTGAAAAAGTAGAAGCTGCGGCTCAAGAAGCTGAAGCAGAACTTGAAGAAATTGGTGACGAGAAAGACGCTAAGATTGCTCAACTAGAAGCGGCATTATTGTCTAGCGAAACCAAAGTAAAAGATCAGCAAGACGCAGTGCTTCGTGCAAAAGCTGAAGTTGAAAATATGCGTCGTCGTACTGAACAGGAAATCGACAAAGCGCGTAAATACGCTCTTAACAAGTTCGCTGAAGAACTGCTTCCTGTTATCGATAACCTAGAGCGTGCGATTCAAGCGGCAGATACAGAAAACGAAGTGATTAAGCCGATCCTTGAAGGTGTTGAGCTGACTCACAAGACGTTTGTTGATGTGGTTGCTAAGTTTGGTTTGAAAGAAATCAACCCTGAAGGTGAAACGTTCAACCCTGAATTCCACCAAGCAATGTCTATTCAAGAAAGCCAAGATCATGAATCAAACACCGTGATGTTTGTTATGCAGAAGGGTTATGAGTTAAACGGCCGTGTGATTCGTCCGGCAATGGTTATGGTTGCTAAATAACGACACAAGTCACTGCAAAGTAGATACAAAATGCCTGTCACGTTTGTGATGGGCATTTTTGTTTTAAACAAAGGTGTGCTCCCTCCGTCTCGCTGAACCATCGATATCTAAAATTTGATCCCTTTCAAAGTTTTTCCTATTGAGGATATTTTTTCTTATAGGGAATTTTCTTTCTATCAACTGCGTAGTTATACAACCCTAAACCGATAACTGGTTGTTATCATTTGACTAAGTGAACTTTGTTCTGAATATGAATGTATTCATAGTTTGTTTTGCTGAATTTTGTTGTTAACAAAAATGTAAATTATCGCTTTATTTTGTAACTTTGATATGTATTATTTGCGACCACTGCTTTAGAAATAAGCAGATATAACTACAAAAATGTAAATAGCAAACACAACATATCGGAGATTTATAATGGATAAATCGCTTTCTAGTAAGATTTTCATAGGCTTGTTTGCCGGCCTTGTGCTGGGCACAGCTATTCAGTACTTATTTAGTGGTATTGCGATTTTTGATACTTACCTACTTGGAACGGCAGAAGGGGTTGGCGGCATGTTTGTCTCGCTGATCAAGCTTTTGGTTGTGCCGCTTGTGTATGTTTCAATCGTGTGCGGCATTGTCGATTTGAAAGACATTAGTGCTTTTGGTCGTCTTGGTGGGAAAACTTTTACTCTCTACATTCTCAATACCATCATTGCGATCGCAGCAGCGTTGACCGTAGGTTTAATTTTCCAACCGGGTGCTGGTGCAAACTTAGCCGGTACGGTTTCTGAAACCGTCAAACTGACGACAACTGAAACACCAGATATTTTCTCGCTCGTGGTAAACATTGTACCAAGCAATCCAGTACAAGCTTTTGCTAACGGTGACATGCTACAAATTATCTTTATGGCTATTTTGACAGGTCTAGCCATTCAAGCTCTGGATTCTCGAGGTGGCCCTGCTATCCGCACGTTTAAGATGGCCAATGAGATCATGATGAAGCTGGTTGGTTTGGTCATGAGTCTAGCACCTTACGGTGTGTTTGCTCTGATGATTCAACTAGGTGCAACCTTAAATGCGAATACACTGATGTCTGTTGCAGGTTACGTTGCGCTTGTCGTGGCTATGCTTGTGTTCTGGATTTTCATCTTCTATCCAATGGCAGTTGGCATTACGACTGGAACATCTCCAAAGGCGTTTCTCCGCGCAACTCGTGAACAAATCCTATTTTCCCTATCTACGGCAAGTTCAAATGCAACCATCCCTGTAACCATGCGTACTCTGACAGAGAAACTGCAAGTTTCTAAATCAGTTGCGGGTTTTGGTGTACCGCTAGGCGCGACGATGAACATGTCAGGTGTATCTATTTACATCGCGCTTGCAACAATCTTCGTTGCTAACGCGTTTGGTCAGCCAATTAACACCGCTGATGTGTTTACACTCGGTCTGACGATTCTTCTTCTTTCTATTGGTGCTGGTGGCGTACCAGGTGGTGGTGTAGTGATGGTTGGTGTGCTTCTTCACCAATTGGGTCTTCCACCAGAAGGTTTAGCTATCATTGCTGCGGTTGACCGTATCAATGATATGTTCTGTACCTCTTCGAACGTGGTAGGGGATACCGCAGTGAACACTATTGTCGCCAAAACAGAAGGTGAGATCGGCAATCAAGAAGAAGTAGAGGCGCAGCCTGCACAAGCTAATGCCTAGTCTTGAACAATAGAGTTGAATCTATATATAGAAAGCGAGCGGAATGAGCTCGCTTTCTTGTTTTTATGTCACAGAAAAATAACCGCTTTTCATCATGTTTACTTTGGAAGTTGTCTCTGGAATGTGATGCATTCCCAACAAGCTTGAAAGAAATCAATTAATTCATAAAAAATACGCTTTTTTTCAATTCTGCCCTTGAAAAGCGTTTTGACGCCCTTATCTATGTGGCATAGAGAAGCAAACATTGATTATTTTTGTTTGTGAGCAAGGGTTGAAACCCGATTCTCCTCCCCCCACATTGGGGTTATAACCAAACGAAAATAGAATTTATTCGGAGATAGCCAGATGGGTAAAATCATTGGTATTGACTTAGGTACTACTAACTCATGTGTTGCTGTACTAGACGGCGACAAACCACGTGTAATTGAAAACGCAGAGGGTGAACGTACTACTGCATCGGTTATTGCTTACACTGACGGTGAGACGCTAGTAGGTCAACCTGCGAAACGTCAAGCAGTAACTAACCCAACTAACACGCTATTTGCAATTAAGCGTCTAATTGGTCGTCGTTTTGAAGACGAAGAAGTTCAGCGTGACATCGAAATCATGCCTTACAAAATTGTTAAGGCTGACAACGGTGACGCTTGGGTAGAAGCGAAAGGCCAAAAAATGGCAGCTCCTCAGGTTTCTGCTGAAGTTCTTAAGAAAATGAAGAAAACTGCTGAAGACTTCCTAGGTGAGGAAGTAACTGGCGCAGTTATCACAGTACCTGCTTACTTTAACGATGCACAGCGTCAAGCAACGAAAGATGCTGGCCGTATCGCAGGTCTAGAAGTTAAACGTATCATCAACGAACCAACAGCAGCTGCGCTAGCTTACGGCCTAGACAAGAAAGGCGGTGACCGCACTATCGCTGTATACGACCTTGGTGGTGGTACATTCGATATTTCAATCATCGAAATCGATGAAGTTGAAGGCGAAAAAACATTCGAGGTTCTAGCAACTAATGGTGATACTCACCTAGGTGGTGAAGACTTTGATAACCGTCTTATCAACTACTTAGTAGACGAGTTTAAGAAAGAGCAAGGTATCGATCTTAAAAACGATCCACTAGCAATGCAGCGTGTTAAAGAAGCAGCAGAAAAAGCGAAAATTGAGCTTTCTTCTACTTCTCAAACAGACGTAAACCTACCTTACGTTACTGCTGATGCAACTGGTCCTAAGCACATGAACATCAAAGTGACTCGTGCGAAACTAGAATCTCTAGTTGAAGACCTAGTACAACGCTCTCTTGAGCCACTAAAAGTAGCTCTAGCTGACGCTGACCTATCAGTAAACGATATCACTGACGTAATCCTAGTTGGTGGTCAGACTCGTATGCCAATGGTTCAAGCGAAAGTTGCTGAGTTCTTCGGTAAAGAAGCGCGTCGTGACGTGAACCCTGACGAAGCAGTAGCAATGGGTGCTGCAGTTCAAGGTGGTGTACTTGCTGGTGAAGTTAAAGATGTTCTACTACTAGACGTAACTCCACTGTCTCTAGGTATCGAGACTATGGGTGGCGTAATGACTAAGCTAGTTGAGAAGAACACAACTATCCCAACTAAAGCGAACCAAGTTTTCTCTACTGCAGAAGACAACCAGAGCGCGGTAACTATCCACGTTCTACAAGGTGAGCGTAAGCAAGCGATGTACAACAAGTCTCTAGGTCAATTCAACCTAGAGGGCATCCAGCCTGCACCACGTGGCATGCCACAAATCGAAGTAACTTTCGACCTTGATGCGGATGGTATTCTACACGTATCAGCGAAAGACAAGCAGACTGGTAAAGAGCAGAAGATCACAATCCAAGCTTCTGGCGGTCTAAGCGACGACGAAATCGAGAAAATGGTTCAAGAAGCAGAAGCTAACAAAGAAGCGGACAAAAAGTTCGAAGAGCTAGCAACTGCACGTAACCAAGCAGACCAAATGATTCACGGTACTCGTAAGCAAATGGAAGAAGCGGGTGACGCACTTCCAGCTGAAGAGAAAGAGAAGATTGAAACTGCTATCTCTGAGCTAGAAGAAGCACGTAAAGGCGAAGACAAAGAAGCAATTGACGCGAAAGTTCAAGCTCTTATGACTGCTGCTCAAAAACTAATGGAAATCGCTCAACAACAAGCTCAAGCGCAACAAGCACAAGGTGCTGACGCTGGCGCACAGTCAAAAGATGACGACGTTGTAGATGCGGAGTTCGAAGAAGTTAAAGACGACAAGAAATAATCTTTCTTAACCAGATGGCTGCAAAGCCATCTGGAGTCGATACGACTTCGGTGTGCGGGCGTTTGGGGTGACTCTTACGCCCGTCTGTTTGTAAACGCTGTCTTTCTAGTTAAGTATTTTGCAATAAGTGCACTTACCTAGAACGATACAAACACCAAGCGGTGAATCGATGCCGTTTGTAGTAATTAACTGGTGACGAAGAACATGTCAAAACGTGATTTTTACGAAGTATTAGGCGTAAGCCGTGATGCCTCAGAGCGTGATATCAAAAAGGCGTACAAGCGCCTAGCGATGAAATTCCACCCAGACAGAAACCAGGGTGATGAGTCTGCGGCGGACAAGTTTAAAGAAGTAAAAGAAGCGTACGAAGTTCTAACCGACTCTCAGAAAAAAGCGGCTTATGACCAATATGGCCATGCTGCTTTTGAACAAGGTGGCGGTGGTTTCGGCGGCGGCTTTGGTGGAGGCGGTGCTGACTTCGGCGACATCTTTGGTGATGTGTTTGGCGATATCTTCGGTGGCGGTCGCCGTGGAGGCGGTGGTCATCGTGCGCAACGTGGTGCCGACTTACGTTACAACATGGAGCTAACGCTAGAAGAAGCCGTTCGTGGTGTAACTAAAGAGATTGAAGTTCCGACACTGGTTCACTGTGACTCTTGTGACGGTAGCGGTGCGAAGAAAGGCTCATCGGCGGAAACATGTGGTACCTGCCATGGCCATGGCCAAGTGCAAATGCGTCAAGGTTTCTTCGCTGTTCAGCAAACCTGTCCTACCTGTCATGGTAAAGGTAAGATCATTAAAGACCCTTGTAATGAGTGTCATGGTCAAGGTCGCAAGCAAAAAACGAAAACACTTAACGTTAAAATCCCAGCTGGCGTGGATACTGGCGATCGCATTCGTCTATCTGGCGAAGGCGAAGCGGGAGAAATGGGTGCACCATCAGGTGATCTATACGTACAAGTACACGTGAAAGAGCACCACATTTTCGAGCGTGACGGCAACAACCTCTATTGTGAAGTGCCAGTAAGCTTTGCTATGGCTGCACTCGGCGGCGAAGTTGAAGTTCCAACTCTTGATGGACGAGTAAGCCTAAAAGTGCCGTCAGAAACACAAACTGGCCGTATGTTCCGTATGCGCGGTAAAGGTGTGAAAGGCGTCCGTGGCGGTGGTATTGGTGACTTGATCGTTAAATTGGTTGTAGAAACGCCAGTTAACTTAAGCTCTCGTCAAAAAGAACTGTTGAAAGAGTTTGAAGAGTCTTGTGGCGGTGAAGCTGCAACTAAACACAAACCAAAATCTGAAGGCTTCTTCAATGGTGTGAAGAAGTTCTTTGATGATTTAACCAGCTAAGATAAGTTCACTAAAAGCTCAAAAAACAAAGGCCTGCTGAAACGCAGGCCTTTTTGCATTTGTAGTTTTTTAGTTCCAGCAAGCACTTGGTGATTCAACATTTGTTGACGTTAAAGTGATAGTTGTAGTGCCATTCAAGCACTCGTCGTCGTCCTGCCCAAGATCCGATTTTGCTGTTGCTGTAATGGTGTAGGCTGTGCTTGCAGAGCTCGCAATATCGAACGAAAATCGATCTGTGTCGGAATCACATAGAGTACAGGCGCCACCAGAAATAATATGACTCCAGTCATACCCACCATCATAAGATGTCTCTAGTTCCAGTTGAATTCGACTAAGATCGCTCAAGGCAACCGTTCTATGGGACTTGATCACATGATTGGTATAAGAAGGGTAGGCGATTGCTGCAATGATTCCGACGATCGTTACGGCTATCAGTAATTCGATCAATGTCATCCCTCTCAATCTTTTTTTGTAGCTGTTACAACGAGAAATTCGAATCATCACGAGTAGTTTCCTTTTCACTTTTCCGCCTATTTTTGGCAGGTGATAGCATCTGTGCAAGATGAATTACGGTCGACTAGCCGTTTGCATAGGAATTTGGGAAATGCCTCGCGGGTTTACGTTGTTGGAACTTATGATCACTGTTGCTGTACTGAGTGCTTTATTGGCTACAGCTGCACCATCTTTCAAGAATGTCTTTGAAACCAATAAAATGCAGCGTTTAGCTAATGAATTACATGGCTTTGTTATTGAAGGTAAGTCTGAAGCAGTATTACGGCGCGAAAGACTCTGGGCGCACATCATCATGTCTGGGAGTTCATCCAGTGACGGAAACTGGCGTATTGATTTGACAGACAATGCGGCTGAGGGGGCTGGAACTGTGTTGTTCTCTTTATCAGGTAAGCCGTATGACGGTATTGTCGTTACCCCGAGCTATGCTTCCGATCAAATCAGCTTCGACGATGTCCATGGTCGACCATCATCAGGAAACTTGAAGTTTTATCCTGTTGGTGAATCATCAAAAGCCTTAAAGCTCATTTCTCATACTTTATCAGCCCGCGTAAGAGTATGTAGTGATAACAGCGGCACAGAATATTACGGTTATTCAACTTGCTCTTAAGGATGGCTATGTTTAAACAAAAAGGGGCGAGCCTTGTTGAGTTTATGATCGCATCTGCACTTGGGCTTATTTCTCTAGCGACAGTGGGGTCAATCTATGTGAGTGGTCAACGAGTGATAATGGAACGTTCGAAAGAGTTAATGTTGTTACAGAATTCTGAAAGTGTCGTGCAGATGCTCAAGAGTGACATTCAGCGTGCTGGTTTTGACGGTAACGATGGTCATTCTATAAAAATATCGGGCTCAGCGAACACAATTTACACTCTTGATGATGTTGATAGAGGGCTAATTGCTTACGCCTATTACATAGGTGTTTCTGGCTCTGCTCCTTTGTATAAAAACGTGGCTTATGAGCAACGAGTTAACACGCCAGAGTCGCTATTTGTGTGTGAAAAAAAGCAAATAACGATATGGGATGTTAATGATGTGGTCAACCTTGCAGGCACAGGCTCATGTAACACTCTCTTTGATAAAAAAGTTATTCACGTTAATCGATTTGACCTGGCTAGTGAATTGCTAGAAAGCACTGATGCAAAAAGTGCACTGGTGACCATTACATTGGGAACCGAATTGAAAGACGCGACTGATATTCGCACGCAGCAGTCGTTTACTACGATGCAAAGGAACTGGCAGTAATGAAGAAACAACAAGGTGCAGCTGCGTTATTAGTTGTGAGCGTATTGCTAGTTGCGGCATTAATGATGTCTCTCGGTAGCTATAAATCCCTCTTTTACCAAATTAAACGAGCCAACAATCAAATTGAAGCACGACAAGAGCATTGGCGTGCAGAGGGGGGGCTAGAGTGCGTCTACAGCAAGACCAAAATAAATAAAACACTGCCAACTAATGTGAATGATTGCATCACAGCTATGGGGCTTGATGCCTTAACATATTCCTCGGGCTCTTCAAGTCTAGTGACTTCAACGATAGGTAATCGGGAAATTAAAAAGACCATTAAACTACCTACAAGCAGTGGGGCTGGAGCGATAAAATCTAAATCCGACCTCGTGATTAATGGCTCATATACGAGCTCTCCAGATCCGAGTAAAAGTCTCGGTAATAATTTATGGGAATGCACTTCTGTTCTTTATTTCAACTTTTTTTATGCAACAAGTGTAAGCACTTTTCATCCCTATCAGCTATCTGATAAGCCTTATTCGAGTTTCCCTGACAGTCCTGCAGGACAAGAACAAAAGTGCGCATCTACTCACTATAGTTGGGGAACAAGTGTTGCTGCGTCTGAGAGTGATTATCGTCAGTCTTCGGATATGGATCCGTTTAAAGATGTATTTGATGTCCCTCGAAGTGAGTGGTTCGATGTGATGTCGGATAATTCCCTGTTCGGATATGTACCCTTGTCATTAAATAGTATGAAATTGAACTCAAAAGCAGATCTCCCTTCTCCTGTATTCAACGAGACATGCGCGGAGGGGATTGTTAGCAATATAGAAAATGGGAAAGATCTTATTTGGGTTTATGGTGGCTGTGAAATTAATACGGCAGATTTTACGAGTATAAAGAACGCAATAGATAATAGCCTGGGTGGGAGCGGGATAATTCTAGTCGTTCAAGACGGTATTTTTTCTACGATAGGGACGCAGGATTTCAAAGGAATGCTTTACCACTTTATTTCTCCGCTGTATACCGAACCAACAACTGGGGCTACATTTGATTTTACCGACTGGTCTGGCTCTGCCAATGATGCCGCATTGGATGGCGTCATAGCAGCTTTAAAAACAACAGTTCCTATGGAAAAGACAAAGGTTGGCTATTTTCAGCACGGTGCATTCAACCCGTTAGGAGGATTTGTCATGGATGCACCAGGAACATTTGCACTCTTTAATGCTGCGTTATCATTCCAATACAATCGCGATGTAATTGAGGAGCCTCAGGAGAAGCTGAAGAAAGCACATTGGAAAAAGGGCTCTTGGAATGATCTCTAAACAAAAAGGTTTTAACCTTCTTGAGGTTCTAATTTCTTTTTTGCTTATCGGTGTTGGGGCACTAGGTTTAACAAAGCTAAACGTGTATCTCGAACGTGAATCCGAATATGCCATAAAAAGTATTGAAGCACTGCGTCTAGCAGAGAACCAGCTTGAATGGTTCCGTACGCGTGGAGCCTCGGATGCGCTTTCGACGATCTCTACGGCTAGCTTTGCCTCTATTGCAACAGGATCTTCCGCTACTGGTGCGTATACAGTGGAGTGGGTTGTGCCGTCGGCTACTGTGTCTGGATCTCTTAAAACCATTACTATTACGACCAGTTGGAAAGATAGAGTGGGACAAACGCAATCAGTTCAGTTGAAAACTATGATTTCACAGTACAGTGAATTCGAAAACTAAGTTCAATTGCATACATAGCTTGAGACAAAGTCGTGGATAATTTCTTTTTGATACCGGGTTTGTCTCAGTTAATGAATGGTTTTCGAACTGTTAATGCGGTTGATGTGCTACTGTTTTTATTATGTTTAATTGGAGTGGCGTTTTTGCAAAATATGTCTCCAATTATGGAAAAAATCATAGAACCTTGTGCTTTCCCTATCCTTATTTACTAGAATGCTGTGTTGATAATAGGCCGTTATAATTATTCAAATAGGCCTTGGCACCAACATCATTCATATGGAGTTACCATGAGTAACCAAGCTGTAAATAAGGCACCATCATCGAAGCCGAGCGGGATGGATCGCTTTCTAAACTTTATCGAGCGTGCAGGTAATAAAATTCCTGATCCTGCGATTTTGTTTTTCTGGGCACTGATCATTACTTGGGCTGCGTCTGCACTTTTGTCGAATGTGACTTTCGACCTTCCAAACCCTCGAACGGGCGAAGCTCTTACCATTACTAACTTACTTACGGGTGAAGCTCTAGCAAGTTTCCTTGCTAACATGGTCACTACGTTTACTGGTTTTGCACCTCTAGGCATCGTATTAGTTGCAATGTTGGGTGTAGGTGTTGCGGATTCTTCTGGTTTTATCACGACTGGCCTTAAGAAGATGCTGAACTTCACTCCAGCGAAGCTACTTACACCAATGCTTATTCTTGTCGCAATCATCTCGCATACCGCGGCTGATGCGGGCTACGTTTTGGTTATTCCTCTAGGTGGTATCATTTTCCATGCCGCTGGTCGTCACCCTCTAGCTGGTATCGCAGCAGCATTTGCTGGTGTGTCTGGTGGTTTCTCTGCAAACTTCATTCCTTCAGGTATTGACCCATTGCTCGCTGGTTTCACACAAACGGCAGCACAGGTTCTTGATCCTGAATACGTGGTTAACCCTCTAGCAAACATCTTCTTCACTGGTCTATCTTCAGTGATCATCGTTGCTATCGGTTGGTACGTGACTGAGAAAATCATCGAGCCTCGTCTTGCAAAGATGCCAATTGATGAAGATGCAGAAACGGCACCAAACTTAGGCTCTTTCACTGAGTTGGAATCAAAAGCATTCCGCTACGCTGGCTGGGCTATGATGGCGGGTATCGCACTTCTTGTTGCCGCGTTATTGCCTGAGAACTCGGCACTTCGTTCTCCTGAAGGCGAAATTACGGCGTTTTCTGCGCCTATCATGAAGTCGATTGTTCCACTGATCTTCATTCTATTTATCATCCCTGGTTACGTTTACGGCAAAGTATCTGGCACCTTTAAGACAAGTAACGACATCATCAAAGCGATGGCGGACACCATGTCGACCATGGGCGCATACATTGTCATGTCGTTCTTCTGTGCTCAGTTCCTATCTGCATTTGCTCAGTCAAACATCGGTACGATGCTAGCGTTGTATGGTGCAGAAGGCTTAAAAGCGATGAACCTACCAGGTGAAGCAACCATCATTGGTATGATCTTGCTAACAGCAGCTGTAAACCTACTTATCGGTTCCGCTTCTGCGAAATGGGCTTTGATTGGTCCAATCCTAGTTCCAATGCTAATGGCGGTAGGTATTTCTCCTGAACTATCTCAGGCGGCTTACCGTGTGGGTGACTCAGTATCGAACATCATTTCACCTCTGATGGTATTCTTCCCTCTTGTAGTGGTTTACTGTCAACGTTACGTGAAGTCGACAGGCATTGGTACGCTTGCGTCACTGATGATGCCATTCTCGATTGCTATGTTGATTGGTTGGTCAATCTTCCTAGTTCTTTACTGGATGGTAGGTATCCCACTAGGTATTCAAGCACCGTACACATACACGATGTAAATGATCGAATATTAGAGAAGCGCAGGTCGAAAGGTCTGCGCTTTTTTGTTTTGAGGTGCTATTACGAAAGAGGCGCATCTCCAAAACTTATGTCCTGCTGTAGTGAAAGCGATGTTGGTGGTAATATTTCTCTATTCATAGTTACCTTCCTTTCTGGAGCCCTTTTGTCTGAGCATCAATTTACCCCACAAGACGAAATTTTTATGCGCCGTGCACTTGCATTAGCTGAACAAGCTGAATTGGAAGGAGAGGTGCCTGTGGGAGCGGTATTAGTTAAAGATGGAGAAGTGATTGCAGAAGGCTGGAACCGCTCTATCTGCTCTCATGATGCAACAGCACATGCGGAGATTCAGACTCTACGTAACGCTGGGGCTGTGTTAGAAAACTATCGACTTTTAGACACCACTCTCTATGTCACACTAGAGCCTTGCCCGATGTGCGCAGGAGCACTGTTGCACAGCAGAGTGAAACGCGTGGTATTTGGCGCGCCAGATCTTAAAGCTGGCGCGGCTGGTACGGTATTGAACTTGTTTGAGAGCCAAGCTGCTTACCATTACGCAACGGTCGAAAAAGGGCTGTTAGAAGATGAGTGCCGTGAGCAGTTGCAGGCATTTTTCAAGCGTCGTCGTAAAGAAATTAAGGCTAAGAAACAAGAGAAAAAAGC
Organism: Vibrio sp. Y20_XG_PY13; assembly: GCF_024181925.1. Classification (NCBI taxonomy): domain Bacteria; kingdom Pseudomonadati; phylum Pseudomonadota; class Gammaproteobacteria; order Vibrionales; family Vibrionaceae; genus Vibrio; species Vibrio sp. Y20_XG_PY13. The sequence goes on along the minus strand of NZ_JAMZAL010000007.1, from coordinate 132,102 downwards.
GTTAGAAGGTAAGCAAGAAGATTAAGTTGGTGAGTTGTGTTCAGCAAACATCTACGGGTGTGTAGATGTTTGCTTTAAGTTCTTAGTGATTTACTAAGTGAACGAATACACGATTGCGTGCGCTGACTTTCTTTTTCATCGTTGTCAGCTTTCGCTTGCGGCGAATCGCAGCCACTGTCTTATTCAAACGCTTTGACTGCACTCTACGTCTTCTCATATCCGAACCTCCTGCAGACAAGACTACAAACACCCTCTCGCGATGCAGCACACGCCGCATCTGCTTTGCATCGTGGATGACATTCTAGTGATGGAGTCACTTCAAATTAGGAGAGAGGGAAACCTACCGAACCGATTTATTCCGCAGGCATCAATTAACGGGTATGGACGCTGCGGCAAGGTGTTGACCAATCACGTTTGTATGCACTTACTATGATGACCGGTCTGGTTCGGAACATCGGATTTTAGATAAGTTCTACCTTGGACTCAACAAAAAAGACGAGCTTCACACTCGTCTTTTTTGCGTGTTTATTCTTCTTCTTGGTCTAAATCTTCATCGACTTCATTGGTGACATCAGAGGCACCAGACACTTCTTCTGCAGTGGTTTCCACCGCACCAGAAATAAGCAATTCTGGATTTAGTGGTGGGATAACCTGTAGATCATCCGTATCTTCATCAATGGAAGGCTTTTGACTGACATGCCCAATGATTGATTGGTAGTAGCGTCGAATATTTTCAACGTAATTTCGTGCCTCGTCTCCACGAGCGTAGCCATAACGAGTTTGGCTGTAGTAACGCTTTTGTCGTAACAGCGGTAGTCGGTCTTTTACATCTGCCCATGCGTTTGGATCGCCACCTTGTGTCTTGGTTAGTCGACGCGCGTCCATCATGTGGCCATAACCAATATTGTACGATGCCAATGCAAACCAAATTTTTTCATGTTCGTTAATCGTATCAGGTACGCGAGCGACGATGCGACGCAGGTATTCCACACCACCACGAACAGATTGCTCTGGGTTTAGACGATCGGTTACACCAACACTTTTCGCAGTTGGTAAAGTCAGCATCATCATGCCACGAACACCCGTAGGCGATTTTGCTTTTGGTTTCCAATGAGATTCTTGGTAGGCCAAAGCCGCGATTAAACGCCAATCAAACTCTTCGCTGTATTTTTGGAACAGCGGAGCCCATCTCGGCAACTTATCATCAAGAGCACGAATAAAGGCACGCGTGTCCACGTAGTCAAACGCTTCAATATGGCCAATGTACTTCTCTTCAAGAGAAGCTAGCTCGCCAGATTGTTTGATATTGCCGAAAAACTCAATCAGCATCGCATACAAGCTCTCATCCTCTGAGCGGCGAGTAAACCATGATACTGGTTGATCTTCGGTGAGCTCAAAAGCAAGTGCTAAATCTGGATACAGGCGTTGCGCGAGGGACAGTTCTACGGAATCAGTGACGGTGAAACGCAGTTCTCCAGTCGATACATGTTTCAGTAGATCGCGAGTGTCAGCATCGCCCACGATTTCAAACTGCAATTCAGGATACTGCTTCTTCAATGCCGTCAGTGTCGGAACATATTGTGACTGTTCGACAATTTTCAATGTTTGTGCGCCAGCATTCACGTCTTCTTCTGATTGACTGTCTTTGGATGCTTGATACTCGATAAGCTGCTCAATATCACGAGGACGAAGCTGGCCCTTTTTGTAGACCACTTGCTGGCTTACATAATAATAAGCAGGGCCAGGTCTAAAACGTTTGACGGCTTGTGAGGTTTGATTAAGCCCCGTAGCAATAATATCGATGTCGCCCTTCTTTAAGGCTGGGAAAAGGTCGGCTTGTCTGAAAGCGGGTTTGATTTCTAGCTTTACGCCCAACTCTTCTGCAAATTTACGCGCTAGCTCATAATCCAAACCCGCAGGGCCATCAGGACCAATGTAGTACGAGAGTTGGTTGTTGAGCGTGCCAACGCGTAGCACTCCGCGCTCTTGGATTTTCTCGAATTCACTTTTCGGTTGCGACTCAATTTGGCAGGCAGAAAGTAGTAGCACAGAAGCAAAAAGTAGGACGCTGCGCTTGAGTCGGTTGAAGTGGCGTATTTGCATTGATCGGTACATCTCAGAAAATTTCTAGTGGTCTTTATATCAAAGCGTGGAGATGGGGCAAAGCGAATCGGACAGATAGAGTGCGACATTGTGTGTTTTATCGACATTTCGGCTACAACTCAAATTTGACAAAAAAAATGACGCAAACGGTTGCTTTTGATGTTACATCACAAAAACAATTGCTATATAATGCGCTCGCAATGACGAGGTGGAATCGGCATAGGTTCGATAGAGCTCAAGTTAAGTATCTGAATTTATTCCAATATCACCTTAATCAATTGCATAAGAGACCTAAGCACATGAGAATTTTGCGTGGCTCCCCAGCTCTTTCTGAGTTTCGTGTTAATAAACTACTGGAACTTTGTCGTGAACAAGATCTGCCTGTAACTGGCATCTATGCCGAGTTTATGCATTTTGCAGATCTAAAGTCTGACCTTGATGACCAAGAGTTAGAAAAACTTGAAAAGTTACTAACTTACGGCCCAACAATTGAAGAGCATGAGCCAGAAGGTCTTCTACTTCTTGTTACGCCTCGTCCTGGCACTATCTCGCCTTGGTCTTCTAAATCTACCGATATCGCTATTAATTGTGGTCTGGACACTGTTAAGCGTCTGGAGCGCGGTACGGCTTACTACGTAGAATCTTCAGTTGTTCTATCAGAAGCTCAAGTTGACGCTGTCAAAGCGTTAATTCACGACCGCATGATGGAAACGGTGTTCACAGAACTTGAAGCCGCGTCAGCGCTGTTTACAGTCGCAGAGCCAAAGCCTGTGGCGCATGTTGATATCTTAGCGGGCGGTCGTCTTGCGCTTGAAGAAGCAAACGTTTCCCTTGGTTTGGCACTCGCAGAAGATGAAATTGATTACTTGGTGGAGAATTTCACTAAGTTAGGTCGTAACCCTAACGACATTGAGCTGATGATGTTTGCTCAGGCGAACTCAGAGCACTGTCGTCATAAGATCTTTAACGCAGACTGGACTATCGATGGCGTAGACCAAGAGAAGTCTCTGTTTAAGATGATCAAAAACACATTCGAAACGACACCAGACCATGTTCTGTCTGCTTACAAAGATAATGCAGCGGTAATGACTGGTTCTAAAGTGGGGCGTTTCTTCCCAGATCCTAAAACTCGTCAATACACTTACCACCATGAAGATGCACACATCTTAATGAAGGTAGAGACGCACAACCACCCAACGGCTATCTCTCCTTGGCCAGGTGCATCAACGGGTTCTGGTGGTGAAATCCGTGACGAAGGCGCGACCGGTATCGGTGGTAAGCCAAAAGCGGGTCTGGTTGGTTTTACAACGTCTAACTTGCGTATTCCTGGTTTTGAACAGCCTTGGGAAACGGACTTCGGTAAGCCGGGTCGTATCGTAAACGCACTGGACATCATGCTTGAAGGTCCTTTGGGCGGCGCTGCATTCAACAATGAATTTGGTCGTCCAAACCTACTGGGTTACTTCCGTACTTACGAAGAGAAAGTGACCTCTCACGCGGGGGAAGAAGTGCGTGGTTATCACAAGCCAATCATGATTGCTGGTGGTATGGGTAACATCCGTGACGAACACGTGCAGAAGAAAGAGATCCCAGTTGGTGCAAGCCTAATCGTACTTGGTGGTCCAGCAATGAACATCGGTCTTGGTGGCGGTGCGGCGTCTTCAATGGCGTCTGGTCAGTCAGCAGAAGATCTGGACTTTGCTTCAGTACAACGTGAAAACCCAGAGATGGAGCGTCGTTGTCAGGAAGTTATCGACCGTTGTTGGCAGCTAGGTGAAGAGAACCCAATCGCATTTATCCACGATGTGGGCGCGGGCGGTATCTCTAACGCACTTCCTGAGCTTTGTGACGATGGCGAGCGTGGTGGTAAGTTCCAGCTACGTGATGTACCAAATGATGAATTGAGCATGAGCCCGCTGGAAATCTGGTGTAACGAATCTCAGGAACGTTACGTTCTTGCGGTTGCGCCAGAGCATATGGAAGCATTCGATGCAATCTGTAAGCGTGAGCGTGCACCTTATGCAGTTGTGGGTGTTGCAACAGAAGAACGTCACCTGACACTAGAAGACTCCCACTTCGATAACACGCCAATTGATATGCCAATGGATATCTTGCTTGGTAAAACACCGAAGATGCACCGTGAAGCAACAACATTGAAAGTAGATAGCCCAGCGATTGCACGTGACGGTATTGAAATCGATGAAGCCGCAGACCGCGTACTTCGCCTACCAACGGTTGCTGAGAAAACGTTCCTGATCACGATCGGTGACCGCTCGGTAACGGGTCTGGTTGCTCGTGATCAGATGGTTGGTCCTTGGCAGGTGCCTGTAGCGAACTGTGCAGTTACGGCGGCAAGTTACGACACATACCACGGTGAAGCGATGTCGATGGGTGAGCGCACTCCGGTTGCTCTGCTAGACTTCGGAGCATCTGCTCGTCTGGCGGTTGGTGAATCTCTGACTAACATCGCAGCGACAGATATCGGAGATATCAAGCGCATTAAACTGTCTGCGAACTGGATGTCTCCAGCGGGTCACCCAGGTGAAGATGCGGGTCTTTACGAAGCAGTGAAAGCGGTTGGTGAAGAGCTATGTCCGGCGCTAGGTCTGACTATCCCTGTTGGTAAAGACTCAATGTCAATGAAGACTAAGTGGGAAGAGAATGGCGAAAGCAAAGAAGTGACTTCGCCACTATCGCTAGTTATCACTGCGTTTGGTCGTGTTGAAGACGTACGTAAGACAGTAACGCCTCAGCTACGCACATCTGATACCTTGGAAGGACTAGGTGACACTTCACTTGTTCTTGTAGACCTAGGTAACGGCAAAAACCGTCTGGGTGCAACAGCACTGGCACAGGTATACAAGCAGCTGGGTGATAAGCCGGCAGACGTAGACAACGCAGAGCAACTAAAAGGCTTCTTCGATGCAATGCAAAATCTCGTACGTAACGACAAGCTGCTTGCTTACCACGATAAAGGTGACGGCGGTCTATTTGTAACGTTGGCTGAGATGGCGTTCGCGGGTCACTGTGGCGTAAAGGCGAACATCGCAGAGCTGGGTGAAGATGCGCTGGCGGTCCTATTTAACGAAGAATTAGGCGCGGTTGTTCAGGTTAAAAACAACGATCTGGATTCAGTTCTGTCTACGCTAGCAGCGAATGGCTTAGAAGCATGTTCACATGTAATTGGTTCTGTTGAAGCATCAGACGACTTTGTTATCACTTCTGGTGATGATGTTGTGCTTAAGCGTTCACGTACCGAACTACGTGTTATCTGGGCAGAAACTACGCATAAAATGCAGGCGCTACGTGATAACCCAGCATGTGCAGACCAAGAATTTGACGCGAAGAAAGACAACACTGACCCTGGTCTGAACGTATCTCTAAGCTTTGATGTGAATGAAGATATCGCAGCACCTTACATTGTGAAAGGCGCGAAACCTAAGATGGCGATTCTTCGTGAACAAGGTGTTAACTCTCACGTTGAAATGGCAGCAGCCTTTGACCGTGCTGGCTTTGAAGCAACCGACATCCACATGAGCGACATTCTGACAGGCCAAGCGGTACTTGATGAATACCAAGGTCTGGTAGCTTGTGGTGGTTTCTCTTACGGTGACGTGCTAGGTGCGGGTGAAGGTTGGGCGAAGTCTATCCTGTTTAACGCACAAGCTCGTGAGCAGTTCCAAGCCTTCTTCAACCGTGAAGAGACATTCTCTCTAGGTGTTTGTAACGGTTGTCAGATGCTGTCGAACCTGAAAGAGCTGATCCCGGGGGCAGACTTGTGGCCACGTTTTGTTCGCAACGAATCTGAGCGTTTTGAAGCACGCTTTAGCCTGGTTGAAGTACAGAAGTCTGATTCTGTGTTCTTCGACGGCATGGCTGGCTCACGTATGCCTATCGCGGTTTCTCACGGTGAAGGTCGTGTCGAAGTACGTGACGGTGAGCACCTAAACGCAATTGAAGCGTCAGGTACTGTCGCGCTACGTTACGTTGATAATAACGGTAACCCAACGCAACAATACCCGAACAACCCGAATGGTTCGCCGAATGCGATTACCGGTCTGACTACCGCAGATGGCCGTGTAACCATTATGATGCCTCACCCTGAGCGTGTATTCCGCACAGTTGCAAACTCTTGGGCTCCGGAAGGTTGGGGTGAAAATGGCGCTTGGATGCGTATGTTCCAAAACGCGCGCAAGAACATCGGTTAAGTATTAATACTTTACAAACGCGAAGCGCAGATCGAAAGATCTGCGCTTTTCTTTTTTGGGATTGTGGAAGTGTGAAGTCGAAAACGGGCTAGTACACTTATTGCCAACAACCAATGTGGTTTAAGTGTGGAAAATAAAATTTTTGCAGCCAATCATAATGATTTATGCTCTAATACCGCGCTTACCAAGGGATGGTGTTAAACAGCTCAGCTTAGATGGAGTTATCAAGTTGACCGAATCCCTGATTAATCCCTTAGGAACTGAAATAGATGTCTAAAAATCCAAAATTTGCTATCCGCGTAACTGAAAAACGTAACGGTTGGAGCGCAGAAATCACTCGTCAAGTAACGTCTCGCAAAACAATGGTTTCAAAACGTGAAACTGAGTTTGACAGCGAAGAAAAAGCACAAGCTTGGGCTGAACAAGAACTTGCGGGCTTCATCGAAAACCAAGTTGTTCGTAATGAGCGTAAAGCTGTACAGCGTCAAGAACGTGAAGCAGAGCAACTTGCGGCAAAAGTTCGCAAAGAAGAAGCTCGTAAAGCACGCGAAGCTGAAGCTGACGAAGAATAATGGCATATATTCCGATAGATGTTTCGATCTGCCGGTAATGCTAAAAAGCCCTGAAGTTTTCTTCAGGGCTTTTTTGTTGGCTCATTTTCATAAGCAGTCAGAAGAAACCGAGAAGCCAAAAGAGCCTTCGGAAGGTGCGGCAAACTGTTGGTTACCAGGCAGTAAGTGGGGATTGTTTGCGTAAACACGATGAGATGATTTGTTATTACGTGTATGCACAGGCGGTAAATCAATATGATGTAAGCCATCCGAAAGATCGTTGGCCTCACCGTAGTCAAAGTCTGTTGTAACCTCGGCGTTATTTTTTGTGTGGTAACAATGATCTGGCTTACCTTCCTCTCGCCATTTGAGTTCTGAGCGTTGCGCGTCCAAGTTGAGTTCATCTGGAACAGATGAAGCATAATGATCTTCTAGTGAATGTTGTTGACTTTGTTCTTGTAAGTATTGAGCGATGTTTTCAGATTCTTGAGCGAGGAGATTTGCAGAAAGTCCAAGTCCCAACAAACAGCTAATGAGTTGTGTTTTATTCATAGATGTGTGCAAGCAAAAAGAAAACATAATACGAATAAATAAAACGCTGTGCAATTGTGCGGTGAACAAGATGAATTGAAATAAGCTAAACACGAAGCACAAACGTTAAGTTTTCATGTTTAAGTGTTTGTAATAAATAATATTGGTGAGTAAACATAACAAAAAAAGCCCGGCAACAGGTACTGGGCTTTGAGATCATAGAGCATGCAATTATGACTGAGTGTCGAGTGGGATTTGTCCCGTCGTTACCTGTTCGACGTCAAACTCAGTTAATCCTTCAATGTAGCTTTCTACCGCTTGTTCTACTTCATCGTCGCTTTGGCTGAAGTATGCGAGGTGGAAAATGGCATCGCCTTCGTTCACCAATGGCAGCGTTTGCTGACCGATCACTAAACCACTTTTAGGTGCTTTTAGCTCTATTTCATCGTGACCGAGGGGTGAGCTGATGTAAGCTAAGGTTTCACCTTTTTCTACTTTATCGCCTAGGTTCACCACCGTGCGCAAAATACCGTTGCCTGGCGCTCTAACCCAGCTGGTCGATTTCGCGATAACAGGTTCAGGCAGTTTTTTACGGCTGGCTCTTAACATACCGATCGCTTGCATAACGCGTTGAACGCCTAAAACACCAGCACTGATAGATAGCGGATCAAAGCGAAGTGCTTCACCAGCTTCGTAAGTCAATACTGGGATATCACACTTCTCGGCTTCGCTACGTAGCGAGCCATCACGCAATGCAGAGTCAACGATCACTGGCGTGGCAAATGCTTGAGCAATGCGTAGTGTTTCCGGATTGCTCAGGTTAGCGCGTATTTGGGGTAGGTTAGTACGATGAATCGCACCTGTGTGTAAATCTAAAATGTAATCACAACGTTTCGCTATATTATTGAAGAATCCATACGCCATACGTGAAGCGAGTGCGCCTTTTTCGCTGCCAGGGAAACAACGGTTTAGATCGCGGCGATCGGGTAAGTAACGAGACTTATGGATAAAGCCAAATACGTTTACGATTGGCACCGCAATAACCGTACCTTTTAGCTTTAATGGGTTTAACTGGTTGATCATCTGACGAACGATCTCTACGCCATTAAGCTCATCACCATGGATTGCGGCGTTCACCATCAGCACTGGACCTTCTTGTTTCCCGTGAATGATTTCCACAGGGATAGAAAGTGGAGAGTGCGTGTATAGCTGAGCAGCTTCGAATTCTACTTCTAAACGCTGTCCTGGTTGTATTTTATGCCCGAGCAGCTCAAATACTTTGCTTGTTTTACTTCTGGCCATAAACCATCTCTGTCAAATAAGTTAGCAACAATGTAACAATCGCGTCAAAATCACACTAATCATTCTAATTAAGGATACGACAAATTATTTTAATCAAGGAGAGCAAATAATAACCGTTTGTGGAAAGTTTGTTGTAAATGTGACGTTTATTATTTGCTGAATATCTCGTCACCCTTATCTTAAATTGGTTATTTATTGTTTAGATAAATGTCCACGTATTAAAAATAATAAAGATGCTTTCTTCGGAAAATTCTGTCTTTTATCCCTAGTTTTTATAAGCTAATATCCGCGCCGAATTTTCGACCTAATACTTTCTAACTAGAGGTTTTGATGAAAAAGGCAATTGCTAAAATTGGCGCATTGACTGCTGTGGCAGTTTCACTTTCAGGTTGTGTTGGCAGCAACGCGGTAACTGGCTATGTTATGGGCTTCAACTTGAAAGCGGTAGATAACCGTTACGCTCGTGGTGGTCTAAACATGCTTATGGCACCAGTTTACGGTGTGGCAATCGCAGCTGACTACATCGTATTTAACTCTCTAGAGTTCTGGACTGGTAAAAACCCGCTAAACGGCAAACCACACATCTTCGATACTAAGATGGACACTTACATTGATGTAAACCACCAGCTAGATAAGTCGCTTACAACAGCGCCGATTGGCCCACTTACAAACAACCGCGTTATCGAGCAAGGCCAAATGCACCAAATCGATGAAAATACGGTTCAGATGAACATCACATACAACAACGGCGAAAAAGCGACGTTAATGGGTGTACGTGAGGGTGAGTTTGTTACTTACTACATCAATGGTGAAGTGGTCGCGAAGACTTCTATGGATGAGCTAGCAGCGTATGCGCAAACTCGTGCATAATTCGCGATACTCTCGTGATAAATAGCAATAAAAAAGGGTGTCTCGGCACCCTTTTTGTTTTGTTGTCGCGTTTGGATTACGCTTTCTCAGGAATTGCTTCTAGAAGCGCAACCATTTGATCCCAGAACAGTTGAACGGTATCAATCTTCACTTTTTCATCAGGAGAGTGAGGGAACTTGATCGTTGGGCCGAAAGAAACCATGTCCATGTTCGGGTACGGCTCTTTAAATAGACCACACTCTAGACCTGCGTGAATAACCATGATGTTTGGTTTGTGGCCGTAAATGCCTTCGTACATATCACGGAAAATTGCCATGATTTCTGAATCAGCGTCTGGTTTCCAACCAGGGTAAGCGCCTGAGAACTCAACTTGTGCTCCTGCGAGTTCAGCAACAGAGCGTAACATGCTCTCTACTTGGCTACGGCCAGAGTCAATCAAAGAGCGAATCAGACACAGAACAGTCACTTTATTTTCTTCAGTAGTGATCACGCCAACGTTCAGTGACGTTTCAACCACACCTTCAATTTCGTCGCTCATGCGCATCACGCCATTAGGACATGCGTTGAGAGCAGCAATAAAGCGTTGTTGATCCGCCGCGGTGAAGGCTTGTGATTCGGTTGCGATCTCTTCATTGAACGTCACAATGCCCGTTTCTACTTTGCCAAGCTCAGCTTTTAATAGCTCAGTGTAGTAGTTGAAAAGCTCTGCAAGCTTCTCTTGGTTTTCAGCAGGAACAGCAACTGTTACGAAAGCTTCGCGAGGAATAGCATTACGCAAACTACCACCACGGAATTCAACCAAGCGAAGATCCAACTCTTGTGCATGGCCCGCTAGGAATCGGCCAAGCAGTTTGTTGGCATTACCACGACCAGTGTGGATATCACAACCAGAGTGACCGCCTTTTAAACCCTTCAAGGTTAGCTGACGAGTCACAAAGCCAGTAGGGATCGCGTCGCGTTTGATGTCAAAAGTCATCGCACCATCGATACCACCAGCGCAGCCCATGTACACTTCGCCTTCTTGCTCGGAGTCGGTGTTTAGAAGAATATCACCTTCCAACCAACCTGCTTCAAGCCCGAATGCACCTGTCATGCCTGCTTCTTCATCAATTGTTAGTAGAACTTCAATTGGCCCATGCTTGATATCTTTAGATGCTAATACAGCCAGACAAGAAGCCATACCAATACCGTTGTCTGCACCAAGCGTCGTGCCTTTCGCTGTTACCCACTCACCATCGATGTACGGTTGAATTGGATCTTTTGTGAAGTCGTGGTCAGTGTCTTCATTCTTCTGTGGCACCATGTCAATGTGTGCTTGAAGAACCACGCCCTTTTTGTTTTCCATCCCAGGCGTTGCTGGCTTTTTGATGAATACGTTGCCCGTTGGGTCTCGGCGAACATCGAAGCCTTGCTCTGTTGCCCAGTTGATAATGTACTGTGCTAATGCTTCTTCATGCTTAGATGGATGAGGGATGGAACAAATCTTATCGAAAAACTGCCAAAGTGGAGCAGGTGACAAGGTACTGATTTCAGAATGGAATTCAGACACGGAAGACTCCTTTTGATGTGCTTTGCCAAATATATACCGTATAAATAATGTGTGATTAGCAGGAAATGCTAATGATATTTGGCATGAATTAGCTCAAGGATACCACCAGACGAAGGCTACTAGTAGTCGAGAACAAAAGGATTTCCTTCCTCACTGTCACACTTTATGAACATGGTATAGGTCGTAAATGCGCTTATGTTTATATGAACTGAAAGTAGAATAATTTTTAATTCACAAAAATGTAATTTAATTACAGTTAAAATTTGATTGACGTCAATTTATGGATTTTTTGTGACTTTTATCACTAAAATGCTTGTAATTAAATTTCTTGGTGGTATATTTGTAACCAGCTTCTGAGATGAAGAATGAAATGCTCAAAGGATGAGTCCGTTTATCGCCTCCAAGGAACCGAGAAATCAACGACTGTTTTAATTGATTTAGAAGGTGATATTTATGAAAGGTTTACCAAGTGCAATGTTCTGGAATAGCAAATCTGTATATACCGGTAACTTTGTATACCCAACAAGCTTTGGCTACTAAGTGAAGTCAACGCATGTGACTCGAACAGTTTGTTCACCCCTATAAATTGGAATTTTTTTTCAGTGATAGTGCTGACATGATTCACCGCCACTCAAATTGAGTGGCGTTTTTTTATCTCTTTTTTCTACTTCCGACCAAATTTCCACCACTAAGCCTCCATTCTCTTATTGCTGCTAAAAGGAATCCCACTTACGCAGTAAATTGTGAGTGAATATTGCCCTTTAACGTCCATTTCTGTTTGAAAGTTTAGAACATTGCTCAATTTGCACGCATTGAAGGCAAAGTGAACATGAGCGGTTAGTTATTGTTTAATAAGCGCTATATTCATTCTTGATTTTAAATACTAACGGATGGGTTTCATATCCTGCGAAAAAATCGCTTTAGAGTGATGATTCTATCTAGAATTTGCTATTTGATAACTTTATAATTCCTGCCAATCGATTACGCAACCGTTTACTTTTTACCTTTACAGGATTCGATCATGCTCGAAAGGCTCTTTAAACTTAGTGAAAACGGCACAAATGTGCGCACTGAGATCATTGCAGGTATTACGACCTTCCTTACCATGGCTTACATTATTTTTGTAAACCCAGCTATTTTGTCTGATACCGGTATGGATCGTGGTGCGATCTTTGTTGCAACGTGTCTTGCCGCCGCGATTGGCTGTTTCATTATGGGCTTAGTCGCAAACTACCCAATTGCTCAGGCTCCGGGCATGGGTTTAAACGCATTCTTCACATATTCCGTTGTGTTAGGCATGGGTTACACATGGCAAGTCGCGCTGGCTGCAGTGTTTGTTTCTGGTGTTTTGTTTATTCTGCTGAGCATTTTTAAGATTCGTGAGTGGATCATTAACTCGATCCCGCATTCGCTTCGCACCGGCATTTCTGCAGGTATTGGCCTTTTCTTGGCGTTTATCGCCCTTAAAAACGCAGGTATTGTGGTTGATAACCCAGCGACATTGGTTTCAATGGGCGATATCACGTCATTGCCATCAGTGTTGGCGGCGATTGGTTTCTTCCTTACTATCGCGCTTGTTCACCGTGGTGTGAAAGGTGCGGTGATGATCGCGATTTTGGGTGTGACGGCGCTTGGTCTTCTATTTGGTGATGTGCAATGGAACGGTGTCATGTCAACACCACCAAGTATCGCACCAACATTCTTACAATTGGATTTCTCGGGTCTATTTGAAGTCGGCATGATCTCTGTTGTGTTCGCTTTCTTGTTCGTCGACTTATTTGATACGGCTGGCACGCTCGTTGGTGTTTCTCAAAAAGCCGGTCTAACGGATGAGAATGGCAACATTCCTCGTCTAAACAAAGCACTACTTGCTGACTCAACAGCGACTTCTGTTGGTGCGTTGCTAGGTACGTCAAACACGACTTCATACATTGAAAGTGTTTCGGGCGTAGCTGCTGGTGGTCGTACTGGCCTAACCGCAGTGGTTGTTGGTGTACTCTTCCTGCTTGCACTATTGTTCTCGCCACTAGCGGGTATGATCCCTGCGTATGCAACGTCAGGTGCATTGTTCTATGTAGCAATTTTGATGCTTTCTGGCTTGGTGAGCATTGATTGGCGTGACCTAACTGAAGCATCTCCAGTTGTTGTAACTTGTCTTGTGATGCCGCTTACATTCTCTATTGCAGAAGGTATCACCCTAGGCTTTATTGCGTATGCTGCTATCAAATTGTTTAGTGGCAAAGGCCGCGATGTATCGATGAGTGTTTGGGTTATGTCTGCCATCTTCATCGTTAAATACCTGGCCGGGTAATTACTTTTAAAAAGCCAGCGCGAGCAGCAAAAGCTGTTCGTGCTGGCTTTTTGCTTTTAGCGTTGTTCACTGAATTCGATTTTTCTGCGTAATAGACGGAGAATTTTGATATCACCGTTGGTATTAACGGTGTGTTTCGGTAGAATAATCGTTTGCGCAGCTTGAAATCCTCGTCTCCTGACCTCTGGAGAGCATAGTGAATATTCCGCTTTAAAGCCGTTTCGCTAGATTTTGAGGATGCATATTTTCAAATTATTAGGTTATTACAATGAGTAAAAAATTCATTATCACTTGGGATGCGATGCAGACTTACTGCCGTGAACTGGCTGAGAAACAGATGCCAGCTGAGCAATGGAAAGGTATTTGGGCGGTAAGCCGTGGCGGTCTAGTACCGGGTGCTATCTTGGCTCGTGAACTGGGTATTCGCTACGTTGATACAATTTGTATCTCAAGCTACGACCATGATCATCAACGTGATATGACAGTGCTTAAAGCACCTGAAGGCGATGGTGAAGGCTACCTAATCGTTGAAGACCTAGTAGATAGCGGTGATACAGCGCGTAAACTGCGTGAAATGTACCCGAAAGCAAAAATGATTGCAGTATGTGCAAAACCGTCGGGTAAAGAATTGTTAGATGACTACGTAGTAGACATCGCGCAAGACACTTGGATCGAGCAACCTTGGGATATGTCTATCCAGTATGCAGAGCCAGTAAATCGCAAGCAAAAGTAATCGCTAGCGAAGAATATTGAGAAATGCCCCTTTATAGGGGCATTTTTTTTATTATCATTACAGCTAATGCTAATAGCCAAAGGTTCTTCCTATGTCTGAAGACGTCAGTAAAAATCTTTCCGAGACTTTGTTCGTAAAACATAAGCAAGCGAAAGAAACCTCCGCGCTCACTCAATACATGCCAACCAGCAAAAAGATTCTTGATGATCGAGAACAGCAAGAAGATCGTGCTTGGTATCGTCATTTGCGTCGCTTGCAGTGGGCGTGGCAAGGCTTATCTCCAATTGAAATGGAAGGCGTGTTGTCGCGCATTGCTTCGTCAACGCATTCTCGTACTCACGATGATTGGTTAGATACTGTGATGGGGTATCACAGCGGTAACTGGACGTTTGAGTGGATCAAGTTAGGTATGGAACACCAACGACGTGCCAATGATCTTAAAGGTGAGGATGCTGCCGACGAGCTGTTTACCGCATCGTTGTGTTTCAGCATTGCGGGCTATCCTCATTTAAAAAACGACAACTTGGCGCTTCAGGCTCAGGTGTTAGCAAACAAAGCCTATTCTGAAGGGGCTGAGAAAACTCAATACACCATCAAGCAAATTGAGGTGCCTTACCAAAAACGCAAAATTATCGCTAACTTGCATTTGCCAAGAACCGATAAGCAGCTGCCAGTTGTGATGGTGAGTGCAGGACTCGACAGTTTACAAACCGACATGTGGCGTTTGTTCCGCAATCACTTTGCTCCTAAAGATATTGCAATGCTGACCGTCGATATGCCATCAGTCGGACACAGTTCTCATTGGCCTTTGACGGAAGATTCAAGCTGTCTTCATCAAGCTGTGTTGAATGAGCTTTATTCCATTCCTTACGTTGATCATCACAAAGTTGGTTTGGTCGGTTTCCGTTTTGGTGGCAATGCCATGGTTCGTCTGTCTTTTCTTGAGCAAGAAAAGATCAAAGCGTGTGTGGCACTAGGCGCACCGGTGCATGATCTGTTTACCTCGCCGAAAAAGCTGCAAAAAATGCCGAAGATGTACCTGGATATGCTGGCTTCTCGTTTGGGTAAAAGCGCAGTTGATATCAACAGCATGGCTGGGCAGATGATGGCTTGGTCATTGAAAGTTCAAGGCTTCTTGAGCAGTCGTAAAACTAAGGTGCCAATTTTAGCGCTGAGCTTAGAAGGTGACCCCGTTTCGCCTTACAGTGACAACCAGTTAGTCGCGCTATTTAGCCACTATGGGCAGGCGAAGAAGATCAGTTCCAAGACAATTACAAAAGGATATGAGCAATCCCTCGATTTGGCGATAAAGTGGTTGGAAGATGAATTATTAAGATGACAAATCTCCTAATTTAGTTAAGAGTGATATACCTGAGCAAAAAATAAGCTCATGATAATAAAAAATAATAATCATTATTGGGTGTTTACTTTAACTATATGGAAACGGAGATTCATATGTCAGAGACGACTCAGGGTCCAACACACTTTCGCTTGATGTCAAAGCTGAAGGCCATTGGGCCTTACCTGCGTGAACCGCAATCACAAGAAGGGCGCTACTATTTTGATTGTCTATCTGTTTGTGTAGACGACAAAAAGTCACCTGAGAAACGCGAGTTCTGGGGCTGGTGGATGGATTTAGAATCCATCGAAGGGGGCTTTACCGCTAAGTACCATATTGGGAAATACAACAAAGAAGGGAAATGGGTGTCTGAAGCTCTGCCGCAAAAAGTGGTAGAGGAAGTGTACTTTACACAAAGTACCTTTCATCAGAAGCTCATTGATACCTTGGCTGAACACTTCAAACTCGAAGTGGAATATCATACCGAGTCATTTGATTTCGCCTGATTTGGCGGTTTTCTTTTTCGACTGAACAAAAAGGTGCGTTTTCGCACCTTTTCTCTTGTTAAATCCCTATTTGATTGTTAAAACATCCTCTCTTTATTTGTTTTTCACTTCAGAAGACATCATGACAACGAATCAACAAAACGCAGTTGTTTCGCAACCACAAACCGTCGTTGTGAAACTGGGTACAAGTGTGCTGACAGGCGGCACATTGGCACTAGATCGCGCTCACATGGTTGAGCTAGCGCGTCAGTGTGCTGAGCTTAAGAAACAAGGCCATTCAGTGGTAATGGTTTCGTCTGGTGCAATTGCAGCAGGCCGTGAGCATCTTGGATACCCCGCACTGCCCAACGAGATGGCGAGCAAACAGTTGCTTGCTGCTGTGGGTCAGAGTCGTTTGATTCAAACATGGGAGTCTTTGTTTGGTATTTACGGTATCAAGATTGGTCAAATGCTACTGACTCGTGCTGACTTGGATGATCGTGAGCGTTTTCTTAATGCGCGTGACACCATCAATGCGCTTGTAGCGAATGATATTATTCCAATCGTGAACGAAAATGATGCAGTAGCCACCAGTGAAATCAAAGTCGGCGACAATGACAACCTATCGGCTTTAGTGGGTATTTTGTGTGGTGCAGATAAGTTATTGCTACTGACAGACCAAAAAGGTCTGTTTACTGCTGACCCACGAAAAGATCCGAATGCAGAGCTGATCAAAGAAGTTAAAACCATTGATGACACGTTGCGTAAAATTGCTGGCGGCAGCGGTACAACACTCGGTACGGGTGGTATGGCGACGAAACTTCAAGCAGCCGACATCGCACGTCGCGCGGGTATTGAAGTTATTATCGCAGCAGGTAGCGCGCCAAACGTAATTTTTGACTCGTTGAGCACGGAGCCTCAAGGTACGCGTTTCCTACCTTGTTCAGAAGCATTGGAAAACCGTAAGCGTTGGATCCTCGCAGGTCCTGCAGCATCGGGTGACATTATCATCGATGATGGTGCGGTAAATGCGGTTGTTGGTAAAGGCAGCAGCTTGCTAGCAAAAGGGGTCATCAAGGTGAGCGGTGATTTTGCCCGTGGTGAAGTTGCTCGCGTAACAAATTCTCATGGCAAACTGGTTGCGCGTGGTATTAGCGCCTACTCAAGTGAAGACTTGGCAAAAATTACTGGCAAACACAGTAAAGACATCATCTCTATTTTGGGGCATGACTACGGCTCAGAAGTGATTCATCGCGATGATCTTGTCGTCATTCAAGAATAGAAATTGAGGGAAGCAACGTGGATTTAACGAATATGGGTAAAGCTGCTAAAGATGCAGCTTTCGAATTGGCGACGGCGTCAACTGCTCAAAAGAACCAAGCTCTAGCGATCATCGCAGATGAGCTAGAAGCAAACTCAGCTGCGATTTTGGCAGCAAACGCAAAAGACATCGAACTTGGTCGCGAAGCTGGTCTGACCGATGCGCTGCTAGACCGTCTACTGTTGAATGAAGAACGCTTAACGGGCATTGCAAATGATGTTCGCAATGTGATCAGCCTAAACGATCCTGTGGGCAGCGAAATCGACAGTAAAGTGCTAGAAAACGGCATGTCTCTCTCTCGACGCCGTGTACCACTTGGTGTTGTGGGTGTGATTTATGAAGCGCGTCCAAATGTGACCATCGACATTGCCGCACTGTGCCTGAAAACGGGTAACGCCAGTATCCTACGCGGTGGTAAAGAGACGTTTTTCTCTAACATGGAACTTGTGAAAGTTATCCAATCAGCCCTTGCAAAAGCAAACTTGCCAGCCGCTTCAGTACAGTACATTGAAAAGCCAGATCGCGAGCTGGTTTCTCAACTGCTTAAACTGGATGACTACGTTGATATGATCATCCCACGTGGTGGAGCGGGTCTGCACAAAATGTGTAAAGAGAACAGCACAATTCCAGTGATCATCGGCGGTTTTGGTATCAGTCACATTTTTGTTGATGAATCCGCGGACCTAGAGAAATCGCTAAACGTGGTTGAAAACTCGAAAGTTCAACGCCCTTCGGCATGTAACTCGTTAGACACACTGCTTGTTCACGAGAAAGTAGCGGCGAAATTCTTGCCAATGATTGTCGAGCGAATGAATGACAAAGTGACGTTTGTAGCAGAACCAAAAGCGAAAGCGCTAATGGCTCAAGCTACGCAAATTCGCGATGCCGCAGAAGGTGATTTTGATACCGAATGGCTAAGCTACACGTTAGGTGTAAAAGTTGTCGCTGACGTGAAAGATGCGATTGATCATATGCGAGTTCACAATGCGAGTCACTCAGATGCAATCATGACCAACAGCTTGATTAACTCAGAGTTGTTCATCAATTCGGTGGGCTCGGCTGCAGTTTATGTGAATGCGGCAACGCGCTTTACTGACGGCGCCCAATTTGGCTTGGGGGCTGAAGTGGCCGTCTCAACTCAAAAGCTACATGCACGTGGCCCGATGGGTTTGGAAGAATTAACAAGCTACAAATGGGTCGGCAAAGCGAACTACTTAGCACGCAGTTAACAGATTCGACTCGATATTGATTGAAAAAGGGGCACTAGTGCCCCTTTTTGTTTTCTCTCACATATCAATTCCGCTACACTAGTCTGGCTTTTGGGACGGCCCCAATGGCACGTTATTTGGAGGTGATATGCATTGTCCTTTTTGTTCAGAGAACGATACAAAAGTAATTGATTCCCGATTGGTTGCGGATGGTCATCAAGTCCGTCGTCGCCGCCAGTGTTTAGCCTGTAGTGAACGTTTTACTACGTTTGAAACGGCAGAATTGGTCATGCCTAAAGTCATTAAGTCGAATGGCAATCGTGAACCATTCGATGAAGATAAAATGGTCGGTGGCATTCAGCGCGCATTAGAGAAACGTCCGGTAAGTGCCGACTCTATCGAGCTTGCAATCAGTATGATTAAGTCGCAACTCCGCGCAACTGGTGAGCGTGAAGTACCGAGCCAAATGATTGGTAACTTGGTTATGGATCAGCTTAAAGAGCTCGACAAAGTGGCTTACATCCGTTTTGCATCGGTTTATCGTAGCTTTGAAGATATTCGTGAATTCGGCGAAGAAATTGCCCGCCTTGAAGACTGATTAAATCATGCCTCAACACACTTCTGCGTCTCCATTTTCTCCTCAAGATTTTTCAATGATGTCGCGTGCGCTTAAGTTAGCTCGACGCGGCATTTATACGACGGCTCCAAACCCGAACGTCGGTTGCGTAATTGTTCGTGATGGCGTGATCGTTGGTGAAGGTTATCATCATCGCGCTGGAGAGCCGCATGCTGAAGTGCACGCGATGCGTATGGCTGGTGATAAAGCCGAAGGTGCAACGGCATACGTTACCCTTGAACCGTGCTCTCACTATGGACGCACGCCACCTTGCGCTGAAGGGCTGATAAAAGCCAAAGTGGCGCGAGTAGTGTGTGCGATGGAAGATCCGAATCCAAAAGTGGCTGGACGTGGCATCCAAATGCTACGTGAAGCCGGGGTTGAGGTTCAGGTTGGATTGTTAGAAAACGATGCGATTGAGCTCAATCGTGGCTTCATCAAATTCATGCAAACAGGCATGCCATTTATCCAATTAAAAATGGCAGCAAGCTTAGATGGACAGAGTGCGCTAAGTAATGGCAAGAGCCAATGGATCACCTCCCCACAGGCTCGCCAAGACGTGCAGCGTTATCGAGCGCAAAGCGGTGGCATTCTGTCTACAAGCAAAACAGTGATGGATGATAACGCTTCTCTCAACGTTCGTTGGGATGATTTGCCGCAGAGTGTTCAAGCGCACTATGAGCTGACGGAAGTTCGCCAACCTGCACGGGTAATACTCGACCGTCAACAGAAACTGAGTGATGACCTTAAACTGTTCAGGACCGAAGGTGAGCGAATTATTGTCAGCAGCGAAGGCGATGTTTGTCCACAACTAGACCAAAGCGGAAAAATTGATTTAGCTGCGACCCTAAAAGCGGTCGCGACTCAGCATAATATCAACCATTTATGGGTGGAAGCTGGCGCGACGCTCGCGAGTTCTCTAATCAAAGCTAACCTTGTAGATGAGTTGATTGTCTATCTCGCTCCGAAACTAATGGGAAGCGATGGACGTGGTTTAATTGGCGCGCTGGGATTGACGGAGATGGCGCAGGTCATCGATTTAAATATTACTGATGTGCGAATGGTGGGCAGAGATATCCGTATTACCGCCACCCTTGTACGTAAAGAAATTTAGAAAAGAAGCACTATGTTTACAGGAATTGTAGAAGCAGTTGGTAAATTAACTGCGATTACGCCAAAAGGCGAAGACATTACCGTTACGGTAGAAGTAGGTAAGTTAGACATGTCTGACGTAAAGTTAGGCGACAGCATCGCAACTAATGGTGTGTGCTTAACGGTGATTGACTTTGGAAGCAATTACTACAGCGCGGATTTGTCTCTCGAGACCTTGAAAAAAACCGGTTTTGCAAACTACCAAGTAGGCGAAAAGGTTAACTTAGAAAAAGCCATGCTGCCGACGACACGTTTTGGCGGACACATTGTATCTGGACACGTGGACGGCGTGGGTGAAATTGTGGAGCGCAATCAAGTTGGTCGTGCGATAGAGTTTTGGGTCGCGATGCCTGCTGAGATCAGCAAGTACGTGGCAGAAAAAGGCTCTATCACCGTTGATGGTATCAGCTTAACGGTGAATGATTTGCGTAAAAACGCATTCAAACTGACGATTGTGCCTCACACCAGTGAAGAAACCACCATCGACCAGTTCCAAGTGGGCCGCAAAGTGAATTTAGAAGTGGATGTGTTGGCGCGTTATATGGAACGCTTGCTGCAAGGTCAGCAAGAAGAGCAGCCTGAATCTCGCATCACCATGGACTTCTTACAACAAAATGGCTTTGCGTAAGCGCTCAGCCACGTTGCGATAATTGCCATAACAGACCGGATTCACAGAACATCGTTAGGGCAATTGACTTGCATTGTGCAAGGCTCAAACTGTTGATGTCATTACCATTGCAATAAGATTTCACGCATTGCTGTCGGAAAATAAATTTTAGAATAACGGGAAACAGAATATGCCAATCAGTACACCACAAGAAATTATTGATGATATTCGCGCAGGCAAGATGGTCATCCTAATGGATGATGAAGACCGTGAGAATGAAGGTGACTTGATCATGGCTGCCGAGCATATTACGCCGGAAGCGATCAACTTTATGGCGACTTACGGTCGTGGCTTGATCTGTCTGACCATGACTAAAGCGCGTTGTGAAAATCTCGGCTTGCCGCCAATGGTGCAAGACAACAACGCGCAGTACACCACTAACTTTACCGTTTCTATCGAAGCTGCTGAAGGCGTAACCACGGGTATTTCAGCGGCTGACCGCGCACGTACCGTTCAAGCTGCGGTTGCGCCAAACGCAAAAGCGGCAGACTTGGTTCAACCGGGGCATATTTTCCCTCTTGCTGCGCAAGATGGTGGTGTATTGACTCGCGCTGGTCACACCGAAGCGGGTTGTGATTTAGCTCGCCTTGCGGGGCTTGAGCCTGCTTCTGTGATTGTTGAGATTCTAAACGACGACGGCACCATGGCTCGCCGCCCTGATCTTGAAATCTTTGCTGAAAAACACGGCTTGAAGTTAGGCACTATTGCGGACCTTATCGAATACCGCAACAACACAGAAACGACCATTGAGCGTGTAGCAGAATGCAAACTGCCAACTGAACACGGTGAGTTCACTTTGGTGACTTACAAAGACACCATCGATAATCAAGTGCATTACGCGATGTGCAAAGGTGATTTGGCCGGCGAAGCGCCGCTGGTTCGTGTGCATCTACAAGACGTATTCACCGATGTATTACGCAGTGACCGCAATGCAGAGCGCAGCTGGACACTGGATAGAGCGATGAAGCGTATCGGTGAAGAAGGTGGTGTTCTGGTTGTTCTTGGCAATGAAGAATCAACCGAGTTGCTCATCCACCGCGTGAAGATGTTCGAAGCACAAGATAAAGGCGAAGCACCGACTTTAGCGAAAAAGCAGGGCACGTCTCGCCGCGTGGGAGTGGGGTCGCAAATTCTTGCAGACCTTGGTGTTCACGATATGCGTCTTCTGTCTTCGACCAACAAAAAATACCATGCATTGGGCGGTTTCGGCCTGAATGTGGTTGAATACGTTTGCGAATAAGAAGTGAACGATAAGTTCCTAGTCCCATGCACACCTATTTTGGTGTGGACTAGGAACTCGTGACACGCGGCCAATTTCCATTAGATATTGCTCACAAATTTGTGCTAGAATCCGGCGATTCTCACTTGATGAACAAATTTCACTTATAAATAGAGTTAAAGGAAAGCTTATGAAAGTGATCGAGGGTGGCTTCCCAGCGCCAAATGCAAAAATTGCTATCGTTATTTCTCGCTTCAACAGTTTTATTAACGAAAGCTTACTTTCTGGTGCGATCGATACACTAAAGCGTCACGGACAAGTAAGCGAAGACAACATCACTGTTGTACGTTGTCCAGGTGCCGTAGAACTACCTCTAGTAGCTCAACGTGTTGCTAAAACTGGTAAATACGATGCGATCGTATCTCTAGGTACAGTAATCCGTGGCGGTACACCACACTTTGATTATGTTTGTAGTGAATGTAACAAGGGCCTAGCACAAGTGTCTCTGGAATACAGTCTTCCAGTCGCATTCGGTGTGCTGACTGTTGATACTATCGATCAAGCGATTGAACGCGCAGGAACCAAGGCTGGTAATAAAGGTGCAGAGGCTGCACTAAGCGCACTTGAAATGATTAATGTACTATCTGAAATTGATTCCTAATGGGGGCCAGTGTGAAACCAGCCGCACGTCGTAACGCACGTCAATTCGCTCTACAGGCGATCTACTCATGGCAAATTACTAAAGAGAATGTTGCCACGATTGAAGAACAGTTTTTGTCTGGCGACAAATACGATGAAGAAGAACTTCGTGCATCTGAGCCAGCACTTGCTGCTCCAGAAACAGACGTTGCTTACTTCCGTGAACTATTAAGCGGTGTTGTACTTAGCCACGCTGAGCTAGATAGCAAAATTCGTCCTTACGTATCTCGTCCTATGCAGGATCTAGATATGATGGAACTTGCTCTTCTTCGCCTTGCTATGTACGAGATGACTCGTCGCGAAGATGTTCCTTACAAAGTGGTAATCAACGAAGCGATTGAACTTGCTAAAGTATTCGCTGCAGAAGACAGCCACAAATTCGTGAACGGTGTGCTAGATAAAGCCGCACCACACGTACGTAAGAAATAACGATTTCTTCAATAAAAAGGTCAGCACATGCTGACCTTTTTTGTATGATATCAATGCCATTGGCATGAAAAGATAAATGAATTATGTCTGGTGAATTTAACCTGATTGATAAGTATTTTGTTGGCCGACAAAACCAGCGCAAAGACGTACACCTCGCCGCAGGGGACGATTGCGCTCTCGTTAAGGCGCCAGCAAATGTACAGATTGCTATCAGCACCGATACCTTGGTTGCTGGAACCCATTTCCTTCCTCACGCGAACCCTGCTTGGGTTGCTCACAAGGCGCTTGCATCCAACATCAGCGACTTAGCTGCCATGGGCGCAACACCTGCTTGGGTAAGCTTTGCATTGACCATGCCTGAAGCGGATGAAGAATGGCTCGCACCCTTCTGTGATGCGTTTTTCGAACTGGCGGATTACTTTGGTATTCAGTTAATCGGCGGTGATACAACGAAAGGCCCATTAAGCTTAACACTGACAGTGCAAGGTTTTGTGCCTGAGGGCAAAGCGCTGACTCGCTCTGGCGCGAAAGTCGGGGACTGGGTGTATGTCACGGGGAATTTGGGTGACGCAAAAGCAGGGCTGGATGTCATCTTAGATGAAACACTTCGCAGTCGCATTGGTGCTGATGAACTAGAAAAAGCCCACTACCTAAGTACTCCGAGAGTGTTAGCAGGGCAAGCTTTGGTAGGATTAGCATCTTCGGCGATTGATATTTCAGACGGCCTGATTTCGGATATCAAACATATTTTAAAACGCTCACAAGTTGGTGTGAGTATCGATGTGTCTCAATTACCAATCTCTTCAGAGCTGGTACAATTTTTAGATGATAAGGTCAGCGCACAGCAGTATGCTTTATCTAGCGGTGAAGAATACGAGTTGTGTTTCACTGTATCAGGACAAAATCGAGGTTCTTTGCAGAGTGCTTTGTCTTATAGCGGGTGCAAAGTGACGTGCATTGGCCAAATTAGACCAAATGGAACGTTTGAGCTTCACGATAACAACCAACCTCTCGACTGGGATTTAAGTGGTTTCGACCACTTTAAATAAGCTCATCGAGTTAAACTAGCAGTATAGGTTTAAGGATATGACCAACCCTCTTTCTCTGATCTCATTAAAGAACCCGTGGCATTTGTTGGCGACGGGGTTTGGCAGTGGTTTGTCGCCAGTAGTTCCTGGAACAATGGGGACGCTTGCTGCGGTTCCGTTTTTTCTGTTGTTGGCGCAGCAGCCATTTCTGGCTTATGTCGTTGTGGTATTACTTTCGTGCGTGATCGGCATCAAAATCTGCCAAGTCACGTCGGATGATATGAAGGTGCATGATCACGGCTCAATTGTTTGGGATGAGTTTGCGGGCTTTTGGATCACCATGAGTATTGTACCAGCCCTGAATATTCCTATCACGGAATGGAAATGGTTGTTGACAGGTTTCATTCTTTTCCGCTTTTTCGATATGGTCAAACCGTGGCCAATAGGTTGGTTAGACAAACGCATCCATGGCGGGCTTGGCATTATGCTCGATGATATTGTGGCGGGGATTATGGCGGGTATTGCTTTGTTTCTCGTTGCAAAGTATGCGGGTTGGATGAGTTAGTACATCACCTATCACTCGAAGAACAACAAGAATTAAAAAGGGATGCCACTGGCATCCCTTTTTGCTATTTAATTGCTTACTTCGCAAGGTATTCCGCAATGGATTTTTCAATCCCTTTTGCGTCCAAACCAAGTTCATCGTGAAGCTCTTCTTGAGTACCTTGATGGATGAATTTATCAGGTAAACCAAGATTGAGTACTGGTTTGATGATTTTCTCTTTCATCATAAATTCAATAACACCTGCACCAGCACCACCTGCGATTGCGTTCTCTTCTAGCGTGACAAGAACGTCATGTTCATCAGCGAGTTGGCGAATCAATGCTTCATCAAGAGGTTTGACGAAACGCATATCAGCAACCGTTGCATTGAGGTTTTCAGCTGCTTCTAGTGCATTCGGTAAGAAAGTACCGAAGCTCAGGATTGCCACCTTTTCACCTTTGCGTACCACTCGACCTTTACCAATCTCAAGAGCGGTAAACTCTTTTTCGATCTCTGTACCCATACCACTACCACGAGGATAACGTACGGCACTTGGTCCAGTGTGCTTATGACCTGTGTACAGCATTTGGCGACATTCGTTTTCGTCGCTTGGTGCCATGATCACCATGTTAGGAATGCAGCGCATAAAGCTAAGATCAAAGGCACCTTGGTGTGTTTGACCATCTGCACCAACCAAACCTGCGCGGTCGATAGCGAACATTACTGGTAAGTCCATGATAGCGATGTCATGGATAAGCTGATCGTAACCACGTTGCAAGAAGGTTGAGTAGATAGCCACGATCGGATGATCGCCAGCAATTGCCATACCTGTCGCAAGTGTCACAGCGTGTTGCTCTGCAATTGCCACATCAAAGTATTGGTCTGGGTACTCTTTCGAGAAACGCACCATGCCAGAACCTTCACGCATTGCTGGCGTAATTGCCATTAGCTTAGGATCTTGCGCAGCCATGTCACATAAGAAGTCACCAAAAATCTTTGAGAAAGTTGGTTTGCCGCCACTGCTTTTTGGTAAGCAGTTATGGCTTGGATCGAACTTAGGGACGCCGTGGTAGCCAATAGGATCTTTCTCTGCTGGCTCATAACCTTTACCTTTCTTGGTCATGATGTGCAGGAACTGAGGGCCTTTAAGCTCACGCATGTTCTTCAGTGTCTTAACGAGCTCATTCACATCGTGCCCATCAATTGGACCAATGTAGTTAAAGCCAAACTCTTCAAACAGAGTGCCAGGGACAACCATGCCTTTTAGATGTTCTTCAGTGCGACGAACCAGTTCTTTGATTGGTGGTACACCTGATAGCACTTTTTTCCCACCTTCACGGATAGAGGTGTAAAGACTACCGGAAAGCACTTTCGCTAGGTGGTTGTTTAGAGCACCAACGTTTTCTGAGATCGACATTTCATTGTCGTTCAGAATCACCAACATGTCAGGATGAACATCGCCTGCGTGGTTCATGGCTTCGAATGCCATGCCTGCAGTAATCGCACCATCACCAATCACACTGATGACTTTACGACCTTTACCTTCTTTTTGAGCGCTGATGGCTAGGCCAAGCCCTGCACTGATGGAAGTAGAAGAGTGACCAACTGATAGCGTGTCGTACTCGCTCTCTTCGCGCCAAGGGAAAGGGTGTAAGCCGTCTTTCTGACGAATCGTTGGCATTTGATCGCGACGACCCGTCAAAATTTTATGTGGGTAAGCCTGATGACCAACATCCCAGATAAGTTTATCTACGGGTGTGTTGTAAACATAATGCAGAGCCACAGTTAGCTCTACGGTGCCTAAGCCAGACGCTAAGTGTCCGCTAGATTGGCTCACTGAATTTAGCAGATACGTTCGCAGCTCATCACACAGAGTTGGTAATGTTTCTTTTGGAAGAAGACGCAACTCTTCCGGTGTATTTGCTAACGCCAGTGTTGGGTACTTTGAAATATCAAGAGTCATATAAATGCGCGCTTATAGTGTTAGTTTTTGCGCTCGATGACGTATCGGGCGAACTCTTCGAGTAACTGAGTATTGTATGGGATAGCTTCCAATGCTTGAAGTGCTTCCTGTAATAGAGTGTGAGCTTTCTCAATGGCTCCCTCTAAACCCAGCAGGGATGGGTAAGTGCTTTTGTTCAGTTCTTGGTCTGAACCTTGAGGTTTACCCAATGTTTCTGTGTCACTAATGATATCAAGAATATCGTCTTGAACCTGAAACGCCAAACCAATTGCTTTTGAATAGCGTTCTAAATGAGGTAAAACCTCGATACCTTTTTCACCAGCGGCCAGAGCACCTAATTTTACCGCACAATCAATCAGAGCTCCGGTTTTTTTACGGTGTATCTCTTCCATTTCTGCAAGAGAAACTTGGCGATTCTCCGCACCCAAATCCAATGCTTGGCCGACACACATGCCGTTCGCACCAGAGGAGTGAGCTAACGCTTTGATCATGTTGACACGTTGGTTTTCTGCGCTTGTGCTCAACGGACCGTCAGCAATGATGGTAAAAGCAAGAGTTTGTAGGGCATCACCGGTTAAAATGGCGGTCGCTTCATCAAATTTGATATGGCAGGTTGGCTGACCTCGGCGCAGATCATCATCATCCATAGCAGGAAGATCGTCATGGATGAGCGAGTAGGCATGAATACACTCGATGGCTGAAGCTGGAGTGTCTAGATCTTCAGGTTTACAGCCGAGCATTTGACCTGTGATGTAAACAAGAAATGGGCGAACGCGTTTGCCGCCTAACAAAAGGCCGTATTTCATTGCTTGAATCAATGGCTGCTCTTGATATGGAAGCTGTTCTAGCCACAAATTCAATTGCTGATTGTTTCTTTCTTGGAAAGACGTCAATGTCTGTTGCATCACATTGCTCACTACTGATGGTTATTCTGAATCTGGTTTGAAGTCGCTAAGAGGGGCTTCGTCATCTTCGCTAAGAAGAATGCTTACGCGCTGTTCTGCATCGCTCAGTTTGGTTTGGCCAGCACGAGCTAAGGCAATGCCTCGTTCAAATTTACGTAAGGCATCATCTAGGGCAAGATCGCCGTTTTCTAATTGATCAACCAAGCTATCAAGCTCTTCAATGGTTGCTTCGAAGGTCATGTTTTCTGGTTTCTTGACCGCCATCTTTTTTCTGCCTTAATCAAGCCTTGAATAGGATGCACGAAAGTTACCTTAGCGTAGTTACTTGGTCAAATTTAACCTTACATAATTGTCACAAAATTGGCTCTAAACGGGTCTGATTAGACAAACCCCATATTTTAGTTAAGGTTGTTGGCGTTAATTTGTGATCTATTAGCTAAGATTTTCCTAAAAAATCTGTTCTAGTTGTCGATACAAGTAATAATCCGCCTAACGGCAGTATTTAAATAGCGTGAGGAGTGCTTTGTGGATTTAGCAACCCTAATAGGTTTGATCGGTGGTTTTGCCTTCGTCATCATGGCAATGGTGCTAGGTGGCAGTATCGGCATGTTCGTCGACGTTACATCGATCCTTATCGTAGTAGGTGGCTCTGCATTTGTAGTATTGATGAAGTTCACGCTCGGCCAGTTCTTTGGTGCGGCGAAAATTGCAGGCAAGGCATTCATGTTTAAAGCCGATGAGCCAGAAGACCTCATCGCAAAGATTGTTGAAATGGCCGATGCAGCGCGTAAAGGCGGTTTCCTCGCTCTGGAAGAGATGGAAATCAACAACAGCTTTATGCAGAAAGGCATTGACCTTTTGGTGGATGGTCACGATGCGGACGTGGTTCGCGCTGCGTTGCAAAAAGACATTGCCTTGACGGATGAGCGACACACGCAAGGCACGGGTGTCTTCCGAGCGTTTGGTGACGTTGCTCCAGCGATGGGGATGATCGGTACGCTGGTTGGTCTGGTTGCGATGCTTTCGAACATGGATGACCCAAAAGCGATCGGTCCTGCAATGGCGGTAGCCCTTTTAACCACACTTTACGGTGCGGTGTTGTCAAACATGCTGTTCTTCCCAATTGCCGATAAGCTTTCTTTACGCCGAGATCAAGAAACGCTTAACCGCCGTTTGATCATGGACGGCGTACTTGCCATTCAAGATGGTCAAAACCCA
Organism: Vibrio sp. Y20_XG_PY13; assembly: GCF_024181925.1. NCBI lineage: Bacteria > Pseudomonadati > Pseudomonadota > Gammaproteobacteria > Vibrionales > Vibrionaceae > Vibrio > Vibrio sp. Y20_XG_PY13. The sequence goes on along the minus strand of NZ_JAMZAL010000007.1, from coordinate 103,151 downwards.
CGAGTTATCGACAGCTACCTGAAGAACTACCTCAACGAGGGTAAACGTGCTCTTGAGATTGATGAGTAATCGCGGAGATTTGTGATGGATGATGAAGATAACAAATGCGATTGTCCGCCACCCGGTCTCCCGTTGTGGATGGGGACATTCGCGGACTTGATGTCGCTGTTGATGTGCTTCTTCGTACTGCTGCTTTCATTCTCTGAAATGGATGTTTTGAAGTTCAAACAGATTGCTGGTTCGATGAAATTTGCATTTGGTGTGCAAAACCAACTGGAAGTGAAAGACATTCCTAAAGGCACCAGCATCATCGCACAAGAATTTAGACCAGGCCGTCCTGAGCCGACACCGATTGATGTCATCATGCAACAAACCATGGACATCACTCAGCAGACGCTAGAATTCCACGAAGGTGAGTCTGACCGAGCTGGTGGTACTAAGCGTGATGAAGGCAAGCTGACGGGCGGTCAATCACCGGAAACTTCGACACAAAGCAATCAGTCCGCAGAGTCAGATATGCAACAGCAGCAGTCTGAAGAGATGTCACAAGAGATGGAAACCTTGATGGAGAGCATCAAGAAGGCGCTCGAACGTGAAATCGAACAAGGCGCGATTGAAGTGGAGAACCTCGGTCAGCAAATCGTTATACGAATGCGAGAGAAAGGCGCATTCCCAGAAGGTTCTGCATTCCTGCAACCGAAGTTCAGACCATTAGTGCGACAGATTGCTGAGCTAGTGAAAGATGTGCCAGGTATTGTCCGAATCTCTGGTCACACGGACAATCAGCGTTTGGATTCTGAGCTGTATCGCTCGAATTGGGACTTGTCATCGCAGCGTGCGGTGTCGGTCGCTCAAGAGATGGAAAAGGTCAGAGGTTTCTCGCATCAGCGTCTTCGTGTGCGAGGTATGGCGGATACCGAGCCTTTGGTGCCGAATGATTCTGATGAAAACCGCGCACTTAACCGTCGTGTTGAAATCAGTATCATGCAAGGTGAACCTTTATACAGTGAAGAAGTGCCCGTTATTCAATAACAAAGCGCGTCTATAAATAGTTCAGAAGATAAAAAGCGAGCAGAGTGCTCGCTTTTTTATTAAAGATTTTTAGTCGAGAGTCGCTTGTTCTTAAAATCGTAGCCTTGCCTGCAATCCAAGGCATTCTCGCTGCACCTAGCATCTTAAGGTTGTTTGGGTATATAATCTTGCGCCCTAAAAGTGAGCTCATTACATCGTTGAAAACGGCGTGCCTTTCACGCGGATTTCGATTTGATTCTATAGTTATGAGAGTTCACTCATTGTTGATTGCGAAACTAACCTGCGAATTAGACTATGAAATTTATTGTAAAGCCCCATCCAGAAATTTTTGTAAAAAGTGAATCTGTGCGTAAGCGCTTCACAAAGATTTTAGAGTGCAACATTCGTAATATCGTCAAGAGCCGCACGGAATCTGTCGCAGTATTTAACCGTCGTGATCACATTGAAGTGACCTCTGAGAGCAACGAATACCACGCTGAAGTTTTAGAAATCCTGACTCACACGCCAGGCATTCATCACGTTCTAGAAGTGAAGCAATCTGAGTTTAAAGACCTGCACGACATCTACGAGCAGGTGCTGGAACTTAGCCGTCCGCTTATTGAAAATAAAACGTTTGTGGTTCGTGCAAAACGCCGTGGTAAGCATGACTTCACGTCTATCGAGCTTGAACGTTACGTTGGTGGTGGTCTAAACCAAGCAGTAGAAAGCGCACGCGTTAAATTGCACAACCCTGATGTGACGGTAAAAGTTGAAGTATCGGGTGACAAACTTAACCAAGTGTTGGCACGTTACAAAGGTCTAGGAGGCTTCCCTCTAGGTACTCAAGAAGACGTACTAAGCCTGATCTCAGGTGGTTTCGACTCTGGTGTATCAAGCTACCTACACATCAAACGTGGCTCTAAAGTTCACTACTGTTTCTTTAACCTAGGTGGCCCAGCTCATGAAATCGGCGTTAAGCAGGTTTCTCACTACCTATGGAACAAATACGGCTCATCAGCGAAGGTGCGTTTCATCTCTGTTGATTTCGAACCTGTGGTTGCTGAAATTCTTGAGAAAGTAGATGACGGTCAAATGGGCGTCATCTTGAAGCGTATGTTCATGCGCGCTGCTGGCATGATTGCTGAGAAGTTTAAGATTGAAGCGTTGGTAACGGGTGAAGCTCTTGGCCAAGTATCTAGCCAAACGCTAACGAACCTTCGTCACATCGATAACGTAACGGATACGCTGATTCTGCGCCCTCTTATCAACTGGGATAAAGAAGACATCATCAACCTAGCTCGTGAAATCGGTACAGAAGACTTCGCGAAAACCATGCCTGAGTACTGTGGCGTGATCTCTAAGAAGCCAACAGTAAAAGCGGTGAAAGAGAAGCTAGAAGCAGAAGAAGCGAAGTTTGACTTCAGCATTCTAGAAAAAGTGGTTTACGAAGCGCGTCAAATGGACATTCGTGATATCGCAAAAGAATCTGAGCAAGCGGCACCAGAAGTCGAGCAAGTACAAGCGGTAGAAGAACACGCGGTAGTATTGGATATTCGTAGCCCTGATGAGGAAGACGATAACCCACTAGAAATCGATGGTGTGGATGTGAAACACATTCCGTTCTACAAGCTGGGTACGCAATTCGGTGACCTAGACCAGTCGAAAACTTACCTATTGTACTGTGACCGTGGCGTAATGAGCCGTCTGCAAGCGCTTTACTTGCAAGAGCAAGGCTTTAACAACGTGAAAGTTTACCGTCCATAGTCACTCAGTAAATAAACACACTTTCGATGTCCGCCAATGGCGGTGATCTGAAGCAGACCCAAAGCGCAAATTGCTGATGTAATTTGCGCTTTTTTGTTTTTGATCGCGCAATAAATAAGCGTAACTCGGCATAATGTTGAGGCTTATCGCAAAGCTATATTGGTTGTGTTGATATAACGATAATTAATCCGAAATACAGATAAAAAGTGATGTTGATGCCAGATTTGAAAGATGGGATTTTCTTTAGATAAAAAAACACCGCCTAAAAAGGCGGTGTAACAAATTTGACAGACAGGTCAAAAATAAATACAGGAAGTATCTGTTTTGTCACAGGGAGTGTGGACAAAACATCATGGTAGAAATCTACCTAACTCGAAATACGAGTTTGCAAACACAACATCGCAACAACGAAGCCAATTGATTTCCAAGGAAATCAAGCCGTTCAGGCTCGTGTTGCGGGGTGAAATATAGAATTTATCTGGCTGTTCGACAACGGACATTTTATAATGTTTCAGATTAAAAAAACTAATCCTATTTGAGGTCCCATATGTCTCGCAGATTGCCTCCTTTAAATTCGCTTCGAGTATTTGAAGCAGCCGCTCGTCATCTCAGTTTTACGCGTGCGGCAGAAGAGTTATTTGTGACTCAAGCCGCAGTGAGTCATCAAATTAAAGCCCTAGAAGAGTTTCTATCTCTAAAACTTTTCCGTCGCCGTAACCGTTCTTTGCTGTTAACAGAAGAAGGACAAAGTTACTTTCTCGACATCAAAGACATCTTTACCTCGATTGCTGAAGCGACCGATAAGGTATTGGAACGTAGCGAAAAAGGTGCGTTGACCATCAGCTTGCCACCGAGTTTTGCTATTCAGTGGTTGGTGCCTCGTTTGGCGGACTTTAATGCTCAGGAGCCAGACATTGATGTACGCATCAAAGCCGTGGATATGGATGAAGGTTCACTGACTGATGATGTAGATGTAGCGATCTACTACGGCCGTGGGAACTGGCCGGGTTTGCGAGCGGATAAACTGTACCAAGAGTTTCTGATCCCACTTTGTTCACCTTCGTTACTTTTAGGTAACAAACCATTAGAATCTCTAAGTGACCTCAAATTACACACTTTGTTACATGATACTTCGCGTAAAGATTGGAAGCAGTTCGCTCGTCATTACAACATCGAAGGCATTAACGTGAATCACGGTCCGATTTTCAGTCACTCGACTATGGTGCTGCAGGCTGCTGCACACGGACAAGGCGTAGCATTGGGCAACAACGTGTTAGCGAAACCAGAAATGGAAGCGGGACGACTGATTGCGCCGTTTGATGAGGTGCTTATCTCCAAAAATGCCTTCTATGTGGTGTGCCATGAGCAGCAGGCAGACATGGGACGCATCGCGACATTTAGAGATTGGATGCTGGCAACGGCGAGAAAAGAACAAGAGGAAGTATTGGATGAGCCAGTGGATAGTTGAGGGGCCTGAAAACGGGCCGCTGTTTGTTTTTGCTCACGGCGCAGGGGCGGGGATGGAGCATGACTTCATGACTGCTGTCGCCAAAGGATTAGTTGAGCAAGGCATTCGTGTGGTGCGTTTTAATTTCCCTTACATGGTGAAACGTTCGGAAGATGGCAAAAAGCGTCCGCCCGATCGCACCCCAAAGTTGCTCGAAGCATACAGCGAAGTGATCGCTCACTTTGCTTCTTCTCCCGTGGTCATTGGTGGCAAGTCGATGGGGGGGAGAATGGCGAGTTTACTCGCAGAGCACGAGCTGGTGGCGGGCATTGCCTGTTTAGGCTTTCCATTTCACCCTCCGGGTAAGCCAGAAAAATTCAACGGTGATCATCTTGCAAGCATCGACAAGCCCACTCTGATTCTTCAAGGTGAGCGAGATACTTTTGGTAAGCGTGAAGAGTTTGATGAGTTTGTCTTTTCTCAGCAAGTAAAAGTGAGCTTCTTACCTGATGGCGACCATAGCTTTAAGGCGCGCAAGAGCTCGGGACATACCGAAGCGGGCAATATTGCACTTGCAGTAGAGCAACTGTCAGCATTCATCAATGAGGTGTGCAGTGAAAAGTAAGTGGTTACTCTCTTTTGCGGGACTTTCGGGACTAGTTTCTGTTGCACTAGGTGCTTTCGCAGCGCACGGCTTAAAAGCCAAGCTTGCGCCTTATTTGCTTGGCGTGTTTGAGACGGGTGTGTTGTATCAGTTCATCCACACCTTAGCGGTTGCATTTTGTGCCATTTTGCTTCTGCTCAATTTGGGACAAAAAGCACAAAAATATTTTTTCATCGCGGCGATTTGCTTTATCATCGGCATCTTTTGTTTTAGCGGCAGTCTTTACGCGCTGGCGCTGACGGGCATTAAATGGTTTGGCCCCATCACCCCAATGGGAGGATTCATGTTCATGATCGGCTGGTGTCTGTTCTTTTTTGCTGCGTTTAATATCAAAGAGGTCTCCAAGTGAAACAACTAATGCTCTATTGCCGTGCTGGCTTTGAGAAAGAGTGTGCTGGTGAAATTCAGGACAAAGCGACACAGTTGGAAGTGTATGGCTTTCCTCGTGTGAAGAAAAACTCAGGTTATGTTGTCTTCGAGTGTTACCAAGATGGAGACGCAGAGAAGCTAGTTAAAGGCTTAGACTTTAGCTCATTGATTTTTGCGCGTCAGATGTTTGCTGTAGCGGCTGAGTTTGAAGCGCTGCCAAGTGAAGACCGCATCAGCCCAATTCTTGCCGAGCTGTCAGAGTTTGAATCGTTCCCACGTTGTGGCGATCTACGTATCGAAACGCCAGATACGAACGAAGCAAAAGAGCTATTGAAGTTCTGCCGCAAGTTCACCGTACCAATGCGCCAAGCGTTGCGTGGAAAAGGCTTGATGTGGAATAAAGACAACGCGAAGAAGCCAGTGCTACACATCTGTTTTGTCGCACCGGGTCATTGTTATGTGGGTTACTCACTACCAGGCAACAACTCGCAGTTCTTTATGGGTATCCCTCGCTTGAAATTCCCAGCAGACGCACCAAGCCGTTCAACGCTAAAACTGGAAGAAGCTTTCCACGTATTTATTCCGCGAGATGAGTGGGATGAGCGTTTGGCGCCAGGCATGTGGGGCGTTGACTTAGGTGCATGTCCAGGTGGTTGGACGTACCAATTAGTGAAACGTTCTATGTTCGTTCATTGTGTTGATAATGGCATGATGGCAGACAGCTTGATGGAAACCGGTCAAATTAAGCACCACATGGTGGATGGCTTTAAGTTTGAACCAGACCGCAAGAACGTGACTTGGATTGTGTGTGATATGGTTGAGAAACCAGCTCGCGTGGCACATCTTATGGGCCAATGGCTGCTTAAAGGTTGGGCGAAAGAAGCCATCTTTAACCTGAAATTGCCAATGAAAGGTCGTTACGATGAAGTACTGCAAGATCTTGAAAATCTAAAAATGTTCTTGATTGAGAACAAGGTGAAATTCAAGCTGCAAGCGAAGCATCTGTATCATGACCGTGAAGAGATCACGATTCACATTCAGTGTCTATCTAATATCTCTCCGCACTAAGTTATCGTTTCTATGTGGTTGAGCATTATCAAAAAAGCGCCTACTTCAGGCGCTTTTTTATTGCGGTTTAGGAATCGCGACAGTCACTCAATTACTGGTTGGTTGGCCACATCTCTTCCCATTTTACTGATTCCATGTTGTCTTCGATGCTATCTGGCGTTTGAGCAAAAAAGTCTAATCCAGTTTGACGTTCAACTTCGTCAATGGTGGTAATAAAGTTGGCTAACTCAGAGCTTGAAACATCGCGATGCGGGACAATGAACGCAATGGCTTCATCAAAGCTTGGATCAAGAATGACTTTGTAAAATGCGCTCGGGATCGCCACACCATTACCAATTGTTCCTTCGTTACCTTGGTAAATCGGTCCGGTCACCACATAAAGCTCATTGTACTCATTGGCGAGGTCACGAACATGTTCTTCTAGAACGCGCCAACCAACTCGGTTAAACCCCGGCAGTTGAGGTGACATGTTGCTCATCAAAAAGCTTTGCTTCATTGACTCTTGGGTGAAATCCATTGTCGCTGACGGCGCAAGGTGCCCTCTGTCGTATCCTGAGCCTTTGTAGTCCGCTAGGGTAGAGCGCGCGTAATCCGGCATTTCAGTGTCTTCTTGGAAGGCGTTACTGCGTTTGTTGGTGATGTTCACGCTTTCCGCGGTAATGTGGTAAGCAACCCAGTCTGCATTTTTGGTGTTGTAGTTGTACCCAACCGCATAGCCATCTCTGCAAAGGAACTGATCGCTGTTGCTTGAAGGTATGCCTTTATCAAGGTGTTGACCGCAAGTTTCAGCAAGAGTAGGGAAGGATAGGAGTGTGACTAAAGATACTAAGATGATGTTTTTCATTATTTTTCTCCGTTATTAAGAGATTTAAAAATAATGAAATTACTCACTAAGACTGTGAATTAGCTTATAAACTAATCAGTATCTTGTAGGTTAATGATGAGGTAAATATCATTGCCGTGAATGTAAAGGGTTACACAACAGATTTTATAAACGTGTTGTCTAACCCAAAACTTACAGCGTAAAAGAGATGTACTTACTCGGCTTTATTTGGTCCGGTAAAGCGAATGTCTTGCAGGTTAAAGCCGAGCTCGATATCGCATTTCAACGCCGCTACTCGTTTACATAGACGTGCAGACTCAATGTGTTCATCCAGCTTCTTACGATATTTCGGTGCAAGTTCATCGCTGGCGTAGGCTGCTTCAATATCTTCAAATTGAGTTAGGATCTCTTTGGCGGCTTTCGGTCCAATGCCCGGAACGCCTGGCACTTGGCTTGAACTAATGCCAGTTAACCCCCAATAATCAGCGAGTTGGCTTGGCTTTACGCCAAACTCTTTCTCAATAAACGGTTCATCCAACCAACGGTGTTGAAAGTAATCGCGAATTTGCAGCGTCGGTGAAAGTAACTGGCAGTAGCCTTTGTCGGTTGAAACGATCGTTACTTTCTCGCCGTGGCTTGCCACTTTGGTCGCCAGTGTCGCAACTAAATCGTCCGCCTCATCGCCTTCTGATAGCAGTGAATCAATACCTTGCTCCCACCATGCTTGTTGGATGGCATCCAAGCCTTGCATCAGCGGCTCTGGCATCGGTTTGCGATTTTGCTTGTAGTCAGGAAGGATTTCAGCGCGCCAACCTCTATCTTGTTCATGGTGATCAAACACCGCGATGATATGTGTTGGTTTCGCTTCGGAAAGAATACGCGTAAGGGTTCGCTGAGTCGTCGTGATGGTTCTTGCGATGTCAGTTGGATCCGGCTGTGCAGAGTGCACACGGCGAATCAAGTTGAGGGCATCAATAATAACAAGATGAATAGACATAATGACTTAGCAATAAAAAAGGGGCGTAATGCCCCTAGTGTAACGAATGCAAGCCAGACTATCGACCACCAATTTATGGATGGGCAATTCGATAGCATGGTTCGTAATCAGAACCGCCTGGCAATTTCATTCGATGCTGTTCAACGAAGTCTTGCAGTAGCTTGTCGAGCTTCTTCATCAGTACAGGATCGCCATGAATGGAAAATGGACCTTTGCATTCGATTTCGCGAATGCCCTCGGCTTTGACGTTACCTGCCACAATACCAGAGAAGGCTTTGCGTAAGTTAGCCGCCAGAACCTGAGGTTCTTGATCCAAGTTCAAATTCAACCCTTCCATTGATGTATGCGTTGGGTCAAATGGCAGTTGGAAATCCGGTTCGATTTTCAATGACCAGTTGAAGCTGTAAGCATCGCCTTTTTCTTTACGGTGAAGGCGTACATCTTCCATCGAGCGCTTCATGATACGTGCAACTTCTGCAGGATCATCAATGACGATTTGGTAGTGTTTTTGACCTTCTTCACCTAAGGTATCGCGAATAAACGCATCGATAGAACGGAAGTATTCTTCGCTCTCTTTTGGTCCGGTTAACACAATCGGCATCGGCTGATCAGCATTGTCTGGATGCATCATGATACCAAGAATGTACAGCAACTCTTCAGCAGTACCCGGACCACCCGGGAAGATCACAATACCATGCGCCATACGAACAAACGCTTCTAAACGTTTTTCGATGTCCGGCATGATGATCAGCTCGTTGACGATTGGGTTTGGCGGCTCAGCGGCAATGATTGAAGGCTCTGTCAAGCCAAGGTAGCGTTGCTCAGTGTAACGTTGTTTAGCGTGACCGATTGCCGCTCCTTTCATCGGGCCTTCCATCGCACCTGGTCCACAACCCGTACAGATATTAAGTTCACGTAAGCCAAGCTCGTTACCCACTTCGCGCGTGTATTGGTATTCAACGCCATTGATTGAATGGCCGCCCCAACAGACGACGAGATTTGGTTCAATACCGGGAGTGAGCGCGCCTGCGTTACGCAAAATACCAAACACAAGGTTGGTAATATGCGTTGGGTTAGTGAGATTTAGGCGCTGGCTGTCAGCCAAGTGCATGTTCACATAAACGATGTCACGCAGTACAGAGAATAAGTGTTCTTGAATGCCTTTTATGATCTCTCCATCGACGAACGCATGCTCTGGTGGGTCGGTCAGCTCTAGCTTAATGCCACGCTCGCGGCGCACTACATTCACATCAAACGATTGGTGTTTATCGAGAAGCTCTTTGGAGTTATCTGTGTGGCTACCAGAGTTCAATACCGCTAACGTACAGTTACGATAAAGCTGGTAAAGATCACTCGAAGCGGTTTTCTTTAAGCGTTCAACTTCCAGTTGGGATAGCAAGTCCATGCTACCTGCGGGGCTTATATGGGTAATCATAACGCCTCCTTGTGTTGCATTATTTTGAGGGATAGTTCCAACGCATCTTACTTAGTTGTACGTGTCGTTTTACTCAGATGGCTGGAGGGTTTGGTTTTATGGTTATCGAGTCCCAAGCAACCTCAAGATGCCATATTCGTCATCAATGAATACATCATCTTGAAGTGACTTGGGTTTTAACAGCTTAGCAGACTGAAAGGGGATAAATGTGATAACTCGTTGAAAATGGGAGGTTATGAGCGTTTGAGAGGGGGGGGAGTGTTTGTTTGCTTGTTTTTTGAACGGTTTTTAGTTCCAGTTTAGCTGGTTTGTGCCCCGTTTTTTAGCGTCAGTGAGCATTTGCCCAAGGCGATCGAGCACATATTCTGGTGCGTCTGATTCCTTAAATGAAGTAGAGACGGCTGTCAGAGTAATGATGATGTTTTGCTCGCGGAACTTAAACGGCAGCTGACAGATATCGCGCTGAATATTCTTCATCAGCTCTAACGTGTATTCTTCACTTTGTTCTGGAATCAGCAGAATAAACTCTTCACCGCCAAAGCGAGCGACGGTTTCGGTATCAGACACGCTCTTATTGATGGCTCGAGCGATGATCTTCAGCGCTTTATCACCAGCGGTATAACCATAACTGTCGTTTACGGCTTTGAAGTTATCGACATCAAACAGTACCACTCGTAGATTTTGCTGAGAGCGAATCCAACGACGGTATTCGAGCTCAAGACGATCGTTAAATGCTGTTCGGTTGTAAACCTTCGTGAGTGGATCAAGCAACATTCGCTGTGTCTGGTCGTCTAAGCGGCGGCGGTAATCTTGTGTGGTTTCAAACACCGCTTCAAGCTGATTTTTGCTGTAGCTTAAACGCTCTTGCAGGGCCTGTTCTCTCTCTTCCGTCATCTTGAGGCGCTCGGTTAACGAGGCCATTTTTGCCAGCAATGGAGCGACTTCTTGTTTGAGTTCTGCTAAATCCTGTGCTTGGTCGAGAGATTGTTGGCTGAGCTCAACCAAACCATTCATTTCCGTATTCAGCTCTTGGCGATGCTCAAAATAAGTATGGTGTTGATCGACGTTTTGATGGACGGTTTTGAGGTTACTCGCCAGCGCTGAGTTTAACTGATCGAGAAATTGGCTTGATGCTTTGCGCTCAAACTTAGTCGCTTCGACGACTAACTTCAGAGTGCTTAACGTCAGCTCGATTAAGGATTCTGCATTCACGCCAAGCAACAGTTTTGCACGAATATCAAGCAGTCTCTCGCCACATTCGCCTTCAAAATCAAGTTCTGTAATCGTATGTTGTAGATCGACGGCGAGGCATTCTAGTTGAGATTTGTCTGGGTTGTTTTCGAATTCGCTGAGTTGTAAACGCGAGTTCGAAGTGATGATTTTAATCGCGCGTTCGTAGATGCTCAGTAGACGGGTAGCTTGATCGACTTTCTTCCCTGCTTGTACTTCCGAGAAGCTCATTAAGTTGCGCAGTTCGCGTTTTAACTGCGCTGGCAAACCCGTAACACGTTGGAGTGTCTCACCGCTGTGTTTGATTTGTTCATCGAGGTAGCCGTTCTGTTTATCCATCGTTTTCGACTGCTGTTTGAGCATTCTTTCAAGTACCGCCAAACGCGGGATCAGAGTGCTGATGTCTTTTTGATGTTGCAGCTCTTGCTGAATTTCAAACAGATAGTTAGCAACTTGGGTGTTTGAGCCTTGGCAAGCAGACGACAAAGATGCCACAACGCGCTTGAGAACTTGTTGTTCTCGCTTAAATTTGAGCGAAGTATCACGATGTGTCAGCCTGAGTTGGTCAAGTTGACAACTCAGCTGATGAAGCTGCGACTGAATATCGGATTCCAAGATTCCCATGAAACGACTACGGTTAAGTCCATGTACTACTGACAATTAACTGATAATAACAAAAAACTTTATAGCGTCATTAGTTATTACGCTTAACCGATGGTTAATTATCCATTTTTTAATATTTTCTTGATGTCGTCCTCATTCTTGTAAGAGGAGTGGATCTTGATCAGGCCTTGGTTGATGGCATGTTGGCAAGCGGTTCTTATGTTACCGGTTGCAAAGCTCGCTGCTGGCGCGTTGTCTATGGCTTTCAAAAATACCCAATGACTTTGTTTATCTTTGAGGCTAACTTCGCGTGCAATGTGCGTCGCAAGTAGCAGTAAATCGAGCAGCTCTTCGTCATTGATAGCGGTGTAAGCACGAGGCAAGAACGGGTAGTCGCTGATGCCCATACGAATGATGCGATTGACGTTATGCTGAGTCGCAAATTCGTCTACCCACGCTTGGAATTTTTCAAACATGACTTCGGCAGAGGCGTCGCGGTCTGCGTTAGGTTCGATGTAGAGTAAGTTTGCATCCGAGAAGTGGTATAAACGTGCCGGTTTTTCGATGCGCTCTGCTAGGTATTCACCGAATGCGCGTTCTAATTCCAAGCCCGCTTTGTAACCATTTTGAACGTACATGCTGCGTAAGAACGGTAGGTCGATCATCACAAAACGTAGTCGGTCGTTGAGCGGTTCATGGATAAGTTCACCCATTTGCCACTGTTCAAAAGTGTCACGCGATTTTTTCAGTGAGCGAGACAACTTCACGTTCAGCATGCGCAGATTACGTAAGCGAGAGCGGGAATGGGTAAAGAGGTCGTTACGAAGTTTTTCGATTTCACCCGCTTGGCGCTGCATGATCACGCCGCGGCGCATAATGAACAAAAACATAACCAGAACGGTGATGAATAGGGCAAAGGAAATTTTCTGGAACTTACGATGTTCCATTTCCACCTGCTCTAGACGCTCTGATTGACCGACATAGTGAATAGTCTGTTCCGCAAACTCTTTTTGCTGACGGAACGCATCTTCACTAATTTGGTTGAGTTGTTTTTGCTCCAAACGCACTAAGCTGGTGTATTTTTTGTACGCTTGCAGTGACAGTTGATATTCGCCCGCCTGTTCGTAACCCAAGCCCAACAAACGGTAAGATTGCTGTTTGATGAAGTTTTTGTTTTCCGGCGCTTTTTCGACAAGCTCTAAGGCTTTCTTCGCGTTTTCAATTACTTTTTTGCTGTCGTTCTGATGATAAGCGAGACCAGACTGAAGTAGGGCGGCTTTCGCTTCAAGTTGAGGGATATCCGCGTATTCCAGTAACTCTGTCGCACGTTCCAGATATTGCTCTGCAAGTGCGTAGTTGTAGAGTTGCAGGTAAGTCGCAGCCAAGCTCAACCGAATCTTAATGGTGCGATTGATATTACGACTGGTGCTTTCGTGATCCAGTACGTTGAAGTAGTGCACCAAAGCAAGATTGAACTTGCCTTGATAAAAATAGATGTCGCCCATTTGTTCAAGTACATCGGCCAAAATAGGGGAGCTTGGGTAAGAGTCGTAGAAATCTGCAGCCTGAGACAGATATTCAATGGCTTTGTCGTACACACGACGTTCTTGGAAAAGTCTCGCCAGCAAGCGGTTTACTTTGGCAAGGCGAGTACCGCTGTCACTTTCTATGGACTGCCAATAACCGTAAAGCAGTTCTGAAAGCGCAAGGTTGTATTTTTTACTGTTAAGGTAAAACTCACCAACAGAAGTGTAGTAATCAATTAAGGCCAAATCGGAACGACTGTCTTCAAGCATGCTTTTCGCTTGAGCATACAAACGCTCTGCGCCAACGTTATCGCCACGATGAGCCGCTAGTAGGGCTCGTTGCATCACTAGACGATAACGGACGCTGTCTGTACGTTGAAGTACAGAGTCGGCTTCGTCGAGCTGTTTTTCAATTTGATTGAGGGTGTCTTCGGCTGCTGAATAGTTGTGGTCGTACATCCAAATCATTTGGTTGCGCATGAGTTGCACATCCAAAGTCATGTAAGGCAGTTGATATTCTTTCGCGAGCTTTTCTGCTTCATTGAGGTTATCGATCGCTGAGCGGACATTGCCCATCGTATAGTCGGCTTGCGCAATGATCTTGTGTGCTTCGATGGTGCTGGCTGGGGTACGAATGCTGCGGTCGGTCTCTTCTCGAGACATCGCAGAAGGGCTGCCGCTTTCTTTACGTTCGGTCAGTTCGCGTTGCGATAAGTAGTTTTTGGCTGCTTGCTTTGCTTGAGCTGGCTCTATCTCAGCCAGTTGTTGTGCTTCGTTAAGCAAAGCTGAATATAAAATGGTCGCGTGAAGTGGCTGTGCCAAGAGTAGACAAAAAAAGCCTATTAATTTAATTAGACGCGAACTGTCCCAAAACATTCTTTTCGTTCCCTCGAACTGTTTTAGATAGCGGATAAACCCAAATGACTTCAACTTGCTTTTTATAGCCGGTTGAAGTCGTTTGCTATAGTAACATGCTTGGGCAATAAAAACGCCCGGCAATCCTTTTGATTGCCGAACTTATTTCTGCCTATCACGCTATTATTGACGAGCCATGCGATGATTATGAGCTGGCTTATCTTGTTCTGTCGAACGGTAAGGGTTGATATCCAAGCCGCCACGACGAGTGTAACGCGCAAACACAGTCAAGTTGTTTGGTTGGCAGTATTTCATCAGGTCAGTGAAAATACGTTCTACACATTGCTCATGGAACTCGTTGTGTTCACGGAAAGACACCAAATAGCGCAGCAACTTCTCACGATCGATCTTGGCACCTTGGTAGCGAATTTCAACGCTGCCCCAGTCTGGCTGGTTGGTGATCAAACAGTTCGATTTCAATAGGTGGCTATGCAGCACTTCTTCCACTTGATCTTCGCCAGCAGCACCTGCTAGCAAATCAGCATCAAAATCGTAGCTGTTGATTTCAATGTCTTGGTCGTCAATGCATTCGCCTTCCATTGTCACGATAGGTTGGTTGGTGTAGTGACCTACAGGGTTCACTTCGACCAATACCTTTTCGCCCGCGCATGCGGATAGGTCTTGCGTTAAACGCTCTGCTACTTCTTCCCAACTCGCGAAACGGGTTTGGTTATAGCTGTTTAGGTAGAGCTTAAATGACTTCGACTCAATTAAGTTTGCACTGGTTGCAGGAATGTACACTTCACCAACGGCCACTTGAGGCAAGCCTCTGCTGTTTAGCCAAGACAGTTCGTACAGAGTCCAAATGTCATGTCCCAAGAAAGGTAAGGTGTCGCCTAGTTCAAGGTCATCACGGTTTAGGCTGCGAGGTACAGGTTGCAGTAGGCTTGCATCGTACTGGTTAGCGTACTCAGTCTTTTTGCCCAGCGTCAGGCCAGCAAGCTCTTTAGCGTCAGAATATTTGCTCATACTTTGTGGTCGTTTTCGATTAGAATGGCGAGAATTTTACTGAATCCGCTGATTAATTGCTATCCGGCAAATTCTGCTATCTGACAAATAAGGAATGAGGAGACCTTCATGACCCAAACCGTTACTCAGGCGCTACAAGACTTCAGCCTGCGCTACCAACAAGCTTGGCAAAATAAGCATAATGAATTGCCTCGCAATGAGGAGCTTGCTGATCTTGTTTCTCCATGTGTCGAAGAGAAGTGTGACGGCGTGGTATTGTGGAAAGCATTCCCGCGAGAAGAGATGGCGGATTTTACTAACGTTGAAAATGCGATTGAGTTGACGCTGCATGAAGACATTAAAGCGTTTTATGGATCTCAATACAGTGCGGATATGGACGCAACGTGGCAGACGAATCCTCTGACATTGCTTCAAGTTTGGAGTGATGACGATTTTGTTCGTTTACAAGAGAACATTTTGGGTCACTTGGTGACGCAGCGTCGTCTAAAGCTAAAACCGACGGTGTTTATTGCAGCGACGGATGCAGAATTGGACGTGATTTCAATTTGTAACTTAACGGGCAATGTAATTTTAGAGCGTTTAGGAACAGATAAGCGCGAAGTGCTCTCAGAGAATGTTGTGGAGTTTTTGGCCAAAATTGAGGCTGCGGTGTAAGCATGTACGTTGTTGAGTTGCAATTTGAGTGTTTTGATAACACCACCGTCAGTGCGGTAGATAAAGCCATTAACGGTTTGATGGATGCGTTACGTTACAACGGCCAAGTGCTAGGTCGTGAATTCCCGATAGTGATGGGCGATGGTGAATTTTTTGTGCGCGTGGTTTGCCCGGAACAAGACAGTTTGCATCCGCGTTATCATTCAGATTTCGTTAAAGTGTGCATGAATCGTTTGTCGGATGCGTCTTTGCTTGCGCCGAAAATGCGTATGCTTGGTCGTGATTTAAATTCAGAACAAGCGGCCGAAGACGAAGCGCCAAGTTGGCAAGTGCTCTACACGACGTATGTGCACACATGCTCGCCACTGCGCAGTGGTGAAACCTTGTTGCCAATTCCACTGTATCGTAATGATCCGACACTCAATGGCGATCATAAAGCGGTCATCAAATGGCAGACGGAATGGCAAGCGTGCGATGAAATCCAAATGGCGGGCGGGTGCCGCGCGGAGCATGCGGCGCTGCACGAAATTTGCGACGTAGACAGTGTGTTGTTCCGCCGCGGTTGGGATTTGCGTGGTCGTATCGAATACATCACCAAGATTCCAACTTACTATTACCAGTATCGCGTAGGCGGTCAGTCGTTGGAGAGCGAGAAAGCACGTAAGTGTCCGAAGTGTGGTGGAGAATGGCTGCTTGATGAGCCATTACATGACATCTTCTATTTTAAGTGCGACTCGTGCCGAATTGTTTCGAACATCTCTTGGGATCATATTAAATAGGTTCTCACCTGACGTAACTTGATAGATTGAGAAAGACTAAAAAGGGCTGATGTTTTCACATCAGCCCTTTTGTTTTCGAATAGTTCGGTTTTAGAAAAGCGGGATTACCAACCTTTCACTACGCCGCCTTTGAATAGTTTTTTCGCTGCTTCGTAAACTTCTTCAGTTTGGTAAGCTTTTACGAAGTTTTGTACGTTTTGAGCATTAACGTTCTCTTCACGCGCTACGATTAGGTTTACGTATGGAGATTCTTTATCTTCAACAAACACACCGTCACGCTCTGGAGACAGGTCGATAGAGCTTGCGTAAGTGGTGTTAATGATAGACAGCGTTACGTCATCCAGAGAACGAGGAAGTTGCGGTGCTTCTAGCTCAATGATTTCAATGTTCTTCGGGTTGCCTACGATGTCACGTACTGTAGCGAGTAGACCAACGCCATCACGTAGAGTGATCAAACCTTGTTGCTCAAGAAGCAGTAGTGAGCGACCTAGGTTGGTTGGATCGTTTGGAACCGCGATGCGTGCGCCATCTTGAATTTCATCCACAGATTTTACTTGCTTTGAGTACCCTGCGATTGGGTAAACAAACGAGTTACCTGCGATAGCTAGTTTGTAGCCGCGATCTTTAACTTGTTGATCTAGGTAAGGTTTGTGTTGGAAAGCGTTCGCGTCTACAGAGCCGTCATCTAGCGCAGCGTTTGGTGTTACGTAGTCCGTGAACGTAACCAGTTCAACGTCTAGGTTGTACTTTTCTTTCGCTACTTTTGCCGCTACTTCAGCAACTTGCGCTTCAGCACCTGCAATTACGCCAACTTTTACCTTGTTTACGTCCACTTCTTTATCGCCACAACCCGCTAGAACAAGAGCAGAAGCAGCAGTTGCTACAGTCAAAAGACCTTTAAGGCTAAATTTCATGTTTATCTCCTTATAATATGTATTTTCAATGCTTATCGGTGGTCTACACGGCGCACCACTGCGTCACCGATAGACTGAATAATTTGTACTAGAACAATCAACATCACAACGGTTACTGCCATGATAGTAATGTCGTAACGGTGGAAGCCGTATCGGATGGCTACGTCACCGAGGCCGCCGCCGCCAACCGTTCCTGCCATCGCAGAGTAGCTCACTAATGTCACTAGAGTAATCGTCACTGAGTTAACAATAGTCGGCATTGCTTCTGGTAGGAGAACTTTTGTGATGATTTGCGTTGGTGTTGCGCCCATGGATTGCGCAGCCTCAACCAAGCCAGTTGGTACTTCCAGCAATGCCCCTTCAATGAGACGAGCGACAAACGGAATCGCACCAATAGTCAGCGGAACGATTGCCGCAGTTGTACCAATGAAAGTGCCCACTAACATCTTAGTTACTGGAATGATCGCAACCATCAAAACAAGGAAAGGAACTGAGCGCCCAACGTTAACCACTGCACCAAGAATTCCGTTCAGTTTGGTGTTTTCTAGTAAGCCGCCTTTCTTAGTAATATGCAGAATCACTCCCAATGGAATGCCGACCGCAAAACCAACTACGCCCGCAACCGCGACCATGTAGATGGTTTCCCACGTAGCACCTAAAAGTAGTTTGCTGTTTAAACTTAGCCATTCAAAAATCGTATTAAAGGACATAACCAAGTACCTCTACTTTTACGTTGTGCTCGCGCAGATATTCAATTGCTGCACTGTCGTCTTGTTCATTACCAAACAGCTCTGCGACCATCATGCCGAACTTAACGCCGCCGGCGTAATCAAGATCGGAACTCAGAATGCTGACGTCGATGTTGTACTTACGCGAAATCTGCGACATCAACGGTGCATCTACGGTTGCGCCAGTAAACTCCATACGGACAAGAGGGTAGCTGCCTTCAACGCGATTTGGTTGCAAACGCGCTTGGTAATCTTCTGGAATGGAAAGATCCAATGTGGAACGAATGAACTCGTGAGCCAGTTCCGTTTTAGGGTGCGCAAAAATATCGCCAACCGTGCCTTTCTCAACCAATTCACCACCACCGATGATCGCCACTTCGTGACAGATGCTTTTTACCACTTCCATTTCGTGGGTGATCAGTAGAATCGTGATGTTGAGTTTGCGGTTGATTTCTTTTAATAGCTCAAGGATGGATTGAGTTGTTGCAGGATCCAATGCGCTGGTGGCTTCGTCACACAACAGTACGCTTGGGTCGGATGCCAATGCACGAGCAATAGCCACACGTTGTTTTTGACCGCCACTTAGGTTGGACGGATAGCTTTCGTGCTTGTCCGCTAAGCCAACGAGCTTTAGCAACTCAGTCACTTTTGTTGTGATTTGCGATTTGTCTTTGCCAGCCAGTTCCAGTGGTAGAGCCACGTTATCAAACACAGTACGAGACGAAAGCAGATTGAAGTGCTGGAAGATCATGCCAATGTTGCGGCGCGTTTCGACCAACTGCTTTTTGCTGAGTGTTGTTAAATCAACGTCATCAACGATGATGGAGCCAGAGCTTGGTGCTTCTAGCATGTTTACACAGCGGATCAGCGTACTTTTACCAGCGCCTGATGAACCGATAACACCGAAGATGGTGCCCTTGGCGATGTGTAGGTTAATGTCTTTCAGGGCAAGGATTTCCTTACTGCCTTGGTAGAACACTTTATTGACGTTTTTTATTTCTATCATGTTTCAACCTGCCCAGAGATAAGGGGAACTTCGCTGTCAAAAACGGCCTTTGACAGAACTTAATTTTGAGCTTTATCTCAATTCTCAGTTGATGCTATGGGTTAACCAGAATGAAGTCAATAGATATTTTTACGTCTAGACGTCTAAATGTATGGATGTTCTGTTTTGGAAAGAAAGAGGCGTAGATAACAACAAGAAGATGAGCGGAGGGGCCCCCTCAGATTTACCGATTCTTGCCCAACAAATCAACCGTTTTGTCGAGGCCTAGAACGAATTAGATAGTGTTGAAGTTTATAAGGTATGTAATAATCTGATTAAACCGAGTTAATAGAGAAATACGTTTTGGCAAAACCTGCTGTTTTTATCGATCGTGACGGCGTGATCAACGTTGACCACGGCTACGTTCATGACGAACATGATTTTGAGTACATTGACGGTGTGTTTGAAGCGACAAAAGCGCTGAAAGATAAAGGTTACCTGTTGGTGCTTGTAACGAATCAATCGGGCATCGCACGCGGTAAATTCAGTGAAGACCGTTTCTTGTCTCTGACACAATGGATGGACTGGAACTTCGTTGATAATGGCGTTGAGTTTGATGGTTTTTACTACTGTCCACATCATCCTGAGCATGGCATCGGTGACTACAAGCAAGATTGTGATTGCCGTAAACCTAAACCTGGTATGTTTATCTCTGCTCGCGACTTCTTGAAGATCGACATGGAAAAATCTGTGATGATTGGTGATAAAGCCGAAGACATGATGGCAGCAGAAGCCGCAGGTGTTGGCACTAAGATTCTGGTTCGCACAGGTAAGCCAATCACCGAGCAAGGTGAAGCATTAGCTACAGTAGTGCTCGATAGCATCGCAGATGTGCCAGCGTATTTACAAAAATAACACCACAATTTGCATGTTTAAGGGAAGCGTTTGCTTCCCTTTTCTTTTATTGCTGTTAAAGTTCAGTCACCTAAGCATTCATCCATTCTAGTTTGATCACTTATGAGCAAAAAACTCACCATTCTTGATATCGCGAAATTGGCAGGCGTTGGCAAATCAACAGTAAGCCGTGTGCTTACCAACGATCCAAAAGTGAAACCTCAAACGCGAGAGAAAGTAGAGCAAATCATTCGTGAATCTGGCTATGTACCGTCCAAATCTGCGCAATCAATGCGTGGCGGTAGCCAAAAAGTCATTGGAGTTATTATCTCCCGTCTGGACTCACCATCCGAAAATCGTGCTGTTGGTACAATGCTCAATGCATTGTATTCCGCTGGTTATGATGCAGTGATCATGGAGAGCCAATTTGATCGCGACAAAACCAACGAGCATCTAAACGTGCTTAAGCGTCGCAATGTGGATGGGGTGATTGTGTTTGGCTTTACTGGGTGCGATGAGCAAGCCTTAGCTGAGTGGGGCAATCGCATTGTGGTGATTGCGATGGATACCAATAACGTCTCTTCCATCAATTATGATAACCAAGGCGTGATAGACATGGCTTTGTCTCATCTTGAGCAGCAATCTCTCTCTCGCATTGCTTATATTGGTGTTGATCCTGAAGACAAAACCACAGGCTTGGCGCGTTTAAATGCTTATAAAGCTTGGTGTCAACGTAAACAACTCACACCTTGTTTCCAAACCGGTAAGCTTAGCCATGAAAGTGCTTATCAATTGGTGGATCACGTTCTAAAAGCAGACACGCAAGCCATTGTGTGTGCCAGCGATACCATTGCATTGGGCGTAATTAAGCGTCTTCAAGAGTTAGGCCGTGAAGACGTGGTCGTGACAGGCGTGGGTGGTAACGAGTTGCTTTCTTTCCTTTTCCCTAAAGTATTTAGTGTTGACCCAGGTTATACCCTTGCGGGTGAAAAGTCCGCTAAGATGCTGATTAATCAATTAAATGGCGATGAAGAAGTCGTTCACTTCACTCAACATCCTGTTTGCCGTTAACCCGTTCTAAAACGATCTGCTCTAAAATTATACTGTGATCATTCTCAATTAATGGGACTGTTCCCATTTTGTTTTTTGTCTTTGGGTGGCAATATTAAAATTAAGAAATGGGAATGTTCCCATTTATAAAAATAAAATGATGAATCGAATGTATCCAATACAGGGTGGACAAAGTTATGAGTAAGATTGCGCGTAAAGACGTGGAGCGTCTTATTGAGCTGGTCGGGGGGCCGGACAATATTGCCAGTGTAAGCCACTGTTTAACTCGCTTGCGTTTTGTTCTAAATGATACCGACAAAGCGGACACGAAACAGTTAGAAGCCTTGCGTATGGTGAAAGGCTGTTTTACCAACGCAGGTCAATTCCAAGTTGTCATCGGCACTGAAGTTGATGAGGTTTACAAAGTACTGATCGAGCTAAGCGGTAAAAGTGAAGCGAGCAAAGACGAATCCAAGAACGCTGCTCGTCAAAACATGAATATTGTTGAGCGCGGTATTTCCCACCTTGCAGAAATCTTTGTACCACTGTTGCCTGCGATCATTACTGGTGGTTTGATTCTTGGTTTCCGTAATGTGATTGGCGACATTAAGATGTTTGATGGTCAAACCCTAACGGAAATTAGTCAGTTTTGGGCGACTGTTCACTCATTCCTATGGTTAATTGGTGAAGCGATTTTCTTCTTCCTACCCGTTGGTGTGTGTTGGTCGACCGTGAAAAAGCTCGGCGGTACACCGATTCTGGGTATCACGCTCGGTGTGACATTGGTTTCGCCGCAGTTAATGAACGCCTACCTGATTGGTAAGCAAGTACCTGAAGTGTGGGACTTTGGGTTGTTTGCGATTGAGAAAGTCGGTTACCAAGCGCAGGTGATTCCCGCGATGTTAGCAGGTATCGCACTAGCGTTTATCGAAACACGCTTAAAACGCATCATTCCGTCTTACCTTTACCTAGTAGTAGTACCGTTTGTTTCCATCATTGTGTCTGTGATTCTTGCGCACTCTATCATTGGCCCATTCGGTCGTATGTTGGGTGACGGCGTTGCTTTCGCAGCAAAAGCAGCCATGACGGGTGACTTTGCGATGATTGGTTCAACTATCTTCGGCTTCTTATACGCGCCACTTGTGATCACAGGTATCCACCACACAACCAACGCCGTTGACTTGCAGTTGATGCAAGAATTGGGTGGCACGCCGATTTGGCCTTTGATTGCACTATCGAACATTGCTCAAGCATCGGCAGTGGTTGGCATCATTATCATCAGTAAAAAGCAGGATGAGCGTGAAATCTCAGTGCCTGCGGCGATTTCCGCCTACCTTGGCGTAACTGAGCCAGCCATGTACGGCATCAACTTGAAATACAAGTTCCCAATGTTGAGCGCGATGATTGGTAGTGCATGTGCTGCTGCTATTTGTGGTAGTGCGGGCGTAATGGCGAACGGTATCGGCGTAGGCGGCTTGCCGGGTATCTTATCTATCCAGCCGCAGTTCTGGGGCATCTTTGCTCTGGCGATGCTAGTCGCGATGGTGGTACCTGCCGCATTAACGTTAATTCTCTATAAGCGTGCACAAGCGAAAGGTGAGCTTGAAGCGGCAAACGCGTAATTCAATTTGAGGCAGTGACTTGGCTGCCTCCTCCTGTTTTTCTTTTCAAATTTTAAGTTTCCGATTACTGGTAAGTGAGTGTTAGAAATGGCTATGACCAAGCATGATGAGAGCTGGTGGAAAACCGCAACCATCTACCAAATTTACCCAAAAAGCTTTTGTGACAGTGGCAGTAAAGGCACGGGCGACATTCAAGGGATCATTTCTAAACTGGATTATCTAAAACATCTTGGTGTGGATGCGATTTGGCTGACGCCAGTGTATCAGTCTCCTATGGTTGATAACGGTTATGACATTTCCGATTACTACGCGATCAATCCACAGTTCGGCACTATGGAAGATTTCGATACCTTGCTGGCAGAAGCGCATCAGTTGGGTATTCGTATCATCATGGACATTGTAGTGAACCACACGTCGACTGAGCATCATTGGTTCCAATCCGCGTTAGGGGACAAAAACAGCCCATACCGTGACTACTACATCTGGAAAGATCCGGTTGATGGCTCTGAACCTAACAACTGGCAATCGAAGTTTGGAGGCAATGCTTGGGAATTGGATGACGCGACAGGGCAGTACTACTTGCACCTTTTTGCTAAAGAGCAGGCGGATTTGAACTGGGAAAACCCAGTGGTGCGTGAAGAAGTCAAAGAAGTCATCAGTTTCTGGGCAGACAAAGGCGTGGATGGTTTCCGTCTCGACGTCATCAACCTGATTTCTAAACAGCAAGACTTCCCAAGTGATGATATTGGCGATGGCCGCCGTTTCTATACGGATGGTCCTCGCGTGCACGAATATCTGCAAGAAATCAGCGAAGCCGTGTTTCAAAAGTACGGCAGCGTGACGGTGGGGGAAATGTCTTCGACCACGCTAGAGCACTGCCAGCAATACTCTTCATTAAATGGCAAAGAGCTGTCGATGGTGTTCAATTTTCACCACCTGAAAGTCGATTATCCGAATGGTGAAAAATGGACCAAAGCGCCGTTTGATTTCATTCAGTTAAAGCAGATCTTCAACCATTGGCAAACGGGCTTAAATGGCAAAGGGTGGGGGGCGCTGTTCTGGTGTAATCACGATCAACCTCGTGTGGTCAGCCGCTTAGGTGATGATAAACAATACCGCGTTGAGTCGGCGAAAATGCTGGCGGCGTCTGTACATATGATGCAAGGCACACCGTATGTTTATCAAGGTGAAGAGATTGGTATGACCAACCCAGGTTACACCGAGATCAGCCAGTACCGTGACGTAGAAAGCACCAACATGTATGACATTATGGTCAACCGTGATGGTGTATCACACGAGGAGATGATGGCGATTTTGGCGCAGAAGTCGCGTGATAACTCACGTACACCAATGCAATGGAACAGCCAAAAGCACGCTGGTTTTACCGAAGGCACACCGTGGCTTGAGGTGGCGCAGAATTACTCTGAAATCAACGCAGAAGCAGCGGTTGCTGATTTGAACTCGGTGTTCTACTTCTACAAACGTTTGATTGAGCTACGTAAACAGGTTCCGGTGATCACCGATGGCCGTTATGAAGATTTACTGCCAGAGCATCAACGCATTTTTGCTTACGCTCGCCAGAACGACAAACAAACGCTGCTGTGTATCAATAACTACTACGCTGAAGAGGTGGAATGCGTTCTGCCAGAACGTTTTGATATGAGTAAAGCGAAAAACTTGCTATCCAATTATCAAAACTCAGCGAGCGCAGTCGCATCAAACCATCAAGTGTTACGACCTTACGAAACTCGTATTTTATTGATAGAAGAATAAACTCGGGTGTCATCACCCCTGGGATTGATGTTCGAGATGAAGGCTTTGGTGTGCTCCCCAAAGCCTTCTTTTATTGAGATGCCGTATTTCTAAAAGATGCGAGCTTATTTTGTTTCAATCGCTGTTAGCTGCACTTTCTCTTCGTTGATTTGTACTTGTTGTACTTTTAGTAGTTCGATTTGCTCAATCAGACCTAAGCTCGGGTTAAACCAACGTTCTGCTGAAGTGGCGAACTCCATTGAGTCCATATCATCGCAGTTTAGGTTGTAAGTATTCTCTTCCGTCAGGTACGCCGCTTCAATTGTCTTGCCCGAAATCGAGAACGTTTTACGTACGCCAGTCTCTCGGATTTGCTGTTGCCAAACCACTTGGCAAGATGCTGTCATTGGCAGGTGTTGTACCCACTCATGTTCTTCAAAACTGTCTAACAGGTGGTGTACTGCGTTGCCTGTAAGAGTGGTTTGCAGAGACATGGTTTCTTCACCGATATCAATGTTCGGGCTTTTCTCTTTTACGTCGTTACCGTTCAGGCGGAAAATCGGGCTACTGTGCATTAGCATGGCAATAAACTGATTGCCAATAGAATAAACGTCGGTGACTTCATGAAGTGCACCATCAGAGCCTGCAAAATAAAGTGTATTGCTCTCTTCTTCGTTATTGAACTGTTCGTCAGAGTAATAGAACTGTTGAGCGCCGTAGTTCACCAAGTCATTAACCAACTGGATGATTGCCTCGCTGTTTGGGATTTGTGCCAATGCTGCCAATATTTGCTCGCTATCCATCGCTTGAAAGCTCAGCTTCATGTCACCTTCAGATTGGCCATCCAAGCTAAACGAATAGCTAAGTTGTGTGTTTGTCTCGGGAGCGAAAATGGAGTTTTGAATCGCGATGTCGAAACTTTCTTGAGGCACTTTGTTTGGATTAGCACCGCCAGAAGACGAACCTCCGCCACAGCCGTAAAGAGCCAGAGTTGCTGCTGCGATAAGCGTCATTTTGTTTAGCATGGTTTACATTCCTGATTGATAAGGCCGCTTCATGTTGGGCCGTTGCTTGAATGCGAGCATGCTAAGTTCAGTGAGATAAAAAGGGCAAAAAACAAAAGCTAATAGCGCTTAACGAAAGCTTAATTTTATATTTAGGCCTTTGTTTTATTTGGGCTTATTTCGTTAGCTACGTTGGTGCAATACTCATTGATGAGCGCTTTCCATCGGCTGATAATTTCTTGATCGGTCAAACTGACATGCAACGTTTTCCATGGTTGAAGGCAAGTTTCTTTCGATTCTGATTGAGAAAGACGTTCAAACAATGTCTCGGAGGGTAAAACGCGCAGCAGTGCCACCAGTGATTCCATGTAGTTGAGACGGAACTGTTCAAGTTTGTTTTGCTTATAAGCGATGTGAGACACAAACGTATAAATCAGCGCGTTTTGAATGCGTGAGTCGCCATCTGGAGTAGTCAACAGAACTTTTGCTCGGTCTAGGTTACCTAGTTTGAAATGCAATACGCCCAACCAGAGGCTTAGCTCATCCGGCAAAACATCGAACGACGACTGCACTTGCGTCAAATACGCTTCCAGCTTTTGGGGCTCTTGCTCGTACAACGCGAGATGCCTTGCGGTTGTGATAGCTGCAAACTCATCAGCTTGTTGGAGAGGTTGGTTAGAAAAGACATTCTCAAACAGCATTTTTTGGTGAACGTCTGACAGCTGCCATGTGCTTGCCGAAGGTGCAGGCAAGTTGAAGTATTGCGCGACATCCGAGTGAATTTGGAATATGTCCGATTGTAGGTCGGATAAGCGCAGTGTGTATTCATTGCGAAATGCCAGCTTCCCTGTCGCAGGATAAATAAGGTTCATCTGCGCTTTCAAGGTACCTGATTCTGCGCCGTCTTTTAACTCTATGTTGAGTTCGTAATCACTGGTCTGCATATTTCGTGCACCAGGGAAATACGGTGTATGACCAATGGGATCCAGAAAGTAACTTGGAGCGTCTTGGTTAGCTATGTCGGTATATGGATATTCGACTTGTTGTTGAAGTAAGACGGCTTTGACTAGTGTGCGATATTTTCGCGCCTGAGAGCCGATTGCATCGACACGGTTGAGCAGCAACTCGACTTTGGGGATAAGTAACTGATGACGTGTTTGTTGTGTTGAAATCTCTTGGCGTTGCCATAACAAGCTTGCGAGCGTCACGCTACAAACCGCAAGTATGGCGCACAAGCCATAAGCAAAAATTAGCTTGAAGTTCTTATTACTCGCAACCTGAGTTGGAATAACGCGTCGATGGCTTTTCGCCGGTGGTATTAAACGGATATTGGCAGGGTTAAGAAAATAGCCCTTGCGAGGATAAGTGACCAAGAGCTTAGCCGCATCGTACTCGGGTAGGTGTTGCTGTAGCAGCGCACGTAAGGTGCTAATGCGGTTAGTGAGCACATTCTTGGAGATGAATTTGCTCTGCCAAATGGTTTCGATAATGGTGTCGGCAGAGAGCGGATGCCCCACGCTTGTTAGCAGCAGTTCTAATAACTCAATGGTACGAGGTTCGAGATCAATCGCGATAGTGTCTTGATGAAGAGTCTGAGTTTTCGGATTGTAGACCAACTCGCCAATCGCAATACAACTGTGAGTTTGTTTGGCTTGTTGTAGAAAGTCGCGCATACCGTACCGAGTTATTTGGAAATCGCGAAATATTATATAGTTATTGAAGCGCGAAATCTTATAAATCGCGCGTCAATTATCATCAAAAGTTTATGAACCGTAGGTAACGGAATATCGGTGTGGTTTGTGATTCATCGCCAATACGACATTCAGTGCAAAGGCACCCAAAATCGAAAGGCCAATCACCTCTGGAGTGACAAAGAAGAACGAAGCAAACAGGATACATGCATCGATTGCCATCTGGCTTTTGCCAACAGAAATGCCAAACTTGTCCTGAATAAACAAACACAACACGTTAAAGCCACCTAGGCTGGAGCGATGTCGGAACAAAATCAGCATACCTAATCCCATCAATAGGCCACCTGCTACCGCGCAATAAATTTCGTTAACGGATTCGAGTGAGATCAGCAAATAAAGGTGATCGGCAAAGATAGAAACCAAAGCGCCAGAAATAGCGCTATTGATTGCGAAATGACGGCCGAAGCGTTTCCATGCGAGTAAGTAAAAAGGACAGTTTGCCAAAAAGTACAGCACACCAAAGGTAAAAGGTGTAAATTGGCTTATTAGCAATGCCAATCCAGTCGTGCCTCCTGTTAGAAGGTTCGCGGATTGGAGAAAGAAAACGCCCTGAGCTACCAAAAAGGTACCAGTGAGAATTGCTATCCAGTCTTCTTTTCTTGAGTGTTTTTCCATCAAAATTGCAGTCATCGGTGAGAAATAAGGCGTGCATAGTAGTAAAAAGATGATCTTTTCGGTAGCTAGAGGGTAAAATTTGCGGTAAACCTATGTAATTGCTGTTTTACAGGGTGTAAAGCACAAAATTGACAGGCAATAAATCGTGGTTGAACAATTGCAACATCACCATGATAACTATTGCTTGTCATCATGAAAAAACTGCATGAGAAAAATTGTAAATTTCTCTTTATGACCTAGATCAAATTATGTAGAATGCGCGCCATTGATGCGA
Source organism: Vibrio sp. Y20_XG_PY13 (assembly GCF_024181925.1). NCBI lineage: Bacteria > Pseudomonadati > Pseudomonadota > Gammaproteobacteria > Vibrionales > Vibrionaceae > Vibrio > Vibrio sp. Y20_XG_PY13. The sequence goes on along the minus strand of NZ_JAMZAL010000007.1, from coordinate 75,308 downwards.
CGAAAACGTTTGCGTTAGGTCGTTAACCAGTTTTTTTGCAACTTTCAGTACTAATCTGAGTCAGGAGATACAGATGCTTAAGCGTGATATGAACATCGCAGATTACGATGCGGAACTGTTCGCAGCTATCCAGGAAGAAACCCTTCGCCAGGAAGAACACATTGAACTTATCGCTTCTGAAAACTACACAAGCCCACGTGTAATGGAAGCGCAAGGTTCTCAGCTAACGAACAAATACGCTGAAGGCTACCCAGGCAAGCGTTACTACGGCGGTTGTGAGTACGTAGATAAAGCAGAACAGCTTGCTATCGATCGTGCATGCAAACTATTCGGTTGTGAGTACGCGAACGTACAACCTCACTCAGGTTCTCAAGCAAACAGCGCAGTTTACATGGCGCTTCTTAACCCAGGCGATACAGTACTAGGTATGAGCCTAGCGCACGGTGGTCACCTGACTCACGGTTCTCCAGTAAACTTCTCTGGTAAGCATTACAACGTTATCCCTTACGGTATCGATGAAGCGGGTCAAATCAATTACGACGAGATGGAACAGCTAGCGCTTGAGCACAAGCCTAAGATGATCATCGGTGGTTTCTCTGCTTACTCGCAAATCGTTGATTGGAAGCGCATGCGTGAAATCGCGGACAAAGTAGATGCTTACCTTTTCGTTGATATGGCACACGTAGCTGGTCTTATCGCAGCAGGCGAATACCCAACACCTGTTCCACACGCTCACGTAGTAACAACAACGACGCACAAAACACTAGCAGGCCCTCGCGGTGGTCTTATCTTGTCTAATGCTGGCGAAGATATGTACAAGAAGCTGAACTCAGCTGTGTTCCCTGGTGGTCAAGGTGGCCCTCTAATGCACGTTATCGCTGGTAAAGCAGTAGCGTTCAAAGAAGCGATGGAGCCAGAGTTCAAAGCTTACCAAGCTCGCGTAGTGAAAAACGCAAAAGCAATGGTTGGTCAGTTCCAAGAGCGTGGCTACAAAATCGTATCTAACGGCACAGAAAACCACTTGTTCCTTGTTGATCTAATCGACAAAGACATCACTGGTAAAGATGCAGACGCGGCACTAGGTGCAGCAAACATCACAGTAAACAAGAACTCAGTACCAAATGACCCACGCAGCCCATTCGTAACATCTGGTATTCGTGTAGGTACACCAGCGATCACTCGTCGTGGTTTTACTGAAGAAGATGCAAAAGATCTAGCAAACTGGATGTGTGACGTTCTAGATAACATCGGCAACGAAGAAGTTATCGAAGCGACTAAACAGAAAGTATTAGAAATCTGTAAGCGTCTGCCGGTTTACGCCTAATTGTTCTGCCTGATTCGCGCTATTTCTGCGTCAAAGGTGCTCATTTGCAGTTGTAAACTGCGCGCCTTTTCCCTGAACTAGAAACGAATCAGTTTGAAAATACTAAAGGTCCTCAACAGAGGGCCTTTTTGTTTGTCTGGCGTCTGGGATTGTTTAATCGTGCCATCGAATAAAAGAAAGTGGTGCAGGGCATCTCTTGTTTGGCAGATACAAAAAAGGTTGGCACTAAGCCAACCTTTTCAGTTTTCGAGTTCAAGATGCTTATTTGATCTCAAGACCTTGTGCCTGCATATCGGCATGGTATGAAGAGCGAACAAATGGACCACATGCTGCGTGCGTGAAGCCTAGCTCTAGTGCGACTTCTTTTAGCTCGTCAAACTCTGATGGTGGAACGTAACGTTCTACAGGCAAGTGGTGACGGCTTGGCGCTAGGTACTGACCTAGAGTTAGCATCGTTACACCGTGTGCACGTAGATCTTTAAGCACTTCGATGATTTCTTCTTTGGTTTCACCAAGGCCCATCATCAGACCTGATTTGGTCGGTACATCTGGATGCTGCTCTTTGAACTTCTTAAGAAGCTCAAGTGACCACTTGTAGTTCGCACCTGGGCGAGCTTTACGGTAAAGACGCGGTGCAGTTTCTAGGTTATGGTTGAAGACATCAGGCGGGTTGTCTTTCATCAGGTCAAGCGCTACGTCCATACGACCACGGAAGTCAGGAACAAGTGTTTCGATCTTGATGTCTGGATTTAACGCGCGGATCTCACGGTTACAATCGGCAAAGTGTTGTGCGCCACCATCACGTAGGTCGTCACGGTCTACTGAAGTAATAACAACGTACTTCAGTTTCATGTCGGCGATAGTTCTTGCCAGCTTTTGTGGCTCTTCTGCTTCTGGTGGTAATGGACGGCCATGAGCAACGTCACAGAAAGGACAACGACGAGTACAGATTGCACCTAGGATCATGAAGGTTGCTGTACCGTGGTTAAAACATTCCGCTAGGTTAGGGCAAGACGCTTCTTCACATACGGAGTGAAGCTTGTTCTTACGCATCGCAGCTTTGATGTCTTGAATTCGTTGGCTGTCGGCTGGTAGCTTGATCTTCATCCAATCAGGCTTACGTAGCACTTCTTTCTGCTCTGTAGGCATGTTCTTTACGGGAATCAATGCCATTTTATCGGCGTCACGATATTTAACGCCTTTTTCCATCTGGATTGGTTTGCTCATGCTTTATTACCTTGAGAAGGTGCTTCTGTGCTGAATTCTACTCGCTCGTAATCGAGCAAAGTAACGAGTTCTTCTATTAATTGTTTTTCTACGGTTTCTACGTCACTCGGGCCGTTAAATTGGCTCACTTGAACCATTTCCATGCCTGCATAACCACAAGGGTTGATGCGTAGGAACGGCGTTAAGTCCATATTTACATTCAGGGCTAACCCATGGAATGAGCAACCTTTACGAATACGTAGACCGAGAGAGCATATTTTCTTGCCATCGACGTAAACGCCAGGGGCGTCTGGTCTTGCGGCAGAGTCGATATTGTATGCTTTTAATGTGTTGATCACGAGGTTCTCGATGGTTGTAACGAGATCTCGTACGCCTAATTTTTTGCGACGTAGGTTGATCAAGAAGTAAGCCACGAGTTGACCAGGACCATGATAGGTTACCTGACCACCACGGTCACTTTGTACGACAGGAATATCACCAGTGTTAATTAAGTGCTCAGCTTTGCCTGCCTGCCCTTGGGTAAATACTGGGTTATGTTCTACCAACCAGACTTCATCAGGGGTTTCTTCTGTGCGTTGGTCGGTGAACTCATGCATCGCCTTCCATACAGGCTCATAGTCTTGGCGGCCAAGTCGTTTTACAACAAGTTGGTGTTGCATGGTAATTCCTGTCGCTAATATATAAAGTTTTTGGATTATAAACCGGATGACCCAGATGCTCTACCGCTGAGTAACAGATTTTTAACTGAAAGCACAAGGGTATCGAGTTATCTAGTTGATAAATAAAAAGAAAGCAGCCGAAGCTGCTTTCAAAAAAAATTTAATCTATCAAAAAATTATAGAACCATACGAACGATGTCGATTTCGCCCAATTCTTTGTATAGGGTTTCAACCTGCTCGATAGACGTTGCAGTGATGTTGATAGACACTGAGTGGTAGTTGCCTTTAGCGCTTGGTTTGACTTTTGGGCTGTAGTCACCTGGAGCATGGCGCTGGATTACTTCAAGAACGAGTTCTGGAAGCTCAGGCTTTGCATGACCCATTACCTTGTAAGTAAAAGAACAAGGGAACTCAAGCAGGTCTTTCAATTTTGCATCAGAGTTGATGGTTAGCATATCGATAACTCCAGTTGGTATTCGTTGCGGTGCGAAATAGTACAGTCAAATTAGGGTGAACTCAAGGTGAGGATCACAGACTTAAAAAGCCGCCATAATTGGCGGCTTTGCGAATAAGTTTGCTATTCTGCGACTCGTTTAGAAGAAGCTCTTGAATAACAATACGATGTAATCCCATAAACGGCTGAACAAGCTGCCTTGCTCCACGGTTTCTAGTGCCATTAGCGGGTATTCAGCAATATCTTCACCATCGATTTGATAGTATAGCTTACCGACTACATCACCTTTATTAATTGGGGCTTCTAGCTCTTTTTCAAGTACGAAGCTTGCTTTTAGGTTTTTCGCTTCACCGCGTGGCAGTGTTACGTAAGTGTCTTGATCAAGACCCAGAGCAACGGTGTCTTTGTTACCCATCCACACTTTTTCTTCTACGAAGGTTTCACCCGCTTTGTGAGGCGCTACTGTTTCGAAGAAGCGGAAGCCGTAGCTCAGTAGTTTTTTGCTTTCTGATTTACGAGCATTTGCATCTTTAGTACCCATCACTACAGCAACCAAACGCATTTGGCCTTCTGTTGCTGAACTTACTAGGCTGTAACCTGCGTTGCTTGTGTGGCCAGTTTTGATGCCATCAACGTTCATGCTCTTATCCCAAAGTAGACCGTTACGGTTGTATTGGGTGATGCCGTTGTAAGTGAATTTCTTTTCAGAGTAAACACGGTACTCGTCTGGCACGTCACGAATCAGGGCTTTACCAAGTAGCGCCATGTCGTAAGGTGTTGAGTACAGTTCTGAGTTATCTAGGCCGTGAACGTTGGCAAAATGAGAGTTCTTCATGCCTAGGGTATTTGCCCACGCGTTCATTAGGTCAACAAATGCATCTTCAGAACCTGCGATGTGTTCAGCCATTGCCACACACGCATCGTTACCTGATTGAATGATGATGCCACGGTTAAGATCACGTACTTTTACCGTAGTACCTACTTCAATGAACATTTTTGAAGAATCTGGGAAGTTTTTCGCCCATGCATTCTTACTGATGGTTACGTCATCATCTTCTGAGATATTACCACGTGCTAGCTCTTGGCCGATTACGTAGCTGGTCATCATTTTAGTTAGACTAGCAGGAGACAATTTTGTGTTCATTTCTTTTTCTGCTAGCACTTTACCTGAATGGTAATCCATCAGTACGTAGCCTTTTGCCGCAATTTGAGGCGCATCTGGAACAACGACTGGTGATGCAAAAGCAGATTGAGCGAAGGTTGCAGAAAGGGCAACCGAAGAAACGAGAATAGATTTCACAAACTTATTTTTATTCATGGTAATTCAAATTTTTGGGTTTAACTGCACACATCTTACCAGAATCCCCACTTATGTAAGAGGGGCTTCGTTTAGAAATTCATGACTCAAGGTCATTTCGCAGTGTTGTGTTTTTTAATAAATGCGGACGAATAGCCGAGCAACTTTACTTTATCCAGTGTGGCTTGCGTCAGGGAATAGTCAGTAAATGGACCCAATAACAAGCGATAAGACTCTTTCGCGTTTTCCAAGAAAGTTTCGGTATCCAGCTTTTGACCAAGCTCTGCGCCTAAAGTTCGTGCGCGATCTTCATTTTTTGAAGATGCGACTTGAATGACGTACTTTGGGTGAGATTCTAGCGACTTTTGATCGGTAGGTTTCTCTACGCTGATAACTTCGATTTCAACATTCGCCGTTCCTGTTTTTATGACATCCAATTTATGCGCAGCGGCGTAGCTCAAGTCGATGATACGGCCATCGTGAAACGGACCTCGATCATTTACTCGAACGACTGTGGTTTTGCCATTGTCGGTGTTGGTCACTTTCACATAGCTTGGTAACGGTAGCGTTTTATGCGCAGCCGTCATGGAGTACATGTCGTAGATTTCACCGTTAGATGTCAAATGCCCTTGGAACTTTTTACCGTACCAAGATGCACGACCTTTTTCAGTAAACCCTTTTGCGTCGCGAACGATCTTGTAATCATTACCGCGCAAGTGGTAATCGGTATTACCGCCTAGGCTGTAAGGTTCGTATTTGGGATGCGCATCCTCGATGTGTTCGACTGAAAGCGGTGTATCAGGTGCTACATCGGATTCAAGTTCGTAACGGCCTTCTTGTGTCTTTTGGCTGGTGGATGAACAACCAGCCAAAATCAGTGCAGAAAAAACTAAGGAATATAAAGCGCGTTTTTGCATGTCTAGGTCGCCTTAGAGAATGCTTTTCGGTGCGTATGAATCGACATCAAAATGCCAAAACCAGCCATTAGGGTCACCATCGAGGTACCGCCATAGCTGATCAGTGGTAACGGTACACCTACAACAGGTAGGATGCCACTCACCATGCCGATATTTACAAAAATATACACGAAGAAGCTAAGTACAATACTGCCTGCCATCATTCGTCCAAACGCGGTTTGTGCTTGGCTAGCAAGGTACAAGCCTCGACCAATAATGAAGAGATAGATGGCTAATAGGCAAAGGAAGCCAATCATACCCCATTCCTCAGCAATTACTGCAAAGATAAAGTCAGTGTGTCGTTCAGGAAGAAATTCCAGTTGTGACTGCGTACCGTGCAACCAACCTTTACCGGAAATACCGCCAGAACCAATCGCAATTTTACTTTGGATAATGTGGTAACCCGCTCCAAGTGGGTCAGATTCTGGATTGAACAGAGTACGAACGCGAACCTTTTGGTATTCGCGCATCAAGAAGAACCACAAAATTGGTATGAAACCACCTAAGGCAATGGCAGCCGCTGCGATGATCTTCCAACTGATGCCTGCTAGGAAAATAACGAAAATACCTGAAGCCGCAATCAGAATCGACGTTCCCAAATCTGGTTGTTTCGCGATAAGAATCGTTGGTAAGCACACCATGATTAGCGCAACAATCAGCGTTCGGAATGTTGGTGGTAATGGTTGGCGACCGATATAGCGCGCAACCATCAACGGTACCGCAAGTTTGAGTAATTCGGACGGTTGGAATCGAACAAAGCCTAGGTTGAGCCAGCGTTGCGCACCTTTCGAGGCCTCACCAAAGAACAGTACGCCAAATAGTAAAACTACACCGGCAATAAACATTAGTGGCGCCAGGCTTTCATACGTTCGTGGAGAAAGTTGAGCCAGAACCACCATCACGACAAGAGACAATACCATGCGCATTGCTTGGCGATCCATCATCTCCAAACTTTGTCCGCTGGCACTGTACATGATCACAAGACCAAAACCCATTAAAGCAAAGATGCCGAGTAGGAGAGGCAAGTCGATATGGAAGCGCTCAAACAAGGCGCGGTTTTTACCTGTAGAGGGATCCATCTTCATTAGCGTGTAACCTCTTTTTGCGCGTTGGTTTTGTCATCTTCTGGTTTGATTTCTTCTGGGCCAAGTACCACTCGGTCAAAGATTTTTCTCGCCATTGGACCACCGTTACTTGAGCCACCGCCTGCGTTTTCTAGCACGAGAGTAACGATAACTTTTGGATCGTCAAACGGAGCAAAGCCCGTAAACAGGGCGTGGTCACGCAAGTGTTCCGCGATTTCATCTGCGTTGTACTCTTCGTTCTCGCTCAAGCCAAAGACCTGCGCTGTACCTGATTTACCGGCTGTCTGGTAGCTCATATTGTAGAAAGAACGACGAGCCGTACCACGAGTACCATGGTTTACACGGCGCATACCTTCTTTCGCAATATCCCAGTATTTTTCTGGCACATTTTGAATCGGTGGGTAGGTTACGTATTCAGAGGTTTCTTGTTCCTCAAAGTTATCACCATTATCGATGGTGGACTTTAGGAGGTGAGGAGCGGAAACCGCACCATTATTCACTAACACCGATGTTGCTTTCGCAATTTGCATAGGTGTCGCCGTCCAATAGCCTTGGCCGATACCAACAGGAATAGTGTCACCTTTGTACCAAGGCGTTTTGTGACGAGACATTTTCCAATCACGAGTTGGCATATTTGCCTTACTTTCTTCGTAGATATCGATGCCTGTGTAGTCACCAAAACCAAACATCATCATCCAGTTTGAAATTCGGTCGATCCCCAAGTCATAAGCAATTTGGTAGTAAAACGTATCAACAGACTCTTCAATGGATTTAATGACATCCACGCGGCCATGTCCCCAACGCAACCAGTCACGGAATGGACGAGTGTCTGAGTTAGGAATGCGCCAATAACCTGGGTCGTTGCGAGTAGTATTTGGCGTGATTACGCCTTCTTGCAACGCTGCGACAGCCATAAATGGCTTGATTGTTGAAGCTGGCGGATAAATACCTAGCGTCGTGCGGTTTACCAACGGGCGGTTTTTATCGTTCAACAAATCGCGATAGGCTTTACCAGAAATGCCGTGGACAAAAGCGTTCGGGTCGTAACTTGGGCTAGACACCATAGCTAGCACACCATTGTCACGAGGATCAAGCACGATAGCGCTGCCACGTCGACCATCCAAAAGCTGATGAACGTAAAGCTGCAAGTTGATATCGAGGTTTAAGACAATGTCTTTGCCCGGAACTGGCGGTACGTATTTTAACGTGCGAATCACGCGTCCTCGGCTGTTGACTTCCACTTCTTGGTAGCCAGCAGTGCCGTGCAGCAGATCTTCGTAGTATTTTTCGATGCCCAACTTACCGATGTCACGAGTCGCTTGGTAGTTGGCGTCTTTTTCTTCTCGAATCAAACGCTGCATGTCGCGGTCATTGATACGAGAAACATAGCCGATTACGTGCGTTAACACTTCCCCGTAAGGGTAGTAACGTTTGAGTGTGGCACTAATTTCAACACCAGGAAAACGGTATTGGTTGACGGAAAAGACCGCGACCTGCTTTTCGTTCAGCTGGGTTAGCAATGGGACGGATTTGAATCGACGAGTACGCTTACGCTCACGATGGAAGCGTTCGATCTGTTCTGGTGTGATTTCCAGAATGGTTTGCAATTCTTGGATAGTAGCGTCGATGTCTTTGATTTTTTCTGGAGTCAGCTCCAAGTTAAAGACAGGACGGTTTTCGGCTAACAGGACACCATTTCGGTCGTAGATAAGACCGCGGTTTGGCGCAATAGGAACCACTTTGATGCGGTTGTCATTTGAACGGGTTTGATAATCTTGAAACTGGTTCACCTGAATGTTGTACATATTGGCGACCAGCAAGCCCATCAAAACAACGATGCCGAAAAAAGCAACGATAGCGCGGCTAGCGAATAGGCGCGCTTCGGCTTGATAATCTCGGATTTGACTGCGGCGTCTACGAATCATTAACGCTTGGCTCTAAAGTTAAACAACGATTATTCGCGATGGTAAGGGTGGTTAGCGGTAATGCTCCACGCTCGGTATAAACTCTCTGCCATGACGATACGCACAAGTGGGTGCGGTAACGTTAGCGCTGACAGTGACCAACTTTGGTCGGCTGCGGCTTTACATGCAGGTGCTAAACCTTCAGGACCACCGATCAGAATAGAAACGTCACGACCATCGAGTTTCCAAACTTCTAGCTGCTCTGCCAGTTGTGGGGTGTCCCACTTTTTACCGGGAATATCTAGGGTCACGATACGATTGCCTTTTGGCACTGCTGCTAACATCGCTTCGCCTTCTTTTTGTAGAATTCGAGCAATATCAGCGTTTTTGCCGCGTTTTCCTGCTGAGATTTCAACCAACTCTAGTGGCATATCATGAGGGAAACGGCGACGGTATTCTTGGAAGCCTTCTTCAACCCACTTTGGCATTTTTGTGCCAACGGCAATTAGTTGAATTTTCAAAAGATTAACCCCAGAGTTTTTCTAGTTGGTACAGAGAGCGGTGTTCTTCCTGCATGACATGCAGCATCGCGTCGCCCATATCTAGGACAACCCATTCACCTTCGTTTTCTCCTTCCATACCTAAAGGTTCAAGGCCTGCTTTTTTTACTTCAGATGCAACGTGATCGGCGATGGATGAAACGTGGCGTTTAGACGTACCCGTACAAATGATCATGTAGTCTGTTACGCTGGATTTGTCTTCCACGTTTAGGATGACAATATCTTCCGCTTTCATATCGTCGGCTTTGTCTGCTAAAAAGTCTTTCAGTTCTTCGCGAAGCACTCGGTTTTCCTCGGGTTATCTCTTTTACATCTCATCTATTTTGCGTGTAGTTGGGCAAAATAGGTCGCGCACTATAGCACGCTTTGATTTTTAAATTGCCAGCTTAATATCAGGAGAGCAGGTTTCTAAGCTCAATTGATGAATAGTTGGCCAGACGGACTCGTCATACTGGGTTTTGGCTTTAATCTCAGCTTGCGCAAGCAAGGAGATTAGGGCGCAAATACGGCTTGCTGATAAGCGCATTAACGCGGCGTTATAAAGCGGACGTTTATTTTGCCAAACGCGATACTTCTCAAAGACTTGGCTAATCGACATTTGAGTCAGATCTTGATGCATGCTTAATAGTTGATTGAACTCTTTCTGCACACTTCGGATGAGAATGACCGTTTCAATGCCTTCGGCTTCTAATTGACGCAGGATGCGTTGAGCACGATTAGCTTTACCTGCAAGTAACGCATCAATCCAATTAAACGTCGTAAAGTGGTTGTGTCGACTTAAGGCTTCCTCTAAGCGTACAACAGTCAGTTCGCCATCAGGATAGAGCAAAGCCAGTTTCTCTAGACTCTGAGAAAGTGCAAATAAGTTGCCTTCATGCCACTGTGCCAACATCTGTAAGGATTGCTGATCGGGCTTTAAACCTAATGCGCGGCAGCGCGTTTGCACAAACATAGGCAAACGCTGAAGATCCGGCGTTAAGCAGCTGACCCAATCGCCTTTGGTATTCAGTGCTTTAAACCATTTGGCATTTTCTTGCGCTTTAGTCAGCTTCGTTCCGATGATCACTAGCATGATGTCATCATGCAGCATGTCACACAGAGTCTGTAGCTCTTTGCTGATAGCTGTGGTGACACCGCTTTCTGGGATCTCAAGCTCAATGAGTTGTCGACTAGAAAATAAGCTCAGAGCTTGAAAGCAGTCATACACTTGGTTCCAATCTAAACTTGCATCGACAGCAAAACGGTGTCTTTCTTCAAAACCATGTTGTAGAGCGGTTTTTTGAATCGCTTGGCGGCTTTCTTGGATCAGTAGCGGTTCGTTTCCGAAGATCAGATAAACCTGCTTTAAGTGTTTGGCTAGATGGTCAGCTAGCTTGTCAGCATAAATTCGCATGTTGATTAAGAGTTTGTTTTCTCAGTTGGCGCTGCAATTTGCCCCGCTTCGTACTCGGCACGGATTCGGCCAAGTTGACGCATCATCTGTTTCGCTGCTTGTTGACGCATCTCGTCTTCGATTACGTCACGTTCAACCGATTTTGCCAATGCCGTTAACGGGTTGTCTAGGTAGTTGCGGTTCACGGTTGTGGTGAAATTTTTTGAGCCAAACCCTGGAATTGTGACGCGATATTGCACCACGTAAGTCAATTCTTTTTCTGCCGCACGACTGTTTTGGTAAAGCGAGAGCGTTCGCTCATCCATGGTTGCTTTGATTAAATGCAGATTTGGTACTGAAGATGACGGCTGAACTAGGTCAACTTTGTTGAGTTGCAGCTGAGAGCGTACATAGCGTGTGAGCTTGCTGTATTCATCGTAGCTAGAGAATGACATGGTGTGCAGTTCTTCCGGAACGGAATACTCGCCACGAAGGTGAAAACCACAGGCAGAAAGAAGCCCCGCTAGTACCAATACCACTGGTAGTTTAATCAAAGAGAAAAAGCGCATTGATTGTATTCATCCTAAATTGAAGGGGTTATTTACCTTAAACCACTCGCTGTGAATGGTTTGAGGTAAATAAACAGGGTAGTGAACTACCCTGTTTAAAGACTCTTAGCGCGCGAATTAGTTCGCTCTGCGTTATTGCAAGCTGTAATTTGCTTACAGTGACCGCTTAGTTTGCAACGATGTTCAGCAGTTTACCTGGTACGTAAATTACTTTACGGATTGTTAGGCCATCTGTGAACTTAGTAACGTTTTCGTCGTTTAGACCAAGCTCTTCAACTTGTTCTTTCGTTGCGTCTGCCGCTACTGTTAACTTCGCTCGTAGCTTACCGTTAACTTGAACAACGATAGTTTTTTCGTCTTCAACTAGCGCTTTCTCATCAAACGTTGGCCATGCTGCGTTGTCGATGTCTGACTCACCAAGCGCAGTCCACAGCTCGTATGAAATGTGCGGAGTGATTGGGTAAAGCATCGTTACAACCGCTTTTAGCGCTTCATCAAGAATTGCACGATCTTGTGCAGATTCTTGAGGTGCTTTCGCTAGCTTGTTCATCAGTTCCATGATTGCTGCGATTGCTGTGTTGAACGTTTGACGACGAGCGATATCGTCAGTCACTTTCGCGATAGTTTTGTGAACGTCACGACGAAGTGCTTTTTGCTCACCAGAAAGTGCTGCTGTATCCACTGCTTCTGCTGCGCCTTTCTCTGCGTGTTCTTTCACTAGTTTCCAAACACGTTTTAGGAAGCGGTTTGCACCTTCTACGCCAGACTCTTGCCACTCAAGCGTCATGTCTGCTGGAGATGCGAACATCATGAATAGACGCACTGTATCAGCACCGTACTTGTCTACCATCTCTTGAGGGTCGATACCGTTGTTTTTAGACTTAGACATTTTGATCATGCCTGAGTGTGTTACATCACGGCCTTCGTTGTCTTTAGCAGAAATGATGCGGCCTTTACCGTCACGCTCTACAGCAACATCTGTTGGTGCAACCCACTCTTTACCGCCTTTCTCGTTCTCGAAGTAGAACGCGTCAGCCAGTACCATGCCTTGACATAGTAGTTGTTTGAACGGCTCGTCAGACGTTACGTAGCCTGCATCACGTAGCAATTTGTGGAAGAAGCGTGAGTACAATAGGTGCATACAAGCGTGCTCGATACCGCCGATGTACTGGTCTACTGGTAGCCAGTAGTTTGCTTTTTCTGGATCTAGGATATCGTCAGCTTGTGGTGAACAGTAACGTGCGTAGTACCAAGAAGATTCCATGAACGTATCGAACGTATCTGTCTCACGTAGAGCCGGTTCGCCGTTGAATGTGGTCTTCGCCCATTCTTTGTCTGCTTTGATTGGGCTGGTTACGCCGTCCATTACCACGTCTTCTGGAAGAATCACTGGTAGTTGGTCAGCAGGTACTGGGTGAACTTCACCGTCTTCAGTGGTTACCATTGGGATTGGTGCACCCCAGTAACGTTGACGAGATACACCCCAGTCACGTAGACGGAAGTTAACGGTCTTAGTGCCTTTACCTTCCGCTTCTAGCTTCGCTGCAATTGCATCGAATGCCGCTTGGAATTCTAGGCCGTCGAACTCACCTGAATCGAACAATACACCTTTTTCTGTGTACGCTGCTTCAGAGATGTCTAGCTCGCTACCATCTGCTGGTTTGATCACTGGGATGATGTCTAGACCGTACTTAGTTGCGAATTCGAAGTCGCGTTGGTCGTGTGCAGGTACTGCCATTACAGCGCCTGTACCGTAGTCCATCAATACGAAGTTTGCGACGTAAACTGGTACTTCACGACCGTTCAATGGATGAATAGCAGTAAGGCCAGTCGCCATACCTTTCTTCTCCATTGTCGCCAGTTCAGCTTCAGCAACTTTGGTGTTCTTACATTCTTCGATGAATGCAGCAAGCTCTGGGTTGTTCTCTGCAGCTAGCGTTGCTAGAGGGTGACCCGCTGCGATACCTACGTAAGTCACACCCATCAGTGTGTCTGGACGCGTTGTGTAAACTTCTAGGTCTTGTTGACCTTTCACTTCAAACTTCAGTTCCACACCTTCAGAGCGACCAATCCAGTTGCGTTGCATGGTCTTAACCATTTCTGGCCAACCTTCAAGTTTGTCTAGATCGTCAAGTAGCTCTTGCGCGTATTCTGTGATCTTGATGAACCACTGAGGGATCTCTTTTTGCTCTACTGGAGTATCACAACGCCAGCAGCAGCCGTCTTCAACCTGTTCGTTTGCAAGAACGGTTTGGTCATTTGGACACCAGTTAACAGAAGACGTCTTCTTGTAAACTAGGCCTTTTTCGTAAAGCTTAGTGAAGAACTCTTGTTCCCAACGGTAGTACTCAGGCGTACAAGTTGCGAATTCACGATTCCAGTCGTAGCCAAAACCTAGCAATTTAAGCTGGTTTTTCATGTATTCGATGTTTTCGTAAGTCCATGGCGCAGGTGCTGTGTTGTTTTTCACCGCTGCGTTTTCTGCTGGTAGACCGAACGCATCCCAACCAATTGGTTGCATTACATTTTTGCCTTGTAGGCGTTGGAAGCGAGATACTACGTCACCGATGGTGTAGTTGCGCACGTGACCCATGTGCAGTCGACCACTTGGGTATGGGAACATAGATAGACAGTAGAATTTTTCTTTATTTGGGTCTTCACTTACAACAAAGGTCTTGTTGTCATCCCAGTGCTTTTGAACTTTCTGTTCAATGTCTTGTGGATTGTATTGTTCTTGCATCGATGATATCCGGTTATCTTGGAATTTGTGAGTTCGGTTAGAACAGACTTAAATAGATCGTCATAGAATACCTAAAGCTAGGGATCACAACAATAGCCAATCTGTACCCATGCGCACTGAATGCGCCTAGGTAGGAGAAAGAATGGAGGTCAGTTATGCCTAAACGTAAAACAGGTTATGAGGAAATGCTCGAGGATGTGATTGAAACCTTGAAGCAAAGTCCGGAAGAAGTTAACAAAGCTTTAGAAACGTCGGGCAAAGTGGTGGAAGCCGCCAATGACTTGACCAAAGATGAGTTGGCCTTAATTGCCGCGTATGTGAAAGCCGACTTAAAAGAGTTTTCTGAGAGCTATGAAGACAGCAAAAGCGGTCCTTTTTACTTAACGGTAGCGGATTCCATTTGGCAAGGCTTACTAGAGATTACGGACCGTACCAAAGTGGAGTGGGTAGAGCTTTTTGATGACTTGGAGCATCAAGGCTTGTATGAAGCTGGCGAGGTTATCGGCTTAGGCACACTTGTCTGTGATGAGTGCGGACATAAAACTACCTACAACCATCCAACTATCATCATTCCATGTATCAAATGTGGCCACAAAGGCTTTAGTCGTCAGTCCTTGAAACCATAGCCACCTATACAATCTTTTTGTATTTGCTTGATAAGAAAAAAAAGAGGCCGTGTGGCCTCTTTTTCGTTATTCGTCTTATGTCAAAAAATGACGTTTTTAGTCTTTCTTTCTCGGTAACCACCAAGCCAGCATTAAACTCAGCGCAACCCAAAAATACAATGGCCAAGTGCCAAACGTTCGGTATGGTGTTGTTCCATCTGTTGGGGTGAGCTCTGCACGTAGTACAGCTGTTTCAAATTGAGGAACTTGCTCTACAATCTTGCCTTTATAATCGGTTACTGCTGTTAAGCCGTTGTTTGTTGAACGGATCAGCGGTTTGCCCAGTTCCAGAGCACGCATACGAGCGATTTCCATATGCTGAAGTGGTCCAATCGAATGTCCAAACCATGCATCGTTCGAAAGCGTTAGAATGAAGTCGGTTTCGTCAGTAACGTTTTGACGCACTTGTTCATTAAAAATGATCTCGTAACAGAGCGCTGGTGCCATGTGCATGCCGTTCGCAACGATATTAGGTTGCACGAACGCCCCACGACTAAACGACGACATTGGTAAATTGAAGAATGGAGCCAGTGGGCGCAAGATATCTTCAAACGGAACAAACTCACCAAACGGTAATAGGTGATGCTTGTGGTAGCGTTCGCTCATATCAAAGCTGTAATCACCGTATGGTGTGACGCCTAGCGACAGAATGCTGTTATAGAACTGCTTGTCCTCCGATTGATTAACAATGCCTGTGATGATGGCGCTGTTGTTCATCTTCGCGGCACTGTCGATGTTGCTCAAGAAGGAAGGTACTTCAACTTCAAATGCTGGGATTGCTGCTTCTGGCCAGACAATGATGTCGGCGTCCCAGTTTTCACGCGTCAGGTCGGCGTACTTCATGATGGTTGGCCAGCGTTGGCTTGGCAGCCATTTGAGGTTCTGGTTGACGTTACCTTGAATCAACGCCACTTTAGTGGTGTCTTCTGGGCGAGGTGTCACCCAATCATATTGGCGAATCCCAAAACCTGCGCTCATCAAAACAACAGGGATGATAATCATCAACCACTGTTTGTGAATCCACGCATATGCTAATGCACCTGCACTAATAAGAACAAACAGCGTGAGCAGTTCTACACCACCGATCGGTGCAAAGCTTGCTAGTGGCGCATCAATTTGACTATAGCCCAACCACAACCAAGGGAAGCCAGTCATCACCCAACCGCGTAACCAATCGGTAATTAGCCATAATGCCGGAGCAGCAAGAAGCGCTTTACTGAGGCTAAATTGAGGGAAAAACTTATTGTTTAGCCAAGCGAACAATCCGGAATAAACTGCAAGGTAGGCAATGAGCATACCCATCAAGAAGAGGTTCGCAATCAGCGGCATCCCGCCGAAGCCAGAAATGCTGACATAAACCCAGCTAACACCTGTTGCAAATTGGCCTAATCCCCAAGCATAACCTACCCAAAGCGCGCGCTTAGGCGTTTGGTTTGCAAGAAGAATTAGCAATATTGCAGGGCTAAGAATGGCAATTGGCCATAACTGGTAAGGAGCAAATGCTAGGGTAGTGGAGGCGCCAACAAAAGCGGCCGCTAAGGGCCGCTTGAGGCGATGAAAGAGTAAATTCATCATTATTGTTTTTTCTGATATTCCCGGTAGTAGGGTATCGCGTTACTCTTGAGTGGCTTCAACCAGCGTTTCTTCGTCTGGAATGGTCACTTGGAGTTGAATGACACGACGGTTATCGGCAGCGGTGACTTTGAAGTTGTAGCCTTCAATTTCGACCAATTCGCCGCGAGAAGGTAAGTGACCAAAGGCAGTCATGACCATGCCACCTACCGTATCTACTTCTTCATCGCTGAAGTTGGTACCGAATGTCTCATTAAACTCTTCGATGGTTGTCAGCGCTCTGACAGCAAACGTATGCTTGCTTAGCTTACGAATGTCTGTTTCTTCGCTTTCATCGAATTCATCTTCGATATCCCCGACGATTTCTTCCAGGATATCTTCAATGGTCACAAGACCAGAAACACCACCGAATTCATCGACAACAATCGCCATATGATAGCGTTCTTCACGGAACTCTTTTAGCAGGCGGTCAACACGTTTGCTTTCCGGTACCACAACTGCAGGTCGAATTACTTCTTCAATATCAAATGGGTTACTGCCTGAGCCTAAGTATTTAAGTAAGTCCTTCGCAAGAAGAATACCTTCCACATGGTCTTTATCTTCGCTGATTACTGGGTAGCGAGAGTGCTGAGCATCGGTAATAAGTGCGATTAGAGTATCTAAATCGTCAGTGCGCTCAACGGTGACCATTTGCGAACGCGGGATCATGATGTCACGCACACGCATTTCGGAGATTTCCATAACACCTTCGAGCATATCGCGAGTGTCGTGGTCAATCAGGTCATTTACTTCTGAGTCGCGGATTACATCCACAAGCTCTTGGCGGTCTTTTGGTTCGCCTTGAAATAGTTGACCTAGGCGTTCAAAGAAGGACTTTCTACTCGGACCTTCTGCCTTTTCTTTCTTACCTTCGTTAGAAGAGGGAGAATTATCTTCGTTCATTGTTTCTCAATTAAGTAACGCTATCAGACGTGTGATAGCTCACGTAGAGAGGCGAACGCGAGAACTGTTTTATTGGTTCGCCTTTCCCTGTCGAGTACCCAAAGGGTTACTCTTTTTCAGCAATATAAGGGTCTTCATAACCCATACCTTGCATGATTTCTGTTTCGAGTGACTCCATCTCTTCAGCTTCGTCATCCTCGATATGATCATAACCTAGCAGATGCAAGCTGCCATGTACAACCATATGCGCCCAATGTGCTAACAGAGGCTTATTCTGTTCAATTGCCTCTTTTTCAACAACTTGGCGGCAAATAATAAGATCGCCCAAAAGGTCAATCTCCATGCCAGGAGGCGCTTCAAATGGGAAAGAAAGCACATTCGTCGGCTTATCTTTACCACGATACTCATGGTTAAGATCGTGGCTTTCTTTCTCATCGACAATTCGAATTGTCACTTCTGCTTGAGGTTGGAAAAGAGGGATGGTCTTGTCTAACCAAAGTTGGAAGTCTTGCTGCGAAGGTAAGCCTTCTTCATTTTCGACTGCCAGTTGCAGATCAAGTTCAATTGCCATTTTTATTCCTTAGTTGCAGCGACTTGAGCGCTAAGTTCTGCTTTCGCTGCTTCTAACAGTTTAGCATCACGCTCTTCACGGCGACGTTTCTCGAACTCTTTACGTTCTTTTTGATCTTGCGCTTCCCACTTCTCGTAGGCGTTGACGATGCGAGCAACCACAGGGTGGCGAACAACGTCATCTGCTTGGAAGAAGTTAAAGCTGATGTCGTCGACTTCACTGAGCACTTCAATCGCATGACGAAGACCTGACTTCGCACCACGAGGTAAGTCGATCTGAGTGACGTCACCAGTAATAACCGCACGCGAATTGAAACCAATACGAGTCAGGAACATTTTCATCTGTTCAACGGTGGTGTTCTGACTTTCATCTAAAATGATGAAAGCATCGTTCAGCGTACGACCGCGCATGTATGCCAGAGGAGCGACCTCTATAACGTTGCGTTCAATCAGCTTTTCAACTCGCTCGAAGCCTAGCATCTCGAATAATGCGTCGTACAGTGGACGAAGGTATGGGTCAACCTTTTGGCTTAAGTCACCAGGTAAGAAACCCAGTTTTTCACCCGCTTCTACCGCCGGACGTGTCAAAAGAATGCGACGAATTTCTTGGCGTTCTAGTGCATCAACTGCTGCTGCAACGGCAAGGTAAGTCTTACCTGTACCTGCAGGACCAATACCAAAAGAGATGTCGTGCGTAACCATATTGACCAAGTATTGAGCTTGGTTTGGTGTGCGCGGTTTAATGACGCCTTTTTTGGTTTTTACGAACACTTCTTTACCGTGCGCAATACTTGACTCGGTATTTTGTTCTAATACGCCTGATTCTTTGATCGCCAGATGAATTTGTTCTGGTTCGATATCTGGGATCTCGCCACGCACAGGCGCAGTATCTACATAAAGCGTTTTTAGAATGTCCAGCGCAGCCGCTGAGGTGTGAGGCTTACCAACAATGGTAAAATGGTCACTACGATGGTTGATTTCAACGCCTAGACGGCGTTCTAAATGCTTGATGTTGTCGTCGAATGGACCGCACAGGCTAGCAAGTCGGCGGTTATCTGAAGGTTCTAGGTTAATTTCTAGAGTTACGATTTTATTGCTCAATGTTGCCTCTCATTTTATGCCACTCAATGAGAGCCTGATGACGACCAGGCTCTCCATGGCGATTTATACGAGCTTATGGCGTAAAAGTAGCTACACCTAGCTCATCTTCGCGACGTGTTTTCGCCATCATTTGTGTTGGAGAAATCACACTACGAAGGTCCATGTCTTTTTCTGTACGTACTAGCTCACCACGTAGCGAGTTTGCAAATACGTCCGTAATCTTCACGTCAACGAACTGACCAATTAGGTCTGCGCTACCTTCAAAGTTTACTACACGGTTGTTTTCTGTACGAGCGCGCAGTTCCATTAGGTTTTTCTTAGAAGGGCCTTCAACCAGTACACGCTGCTCAGTACCAAGCATTAGGCGTGAGTAACGCATTGCTTGTGCATTGATGGTTTGTTGCAGCTCGTATAGACGCTCTTTCTTCACTTGTTCTGGTATATCACAAGGGTAATCTGCCGCTGGTGTACCTGGACGAGGTGAGAAGATAAAGCTGAAGCTCATGTCAAAGTCTACGTCTTTGATTAGCTTCATTGTGTCTTGGAAGTCTTTGTCTGTTTCACCAGGGAAACCAACAATAAAGTCAGAACTGATTTGGATATCAGGACGCGCTTTACGTAGTTTACGGATGATTGACTTGTACTCGATAGCTGTGTGAGGACGCTTCATCATCGTTAGAATACGGTCACTACCACTTTGTACTGGCAAGTGCAGGAAGCTTACTAGCTCTGGTGTATCTTCATAAACAGCAATGATGTCGTCTGTAAACTCTAGCGGGTGGCTAGTCGTGAAACGAATACGGTCGATACCATCAATAGATGCAACGAGACGAAGCAGTTCAGCAAAAGAGCAGATCTCGCCGTCGTGCATAGGGCCACGGTATGCGTTTACGTTTTGACCTAGTAGGTTAACTTCACGTACACCTTGTTCCGCTAGCTGTGCAATCTCGAATAACACGTCATCCATTGGACGACTAACTTCTTCACCACGAGTGTATGGTACAACGCAGTAAGTACAGTATTTTGAACAGCCTTCCATGATAGAAACAAACGCCGTCGCACCTTCTGCACGTGGCTCAGGTAGGCGGTCGAACTTTTCAATCTCTGGGAACGAAATGTCCATTACCGGTGCATCGTCAGTTTGAGATTGTTTGATCATCTCAGGTAGGCGGTGCAGAGTTTGAGGGCCAAAGATTACGTCAACGTATGGTGCACGCTCACGGATGTGGTCACCTTCTTGTGTTGCTACACAACCACCTACACCGATAACTACGCCAGGTTTTTTATCTTTTAGTGTTTTCCAACGGCCTAGCTGGTGGAAAACTTTTTCTTGCGCTTTTTCACGGATCGAACAGGTGTTAAGTAGAAGTACGTCTGCTTCCTCTGGCTCTTCCGTCAGCTCATAGCCGTTTGCAGCATTAAGCAGGTCGGCCATTTTTGATGAATCGTATTCGTTCATCTGGCAGCCCCAGGTTTTAATTAGCAGTTTCTTACTCATCTCACTTTCGCTCGTTCAGTTGTACTTAAATTGGAGAGCTGTTGCTCAAATTATAGCCGCCATCACGGCGGTAAGCGGCGTATTGTACTGCTTTAAAAAGCACCTGACTAGTGATCTGACGAATTCTCTGCAGACCCTGATGAAATCTAGTTTTTTGCCCTATATACAGCAAGGTTTTTTGTTAAACAATTTTGTAAAAATAGCCTCGGAACGTACAATTGAAAAACGCCAAATAATTAGCATGATGAAGAGCAAAAAATGAACAAGTATGACATCGCCGTAATCGGTGGCGGCATGGTCGGGGCAGCTGTCGCAGTTGGATTTGCCAAGCAAGGTAGAAGCGTAGTGGTAGTTGAAGGAGCGGAGCCTAAAGCATTTGATGCTGCTCAAACTCTGGACGTGCGAGTTTCTGCTATTTCACATCAATCGGTGAAATTGCTTGAATCATTAGATGCTTGGTCGGCGATCGAAGCAATGCGTGTCTGTCCCTATCGTCGTCTGGAAACTTGGGAGCATCCTGAGTGTCGTACTCGTTTTCATTCTGATGAGCTTTCATTGGATCAACTTGGCTACATCGTTGAAAACCGCCTAATCCAACTTGGCCTTTGGCAAGCTTTCGCGCAATTCGACAACTTAACGGTGAAGTGTCCTGAGCGATTAAAAGACATCGACTTCAATGATGGAAACCGTATCACGCTAGAAAGCGGCGAACAGTTTGATGCGAACTGGATCATTGGCGCTGATGGTGCCAATTCTAAAGTACGTCAGCTAGCGGGTATTGGCGTGACTGCTTGGGATTACCGTCAACATTGTATGCTCATCAATGTTAAGACTGAGTTGCCACAACAAGACATTACTTGGCAACAGTTCACCCCTAGTGGGCCTCGCTCTTTCCTACCTTTGTGTTCATTGACAGAAGATGGACAAGAAGTCGGGCAAGGATCTTTAGTTTGGTATGATTCCCCAAAACGAATCAAACAGCTTTGCGCGATGACCAAACCTCAATTAAGAGAAGAGATCGTGCGTCACTTTCCTAAAGAGCTTGGAGATATCGAAGTTCTGCAGTTTGGTTCTTTCCCTTTGACGCGTCGACACGCGCAGTCCTATTCGCATAGAGGTTGTGTGCTAGTTGGTGATTCAGCGCATACAATCAATCCATTAGCGGGGCAGGGCGTGAATTTAGGCTTTAAAGACGTTGAGGTATTGCTATCAGTGACACAAGGGCAAGATGAGTTAACGGATGCTCTATTAGCAAAATATGAGCGTACTCGTCGCCCGGATAATCTTCTAATGCAGACCGGTATGGATTTTTTCTATAAAGGCTTTAGCAATGATTTGGGGCCTTTGAAGTTTGCACGCAATGCAGCATTAAAGCTGGCTGAAAATTCAGGGCCGATCAAAGCACAAGTATTGAAGTACGCGTTAGGTATGTAGCCTAATTATTAGGTAGCAAACCAGATAGAAAAAAAGCGAGCCATGAGCTCGCTTTTTTAATTCGGTAAATCAAAGATCTACCGAGTCCAGAATCGGAAAAAAGAAAAAACCCAGCAAATTAATGCTGGGTTTTCAATGATGGTGCGGAAGGAGAGACTTGAACTCTCACACCTTGCGGCGCCAGAACCTAAATCTGGTGCGTCTACCAATTCCGCCACTTCCGCAACTTATCTTGTAGTCATCAAGGTAATTGGTAAAACCTCAACAACGTTTTGTAATGGCAGGGCTACCTGGATTCGAACCAGGGAATGGCGGCATCAAAAGCCGCTGCCTTACCGCTTGGCGATAGCCCTACAGGTCTTAGCCTTTCAACTAAGCGCTTTCCTAAACAAGGAAAGTATGGTGCGGAAAGAGAGACTTGAACTCTCACACCTTGCGGCGCCAGAACCTAAATCTGGTGCGTCTACCAATTCCGCCATTTCCGCATATTTGATATTGTAGATGATTATTAAGATGGTGCGGAAGGAGAGACTTGAACTCTCACACCTTACGGCGCCAGAACCTAAATCTGGTGCGTCTACCAATTCCGCCACTTCCGCATCTTAAATTCTACATGACCGATAGCTTAAGCTAACAATCTAATCAATGGTGGCTACGACGGGATTCGAACCTGTGACCCCATCATTATGAGTGATGTGCTCTAACCAGCTGAGCTACGTAGCCATCTCAAATTGTTCAAATCAAGAATGGTGCGGAAGGAGAGACTTGAACTCTCACACCTTGCGGCGCCAGAACCTAAATCTGGTGCGTCTACCAATTCCGCCACTTCCGCATCTTGATTTATAGTTATCAAGGAAATTGGTGATCCTTAATAACATTGTATATGGCAGGGCTACCTGGATTCGAACCAGGGAATGGCGGCATCAAAAGCCGCTGCCTTACCGCTTGGCGATAGCCCTACAGTCAGTAGTTTTCACTACTTAAAATATGGTGCGGAAGGAGAGACTTGAACTCTCACACCTTGCGGCGCCAGAACCTAAATCTGGTGCGTCTACCAATTCCGCCACTTCCGCAACTTATTCTGTAGTTATAAAGGTAATTGGTAAAACCTAAATAACGTTATAAATGGTGGCTACGACGGGATTCGAACCTGTGACCCCATCATTATGAGTGATGTGCTCTAACCAGCTGAGCTACGTAGCCATCTCAAATTGTTTAAATCAAGAATGGTGCGGAAGGAGAGACTTGAACTCTCACACCTTGCGGCGCCAGAACCTAAATCTGGTGCGTCTACCAATTCCGCCACTTCCGCATCTTGATTTGTAGTTATCAAGGAAATTGGTGATCCTTAATAACATTGTATATGGCAGGGCTACCTGGATTCGAACCAGGGAATGGCGGCATCAAAAGCCGCTGCCTTACCGCTTGGCGATAGCCCTACAGTCAGTAGTTTTCACTACTTAAAATATGGTGCGGAAGGAGAGACTTGAACTCTCACACCTTGCGGCGCCAGAACCTAAATCTGGTGCGTCTACCAATTCCGCCACTTCCGCAACTTAATTTGTAGTTATCAAGGAAATTGGTGATCCTCAATAACATTGTATATGGCAGGGCTACCTGGATTCGAACCAGGGAATGGCGGCATCAAAAGCCGCTGCCTTACCGCTTGGCGATAGCCCTACAGGCAGTAGTTTTCACTACTTGAAATATGGTGCGGAAGGAGAGACTTGAACTCTCACACCTTACGGCGCCAGAACCTAAATCTGGTGCGTCTACCAATTCCGCCACTTCCGCATAGTTACTGAGTAAAACTCAATAACGTTAAATAATGGCAGGTCTACCTGGATTCGAACCAGGGAATGGCGGCATCAAAAGCCGCTGCCTTACCGCTTGGCGATAGACCTGCAGACAATAGTCATGAGACTATATCATCTCTATTTCTAGAGAAAGAATGGTGCGGAAAGAGAGACTTGAACTCTCACACCTTGCGGCGCCAGAACCTAAATCTGGTGCGTCTACCAATTCCGCCATTTCCGCATATGTTCTTTATATAGAGTTGAATCAAGATGGTGCGGAAGGAGAGACTTGAACTCTCACACCTTGCGGCGCCAGAACCTAAATCTGGTGCGTCTACCAATTCCGCCACTTCCGCGTCTTGAACTCTATAAACCATCAGTTAATTGGTAAAAACTAACAGTTATATTTCTTGTTTCTTTCATTAAGAAAGAATGGTGGCTACGACGGGATTCGAACCTGTGACCCCATCATTATGAGTGATGTGCTCTAACCAGCTGAGCTACGTAGCCATCTTTTGGAGCGAGACAATATAAACCTTCGCGCTCTCAGTGACAACCCTTTTATCAAGGAATCTCACTTTGAATAATGGCAGGTCTACCTGGATTCGAACCAGGGAATGGCGGCATCAAAAGCCGCTGCCTTACCGCTTGGCGATAGACCTGCAGGCAGTAGTTTTTCAACTACTTAAAATATGGTGCGGAAGGAGAGACTTGAACTCTCACACCTTGCGGCGCCAGAACCTAAATCTGGTGCGTCTACCAATTCCGCCACTTCCGCATCTATTCCTAAGTGCTCTTAATTAAAGAACGTTTAGGAATGGTGGCTACGACGGGATTCGAACCTGTGACCCCATCATTATGAGTGATGTGCTCTAACCAGCTGAGCTACGTAGCCAAAACCATATTTTTTGCTCTCAACGCTTTGTTGCCTTGTCGTTGGGAACGGCGCGCATTATGCGAAGTTGAGTGAGATCCGTCAACAGTTTTTTTAAATAAATCCCCCAAAAAACATCGTTCGCTTTCTTTTTAAACAAAGAGGCGTGTTTATGATCTAAAACTGGAAATAAATTAGCTTGAAGCAAGGAACTTAACTTTGTGGCGTTTATTGCAGACATAAAAAAAGCCAGCATTACTGCTGGCTTTTTATGTAAATGAAGTGTTTGAATTTCATTCACTTAATTATACGTTGAAGCGGAAGTGTACAACGTCGCCATCTTTTACGATGTAGTCTTTACCTTCTAGACGCCATTTACCTGCGTCTTTTGCTCCGTTTTCACCGTTGTATTGGATGAAGTCTTCGTAACCAACGACTTCTGCACGGATGAAGCCTTTTTCAAAGTCAGTGTGGATCTTCGCTGCTGCCTTTGGTGCTGTTGCGCCAACAGGAATTGTCCATGCACGAACTTCTTTAACGCCAGCTGTGAAGTACGTCTGTAGACTTAGCAGTTCGTAACCAGCACGAATTACGCGGTTTAGACCAGGTTCTTCGATGCCTAGATCCGCTAGAAACTCTTCGCGTTCGTCGTCTTCTAGTTCAGCCATTTCTGATTCGATCGCTGCACATACAGGAACAACCACGTTGTTTTCTTTTGCTGCGAACTCACGTACTGCGTCTAGGTACGGGTTGTCTTCAAAACCATCTTCATTTACGTTTGCAATGTACATGGTTGGTTTTAGCGTTAGGAAGTTTAGGTAACCTACAGCTGCTAGTTCTTCTTTAGAAAGCTCAACGGTACGCGCTGAACCACCTTCTGTTAGTACAGGAAGCAGCTTTTCTAGAACTGTCAGCTCGAACTTCGCGTCTTTGTCGCCGCCTTTTGCTTTCTTCGCGTTACGCTGAATCGCGCGCTCACAAGAATCAAGGTCAGCCATAGCTAGTTCAAGGTTGATTACTTCAATATCTTCGATTGGAGATACTTTACCTGCAACGTGAACGATGTTTTCGTTTTCGAAACAGCGTACAACGTGACCGATAGCGTCTGTTTCACGGATGTTCGCTAGGAATTTGTTACCTAGGCCTTCACCACGAGATGCGCCCGCAACCAAACCAGCGATGTCTACGAATTCCATTGTAGTAGGTAGAACTTTCTGTGGGTTAACGATCTTTGCTAGTGCGTCTAGACGTAGATCTGGCACAGGAACCACACCAGTGTTTGGTTCGATGGTACAGAACGGGAAGTTTGCTGCTTCAATACCCGCTTTAGTTAGTGCGTTAAACAGAGTTGATTTACCAACGTTAGGTAGACCAACGATGCCACATTTAAAACCCATGATAGTAACCTTATTCAGCTTTGAACGTGTGGAGGCGGTTTTGTGCTTTGGATAGGCCATCCTTAATCAGGATGTCTAGACAACGAACAGCTTCATCTGCTGCGGCATCTAGTAGCTCTTGCTCTTTCGCTGGAGCTTTACCTAATACAAAACCTGCCACTTTATCTTTGTGTCCCGGATGGCCAATGCCGATACGAAGACGATAAAAATCTTTGTTATTGCCCAGTTTGCTTATTGTGTCACGCAGTCCGTTGTGGCCCCCGTGGCCACCACCTTTCTTAAACTTAGCGACACCTGGCGGTAAGTCTAGCTCGTCGTGAGCAACCATGATCTCTTCTGGCTTAATTTGGTAAAACTTCGCCAAAGCAGCGATCGCTTTTCCAGAGAGGTTCATGAAAGTGGTAGGGATAAGCAAACGGAGATCCTGGCCGTTGACCATGATGCGTCCGGTTAGGCCAAAGAACTTTGGTTCGTTCTTCAGGGTAACGTTATGAACGCGTGCTAATTCTTCTACAACCCAAGCGCCCGCATTATGGCGAGTTTTGGCATATTCTGGTCCCGGATTAGCAAGACCAACAAGAAGTTTGATTGGTTGAGTCAAGGTTAGGATCTCTCTGGAATCTCAAAAAGCGCAGTATAATAACACAGAATTCTCACAGTGGGCGACCAAGGGATTTTCTGCCTATCGATACAAATAAAAAAACACCCCATAGAGGGGTGCTTTTGAAATCAGTCTAACTGAAATGTTCGGATTAGTTGAACATCGCAGAGATTGACTCTTCGTTGCTGATGCGGCGGATTGCTTCAGCTAGCATACGAGATAGGCTTAATGTGGTTACTTTGCCTGTCGCCGCCATCTCTTTAGAAAGAGAGATAGAGTCAGTTACGATAACTTGGTCAAGAACAGAGTTCTTAATGTTGTCTGCAGCGTTACCAGAGAATACAGCGTGAGTTGCGTAAGCGAATACACGCTTAGCACCGCGCTCTTTTAGCGCTTCAGCTGCTTTACATAGAGTGCCACCTGTATCGATCATGTCATCAACGATCACACAGTCGCGACCTTCAACATCACCGATTAGGTTCATCACTTCAGAAACGTTTGCACGTGGACGACGCTTATCAACGATAGCAATATCGATGTCGCCTAGCGCTTTCGCCGTTGCACGAGCTCGAACCACACCACCTAGGTCAGGAGAAACCACTACTGGGTTATCTAGACCGCGAGATTGCATGTCTTCAAGTAGTACAGGAGTACCGAAGATGTTATCTACAGGAACATCGAAGAAGCCTTGGATTTGCTCTGCGTGTAGGTCGATAGTAAGAACGCGGTCAACACCAACGTTAGATAGGAAATCAGCAACAACTTTTGCAGTAATTGGCACACGAGCAGAACGTACACGACGATCTTGACGGGCGTAACCAAAGTAAGGGATAACTGCAGTGATACGGCCTGCTGAAGCACGGCGCATTGCATCAATCATAACAACCAATTCCATTAGGTTGTCGTTAGTCGGTGCACAAGTGGATTGAATGATGAAAACATCGCTACCACGAACATTCTCATTGATTTGAACTGCAACTTCGCCATCAGAAAAGCGAGAAACAGATGCATCACCAAGAGAGATGTAAAGACGATCAGCAATACGTTGGGCTAGTTCAGGTGTTGCGTTACCAGCAAATAGCTTCATATCAGGCACGGTGGAAACCTCGGGTTTGCGTCCAGTTTTAAATAGGTCGGTGTGAGGCTGATTGGTATTCAGCCAAAGTCTCTTTTAGTGGCGAAATATTGCGCCCTTGAGCGACAAATGCCGAGACTTTATCAGAGAGTTGTGCAAGGATAGTTTCTGCTTCCGATTTGCTCGAAAATTCAGCAAAAACGCAAGATCCTGTCCCCGTCAATCTTGACGGCGCGTATTGTAGCAGCCATGAAAGTTGCTTATCAACCTCTGGGTAGAGCATTCGTACAATTTTTTCGCAATCGTTTACGCTCGGCGCGTTCAAAAGTGTTTCTAGATCTCGTTTTGGTGTGTTTCGTGTCAGATCTGGATGACGGAATATATCCGCTGTCGCAATAGAAACATTTGGTCTCACGACGAGATACCACTTTTCTTCAGGGGTGGCTGGAGAAAGCTTCTCACCCACACCTTCAGCAAAAGCGGAAAAACCGCGCACAAAAACAGGCACATCAGCGCCCTGTTTTAGGCCAATCTCGGCCAGTTCATCATCAGTTAAATTGAGCTGCCACAAGTAGTTGAGTGCCACAAGTGTCGTAGCGGCATTTGAAGAACCGCCGCCAATTCCACCACCCATTGGTAAAATTTTGTGCAGTTTGATATGCGCACCAAAAGAGCAGTGAGCGTAATTTTGCAGCGCAGTTGCAGCTTTCCAAATTAAATTGTCTTGAAGAGGCACACCTTCTATCTCTGGAGAAATCGTAATATCACCAGAATGGTTTGCTTGAATGGTGAGCTCATCTCCGTGATCGACGAATTGGAATAAGGTTTGTAACTCGTGATAGCCGTTTTCTGCGCGGCCATTGATGTATAGAAAGAGATTCAATTTCGCCGGAGACGGCCAGCGGGTTGAAGTTTCGATCATTGGGTGATGTTCCATTTTGTGATCACTAGATTGATTTTTACGTCTGATGTCGTCAGCTTTAGTTTATTCGGTAATGGAAGCGTCTGTTCGTGCCATTCTACGTCGCCATAACGTTCGTAAGCGATTTTCCAGTCGTTGAGACCTATCTGTTTGTCTAAGGTTTGCAGTGTGTTGGCTGGAGAAAGCTGGAATGTATCTGCATCTGTAGGTAAACCGAGTAACCAGTCGGGCATGTGGTCAACTGGCATCATCAAGCCTGTGAGGCGATAAATCAGTTGATTAGCGTTGCGTGCTGAAAGGACTTGGTCATCATACGTTTCAACCGTTGCCCCTTGTGGGGTAATCGTCAGTTTTAATGCGGTTTGTCCCAAGACAGTGGTTAATCGAAGTTGGCTTAAAGCGGTGGAGTGCTTCCAAAAAAAGTTCAGACTTTGTCTTTGGTCGGGGCCGATGTAGCCTAATTTCCCGGTCGCTTGAAAATCATGGATGGTTTCAAGACGTTGTTCATGAGCTTGCCATTCGACGCTGGTGACGCTTTCAGGAACGGAACTACACCCAGCGAGAATAAGGCTCGACAAGAGAAAGATGAGAAAGGAACGTAAGGTCATGTTTGATGGCTTATTAATCAGTTTCATCGGGAATCGCTCACAACTATAGCATTGAAAAGACGGACTTAGGAAAACAAATCCGGCTTACCCTTTCAATAAATGCGTGCTTACAGTAAAATTCTGAACCTATTTTATAACCGATCTCAGAGATACCACGTTAGATGTCCTTGCTTGCTATTGGAATTAATCACAATACAGCGTCTGTTGACTTGCGAGAGAAAGTGGCGTTCGGGCCTGATAAGCTTGGCCCTGCACTTGAGCAACTCAGAGAGCACGAAGCGGTTAACGGCAGTGTGATTGTTTCAACCTGTAACCGTACTGAGTTGTACTGCGACGTTAAGCAAGGAGCGCGAAACAAGCTGATCGATTGGCTCGCTCAATTTCACCAAGTGAGCCGTGAAGACTTGATGTCAAGTTTGTATGTACACGAAGAACAAGCGGCAATTAAACACTTGATGCGCGTCTCGTGTGGCCTTGATTCACTGGTACTTGGTGAGCCGCAGATCTTAGGTCAAGTGAAACAGGCATTTTCTGATTCACGTGATCATCAAGCTGTAGACTCGTCGATTGATAAGCTGTTCCAAAAAACGTTTTCTGTTGCAAAACGAGTGCGTACGGAAACTGATATCGGTGGCAATGCTGTGTCGGTGGCTTACGCCGCATGTACATTAGCAAAACACATTTTCGAATCGTTATCTGACTCGACAGTCTTACTCGTCGGGGCAGGTGAAACCATCGAACTGGTCGCGAAGCACTTAGCGTCGAACGGCTGCACAAAAATGATAGTCGCAAACCGCACCAAAGAGCGTGCTCAAGGGTTAGCTGAGCAGTTTGGTGCAGAAGTAATCAGCCTGAACGAAATCCCAGACCACCTCGCAAGAGCGGACATCGTGATTAGCTCAACAGCGAGTCCGTTACCTATTATTGGTAAAGGCATGGTCGAAACGGCGCTGAAACAACGTCGTCATCAACCTATTCTGTTAGTCGATATTGCTGTACCACGTGATGTGGAAGCGCAAGTTGGCGAATTGAACGATGCTTATCTGTATTCGGTGGACGACTTACAGTCGATCATCGATAGCAATATTGAGCAACGTAAAGTTGAAGCGATTCAGGCCGAAGCCATTGTTAGTGAAGAAAGTGCGTCGTTTATGACGTGGCTACGCTCACTGCAAGCGGTTGATAGTATTCGCGATTATCGTAAGTCGGCGAACGAAATACGTGAAGAGTTACTGAGTAAAAGCCTGCAATCATTGGCAGCTGGCGCAGATCCGGAGAAAGTACTGCGCGAACTTAGTAATAAACTCACCAACAAACTGATTCACGCCCCAACACGCGCACTACAAAGTGCGGCGGAACAAGGCGAACCAGCAAAATTAACGATTATCCGCCAAACGCTTGGCTTAGATGATCTGTAACTCACGCTTTTTATTAAGAAAACGACACTATGAAAGCCTCTATTCTGACTAAGCTAGAAACGCTAGTAGAACGTTACGAAGAAGTTCAACATCTTCTTGGTGATCCTGATGTAATTGGAGATCAGGACAAATTCCGTGCTCTATCAAAAGAGTACTCTCAGCTAGAAGAAGTAACTAAGTGCTTCCAAGCTTACCAACAAGCTCAAGACGATCTTGCTGCCGCTGAAGAGATGGCAAAAGAAGACGACGAAGAAATGCGTGAAATGGCTCAAGAAGAGATAAAAGACGCGAAAGAAGCGATTGAACGTCTTGCTGATGAGTTGCAAATTCTTCTTCTTCCAAAAGATCCAAATGATGATCGTAACTGTTTCCTTGAAATCCGCGCTGGTGCTGGCGGTGATGAAGCAGGTATCTTCGCTGGCGACCTATTCCGTATGTACAGCAAATACGCAGAAAAGCGTGGCTGGCGCATTGAAGTGATGTCTTCAAACGAAGCGGAGCACGGTGGTTACAAAGAGATGATCGCGAAAGTGAGCGGCGACGGTGCCTACGGCGTGCTGAAGTTTGAATCTGGCGGTCACCGTGTACAACGTGTACCAGCGACAGAATCTCAAGGTCGTGTGCATACTTCTGCGTGTACAGTAGCGGTCATGGCGGAAATCCCAGAGGCGGATCTGCCAGAAATCAAAGCGGCAGACCTAAAAATCGATACGTTCCGTGCATCTGGCGCGGGTGGTCAGCACGTTAACACCACGGATTCTGCAATCCGTATTACTCACTTACCAACGGGTACAGTGGTAGAGTGTCAAGACGAGCGTTCACAGCATAAGAACAAAGCGAAAGCGATGGCAGTACTGGCTGCTCGTATCGTTCAAGCGGAACAAGAGCGTCGTGCGGCAGAAGTGTCTGACACGCGTCGTAACCTACTAGGTTCTGGTGACCGCAGTGACCGTATCCGTACTTACAACTACCCGCAAGGCCGTGTTTCTGACCACCGAATCAACCTAACCATCTACCGTTTGAACGAAGTGATGGAAGGCGACCTACAAAGCTTGATTGACCCAGTGGTTCAAGAACACCAAGCAGACCAACTAGCGGCGCTAGCTGAGAACGCTTAATCGATGAGCCAAGTTCAATCCATTGAGCAAGCACTGAAAAGTGCGACGGCAAAACTGACAGAAGGCGGCAAAGAGTCGCCTTCTCTCGATGCAGCTGTCCTTCTTTGCCATGTTCTTGGCAAACCGCGAACCTATTTGCTAACGTGGCCAGAAAAAGCATTAGAACCAGAGCAACAAGCGCAGTTTGATGCTTTACTCGCAAGGCGCTTAACAGGCGAACCCGTTGCTTACATTATTGGTGAGCGCGAGTTTTGGTCTCTACCTCTCAAAGTTTCTCCTACTACCTTGATCCCAAGACCAGACACCGAGCGTTTGGTGGAAGTTGCTTTGGATAAAACCTATGGGCAGACCGGATCGATTCTAGATCTAGGCACGGGGACAGGAGCAATTGCGTTGGCATTAGCGTCTGAGCTACCGAATCGTCAGGTAATGGGAGTTGACCTCAAACAAGAGGCCAAAGAGCTTGCT
The DNA here is from genome assembly GCF_024181925.1 of Vibrio sp. Y20_XG_PY13. Lineage (NCBI taxonomy): Bacteria > Pseudomonadati > Pseudomonadota > Gammaproteobacteria > Vibrionales > Vibrionaceae > Vibrio > Vibrio sp. Y20_XG_PY13. The sequence goes on along the minus strand of NZ_JAMZAL010000007.1, from coordinate 43,102 downwards.
GAGTACAATGCCGCGCAGCTAAACATCAAAAATGTGACGTTTGACCAAGGTAGCTGGTTCGAGCCTATTGCAGAGGGAACAAAGTTTGCTTTAATTGTTTCCAATCCGCCGTATATTGACGAGAAAGATCCGCATTTATCCCAAGGTGACGTTCGTTTTGAGCCAAAATCCGCGCTGGTCGCTGATGAAAATGGCTTAGCGGATATTCGCCATATCTCCGATTTGGCTCGTCAGTATCTTGAAGAGGGCGGTTGGCTTGCCTTCGAACACGGTTACGACCAAGGCGAGGCGGTTCGTGAGATCATGAGTGGCTTTGGTTATCAGCAAGTTGTCACCGAAAAAGATTATGGTGGGAATGATCGAGTGACCCTCGGTTGCTACCAGCCTTCATAAGAACGAGCAAGTCAGCAGTAATTTATTAAAAGAGAAGAAAAATGTACGTAGCTCTAAAACATATTCACCTTGTCACCATCGCACTGAGTGCCACATTGTTGTCGATTCGATTCGCGTTAATGATGATGAACTCTCCAAAGCGCAACCATCGTTTTCTGAAAGTTTTTCCACACATTGTTGATACCGCGCTGTTGTTGTCAGGTGTTGCTTTGATCTTTGTTACTGGCTTCATTCCATTTACAGACTCAGCACCTTGGCTAACCAACAAGATCACGTGTGTGTTGGCGTACATTGCTCTGGGCTTCTTCGCTCTGAAATTAGCTAAAAATAAATTGCTGCAAATTTTCGGTTTCTTTGGCGCACTCGGTTGGTTGGTCATGGCGGCTAACATCGCCGTGTCTAAGAGTCCAACTTTATTTGGGTAATCGTCATGCTTGAGTTTTTTGACGAAGATTTTGACAACATGGCGCTGGTGGAAGGAGCGTTAGAGCTCAATAAATCCGTTAATCCAGAAACCAACGTCCATTGGGCTAAGCAAGAGCTAGAGCGTCTGTACCAAGAAGCAGAAGCAACGCTTATCCATGAAACAGATGAAGAGCAGCGTTTCGACTCTTTCCTACGTCTGTTTTTCCATGAGTGGGGCTTCAAAGGTGACGACCAAGAGTACTTTATCTCTGACAACAGCTTTATCGATAAAGTGCTAGAGCGTAAAAAAGGTATACCGGTCAGCTTAGGTGCAATTTTATTGTACTTAGGCAATCGCCTTGGCTTCCCTATGAAAGGTGTGACATTCCCAACTCAGTTCCTAATTAAAGTGGATTGGATGCACAAAACACCAGACTACATTAACCCGTTCAACGGGGAGTATGTTGGTGAGAAAATCCTTCAAGCTTGGTTAATCGGTCAAGAAGGACCGTTAGCGCAACTTAAACCAGAACATTTTGACGAAGCGGATAATCCGACAGTGATTGGTCGCTGGTTGGCGTTGATTAAAAGCGCGATGCTGAGAGAAGAGCGTTACACACTGGCGCTGCGCTGTACTAATCTGGCGTTGACCTTTGTGCCAGATGACCCATACGAGATTCGTGATCGCGGTTTTATCTTCCAACAGCTTGAGTGTCATCAGGTCGCGGTATCTGACTTTCAGTACTTTATTGACCAATGTCCCGACGATCCTGCGTCTGAGCTACTAAAATCACAAGTTAATGCGATGAGTGAAAAACACGTCACGCTTCACTAATTTTATCGGAGTGCCCAAGCGTGGCATACCGTGGACAGAAAAAAGAGAATCATAATGGAACAGAAAATCGTTAATATCGGCGACATTCAGGTTGCTAACGACAAGCCATTCACCCTATTTGCAGGTATGAACGTTCTTGAGTCTCGTGATCTTGCTATGCAGATCTGTGAGCATTACGTAAAAGTAACAGACAAACTGGGCATTCCTTACGTATTCAAGGCGTCGTTCGACAAAGCAAACCGCAGTTCTGTTCATTCATACCGTGGCCCAGGCCTTGAAGAAGGTATGAAAATCTTCCAAGAGCTAAAAGACACTTTTGGCGTTAAGATCATCACTGACGTTCACACAGAAGCACAAGCTCAACCTGTCGCTGACGTGGTAGACGTTATTCAGCTTCCTGCATTTCTAGCTCGTCAAACGGACCTAGTTGAAGCAATGGCGAAAACAGGCGCAGTGATCAACGTGAAGAAACCTCAATTTATGAGCCCTGGTCAAGTGGGTAACATCGTTGAGAAATTCGCGGAATGTGGTAACGACAAGATCATCCTATGTGAGCGCGGTTCTTGCCACGGTTACGATAACCTAGTTGTAGACATGCTTGGCTTTGGTGTAATGAAGAACGCGTCGAAAGGTAGCCCAATCATCTTTGACGTAACACACTCACTACAAATGCGTGACCCATCAGGCGCAGCATCTGGCGGCCGTCGTGAGCAGACAGTTGAGCTTGCAAAAGCGGGTCTAGCGACAGGCATTGCGGGTCTATTTATCGAAGCGCACCCGAACCCAGATCAAGCACGTTGTGATGGTCCATCTGCACTGCCTCTAGACAAACTAGAGCCATTCTTGGCGCAAATGAAGTCACTAGATGACTTGATTAAGAGCTTTGAAAACATCGATATCAAGTAATGAATCGTTACTGTTCATGATGAAAAATAAAATAGCCAACCTAGAGTTGGCTATTTTTTTATCTGATAATCCGTAAATTCTCAAACTTGTTACTGATGAATTTGTTATTGCTAAACAATGCATCATAATTATGAAATCAATGTGTTAGGGTGCGCGTGGTTTTCAAATAGCTCTAATGTTTGAAAATGTGCATCAGTAATCCCGATAAGAAAAAGGAAAAAAAATGAATCAGCGTCTGATTATCAAAACCGCTTTGAGTGCCGCTATTTTGGCCTCGCTGGCTGGATGTGCTTCGCAACCTGCTCATGAATGGAATGCAGATACCACTTATAAATTGACTGTCTTACACACCAACGATCACCACGGTCGTTTTTGGCAGAATAAACACGGTGAGTACGGCATGGCCGCGCGCAAGACGTTGATCGATGATCTGCGTGATGAAATTCAAGCAGAAGGAGGCAGCGTGCTGTTACTGTCTGGTGGTGATATTAATACCGGCGTTCCTGAATCCGATTTACAAGACGCTGAGCCAGATTTCAAAGGCATGAGTAAGATTGGCTACGACGCGATGGCGTTAGGCAATCACGAATTTGATAATCCGCTAGACGTGCTATTCAAACAGCAAGATTGGGCTAACTTCCCAATGCTGTCAGCCAACATTTACGACAAAAAAACGGGTAAGCGCTTATTCCAACCTTACGCGATGTTCAATAAGCAAGGCATTAAAATTGCGGTTATTGGTCTGACAACAGAAGATACCGCGAAGTTGGGGAACCCTGAGTTTATCGGTCAAGTAGACTTCCGCGACCCGAAAGCGGAAGCGAAAGAGCTGATTGCAGAACTGAAAAAAACAGAAAATCCGGATCTGATTTTCGCTGTCACGCACATGGGTCACTACGAAAATGGCAACCGTGGCATCAATGCGCCGGGTGATGTAGCTTTGGCGCGTTACCTCAATGAAGGCGATTTGGACATGATTGTGGGTGGTCACTCACAAGAGCCCGTTTGTATGGAAGGTCCTAACGTTATCAAAAAGAACTTTAAACCGGGTGATGAGTGTCAGCCAGACCAACAAAACGGTACTTACATTGTTCAGGCGCATGAGTGGGGTAAATATGTTGGCCGTGCCGATTACGAATTCCGTAACGGCGAACTATCAATGGTGAGCTACGATCTTATTCCTGTAAACTTGAAGAAAAAAATCAATGTGGATGGTCAATCACAACGTGTGTTTGTTCAAGATGAAATTACTCAAGACAAAGCGATGTTGGACTTCCTTCGTCCTTTCCAAGAAAAAGGCCAAAGCCAGCTGAATGTGAAAATTGCGGAATCAAACGGTAAGCTAGAGGGTGACCGTGATGTCGTGCGATTCCAACAGACGAATCTAGGTCGTTTAATTGCAACGGCTCATATGGAACGTGCAAAAGCTGATTTCGCAGTGATGAACTCAGGTGGTGTGCGTGATTCTATTGAAGCTGGTGAAATCACATACAAAGATGTGCTGACCGTGCAGCCATTTGGCAACATGGTTTCTTACGTCGATATGTCTGGTCAAGAAGTCTTGGATTACCTAAATATTGTTGCAACCAAGCCAGTTGATTCAGGTGCTTACGCGCAGTTTGCGGGTATCTCTATGCGTATTGAAAATGACAAAGTCACCAATGTATTTATCGGTAACAAGCAACTGCGTTTAGATGGTCGCTACCGCTTCACAGTACCAAGTTACAACGCTTCTGGTGGCGATGGTTACCCTAAAATTGATACGCACCCTGGCTACGTCAACACAGGTTTTACCGATGCAGAAGTCTTGAAAGACTATCTAGAAAGCCATAGCCCAATTGACGTTAACGAATACGCACCTTCTGGTGAGGTGATGTTCCAAACAAACAATGTTGTCAATCAATAGAGTTAGATTGCGAAAAAGCGTTTGACTCAAACTCGCTGATATCATTAACTAAAAGCGCAGCTCCCATTGATGGTGGCTGCGTTTTTTATTTTTATAAGGAGAATCTTGATGACTCCGGCCATTAATCTTGCGAAAAAGAAAAAAGTTCCTCACACCATTCACCAGTATGAACATGACCCGAGAGCAGACAGCTATGGGTTAGAAGCGGCTGAAGTGTTGGGGCAAGATCCTAAAAAAGTATTCAAAACCCTGTTGTTTTGCCTTAATGGCGAGCCAAAAAACTTGGCAGTAGCCATCATTCCTGTGGATCAAAAACTGAATCTAAAATTGGCAGCCAAAGCAGCAAAGGGTAAAAAAGCCGACATGGCAGACCCAGACATCGCTCAAAAGACAACGGGTTATGTAGTTGGCGGCATTAGTCCACTTGGACAAAAGAAAGCGTTGCCAACCTTTCTACATGAAAGTGCAAAAGAACAAGAGACGATTTGTGTGAGCGCGGGTAAACGAGGCTTAGAAATTGAGCTTGCTCCGCAAGATCTTGTTGCTTTGACCAGAGGGCAGTTTGCCCCATTATGCTTGTAAGCCAGTTTGGGTTGAATGACCAACAAAGAAAAAGGACGCGAAAGCGTCCTTTATTGTTATTTTTTGAGGCTTAATGTGCCACTAGTGCGTTTTGCCGGTTTACTTGTCGTATTCGGATTGACGTAATGCTGCTTCGGTTTGCTCGGTGTTTGAGGCTTGTTTTGCGGTCTGCCATGCTCACCTTGTGGCTTCGCACGTTCACCTTGAGGTTTCGCTTTGTAATGCTCTTTCGCAGGGCGTGAGTTTTCATCATCACGTTGACGGCGCTTTTGCTGGCCTTTTTTAGAGTTAGGTGCATGACGGAACTCGTCAGCATTATTACCACGGAAGGTGCGCGTTTTTTGATTGCGACGAGCAGTCGAACCTTGGTTCTCTTCACGGCTATCAAACAGTTTCGCATCAGTCGCTTTACGAATATTACGACCTCGAGAATCTGTCTTTGACGCTTCCTCGGTACCAACTGAGCCATCGCACATTGCTAAAATTTCTGCGACTTCGTCATCGGTTAGGTAACGCCATTTACCATTTGGAATACCATCTAGAGAGATGTTCATGATGCGTACGCGGCGAAGTTTAAATACTTCGTAGCCGAGTGCTTCACACATACGGCGGATCTGACGGTTTAGGCCTTGCGTCAAAACAATACGGAAAGAGAACTTGGTTTCTTTCGTAACTTTACAAGGGAGCGTTACGGTATCGAGGATTCGAACACCGCTCGACATCTGTTTTAGGAATTCGTCCGTAATCGGCTTGTCGACACGCACCACGTATTCTTTTTCGTGGTTGTTACCAGCGCGCAGAATCTTATTTACGATGTCGCCATCGTTAGTCAAGAAGATCAAACCATCCGAAGGTTTATCGAGTCGACCAATTGGGAAAATACGCTTTTTGTGACCGATGAAATCGACGATATTGCCGGGGATATCACGCTCAGTCGTACAGGTGATGCCTGTTGGCTTGTTGAGGGCGATGTAAATCGGCTTTTCTTTTGAAGCGACAGGCTTGCCATCAACACAAACGTCGTCACCAGGTAGTACTTTGGTGCCCATTTCTGGCTGTTTGCCGTTAATGGTCACTCGACCTTCTTCGATCAGTTTATCGGCAGCGCGACGCGAGCAAAAGCCCGTTTCGCTGATGAATTTATTTAAGCGTTTCGCGTTGTCTTGTGACATATCGGTCTCCTAACGTTTCACAACGGCGGTGAATTTGATGACCCTTCCCGCGAGTGGGAAGGGGAAATAAGGTCGGGCATTCTAGCACCGAGGAGAAACTTAACCTAACCGTTTTTGATGACGTTCGCGGTTTTCTAGTTTCTTGTCTGCGCTTTTTCTTAGCAATACATAAACAGCACCACTGCCACCGTGAAAGCGTTGTGCACTGTGCACGCATTGCACTTCTTTTATTTGTTGTAACCAACTGCTGACGAAGCTTTTCATTAGTGCTGGTGGATTCGAACGTTCGCCGCGGCCGTGCACAATCACAACAGTACGAATATCCATTGAGATACATTGCTTTAAGAACTTCACTACTTCATCACGTGCTTCTTTCAGCGTTTTACGATGCAAGTCTAAACGGGCTTGGATAGGGTAATTGCCAAGGCGAAGTTTGCGAAATACACCATCTTGAACACCATCTCGTTTGAACTCGACGAAGTCATCGGGTTTGAGCATTTCCGCATGATCGAGAGAAAGGTATTCTGGGTCATCTTCGGTGAGCCAAATCGCTGCTTCGCGTTTGGCAATATGTGCATCAGTCACTTGGTGGACTTTTTTGTGTTCAGCAGTGTCTTGGTTGATTGGCTTAACATCGCCCATCATCTGTTGAAACAGTTCAAAATCGTCATTGTGAGACATAGTGGCAATCTCATAAGAACAGGATAGGTAGGTAGGATTATATCAACGAGATGTGGCAGAAGATCAAATAAAAAACCGGAGCAGGCAAGTAACCGGCTCCGGTGCAAAGCGTTTCTAGAGCTAAGCGAGATCTAGTGAGGAGATTTGTCGTTCATGATCTTATAGATGAAGAAACCGCCGTAAAACAGCATCAGACCAAATGCCCCAAAGATTACTATCATTGACGATAGACCCACTGCATTACCAAATAGGAGATCAAGCCAAAAGTCCATATGTTTCCTCCAAGATATTCCCGACAGGCATAAAACTAAATGGCGGTGTTTTTTTGCACACTGATCTGGATCAATTATGTTGCTAAGGTTAATAAACTGTGTTTTATTGTGGGTTATCAATCACATTTTACGTGCTAGTGTTCAGTTATTCATCAAACGAATTAAGACATTACGTTTTTTTGCAAAAAGCACTTGCGTCTCCGATCAGAATCCGTAATATACGCATCGTTGACGGGGACAAGACCCCAGTTAAAGATCTCGGTGAATAGCGCAGCTTGGTAGCGCATCTGGTTTGGGACCAGAGGGTCGGGGGTTCGAATCCCTCTTCACCGACCATTTTCAAAGAAGCCGCAGCAGAAATGCTGCGGCTTTTTGCATTCTATGCATTTGCATTCGAACATCGGGTCGGGGTCTGGGAGCCCAGCCGCGTCGAATCTCTCTTCACCGACCATTTTTAGAAAGCCTGCTCAATGAGCAGGCTTTCGTCGTTCTAGCGCTAGCAATTTGAGAGGTCAATGGTATAGAGCTAAATAGGGTTTGCCTGAAGTTAGAACATGGCTCTTCATCGACCATATTAAGAAAAAGGCTCTACAGAAATGTAGAGCCTTTTTCGCATGTGTAATGATGGTTTTGGCTGGGTTTTAAATATTGCACTTTGCTTTGCGTGTTTTACCAAGCGAGGTAATTTCAAATCCCCGTTGTGCGAGCAAATCGATAAGGTTGTCTTTCCCCACCAGATGCAGACTTCCAACCACAACGGTGTAGCGACCTGACTTTTTAGGCAGCACACTGCCAGTATCGAGTTTTTTCGCCCAATCACGGTTGCGAGAATATAAGAACGCTTCGTTAAAATCTGCCGTCGCTTTGTCTGTTAAAGATGCCTCTTCCAGCATACTGCCATCACCACTTTTCCAGCTTTCTATCAAACACTGTACAAGCTTGTCACCACCTTCGTATTCGTCTATCGAGGACAGCAGCATTTCTTGCCCACCATTTGGCTGACCAGCAATAAGATCGATTTGAAACTGCACCGATTCTAACGAGAGGACAGGGAGGTGCTTTTTCTCTGCTAAACCAATTAGATGCATGTCTACACCTTTGTCTGATACGTAGCCAAGCTTATTGACTAGCGCGAGTTGGATGGTCAGAGCTGCGGTCCAAGGTGGCGCATTGAGAAGTTGCGCTTCTGCCATGCCTAGATCTTTGGCGATGTTCACTAACAGTTGGCGTTGAGTTTTGTCGAGTACGTCTTTAGAGAGAATCGAACTCACTGGGTACACCACACCTTCAGAGCTTCTTACATCGGCCTCAATAACTAAGCCCGAGCTTTGTTCCAAAAACTTAGTGATGTTTTTCGGAAGTGGATACATGCTTTTATCACCGACATGTACGGAGCCGATAATCATGTATTCCGTGTCGCCTTTTTTAGCTCGCCAGTGTTGAGGCTCAGCGTAGGACGAAAAGGAGGTAAAGATAACAATAAGAGATGACATCAGTATCATTAGGCGAAACATAGTTTTTATCCTCGGCTGAATCTTATGGTGAGACTCTGATTTCAGCATCTACAACTCACAGGGGATATTACTTTATACCCAAATAAAGCTTAGACACCAGAGCTTACTTTAAAACTCTTTTTTGCAACGATTGGATAGACCAACCAATCGACAAAAACGTCATTTCAAACAATATTGACGAGTTTTGACACGCTAAAAATGAGATTGACTTCACGAAAGCTAAATTGGTGAGTTTGTTATTAATGGTTCACAAAATAATCAGATGTGATCCGAATCCTACAAAGTCATACCAAATCAATCGGAATCGGTGATTTAGATCGCAACAAACTCGTCAAAATAAGTTGTTCGATTTTGACGTTGGTTGTAAGTGCATGAAATAAATGTGTTTATATTTTTTCTTGGTGAGTGGAGTTTGAGCTGGATCACTTCTTACTTTTATTTATTTTACGCTTAGAAATAACTGCTTGTATGTTGAATGACATTGTTGAGCACCTCAGATTTGGGTGCTTTTAAATTGCGTAATTGTCGTTTTGAACCACTGACTTTTTGGGGAAAGTAAGATGTTGAAACCTAGTTTGATTGCTGCTTCTGTTATCACAACACTAGCAGGTTGTTCTGCTCTGCAAAGCTCTGAGCAACAAGTTGTAAATTCACTGGCTGATAACCTTGATATCCAGTATCAAGTGCTCACTAACCATGGTGCTAATGAGGGGCTGGCATGTCAGGATTTGGGCGCTGAGTGGGCATCTTGTAACAAGGTCAACATGACGCTAGTAAACCAAGGCGAAGCAGTTAACTCAAAAGATTGGGCGATCTACTTTCACAGCATTCGTTTGATCCTAGATGTCGACAATGAACAGTTTAAAATCTCTCGCGTAACGGGTGATCTACACAAACTTGAACCAACTGATAAGTTTGATGGTTTTGCAGCGGGTGAAGAGGTTGTCCTGCCTCTGATCGGTGAATACTGGCAGCTTTTTGAAACAGACTTTATGCCGGGTGCATTTGTTGCAGCGCCAAACGCTGAACCTAAAATGATTGCTTCTCTCAATACTGAAGATGTGGCTTCTTTTGTCACTGGTCTTGAGGGTAATAACCTAAAACGTACACCAGATGACAACAACATCTTTGCCAGTGCGGTATCGCGTTTCGAGAAGAACGACGACTTAGTGAAACAAGACGTCTCCACGACGTTGTTACCAACGCCAATGCACGTTGAGGCGGGCAAAGGCAAAGTCGATATTACAGAAGGTATTGCGCTGCCTAAAGACGTATTTGATGCGGCTCAGTTCGCAGCGATTCAAGATCGTGCAGAAGTGGTAGGTGTGGATGTTCGTGGTGATCTTCCTGTAAGCATCACTGTTGTTCCTGCAGACTTCACCGGTGAATTAGCAAAATCGGGTGCTTACGAAATGAGCATCAACGGCGACGGTATCGCGATTAAAGCATTTGATAAAGTGGGTGCTTTCTACGCGGTACAATCTATCTTTGGCCTGGTAGATAGCCAAAATGCTGATTCTCTACCACAACTGTCCATCCAAGACGCACCACGTTTTGACTACCGTGGCGTGATGGTGGATGTGGCTCGTAACTTCCACTCTAAAGATGCCATCCTTGCAACGCTAGACCAAATGGCGGCGTACAAGATGAACAAACTGCACCTTCACCTAACGGATGATGAGGGTTGGCGTCTTGAAATTCCGGGTCTGCCAGAGCTGACTGAAGTAGGTTCTAACCGCTGTTTTGACCTTGAAGAAAAAAGTTGCTTGTTGCCACAACTAGGTTCTGGCTCAACTTCTGACAACTTCGGTTCAGGTTACTTCAGCAAAGCAGATTACGTGGAAATCTTGAAGTATGCGAAAGCACGTAACATCGAAGTAATTCCTGAAATTGATATGCCAGCACATGCTCGAGCAGCAGTTATCTCAATGGAAGCACGTTACAACCGCCTAATCGAAGAAGGTAAAGAAGCGGAAGCGAACGAGTACCGTCTGATGGATCCTCAAGATACATCGAACGTAACAACGGTTCAGTTCTACAACAAGCAGAGCTTTATCAACCCATGTATGGAATCTTCCACTCGCTTCGTAGATAAAGTGATTTCAGAAGTCGCAGCAATGCACCAAGAAGCGGGCGCACCGCTAACAACATGGCACTTTGGTGGTGACGAAGCGAAGAACATTAAGCTAGGCGCTGGTTTCCAAGATGTGAACGCTGAAGACAAAGTAAGCTGGAAAGGTACGATTGACCTGTCTAAACAAGACAAGCCATTCGCACAGTCTCCACAATGTCAGACGCTAATTGCAGACGGTACGGTAAGCGACTTTGCTCATCTACCAAGCCACTTCGCAGAAGAAGTGTCGAAGATTGTGGCTGAGAAAGGCATTCCAAACTTCCAAGCTTGGCAAGATGGCCTTAAGTACAGCGAAGGTGAGAAGGCATTTGCAACCGAAAACACACGCGTTAACTTCTGGGACGTTCTGTACTGGGGCGGTACTTCATCAGTGTACGAGTGGTCTAAGAAAGGTTACGACGTGATCGTTTCTAACCCTGATTACGTGTACATGGATATGCCATACGAAGTAGACCCGAAAGAGCGTGGCTACTACTGGGCAACACGAGCAACAGATACTCGTAAGATGTTCGGTTTTGCGCCAGAGAACATGCCTCAGAACGCGGAAACCTCAGTTGACCGCGATGGCAATGGCTTTACTGGTAAAGGTGAAATCGCAGCGAAACCTTTCTACGGTCTATCTGCACAGCTTTGGTCTGAAACCGTACGTAACGATGAACAGTTCGAGTACATGGTATTCCCACGCGTACTTGCTGCAGCAGAGCGTGCATGGCACCGTGCTGAGTGGGAAAACGACTACAAAGTGGGTGTTGAATACTCGCAAAACTCGAACCTAGTAAACAAAGCCGCGCTAAATCAAGACTACAACCGCTTTGCGAACGTACTTGGTCAACGTGAGTTAGCTAAGTTAGAGAAATCTGGTATCGACTACCGCCTACCAGTACCAGGTGCGAAAGTAGAAGATGGCAAGCTAGCAATGAACGTTCAGTTTCCTGGCGTGAAGCTTCAATACTCTCTAGACGGCAAAAACTGGCTGAATTACGCAGACAATGCTCGTCCAAATGTGAAAGGTGAAGTGTTCATCCGATCTGTATCGGCAACAGGTGAGAAAACAAGTCGTGTGACTAGCGTAAAATAATACGATTCTTGTAAGTTAATTTTTGGCAAAGCCTCAACGCATGTTGAGGCTTTCTTTATTTTTAAGGGAAATTAAGTGTGATCGAAGTCTTAATGTTTTGCATTGATAAATAAGTTTTGGTGTTAAAGATAGAAATTAAATGTGAACTGAGTCAGGTTATTTCGCCATTTATTAAATCGTTAGTTGTTGATGATCACATTTTATTTTTTTGACGAATTTTTATAAATCAACGCAAGTGTCTGTAATTACCAGTGTTTTTATTGTGGATATAGAGTCGGGTTTGAACGAGATCACTTTTTAAACGGATTTATTTTCCATTGCGAATTAATTATTTCAGTATGGCCACCGCCACGGAGGCACATTCCAAGGCTTGCGATGATCGGGAAAAGAAGCCCATGGAACCATCGCATAACGTGAATAATTAAAGGCAGTAATTATGAAAAACATCTTTGCACTGAGTGCTCTTTCACTCGCTTTCGCTTCTAGCGCTTTTGCTGGTTCTTCTTACGTAACGGGTAACGTTCAATTCCACGATGATGGTCGAATTCATGGCTCTGACGTGACGTCTACCCTTGAAGCTGGTCATACTTTTGATAACCAATTTGGTGGCTTTACGGTTTACACTGAGTTTGATGGTATTCAACTGGGTAAGTTGGAAACTGAAAATGGCGGTGCAGGCAATACGACTCCTGCAATTACCGTGGGTGGTGAGCAGTCATTCAACATTACCGATCATCTATGGGTTGCGGCGGGTTACCAACACCTGTTTTCTGCCGGTGAGAACGTGCAATATCGTCCACTGGTTAAGATCGGCTACAACTTCGATAACGGCATCTCATTAAGTAACCGTACTCGTGCTCACATCGACGCTACAGACGCAGATGCGGATACAGATTACCGCATGGATAACCGCATCGGTTACGTGATGAATGAAGATGTGACGCTGAGCTACAACAACGTTTACATGATTGAAGCAGAAACTATGGATCACGAGTTCCGTGCGACATGGACGCGTAAAGGTGTTCAGCCTTACTTTGAATTACGCTCTCAAGCTCATGGCGCAGAAAACGCGAGTGGTGACAGCCTAGTGAATAACGCTTTTGTATTTGGTGCTTCTTACGGCTTCTAATTTTATATTTGTCTTAACTGTCCATTAAGAAAAAGCCCAGCAATTGGTTTGCTGGGCTTTCTTATTACTTGTCGTTACCTTCGTGGCGGCGGTATTCGAAAACTTGGCCTTTTTCGTTAAAGGCGTAGACCGTGTAGCTGTCTTTTTTGTCGCCATATTCCATACCCGGAGAGCCCATTGGCATACCTGGTACAGTTAAACCTTTCGCGTTACGTGGTGGATTTTCTAAGAATGCTTTAATGTCTTCGGCTGGAATGTGACCTTCGAATACATAGCCGTTGATCTCTGCCGTGTGGCAAGAGTAAAGCTGTTCGTTCTTGATGCCTAGATCGCGTTTGATGGCGTTCATGTCATCGTGCAATTTTTCTTCGACCGTAAAGCCGTTCTCTTCCATGTGTTTTGTCCATTCTCCACAACAGCCACAGTATGGCGATTTGTGGTTAATGACATCGGCTGCCAATACGTTGGCGGACACGGTCGCAAGCATTGCAAAGGTCAATAGTTTCAACTTCATAATACCCTCAAAAAGAAGTGGTTATTTTACTGAAAACAGTCGTAGTCGATTTGCATTACTAACGACAGTAATTGAAGACAGTGCCATTGCCGCTCCTGCGACAACAGGACTGAGCAAAAATCCAAACGCTGGGTAAAGCACGCCAGCGGCAACTGGAATACCCAACGAGTTGTAAACAAAGGCACCAAATAGGTTTTGCTTCATATTTTTAAGTGTAGCGCGAGACAGTTCAATCGCATGTACTACCGCCATTGGTGACGTGTTCAGGATGGTCATTTGCGAACTTTCAATGGCGACATCACTGCCGCTACCCATGGCAATACCAAGGTTGGCTAACGCGAGAGCAGGGGCGTCGTTAATGCCATCCCCCACCATTGCCACGACATGTCCTTGAGATTGAAGTTGCTCAATGTGCTGAGCTTTTTCATCTGGCATTACTTGGGCGATCACTTCATCAATACCAAGTTCTTGGCCGATAGCATTGGCAACGTGTTGGTTATCACCCGTCAGCATTACCGTTTTGATGCCTTGCGATTTTAATGCAGAGAGCGCTTGTTTCGCATCTGATTTGATTGGGTCGGCAATGGCAATCAGACCGATCAGTTCGCCGTTCAATGCCACAGCTACCGGAGTCCACGCATTTTTTGCGCATTCATCGATGGCAGGTTTTAATGCGCTGGTCTCAACGTTTTCTGTTTGCATGAACTGTAGCGAACCAATAAGCAGCGGTTTATCTTGATACGTCGCCAAAATGCCGCGTCCGCGAACGTTCTCAAACTTGTCTAATAAGACGTCTTTTGCGTTGTGTTGTTTGGCATAATCACACACCGCTTTTGCCAGTGGGTGCTCAGACTGACGCTCTGCCGCATACGCTAAAGCCAATAGTTCTTCTTGGCTGGTGGTGTGAGTAAACACTTGCTGAACGCTCGGTTTTCCTTGGGTAAGTGTGCCCGTTTTGTCGAATACAACCGTGTCGACTTTGCTTGCCAATTGCAGGGCATCGGCGTCTTTGATCAAAATGCCGAGTTCTGCGGCTTTACCCACTCCCACCGTGACAGAAAGTGGGGTTGCTAAGCCTAGAGCGCAAGGGCAGGCGATGATCAGTACCGTTGTGGTGACCACAAGCATATAACTCGCTTTTGGCTCTGGGCCAACGGCAAACCAAACGATCGCGGCCAGTATTGCTATACCAACAACGACAGGGACAAACACCGATGAAATCTGGTCTGCCAATTTCGCGATGGCAGGCTTACTGCTTTGCGCTGTGCGCACCATGCGGATGATACGAGCCAGCATGGTATTTGCGCCAATGCCCGTTGCCTCAATGATTAAGGCTCCATCTGTGTTCAAAGTACCTGCGGAGACTTGAGCCTCTTGCGCTTTTAATACAGGAACAGGTTCACCAGTGAGCATAGATTCATCAATGTACGATTCACCTTGAATCACAACGCCATCAACAGGCACTTTCTCGCCTGGTTTGATACGCAGTTTCATGCCTAACGTGATTTGCTCAACCGTTATTTGTTGGTCGCCTTGTTCCGTGATTACCGTAGCTTGCTGAGGTTGTAAGTTAATCAACGCTTGTAAGGAACGCGTTGTGTTCGCCTTAGCTTTAGCTTCTATATAGTGACCAAGTGAAATCAAACCAATGATCATCGCGCTGGCTTCAAAATAGACATGACGAGAAGCCATTGGGAACCAGTCAGGAAAAATCACTACCAACATAGAGTAAAACCATGCCGCACCCGTACCGAGTGCAACCAAGGTATCCATTGTGGCGCGTTTGTGAGTGGCTGCTAACCAAGCGTTACTGAAGAAGTGTTTACCCGCCGTGGCAAGAAGGAGCAAACATACGATACCGATCGCGCCCCAAGCCAATTGGTCGTTGGTGTTGCGAATCATCATATTGCCGCCAGCAACGCCCCAAATCATTAAAGGGGCACCGACGACAAGGCCAGCAATAGCATCCAGTTTGAAGCGTTTTTGCTGCTGACGTTGTTGCTGCGCTTGTTTTTCTTGCTGGGTTGCGGCGTCTTGTAGAATTTCACCCTGATACCCGGCTTGTTTAACCGATTCTAAAATATCGGCGTGCAAGTCGTCAGAATCGTTATCGACAAAGACCAACGCACTTTGCTCAGCCAGGTTGACTTGCGCTTTTTCAACGCCTTGGACTTGAGTCAGCGCTTTTTCAACAGAGGCAACACAGCTGGCACACGTCATCCCTTGAATCAGCATTTGTAATTGTGTCGCGCCTGCTGGTGGTAGCTCTTCAATTTTAACTTCAGGCTCACCGTGATGTTGCTGCTCAACTTGAGCTAGCGTTTCTGCCTTTTGCGGAGCTGATACATTTGTTTCTGTATTTGCTTCTGTGATCACTTCGGAACTTGCGCTATAGCCTAAGCTTGCCACCAAATCGATGACTTGCTTTTGTGTCAGCAGAGTATGAATGCGTAAGTGCGTTGTCGAAGCTTCGAAAGAGACAACATCTTGATTGGACTCTAATAAAGAAGAGAGTTTTTTCACGCAGCCACCGCAGCTTAGCCCCGATAGTTGGAGCTCATAATGGGTGCCAGCCTGGTAACCAAGGGATTCAATTGAGGCGACTACGTCAGATAAAGACGCATCCGTCTTTAATTCTACAGAGGTCGGAGACAAATTGATGATTTCAACATCGTGATTAGCGTGTAACGCTTTCTCTACTTTCCTTGCACAACCCATGCAGTTGAGCCCCGTTAACGGTACAACGAACTTGTTCATAAACTTGTCCTGAACAATAGCGATGTAGAGAGCTTAAACCTTACATCAAGGGGAAGGTCAAGCATTTCATTGGCGAAACAATTTCGTCAAAACTGTCAGTAAAGCTCCGTTTCTTCCTCTGTTGTGTTGCGAGTGATCTCAAGGTTTTTTCTCTCTGAATATAAAGTTCCGTTAAAACTCCTAAAACATGAATGAAGTCGCTCACGAATTTGAAGCTTTTCTTATGTCAGAACAGCGTAAAAACTCATTTTTGACGTTTTTATGTTTTTATTTATCTATATAAGCAATTGAAAAATAAGGATTGATATTGTTTTTGATCTTCTCATTTTGAACTTGCTCAGATTGCTGCTGGGAAAGTTTTTTACTGCGAAAAAAGTTTGTCATATTTGCCCCGTCCAAACATTGTTTCAAGTTCCTGCAATGTCCTAGTTAGCGAATTTGAAAATGGAAAAAACTAAAAATATAGGGGTTAAAAATGTCTTACCTAAAGAAAAGCCTACTTGCTACGGCAATCACAGGCATGATGTTCAGTGGTGCAGCTCTTGCTGATGGCGCAAACAGCGATGCTGCGAAAGAGTACCTAACAAAAGATTCTTTCTCTTATGAAGTTTACGGGATCATCGCGATGCAGGCCGCGTACCGCGATTACGATTCTGGCAGCAAAGCAACGGATGACGACCTAGGCGGCATGCAGCTAAACAACGAATCTCGTATCGGTTTCCGTGGTAAAAAACAATTTGCTAACTTCGGTCCTACCTTTATTTGGCAAATCGAAGGTGGTTACGTAGACCCTAGCTTTGGTGGCGAGGGTGCTGGTCTTGGTGAGCGTGACACATTCGTCGGTTTTGAAAGTGCTTCTTGGGGTCAAGTTCGTCTAGGTCGTGTTTTGACACCTATGTACGAGTTGGTTGACTGGCCAGCATCTAACCCAGGTCTAGGCGATGTTTACGACTGGGGTGGTGCAATCGGTGGTGCTAAGTACCAAGACCGTCAATCAAACACCATTCGTTGGGACTCTCCAATGTACGCAGACAAGTTCTCTCTAGATATCGCAGCGGGCGCTGGTGATAAAGCGGGTCTAGGTGCTGGTGATGATTACTGGGGCGGCATCGCGGCTCACTACAAGTTAGGTCCACTACAATTGGATGCTGCTTACGAAGGTAACCGTAACATTGAATCTGAAGGTCAAACTTGGGAAAACAACACGTACCTAGTTGGTGTTCAAGGTTGGTTTGATAACGGTATTTCGTTCTTCGCTCAATACAAATACATGGAAGCGGACGCAAGCAACGGCGTGAACGAGAAGCAAGATGCAATGTCTGCAGGTCTGATGTACACAACAGGTGACTGGCAGTACAAGCTAGGTTACGCAGCGAACTTCGACCTAGAACGTGACGGTAAGACAATTAACGATACAGCAGACGATGTACTATCTGCACAAGTTATGTACTTCGTAGACCCATCTGCAGTGCTTTACGTACGTGCTCGTACTCTAGACTTCGGTGACGGTGCGTCTCAACTAGATAAACCAGCAGAAGCGCGTTGGAAGTCAGCTGACTACGATGAGTTCTCTGTAGGTGTTGAATACTACTTCTAATAAAGAAGCAGCTTAAAGGGCGGAAACGCCCTTTTTGTCTTGATACTTATTCATATAAGCCATTGAAATGACTGGCCTGTAAGTTTCAGTGGCTTATCTAAATTGGTATAAAGTGAGAAACCATGATGAAAAAAACAACGACACTTCTTGGAATTTGCGCAATCCTTTCTGCGCCTGCCTTCGCTGCTCAGTTGACTCTGCAAAAGGAATTAGTGCCTCGCGTTATTAATGGTGAGTTCGTTTACCCTGAGTGGATCTCTGACAACAACAGTATCGAGCTAAAAGACGGTGAAAACCAGTTAGCGGTGACTGTTGGTCAAATTGTGTTTGAAGATGGAAAGCGCCGTAAGTTTGATTCGCAGCCTCTTTTATTAGAGTTTGATGCAGAAAAAGATGCTGAACTTTCTCTGACTTACAAAACCTTCCGAACCATTGAAGAAGCGAAAGCCTTCGAACTCGATCCGAAAGTGGTACTAAAGGATAAAAACGGAAAAGAAGTGGATTTCTCTATGGTTCAGCTCCGTAAAGGTGGTTTGCAAGGTTTTCGTGATTACGAGCGAGAAGTGGCCGACTACAACAACGCAATGAACAAACAAGCGACTAAGAGCAGCATCGCGCAATCTCCGGCGGTGACGAAAACATTGAAAGAGTCGTTCAATGAACTCAGCCGTGAAGAGCAACAAGAGTTCATGCAATGGGCGATGCGTAACCTGAAGTAACTTCGTCTCGCGCTTAAACAATAAATAAGAGGGCAGTACCTATATTGGTGCTGCCCTGTTTGTATTTCTGGTGTCAAACCGATTGTAGAATTGACTTACGGTGGTAAAATGTCGCCACTTTTATCCTTGACATCACAACGAGAGCCCTCTCGTTGCTCATTACCCCTAAGGAACTCAAATGACGGTTAAAACTCGTTTTGCTCCTAGCCCAACTGGCTATCTACACGTTGGTGGTGCGCGTACTGCACTTTACTCTTGGCTATACGCTAAAAACCAAGGTGGCGAATTCGTTCTACGTATCGAAGATACAGACCTTGAACGTAACTCTCAGGAAGCCGTTGATGCGATTCTAGAAGGCATGGAATGGCTAGGCTTGGAGTGGGATGAAGGTCCTTACTACCAAACTCAACGTTTTGATCGTTACAACGAAATGGTTGATAAGCTTCTTGCTGAAGACAAAGCGTACAAGTGTTACGCGTCTAAAGAGCTGCTAGATGAAATCCGTGCAGAGCAAGAAGCAAACAAAGAAATGCCTCGTTACGATGCAAACCATCCAAAAATCAAAGCGGCAAACGAAGCGGCAAAAGACGGTGACCCATGTGTTATCCGTTTCCGTAACCCAAAAGAGGGTAGCGTAGTATTCGAAGACCAAATTCGTGGCCGTATCGAAATCCGCAACGATCAAATGGATGACCTAATCATTCGTCGTACTGACGGTTCACCTACTTACAACTTCTGTGTAGTAGTGGATGACTGGGACATGGGTATCACTCACGTCGTTCGTGGCGAAGACCACATCAACAACACGCCTCGTCAAATCAACATCTACGAAGCATTGGGTGCGCCAGTACCAACGTTTGCACACTGTGCAATGATCTTAGGTGATGACGGTGCGAAACTGTCTAAGCGTCATGGTGCAGTATCAGTAATGCAATACCGTGATATGGGTTACCTGCCTGCGGCACTAAACAACTACTTAGTGCGTCTAGGTTGGTCTCATGGCGACCAAGAAATCTTCTCTCAAGAAGAGATGATCAACTTGTTCAGCCTAAACGCAGTATCTAAGTCAGCGTCTGCTTTCAACACGGATAAACTGCAATGGTTGAACAACCACTACATCAAGAACTCAGATCCTGCGTACGTTGCAGAGCATCTACAATGGCATCTAGATCAGCAAAAACTGGACGTAACAAACGGCCCTGCGATCACTGACGTGATCAAGCTAGTCGGTGAGCGTTGTCATACTCTTGTTGAGCTTGCTGAGCAAATTCGTTACTTCTACGAAGATTTCTCTGAGTTTGAAGCGGGCGCAGCGAAGAAGCACCTACGTGGCGTAGCGAAAGAACCTCTAGAAGTAGCACTTGCGAAAGTGGAAGCGATCACAGAGTGGACGACAGAAAACCTACACCAAATGATCGCTGACGTATGTGCAGAGCTTGAAATTGGCATGGGTAAAATCGGTATGCCACTTCGTGTTGCAGTGACAGGCGGCGGTCAATCACCTTCTGTTGATGCTGTAATGGCGTTGATCGGTAAAGAACGTTGTGTTGCTCGCATCAAAATGGCGCTAGAGTTCATTGCTGAGCGTGAAGCAAACGCATAATTAGACTGAATAAATAGTCATTCTAAGCCGCGATATTTGTCGCGGCTTTTTTGTATCTGAAGGTTCACAGCACTATAAAGCTTAATTTTGCTAAGGATATAAACTGCTCGTTTTGCTTTTTAGTTGTTCAAAAATGGATAAGTTTTTGTAATCCATACATGCCTAATATGAATAAAAATTAACCGTTCGCATTCAAAATATCTCTCTGATTTATATTTATAAATCCTAAAGCTCCCTAATTATTGTCTCAATGTTGAGAAATAAACTTGCTTTAGCTATCTGGTTTTAAAAAGTGACGCAAACGTTTGCGTAGTTGGTGGGGTGGGTCTTTGAGTGCTAAAGATCACATAATGTAGAACTTTTTGATGACACGAAATTGACAGTTTTGGGATTTGTCTCGTGATTTCTTAGCGTTATAGTTCAACCCGTCAGTGAGAACTCGATAACGATATGCATCACTGCACTGGAAATATACCCAAGTGACTTTCCATAAATTTTTTGCATGTGCATAAAGCGGAAGTTGCTTCGGTATCCACTCAAGGAATGAATAAAAAGAATTGAAATACAACGTCAGTGTTATTAGGCGGCGCATTTCGTCATCGAATTAAAAAAAGTACTTCTTTAGAGGAATCAATAATGAAAAAACTAGCAGCGGTAATTTCAGCGTCTTTACTTATGGCTTCAGCAGCTCAAGCAGAAGTATACGTGGGCGGTAAAATGGGTAAATCTTGGTTGGAAGATGCTTGTGTAGCAGGTCAATCTTGTGACAAAGATGGCTCAACTCTTGGTGCTTTCGTTGGTTACGAATTCAATGACTACATTGCACTAGAAGCTGGTTTCGACAACGTTGGTGATTTCGATCAAACTTCTTTCGGTGGCCACGTAGAAGCAATCACTCTTGCTCCTAAATTCAGCCTACCAATCACTCAAGACATCGCACTTTACGGTAAAGTTGGTGGTGCTTACGTAATGTTCGACGGTAAAGATGATTACTCTTACCTAGGCGCAGCTGGTGTTGAATTCAACCTAAGCCAAAACGTTACAGCACGTGCGGAATACCAAACAATTACTGACATTAGCAACAACGTAAGCAAAGCAGCTGGTAACTCTGCAACTCTAGGTGTTTCTTTCAAATTCGGCGGCAACGATGAGCCAGTAGTAGTTGAAGAAGTAGTTGTAGAAGAAGTTGTTGAGCCAGTAGTGGTTACTAAAACTTTCGAAACTCAAACTATCGGTACTGGTAGCTTTGACCTAAACAGCACAACACTTAAACCAGAAAGCGCTTCTAAACTAGACAACCTAGTTGCTTTCCTAAACGAGCACCCACAAGCGAAGGTTGAAGTAGTTGGTTACACAGATACTTCAGGCGCTGCAGCATACAACCAAAAAGTTTCTGAGAAACGTGCTGAGTCTGTAGCAAACGCGCTAGTTGAAAAAGGCATCGATGCATCACGCATCCAAGCTCGCGGTGAAGGTGAAAACAACCCAATCGCATCAAACGATACTCGTGAAGGTCGTCAACAAAACCGTCGTGTAGAAATCGTTGTACCTGAGTTCGAATACCAAGTTCAGCAATAAGCTCCTATCCGACCGTAGAATAGCAGCCTAAAGCTGAATGCCCCGAAGAGTTCGCTCTTCGGGGCTTTTTTTATCTGTTCATTTTGTATCGCTTAATTTGTGAATGGTGGACACAAAAAAAGAGAACCGGTTGATGACGGGTTCTCTTTTTGCGTTCGATAGAGGTTCAACTCTCGAAATCATTTTTAGCAGTGAAGCGAAATTTGTCTGAAGCGCTTTTAAGTTGTGTAAGTACGAGAGTGGATTACTTCAGATCGATGCTGTTGAGTCGGCCCATAAAAGTGAGGATTTCTAAGTTCTCTTTGTGGGCTTCTAGTAGTGCCTTTTTCGTTTGCATGTAAGCGGCAAGTTTGCCGTATTTGTTAATCGAACGTACTACCGTCTTGTATTTGTATTCACCCTTATCGTTAAACTCGCGCCATTTCGCAATGTAACAAGTGTCTCGGTTGTCTGGGTTCTCTAGGGTAGGGTTAGGCTTATGAACGATTTTAGGCTCAACGCTGTGCGGCAGACGCGTCATTAAATACGGGTCTTTTAATAGACGTCGCCAAAACTTGCCCCACATTTCTCTACCCAACTCATTTCTTAGTTTGATGGCTTTCTTCAAGCCCTTTTTCTCTCCAATACGAACAAAACCCACTGAGCGATGCAAAACAGTATCGTCAGGAGTATGAATGTGGATCTTAAAGGCAGTCTTGCCTTTCGAAATAAAGCGGTGTCCAGTGTTAGTAATTAAATTGCTCTTAGACATAGTGCTAACTAATATTTTTATTAATAGTCGAGAGGGTAAGCAAAACTCATAAATAATTAAAGTAATAAAATACAAAACTGTAAATAGTAACTGTGAAGTAATTAAGGGCGACGGCGAGTGTTTTCAACCCGCATGAGGTTTGACCAGAAGCGGCAATATGCTGCAGGTGGGCGTTTGGATTATCGGGAAGAGAACGTTGTATGCGGGAAATGAGCCCGATAAACGCGTATAAAAAAGCCTTAGCTCAACGGTGAGCTAAGGCTATGATATGGCGCCCCCAGTAGGATTCGAACCTACGACCTGTCCCTTAGGAGGGGACTGCGCTATCCAGCTGTGCCATGAGGGCGTAATACCAATCACAGTAACTATTGGGTTATTGCTACAGGTTAAACAAATTCACAGCCATGCTGCTGATTTCTTTAACCCTAGTGCTAACTTGTTAGCTACTTAGACAGGCATAATCAAATAAGATGCGTTGTCTATGATATTCAAAAGTAAGCATATCTCAAGGCTTAATGTGACCTTTTATAAGATCTTGTTCATTACATCGCCAATTTGAACGCTGGACGCCAAATTCGGCTGATCAATCGTCAATTCTGCTTCTTGCTCATAGATGCGGGAGACCGTCAAAGTGATCTCGCTTTGCGACACTTTATTACGTGGTAAACCCTTTTGATCGATGAATGATGCCGTGTGCCACAGTTGCAGTTTGTCACCTTCTTTTACGCCGTGCATGCGGCCCAGATCCATCGTGACGGTGTTGCCAAAAACGGCCACCACTTCCGGTAGGGTAATCTTGCAAGACAGTTCGGACTCGAGGTCTAACATGATGTTGCGGCTGACGCGTAGCATCATTTCGCCATAGGTCGATGCCCAGAAACGTGCGCTGCGAGTGTCCACTTGGCTGGTTTTGGCGAATGGCCAACGCGCGACTTCGCGGTAGGCTTTGTTGAAGACTTCATGGCCCGTCTTGCCATCGAAGACTTTCATCTCTAAAGCAAACTGACGGTTAATGATGTCGTCTTTTAAGAGTTGAGATTCAATCGTTGCCGTTAAGTCAGTAATCACGCCGCCAATAATGTATTGTGCGCCGTTGTCCTGCGCAATCATTTGAGTGCGAGCTGGATAATTGCTGCTGATTGAGTAGTCTGTCGTGCCAACAGAAACGAAGCTGCGTGAGGTTTGATCCAATTGGCGATTAACGACTTTGCTGAAATCGTCACCCACTTGGTAGATTTGCCCCATGACTGCTTGTTGGGGAGAGGCAACGTCAATGTTACCGACCAAAATAGTCTTTTTGTATTGATCCGTGTGGCAACCCGTTGCCGATGGATAAATGTCCACTCGGATCTTCATTTCCATTTTACCACCGCGTTTGCGCTCAGATTCCACGAGAATGTAGCGCACCTCATGGTTAGTAAACTGATATTCTTTGCGGTTTTCTTCCAATAGCGGCATCAAATTACTGATGCTGCCAATGTCTGCGCCCGAAAAGTTGACGGCTTTGAATAGAGCGTCTTCCAACGCATGGAGCCTTGCCGCATCTTCAGAAGAAACGATCGTGGCAACGCCTGTCACTTCGTACCAAGACGCCACTGCACGAAATGGCAGAAGCATAACGAAAGTGATTGAAAGTAGGCTAAATAATATTTTTTTCATTGGGTATGACCGTTCGGGTATAAATATTGCTATATCAATTTCAGTGAAGTTTGGTGGCGTTTTCTTAGTTAGACAAACAAAGAAAAGCAAAGACTGTTCCAATATTACCTTTACTCAGTAAGGAATTGTGAAAGAACAGTGCCACCCAAGATTATCTGGAGAATCAAACCATGAAAAAGTGGCTTGTCGCCGCATCGATGATGACGCTTTTGACATCGTGCGCGTACTCACCGATTTATAATGGTAAAGAACCGTATTCAGGCAGCCAGTTCATGTTGATGGACAGTCCGCGTCATACGATGGACTTCTTTATTGAAAGCATGACAGAAGATTTGATGGTATCTAACGTTGCCGTTTCTGCACGTACACCAATTGCTATCACATCGTTTGTTGACCTGCAAAACATGGATGCGACCAACTGGTTGGGCAACTCTGTATCTGAAGGGTTTATCCATCAGTTCCAACGTCGCGGTTTTAAAGTCGTCGATTTTAAAACGACAGGATCTATCCAAGTGACGCAGCAAGGAGACTTTGCCTTAAGCCGCGATTGGCAAGATTTGGCGCAAGAGCAGCAAATTCAGTATGTGTTAACGGGAACCATGCTTCGTCAAGAAGGTGGCGTATTGGTTAATGCTCGCGTTGTTGGTATGCAAAGCCGTGTTGTGGTTGCCACAGCGCAAGGGTTCTTGCCTGCAGACCGAATCGGCCGTGATTTGGATACGCTAAATAGCATCCGTACCCAAGATGGCGTGTTGATTCGTTCAGACCCAACTATTCGCCAGCCATACACTGTGATTCTCCGCCCATAGGATAGAACCATGAAGAAGTTATTATTTATTATTGCCACCTTGGTGCTTGTGGGATGTCAGCCATTACAACAGATGCGCCAAGATGAAATTTTAGTGGCGGTAGGTTATGCAAGCGTAAGCGAACAAACTGGCCGCACGGTAGAAGAAAAACGTGTGCGCGCGATGCGAGCATCAAAAATTGATGCGTATCGTGAGTTAGCAGAGCAAGTTTACGGCATGCGAGTAAGCGGTCGTGCCGAACTTGAAGATCAGCGTCTTGGCATTGAAAGCACGAGTGGCGCGGTCGATGGCGTGATTCGCGGTGCAGAGGTCGTGCGCAGTTACTTAGTTGAAGACAGTTACGTAACAGAGTTACGTTTGGATATCGGTAAGATGGATAAGCTACGCGATTACGGTGAAGTTCAACAAGTGCCTGAGAAGCGTCAGCAAACCTTGTTCTAAAACCACTTCACTAAATAAACAGATAATCTTTTCGAGCGGCTGATTGGCAACAATTGGTCGCTTTTTTATGGGTTCGATTTGATGGTTTTGCCTAATGAGGAAGGAGAGGCTAGAGCGTTAGGCTTTAATATTGGTGCCTAGCGTTGAAATGGTGTGGGTTTTGCCGCCGGCATTGTAGGTCATACCGATCTTGCCGTGAGTGTGTTGAAGCATGTTATTGAGCTTGTTAAAACTCAATTGAGCACGGCTGAGGGATTCTCCATTCACGCGATTGACCTGTTGACAGTCCAGCACGATGGATTGGATTTGGGCTACAACCTGACTTAGGTGCTCATCTTCGGTAAGTTGATTGACATGCGGGTGAGAGGCAATTCGCTGATCAGTGGTTCTTAGCTGATCAATGAGTGTCATTTTTTGTTTGGCGATGCTTTCGATTTCAGAAGAGACACGCGCAGTAATCGCCTGTGTTTCCTGACGTAAAACAGTAGAAAGTGCCTTAGCATTTTCTAGTTGAAAGTTTACGAGATCGACTAATGCTGCCATAAATACTTACCTTGGGCCTAAGTCAGTTAGCTTTTGCCTTGCAATTCGTTTTCAAACTTGATCATATTGTCGGCCAGTTTTTCTGGGTCAACGCGGTATGAACCGTTTGCGATTGCTTCTTTGATTGCCGCTACTTTCGCACTGTCGTAAGCCGGAGAAGCTGCCATATCCTTTTGGAGTTTGCTGACGGCTTTACTTTGTTGGCTTAGCGATACAGCGTCTTGTTGAGCTGGCGCTTTTTTCGATTCAGTTGCGCTTGATGTCGCACTTGAATCGTTACGTGCAGGCGCGCGACTGGTCGTCGACATCATTTGCCCTGAACGTATATTATCTATACCTGCCATGTTTAACCTTTGCCTTGTATCGTAATACTGGTATCCAGACTATCGACCAACCAAACGATAACTTTAATCATTTTTTGCATTTTTATTGATCAATTTTCACAATGCGGTTGTGCTACCTAAATAAAGGTTAAAAGGTGACGGTAATTTCCGCAATGTCAGTCACTATGCCCTCTATTATACGTTGTGACTTGTCATTTTTCACTCTTACTTGATCGCCCGTGGCTCCATCTTGCAATGCTGTGCCTTGTGTTGTGATCGTCATGCCTGATTTTACGGCCTTTATTGTCACTTTTTCATTACGGCAAACCACGCAAACATCATTGCGCTCAACCACATCACCAAGGCGAACGCTACGTTTTAACTTTGCACCGACCACTTGTTCGAAGCTAGAAAAGCCATCTTTGCGAAAGCGTTGAAGCTCAATCATGGATGTCGTGACATCGGATGCGCTGATGATCTCACCTCGGCCAAGTTGTCGAGTTGCGACGATCATTGGTACTGAAGAGGAGACACGAACAGGGACATACACTTTCCAGTCATCGGCAGGGCATTCTACCAACACATTGATATTGCTGCGGGTGCTGCTGGTGGAAGAGGCCGAAGTGTCGAGTGGTTCAGGGCAGTCTGTTGCCTTGATTCGAGAGTCAATGTCTGCCGCATTCACAGTCAATTCACCTCCGGCTGGCTGCTCTACCGTGGCAAGAATATGTTGTTCTGCTGCCAATTTTATTTGTTCTATCTGATTATCTGTTGCCGAATGAACAAAAAAACTAAACATACTGAGCAAAATGCCGATAGACTTAGCGTACTTTGTAAATAGCGCTCTACATATTGTCATAGTCAATGTTGTCGAAGTTATAGTGAAATACGCCATACTGTCTCCCTGGTATCATGCTTGCCAGTGGTAGAGTATCATTTAAAAACAAAAAGTTTGAGATGGAGATGAGCATATGACGGGGATTCTTGACTCGGTGAATCAGCGTACGCAACTCGTCGGTCAGAACCGATTGGAATTATTGACCTTTCGACTGATGGGGCGACAGCGTTACGGCATCAACGTATTCAAAGTAAAAGAAGTACTTCAGTGCCCTAAGCTGACTTCTATGCCAAATCTACACCCTCTGGTAAAAGGTATTGCTCATATCCGTGGCCATACCGTGTCAGTAATTGATTTGAGCCTGGCAATTGGTGGCCGCCCAACCACCGATATTGATAAATGTTTTGTTGTTATCGCTGAATTTAACCGTACGATCCAAGCATTTTTGGTATCATCGGTTGAGCGTATTATCAACATGCACTGGGAAGCGATTTTGCCGCCGCCAGATGGCGCAGGTAAAGCGCACTACCTAACTGCTGTGACGAATATCGATAACGAACTTGTTGAAATCCTAGACGTGGAAAAAATCCTGGCTGAAATCGCGCCAGTTGATGAAACCATGGATTCAACCATCGGTGAAGAAATCGCACAAGCGGAGCAAGAAAAGCCTATCGTACGTCGTATTCTGATTGCTGATGACTCAACGGTTGCACGTAAGCAAGTTGAGCGCGCGATTACTTCGATTGGTTTCGAGGTCGTATCTGTCAAAGATGGCAAAGAAGCGTACAATAAGTTGCTTGAAATGGCTCAAGAAGGCAGCATTTACGATCAGATTTCTTTGGTGATTTCTGATATCGAAATGCCCGAAATGGATGGCTACACATTAACGGCTGAAATCCGCAGAAATGCAGATTTGAAAGATCTTTATGTTATCCTTCATTCCTCATTAAGTGGCGTTTTCAACCAAGCCATGGTTGAGCGCGTAGGTGCAAACACCTTCATTGCGAAATTTAACCCAGACGAATTGGGTAACGCGGTTAAATCTGCATTAACACAATAAAAGAGACATTAATGACTGCTATTACAATCAGTGATCAAGAGTATCGTGACTTTAGCCGTTTTCTAGAATCGCAATGTGGCATCGTATTAGGCGATAGCAAACAATACCTCGTGCGCAGCCGACTGAGTCCTCTAGTGACTAAGTTCAAGCTTGCGTCGTTGTCTGATTTGCTACGCGATGTTGTTGCTGGCCGCAATCGTGAACTGCGTATTGCTGCTGTGGATGCGATGACGACTAACGAAACATTGTGGTTTCGAGATACTTATCCGTTCACGGTTTTAGCTGACAAACTATTGCCAGAAGTTGCGGCAAATAAACGTCCAATTAAAATTTGGTCTGCGGCCAGTTCATCTGGTCAAGAACCTTATTCAATCGCGATGACAATTCTGGAAACGCAACAGCGTAAGCCAGGTTTGCTGCCAAGTGTTTCCATCACGGCGACGGACATTTCTGCAAGCATGCTCGAAATGTGTCGTGCAGGTGTGTATGACAACCTTGCTTTAGGTCGTGGCCTTTCGCCTGAGCGTCGCCGCACTTTCTTTGAAGATGCAGGCGATGGCCGTATGAAAGTGAAAGACAACGTTAAACGTTTGGTGAACTTCCGTCCTCAAAACTTGATGGATAGCTACGCACTGATGGGTAAATTCGACATCATTTTCTGTCGTAACGTGCTGATTTACTTCTCTCCAGAGATGAAATCTAAAGTGCTTAACCAAATGGCGAGTAGTTTAAACCCTGGTGGTTACCTATTACTGGGTGCGTCAGAGTCGTTAACCGGTCTGACTGATAAATTTGAAATGGTGCGCTGTAATCCAGGTATCATTTACAAGCTTAAATAGCGGTATCTCTTATTTGAAAACAAAGCCTGACCTCGTGTCAGGCTTTTTTTTTTCTGCATTCTTTCTTTTGTCTACATGAGATGAGCTTTCGAGTTTCCCCTCGCTAATCTGTTGTCGGACTTTGCCCTGTTCCCTCTGCAGGGTGTATCTTTATTCAAGTAAGCGAAGTGATACGACATTCCAGTTACTTTGGCTTGCTTATTGCAATCTAAAACGTCAATAGCTGATAGGTGCTTTAGCGTTTCCGGTTTTTGGCACGCTAATTGCTATTTAGTTATTAATAACGGTCAGTTCTTAATTGTAGAGGCAAACATGGCTATATCTTTTGACAAGGCACTAGGCATCCACCAGCACACGGTGGGCGTACGTGAGCGCAATGCAGAGGTGATTTCCACCAACATCGCGCAAGCAAACACGCCTGGTTACAAAGCAAGAGGTCTAGACTTTGCCAAGGAGTTACAAGCGGCAACATCTGGGGCAAGCATTGGTCTTAGCCGAACAGATGGTCGGCATATTCCTGCCACTACAACGTTGATGGGGGACAAACTGTATCGTCTTCCTACGCAACCAGACACGGGGGATGGCAACACCGTTGATTTGGATTTAGAGCGTAACTTGTTTATGCAAAACCAAATCAGACACCAAGCATCACTCGACTTTCTAGGCGGTAAATTCAAGAACTTAACCAAGGCAATCAAAGGGGATTAATTTAGATGAGCTTATTTAACGTTTTCAATGTGACAGGTTCCGCAATGAGCGCTGAGTCTGTTCGTCTGAATACTACCTCGAGCAACTTGGCGAATGCCGACAGTGTCAGCAGCTCTGCGAAAGACACCTACAAAGCGCGTCATGCTGTATTTGGTGCTGAGTTAAGTAACGCCATGCGTGGCGGTGATACTGTGCCAGTGAAAGTTCTGGGAATTGTAGAAAGTGATAAGCCGCTTAGTGCGGAGTACAACCCTGATCATCCTCTTGCAAACGACGAAGGCTACATCTACAAGCCAAACGTCAATGTAATGGAAGAAATGGCAAACATGATTTCGG
This sequence comes from Vibrio sp. Y20_XG_PY13, assembly GCF_024181925.1. NCBI lineage: Bacteria > Pseudomonadati > Pseudomonadota > Gammaproteobacteria > Vibrionales > Vibrionaceae > Vibrio > Vibrio sp. Y20_XG_PY13. The sequence continues at coordinate 13,020 of NZ_JAMZAL010000007.1, read as the reverse complement.
CTTCTCGCGCATACCAAACGAATGTGCAGGTTGCTGATTCTAGTAAACAAATGCTGCTGCGTACGCTGCAGATGGGTCAATAAGGATAAGGAGGTAGCGTATGGCCGGAATTAACAACGTTGGTCAAAGCGGCTTGTCCTATATCGACCAGCTTAAAAGTCTTCAAGAGAACAAAAAAGCGGAAGGGAGCACAGGTAAGCAGGACCTAAAACAGGAAGACTTCTTATCGTTGCTCACGAAGCAATTGTCTCAACAGGACCCTTTTAAGCCGGTAAGTAATGACCAGATGATTGCGCAAATGGCGTCATTTGCGACCGTAGATGGCATTGGCAAGATGAACACTCAGTTTGAGAGTTTGAACTCGTCAATGACATCGAACCAAGCGTTGCAAGCTTCCTCTTTGGTAGGGCGCGACGTATTGGTCCCAGGTGCGGCGGGTGTGAAGCAAGACGATGCGCCTATGGCGGCAATGGTTAAGCTTTCGAAATCTCTCGACAATTTGTTTGTTCGTGTAGAAGACGAAGCCGGCCAATTGGTTCGTACTTTTGAGGTAGGTGCGAAACCAGCCGGCGACACACGCGTACTTTGGGATGGTAATGATGAAAGCGGTAATCCATTGCCTGCTGGCAAATACAAAGTGAAAGCGTCTGGCTTAGTGGATGGGGAGTCACAAGAGTTCCCAGTGTCTACTTATGCCAACGTAAACAGCGTATTGCTGGGTAAAGGTGACGGAAACGTATTACTCAATCTGGCTGGTTTTGAATCACCAGTTCGACTTGCAGAAGTACTGGAAGTCGGCAAAGCGTAATCCATAACACGCTAGATTAGGAGATTTTGGAATGTCATATGTATCTTTAAGCGGTTTGTCCGCGGCTCAACTGGATTTAAATACAACCAGTAACAACATTGCGAACGCCAACACGTACGGCTTTAAAGAGTCTCGTGCGGAATTTGCTGATGTTTACTCAAACTCTTTGTTTACTAACGCTAAAACCACTCCGGGTGGCGGTGCACAAGCAAGCCAAGTGGCACAACAGTTCCACGAAGGCTCAAGCATTTACACCAACAACCCAATGGATTTGCGTGTATCGGGTACTGGCTTCTTCGCAGTAGCGAAAGATCGTCTTATCCCACAACAAAATGAAATGACACGTAACGGTGCATTCCATTTGAACAAAGAAAACTACATGGTAACCGCGAACGATGAGTTCCTACTTGGTTATCAAGTAAACCCAGAGTCTGGTGAGGTTTCATCTTACGAGCCACAACCAATCAATATTCCTGCGGAATTTGGTAAGCCAAAACAAACAGCGAACATTGAAGTGGGCGTGAACTTACCTGCTAACGGTGATTTGAAAGATCCAACTCAGTTTGATTTTTCAGACCCAGATACATACAACCGTTCAACCTCTTCGACCATTTATGACTCGATGGGTCAATCTTACAAGTTAACAACGTACTACTTGAAAGATCAGACTCAGCCAAACACGTGGAACACTTACTACACAGTAACAGACAAGAGTGGTGAGAAGCCGTTAAACGTTGCTGGTGGTGATGCGCAAACACCAACAGGTCATATTGGCCACACCATGAAGTTCAACAACGATGGTACGTTGGCAAGCCTAAACAGCGGTAACCCGATTACTTCTGTTGCATTGGGTGATCCTGCAACAAACACCACTCCGCTTGATATGAATGGTGCAGATCCTGCTCAGACGCTTAACTTTGGTCTGGGTGCTGCGACACAATTTGCCGCCCCATTTGAGCTGACTAAGTTTGATGAAGATGGTGCGACAACGGGTTTCCTAACCAAAGTTGACTTTGATGAAAACGGCAGCGTATTGGGTACTTACTCAAACGGTGAAAACGTAACATTGGGTCGTGTGGCGCTAGTTCGTGTTCCTAACGAGCAAGGTCTGGATAAGAAGGGCGGTACGCAATGGGATTCAACTCAGTTCTCTGGTGACAAGATTTGGGGTGAATCAAACAAAGGCTCTTTCGGTACTATCAACAACGGTATGCTGGAACAGTCAAACATTGATATGACTCAGGAGCTGGTGGATCTGATCTCTGCTCAGCGTAACTTCCAAGCAAACTCACGTTCGCTAGAAGTACATAACCAGCTACAACAAAATATCCTGCAGATTCGATAATCTGCATTATCAAGTTAGGCGTGCTTTCGCCGCTTGGCTTGATAACATCATGACATTCATCTGATGCTTAGCCTGAAAACACCTCAGTTCAGGCTAAGCATGCTTTGATCTCTGGTTTGCCGCTGTTGCCGCCATATGGATCAAAATCTTGCCTCCCTTTGCAGTTTTCCTTAATTGAACATCCTTCTTGATTGCCTTTAATTTCATTCAAGTTTTTGATAAATAAGCCTATTTTTATCTTGGCATAACTATTGCTTTTACTCCGAAGTACAGAGACTTTTTTGGAGTAGATTATGGATCGCGCACTGTTTCTCGCAATGAGTGGCGCCAAGCAAAATATGCAGGCTTTGCAATTGCGCGCTAACAACTTGGCTAACGTCAGCACGACGGGTTTTCGTGCGGATTTAGCACAGGCTCGCTCAATGCAAGCGTATGGCGATGGTTTACCGTCACGCGTGTTTAGCATGACAGAGCGTCCGGGACATAATTTTGCTCAAGGCAGCGTGATCACGACTGGTCGCGATTTGGACATTACCGTCGAAGGCAGCGGTTGGATTTCTGTATTGGATCATACCGGAAAAGAAGGTTTGACCCGTAACGGTAACCTCAAAATTGACCAAAATGGCATGCTAACCAACGCAAGCGGTCATGCCGTTTTGGGTGAGAACGATGCGCCAATCACTCTGCCAATCCCACTCTCCAAAATCGAAATCGGTCGTGATGGCACCATCTCTGTACTTCCACAAGGTGCGCCGGCTGAAGAATTACAAATCGTTGATCGTATCAAGCTTGTGAAAACTGACGATCAAAGCTTATTTAAAGACACCAATGGCTTATTTCGCCATAAAACTCCAAACCAGCCTTACGAAGCAGACGGCACTATCAGCATCCAAACTGGTGCGATTGAAGGTAGTAACGTGAATGCCGTAGGTGAAATGACCGCGCTGATTGACCTTCAACGTCAATTCGAAATGCAGGTCAAAATGATGAGCACCGCTGAAGAGATGGACAAATCTTCAGATTCATTGCTTCGTATGAGTTAACAGAGTTAGAGGTTCACTATGCATCCAGCACTATGGGTAAGTAAAACAGGTCTAGACGCCCAACAAACCAACATCGCTACGATTTCGAACAACTTGGCGAACGCCTCGACCGTGGGCTACAAAAAAAGCCGTGCGGTCTTTGAAGATTTGTTCTATCAAAACATCAACCAGCCGGGCGGTCAGTCTTCTCAAAACACCGAGCTGCCAAGTGGCTTGATGCTTGGTGCTGGTTCTAAAGTGGTTGCAACGCAAAAAGTGCACACGCACGGTAATGCGCAAACCACCACCAACGCATTGGACATGATGGTGGAAGGCGATGGTTTCTTCCAAGTGACTCTGCCTGACGGCAACATCGGTTACACCCGTAACGGCCAGTTCACGCTAAATGGTGAAGGCACGCTGGTGACATCTGGTTCTGGTTATCCAGTAGAACCTGAAATTGTGATTCCTGAAGATGCGATTTCTATCACTGTCGGTACGGACGGTGAAGTATCTGTGCGCGTACGTGGTCAGCAAGACAACCAAGTCGTTGGACAGTTGACTATTACAGACTTTGTTAACCCAGGTGGCCTAGAGCCAATCGGTCAGAACCTTTACTTGCCAACAGGCGCAAGTGGCGACCCGCAAGAAGGTGTTCCGGGTTTGGACGGTTTAGGTGAAATTCGCCAATCCATGCTAGAAGCCTCCAACGTAAACGTGACAGAAGAATTGGTCAACATGATCGAAGCTCAGCGCGTGTATGAAATGAACTCTAAAGTGATCTCATCTGTCGATAAGATGATGAGCTTCGTTAACCAGCAGTTGTAACGGCGAAAGTTAGCCATTAAGGAGCTCATAATGAAACGAATCTGTTTACTTGCGCTGATCACAACCATGTCTGGCTGTGCGATGTTAGAACCCATCGAAACGGATGAAGTGACGCAAGCGACTACCGTTGTGGATGCGGTTGAAGGCGATAAGTCGAAAGACGAGAGTAGCGGCATCGTTGATACACTGCGTGGCAGAAATGATCCGGTTGCTGGTGATCCAGCGTGGGCTCCAATCCATCCAAAACAAAAGCCTGAGCATTATGCTGCGGCGACGGGTTCTCTGTTTAGCCCAGAGCACATTACCGATTTGTATGACGACTCTAAACCTCGCGGCATTGGCGACATCATCACAGTCACGTTAGATGAAACCACCAGTGCGACGAAGAGCGCTAACGCGGATTTGTCGAAAACCAACGAAGCGCAAATGGATCCGTTACAAGTGGGCGGTGAAGAGCTGAAAGTAGGCGGCAAGTACAACTTCTCGTATGACTTAAACAACACCAACACCTTTGCTGGTGACTCTTCTGCGAAGCAGAGTAACAGCATCAGTGGTTACATTACGGTCGAAGTGATCGAAGTGCTGGCAAACGGCAACCTCGTGATCCGTGGTGAGAAGTGGATGACGCTAAATACGGGTGACGAGTACATTCGCTTAAGCGGCACAATTCGTCCTGATGACATCAACTTCGACAACACAATTGCGTCAAATCGCGTGTCTAACGCAAGAATTCAATACTCAGGAACTGGTCTGTCGCAAGATATGCAAGAGCCTGGTTTCTTGGCACGATTCTTTAATGTAGCGCTATAAGACGCCGCACTGACGGCAAATTGACTGCAAGAGATTAAGTAAGCATGAAAAGAATCGTTTTATTACTGATGAGCGTTGCTCTGTTTTCTACCGCCGCCCAAGCCGCACGAATCAAAGACGTCGCGCAAGTGGCAGGCGTGCGAAGCAACCAACTCGTGGGTTATGGTTTGGTTTCAGGCTTACCAGGCACGGGCGAAGCGAACCCATTTACTGAGCAAAGTTTTGCGGCCATGCTGCAAAATTTCGGCATTCAGCTGCCGCCGGGTACTAAGCCAAAAATCAAGAACGTTGCCGCGGTTATGGTCACGGCAGAGTTGCCGCCATTTTCTAAGCCGGGTCAACAAGTGGACGTGACTGTATCGTCAATCGGCAGTGCGAAAAGCCTACGTGGTGGTACGCTTCTACAAACGTTCCTTAAAGGTCTAGACGGTCAAGTTTATGCGGTTGCACAAGGTAACTTAGTGGTGAGCGGTTTCAGTGCTGAAGGCGCTGACGGTTCAAAAATTGTTGGTAACAACCCAACTGTTGGTCTTATCTCTAGTGGTGCGACGGTAGAGCGCGAAATTCCAAACCCATTCGGTCGTGGTGATTACATTACTTTCAACTTGCTTGAATCTGATTTCACGACCGCACAACGCATGGCGGATGCGGTAAACAACTTCCTTGGCCCACAAATGGCTAGTGCAGTCGATGCGACGTCGGTACGCGTGCCTGCCCCGCGTGATGTCAGCCAGCGTGTGGCGTTTTTGTCCGCGATTGAAAACCTAGAGTTTGACCCAGCTGATGGCGCGGCGAAGATCATTGTTAACTCCCGTACTGGCACTATTGTCGTTGGCAAACACGTGCGTCTTAAGCCTGCGGCAGTGACGCATGGTGGCATGACTGTCGCCATCAAAGAAAATCTAAACGTTAGCCAACCAAACAGCTTCTCTGGCGGCCAAACGGTCGTGGTGCCCGATTCAGATATCGAAGTGACGGAAGAAAAAGGCAAGATGTTCAAATTCGAGCCGGGTTTGACGCTGGATGACCTCGTACGTGCGGTGAATGAAGTGGGCGCAGCACCTTCTGATTTGATGGCTATCTTACAAGCATTGAAACAAGCTGGTGCCATCGAAGGCCAGTTGATCATCATTTAATGGTTAGGAGGTTGCGATGATGAAGAATCCTAACGATATCGGTTTTATTCACGACATTAGCTCACTCGATAGCCTGCGTCAGAAAGCGGTGAAAGAGGGCAAAGATGGCGAGCAAGAAGCACTGCATGCGGCTGCTCGTCAGTTTGAGTCTATCTTTACATCCATGATGCTGAAGTCGATGCGCGAAGCGAACGAAGGCTTCGAGTCGAACATCATGAATAGCCAAAATGAGAAATTTTACCGCCAGATGCTTGATGAGCAGATGGCGAGTGAATTGAGCGCAAATGGCTCTATGGGCTTGGCAGATATGATTGTGGCACAGCTGACGGCTGGCCAAGGCAATGATAAGAGCGAAACGGCAATGCGCAATGCGGCAAACAGCGCGGTAGAATATCGTCGCGTGGACCCTAAAAAAGCGCGTGAAATTGAAAAGCGTTTGATTGAGTCCGGCGAACTTTCCCGTACCAGCCATACTCCCGCTAAGTTTGATTCGCCAGAATCTTTTGTGAACTCCATGAAGCCGTACGCTGAAAAGGCGGCGAAAGCGTTGGGTGTAGAACCATCATTGCTTCTTGCTCAAGCAGCTCTGGAAACTGGCTGGGGACAAAAAGTGGTGCAAAATGCTCGTGGTAGCAGTAACAACTTGTTCAACATCAAAGCAGACAGAAGCTGGCAAGGTGACAAAGTCACCACGCAAACATTGGAATTTCATGACAATACGCCAGTGAAAGAGACGGCAGCGTTTCGTTCTTACTCGAACTATCAAGATAGTTTCAACGACTACGTCCGTTTCTTGAATGACAACCCACGTTACGAGACGGCATTGCAGCAACGTGGAGATTCTGAATCCTTTATTCGCGGTATTCATCGAGCAGGTTATGCGACGGATCCAACCTACGCCGACAAAGTTCTGCAAGTGAAGCAGAAAATCGAAAGTATGTAACCTTTTGGGGTTGCCGCGTACGCGATTCATTGAGGCTTGCCATCGTGCAAGCCTTTATTTTACCTGAATTTACTACTCCAAATTCCACTTGGCACATCTTTTGCTTTTACTTGTCTAGGTGATCGGTATTTACCGATCTTATTTCGTTTTTGGGGGCAGGTATGGCGTCAGATCTTCTGAATGTAGGTACTCAAAGTGTGCTTACTGCTCAGAGGCAGTTAAATACTACTGGTCATAACATTTCTAATGTTAATACAGAAGGTTACAGCCGTCAGTCAGTGATTCAGGGTACCAACGATCCACGCATGTTTGGTGGTTCGACCTACGGCATGGGCGTGCATGTGGAAAATGTTCGCCGCTCGTGGGACCAATTTGCCGTTAATGAACTCAACCTGTCCTCTACAAGCAATGCGAATAAAACGGATACCCAAGATAACTTAGACATGCTTTCTAGCATGTTGAGCTCTGTTGCATCGAAGAAGATCCCAGAAAACCTCAACGAGTGGTTTGATGCTGTGAAAACCATGGCAGACACACCAAACGATTTAGGTGCGCGTAAAGTTGTGTTGGAAAAGGCAAAAATCTTTTCAGACACATTAAACGACTTTCACGAAACGGTGCGACTGCAGTCAGACGTAACCAATAAAAAATTGGACATGGGCATTGAGCGCATTAACCAACTGGCGCTAGAAATTCGTGACATTCACCGCTTGATGATGCGCACTCCTGGTCCACATAACGATTTGATGGATCAGCATGAAAAGCTGATTACCGAGCTGTCGGAATACACTAAGGTCACCGTGACCCCACGTAAAAACGCTGAAGGTTTCAACGTGCACATCGGCAATGGTCATACCCTGGTGTCGGGCACAGAGGCAAGCCAATTAAAAATGATTGATGGCTACCCAGACGTGCACCAACGACGTCTAGCGATGGTCGAAGGCGATGGTATTAAAGCGATTAAGGCCGACGACATGGACGGCAAAATCGGCGCGCTACTCGACATGCGTGACAAACACATTCCGCAGCTGCTGGATGAAATGGGGCGCTTAGCTACCGGATTCTCTTACAAGGTCAACCAACTGCAATCGCAAGGTTTGGATCTCAACGGCAAAATCGGTAAAGACGTTTTCACCGATGTGAATTCTGAGCTGGTGGCTAAATCACGAGTCTTTACCGCACCAAACTCGAAAGCGGATGTTGCCGTTTATGTCGATGATATTTCGGCGTTGAAAGGTGGCGAATATGCGCTGCGCTTCGACGGTGATCGCTACAGCGTGACAACACCGAAAGGCGAGCAAGTTCAGATAGATATAGACCAGTCGGATTCTACCTTCGTATTGGATGGCATGAGAGTGCAAATCGGCGAAGGCCTTGCCGCTGGCGAACGAGTGCTGCTGCGTCCTACTCGCAGTGGTGCTGCCATCATCAAGATGGAAACCAATGATGCTAAATCCATTGCCGCACAAAGTTATGAAGCGTCTACGACGTTTGCTCAAGGCAGTGCGAAATTCAATATTCGTGAAGCGGGTGATGTAAAAGAGTTTGAAGTGACGGTTCAGCCGCCCGATGAAAAGCACGACAAAGCGTGGCTAAAGATTACCGATAACAAAGGTAACTTACTGTCCGATAAATACTCTTATCCGTTAGACAAAGATGATCCGCTGATTGAAATCTCAGTGCCGAAAAGTCATCCGCTATACAAAAATGGCGATGCAACCATCTTTGAACTGACAGAAGGCGCACTGCTGAACGACAAATTTACGGCCAACTTGGTGCCGTCAGAAGGTGGTAACGGCAACTTGAGAAAGATGCAGCAATTACAAACCAACAAAATGATGGATGGTAAATCGAGCACCTTGATTGACGTTTACCACAATCTTAATACTGAAGTGGGTTTGAAATCGGCAACGGCTAACCGCTTAGCATCGGTTGCGCGTTTAGAGCATGAAGCCGCACAAGAACGTGTAGCATCGATTGCGGGTGTGAACCTCGATGAAGAGGCCGCCAACATGATGAAGTTTCAACAAGCTTACATGGCTTCATCACGCGTGATGCAGGCGGCAAATGACACCTTCAACACCATTTTGCAACTGAGGTAAGGAGAAGAGATAAGTGTTAACCCGAATTTCTAGTTTCCATAACTATCAGTCCGTACAAAATGACTTGCGTCGCCAAGAGAACAAGATCCATCACAACCAAGAGCAACTTGCCTCAGGTAAGAAGCTGCTTAAACCAAGTGATGATCCGCTGGCCGCGCATTACATTCAGAATATTGGCCAGCAGCAAGAGCAGTTAAAGCAATATTTAAGCTCGATTGTGTTGGTGCGTAACCGTTTAGAAAACCACGAAGTGAACATCGCGAACGCAGAAAGTTTCGCTGATGAATCGAAACGTCTCACAATGGAAATGATCAACGGTGCGTTCTCTGCCGAAGACCGACAAGCGAAAAAACGCGAGTTGGAAGAAATTGCAAATAACTTCCTTAACTTAGTGAATGCGCAAGATGAATCGGGCAACTACGTGTTTGCGGGGACAAAGCCGAAAAGCCAGCCATTTTATCGTGATAAAGATGGCAGCGTGCAATACGCTGGTGATGATTACCAACGCAAAATGAAAGTGTCCAGCATGCTGGATATGCCGATGAACGATCCTGGTAGCAAACTGTTCATGGAAATCCCAAACCCGTTTGGTGATTACCAGCCTAGTTACGATTTACAAAGCGGCTCTGACTTACTGCTAAGCAAAGCAATCAATGTGGATGCGAAGGACACCGCTTCTTATCGCGTGACGTTTGTCGATATGAATAACGGTAAGTTTGGCTACCAATTGGAGCGAAACGGCAAAGTGGTGGACGCTGACGAATTTTCGCCAGAAAAAGGCATCGAGTACAAAGGACTTAAAGTGCATGTGAAAGGGCAAATTACCCCTGGAGACAGCATCGGCATCGAAAAACGTGAGTCCTTCAGTATTTTCGATACCTTTAAGGAAGCGATGTCTTGGTCGGATAAATCCGTCTCCGATACATCAGCGACCGCGAAGTTGCACCAAATGACTGAGGAATTTCAAGCCGCATTCATCCATTTGAACAAAGCTCGAACCGACGTGGGTGCAAGGCTGAGCACGCTTGATATTCAAGAGCAAAACCACGAAGACTTTAACTTGTCTTTGGCAAAAGCAAAGAGCAATTTTGAGGATTTGGATTACTCCAAAGCCGTGATCGAGTTCAGTGAGAACTCGCGTGCATTGCAGGCCTCGCAACAAGCTTTTGGCAAAACAAAAGACCTGACATTGTTTAACTACATTTAATGATTTGACGGCCAGCGGCGAATAACGACAACGAGAGATTTTGATGCCTTATGTGCCAAGCCTTAAGTGCGAGAAATATCAAAAGTCGTTTAGCTGAGCTGAGGTGAGTGAGCGGCATGTTTTTACCGAATGCGGCAAAGGCACCAGTGGCAATGTGAGCGGCAAGCTTCTCTTGGTGTGAAAATATCTTCATCGCATAGAGAAAGAGGTCGAAAACAGCGAGTGTGTTATCTAACTTATTGTTTATTTATCTATTTTAATTTGGAATCGAAATCTTAAATAAGTTGGCACACAAATTGTATTGAATAATGTCAGAACAGATTTCGAGATTCTAAACCCTGCGTTAAAGGCAGATTTAGCAAGTAATTTTTACGGTCAGTGCTTATCCAAATGAGAGTAAAGCTGGCCGCTTCGCAAAAGCTTGCGAACTCAAAAGGAGAGCAAAATGGCTGTAACAGTTAGTACTAACGTCTCCGCGATGACCGCGCAGCGTTACTTAAATAAAGCGACCAACGAGCTGAATACCTCGATGGAGCGTCTATCATCAGGTCACAAAATTAACAGTGCAAAAGACGATGCAGCAGGTCTACAGATCTCCAACCGTCTAACGGCACAGTCTCGTGGTCTTGATGTGGCAATGCGTAACGCGAACGATGGTATCTCTATCGCTCAAACGGCTGAAGGTGCGATGAACGAAGCAACGTCAGTGATGCAGCGTATGCGTGACTTGGCTATCCAGTCATCAAACGGTACTAACTCTCCAGCTGAGCGTCAGGCAATCAACGAAGAATCAATGGCGTTGGTTGACGAACTGAACCGTATCGCAGAAACCACATCATTCGGTGGCCGTCGTCTATTGAACGGCTCATTCGGTGAAGCGGCATTCCAAATCGGTGCGAGCTCTGGTGAAGCGATGATCATGGGTCTAACCAGTATTCGTGCAGATGACACTCGTATGGGCGGTGTGACATTCTTCTCTGAAGTAGGAAAAGGTAAAGATTGGGGTGTTGATCCAACTAAAGCCGATCTAAAAATCACGCTTCCTGGCATGGGTGAAGACGAAGATGGTAATGTTGATGACCTAGAAATCAACATCAACGCGAAAGCGGGTGATGACATTGAAGAGCTAGCAACGTACATCAATGGTCAATCAGACATGATCAACGCGTCTGTAAGCGAAGATGGCAAGCTGCAAATTTTTGTTGCTCATCCAAACGTTCAGGGTGACATCTCGATCTCTGGTGGTCTTGCTTCTGAGCTAGGCCTAAGTGATGAGCCAGTAAGAACATCAGTACAAGATATTGATATGACAACGGTTCAAGGCTCTCAGAACGCGATTTCTGTACTGGACTCTGCACTGAAATACGTGGATTCACAACGTGCGGATCTTGGTGCGAAACAAAACCGTCTGAGCCACAGCATCAACAACTTGGCAAATATCCAAGAAAACGTTGACGCGTCGAACAGCCGAATTAAAGACACGGACTTTGCGAAAGAAACAACGCAAATGACCAAAGCACAAATTTTGCAACAAGCAGGTACTTCGATTCTTGCTCAAGCGAAACAGTTGCCAAACTCTGCAATGTCACTATTGCAGTAGTTTATACCAATTACAGTGAATAAGAGTTCATAAATGGCGTAGATTCAATGCTTGAGAACGAGGCAAAGTTTTTCGATAAGTAGTCATTCTACAGTCAAAAACTTTAACGTAGTTATCGAGCATTTTAGCAAGCTAGGGTGGGCAGTTATTTACTACGATTGGTATCCTCTAGCCTGTATTCAATACATTCAGACGTGGATGGGAATGCGGGCTTTTGGCAAGCAACTTTATAACAGAATGAATGGCTCTCTCATCTCTCACCTGCCAATCATTTTCAATGTAGAGTTGCACCCGGTATGCCGGAAATGTGTTCATTTCTCTTGATCTCCACATAGGCTCTGGCGACCAACCTAGCCCCAGTTCTCTCAAAGGAAAAGGGGCTTTTTCTTTTCTGCATTTTCCTTCTTTTATGTTCTCTATTCATTTCCTTATCTCTTATTTTTGATGCTTTTCTGTACAATTTGGCCCTCTCGGCTCAATTTGTAGAAACTTGAGCACTTTTTCTGACTTTTCTTCAATTTTTTTAGCCAAATCTCGCAATGTTATTTTTTTAATTTTTTTTCTAAAGCTTCTGAATTTGGTGTCGTTAATAGAAGTAACTTTGAGAGAACTACTTGGTTTTCCGAGACGTCGGAAACCGCTACATCGGAAAATCAATTGGAGAAATCACCATGGCAGTGAATGTAAACACTAACGTATCAGCGATGACCGCTCAGCGTTACCTAAACAACGCAAACTCAGCACAACAAACCTCAATGGAGCGTTTGTCTTCGGGTTTCAAAATCAACAGCGCAAAAGATGACGCTGCGGGTCTACAAATCTCGAACCGTTTGAACGTACAAAGCCGTGGCCTGGATGTGGCTGTTCGCAACGCGAACGACGGTATCTCTATTGCACAAACTGCTGAAGGTGCAATGAACGAGACCACCAACATCCTACAACGTATGCGTGACCTGTCTCTACAATCAGCAAACGGCTCAAACTCGAAAGCAGAGCGCGTTGCGATTCAAGAAGAAGTGACAGCACTAAACGACGAACTAAACCGTATCGCAGAAACCACCTCTTTTGGTGGTAACAAGCTACTAAACGGCACACATGGTGCGAAATCGTTCCAAATCGGTGCTGATAACGGTGAAGCAGTAATGCTTGAGCTTAAAGACATGCGCTCAGACAACAAAATGATGGGCGGTGTGAGCTACCAAGCTGAAAGCGGTAAAGG
>NZ_JAMZAL010000006.1:0-288689 GCF_024181925.1 Vibrio sp. Y20_XG_PY13 | reverse complement strand
CGTCAGTCAATGATGGGATCGTAATAGCAGCAACGCCATTCAACGTATCTAGCAAGGTGACAGTATAAGTTTGCTCTGTGGTGCTGCCATCTGGGTTGGTGATGGTTAAGGTCACCGTATCGCCCACTTCCACACCCGTTGGGATTGTCACGGTCGTTTCCAGACCGTCACTGTTTTCCGCCACGCTCACGCTGCCATCGGCTGCATCCGAGATGGTTAGTGCCGGCACCAAACCGCTAAGAGGACTTATATCTGCCTCAAATATATCATCGTCTCTCTCAACATTATTGGATGAAATTGAAATAGGGCTTGTCTCGAAAAAAGTTGAAACATCTGGAAACTCAACATCGCCAAAATCCAACGTAAACACTTCAGCAATAGATGAACTTATAGTTCCACCGGACGCTGTTGCTAACTCTTCAAATAACGTAGGATCTAGTCCATCTTCAAATAGTTGCTCAATAGACTCTTTTTGGTTAAGGGAAACATAATCAGATAAAGAATCTAGGTCACTGGATTCTTCATACACGGCAGAAGCCACCAAACTCCCTGATTGATCAAAAACAAGATAAACAGCCCCTTCTTCTTTCGGTGTTAATCCTTTCGTTACTTCACCAGCTTCACTAATTGACACTACAAAATTCATCTTAACCCCTTGTGAAAAAAATAAAAAAATAATTTAAAAAGAGAGTCGAGATGCATTTAGAATGCATCTCCTTTCTATCGTATTTTTTATTCAAAGCTAACAGAGCAAAACTTGACCATATTTAGAACAAGATTAGCTCAGGCTTTAAGTAAGTTCTAACAATTTTTTAAATAAGTTTAGGCCTTGTTGCTTAAATCGATGGAACTAAACCACAGTTCCAGCATCCTTTAAATAACGCTTGTATGAAGGAGCTCCATCGCCATTTTTGCCATAATAAGCAAGGCCTTGATCTACGATATCTAACCATTGAGACTCTTCTCTAGACCAGCAACGTCCTTTAGGTGGAAATCTAGTTGTTCCCTTTTCCGTTTTTATAGGATAAGACAAATTTTCTCGAATATTTGGTGCATCCCATGGGATTGCTCTCCAAGGGCCATCTGGGTCGTTATCTGGATTAGAGTATTGAGAACTCTGCTTTTCGTTTCGCGTTACTTCATTTCTAATCTTTTTCCAAGTATCAGGAGCTTTGGAGTATACGAGCACATAGTTATGTGACATTGAAATAGAGGCATCATTTGAAACAGAATAACGAGACTGCCATGCGATAGAAGCAACAAAACAATGTTCTCCGAAAATTTCATCAAGCAATATCTTTGCTCTTTGAGCCTCGTTATCATCTAACGTAATCCAAATACTTCCATCTTCAGCAAGTAATTCTTTCAGTAATAAAAGCCTCGGCCACTGTCCACTAGCGTATGCGGCACAATTTCACGCGTCGTTTCACCGCTCGATAACGACACATAGGTGATACTCAAGGCTTTGCCTTTGTGTATGGCCTCGGTGACTTTAGCCACTATCGTTAGACTCGGCTTGTTGAGGTGATAAGGCGCTTCACACGCCAGCGTTGGCTTTACCTTGCCAGTAAAGCCATCACCAAAGCCTTGACTGATGGTTGCCAGCGTTCTCACAACGTCATAGTCGAACAAAGGGGCAAATGCTTCACCGCGCTTATGCAACTTGAGCTTTTGGTCATACTCAATGTTGCTTGGTGCAAGCTCTCGGTACATTGTGAAGTCTTTCGTTGCTTGTGCGGCGGCAATGCTGAAGCGATCTACTAAGTCTGCCCGTACCGCTTCTCCCTTAAACAATAAGGTGAAGTCGATGTGGGCAATGCGATCCCTGGTTGCTTGTGGCAACTGCGCTATCTGCGAAAGCCTATCTGGCTTTCCTTTCGCACTTTCTTTAGCTAGTGAACTCGCTGCTACCGTTTGTTTCAGACCATCATTTGTCATGCGTCTTGTTTGTCCAATTCAACCAATTTCTTAAAACTCTGTTTATAAAATACGGACCGACATCGCGTACTCACATTGAAAAGCGTCACTCAATGCTGCTCTTTATCCGAAATGACTAATCAATCTCTACCGGTTGAAGCTGGACAGATGGCCATAAAACACTGAATAGGCCTCAACCTAATTAATTTTATTAGGTATCATCTAATCACAAAATATTTTGTAGGGAACACTAAACGACCACTTTTGATCTGTAAGCTAGAGTTTATCTGCGACTCTTCCTGCCCAATCTAAGATTGATTCTGTAGGAATTCCCGTAGGGTGTCCTTCAACGGATTTCGGGTGAGAAATACCAATATGCTTTTTGAAGCCAAACATGGAATCCATTTCCTTTGTCGGCCATCCCAGAGACTTTGTCACTACGCCTTTTTTGATTCGAGAAAACTGCTCTTTCCAATTGCGAGTATCAATCTGCCGTATACATTTTGTGGAGATCCATTTACTCAGGCCTGTTACATCAACTTCGAGCAAGTAATTCACATGACCATTTCGCTCCACGACAACGCAACGAATCGTTCTCTTTGCATCAGAGTCAATCAAGTAGCATTTACTAAGTCCAACCTGATCCAGCTCATGAGTGTACGAGTCAATGATTGTACAGGCGTATTTTTCCTCTAGCATTTGCACCATCATGTTAAAGGCCGTAAAACGAGAAGCATACTCCTCCGATCGATCAGTGCAATCTTGCATACCTCCTCCCATGTCTGCCGAAGGTATCTCACCATTACTACCAGGCTCATTGGTACTGACCTGATCACCAGCTTTCTTAGCTGCATCTTTGCTACTATCTGGCCGATGACTCCTTTTGGGGGTTGTTGCTTTCGACGTTGAAAAACGATTTTTAAACCTTACTGAGCAGGTATTTTCACCTAGTAAGAATGCATGGTTAGCATCGGAAGCCTCACGATCATCATCGATAATATGATCTTCTGGACGCTCGTATGGTTCAGGGCCTTTGCCACCAATGGTTGGCTCTTGGACTTCATCTGGATGCGTAAAAGACGGGTTATGAAAATAGACCCTAGACGGCATTTGAGCATTAATTTCAATATCCGTGATCTTTTCAACCAGAAAGTAGCGGCCACTTGCATCAAGCCTGCCTTCGTATTCGAAAGACCATCCAGCCATTTGGGGAGGATCGAAGTGAAATAGCCAACGCTTATACCCCGCAGATACATCTCGGTCCTTTTCGACGTTGAAATATCTAAAAATCGACTCAAATGAACGCTTTGCATTGCTATCAATGAGCAACCAGCTCAACATTGCTCTTGTTGCAGAATCATTGAATGCTGAAGGAGGAAAGTTTGATGTTTGCAACACTTCGATATTGGCATAGTCCTCCTTGGTGTTAACTTCGACCTTGAAGTCTGTAAGCAAACGAGAAGACATTAATGACGCTCGCGATAAGTACGAGCTGGCATAAAATAGGACCCTTGCCAACTCTAGCTGAGGAATAATCAGTTTAGGGGCCGAAACTCGGTCTAATACAAATGCATGTTGCTCTGACTCTTTCTTTCTTAAAGACTCTGCTGACTCTGAGTCGGGGAACTCACTCAAGCTACTATGCCGAAGGAACTCATTACTTCTAAATTTATGACGCCCTCGTTTAGCGTAACTTTCTGATAACTCTCTTTGATTAATTATTTTTCCTCGATACAAAGCAGGGACGTTAGAAAATGCAGTCGCATGAAAATTATTTTTCTGTTGTGGGGGATAACACCAAACTTCAATTGAAGGTCGGTAAGATGAATCACTTGTTCGTACTAAAATTTTACCTGTATGGACTATACGTACATCATCGTCACACTTGTAAAACCTGACTCCCATATCATTTCCTTATTTGTAATCTGATCCTGTAGTTACCCAGCCAAGTAAATCAGCGATAACTGGCATTATTCTTTCATTGGGGAGGCTTGCTGAACGCATCAATTGCCAGCGACTCATTCCTGAACCTGTTTTTGATTTTGCGATTACAGCCATGACTAGCCGACGAGCTTGAAACTCAAAGACGCTTTCTTGATACCGATTCAAAGCAAAAGATAGCAAGGGTAATAAGTTCAGTTTTTTGCTCACCGAACCGTAATCATCTAGCTGCTTGAGTAAGAAATTTTTGCTTCTTCGGGGACCATCAATAACAGTATCTAATCGTTCGACAATCCTAATAAGCTGCTTAGTTAGTAATCGGTCTCTTGCTCTCCAGTCTACTTTTTTCTGCCTTACGACCGATTGGGATTGATGGTCTCGATTGAAAGCCAATAGCCAATCTCTATCATTTCGGTACAGCCAAGCATACAGTGCACCACCACCAGGAAGTTTGCGTGCTCTCTTAACCGGGGCGTTACCTATTAAGTGACGCCACAGCTCACGTTTTTCTTCACTTGGATTTGGCACAAGCTGAGCATTGTCCTTCGGGATCGATACCGTCACTTTATCTTTTGATTTTACTTCTTTTATAATTTCACTAGCCGACATTTCAGGAATAAAAGCAGACCAAACCGTTAAGTGCTGTAGATAGCTAAAAGCTTTACGATGACGGCGAAATAACGTGCGAAGCCAGTTAGTATCTCTATCAGAATTGATGGTTAACTCAGGGGTAACGATCTTGCTTACAACTAAGTCCGCAATCTTATCGTGAGCAACCTGTTTAGGGCCTTTTCCACACCCAAAGTCGTGTGCTAGATGATTGTAGAAAAGGCTCCATTGATGCTGAGTCGGGGAGCCTTGGGCTGGTAAACACATTACCTCTTTAGCTTTGCTCGCTAAGTAAGCAAACCGCTGCGCTGTTATATTCTGGTGGTTACATAAAAAGGGCTGACATTGTATTCGGCTACATGCATGGTACGTGTGCCGACTATCATGGTAAGAGGTTGTCGATTTATTCAGAAGGCCGTGCTCAGGGCAATAAGGTAAGGATGGTAAAAACCACAACCTAGACCAATAACTTTCCCCAAATTTTTGTTTTTGCTCCGCGACACAAGCTGGGCAAACACAAAAATCATCTGATGTTTTTACAATAGAAGCTGGGGCTCCTAGCATTAGATGAACAGAGCCCTTAGCGCAATGTTTCATTCGCTCCATCGCTCTAATCCTAATGCTTTCGTCAACAAAAGGAGCGTAAATCGGGAACATTGTATGTTCATAAATAAGCTGTTGGACGTCAAATCGTCCCGTGTTAACTAGCTGCTCTGATATTGAAGATAAATGACTAGGCAGGTCAATTGTCGCAATCACTTTTCTGTCACCATACACTTCATCTAGTAGCTGTTTAGAGCTTGTTATCGCACTGCGAATTCCAGCTCTAGCTACTAAGCTATAGATTAATTCATCTGGGTAAGGGACAGGGAAACAACGCAATATTAAACCGCCTTTTCCAGTAATGACTGAATGTCTAGAATCAGACCCAAATTTGACATTGCGGTGTACACTTCGCTATCAGAATCCGATTGAGAGTGAACAAACCTCAAATCCTCACTATCAAGGGTATGCCATTGCGCCTGTTTAATTGAGAAGGCCCTCTTGCCTTTACTTGGCTTAGGCTCTTTTTTAGATAGTAACTGTTCAGGGTTAGTGAGTTGCTCATGTACCAGTGGCAGTAAGCTGACCCATGTCAAATCTAGATTCAGATCAAACAGCTGTCGTATTACAGGAGCTAAAAGTGTTGAGTCAAACTCGTCTTTTAGGGCCATATATACACGTCGCTCTTCATCGGTTCTGAGCTGTTGATATGCAAACTCCTCCGGTGTCTGCTGAACAGTTGTTGCTACCTGTTTTTGTAACTCAAGTAACCTTTTATCAGTATTGCTTAGTTTAAGATCTGAAAACTTAATCATTTCTTCAACATCACCTGAGCGAAGCGCTGCTAGCATTGGATGAACAGGTTTTAATTCATCCTCATAAACTTGTTGCATTAATTTAGGTGTGATCCTTTCTACTTTTGTCGCTATTGCTCTCAACTGACACAAGACATATAGCTTAACCACAATATCTAAAACACCTTGGCTCAGGTCATACCATAGAGAACGAATGTCATCCGACAGCACCTCATCACGTTTTTGTAGCCATTGAAGAGTCCATAACTTATCCGTGAGCGCTTTCCATTCTCTTCCTTCTTCCATTGGATCCCAAAAAATAGCTCCAAGACCAGAGCCTCGCCTTGCAGATCTCATATCAGCCTCAAATATCTCACGAGCTCGTGGTGTCCCGACCAAAATCACAGGAAGACCAATGGTATTTACTAACGTCACAAAGAAATTGAGCATTTTCTCAGATCCACCAGAGCGAGAACGACTAAGGTGCTGTATTTCATCAATAATAAGAACACCTACTGCGTGAGCATTTGCAACCTGAGCCATTGCTGCTAAAAGTGTTTCAATACTCGGTCTTTTGCTCATCGAGTATTGTCTTTCGTAATTTGATGTTCCTAACGCTCTATCCATCGCACGAAAAAAGTTCAAGCACAGCTCTTTAAGTGATCCATCATGGGAGCAGTCAATTTTTAGATAAACGACTTGCTCAAGATTTCTGTCAGGGTGGTAAATAACTTGAGGGTATAACGACAAAAGCTGCTTGATCGCTGTTGTTTTGCCATTACCGCTACATCCAATCAATGTCATACTTTGGGCTGTAGAACTAACTTCCGTGAACTTTATCGCCTTTAAATCACCAGTTAATACACGTTCGTAACCATTTTGTATATGTCTTGCCCAATCACCTGTTTCGGGGTTTCTTCCAACATAACCACGCCGTATCATCAGTGACAGTCGTTCGTGCAACTGTATGTGCTGACTGAGGGGTTGAAAAAAATCATCAATAACACGACAGATACTATGCGCTCTTTCAATACCATTTCGATGGATATCTTCTGCGGTACACCTCAACGAGCCCTTTAGAGCACTCGAGTCGTCCAAGAAACTATTTATTGGTGGTAGTGCCTCTATCAGCGGGTTACCTCGATAAGCTGAGAGTGTTGCACCTTGATAGACTGCAACTACACGATGATCTTGATTTCTCTTCATCAGCTATCACCCTCATCATCAAAGAGCTCCGGTATGAAGTCAGGCAGTTGATAACTTTCCTCCTCTCCATGTATAGGTATAACCGGTGCAACTTCTTCTTGTTTTGCCCTCGCGGGCTGTATTGCTAGTTCCTTTCTCTCTTGCTCTCGCGCATTCCGTTTATTGCCTTTGATGTCATTTATCTTTTGCGCGTTGCTCAATGTACTGGTTTTACGATTTTTTGTAGCTTTCTTCAGTTTCTTTTCAAGAAGATCATCAAAATCTCGTTCTACGGGTGCAAATTGATACTTAGCTTCAGCTAAAATCTGCTTTTGATCTGCTTGACGCTCCCATACTTGATACCAAGTTAGATCACGGAACTCTCTACTTCGACTAGAAAGATCACAAACCCAAAATGTATTTTTTCCTTCTTCAGGAAACAGATATATGTGATTAGCAGAACCAAGCTCATAGGCTGCAAATAGTTTTTTAGGTCTAGACACTTCCGAAGAACGGTGCATCCAACCTGTCTGAATAATTTCTTTTCCTGTGTAGGTTAATCCCCATAACTTTATGCCCAATTCAGATACAGTGACTTTTTGACGAGGTAACAGCAGTATTTTTGCAATATCCGTATCAATAGCTCGTAAACGCCCAGTACGATTCTGTAGGCCCCACCTCCAAAGCTCAATAGGGATCGATGGAAGGCTTTCTGGCATATCAGGAGCACGATCGTACTTATCCAATGGCTTGTTTAAGTTGTGAGCAAGTATTGAATAGAGCAGTATTTCAATAAAGTCTGATCTCGCCACAGCAGCTTCAACTCTATAGTCTCTTTCACCATGCTTCTTAACCTTGTTACCAGTTACGACACCTGGCATATAGGGCTTGAACTTAGCCTGCAATGTACCAAATGATCTCTCGACAATGCCTTTAGCATCGCCTCTTCTAGGTGGAGCACTTTCAAGGCGAACACCAATAGCATCAACCAAATAATTTGCTTGATGGCTCATCAATTCGCCACGATCAGCCAGCAACACATCGGGAATGCCTATGCATGGCCACTGTTCTTCTGAAATATCGATACCATATTTTGCGCAAGTTTCTATTTTGCTGCTAAAGCTGCATATCAGTGCTTTCATTGCAACGGGGAAAGATGGGTTATCGAAACCAATATAAAACCCTGCAACCATACGGCTAAAAACATCAATGACCATATAAATCGTCGGCCGACCGATAACCTTGTCTGCATCGTCATCATCGACCAAGTAAATATCTGCAATGGTGGCATCAATCTCATATCGACTCCCTGGGCCTAAAGCTTGCTCGGTTGCAGTTCCATGTAGTGGCCTAACATCTTTATTGTAATTGCCTTGAGGTGTTTGAACGGTAAGCTTTGTGACATTGCTATACTCGGTTTTGTAGAAGTATCTAAATTGGCGGAGTGTTGGAATTTCATGCTCTTCAACACCTGGGTTCTTTAACTTATATGCTTTTGAAAACTTTCTATGTGCATAAGCAACGGAGTTCCCTTTATCATTCATCAAATATTTATCACAAATAATTCGGAACTGTTTTCTGATTTCTTCAGTGACTTGTTTGCCATCACCGACACCGTAAACCCTAGACTTACCAGCTTTATTTGTTGTGAAGTTTCTTCTCTTTCCGGCAGCGCCTGAGTTTTTGTAGTCTGGTATTAGGGCATTTTTTATTTGTCCACGCTGCCAATATCTCCGAACTAAACGATAGATGGTCGATTTGGTTTTATTTGAATTGGCAACCGCATGACTAACCCTTTTTGCTCGAGCCCTTTTGTCAAATGCTCCTTCACCATCTACGATAGGCTTAATCAAATCAAAGTCGTTCTGCCTTTTCTGATATGCATTTGACTCTTTGGTCCAAGACTCTCCTTGAAGGTATGAATAAGGGTCCGGAATTTTTTCTATACGCCCTTCATCAACCCAGTTACGGCATTCATCAAAATAGACTCTTTCCGGTAAACCTTTATCCTCATCAATAGCAATCCAATAGAAGTAATTTGTCTCGGTAAAAAGCACGCGGTAAGCCTTACCGTCAAACGCTAGAGTTTCGTTAACTGGCCACATTACGATGCCCCCCGAACAAAGAAACGCTTCTAAACGCAATTTCTTTCGCTTTCAAACTATGAAATGGTAAACGAATATCGAACGTTATAAGCCTTGCTGCACACATTAAACGAATATCATAAAGCGACTGACCAAGATCTTGCTGGTATGCCATGTCATACTCTTTACACAGATCAACGACTTTTCTTTCTGGGTGTTGAACAAAATAAGCACTGATATGCCCAAAAGTAAGCGATAGCTCATCCGTTATTACTTCATCAAAGTACCCCTTAACCCCGTATAACCACTCAATATTCGATACGACTGTTTTGTCTATCTCTTTATCTGTTACGAGGAACCAGGGGATTCTTTTTAGCTGCCAATAACGGCGTTCTATTTCTAGCTTCTCAATAGTTCTCGGATCTTTTAAGTCTTTGGAATATTTTGCTTGAATAGCGAATTTGGGCTGAGTTTTAGAAGCGGTGCTAACCAAAAAGTCAGAGGACATGACAAGATTTACCCCTCCTTGCGAAGGGTGCC
Source organism: Vibrio sp. Y20_XG_PY13 (assembly GCF_024181925.1). Taxonomy (NCBI): domain Bacteria; kingdom Pseudomonadati; phylum Pseudomonadota; class Gammaproteobacteria; order Vibrionales; family Vibrionaceae; genus Vibrio; species Vibrio sp. Y20_XG_PY13. The sequence goes on along the minus strand of NZ_JAMZAL010000006.1, from coordinate 279,076 downwards.
AAAGTTGACCGTCCTTGGAAATATTGAGAGTGCCATCTCTGTTGAGTGGAAACTGCTCACGAATGTCTGTTACGGCAGGGTTATGGTCTAGAAGGAGAAAGACTGCGAACTCAAGATCCGATAGTACATGATGAATCCGCCCCGTTAGGTGAGAGTAAACTCTCTGAGATCGACCTTCTGAAGGAACCTCATTGACATACAGCCACGGCTTATAGCCAGAAAGCCTTCCTGCACCTCGGCCTTCACTTATCCGCTTGATGATCTGCTTTTCAGTTAAAACGTACTTTGATTTTGCCATAACAAAAACCCGGTCAACTTTCAATCAGTTTAACCGGGTTTAAAAAGTTTTCAACTTTAGTGGTACAGTTTCAAACTTTAATGTCACAGTTCCAAACTTTAATGTCTACCGACATTAGGATTTTTGCTGTTAAGCGTAATTACTCAACCGTCACCGCTTTCGCTAAGTTACGTGGTTGGTCTACGTCCGTACCTTTGATCAGTGCTACGTAGTAAGACAGCAACTGCATTGGGATGGTGTAGTAGATCGCCGCCGTGATTTCACTAACGTGAGGCATCGTGATGATCTTCATTGTTTCATCGCCTTCGAAGCCTGCGTCTGCATCTGCGAATACGTATAGAAGACCGCCACGTGCACGCACTTCTTCAACGTTAGATTTTAGCTTTTCAAGTAGGTCGTTACTTGGTGCAACCACAACAACAGGCATGTCAGCATCAATCAGCGCAAGAGGACCGTGTTTCAGTTCACCCGCCGCGTACGCTTCTGCGTGGATGTAAGAGATCTCTTTCAGTTTTAGAGACGCTTCCATCGCGATTGGGTAGAACTCGCCACGACCTAGGAACAATGTGTGGTGCTTGTCTGCAAAATCCGTTGCTAGTGCTTCAATTTCTTTCTCGAAAGAAAGTGCCGCGTTGATTTGCTTAGGAAGTGCGTGTAGCGCTTCGACAATCTCTTTTTCTTTCTCTTTGCTGATGCGGCCTTGCTCTTTACCCAGTGCTGTTACCAGCATAAGCAGTGCAGAAAGCTGAGTCGTGAACGCTTTGGTTGAAGCCACGCCGATTTCGACGCCAGCGCGAGTCATGAATGCAAAATCGGATTCGCGAACCAAAGAAGAACCCGCTACGTTACAGATGGTCATCGCCGCCATGTAACCTTTTTCTTTCGCAAGACGAAGTGCTGCTAACGTATCTGCTGTTTCACCAGACTGAGACAACGTAATAAGAAGGCTGTTTGGACGAGTCACAAACTTACGGTAACGGAACTCAGACGCGATTTCGACGTCACAGCTCACGCCAGCAATGTCTTCAAACCAGTAACGCGCTGTCATACCTGCGTTGTAAGACGTACCACACGCGACGATTTGTACGTGTTCTACTTTGCTTAGAATGTCTGCCGCATGCACACCGATCGCATCAGTTACAACAGAGTCTGCCGTGATGCGGCCTTCCATTGTGTTGATCAACGCTTTAGGTTGCTCGTAGATTTCTTTTTGCATGAAGTGACGGTATTGGCCTTTATCACCTGCATCATGCTCTGCGTTTGATTCGGTAATTTCACGCTCAACACGTTCGCCAGTCACATCGAAAACCGTTACGTCACGGCGAGTAATTTCTGCTACGTCACCTTCTTCTAGGTACATGAAGCGACGTGTTACGTTAAGAAGTGCAAGTTGGTCAGAAGCAAGGAAGTTCTCACCGACACCAAAACCGATCACGATTGGGCTGCCAGAACGTGCTACAACGATGCGAGATGGGTCTTTACGGTCCATCGCCACTGTGCCGTATGCGCCTTCAAGTTGTTTCGCTGTTTTTTGTACCGCTTCTAGTAGAGATTCAGCTGTACGCAGTTCCCACTCAACCATGTGTGCGATAACTTCTGTATCCGTTTGCGATTCGAATACGTAACCACGAGATTGAAGCAGTTCACGCAGCTCTTCGTGGTTTTCAATAATACCGTTGTGAACCACCGTGATGTCGCCAGACATGTGTGGGTGAGCGTTGATTTCAGAAGGTTCACCGTGCGTCGCCCAACGAGTGTGAGCGATACCAGTACCGCCAACCACTTTCGCTTCATCAACCGCGTCCGCCAACTCTTGTACTTTACCTAGGCGACGAATGCGCGTTAGGTTCGCTTCAGCGTCAACAATTGCGACGCCCGCAGAGTCGTAACCGCGGTATTCCAAGCGGCGTAAGCCTTCAACTAAAATTTCTGCAACATCTCGTTGTGCTACTGCACCTACGATTCCACACATGTGTTTATCTCCGTTTGTAGTTTTGTTCTTCCCTAGCCATGTTTCAGATAGAGGCAGCAAGCAAAGGCCTGTATTTAGAGGGAAGCGAAATATGAAACTAGTTACATTATTAGATTAGGCGCAAATGACTTTCACGCCATGTTGTTCAATCTGTACTTTGTGCTCTGGTTGGATATCCGCATCGGTGACCAGCACATCAATTTGATGCCAAGCGAGCTCTAAGTTAGGGATCTTACGGCCGATTTTTTCGGACTCGATCATAACGATGACTTCACGAGAGACTTCTGCCATCACCTTACTTAAGCCAACCAACTCATTAAATGTTGTGGTTCCGCGCTCCAAATCGATGCCATCCGCACCAATAAACAGCTGGTCAAAGTCGTAAGCTCGTAATACAGATTCGGCTACTTTGCCTTGAAAGGATTCAGAGTGCGTATCCCAAGTTCCGCCTGTCATTAGCAGAGTGGGTTCACTCTCTAGCTCGTTAAGGGCATTGGCGACGTGCAATGAGTTGGTCATGACCACCAAGCCACGTTTGTCGTTCAGTTGCTGAATCAGCGCAGCGGTCGTGCTACCGCTGTCTATCACGATTCGATTATGGTCGCGAATCAATGATGCCGCAGCTTTCGCCAAACTTAACTTTCGAGTCGAAACATTAGAGCTTAGTTCTTCATGAATAACTTCCGTAGGGATGGCAATCGCACCACCGTATCGGCGTAAAAGTTGTCCATTTTTTTCTAGAGAAGCTAAGTCCTTTCTAATCGTGACTTCTGAGGTTTCGAACTTTAGAGCCAGTTCATCAACACTGACTTCTCCGAGCTCATTGACCATGTTGGAAATCGCGTGTCTTCTCAGTTGAGTGTTTCGTTTCGACATTTACGTTTTGAATTTAAGTTTCGATGTGAAACTTATTATAGTCAAACCGAAACTTTCAAGTCCATTTATTTCGATCCAAAAAATTAATATTTCTCGATAAAACCTTGTCCTAAGACAATTCTTAAACAGTGATATTGGATTCATTCGGTGGTAGAATTCGCCACCGAAAAGAAAAAAAATTACAGAACTGACGGCTATTTTTTTGCAACTTTCTGCATATAAAGTGGGATTAGTCACAAAAAGGTAACCAAAATCGCCGATCTTTTAGTCATAAAATGACTAAACTTGGTGAAAGACTTTCAGAATCTGAAGTTCAATAATACGGCGGAAAATCGGTGGGTGGCAGGCACTAAATGTCATCAAAAGCGCCTAACTTCAGAGTAAATAACCGACTTTCAAATTGTAACTATACTTACCGGAGAGTATCTTCCATGAAAAAGACCAAAATCGTTTGTACGATTGGCCCTAAAACTGAATCTGTAGAGAAGCTAACTGAACTAGTAAACGCAGGCATGAACGTAATGCGTCTTAACTTCTCTCACGGTGACTACGAAGAACACGGCACTCGTATCGCGAACTTCCGCAAAGTAATGGAAGCTACTGGCAAACAACTAGCAATCCTTCTAGATACTAAAGGTCCAGAAATCCGCACTATCAAACTAGAAGGCGGTAACGACGTTGATCTAGTAGCTGGTCAAGAATTCACTTTCACAACTGACACTTCAGTTGTAGGTAACAAAGACAAAGTTGCAGTAACTTACGCTGGCTTCGCAGCTGACCTAAACGTTGGTAACACTATCCTAGTAGACGACGGTCTAATCGAGATGGAAGTTATCGCAACAACTGACACTGAAGTTAAATGTAAAGTTCTTAACAACGGTGCTCTAGGCGAAAACAAAGGTGTGAACCTTCCAGGCGTTTCTGTAAACCTACCTGCTCTATCTGAAAAAGATAAGAACGACCTTAAATTCGGTTGTGAGCAAGGCGTTGATTTCGTAGCTGCATCTTTCATCCGTAAAGCTTCTGACGTTCAAGAAATCCGTGAAGTTCTAGCTGCAAACGGCGGCGAGAACATCCACATCATCTCTAAGATCGAAAACCAAGAAGGTGTTGATAACTTCGATGAGATCCTAGAACTTTCTGACGGCATCATGGTTGCTCGTGGCGACCTAGGTGTTGAAATCCCAGCTGAAGAAGTAATCTTCGCTCAGAAAATGATGATCGAGAAGTGTAACCGTGCACGTAAGATGGTTATCACTGCAACTCAAATGCTTGATTCTATGATCAACAACCCACGTCCTACTCGTGCGGAAGCAGGCGACGTTGCAAACGCAGTAATGGACGGCACAGACGCAGTAATGCTTTCTGGCGAAACAGCAAAAGGTAAATACCCTGTTGAAGCGGTAACTATCATGGCTCAAATCGCTAAACGTACTGACTCTGTACTTAAAGCTGAACTAGGTTCTCGTCTAGACAGCCCACGCCTACGCATCACTGAAGCAGTATGTAAAGGCGCAGTAGACACAGCTGAAAAACTTGCTGCTCCACTGATCGTTGTTGCAACTGAAGGCGGTAAGTCTGCACGTTCAGTACGTAAGTACTTCCCAACTGCAAACATCCTAGCGCTAACAACTAACAAGAAAACTGCAGCACAACTAGTTCTAACTAAGGGTGTTACTCCAGTTGTTGTTGACGCTATCGAAAGCACTGACGCATTCTACGTAGCAGGTAAAGAACTTGCTCTAGAATCTGGTCTAGGTAACAAAGGCGACATCGTAGTAATGGTTTCTGGTGCTCTAGTCGCTTCAGGTACTACGAACACAGCTTCTGTACACGTACTATAAGACTGAATTTTTAACACTTCAGTTTATTGAGAAAGAGGGCTTATGCCCTCTTTTTTTATATGGCTTTCTTGCTCTAATAATACGCTACCTGTATCATTCACCTCACGCAGAACTGCGTACTGTTTAATTTTGTCGTCACGATAAAAAATTCTATGAGGTGTATGTGTCCAGTCCCACTCTTACCGACAAAGTATCAAAAATGATCTGTCAGGATATCCTGACTGGTGAGCTAAAACCTGGTCAAAAACTTGTGGTTGCAGAGCTAAAAGAGAAATACAACGTAGGTGCCTCCCCTATTCGCGAAGCATTGGTTCAGCTATCGTGGAGCAAATACGTCAAACTCGCGCCACAAAAAGGCTGCTGGGTTGCGCCAGTGTGTAAGCATGAGTTGAATGACTTGTATGAAAGCCTACGGATGACGGCTTCATTTCTATTGAAAAAGGCGATCATGACAGGTGATGAGAACTGGGAACTGGACGTCCTAACTTCATACCACAAACTATCTAGAGTGAATCTCGACCAAGGCTTTTGCTGGAGAGAATGGGAAGAACGCCACTATCACTTTCTTGAGGCGTTGCTTGAGGGGGCGAACTCGCACAATTTGTTTACCTTCTTCCGAGATATTTTAAACCAGATCAAGCGTTACCATTACTTTGCTATGCAAGTGCTAGGAACGAACAATCAAGGTCACTGTAATATCGATGAACAAGAGATGATCATGAAGTTGTCGCTGTCTAAAAATAGTGACGATGCGGTGCAGTTTCTGGATCGTTATTTGTTGAAGTCGTTGCAATGTGTCGAAACCGCCATCGACAACCCGCTATAAACGTCACGCCAAATCAACTCGCTTGTTAACGAAAAAATCGGGTATATCCCGATTTTTTCTTTTTGGTATAAACGGTTCTCTCGCCCATGTGAACTAAGCAATATCATCAATGCTATGACACAAAGAAACGCAGTTTCTACCAGCGCTTTTGGATTCATACAGCGCGATATCTGCGCACTTATAGCTTCGAGTTCGGTCGGCAGTGAGGTCACTATAACCCGCACTGACGGTAACGGTCATATTGCTTCGCAGCTGAACCGCGACTCGCAAACGATTGAGCACCACTTCGGCCTCTTTGACTGTGGTATGAGGCATGATCACCGCAAACTCCTCACCACCGACACGAGAAACAAAATCCGTAGTGCGCACTTCACGTAGTAACGTTTCTGCGACGCTACAAATGACTTTATCCCCTTCATCGTGACCGCGTTCATCGTTAATGCGCTTAAAGTGGTCAATATCAAACAAAGCCAAACACGTCGTCGGTGTATCAGGATAACGTTCTACAATATTCGCGTAGTGGGTTAATTGTTCTTCAAACTTTCTGCGGTTCCACAGTCCAGTCAAACCGTCTTTCTCACTTAAGTTGCGCAGCTGCTCTTCCAACGCTTTACGTTCAGAAATATCCACCAGCGAAGTGATGTAATAGCTGATTTTACCGGACTTTGTTAAGTTCGCTTGGATACGCATGATCGCCGTAAACACATGATTCAATTGGGTACGGCAGCGTACTTCGCCTTCCCAAACATTCTCGCGCCCTAACTTATTCCAAATGTTTAGCGTCTCTTCGAGGTCTTCAGGAAGCAAAATCAGGCTGTGGGCATTCGAGCCTTTCACTTGTTCGGTAGAATAACCCATCATGTTTTCAAACTCTTGGTTGACCATGATGATGCGGAGCGACGCGTCAGAAATCATGACGGCGGTCATACCATCGAGTGCGGCACGGGCTAACTTCGATTCCACACTATGACGACGGTAATGCAGCGCCAACGCGGTAATTGGCAAAGTGAAAACCAGCACAAGACTTAATACAAACAAGGATTCTTGAATAAGGTCATTGATGTCGCGCGTCGCTCTTTTTGACAACTGCTCATTCGAGAGGTCGATGATGAGATGCAAAGGCTCATTGGAGACAAACTTAATCGAGCTAAACGCAATCAAGTGTTCACCGTTATAAGAGTACCCCGCTTGCTCAGATACCACTCGCGGCCATATATCTGGATACATGTTCGAGAAATTAAACTGAGAACGCTCAGGAATAATATCGCCATACAAGCGCGACTCGTCAGGACTCGCGATGTAAAAGCCTTTGTGCTTAACCAACTCGATATGGAAATCTCGCACTGGTGAATAGTTGAGAAGGGATGACAGATACTCGATATCGACATTCAACACTAAGTAACCCTGTCGAACGTCATTCACTGAAATTGGCATCAAAATGCGTAGTGACGGACTTAGCGGATAAACCAACTCACCTTTGTCCCTTTCAAGTTCAATCCCCCAAGCTGAGATTTGCTCGTTATCCAAACTCTGCGCGTATTTAAAATACTCTCGCGCAGATTTATCTCGAAGGATCAATGATGGGCCAGCGATGCTGGTTTTGAAATCGTATTTAATGCGAACTTTTTCGGTGCCAGAGGTATCGAGAAAACGGATCTGCTTGTACAGTTTTTGGTTGCGAGCAACCGAGCTCCACATGTTCTCTAAGATGGTCAGATTGGCTTTACTGGGTTCACGTAAGTAATCGTAAAGGCTTTGACTGTGACCAAGTAGGTCGCTGATGGTTTCTATCTGATCTTGAATATTGTTGTATTCGCGCCCGGTGTAAGCCAGTTGGTGTAAGGCTTCTTTGGCGGTGTTTTCAACATTATTCGCTAAGAGGGCTTGGTATTTCTGGTAGTAGTAGGTGGCGGTGAGGGCACTAAAGAATAGTGCTGTCGCCAATAATGTGCCGACCAGCTTTTTTACTTTCACGCGTCCTACAGCCTATGATGCCTACTAAAACGACAATTATATCATTATTTGGCAGCATCTAAACAAAAAGCCACTGTAATACAGTGGCTTTTCGGTCAGATATGAGGCTTGTTAAGGCTTTAACGCTCGTTCTCCACGGGCAATACCCACTACCCCGCTACGTGCGACTTCGACCACTTCGGTGACTTCGGAGATGGCTTGGATGAACGCGTCGAGCTTTTCACTGGTGCCAGCAAGCTGCACTGTGTACTGAGAAGCGGTGACATCCACAATCTGTCCACGGAAAATATCTGCCGTACGTTTCACTTCCGCTCGAGCAAAACCACTGGCTTTCACTTTCACCATCATCAGTTCACGTTCAATGTGTTCAAACTCAGTAACTTCTTGCACTTTCAGTACATCAATCAACTTGTGTAGCTGTTTCTGGATTTGCTCCAGCTGCATTTCATCCGATGTGGTTGTGATGTTCAAACGCGATAACGTTTCGTCATCCGTCGGCGATACGGTCAATGATTCAATGTTGTAACCACGTTGAGAGAACAAGCCGACAACACGAGACAACGCACCCGGTTGGTTTTCCAATAGCAATGAAATAATGTGTCTCATATTAAGTTCTCTCCGTTTTGCTTAGCCACATCTTGTCCATACCTTCGCCTTTAATTTGCATCGGGTATACGTGCTCGGTTTCGTCTACGTTGATATCAACAAACACCAAACGATCTTTCATATCCAACGCTTTTTGTAGCCCTTCTTCGAGCTGATCTGGCGTTTCGATACGAATGCCGACGTGACCATAAGCTTCTGCAATCGCAGCAAAATCCGGAACAGAACTCATGTAAGAGTTAGAGTGGCGACCTTGATAAATTATGTCTTGCCACTGTTTTACCATACCGAGGAATCGGTTATTCAGATTGATGATCTTCACAGGAATATCGTACTGCATGGCCGTCGATAGCTCCTGAATGTTCATCTGGATACTGCCATCACCCGTCACCACCACCACTTCTTCTTCAGGCATCGCGAACTTAACGCCCATACCAGCAGGAAGACCGAAGCCCATTGTGCCCAATCCACCCGAATTGATCCAACGGCGAGGTTTGTTGAATGGGTAGTACAACGCCGCAAACATTTGGTGCTGGCCTACATCAGACGCCACATACGCGTCACCATTGGTTAGCTTGTGCAGTGTTTCAATGACTTGCTGTGGCTTAATACGATCCGACGACGTTTCGTAAGACAAGCACTGACGATCGCGCCACACTTGAATATCATCCCACCACTTAGTGATCGCCGCTTCATCGTTGCCACAATCTTGCTCTGCCAGTAGACCAAGCATAGTAGTCAGTACTTTTTCAGCAGAGCCTACGATTGGAAGATCCACTTTGACGTTTTTGGAGATCGACGACGGATCAATATCAATGTGCATCACTTTCGCATTTGGACAGTACTTCTCAAGGTTATTGGTGGTGCGGTCATCAAAACGTACCCCAATACCGAAGATTAGATCCGCTTCGTGCATCGCCATATTGGCTTCGTAGGTACCGTGCATACCTAACATACCAAGCGAGTTTTTGTGAGTACCCGGAAATGCACCTAGGCCCATTAAGGTGCTGACAACTGGCAGGTTAAGTTTGTCTGCCAGTTCTAAAATATGTTCGTGAGCACCAGAAATGACTGCGCCACCACCGACATAAAGCACCGGTTTTTTCGCTTCAATCAAAGACTTCAGTGCTTTCTTGATTTGGCCTTTATGACCCGAAGTGGTTGGCTTGTATGAACGCATCGAGATGCTTTCTGGATATTGGTAAGGCAGTTTGATTTGCGGATTCATTACGTCTTTAGGCAAATCAATCACAACTGGCCCAGGACGACCCGTTGTTGAAATGTAGAAGGCTTTTTTGATCGTTTCAGGGATATCTTCCGCCTTTTTCACCAAAAAGCTGTGTTTTACTACCGGACGAGAGACGCCCACGATGTCACATTCTTGGAAAGCGTCGTTACCAATCAGGCTGTTTGGCACGTTCCCTGAAATCACGATCATCGGGATGGAGTCCATGTACGCCGTTGCAATACCGGTAATGGTATTGGTTGCGCCAGGCCCTGAACATACCAGTACCACACCCGGCTTACCTGTTGCGCGAGCATAGCCATCAGCCATGTGCGTCGCAGCCTGTTCGTGTCTTACTAGTACGTGTTTAATTTGGTCGGTTTTTGCGTGCAGTGCATCATAGATATCCAAAACGGAACCACCCGGATAACCGAAGATCTGCTCTACGTTTTCCTCTATCAGAGATTGCACCACCATCTCTGCACCTGACAACATTGCTGTCATAATTGCTCTCCTTACCCAGAATTCCACACCGTAAGGTCAACGGTTTGGTCTGGTTTTACATAGTCTAGGTCTTATTCGTAGCCTAATCGAAATACTTCCACGTTTTCGGCTATGTCTTGCGTTCGTCATAACATCCCGCAAGGTTCATCAACAAATGTAACGGTTTATTAGCAACGGGTCTAATGAGAGATATGTCTAGTTTTTAAACAAGACACTAGAAAGCAGAACGATAACAGGAATAGAAGCCAACTAATCGCAAATAAGCAGCACGATCAAAAAACATAACGACAAAAAAAAGAACATAATTTCACAGAGATTTACCCAAACATCAGAAATTCACCCGTTATCTGCATCATCAAGCCGAACTGCTGCACATACAAAAATCCCCAACGATACCAAAAGGTACGGCTGGGGATCTTTTCATCAATCTGAAATCTAAGTCAGTGCTTGTTACTTTTTATCTGACTTTTCGTTGTACATTTCTTCGATTTCGTCTTGGTATTTATCGTTAATCACTTTACGACGCAGTTTTTGCGTTGGCGTTAACTCTCCATCGTCCATAGAGAAAGCTCTTGGTAGCAGTTTGAACTTCTTAACTTGCTCAAATTTCGCCAGTTCTTTTTGCAGTTCATTCACTCGCTTCTCAAGCATTTCGACCACTTGGTGGTGTTTGATAAGCTCAACTCGGTCATGGTATGCAATGTTCAGTTCTTTCGCATATTCTTCAAGAGAGTCAAAACACGGCACAATCAGCGCAGAAACAAACTTGCGTGTATCGGCAATCACCGCAATCTGCTCAATGAAGTGGTCTTTACCAATCGCACCTTCGATCATTTGCGGTGCAATGTATTTACCACCAGAGGTTTTCATCAGTTCTTTAATGCGATCGGTGATGAACAGGTTGCCATTTTCATCAATATGGCCAGCATCACCGGTCTTTAAGAAACCGTGCTCATCAAACGTCTTTTCGGTCTCTTCTGGCATTTTGTAGTAACCGCGCATCACCATCGGGCCACGAACCAGAATCTCGTTGTTTTCGCCAATCTTCACTTGCGCGCCAGGCATCGACATACCGATAGAATCCGGATCAAAGCACTTGTCATCCCAGCACGAAATCGTCGCGGTGGTTTCTGTCATGCCATAGCCCAACTTCACGTTGATGCCAATAGCATGGAAGAAGCGCCCAATGGTTTCATCCAACTTCGCGCCACCACATGGCATAAAGTTGATACGACCACCGAGCAGTGCACGCAGCTTACTGAGCACCAGCTTGTCAGCTAATGCGTGTGCTTTGCGCAGCATCATCGAAGGTTTGCGCTTTTCTTGATGGCAAAGTGCCATTTTCGCGCCCATGTTCACCGCCCAAGTAAACATGATCTTGCGATGAATCGGTGCTCGAGACACTTTCTCGTGAATCGCTGAGAAAATCTTTTCGTAGAAACGAGGAACTGCACACATCACGGTTGGACGCACTTCACTTAATGCATCGCGCACCTGCATAGTGTCTTGCAAGTAACAGTTCGTCGCACCTTTGTATAATACGTAGAATGTCCAAGCGCGTTCAAATACGTGTGAAAGCGGAAGGAAACACAAAGAAACATCATCTTGAGATAAGCTCAAGCGTTGGTCGTGACCTTCTAGCTGAGCTGCGATGTTGCCATAATCCAACATCACGCCCTTAGGTTGACCCGTAGTACCTGAGGTGTAGATCAGCGTAAGCAAATCATCGACTTTCGCTTGTTCCAAACGCTCATCAAGTTCAGCTTGATGGCTAGTATCACCTTTTGCGACAAAGTCTTTCCAAGAGATAACAAAGTCATGATCGCCAAGCTCAATATCGTCCGACATCGCAACAATCAGCTCTAACTGCTCACATTGTTCAAAAATGCTCACAGCAGCATCAAACTGAGGCTGTTCGCCAACAAACAGAACTTTTACATCTGCGTTGTCGATGATGTATGCCGACTGAGCAGCAGTATTGGTTGGGTAGATAGGCACCGTCACGCCACGCAGTTGCAGTGCAGCGAAATCAGCAATCGTCCATTGCGGCATGTTGTTTGAGAAAATGCCGATCTTATCTTGGACTCCTAAACCCTGAGCCAAAAGTGCAAGCGATAAAGTATCAACTTGCTGACCAAACTGCTCCCAAGTAATACCTTGCCATGCTCCTGCTACTTTATGTTTCAGTGCAACGCGGGTACCACCGTTCGCAATTTGTTCACGAATACGTTTAACGATATGAAAATCTAACTTGGCCATTCTTTTACTTACCTTTTGGCTTACAGGCGTAAGCTATTTGAGCGAACAAGTGTACTCACGCAATGCTAAAACGCAACTGACCAGTATCAAACTTATCACTAATAAGAGACAACTATCACTAATGAACTCAAGGCCCAATTGAAGTTGCTGGAGGTTTAGGCAAAATAACTTGCTGTTTCGCTTATTAATTAACCTAAATAAAAAGCCCCGAAAGACAAGCGTCTCTCGGGGCCAAACAATTGTAAAAATTGATGATTACAAATCCAGTCTGACCAGTTCATCAGACCAAATAATAAACTTATTTTGATGCAACCACTTCACCACACGTCACCATTAGCTGGTCACGTAGCCAAATGTGGCCTTTGTCTTTTTCACTTGATTCATGCCAGCTAAGGAAGCCGCTGATTTCTTTGTTCGCAAATGGGAAGTCTAGAATCTGCAGTTGGTCACTGTTCACCGCATTTTCCGCCATCCAGCGTGGTGCGATAGTCACTAACTCAGATTGGCTAACAACGTAAAGCAAGTTGCTTAGGCTTGAACCTTCGTACGCAGCTTGGCAGTCAAGCTCGCGGTACGCCTGCTCAGAGAAGCTACGTTGACCGTGAACTTTAGACAGTTTCGCGTGCTTTTCGTTAATTAGCTGCTCGGCGCTTACGCCACCTTGAATACGTGGGTGCGTTTTCGAAGCGATAACCACCAATTCATCTTTGAAGATTTCTGTGCTTGAGAAACCTTGCTCATCAAAACGAGCGTAATCGATCACGAAGTCGATTTCTTGGTAACGCATGCGCTCAGAAAGAAGACGGTCAAATTCCGCGTCTAGATGTAGCTGAACGTTTGGCGCTTGTTGATTAATCTTCGCCATGATTTTTGGAGCAAAGCGCATGTCACATGGGCTGCAAATCGCCAGCTTGAATAGACGAGTTGACGACTCTGGTTGGAATACCGAGCTTGGCAATTCGTTACGGATCAGTTGCAATGCTTGGCGGATAGGGCCAAACAGTTGACGCGCACGTTGAGTTGGTTGAATACCACGGCCCTGACGCATGAACAGTTCATCGTTAAACATCACTTTTAGACGTGCCACGGCATTACTTACTGCCGGTTGAGACATGCCTAAGTTGTGTGCTGCACGAGTGATATTTTGCTCTTGCATCACAGCATCAAATACAGTCAGTAGGTTCAAATCTACACCACGCAAAGTGCTTTCCATACGGTAGCTAGCAATTGCGCTCATCGCATCTTTTTTCTCTAACATTGAGTGCGCCTCTTTTGTAATCGTCAAATTGTTTCAATGAATTCATAACGAATAGAATCCCATCTCGCACAAAAGACGGCGGCTGGATTCGAATCATTTTTACGAATAGAAACCTAATTTTTATTATATTTATCGTCCGGATACTTCCGGCTCGAAGCGTACTATCAACTAATCGATTGGGGTTTAGCAACTAGATTGATATTTAATCACTAAATTTTAGCCACTTAGGTATTTAATCATTTAAAATCAACAAATTGAGAAAAATATAAAAAACTATAAAACAACTAAAACCACACTCTTTGAGTATGTATTTAGCAAATTGATAAGACTAAGAACAAACATTGAAACACATTTACCTCACCTATCAATAACCAACAAACCAAAAAACACAGACTATGCCTTTGGCGTAAATTTGCGCGTATCAGTCAAATAATCTGCAATTAAACAATGAATAGAAATGAACGAGAGGGAATAAAAATGCAGCCCTTCGAAATCGAAAAGCTGCATCAAGTACCATGTAGGAATGTTGGAAGAAACGTAATAATAGGTAGTTAATAGTTATTATGTGTTTGCCACAAACAATCCGAGCAAACACACTTAGATATTGGATACATAGCTCGGAAAATCCACCTGCTCCCACAACTGTTTGGAGAGTTCTTCTTGCGAATCCCACGCCCCTTGTAAAACCCAATTCACGATGGCTTGTGCAACGTCGGGGTATTTAACACTCTCAGCTTGCTGCTCTTTGAGCCACTGACGTACGGTAGAAATGTCTAAACTGTCCATTGCAGTGGCTAACCCAAGATCTTCAAGCGTGGCTACGTTGCTCTGCTGTTCAAATTGTCCTGCCAGTGGTTTCATTAGCAGTTTTTTGCCAAGAGAAAGTGCTTCTGAAGGCAGTTCAAAACCGCCATTGGCGATGACCCCACAGCAACGATGTAGATGGTGCTGAAAGTTGGCGTGGCACAGCGGACGCAATTCTATGTTCTCCACTTTCTCTACTTCTATCACGTCGGGGTGATAACAAATAAACGTCTGCTGATTAAAGTGGAACAACAAGTCGCAGATGTCCTCAATCGACTCAAACGGTAAATACACCAACACGAAATCATCGTTATCCGCTTGGTTATCCAAAGTGTGGACGATGGGCGGTAGCAACGGCTGGTCAAAGTGATACCAGTGCAATCCAAGCTGATGTTGAGATGGAGCAAAATACTCAAGTACTGATTTATCCAGCCAGCTAGCCCCCTTCAGAGGCACTGGATAGCGAAACGCATTTTGGTGACTGATACCGATACACGGCTTATTTTGTTGACGAGCAGCCCAAGCCGTGACGGGTTCAAAGTCGTTGATGATTAAATCATAAGGCGCCAGGTTGAGTTGGTTCACTTCTTTGAAAAAATGAATCAAATTGTTGTTCAAGGCCGTTTTGGCGTAATTGACCGAGCCTTTTTCCGTCACAAACGTAAAACCGCGACGAGTCTGATAATCGCCAAACGCTTCCATTGAAAAGTATTTCTCCGGTGCTCGTCCAGAAAAAAGAAAGTCGACCTGCACATCGTGCGATTCAAATGCCTTGCTCATTGCACGTGCACGTGCGATGTGGCCATTTCCCGTACCTTGAACACCGTATAGAATTTTCATCCATTAGCCTCCTACGATCGCAATAGCCAGAGCACCACACGCACTTCCCAACAGCGCCCCGATGATGACGTCAGTAAAAAAATGGACACCGAGCAAAATACGCGCCGTGCCAATTAAGCTCGCCCAAGAGAATGCGGCATAACCGAGTTCTGGGTAGTAATGGTTGATAAGTGTTGCCATGACAAACGCAGCAGCAGTATGTCCAGACGGTAAACTGTAGCGATCAGAAGGGGTGATAAAAGCAGGTAACAAAGCGCTCAGTTCTTCGGGACGACGGCGTTTAAAGCTGTTTTTTAGCGTCCAGTAAATGGGTAACTCGACGGCAAATGCCAGCAATCCGGCTAACATAAACCAAGAGCCGTGTTCTTTATCTAAATACCAAGCTAACAGCCCTAAGACGACGTAGAGATGCCCATCTCCACTGTGCGAAACGCCTTTACTGATGTTGGCAACTTGTTGGTTAAAACGGTGCTGAAGACATACGCTAGAGAATGCTAAATCAAACTTAGCGATGGTTGCTATTGGCTGTGTGATTGTCTCAATGGTTCGCATGTGACCTTCCCTTACTTTGACAACGCCTTTGTGTGCAAAGTAGGAGGTTTAGGTGACAGCTACATGACGGGAAGTTGGACAATTAGTGACAAAAGTAGAATGGACGGAATAGCGCACATTGATGTGCCCAACCATACCGTTAAACACATCAATAAAAGCAATAAGAATTACGAAGGGTTAGCTGGTGAGGCAGACGGCGTATCGATATACCAAACTTTGCGTTTTTTGCGGCATGCGCGTAGTGACCCCGTGGTCACATCACCGTCTTTAGTTAACTCATAGCTCAGTGCTCGACAAGTGAAGCTGCCCAGCAGCTCGTGTCGGGCACTCGATACGGAATGAGTCGCTTGCTGAGCATCGAGCAACGGATTCGGTTGAGTCGACAAAATATCGCGATTCACTACGTTGCTGCGTACGTAATCTTGGTGCACGTAGCCCTTAATAACGCCTTTTGTTCAACCAGAATCCAAGGTTCTCCTTCAACTCTCGCCAACGCATTGAACACTTCGCCTTTTTCAAGTTGCCCCAGCTTTGTACTCTCTACACTCGGTTTGGAGCGCAAATTTAACCCCGTTTTTGAACGATAGGAGACATCCATAAACTCCAGCTTGTTAGAGGTATCCACTCCCTCTTCTACTGGCCTGACTATCTCCGCTTGTTGCCACTCATTAGGTTGCACGCGGATCTTCCACCACGAATAGGTGTCAGGATCTTTGCCTTTGAATTTATCTCGGCTATCCGACTCAAGCGCCACCAGCATCTGATTTAAGAAAGATTCCCGCCCTTCACTGCTTAAGTACATGTCCATTTGATCGCTGATCACCATAATACTTTGCGCATGATCGTTCACGATCACCGGAGAAGCCACCTCAGCATTCGTGTTTGATTGAAACAGTTGACAACCAGATAAGCTGATCAATGTTAATGCGAGTGCCGAACGTCCAAGTTGTTTTGCTGTGACCATGAATCCTTTACCTTCTGTTTCTCTTCACCTAATGCAACTGCACTACTATAAATGGTCAGCGCGTATTTTCGCCAAGCAATTAAGACCTTTGTGTGATAAGTCGCAATCCCTATACCGGAATTTTGATAACACAAAGCTTTAGGCTGTGATCTTTGTCGCCCGCTCAGGTTCTAGCACGTTTTCTTCACTTTTAACTGATTGCACTTTGAATTGATTAAATGTGTCGATGTATCAGCTGCCTATTATTAAACCACTCATCCGATATGAATAAAAAATCGACTTTAGGGTTGACGCGCTCCAAGGAGTGCGGTACTAATTTGTTAACTTAAATTTGTGGAAAGCTTAACAACTATGTCAGCTCATTTTTCTATCCTGCTTAGCCTCCTCCTGATCGTGACCAGTTCGCGCGGGTAGGCTGTGGAAGAAAAATAACCACACCAATTTCTTAGAAACCCGCATGAAAATGCGGGTTTTTTTATATCTAAATACTGGAAGTAAACGATTAACTTGCACGAAAGTGCAGAAATCAGGAAGGAAGCAAACATGAACGATCAGGTCATTATATTCGACACCACCTTGCGTGATGGCGAGCAAGCGTTGTCAGCAAGCTTGACGGTTAAAGAAAAACTGCAGATTGCCTATGCGCTTGAAAGGCTGGGCGTTGATGTTATCGAAGCTGGTTTTCCTATCTCTTCCCCTGGCGATTTCGAGTCCGTACAAACTATTGCAAAACACATCAAAAATAGCCGAGTTTGTGCCCTTTCGCGTGCCGTTGCGAAAGACATCGATGCCGCAGCTGAAGCGCTAAAAGTTGCTGACCAATTCCGTATCCACACTTTTCTAGCCACTTCCACGATTCACGTTCAAGACAAGCTACGCCGCAGTTACGATGACGTACTTGAAATGGCGGTCAACGCCGTTAAACACGCGCGTAACTACACCGATGATGTCGAATTTTCTTGTGAAGACGCAGGCCGAACACCAATCGACAATCTATGTCGCATGGTTGAAGCCGCAATTGATGCTGGAGCAAGCACCATCAACATTCCCGATACCGTTGGCTACACAGTGCCAAGCGAGTTCGGTGGCATCATCCAAACGCTTTTCAACCGCGTGCCGAACATCGACAAGGCCATCATTTCTGTGCACTGTCATGATGACTTGGGCATGTCGGTCGCAAACTCAATTGCAGCAGTACAAGCCGGTGCTCGCCAAATTGAAGGCACCATCAATGGTATCGGCGAGCGTGCGGGTAACTGCTCACTAGAAGAGATCGCGATGATCATCAAGACGCGTCAAGAGCTTCTGGGCGTAAGCACGGGGATCAAGCACGAAGAAATCCATCGTACTAGCAAGTTAGTGAGTCAACTGTGCAACATGCCGATCCAAAGCAACAAAGCGGTCGTGGGTGCCAATGCATTCAGCCATTCTTCAGGTATCCACCAAGACGGCATGTTAAAGAACAAGAACACTTACGAGATCATGACGCCTGAGTCGATTGGTCTTAAGAACCAAGCACTTAACCTAACCAGTCGTAGCGGCCGAGCGGCGGTGAAGAGCCACATGGATTCCATGGGTTATAAAGAAGATGAGTACAACCTAGACGCACTGTACGCCGACTTCTTGAAACTGGCCGACCGTAAAGGCCAAGTGTTTGATTACGATTTGGAAGCACTAATGCACTTCTCCAACTTGCGTGAAGAAGATGACTTCTACAAGTTGAATTACCTAAGCGTGCAATCGGGCAGCGTGATGGCAACCACCAGCATCAAGATGCAATGTGGTGATGCGGAAATGTGTGAAGCGGCGGTCGGCAATGGTCCGGTTGATGCGCTATACCAATGTATCTACCGCGTGACAGGTTACGAGATCGTACTAGATAAATTCGATCTAACCGCAAAAGGTGAAGGTGAGGATGGTCTAGGTCAAGCAGACATCATTGCCAACTACAAAGGTAGAAAATACCACGGTACGGGCGTTTCAACCGATATCGTAGAAGCTTCTGGTCAAGCGCTATTGCATGTTATCAACAGCATCCATCGCGCAGACACCATTGCCGAGATGAAGCAGAAAAAGATTGCTACGGTATAGTCATACTGAGCTTTATCGCTCAGGGACAAATAACACGATTTCAAATAATTAAGCTCAAAAATTAGAAGATTAAAGGAATAACATGACAGACAAATCATACAAAATTGCCGTACTTCCTGGTGACGGCATCGGCCCAGAAGTGATGGCTCAAGCGCATAAAGTTTTGGATGCTATCGAGCAAAAACATGGCATCTCATTTGAGCGCGAAGAACATGATGTTGGTGGTATTGCTATCGATAATCATGGTTGCCCACTTCCAGAAAGTACGGTAACAGCGTGTGAAGAGTCTGACGCGGTTCTATTTGGTTCGGTTGGTGGCCCTAAGTGGGAACATTTGCCACCAAACGACCAGCCAGAGCGCGGTGCATTGCTGCCACTACGTAAGCACTTCCAACTGTTCTGTAACCTTCGACCTGCGCAAATCCACGCAGGTCTAGAAGCTTTCTCACCGCTACGTGCAGACATCTCAGGTCGTGGCTTTGATATTGTCGTCGTACGCGAACTAACTGGTGGCATCTACTTCGGCCAACCGAAAGGCCGCGAGGGTGAAGGCGCTAACGAAAAAGCATTTGATACCGAGGTGTACCACCGCTACGAAATCGAACGTATTGCAAAAATCGCGTTTGAATCGGCTCGTCTACGTCGTAAGAAAGTGTGCTCAATTGACAAAGCAAACGTTCTGCAGAGTTCTATCTTATGGCGTGAAGTTGTGGAAGAGATTGCCAAAGACTACCCAGATGTCGCGTTGTCTCACATGTACATCGACAACGCGACCATGCAGTTAATCAAAGACCCAGCCCAGTTTGACGTCATGTTATGTTCAAACATCTTTGGCGACATCATCTCTGATGAGTGTGCAATGATCACGGGCTCTATGGGCATGTTGCCTTCAGCAAGTCTTAACGAAAGCAAGTTCGGCCTATACGAGCCTGCCGGTGGCAGCGCACCAGATATCGCAGGCAAAAACATTGCTAACCCAGTTGCGCAGATCCTTTCTGCAGCACTGATGCTGCGTTACAGCCTTGGCGAAGAAGCTGCGGCGCAAGATATCGAATCCGCAGTATCTAAAGCACTTTCGGCAGGCGAGCTTACCGCAGACCTAGCAAGCGACAAGCCTGCACTGACGACATCAGAAATGGGTGACAAGATCGCTGAGTACATTTTGAACTCATAAACAGACTGACATTATAAATATAACTGTCGTTTGCCATCACCGCATCGGATCATCCCGTTGCGGTGACAAGGACGACGAGGAAAGGAAGCAATGGGCAAAACACTATACGAAAAAGTCTACGACGCACACGTTGCAGTCGCGGCTGAAGGGGAAACCCCTATTCTTTATATTGATCGTCACTTGGTACACGAAGTGACCTCTCCACAAGCCTTTGATGGCTTGCGTGAAAAAGGTCGTAAAGTTCGTCAGGTTAGCAAAACGTTCGCCACGATGGATCACAACGTTTCGACCACAACCAAAGACATCAACGCCTCTGGCGAGATGGCGCGTATCCAAATGGAAACGCTATCGAAAAACTGCGAAGAGTTCGGTGTTACCCTTTACGACCTAAACCACAAATATCAGGGCATCGTCCATGTTATGGGCCCAGAGCTAGGCATTACTCTACCGGGTATGACCATCGTTTGTGGTGACTCTCATACCGCAACACACGGGGCATTTGGCTCACTGGCTTTCGGTATCGGTACCTCTGAAGTTGAACACGTACTAGCGACTCAAACGCTAAAACAAGCACGTGCGAAAACAATGAAAATCGAAGTGAAAGGTAAAGTCGCACCGGGTATTACCGCAAAAGATATCGTTCTAGCGATCATCGGCAAAACAACGGCTGCGGGCGGTACTGGTTATGTGGTTGAATTCTGCGGTGAAGCGATTACTGACCTTTCTATGGAAGGCCGCATGACGGTATGTAACATGGCCATTGAACTGGGCGCAAAAGCAGGCCTAATTGCACCAGATGAAACCACGTTTGAATATATCAAAGGTCGTAAGTTCTCACCGCAAGGCGCAGATTTTGATGCTGCAGTAGAGTACTGGAAGACGTTAAAAACTGACGCAGATGCCGAATTTGATGCCGTAGTAACGCTAAACGCTGCTGACATCAAACCACAAGTAACTTGGGGCACAAACCCAGGTCAGGTCATTGCCGTTGACCAACCGATTCCAGCACCAGAAAGCTTCACAGATCCAATCGAAAAAGCGTCTGCTGAAAAAGCATTGGCTTACATGGGCCTAGAAGCAGGCAAATCATTGTCTGACTACCAAGTAGATAAAGTGTTTGTTGGCTCTTGTACGAACTCTCGCATCGAAGACATGCGCGCTGCCGCCGTCGTGGCGAAAGGCCGTAAGGTCGCATCGCACGTTCAAGCATTGATTGTCCCGGGCTCAGAACAGGTGAAAGCACAAGCAGAAGCCGAAGGCTTGGATGTCATCTTTAAAGAAGCGGGCTTTGAATGGCGTCTACCAGGTTGTTCAATGTGTTTAGCAATGAACAATGACCGTTTGGGACCTCACGAGCGTTGTGCATCAACATCAAACCGTAACTTTGAAGGCCGTCAGGGTCGTGATGGCCGCACTCACTTGGTTAGCCCTGCAATGGCAGCCGCGGCAGCTATCGCTGGTCACTTTGTTGACATTCGTGAATTAACTTTTGATAAACAGGATTAGGGAGAACAATCATGTCAGGTTTTAAACAACATACTGGTTTGGTTGTGCCTCTAGATGCCGCCAACGTTGACACGGATGCCATCATTCCAAAGCAGTTTTTACAAAAAGTTTCTCGCCTAGGTTTCGGTAAGCATCTTTTCCATGACTGGCGCTTCCTTGATGATGCAGGCGAGCGACCAAACCCTGAGTTTGTAATGAATGCGCCACGTTACCAAGGCGCTTCTATCCTACTTGCGCGTGAAAACTTCGGCTGTGGCTCATCTCGTGAACACGCACCTTGGGCTTTGGCTGATTACGGCATTAAAGCGATGATCGCACCTAGTTTTGCGGACATTTTCTACGGCAACTCCATCAACAACCAAATGGTTCCGGTTCGTCTGACTGAGCAAGAAGTGGATGAACTGTTCCAATTCGTTGAAGCCAATGAAGGTGCGCAAATTGAAGTGGATCTGGAAGCCCTAAAGGTGCGCGCAAACGGAAAGGAGTATGACTTTGAAATCGACGAGTTCCGTCGTCACTGCCTGCTTAATGGCTTAGATAACATCGGTTTGACGCTTCAGCACGAAGACAAAATCGCTGAGTATGAAGCCAATATCCCAAGCTTCCTGCGTTAAAACGCTTCTTTGAATACACAAATAACAGGCTGACCATTGTCAGCCTGTTTTGTTTTTATGCATAGATTAAAGAAAGAAAACAACAACTAGACGGGTCTACACTAACAATTAAGTCTCACTAAAGGTCTCTCTATGAAGCGTTTCTTATTGCTACTGTGTGCCCTACTCTCCTTTTCCGCTCTCGCCGCACCAAAAGCCGACTTATGGCCTTATTGGCAGCAGTCCAACGAGGTCAACCAAACCTCAATCTCTCATCTGGAGTGGCAACAGTTACTCGACAGCTATCTAGTTACCCGAGGCGACAACACTCTATTTCGTTACAACCAAGTCTCGTTCGCCGATAAAACAAAGTTAAAGCAGTACATTCAACGTCTCGCTAGTTTAAATCCATTGCAATACCGCCAAGCCGAGCAATACGCGTATTGGGTAAATCTGTACAACGCGCTGACGGTTCACCTAATTTTGGATAACTACCCGATAACGTCGATCACCAAGTTAGGCGGGCTGTTTAGCTTTGGCCCATGGGATCAAGATGTCATCATCATTAACGGAAAAAGTCTGACCTTGAATGATATTGAGCACCGAATTTTACGACCAATCTGGCAAGACCCAAGAACGCACTACGCTGTCAATTGTGCAAGCCTAGGCTGCCCGAATCTTCAAACTCAAGCTTTTACCGCTGAGAATACTCAAACCTTGTTAGAGAGTGCCGCAAAGACCTTTATCAACAGCAAAAAAGGCGTCTCTATTGAAGGTAATACGGCGAAAATATCTTCAATTTATGAGTGGTTTGCCGTTGATTTTGGTGGTGAGAAAGAGGTGTTTAACCACATCAGAAAGTACGCGCCACAATACAACCATTTTTCAGGTCGGGTGAAGTACGACTACGATTGGAGCTTGAACCAAGCCGACTGATTTATCCATCCTTGTTCAGCTTGACATGCTTTTAGCCACCGATAACCCAAAAGCTAAAAAAGGGCACCAAGTGCCCTTTTTACTTTCTAGTTTGCTTGCTAGATTTTGGCTTACTTAAAGCCTTTTACCTTTTTAATTAAATCGTAAGCATTTTGAATTTCTTGCGATTTTTCTTTTGCGACGTTCATCATTTCTGGCGGTAAACCTTTGGCCATCAATTTATCAGGGTGATGCTCATTCATTAACTTACGGTAAGCTCGTTTAACGGTTTTACCGTCCGCCTCTGGTGACACATCCAAAATTTTGTACGCATCGGCCAATTGATCCGCCTGTGAGGCTTGCTGCCAACCTGACGACTGGTATTGGCCTTGTTGCTGACCATGGAAACCACCTTGATGTTGGAAACGGAACGCCGCTTCTTGCATTTGCAGGCGACGCTCTAGTTGCTCAGATGAGAAACCTAAACCACGAGCAATTTTGTGCAACACATTACGTTCACTTGGATGGATAGCTCCATCAGCAAAAGCAGCGGAAATTTGCAGTTCAAGGAAGAATTGCAGTAAATCAAAACGGCCAGCGGTCGAGATTTTTACACGCACCAGCACATCTTCTAATGGGAAATCACTCTCTTTCCCTTCGCGAAATGCATCTTGCGCCGCACGGCGTTGTTCGCCATGCAAATTCATACGATCCATCATGGCAGTCGCAAGTTGGATCTCTTCTTTAGTGACCTGACCTTTGGCTTTTGCCACGTGTCCCATTACTGCAAACGCCGCTTTAAAGAATTCTTCCTGACGCTGCGCCTGACTCGGTCCTTTTCCAAAGCCGCCTGTAGAGAACCCAGATTGACTTAAACGTCGGGCTTTATCGAATTGGTGACCAATAAATAAACCAAACAGCAAACCGAATGGACCACCCAGTAACAAGCCAAAAAAGGCACCCAGAATTTTGCCAAAAATATGCATTATGTGTTCTCTATCAATGAATTTTTATCGACGACGACGGTCTTATAGTGCCGGATGGAACGATTTCCTTTATGATAATGGAATTAGTTTTATTTCGGCTAGGCCATTTCGCCTGCTTATCTTTGCAGCTATTTTTGTCGTCATTATGCCATAGCAAATCAATACGCTGGGACAATTGCGACTATAGTTGATTCATTTGGCTATGACGCTAGGGTACAACAAGCCCTATAGCCATCGAGTAGTAGTGACACAGGAAAGTTCAATTCAATGCAACATTTCTCCCGCACATTTATAGCGGCCTCTATCAGCACCGCCTTGTTTGTACCCACCACTCAAGCTGAAGCGAATATAAATGATAGTGTGCAGGAAATGCCCGCCACAGATCAATGTTTGGTCGAAACAAGTGGCGAGGAGGACGCTCTTAATACCCCAGTAGTGGTAGAAGCGGACAACCTGCAAGCCATTAATGGTGACAAAGCACAATACTCTGGAAACGTCCAAGTAACGCAAGGTCCGAAGAAAATCACCGCAGATAGCGTAACCCTGCACCAACAAGACAACGTGGTGGTGGCAGAAGGCAACGTGACCTTCAATGACGGACAAGTTAAAGCCCGCTCAGATCGTGTTACCAACGACATCAACCAAGATACCTTCTCGCTTGAAAACACCGAATACCAATTTCTTTGCCAACAAGGTCGTGGTACTGCCGCTTACATTGCGCGTACAGGTCAGTCTGTCTATGAACTAGAAGATGGCTCAATCACATCATGTCCGGAAGGCGATAATTCATGGCGCTTGGTTGCGTCTGGTATCGATGTAGACCAAGACGAAGAGACCGCCACGCTGCACCACCCTCGTTTTGAGATCATGGATGTGCCCGTGTTTTACGTGCCATACATGACCATGCCTATTGGCAACACGCGTAAAACCGGTTTCCTATTCCCTTCTCTTTCTTACGGTTCTAGTGACGGTATGGAAGTGGAAGTGCCATTTTACTGGAACATCGCACCTCAATACGACATGACACTCACTGCACTCTACATGCAGCAACGTGGCACCAAACTCGACACCGATTTCCGTTACCTGACCGATGGCTGGGGTGAAGGTAAACTGAAAGGCGAATACCTCAACAGCGATAAAAAATATCAAGATGATTCTCGCTGGGGTTACCAAGTTAAGCACGATGGTATTATCAATAAACAGTGGATTGTGAAAGTTGATTACTCACAAGTCAGTGACATTGATTACTTCCTAGATTTGGACTCTGACATCGGTAACCGTGAAGACGGTCAGTTAGTCCAAGAAGGACATGTGCAGTACCGTTCAGATTTCTGGGATGCGTCTTTAACCGTTCGAGATTTCCAAATCCTCTTGAAAGAAGAAAACCGTCCATATCGTTTACTTCCTCAATTAGATTTGAACTACTACACGCCGTTGTGGGGTGATCACCTTAACTTCGACGTAAAAAGCCAAGTCAGCCGTTTTGACACTAGTGATACCGCTCGACCAAATGCGACTCGCGTTCACATAGAGCCGGGATTAACCATGCCGCTGTCAAACTCTTGGGCCACTTGGACAACGGAAGCGCGCGTACTTTCCACTTACTACTCTCAAGACCTTACTGGCTTGACAGACGTGGACTTGAAAAACCAGCTTGATGAACAAGTTTCTCGTGTTATTCCTGAGTTTCGTACCCATGCTCAGATT
This sequence comes from Vibrio sp. Y20_XG_PY13, assembly GCF_024181925.1. Lineage (NCBI taxonomy): Bacteria > Pseudomonadati > Pseudomonadota > Gammaproteobacteria > Vibrionales > Vibrionaceae > Vibrio > Vibrio sp. Y20_XG_PY13. The sequence continues at coordinate 253,305 of NZ_JAMZAL010000006.1, read as the reverse complement.
TACTTAGAGCGTGACACCAGTTGGATCAAAGGCTACACACAAACGCTAGAACCACAGCTTCAGTACCTATACGTACCAGAAGAAGATCAAACCAACATCTACAACTACGATACAACGCTGCTGCAAACTGACTACTACGGTCTATTCCGCAGTCGTAAGTACAGTGGTATTGATAAGATCGCATCGGCTAACCAGCTGAGCTACGGTGCAAGTACGCGCTTCTTTGATGATGACTACAAAGAACGTTTGAACGTGTCGTTTGGTCAGATCTACTACTTCGATAAGAAGACGAAAATCAGCAATAGCCCGAACATTCCAGACGAGACAACCAACTACTCTTCATGGGCAGTTGAAGCTGATTTCAACTACAACGACTACCTGTTCTATCACGGTGGCGTTCAGTACGACATCGACTTAAGCTCAATGCAGCTTGCCAACAGTACGTTGGAATATCAGTTTAACGGCGGCTTTATTCAAGGTAACTACCGCTATGTCACTCGCGAATACATCGAAGATACGATCATTCTCGAAAACCTCGACACTATTACTCGTAAAGGTATTTCACAAGCAGGTATCGTAGCGGCATACGAGTTCAACCGTAACTGGTCTGCAAGCGGTCAGTACTACTATGACCTAAATGAAAATACCGATATGGAATGGCTAGCAAGCCTGCGTTACCAATCTGATTGTTGGTACATTGGTTTGACATACTCTAACCAATTACTCGGTTGGGAAAATCAAGCCATCGGCAGTACGGGCTCCTCTCCTGAATACGAAAACAACTTTAGTGTTAACTTCGGTATTCAAGGCTTTGCGACAAATCAAAGCACCGGTACAGCAGTCAAAGAACTGGATGGTTCCGACAACGCGATTAAATACGGTCGCCCATTCTATTTGAACAATTAATCGAATTAAGCGTCTTACTCTAAATAAGACGCTTCTTCAAAAAATACTGACGGAATTTTAAATGAAAATTTGGAAATCAATCTTATTCACGACCCTACTCTCTTGTGGAGCAGTAGCAGCACCGGTAGAGCTTGATAAGGTTGCTGTCATCGTTAACGACGGTGTCATTCTACAAAGCGACATCAATACTGCGATGAAAACCCTACAAGCCAATGCTCGTCAAAGCGGAAAAAGTCTACCTTCGGCAAGCGTGCTCAAAGAGCAAGTGGTAGAAAAACTGATCATCGATACGCTGCAAGGCCAAGAAGCTGACCGTATTGGTGTACGCATCGACGATAACCGTCTAAACCAAGCCATCGCAGAAATCGCACGCAACAATAACCAAAGCGTGGAAGAACTGGCAGCATCCGTGCAAGCAGAAGGCCTAAGCTACCCAGAGTTCCGCGAGCAAATCCGTAAAGAAATTGCAGCGTCAGAAGCTCGTAATGCGCTAGTTCGTCGCCGAATCAATATCCTTCCAGCAGAAGTTGATAGCCTTGCAGACCAGCTAACGAAAGAAACCAACGCAACCGTGCAATACAAAATCGGTCATATCCAACTGCGTTTCACCGACGGTCAAGATAAATCAGAAGTAGAAGCACAAGCGAAAGCCCTAGTTAAAAAACTGAACGACGGCGCAGACTTCACCGAAATGGCTTACACCTACTCTAAAGGTCCGAAAGCTCTCCAAGGTGGTGATTGGGGTTGGATGCGTAAAGAAGAAATGCCAACCATCTTTGCTGATCAAATCAAGATGCAGAACAAAGGCAGTATCATTGGCCCATTCCGTAGTGGCGTTGGTTTCCACATCCTAAAAATTGAAGATGTGAAGGGTCTGGAAACCGTTGCGGTGACGGAAGTTAACGCTCGCCATATTCTGATCAAACCAACCGTGATTCTTAGTGATGAAGGCGCTAAAAAGCAGTTAAATGAATTCGTTCGTCGCATCAAAGCTGGCGAAGCGACCTTTGCTCAATTGGCCTCACAATACAGCCAAGACCCAGGCTCTGCGGCTCAAGATGGTGAACTTGGTTACCAAACACCAGATCTTTATGTTCCTGAATTTAAACACCAAGTTGAAACGCTACCAGTTGGCTCAATCAGTGAACCATTCAAAACGGTTCATGGCTGGCACATTGTTGAAGTGTTAGACCGACGCCAAGTCGACCGCACAGATTCAGCAATGAAGAATAAAGCTTACCGCATTCTATTCAATCGAAAGTTTAATGAAGAAGCAGGCGCATGGATGCAAGAGCTGCGTGCAAGTGCGTTTGTTGAAATCGTGGATGACAACAATGACAACTAATTCAATTCGCAGAATTGTCGTAACAGCAGGAGAACCTGCGGGCATCGGCCCTGACTTAGTGCTGGCTCTATCAAAAGAAGATTGGGCACACCAGATTGTCGTCTGCGCAGATAAAAACATGTTGCTGGAACGTGCCAAAATGCTTGGCATTGATGTCCAACTCTTTGATTACAATCCTGAAGAAGCACCTAAGGCGCAAAAAGCGGGCACACTTATCGTTGACCACGTTGAAATTTCGGAAAACGCGATTGCTGGTCAACTTAATGAAAGCAACGGCCACTACGTATTAAAAACGCTAGAAAGAGCCGCTTTGGGCTGTATGAATGATGAATTTGATGCTATTGTCACCGGCCCTGTTCACAAGGGGGTGATCAATCGCGCAGGTGTTGCATTTAGTGGTCATACTGAATTCTTTGCCGAGAAATCAAATACACCGTTAGTGGTCATGATGTTGGCAACAGAAGGACTGCGTGTCGCATTGGTTACCACACATATTCCATTGGCGTATGTGTCAAAAGCGGTCACCGAAGAGCGACTAGAGAAGATCATCGATATTCTTCATAAAGACCTCGTAGAAAAATTTGCCATCGCAGAGCCAAACATCTATGTTTGCGGGCTTAATCCTCATGCAGGTGAAGATGGCTGTTTAGGTCGTGAAGAGATCGAAACCATCACTCCGACACTGGAAAAGATTCAAAAAGAAAAAGGTATCAAGCTGATCGGCCCACTGCCGGCAGATACCATTTTCAATGAAAAATATTTAAACGATGCAGATGCTGTTTTAGGCATGTACCACGACCAAGTATTGCCAGTATTAAAATACAAAGGCTTTGGACGTTCAGTAAACATTACTCTTGGTCTACCTTTTATTAGAACCTCGGTAGATCACGGTACTGCATTAGAGCTGGCAGGGACAGGTCAAGCGGATACAGGGAGCTTCCGAACAGCGCTCACGCATGCGATAGAATTGGTAGAGAAGAAACAATGAGAAATGATGTCCATTTAGGACACAAAGCGCGTAAACGTTTTGGTCAAAACTTCCTGAACGATCCATACATTATTGATGGCATCGTATCAGCAATTAACCCAAAGCCAGGTCAGAATCTGGTTGAGATCGGCCCGGGTCTTGGTGCAATCACAGAACCCGTTGGCCGTGAAGTAGATAAGTTCACCGTTATTGAACTGGACCGTGACCTTGCCGAGCGTTTACGTAACCACCCTGATTTAGCAGACAAACTAACGATTCATGAAGGCGACGCAATGCGCTTTGACTTCACTCAGTTAGTGAAGCCAAACAACAAGCTGCGTATCTTCGGTAACTTGCCGTACAACATCTCTACACCTTTGATGTTCCACCTATTTGAATTCCATAAAGACATTCAAGACATGCACTTTATGCTTCAAAAAGAAGTGGTGAATCGCTTGGCAGCAGGCCCAGGTAGTAAAGCTTACGGTCGTCTAACGGTAATGGCGCAGTACTACTGTAAAGTTGTACCTGTACTAGAAGTACCACCAACCGCATTTGTTCCGCCACCGAAAGTAGACTCCGCTGTTGTTCGCCTAGTACCTTATGAAGAGCTACCATGCCCAGCGAAAGATCTACGTTTACTCGATCGAGTTTGTCGTGAAGGCTTTAACCAACGCCGTAAAACCGTGCGTAACTGCTACAAATCTCTGTTGAGCGCAGAAGTTCTGGAAGAGCTAGGTGTAAACCCAAGCATGCGTCCAGAAAACCTAACGCTACAACAATTCGTCGCGATGGCGAACTGGCTAGCGGACAACCCGCAGCACTAATAACTCAAACAATAAGCCAAACCCTTGCCGGTTTGGCTTATTATTAAGTTTATCAAGGAGTGCACATGGACGTCATTCAACCCTGCATCAAGATTCAAGTTCACACCAAATACATCGAAGAGCAATCCAATCCAGAGCTACAACGCTTTGTTTTCGCCTACGTCATTACCATTAAAAACCTCAGCCAGCAGACAGTGCAGCTCATAAGTCGCCGATGGTTGATTACCGATTCCAACGGTAAACAAATGACGGTAGAGGGAGAAGGTGTTGTTGGGCAGCAGCCGTTTATTCCAAGCAACGATGAATACACTTACAGCAGTGGTACCGCGTTAGAAACGCCTGTTGGTGTCATGCAAGGACACTACAAAATGCTGGATGAAAAAGGCCAGGAATTCATCACTGAAATTGAGCCATTTCGTTTAGCGATTCCGAACGTTTTAAATTAATAAGATTGGAGATTCAGTGGCTACCTATATCGTTGGTGACATCCAAGGCTGTTTTGACGAACTACAGCAGCTACTCAAGCGCGTCAACTTTTCCACTCAACATGACCAACTTTGGCTCGCAGGAGATTTGGTGGCTCGCGGCCCGAAATCACTCGAAACACTGCGCTTCGTAAAGTCACTCGGTGACAGCGCAAAAGTCGTACTCGGCAATCATGACTTGCATTTACTGGCAGTATCCTACGGCCTGAAAAAGCGAAAAGACAAAGATAAAACGACCCCTATTTTCCTCGCTAAAGACCGCGAAGAACTGCTCTCTTGGCTAGCTAAACAACCTCTTCTGGCAGAGCACGACGAGTTTGTGATGTGTCATGCGGGTATTTCACCGCAATGGGATTTAGAAACAGCAAGACAATGCGCTCGCGAAGTAGAACGTATTATCCAAGGCGAAGAGTTGCCGTGGTTGCTAAAAAATATGTACAGCAACTTACCAGATCTTTGGGATGACTCACTGGAAGGTCTAGATCGCTACCGCTATATCATCAATGCCTTTACAAGAATGCGTTTCTGCTTTTCTGATGGTCGTTTAGATATGGACTGCAAACTGCCTCCGCAAGAAGTCACAGGTGACCAATTGGTACCTTGGTTTGAACTGCCGCACCGCATACCGTTAGAAAAAACAGTGTTATTCGGCCACTGGGCAGCATTGCAGGGCTATATCGATGAAAAAGTCATTGGACTCGATACAGGTTGTGTCTGGGGTGGTTCGCTGACGATGATCCGTTGGGAAGACAAACAACTCTTTACCCAAGACGCTCTCGATTAATCACTAGATCGTTACTCCAAAAACAAAAAGCACCGTGGTTACGGTGCTTTTTTCTATTCTGCTTCGAGAGACTTTTCTAACTATTGCTTTTCTAAAATCGTAAAACGCATGTTGTAAGCGTTTTTCTCATCCGCTTGGTAGGTTTCAGAATATGTCTCTTTGAACTCATTACCCCAGTCTGGGAACTGGGTGTCACCTTCAACTACAGCATCAATATGTGTGACATACAGTTTATTTGCCATCGCTAAACAAGAAGCGTAGATAGCACCACCACCAATGATCATTACTTCTTCAACATCACCTGCAGCCTCTAACGCTTTTTCAACTGAAGTCACCGTCGTAACGCCTTCAATACTCAATGATTCATCTCGGCTAATGACAATATTCAAACGTCCTGGCAAAGGGCGACCAATTGAATCGTAAGTCTTTCTTCCCATTACGACGGGCTTCCCCATCGTACAACGTTTAAACCAAGCAAAATCCGCAGGAAGATGCCAAGGCATTTGATTATCTTTGCCAATAACGCGGTTGTCTGCCATCGCGGCAATCATACTAATGATCATGTCGGGTCCTTATACTATCGGTCTGCGGCGGTAGAATAACAGCCCAGGAACTGCGAGGCCAACTGCTAAACCAGCAATAATAAACATGGCTTTAAGAAAGTTCTCCATGCAGGTCGCAATTAACTCTGGCGAGTAACCCAAATGGTTAATCTCCACCATCGCAATCATCGCTTTGTAAGCAAAAACGCCCGGCACCATAGGTATCAATGCAGCGACAGTAAACACTTTTGGATGAGCCAAAAAGCGGTGAGACCAATGAACCCCTATCATGCCAACCAAGGTGGCAGCGAAGAAGGTCGCCCACTCAATCGGTACTCCAAACTGCATCATCAAGTAACGGCTTCCGTGACCAATCGCACCACCTACCGCGCAATAGATCAAAGCTCGCTGTGGCACATTAAACACCAACGCAAAGCCGACTGCAGGGATGGCAGCAAAAAACATGTCATTGAGCAAACCGAGCGTTAAATCAAAAATATTCATTAAATTGCCCACCCCCAAATACCAGTTACACTCATTGCCGCCACAATGCCCAAACACGTTGCTAACGTCAGCAAACTGGCCATTACAAACCGGGCAATACCCATGTTAATGTGACCTTTTAGCATGTCTGCTACCGAATTAATCAGTGGAAAACCAGGCACCAACATCAACACCGACGATGCCATCGCTACGGTTGGTAAATTACCAATTTGATAAATTTCAGCTTGAGCAGAAATCAACGTGGTTACAAATGCGGTAGCAGCAAAGTTAAGTAATGGATTGAAGTGACGATGGCCAATCTCTTGGCGCACGATCATGCCACCAGCCGAGGCCAAGAAGGTCATAATAAATACGCCCCAATCGCCACCCGCTAAATGGCTGAATGCCGCGCATGATAAGCCAATCATAAGCACCACTAGCCAGCGGTTGTACCGTTCTGGGCTGATGGTATTCAGTTTTTTCTGCGCCATGGCAGCATCGAGTAACCCGCGCTCCATCATGATACAGATACGTTGAATTTGCGTAATAACGCGCATGTTGATGCCACGATCGGCACAGCTTCGAGTAGTGGTGATGCAATGTCCATCCATTACGGTCGTGACAACCAAGGCATTGGCTGAGAGGGCTACAGCCACTTCATGCACGCCACAAGCTAAGCCAATACGACGCATGATATCGCACACAAGCGTACTTTCTGCGCCATGGGCCAACAGCATTTGTCCGGCTTGAGCGACAAGTCGAGAAATGGAGCGTTGGTTAGATACCGTCAACTCTCCAGACGGTATGGTTTCTAGATTCATAGATAGGTCTAAGTCCTTTTAGGGTGTTGCTTACTCTCACGTGAAGGAGCCCAGTCCAGAATTATCACGCGAAGCCACTATTGTGCCGCAAATCACATCATCTAAATATGATTTAGATACAAAAAAAAGCCGCAATAGATTTTGCGGCTTTATTAAATTTTCTAGCAAGACATCGCTTGGAGAGAACAATTAGTCACGAACGTAGACAACGTGACCGTCATCTTCTTCGTCATCCCAATCATCCCAGTCGTCGTCATCTTCAGTAACAACGTCTTTTCCTGCCATTGCATCTTTATGGTAATCATCCCACATGAAGTTAACTTTATCTTCTTCAGCCACTTCTTCCTCTTCGCGAGGTAGGTTTTCCATAAAGTCAGCAAGTTTGTAGCAAAGCTCTTTGGTGCCAGAACGGTTGATCGCAGAGATCTTGAAGTACTCGTCTTCCCAACCTAGCGCATCCAAGATCTCTTGGATCTTTTCATTCGCTTCTTCTTCAGGCATCAGATCAACTTTGTTGAACACCAACCAGCGAGGTTTGCTTGCCAGTTTTTCACTGTACTGCTCTAGCTCATCAATGATGGTTAGTGCATTTTGTACAGGATCAGACTGATCAATCGGCATGATATCAATCATGTGCAGCAACACTCGGCAACGTTCTAGGTGTTTCAAGAAACGAATACCTAAACCCGCACCATCAGCAGCCCCTTCGATAAGCCCCGGGATGTCAGCAACCACAAAGCTCTTTTCAGGAACAACACTCACCACACCCAAGCTTGGGATTAACGTGGTAAACGGGTAGTCTGCTACTTTTGGTTTTGCCGCTGATACCGCGCGAATAAACGTTGATTTACCTGCGTTTGGCAAGCCAAGCATACCAACGTCTGCCAACAGCAGTAGCTCAAGACGGATTTCACGAATTTCACCTTTCGTACCTAGCGTTCTTTGACGAGGCGCTCGGTTTACTGAAGATTTGAAACGCGTGTTACCAAGACCGTGCCAGCCGCCTTTCGCGACCATCACTTTCTTACCGTGCTCAGCAACTTCTGCCACAATTTCGTTAGTGTGGATATCTACTGCGCGAGTACCCACTGGTACGCGAAGAACGATGTCTTTACCACGTTTACCAGTACAGTTACCACCGCGACCGTTTTCACCACGCTCCGCTTCGTAGAAGCGTTGGAAACGGTAATCAATTAGGGTATTTAGGTTTTCATCAGCTTGGATGTAAACATCACCGCCGTCACCACCATCACCGCCGTCAGGGCCACCTTTAGTGATGAATTTTTCACGCCAGAAACTGACAACGCCGCTACCGCCATCACCAGCCTGAACTTTTACTACCGCTTCATCTACGAACTTCATCTTTTACTCCGACTACTTCGTGCGTGGATTAAATCTACTGTGTCATCCGACAATTTTAGCAGATGACAGATCTAAGCTCCCAGATTCAAATCGCCTCGGATTCTAACGAGAAACTTCGATATGTCGACTGCCATAAATAAAAAACCCCGCCGATTCGGCAGGGCTTTTGAATTCAGCTTAAAGCTATTAAGTAACTTGGTAAAAACCTAATTACTCAGCTTCGATGCTTACAAACTTACGGTTCTTAGGACCTTTCACTTCGAACTTCACTTTACCTTCAGTAAGAGCGAATAGAGTGTGGTCTTTACCGATACCTACGTTGTTACCAGCGTGGAACTTAGTACCACGTTGACGAACGATGATGTTACCTGCAAGTACAGATTCACCACCGAAACGCTTAACACCTAGACGTTTGCTTTCTGAATCGCGGCCGTTACGAGTAGAACCACCAGCTTTTTTGTGTGCCATTGTTAAACTCTCCTAATAGATTAAGCGTTGATACCAGTGATCTTCACTTCAGTGAACCACTGACGGTGACCCTGTTGCTTACGAGAGTGCTTACGACGACGGAACTTAACGATTTTAACTTTATCGCCACGACCGTGTTGTACAACTTCAGCAACAATTTTGCCGCCCTCTACAAGAGGAGCACCAACTTTGATGTCTTCGCCGTTAGCAACAAGAAGAACTTTATCAAATTCTACAGTTGCACCAGTTTCAACGTCTAATTTCTCTAAACGAAGAGTTTGACCTTCGCTTACACGGTGTTGTTTACCACCAGATTGGAAAACAGCGTACATATTTTACTCCGCTTTTTCCGCACAGCCTTTTCATGAGGGTGTGCGCTAAACTAATCATCAATAGGGCGCAGATTCTACAGAAGAGATGCCCCTATGACAAGCCATATTTTGAAAAAATTGGCGAAAAGCTAATCGCCAAAGAAAAGTGCGGCAATCATGCCCTTTAGTAATGTATTAATCAACGTTTTTTAGTGTATTATTCGACAATTATATAAATCGAATAAGCCTTGCAGGGTCTAACTTCAGCCGGATATACGATGGATTTTAAAACTATCCAAGCGCTTACTGCCGATGACATGGCAAAAGTGAATGAAACAATTCAAGCCCAACTAAATTCTGATGTCTCTTTAATCAACCAGCTCGGTTTCTATATCGTGAGTGGTGGAGGCAAACGTCTACGACCGTTACTGGCAATATTGTCAGCACGTGCATTGGGGTACCAAGGCACTGGCCATACGATGGCAGCGGCGTTTATCGAGTTCATCCATACAGCGACTTTGCTGCACGATGATGTCGTGGACGAATCAGACATGCGCCGTGGAAAAGCGACAGCGAATGCTGCGTTTGGTAATGCCGCGAGCGTACTTGTTGGGGACTTTATTTACACTCGCTCATTTCAGATGATGACTGAGCTAGGATCCATGAAGATCCTTCAACTAATGAGTAATGCAGTAAATGTGATCGCCGAAGGTGAAGTTCAACAGTTGATGAACTGTAACGATCCTGACACTACCGAAGAAAGCTACATGCAAGTCATCTACTCAAAGACTGCACGCTTGTTCGAGTCTGCAACGCAAATTGGCGCAATCTTAAATGATGCTCCAGAACACGTTGAATTGGCTCTGCAGAATTATGGTAAATACCTAGGCACTGCATTCCAGCTTATTGATGATGTGATGGACTACACATCCGATGGCGAAGACATGGGCAAAAACGTTGGTGATGATTTGGCTGAAGGAAAACCGACACTGCCTCTGTTGCATGCAATGCGTAATACGACGCCAGAAAATGCGCTGATGATTCGCGAAGCGATTGAAAAAGCCAATGGCATGGAACGCTTAGATGAAATCCTAGCCGTTATGAAAGAGGCCGGTTCGTTAGAATACACTACGCAGAAAGCGTTAGAAGAAGCAGATAAGGCGATCGCTGAACTGGAAGTACTACCAGAATCAGAATACAAAGAAGCGCTTATCACGCTGGCTCATGTTGCGGTAAAACGCACTCGCTAGCACCATCGGACCCTTTAGCAAGAAACACAAAAGGAAGAGCATTTCGCTCTTCCTTTTTCGTCTCAGCTCTAGACAATTTCAACGACTTTGACTAATAGTATCGTTCGCTTCCACCGTGCAGCTGTGGATCGTCCTCTATCTCATCAAAACTCACTGCTATCTGTTGATCTGAGCCTTGCTTGGATAACAAAACGGTCTCTGCTTCACGGTCGACAACCAAAATCGTACCGACGCCTTCTTGGCACTCAACAACCATGCCTTTTCGGATTCGACTTGCTTCCATCATCTTCTCCTTAACAATGTTGTTTTGGTTCGCTTGTGATACGTAATTCAGAGCAAAAAGATCAAAAAAGCCGATCCTAAGATCGGCTTTCTTCTTAATTCGCGTTATAGAGATTATTTAGCGAATTCAACACCAATGTTGATGTCGCCATTTAACGTTTCTAGCATTCCATCTAGCGCCGCTTTTTCGAAGTCGCTCAATTCGCCGTAGCTTAGTACTTCTTCTACGCCTTCTTTACCCAACTTCACTGGTTGTGCAAAGTAAGGTGCGTGCTCGCTATCACCTTCAACGTAAGCACACTCAACAACGCCTTCTTCACCTTGAAGAGCTCGTACAAGTGCTAGACCGAAACGACAAGCCGCTTGGCCCATAGAAAGTGTCGCACTACCGCCACCCGCTTTTGCTTCAACAACTTCTGTGCCCGCGTTTTGAATACGCTTAGTCAGAGCTTCTACTTCTTCAGCTGTAAACTCCACACCTTCTACTTGAGAAAGAAGAGGAAGAATTGTCACGCCAGAGTGACCACCGATAACTGGTACACGAATATCGCTAGGATCTTTGCCTTTTAGCTCAGCAACAAACGTTTCTGAACGGATCACGTCTAGTGTGGTAATACCGAATAGGCGACGCTTGTCGTAAACACCCGCTTTCTTCAGAACTTCTGCAGCGATTGGCACTGTTGTGTTCACTGGGTTAGTGATGATACCTACACATGCTTTAGGACAAACAACCGCAATCTTTTCAGCAAGTGATTTCACAATACCAGCGTTTACATTGAACAGATCCGCACGATCCATGCCCGGCTTACGAGCAACACCCGCAGAGATAAGAACTACATCTGCACCTTCTAGCGCAGGAGTTGGATCTTCACCAGCATAACCTTTGATCGATACTGGTGTTGGGATGTGGCTAAGATCTGCTGCTACGCCAGGCGTAACTGGAGCAATATCGTATAGGGCTAAATCAGAACCAGCAGGAAGACGGTTCTTAAGCAGAAGGGCAAGGGCTTGACCGATGCCACCAGCGGCACCAATAACGGCTACTTTCATGTAGTTCTCCTTGAGAGTATTTCTCTTATAAACGTATTCGTAGGGTAGTTTGTAACCAACTGAAATAAGCTATCGGAATCACAACTTGATTACAATCAATTAACGCCAGCTTTGCGACCTCGCGCAACTCGCTGTTGTCGTGCTACAAATGAAGGTTGGATTATTCTTTTATTCTGTTGAAATGACAAGAAATTCAACAGGACAAAACGAGACTGGTTGAATAATCTTAAAGAATCCTGTTCTGTTTATGGTTTACAGTGATGCAACTAACAGAATGCCGGGACTTTTTGGCACTGCATGAATATATATGCGAGAATATGCAAAATTGCTGACACGTACTAAGAGAATCATAATGACTATGCGCAATTCAGAGAAACAAGATAACCTAGTCCGCGCCTTTAAAGCCCTGCTAAAAGAAGAGAGCTTTGGCTCACAGGGTGAAATTGTTGACGCACTCAAGCAGCAAGGCTTTGAAAGCATTAACCAATCTAAAGTTTCACGTATGCTGACCAAGTTTGGTGCTGTTCGTACTCGTAACGCAAAAATGGAAATGGTGTACTGCCTACCGGCCGAGTTGGGCGTACCAACAGTAAGCAGCTCTCTACGTGAACTGGTTTTAGACATCGATCACAATGCGGCATTGGTTGTCATTCACACAGGTCCTGGCGCAGCACAGCTTATTGCTCGCCTACTCGACTCGTTAGGTAAATCCGAGGGTATTCTTGGCGTAGTAGCGGGTGACGATACCATTTTTATTACCCCTACAATGCCAGTATCAACTGAACAATTGTTCAAGTCTGTATGTGAGCTATTCGAGTACACAGGCTGAGACCGACGAGCATTGGTTTAAGTAACTCTTTGTGGGCTATGAAAGAAATACTATTTTGTAGCCCATTATTTATGTAAACAAATTGCTTCATGTGACTACTTTTTACCCACCACTTTTGTGATTAATATCACGCAATTGATCTTTTTCACCATCTTGCCTTAATCATACCTAACTAGCTGTTATAAAAAGAATTAAACCGAAGATCAATCACTACACCTTGTCGCAAGCTTTAGACTTATTCGCTATAACATTTAACATTCGGATAATTTTCTGCCAATTTTTTGTTATGATTTGCTCGCTTTTTCAAACAATTGGATTGGAAAAGATGCCGTTTCCAAATAGGAAACTCCAGAAGTGATTTATGGTTATTTCCGGGTAAATAATGAATATAAGGAAGGGAAATTCATGGCATTTAACAAACTTCTCAAAGTAGGCGCTATCGCTGCAGCTGTAATGGGCGCAGGCGCGGTTAACGCTCAAGAGTTTATTACTATCGGTACTGGCTCTGTAACTGGTGTTTACTACCCTACTGGTGGTGCTATCTGTAAGTTGGTAAATAAAGGTCGTAAAGACCACAACATCCGTTGTTCAGTAGAATCAACTGGTGGCTCAATTTACAACGTTAACACTATCCGTGCAGGCGAATTAGATTTTGGTATCGTGCAATCGGATTGGCAGTACCACGGCTACAACGGTACGAGCAAGTTTGCGGAACAAGGCCCGTACAAAAAACTGCGTGCAATGTTCTCTCTTCATACTGAACCTTTCAACATCATCGCACGTGCTGACTCTGGCATCGAAAACGTTCAAGACCTAGCAGGTAAGCGTGTCAACATCGGTAACCCAGGTTCTGGTGACCGCGCGACAATGGGCGTAGTAATGGAAGCAATGGGCTGGACAAATGACAGCTTCAAACTTGCTTCAGAGCTAAAAGGCTCAGAGCGTTCTCAAGCACTTTGTGACAACAAAATTGATGCGTTCATCTACATGGTTGGCCATCCAAACGGTTCAATCAAAGAAGCAACAACATCATGTGATGCGAAGCTAGTGCCTGCAACTGGTCCTAAGATCGACAAGATCGTCGCAGACAACCCGTACTACGCATTCAGCACAGTGCCGGCTGGTATGTACCGTGGTACAGATAAAGACGTGAAGAGCTTTGGTGTTGCAGCAACAATGGTAACAACAGCTGATGTTTCTGATGAAGTTGCATACAACGTTGCTAAAGCCGTGTTCGAGAACTTCGACACCTTCAAACGTCTGCATCCAGCTTTTGCTAACCTGAAAAAAGAAGACATGGTGAAAGCAGGTATTTCTATCCCTCTTCACCCAGGTGCAGAAAAATACTACAAAGAAGTGGGTCTAATTAAGTAAGCACTCACTTATTTCAATCTCAGGCAGAAAAAGATGGTTTTCTGCCTGATTGAGTACGCTGGTTGTAGCACGTTGAACCAGCATGCTTTGTTCATTTGCCAGTTTTTCTTAGAACTGCGCACTCAATACCCAAGAAAACACTTTAACGCCGCCAACAAAGCACTCGGTACTCTTGCTTTGTGATTCGGCAGCGGAATACTCGAAAGCAAACTTCGCTCCATTCACTACACTGATAAAGGCGAAGTGTGGTTCTCGATAGAAGAACGGACAGGACCATCAATAATAAGGAAAAAGTACATGGCGACGAATAAGACTCCGTCTCAAGATGTGCAAGAAATGGTGGCTCAAGCAGACACGGGCGCACGTAACCCTTCGGGAGTGCAAGGACGAATCCTTTGGTTAGTCCCTCTGTGTTGGTCACTATTTCAATTATGGTACGCCTCCCCGCTACCATTTATTTTCAATTTTGGCGTACTGAATGACACTGAAGCGCGAGCGATTCACCTCACTTTCGCGATATTTTTGGCCTTCACTGCTTATCCAGCAATGAAGAACTCTCCGCGTGATCACATTCCTCTTGTGGATTGGATTCTAGCGTTAGCGGGTAGCTTTTCGGCTGCCTATATCTACCTTTTCTACACCGAACTCGCAGGACGTTCCGGCGCGCCCACCACTGCCGATATTGTGGTTGCGGTCGTTGGCATGATATTGCTACTTGAAGCGACTCGTCGTGCATTAGGGCCTCCGCTAATGGTTGTGGCCGCCGTGTTCCTGACTTACACATTTGCTGGCCCATACATGCCAGATGTCATAGCCCACAAAGGCGCAAGCTTAGGTAAAGCGATGTCGCATCTGTGGCTAACCACCGAAGGGGTATTTGGTGTTGCGTTAGGTGTATCCACTTCTTTCGTATTCTTGTTTGTACTGTTTGGCGCGATGCTAGAGCGTGCGGGTGCAGGTGCTTACTTCATTAAAGTCGCATTTTCTCTACTTGGTCATATGAAAGGCGGCCCAGCTAAAGCCGCGGTTGTCGCATCTGGTCTATCGGGTCTGGTTTCAGGCTCATCGATCGCAAACGTCGTAACCACGGGTACTTTTACCATTCCATTGATGAAACGAGTCGGCTTCCCGGGCACAAAAGCGGGTGCAGTTGAAGTGGCAGCGTCAACCAATGGTCAGCTCACCCCGCCAATCATGGGCGCGGCAGCGTTTTTGATGGTGGAATACGTTGGGATTTCTTACGTAGAGGTTATCAAAGCGGCATTACTTCCAGCGCTGATTTCCTACATTGCGTTGATTTACATCGTTCACCTTGAAGCATGTAAAGCGGGTATGACTGGCTTACCTCGTCGTCATAATCCAACGTTACTGCAAAGCCTACTTTCATTCACAGCTACCATTTTAGGTCTGTGTGTAATCAGCGCTTTGGTGTACTACGGTGTAGGTTGGACGAAAGATGTCTTTGGCGACGCAGCGACTACGATAGTAACGATCGCGCTACTCATCGCCTACGTCGGCCTCGTAAAAATTTCTGCGAACCACATGAAAGATGGCGCAATTGAGATTGATGCAGAGCTGACTGAAGTGCCAGATCCGGGGCCTACAGTGAAGTCTGGCTTACACTACCTGCTACCTATCGTGGTACTGGTTTGGTGTTTAACAGTAGAGCGCTTCTCACCTGGCTTATCAGCGTTTTGGGCAACCGTCTTTATGGTCTTCATTTTGCTAACACAACGCCCTCTGATGGCGTTACTTGCGAAAGAAGGCGACCTAGTACAGCAAACCAAAGAGGGTTTTGTTGATCTTGCTGAAAGCTTGGTGGCTGGTGCTCGCAACATGATCGGTATCGGTGTCGCAACAGCGGCGGCAGGTACGGTTGTTGGCGTTGTGACGCTAACTGGTATCGGCTTGGTGATGACGGACTTTGTTGAGTTTATCTCTGGCGGTAGCGTCATCCTAATGCTGCTGTTTACTGCGGTTATCAGTCTGATTCTCGGTATGGGTCTGCCTACCACAGCAAACTATATTGTAGTATCAACGCTAATGGCGCCAGTTATCGTAACGCTCGGCGCAGCGCACGGTCTTATCATTCCACTGATTGCAGTGCACTTGTTCGTGTTCTATTTCGGTATTCTCGCCGATGATACACCACCGGTCGGTCTGGCTGCCTTTGCCGCTGCAGCAATCGCGAAGTCCGATCCAATTCGTACCGGTATCCAAGGCTTTACCTACGATATTCGAACCGCCATTCTGCCATTCATGTTTGTTTTCAATACCCAATTATTGTTGATGGGTATTGATTCTTGGTGGCATTTAGCACTCACGGTAATCTCTTCCATCATTGCGATGCTGATATTCTCTGCCGCTACACAGGGATGGTGGCTGACTCGTAACAAGTGGTGGGAAACCGTCCTATTATTAGTATTAACTTTCTCATTCTTCCGACCTGGTTTTTGGTGGGACATGTTATACCCAGCGAAAGTTCTTTCTCCTGGGGTTGAGATAGCTCAAATCACGGAAAACCTAAATGTAGGAGAATCCATTGAGTTACGTGTTGCCGGACAAAACCTCGAAGGCGAATACGTCGAGAAAACGGTACGTCTGCCATTCGAAGACAGAGCAACGACGGCTGAAGAGCGTATCTCTTCAATGGGTCTGATGCTGACTGAGAACGACGGCAAAATGGTCGTCGACATGGTTGAATTTGGTAGCCCTGCGGAGTCATCTGGTATCGACTTTGATTGGGAAATCAAATGGGTCGTTCAAGACGCGGATCGTCCAATGAAAGAATGGGTATTTGTACCTTGCTTGATTCTTCTGCTGGTACTTGCCATGAACCAAAAACGTCGTGCTCGCAAGGAACAACTGAGCGCATAACCGATTTGGCCCCGCGGATCTGGGGCCTTAGTGAGAGACATTGAATGTATAAACAAATTCTTGTTCCGGTTGATCTAAATGACCAAGGCTTCTCAGACCGAGCGGTTGAACTGGCGGTGTGGCAAGCAAAACAAGCAAACGCAGAAATCCACCTGCTCACTGTTTTGCCAGGTATTCACATGTCGATGGTCGCCACTTACTTCCCAAAAGACGCAGCGGCGAAAATGAAGCAAGATGTGAAGCAGCAGCTAAAAGCATTTGCCAGCGAGCACATTGATGATGAAGTGATTTACAAAGTGCACGTTGCCGAAGGCAAAGCTTACGCAACAATTCTTGATTACGCCGAACGTTTGGGCGCAGACCTTATTATTATGCCAAGTCACAAGCGTTCGAAAATCAACAAAGTGATGCTTGGTTCTGTTGCAAGTAAAGTTGTGGAATATTCTCCAATCAACGTGATGGTAGTGAAGCCGCAAGGTTAAGCTTACGGCCACTCAAGAAAAGAAAAAAGGTTGATGCTCGCATCAACCTTTTTTGTATCTCTAATCATTATCCGGCGGCGCGAACGAAGGCCTGTAGGGTCTTGCTGGGATGTTCGGCAGTCAGGGCATCAATCTCACCCACCGCTTCTACTTTTCCGTTAGCAACAAAGACAAAGTGACTCGCAATCGCTTTGGCATCACTAAGATGATGCGTAACCATCAACACGGTAATTCCCCGCTCCGCGGCCAGTTTTTTTACCAAGCTCAGCATCTCTTCACGCAACACCGGATCAAGCGCCGAGAAAGGCTCATCCAACAGCCACATGGAGTGAGGCTGAACAAAACAACGCGCTAAGGCAACACGTTGACGCTGCCCTCCAGAAAGGTGCTCAGGCAAACGGTCGAGGTACTCTGCAACACCAACTTGCTGCGCAGCTTGTTCAATCTGACGATTTTGGTCCACCGTAAGCTTTAGTCCCGGGTGTAAACCTAAGCCAATGTTGTCACGCACCGACAAGTGAGAAAACAAGTTATGCTCTTGGAACAGCATGGAGAAAGGACGCTGATAAGGCTCTTTGCGCACAATCGACTCACCATCAACCCGAATGTCACCTTGGTCAGGATGGATAAATCCTGCAACCAGAGCCAGCAAGGTTGATTTCCCTGCCCCACTCGGCCCCATCAACGATACAATCTGACCACGTTCAATGCTCAACTCAAAACGAAACAGTTCACGTTGGTAGGTGTACTGCACATCATCCAACACTAGCATTATGCTTTCTCCTTCGCTTTCAATACTTTCTCTATCAAGGTAAAACAGCCCACACTCAACAACAATAGCGTTACGGACACCACCGCAGCGGCATCCATCTGATAACTGCCAAGCAACTGGAACAAATACAGAGGTAAGGTACGAAATTCTTGTCCACCAAACAGCGCTATCGCGCTTAAATCCCCTATTGCAAACATAAAGCTGATCGCAAACGCATGTGCAAACGGCTTGCGCAGCGCCTGCCACTCCACCACTTTAAATCGTTGCCAGCCACGCATGCCTAAGCTGGCACAGACATACTGATACTGTTGCTCAATGTGCAGCATCGGTTGCGCTAGCGTTTTGATCACGTAAGGCAAAGCCATCAAACCATTCACCAAAATCACGACAAAAAACGCCAAGCTAAAAACATCGGTAAATGATCGCAGTAGTAAGAATAGGCCAGTACTAATCACCAGCCCCGGCGTCACTAGAATAATGGTACCGATTAACTCTATCTGATCAGCTCGCGTGTTTTTATACTGCAAACGCCAACGGCGACTGGTCAACAATATAGACACTCCCGCAGCGACCGCAAGCGCACTGGCTAACCCCGCAACTTTGAGCGAGTTAGATAACGCAGACCAAAAACGTTCATCGGTTAACACCGTCCAAACTTGTTGGTTGATACCACTCAATAACACCATCAGTAACGGCGGTATCACCAGTAAAAAGGCACCTATGATCCAAAAGCTATCCCATGCTTTTGACCACCCATGATCCTTCGTTAAAAATTGCTGTACCGATGTGCTGCCAGCACTGATAGCAACAGGCTTTGTTAACTTCTGTACTCCAATCGCAAGTAGTCCACACAACAGCATTTGCCACAACGCTAATAACGCACCAGCTTGCAAATCAAAATCAAACTTAATCGCTTGATAGATGGCCAGTTCAATAGTGGTGGATTTGGGCCCACCTCCCAGCGCCATCACGGTGGCAAAACTGGTGAAGCACAACATAAATACCAAGCCACAAACGTGAGGAAGTTGCTGCCTTAAACGCGGCCATTCCACCCTGCGAAACTTATCCCAATGACTCATACCAAGATGCGCACACAGCTTATGTTGCTCAGCAGGGATAGACTCCAAGGCTTGCAGCAGCAAGCGTGCCGCGTAAGGTAAATTAAAGAACACATGGGCAAGTAAGATGCCATTCAAACCATAAATAGAAAATGGAAGTTTGGTGTCGAAAGCTTGCAGCCATTGCGCTAACAAACCGCTATTGCCATAAATCGCTAATAGCCCAAAAACACCAACCAAAACCGGTAAAACCAGTGTCGATGCAAATAGCTTAAGCAGTAATGATTTACCCCAAAATTGGCGACGCGAAAGCGCGTGCGCAACTGGAATGGCAAAACCAACACTGAGCAGTGTGGAAAGAAAAGCTTGGTAAAAGCTGAACTTGGTGACATGTTGATAATACGGGTCGTCCCATACCACAGACACATCAAGTGAAGGGGCTTGAACAATCAAAGCACCTAGGGCAGAAATAACAAAGGTCGCGATGATCATCGCGACCCCTAAACCTATTTTTGGAACAGAATTCAAAGGTAAAACCTATCTCATTCAGATGAGGGTGGAAACGTCAGCTAAAACGTCAGTGCGCTTTGCCATTCGCGAATCCAAGACTTACGCATTTTTGCCACTTCATCAGCACTAAAGCTCAACGACTTGCTTGGAACGCTCAAGGTTTCAAAACCTTTAGGTAACTCAACGTCAGTAACTGGGTACATCCAGTTGCCCGTTGGCATCGCTGATTGGAACTCATCACTTAAAATGAAATTCATAAACTGATCAGCAAGTTCTGAATTTTTTGACCCTTTCACTTTGGCGGCGACTTCAACTTGCATGTAGTGGCCTTCAGCAAAATTCGCCGTCGCAAACTTTGAATCGTTTTCCGCAATTAAGTGGTACGCAGGTGACGTGGTGTAAGAAAGCACCAAGTCCGACTCGCCGTTAAGGAACATGGAATACACTTCTGACCAACCTTTCGTGACCGTTACGGTTTTGCTTGCTAGCTTCTGCCACGCTTGCGTCACATCGTCGCCATAAATGGATTTCATCCACAGCATCAAACCTTGGCCTGGCGTTGACGTACGCGGATCTTGATAAATCACTTTCAAATCGTCGCGCGTGTCCACCAGCTCTTTCATACTTTTCGGCGGATTAGCCAGTTTCTCTTTGTTGTACACAAACGCGAAGTAGCCGTAATCGTACGGTACAAACGTCGTATCGCTCCAACCGTTTGGTAACACTGTGTTGGCCGTATCCACATTGTGCTCGGTAAGCAGACCGGTTTTCTTCGCTTCAGCCATCAGGTTGTTATCCAAACCTAACACGATGTCGGCTTTGCTATTACCGCCTTCAAGACGAAGACGATTCAGGATCGACACACCATCGTCTAATGCCACGAAGTTAACGTCACAGCCACATTTTGCTTCAAAAGCTTGCTCGATTTTAGGACCCGGCCCCCAATCTGCGGCAAAAGAGTCGTAGGTATAGATGGTTAATGTGTTTTCAGCGGCAAACGCTGAAGTAGAGGTGATTGCAGCTAAGGCAATCAGATTTGGAGTGGTTTTCACTGCTCGCTCTCCATGAGTATTTCAGAGAAATAAGTTGAGCGGCACAGGGTTTGAGGCGGCTATTAAGGATTTCCAATATCCAGACTCAATTCCTACGCCAGCATTATCTGGTTCAGGTAATACGGGTCCCTAGTAAAGCACTTAGGTCTCAGCGCCCAAATGCATTGATTGACTCAATGCAAAATGGGTTTGCTCCCCGATGAGTTGGATGGATTGTAAAGGTATTTGAGTGGTTACACAATCAGCTCACGAGCGCTGGTCATAGCCCCAACGAGGCACTAAACCTTGCTCAATACCCAAGTGGTCGAGAATTCTCGCCACCATAAAATCCACTAAGTCTTCAATGCTCTTTGGCTGATGGTAGAAGCCCGGAGCCGCTGGCATGATGGTGACGCCCATTTGCGATAGCTTGTGCATGTTCTCCAGATGTAGCGTTGAAAATGGCGTTTCACGAACCACGAGCAACAGTTGCCCGCGTTCTTTCATTACCACATCAGCCGCCCGTTCGATCAAGTTGTCCGACATACCATGCGCGATCGCCGCAACACTTCCTGCTGAACATGGGCAAACCACCATTTGCTTTGGTGCCGCTGAGCCAGACGCTACCGGTGAGAACCAGTCATCTTTACCGCAAACGGTGATGTTATCTGGATTGCAGTTCAGGTGCTCTACCAATGCTTGCTGCGCCGCTTCCGGCCCACTTGGCAGCTTAAGGTTGTGTTCGGTTGCCATCACAACGCGAGCCGCCGAAGAAATCAGAACGTAGACATGATAATCCGCCGCGACCAAACATTCTAAAAGACGAAGGCCATAAGGAGCACCAGAGGCCCCCGTTAATGCCAACGTGATGGCTTTTTTCTGAGAGGGTTGTATTTTGTTGTGCATATCAATCAGGCTTTTAGTTTTAACTGCTCAAGAAGTTTTCCGTGAATACCACCAAAGCCACCGTTACTCATTACCAGAATTTGGTCTCCAGGCTGAGCACGTTCGACGATTTTAGCTACAAAATTATCCATATCGGCATCGACAAACGCTGGCTGCTTGCATTGATCAGCAATGTCTTGCACCGACCATTCGATATTGTCTGGCTGGAATAAGAACACTTCATCTGCGCTGTGTAGCGAATCCGCGAGTGTGTTCTTATGAACACCACGCTTCATGGTGGCAGAGCGAGGTTCCAACACAGCAAGGATACGTTTTTCACCCACTTTGTTACGCAAACCACCCAGTGTCAGTTCAATTGCCGTAGGGTGATGCGCGAAATCATCGTAAACCGTGATGTCTTGTTCTTCACCTTTGAGCTCTAAGCGACGCTTAGTGTTGATAAAACGCCCCAACGCCTGACAAGCAAGTTCCGGCGTTACACCAACGTGTCGTGCGGCAGCGATCGCCATCAGTGCATTATCCACATTGTGGTCACCCACCAAATCCCATTCGACGATACCGACCTTCTCGCCTTGCAAAGCAACTTCAAATTTTGAGCCATCAAGCACTAATTTGTGCGCTTGCCAGTCACCATCCTCACCAGAGAACTGTTTTTCCGTCCAGCAGCCACGCTCTAATACATCCGTCAAAGCTTGATCCTGCTTCGGCGCTAAGATCAAACCATTGCCCGGTACCGTTCGCACTAAATGATGGAATTGGCGCTTGATCGCTTCTAGATCATCGAAGATGTCAGCATGATCGAACTCAAGGTTGTTCATGATTAAAGTGCGAGGATGGTAATGCACAAACTTAGAACGCTTATCGAAAAAAGCACTGTCATATTCGTCCGCTTCAACAACAAAAAACATGCTTTCGCCCAAACGAGCCGACACACCGAAGTTACCCAACACGCCACCAACGAGGAACCCAGGTTGGTAACCACAGTCTTCGAGTATCCACGCCAGCATGCTCGAAGTGGTCGTTTTGCCGTGTGTGCCGGAGACAGCCAGCACCCAACGGTCATGCAGTAAAAATTCGTTCAGCCATTGTGGTCCTGAGGTGTAACGCATGTTGCTATTAAGTACATGCTCAACACACGGATTGCCACGGCTCATCGCGTTACCAATCACCACAAGGTCAGGTTGAGGATCGAGTTGAGACGGGTCGAAGCCTTCAATAATTTCAATACCTTGAGACTCTAGCAATGTGCTCATCGGTGGGTAAACATTGGCATCAGAACCCGTCACTTTATGCCCTAATTGACGCGCTAAAATTGCTGCGCCGCCCATAAACGTGCCACAGATACCCAAGATATGAATGTGCATAAACTAAACCTTGTAATGCGTTCTTTGATGCCTTCATTATCGCGATAACGACCAGAAAAGCGAGTGACTTTAGCCTTCTTCTTGCAGTCCCTTTCACAAATATGACAAGGTTGAACAGAGACTGTACAGCGCTCTGACCTGCGAATGAATCCCTAATTTGAGCAGACAAATAAATTGAGATCTCAGACAGTTACTTCATTACCATTAAAAAGATCCACGACTTAAAATTACATCTAGCGCAAACGTTTAACATCCATAAAGAGATGCCCGTTGCGCAACACCCCCAATGAAATGTAAATGTAAGGATTAACCATGTCAGGAATGCGCACCCTAGGCGAATTCATTGTTGAAAAACAAGCGGATTTCCCCCACGCTAGCGGTGATCTCTCATCTCTTTTAGCATCCATTCGTTTAGCTGCAAAAATCGTTAACCGTGAAATCAACGCAGCAGGTCTTGGTGATATCACTGGCGCTGTCGGCACGGAAAATGTCCAAGGCGAAGCGCAGCAAAAGCTAGACGTGTACGCGAACGACAAATTTAAAGCGGCGCTTGAAGCTCGTGACCAAGTTTGTGGCGTTGCCAGTGAAGAAGAAGATGAAGCGGTTGCGTTCAACAAAGAACTCAACCAAAACGCAAAGTATGTTGTATTGATGGACCCACTTGATGGTTCTTCAAATATCGACGTAAACGTGTCTGTCGGTACCATCTTCTCTATTTATCGCCGTGTTTCGCCTATTGGCACACCCGCGACAGAAGAAGATTTCCTTCAGCCAGGTCATAAGCAAGTTGCAGCAGGTTACGTAATTTACGGTTCATCAACTATGTTGGTGTACACCACAGGTAACGGCGTAAACGGCTTTACTTACGACCCATCCATCGGCAGCTTCTGCCTATCTCATGAAAACATGATGATTCCTGAAGATGGTAAGATCTACTCCATCAACGAAGGTAACTACATTCGTTTCCCACAAGGTGTGAAAAAGTACATCAAATACTGCCAAGAGAATGTGCCTGAAGACGGTCGTCCATACACCTCTCGCTACATTGGTTCTTTGGTGGCGGATTTCCATCGCAACCTGCTTAAAGGTGGCATCTACCTTTACCCAAGTACGCAAAGTCACCCGCAAGGCAAACTTCGCCTGCTTTACGAATGCAACCCAATGGCATTTCTCATCGAACAAGCGGGCGGCATTGCATCAGATGGCGTGAATCGCATCATGGACATCAAACCGACTGAGCTACACCAGCGTGTACCTTTCTTTGTGGGTTCGAAGAACATGGTTCGCAAAGTTGAAGAGTTCCTCGAACTGCACCGCGACGAAGAATAATCTCAGACCTTTGTCCAACGCGGCAGGTGTTTACCTGCCGCGTTTTTGTCGCTAAAGTGAAATGCGAATTAATCATAGATGAGGGCGATCTTCTGGCTACTCATCCTCAATGAAAAGGAATATTCAAATGAGCCTAAACCATGTACCAGCAGGTAAATCGCTACCTGAAGATATTTACGTCGTTATCGAAATCCCTGCCAATGCTGACCCTATCAAATACGAAGTAGATAAAGACTCTGGTGCTGTATTTGTCGACCGTTTCATGTCTGCGCCAATGTTTTACCCATGTAACTACGGTTACGTGAACAACACACTTTCGCTTGATGGTGACCCAGTAGATGTCCTTGTCCCAACGCCATACCCACTCATGCCAGGTTCTGTTATTCGCTGCCGACCTGTTGGCGTTTTGAAGATGACGGATGAATCGGGCGAAGATGCCAAAGTCGTTGCCGTACCGCACTCTAAAATCTCTAAAGAGTATGAACACATTCAAGATGTGGGCGACATTCCTGAGTTGCTAAAAGCGCAAATCACGCATTTCTTTGAGCGCTACAAAGAGTTGGAATCAGGAAAGTGGGTGAAAGTTGATGGCTGGGCAGATGTAGAAGCGGCAAAAGCAGAGATTCTACAATCTTACGAGCGTGCGCAAAACAAATAAGCGTAAACGCCAACCCCAAATACAAAAAGAGCTGCAAAGTGCAGCTCTTTTGCTTTCTAACCTAAACGCTTGCCTTAGATAGGAGCTCCCGCGGAGGACATACGACCAGCGTCATAATCGTGTTGGAAGAACGGGTCAACGTCATCGCAGATTCCGAAATACGGTCGTCCAACCACACCCAGCATATAGGCACTTTGCTCACAATACTCTAGCTTACCTTCTTGATAACCGTTTTGGTAGGCCATGATCAGTTCTGGCGTTGCGTGGTTAGTACCATCCAACTTAGCTATCCGCTCTTGTGACAACTCTCGTAATCCATCTAAGGCAGACTGTTTCCCGAACGCTTGCCAATCAGTCACACTGGTTGAAGCTGGTAAGGTGGTTTGCGCACAAGCAGACAGAAGCATCATCATCGCGCCAATTATTAACACTCTCATCATCACTCCTTACTTTTCTGACTTGTCGTTTTCTAACGTGTTTAGAAACGTTTTTAAATCTCGACAACGTTCTTACGATGGTTACTTAAGTATAGTTCACACCCTTTGACACCAGTCACCAGACGCTATCTCTTCCGTAAGCTGCTCCGTGTCTTGATACAAGTAAATCCACGCTTGGCCAAATGGCGTTGCAATGCTCTCTCTACGATATTCGACCGGTACGTCTTCAAGCTTATCGAGCGCCACCAAAGTATCATCATCAATCAGATAAACTTCGCCTTGGATTGAGCGCTGCCCTTCTGACAGCGCTGGGTACGAACCTACATCGTAGAGCGAAAATTGGGCGTCCGTTTCATGTAAACCAAGAAATTGAGCCGAGCTCAAATAATGATGGTTGTACTCTCCCTTACGTAACGTCCCGTAGACAAAAATCAAATGCTGCATAACCACTCCTTAGCTATGAGTTCTGTGTGGTTAGGACGTGCGCCCTAATCAAATTCAAATTGATAGAGTAGGTCAACTGCGCTATCTACACCAGATACCGCCTCTAAATACAGGTCTTGCATCAATCGGTAACGCACCGTGAACTCACCCAGCGAGTTGAAGATGCCAACACCATATTTAACCTGTAGACCTGGCAAAATGTAACCACTCACCGTCACTTGAGAGTCATCACCCGAGCCAGCCGTATCAAGCTGTAAATCTTGTACGCCAAAGGCTTCACCGATTTCTCCAACAACACGACCGCTTTTCGCCAAACTCAGACCAATTAATGTGGTCGTCATCGCGTTACCACCCGACTCACCATCAATATCTTGACCACGAAGCAGGTAAGACAACGCGTTGGCTTGTGGCATCGCAGGCTCCGAGAAAATTTCCACACTCGGATCGGAAGCTGGGCCAGTCACACGCACACCCGCGATCACATCGTCTTGAGTATTGTCAGGGTTACGAATCGCTTTGATCGATACATACGGTTGATCCGCTGGACCGTTCATTAAGATCTTACCTTCTTCGATCACCAAATCTTGACCAAATGAACGGTAAGAACCGTCAACGATGTTTACCTCACCAACGATGAATGGTCCTTTGTCTTTTTGTGTCACGTTAAGGCTACCTTTCAAGCCGCCCTTCAAGCCAAACGCCGCAAGTTGGAAGTCGTCACCAATCTTGATGTTGATGTCCGTTTCGACATTGAATGGCATAGCCGTCACTTCATCAACTGGCTGTAAATCCTTGTTTAAAATCACGGTATCACTCGACACCCCAACCGCACTTGGTGGCAGTTCCTCAATGACGATACGCCCCCATGGCAGATTGATGTTACCTTCCACCTTCGCTAACTGCGGTGTGACATCGATGGTCATGTCCGGCTCAACTTTGATTTTGACCATCGGCGGCATATCAACTTTCAGCTCTTTTGCAAACACGCGGGCGCGAGTGCGCCAGTCTTGCAAGTCACGCCAGTCAGCATCACCGGTGATTTCTAGCTTACCGTCAGGCGTAATGATCCCAGCATCCAGATCCGCTTGGTGACCTTTAAAGTTGATCACGACTTGTCCGGAGTTGATGTCGATTGGCGTCACTTCGCCTTGCAGCTTCATTTGATCGATAAGGAACTGACCATTCACTTTTGGATGCATTACATCACCAGACAAGGCCAAATCAGTATTCATATTCGCCTTGAACAAGCTGTATTCCCCGATCAACGGAGCCAAGAAGTCCAAGTGGAACGTAGAAAGCGCAACCTTACCGTCAATAGTTGGCTTCTCAGATGAGACATTCAGTAAAGAAACCTTACCAGACAAGTCACCGTTATCTTTCACATCAAATAACCACTCAGCATCAAGCTTGTCTTTCGCTAATGCCGCTTTAAAGCTGAAGCTGTCCCAGCCCACTTTAATTGGCTGCTCTAGTGCTTGTTCAACTTGGCCTTTTGGCATGTTGACACTCAAGGTAACTTCAGGCTTTTTCTCTGGAGCCCATTTAGCAAAAGCCTGTGCATTAACTGAACCTTGCAGCTTGGTTTCTGGCGGCAGGAATTGTTTGATTTGGTCAAAATTAAAATCATTGATCGCTAACTTCGCTTGGCCACTCTTACCGACACTAATATCTTCGGTTAGACACACACTCGACTTCGCTTGCAACCAACAATGGGCTTGAACATTCGCGATCTGTTTGTCGATATTGACCTTCACTGCAGTCGATTTTTGCAGTGACCAAGGACCTTGTTGCGAGCTCAGCGTCAAGCGGCGCAGCGCCCCATCCCAAATCATTTCTGGCTTCTGCTTAAACGTCCCTTCGATTTCCAAACTGGTCGAAACCAGATCTGACACCACATCAAGCGTAAGTTGATGCAGTTTTTCATCTCCAGAGACTTCAAGATCCGCGCTATCGACTTTAATGTCGTCGTAGGTAATGTTATTCGCAATAAGACTTAAGTTCGCTTTTGGAGCTGGCAGAGGCGTCACATCGCCCTTTAAGGTGATCGTTTCTATATTCGCCTGTTGCTGCCAGTTGATCTGATTTAAAGCGAGATCAAGATTGATATCAGGCTCTTTCAAACTACCACGTAGCGCTACTTTACCTTGCATCTTACCCGCAAGATCAGGAATACTTTTCGCAAAGTCAGGGAAGTTAACCTCAACATCCATCAAGATTTGTTTGTCGATCTTGCCCTTCGCACTCAGTTGGTTCGGGCCATGAGAAAGCGCTAAACCTTGAGTGGTTAGTTGGATGTCTTCACCTTTGCCATTCTTATCAGACGCTTCAAGTTGCCCTTCGACATTCAATGGGTAACCTCGCAAAATGCCGTCGATGTCTAACTTAGGCAAACTGACTTGCCAACCACCTTGTTCCGTTAACGATCCCGAAGTCGAGAGGCTACCGCTGATATCCCCTTCTGCTTCTTTCCACTGCAATCCTGGTTGAATGTTTTTCAGGTTCAGGTCGGCTTGCCAGTTGATTGGCGCCGCCCAATTCGCCATAACTTTACCGGAAAGTTCGCCCCCCAAAGTTTTCACTACAAGGCTTTCGAGATCGATTTGCTCCAGCGTACCTTTGCCGTTCAGCGCAACATCAACGGCGGGAATGTCTTTGCCTGACGCTTTGGTTTCTAATGCGACTTCGTAACCATCAAGTGAACCTTTTGCCGCCAAACTTGGTACAGAAACCTGATAATCACTTTGCCCAAATAGCGGCCATTGCGCTTGAACATTTTTGATCGATACATCAAACGGCAACTGCGTTTTAAGCGGTTGGATGTCACCTTTGATCTCCGCTTGTACAAGCTCAGAAAGCGTAGCATTTAACGATAAATCCCCAACCGAACCAGAGGCCGAAAGCGACAGTTTTTGTCCCTTCGCATCCGCTTGCTTCACTAACGCGTCCAATTGCGCTTTGATTGGGTAATCAGCAGAAAGGGTCACTTGTGTGCTTAACTTGCCTTCCACTTCTGGCATGTCGAGCTCTAACGTTTTGACATCAACACGCTCACCACCCGCTCTTGCAACCAAACCAAGATGATTGACGATCACTGGCGTTTCACCCGCCAGTTTAAAATTATGAATATCCAGACGACGCGCTTCCACCGTCAGTGGAATCCATACTTCTGGTAACACAATATCTTGCGGCGTAGCGTCAGTTTCTTTCGGCTCCTCGGCAGCCGCTTCAGGTTCAGCTTCACTTGGTGCGAGCGCAACATTGATGTCTTTCAACGCGGTTGGTGCGATCACCAAACGATCGCCCTGCATCGACAAAGCGGTCGAGAACGTTTGCCAATCAATCTGATTGCCTAACACATTGACGTTGATGTCATTAAAGCTGACTTTATTGACAAAAATTGGCACTGGCGTACTGATAGAACGCAGCGGTGGTGTTTCTTCTTCAGGCTCTTCACTGGCAGGTGGCAATTCTGGCATTTGGAAGTTAACACCTTGTAACGCCAGTTCATCAACACATACTTTTGGGTCAAAGAAACAGCGGAAGTTAATCGCCAACGCAAGGCGCTCAACTTTCGCATCAATATGTAAAGACTCATCAACAAAGCTGACATTTTGCAGTGCAAAACGAGGGAATAGCGAACCTTGAATGCTCTCGACTTTGAGTTGAGGCAAGGCTTTCTCTGCGCCCCAAATCGCCAACTTCAATCCCGGATGGGTAAACAGTACCGTTGCGATAAAAATAGTGATTAACAACAGCAGGCCAATCAAACTTAGTGATAACCACTTGGTCCACTTAAACATCTTTTTGATCATAGCTCAGGCCCCAAAGAGAAGTGGATGCGGAATTCGTTGTTTGGCTTTTCATCCAGCCCCCACGCAAAGTCGAAGCTTACCGGTCCCACAGGTGAAGCCCATCGAATACCAACCCCGGCACCAGATTTCCATTCAGGTGTGTCATTAAACGCATCACCAATATCGTAGAACGTTGCGGCCCACCAGTTGCCGTAAACACGATATTGATACTCTAAGGTGCTGCTTAAGATGTATTTCGCACCCGTTAATGCGCCACTTTCATCGACAGGTGAGATGGATTCATAGCCATAACCACGGATGTTGTTGTCACCACCAGCAAAGAAACGCAACGATGGCGAAAGCTTTTCAAATTCCTCCGTGATATTAGCCCCCCCTTCGAGACGGAACAAACCACGATGGTTTTCGCCGATGCCACGAATCCACGAAGATCGCCCAAGCAAACGCAATACTCGCGTTTCAGACAGTAGCGCCGGATCGCCGTATTCAACCGTTACGCTTTGCTTATCGCCCCACATTGGCATACTGCCACCACGGACACGAGTACGCGAAAAGGTTGCCCCTGGAAGCACAAACTGCACGCCATCATCTTGCAAACCTTGCGAGAAGTTTTCGTACAAGTGACGAACGTACACGGTTTTGTGCCAACCACCGTCGGTTAACCAGTGTCTTTCTACCGCAAGGTTTGATTCCAAACTCTCAGTATCACGGTTGTCCAAATGCTTCAGACCAAATTGCAATTGATAGTATTCACGTAAGACGTCGTCTAATGGAATCTTGTAGCCGGCGGTGATGGTTTGTTCTGGTTTGGAGAGAGAAAGCGCCGTATTAAAGCTATGACCGCGTGCACTTACCCATGGTTTTTTCCATTTTAAAGTACCGCGCACACCCGTATCGGTGGAGTAACCAATACCGGTTTCAATCTGGTTTTTCGCAGCAGGCGCTAACGAGACTTTAATCGGCAACTCGCGCCCATCTTCAAGCTTGCTTAAGTCAGGCTCAACAAACACGGAGGAAAACCAATCGGTGTTAGACAGGTTTTGGTTGTATTCACCCACATCAGAGACAAGATAAGGTTCGCCAATTTCAAAAGGTCGCATCGACTCAACACGGTTTTCCCAGATCTGGCTTCCCGTAATTTCTACCGGACCAAAGTGATAGCGAATACCGCTGTCGTAGTGCAAACGCACATTGGCTTCATTCAATTCGGGGATCACTTCCAGCTTGTTGAGCTTAAAGTCACCATTGAAGTAACCACGTTGCAAAGCCAGGTTACGAATCCCTGATTTAAGGCTGTCATACTCACCCTGATTTAAAATCCGCCCAACTTTTAAAGGCGATTTGGCGATGAGATTCGCGAATTCTTCATCCTCTTTCGCTTCACCGCTGATCACGACATCCATTACTTTGATCTTAACTGGTAAACCTTTGTGGATGTTAACGATCAGCTCGTCATTCCCTTCGGAAATAGAGTATGAAATTTTTGCATGATAATAGCCAAGCGCATTAAGCGCTTCGGTGATACTTTGATCCAATCGCGCCTGAAAGCGCAGCGAAGTGGAGTAATCCTTCTCTGGAATCGAAGACAGGTACGCTTTCACGTTATCTTCCAGTGCGCCATCGATGCCTTTAAGCTTTAAAGAAACATCGGCATACGCGCTCTGAGAAACAACCAACAAGCCAACAATGATGGGGAGAGCTTTTTTTATCATGCTTTTTTAGCTGAATGAGGTTAAATAAACGTAAATAATGATAACGCCAATTAAAGGCTAAGTCTGTAATATTAATAGGTTTACCGCGGTCTATGTCATAACAACATCAGATACAGACGAAATGAAAAAGTTCGCAAATTTAAGACACGTATTAAAGGACAAATACCATGCTCAACAAACAGACATTAATCAGTATAGAAGATGCCCTGCCTGGTAGAGAACAACCAATGCAGATTGAAGATTGTCATTTTGTAAATCAATCGAGTCTAACGGCACCACTAGCCCATCATCAGCAACAGATTTTGTTAGGCATGGGGTGCTTTTGGGGCGCCGAGCGTCTTTTTTGGCAATTGGATGGCGTGGTTTCGACATCTGTGGGTTATGCGGGTGGGTTTACACCAAATCCAACCTACGAAGAAGTGTGTACGGGTAAAACCGGTCATACTGAGGTTGTGAGAGTCGTGTTTGATGAGCGTGTTATCTCACTAGCACAACTCCTTGCGGTATTTTGGGAAAAGCATGACCCGACTCAAGGCATGCGCCAAGGTAACGATCTCGGCACACAATATCGATCTGCGATTTACACGTACTCTCAAGAGCAGCAAGAACTTGCTGAAAAATCAAAGCTTCAGTATCAACAAGCATTAGAAGCTGAGCTTCGCTCAACGATTACTACTGAGATCGTCCCAGCAGGGCCTTACTATTTTGCAGAAACCTACCATCAACAGTATCTTGCAAAGAATCCGGATGGCTACTGTGGCATAGGCGGCACAGGTGTTTGCTTCCCACCAAGCTTGCAAGGCTAATCAAACTGCACTGAAACGAGAAAGAGCGACCAAGGTCGCTCTTTTTAATCTTTCGTTTTTTGGGTTAATACGCCATGAATGGTTTAGGCGGATAATGATGAAATTGCTTGGTTTACTTCTTTAAAGACAGCCAGTCGCTTTTGATCTTTCACATCAGGAAGCAGCACTTTGCCATTATCAAAGCAGAAACTTCCCACTCCAACAATGAAGAATTGCCCTTTAAACAACGTCTTTACGAAACGGGCCACTTGTAGTGGTCGATATACAGCAAACTCACGTAGCATAATTCACCTCAATTCCTTTGAGAAAACCCCGATTGCTTATTCTCTGCAACCTTAATGCGCATTTTGCGACGGAGTTCAGTGTAGCAAATTCTAACTACAACGCAACATTACACCACTGCATACGTTAAATAAATGTTATCAACAATTCTACAAATTTGCCGGGACTGGATATATACTGGCTTAACTCCCAAACCCAAACGGAATATAACAATATGAAAACTAAGACTCTCCTACCTATACTGCTTGCTCTTTCTCCAAGTTTGGCTTTCGCACATAACTTGTCGGTTGGTGAAACCGTTCCACCTGCACAAGTCGGCGCATACGGTGAAATTGTTTTACAAGGTGAAGGTGTGGCTTACCAGCCTTGGGCAACACAGCATATGTTAGGTAAAGTCCGCGTAATTCAAGCGATTGCTGGTCGCAGCAGTTCAAAAGAGATGAACGCACCGCTGATGACTGCAATTACCGCCGCTAAATTCCCAGAAGATAGCTACCAGACCACCACCATCATCAACCAAGATGATGCGATTTGGGGCACTGGCTCATTTGTGAAATCTTCTGCACAAGACAGTAAAAAAGAGTTTCCTTGGTCATCAATGGTATTGGATGAAAATGGCTTGGTGGCGAACACTTGGGGGCTAAAAGAAGAAAGCTCTGCGATCATCGTACAAGACAAACAAGGCAAAGTTCTGTTTGTGAAAGAAGGCGCATTGACGCAAGACGAAATTACACAAGTGATTGGCCTTATCAAGCAAAGTATTTAGTTCGAGATGACGGCTCCTGACTCGGCACCAATCAGGAGCCTCAATCACACCATGTCCCACTAATATGCTGTGTTAAATTTTCCTCACCAGACAAAAGAGTGAACTTTTGCCAATAATGAGTGTTATATTATAACACCCGTTAGGATTTCAGGCGTTCAGATGTACTTTTCTTGGCAAACCATTTTCAGATCTTGGCATCGCACTGTTGTACTTTTCAGTGTTGCTTTGCTGATCATCTGGAATTTTGCTTCGATCTTTCATCAAGTCGACCTCACACCAGAGCATCATACTCATCATCACTGCCAACTCTTTGCTGGCACGCAACATGGTCTCGCTAAAGCACAACCAGCAATCCCAGTGCCGTCATACACACGGGCCCATTATGATGATGTCTCAGAGCGCTCGCATCATGTAGAAGAAGTATTCAGCGCTGCGCGTGCACCGCCTTATTTTGCGTAAACACTCAAACACAACCCAATTACGTTATTTCCAACGTGTATAGACGCGTTTCAATAACAGAACGTCAAATGAGTACTAATCTGAAATCAACCAGATCTCGGATTTATCAGCAAAATTAGGAAAGTAAAATGCCATCTAAACAGGTTTTAGCGATCGTTATCGGTTTGTCTCTATCGACAGTCGCAACAGCAGAAGAATACCGCCAACACAGTGCGCACGTTCATGGTCATGTTGAATTTAATATTGCCCAAGACGGCAGTGACTTGCTGCTCGAAATCACAGCTCCTGGTGCAGATGTAGTCGGCTTTGAACACGCACCAGAAAATGCAGAGCAAGAGAAAACACTGCAACACGCAGTCGCAACGCTAGAAGATAGCAACGCACTGTTTGCGATTAACCCACAAGCACAATGCGAAATTGAAGAAGTTCATGTTGAACACTCGCTTGGGGGGCAACATGAAGAACATGAGCACCATGATCATGAAGGCCATGACCATGATGAACACGCCCATCACGATCACGACAAACATGATCACGACGGTCATGAAGGTCACGACCATTCAGAGCACAGCGACCACGGTGAATTTACCGTGCAATATCGCTTTCATTGTGCCCAAGTCGGCGAACTCAGCCATATTCAAACTGATTGGTTTAACCAATTCCCAAGTACTGAATCGGTAAATGTAAACCTATTCACAGATACGACTCAATCAGCCACTAGCTTAACCAAAAGCAACACTCAAATCACAATCAAATAACCCAAATAGCGTGTAAGTACCCACTTACACGCTGTGTTTTTTTAATTCGCTTTGGTGATTTACTATGACTGATTCAGCATCAAACGTGGTTGAGCTCAAACAGGCTCAGTTTGTCTGGCCCGGTTCAGAGACCGCGGTGATCAATATTCCTGATTTGCAGATAGCGACGGGTGAGCATGTCTTTATCAAAGGGCCAAGTGGCTGCGGAAAATCCACACTTTTAGCTTTGATCACCGGAATCAATACGTTAAGTTCGGGCTCGTTATCAGTACTCAATACGAACTTAGCGACGCTGAGTTCAAGCCGCAGAGATAGATTCCGCGCCGACCACATTGGTTATATCTTCCAGCAATTCAACTTGCTGCCGTATTTGAATGTCATCGACAACGTATTACTTCCTTGCCAGTTCAGTAAAGTGAGACGAGATCGCGTGACACCAAACGCCTCCAAAGCCGAGCTTTTATCACAAGCGACAACCTTGTTGGAGCGGCTTCATTTACCGACAAATTTACACTCTCGCCCAGTGTCGGAGCTGAGTATTGGACAACAACAGCGAGTGGCTGCAGCTCGTGCGCTAATAGGGCATCCTGCGTTAGTCATTGCTGACGAGCCGACATCTGCACTCGATCATGATAATCGCATGGCGTTCATCGAGCTGCTGATGGAACAGGCTAATCAAGCCAACGCGACATTAATCTTTGTCAGCCATGATCCAACTCTGGAAAGCTTGTTCGATCGCACCATTAATCTGCCAGAAATAAACCAAAGCAATAACATGGAGGTGCTAGCGTGAGTGCTGTAATCAAACTCGCTTGGAAAAGCTTGATGAACCGCAAAGCGACAGCGGTGTTGACGATCATGACGGTAGCAATATCGGTAATCTTGCTGCTTGGCGTAGAACGTATCCGCACTCAAGCAAAAGACAGCTTTGCGAACACTATTTCCGGAACCGACCTAATTGTCGGCGGACGCTCAGGCCAAGTGAACTTACTGTTGTATTCAGTCTTTCGTATCGGTAATGCCACCAATAATATCGATTGGAAAAGCTACCAAGAATTCAGCCAGCATAGCGCGGTTGATTGGGCAATTCCCATTTCGCTCGGAGACTCTCACAAAGGCTTTCGAGTGATGGGGACCAATCATAGTTACTTTGAGTATTATAAGTACGGAAGTAAGCAACCACTTACTTTCTCAAAAGGGAAAGAGTTCAATGGATTATTTGAAACCGTACTCGGATCGGACGTCGCCAAACAATTGGGTTACCAGATAGACAGTGAAATCATCATTGCCCATGGTATCAGTGATGTTGGCTTCAGCCGTCACGATAAACTGCCATTCAAAGTTGTTGGTATTTTAGCTCCAACTGGCACACCAGTAGATAAGACGGTTCACGTCTCGTTAGAGGCGATCGAAGCCATTCATGTCGGTTGGGAAAGTGGTGCACGCTTGGGTCCAACACCAGATGCGAAGGTATTACAAGAAAGGGACTTTCAACCAAAACAGATCACTGCCATGCTTGTGGGCTTGAAATCACGCATTCAAACTTTTGCGTTGCAAAGGCAGATCAACAACTACCCGAAAGAGCCTCTCAGTGCAATTATGCCCGGTGTCGCGCTACACGAATTATGGGGCATGATGTCTGTCGCAGAACAGGCCTTGATGGCGGTTTCTGGTTTTGTGGTTATCGCGGGTTTACTCGGCATGTTAAGCAGCCTACTGACCAGCTTACAAGAACGACGTCGAGAAATGGCCATTTTACGCGCTATGGGAGCGCGCCCACGCCACGTTTTTTCTCTGCTCATTAGTGAAGCGAGTTTACTCACAGCAGCAGGTATCGTCACCGGCGTTTTGGGGCTGTATGCGATACTCGCCCTACTTCAGCCCCTAATTCAACAACACTACGGTATAAATCTCACGTTAAGCACGCTTTCTGCGTACGAATGGATGCTGCTTAGCTTTGTACAATGCGCCGGTATTGTGATTGGTTTTATTCCAGCATTCCGCGCCTACAGACAGTCACTCAGTGACGGAATGACCATAAGGATCTAACGATGTGGAAAAAAGTTTTAGCCAGTTGCTTACTCGCGATTGCATTTACGACGCCGGTCATGGCGAGTGATGAGCCATTAACGCTCGACTGGATCGATCTGGTTCCTGAAGCGGAACGTAAGCTGTTCGACAGCGTGGGGATGCCCGCATCTGATCACAGTGGTGGCGCGGCGCAGCAATCAAAAATCGGTAACGTCAGACCAGAACTCAATGGCAGTCAGGTCAAAATCCCTGGCTTCGTGATTCCTCTTGAGGGAGATGCCAACACGGTGACGGAATTTTTGTTGGTGCCGTATTTTGGGGCGTGTATCCACGTACCACCACCACCACCAAACCAAATCATTTACGTGAAATTTCCGAAAGGCGCACCAGTACAGGAACTTTGGGATGTCATTTACGTGGTGGGAACGTTAAAAACCGAAACCATTAACCATGAACTGGCAGAAACAGCGTATGTGATTGAAGGTTCAAAAATCGAAGCCTACGACGATATGTAGTCGTCGATTTCGAGGTACACCAAAGGCGTCGCATCGGCGCCTTTGTCATCTTTAAATGTTAAACAATGTAGCGCGATAAGTACGCTAACACGCCCACATAAAGAATCAAAAGAAACGCTATCGACAGGTGCTTTTTCAGTTTACTTGCTTCCGAGAACTTCATCGCCCCTCCAAAATAACGATAACAATTTTAACAACTCATTATCATTTTGGATAGACCTATTCCTTCAAAATCTGAGACGCTCTCTCTGGTCGCCTCGCGGATTAAGGTGTAAATTGAGGCAAGCGTCAAACGCAAGCTCTTGGTAGGAAAATACATGGCAGAAACAACGAAACAACCTGTAGTGATTGAACACCAGCCTAATACGCAGAAAAACGGTCACCACGACAAGAAAACGGGTTACATCAAAGACAGTGCGAGCAGAATTAAAAACATCGCTCAATCTCATGGCCTCGACGCTCTGTTGCAAACTGACCCTCCTGCCAAATCCGCATTAGAAAGAGCACAACTGCGAGACCAACGACGCCAAGAGCAAAGACAAAAAAACCTTGAGCAAATCCTAAAACTCGCGCACAACGCTTGCCGCGATGAAACCGCAGGTGAACCCGATCAAGATTGGTTGTATCGATTTTTTGATATGGCCCAAGACATCCACAACAGTTCAATGCAGAAGTTGTGGGCGCAAGTAATGAAGCGTGAAGTGACCAACCCAGGTTCCACGTCGATGAAAGCGCTGAAAGTCCTTAAGGATATGTCCCCAAAAGAAGCGCAAACACTACAAAGAGCAGCCTCTTTGGCGTGCAGTTTTGGCGGCGATAACAGTAAAAAGTTATTGATAGGCTATAAGGCACATGGCGGAATATTCAACTTTGGTAAACGAGATACCACCAGCAATCTGAATATGGGCAGCTTTCAATTGCCGTACTCAAGTCTATTAGTATTGATTGAATTGGGGTTACTGCATAGCACAGAACTGGAATCAGGAGAGATCGGCATTGAAACGCCATTGATACTGGCATATCAAGGCAAGAATTTGTCTCTGCAAGTGAATACGAAGGGCATCCGTCTGCTGTACTACCGTTTCACGCCGACGGGTAACGAACTGTGCAAACTGCTTGGCAACAAGCCAAATTCCCAGTACTACGATCAAATGCTCGCCTTGTTAAATCAAAAGTTTAGCGTAAGCACCGAAGCAAGCAGCAGCGTGAACTATACCGTTTAGTTTCGCTCTAGGAGCTTTAGGTCACCTATGATCTAAAAGCTCCTCAAGCAGTACACTAGGCTTTTGGCTACCTATGATCCAAAAGCTGAGTTAGCTGATCACACGACGCTGTTTAAGCTCATTCAAACACAACTCAACCAACTCGTCGACGCTCTTCTCGCCTGCTGGCAAATCGATTTCTGGATTGATTGGCGCTTGATATTCAGAATCAATACCCGTGAAATTTGGGATCTCACCTGCTCGCGCTTTTTTGTATAAACCTTTTGGATCTCGGCCTTCACACACTTCGAGAGATGCATTCACAAACACTTCAATGAACTCACCTTCGGGCAGTAAATCGCGAACGAGTTGACGCTCAGCACGGTGAGGAGAAATGAACGCGGACAACACAATCAAACCCGCATCTGCCATCAGTTTCGCCAACTCGCCAATACGACGAATATTTTCACGGCGATCTTGTTCAGAAAAGCCTAGATCACTACACAGGCCATGACGAACATTGTCACCGTCCAACAAATAAGTGTGGTAGCCCAACTCAGCTAAACGATTCTCCAGCGCGCCCGCGACGGTTGACTTACCTGCGCCAGATAAACCAGTACACCAAAGCACTGCTGGTTTCTGTTTTTTCAGCTCAGCACGAAACTGTTTATCAACCGTGTGCTGATGCCAGACAATGTTTTCATCTTTTACCGGTGTTTCAGCGGTCATAACGAATCCTTGTATTTATCGGAATTAAAACGGAAAGAAGACCGGTATCAATGTCAGTACCAATACGGAATACACAATCGAAATCGGCACACCAATTCGCACATAGTCGGTCAATTTGTAATTACCTACACTGTAAACCAACAAGTTGGTTTGATACCCGTAGGGAGAAATAAAGCTCGCGCTTGCGCCAAACAATACCGCCATAATAAATGGCATCGGATCCACTCCGTACCCGACAGCCATGCTATAGCCAATCGGAAATGCTAACGCGGCAGCGGCATTGTTGGTCACCAATTCAGTCAGCACCAAGGTCATGATGTATGTGGCCACCAGCGCACCAAATACGCCCCAGCCGTTAAAGGCTTCGATAAACATCTCGCCCATCCTGACGGACAAGCCCGATGAAATCATCAGCTGCGCAATAGAGAGCGCAGAGCCCACAATCACCACAATATCAATTGGAAAACGGCGGCGAAGCTCAGAGATTTGCACTATGCCAAACGCAATGAGTGCAATGATGTATACCGCGAGCCCTTTAATGATCGGCACAAGTTCTAGTAGTGCACAGGCGATAACCGCAGCAAAACCAATCAACACAATCGTCGATTTATTGGAGTCCAAACGTGCGCTGGAATCTAAGTCGTGCACTAACACAAATTCTTTACGGTGCGCTCGACGCTCAGATTCGAAACGCTTGCCCGGCACCAACACTAAAGTATCGCCCGGAGCTAAGGTAATACTGCCCAATCCACCTTCTAAACGCTCATGCCCACGACGAATGGCGACAACAACCGCATCAAAACGATCGCGGAAGCGGCTTTCTTTCAAGGTCTTATGGCAGAAGGTTGCAGATGAGCTGACCACCACTTCAATAAAGTTTTGACCATTCAAATGCTGTTGCCCAAATAGCGTCAGCCCCGGAATTTCTTGCAAGGTCGCCACACTTTCGACATCACCACAAAACAGCAGGCGATCTTTCGCTTTCAGCACGAAGTCGGGGCCTACTGACGATACCGTCACGCCATCACGAACCACCTCTGCAAGAAACAACTTACGCAGCGCACGCAGATTGTTTTCACTGATGGTACGGCCAACCAAAGGTGAACCTGGTTCAACACGAGATTCAAGGAAATACGGTAAGTCTTCTTGGTTTTGGTCATCGTAACTTGGCAGCAAATAGCTCAGCGGAATAAGAATTAAAAGACCACCCGCTAAGACAGCCAAGCCAATCATCGTCGGAGTAAAAAAGCTCAGACTCGGTAGCCCTGCATCTTCCACAAAGCTATTAATAATAAGGTTGGTCGAAGTACCGATAAGCGTTAATGTGCCGCCAAATATCGCCGCGTAAGAAAGTGGAATCAGTAGCTTAGAAGGCGCGTGCTGTTGATTGCGTTTAATCGCACCAATCAAAGACACAACAACGGCCGTATTGTTGGTAAAGGAAGACAGTAAGGCGGTCGATAACCCAAGCTTGGCGATCACACTGCCTAAATGACCTTCTGAAATACTACGGCTCACCCAACTGATCAGTAACGTTTTTTCTAATGCACAAGAAGCGAGAATCAACAGGACCAAAGTTAACAATGATGAGTTGGTAAAGTTCGCAGCAATGGTCGTGGAATCCATCATTCCCGCCATGAAAGCAATAAAGGCTGCACCAGCAAAAACGTAGCTCGGCTTAATCTTAGTCACAAGCAAACAAGTGATAATGCCAAGCAAAATCGCTAATACAAATCCTTGTTCCCACATAGCCTTTCCTTACCAAACAGCCCGAAACGAGCGAAACAAACCGCAACACAACGACAGTGTGTAGAGCGATAAAACAAGTAACCAGAGCAAAGCAAAGCGAAAAAGAGTGCCAGAATGCTCAGATTTTCTTGGGCTTCACTGAACATTCCGGTGTTAGAGGCAGCCTAACCGCATTTCGCACTCGGTTAGGCTGTGAACCTAGACACTGATAACGTCCCTAGGCTTACTGCCATTACTTCTTGAGTAACTGGCTTAGGTCTTTAGCTTCCCAATGCGGGAAGTGTTTGCGAACAAGGGCGTTCAACTCAAGTTCAAAGGCAGATACATCAGCCAAACCGCGCTCAAGCTCGGTTAAGCTTTCTTTCACCATGCCAGCGCCAACGGTCACATTAGTTAGGCGATCGATGATGATGAAACCACCGGTATCTGCGCAGTCTTGGTAATTGTCCAAAGCTACTGATTCATTGAGCGACCACTCACACAAACCAATGCCATTTAGAGGCAGTTCCGCAGCACCATGTGTCGACAAGTTATTGATGTCGTACTGGTGACGAATCGACTCTACGTGACCAACGGTCTTCTTACCTGCAATCTTGATGTCGTAATCGCGACCAGGTTGCAACGGCTGCTCAGTCATCCACACCACATCGGTAAGCAAATGGTTGGTGGTTTGCACTTGCGCATTCTCAAGCACGATCAAATCACCACGGCTGATGTCAATTTCATCATTCAGAGTCAACGTAACGGCTAAACCAGCTTGCGCTTCTTCAATGTCGCCATCGAAGGTCACAATGCGAGCGACAGTCGACGTTTTACCTGACGGCAATGCTTTGATGGCATCACCGACTTTCACAGAGCCAGACGACACCGTGCCCGCAAAGCCACGGAAATCAAGGTTAGGACGATTCACGTACTGAACAGGGAAACGGAATTCACCCGCACCTTTTTCGTAGTCCACATCCACCGTTTCTAGCAACTCAAGCAACGATGGACCTTCAAACCAGTTCAGGTTCTGTCCTTTATCCACTACGTTGTCGCCTTCCAGCGCTGAAATCGGGATAATTTGAATATCAATATCGCCAGTTAGATTTTCAGAAAACTTCAGGTACTCATCACGAATTTCTTCGAAGCGCGCTTGCGAGTAATCCACCAAATCCATCTTGTTGATTGCGACAACAAAATGTTTCAAGCCCAATAGGTTTGAAATGAAAGAGTGACGACGCGTCTGATCCAAAATGCCTTTACGGGCATCCACTAAGATCACCGCTAAATCACACGTCGATGCGCCTGTCGCCATGTTGCGCGTGTACTGCTCATGTCCAGGCGTATCAGCAATGATGAACTTACGCTTCTGCGTCGAGAAGTAACGGTAAGCAACATCGATTGTGATGCCTTGTTCACGCTCAGCCTGCAGACCATCGACAAGCAACGCCAAATCTGGCTTTTCACCCGTCGTACCAACGCGTTGGCTATCTGAGTGAACCGCTGCTAGTTGGTCTTCATAAATTTGTTTTGAATCATGGAGTAAGCGACCAATCAGGGTGCTTTTCCCATCATCCACAGAACCACAAGTCAGAAATCTAAGCAGAGACTTGTACTGATGTTGTTTTAAATAGCCTTCGATACCAAGCTCGGCTAATTGAGCTTCAACTGCACTGTTCATTCTCTTTCCTTAGATCTTTTAGAAGTAACCTTGACGTTTCTTGAGTTCCATCGATCCTGACTGATCGTGGTCGATCGCGCGGCCTTGACGCTCACTTGAGGTCGCCACCAGCATCTCTTCAATGATGCCCGTCAGCGTATTCGCTTCAGATTCAATCGCACCTGTCAGTGGATAACAGCCCAACGTACGGAAACGCACGCTTTTCTCTTCAATTACTTCACCCGGTTGAAGCTCCATACGGTCATCATCCACCATGATCAGCATGCCATCGCGTTCGACAACCGGACGTTTATCAGCAAGATAAAGCGGGACAATTTCGATGTTCTCTAGGTAGATGTATTGCCAGATATCAAGCTCGGTCCAGTTAGAAAGTGGGAACACTCGAATGCTCTCACCTTTATTCACTTGACCGTTGTAGGTTTTCCAAAGTTCTGGACGTTGGTTTTTCGGATCCCAGGTATGGTTCTTGTCACGGAACGAATACACTCGCTCTTTTGCGCGTGATTTTTCTTCATCACGACGAGCGCCACCAAAAGCAGCATCGAAGCCATATTTGTTTAGCGCTTGCTTAAGACCTTGCGTTTTCATGATGTCCGTATGCTTTGACGAGCCATGAACAAACGGGCTACATCCCATTGCGATGCCTTCTGGGTTCTTATGAACCAAAAGCTCAAAACCGTATTTTTCCGCAGTA
Source organism: Vibrio sp. Y20_XG_PY13 (assembly GCF_024181925.1). Taxonomy (NCBI): domain Bacteria; kingdom Pseudomonadati; phylum Pseudomonadota; class Gammaproteobacteria; order Vibrionales; family Vibrionaceae; genus Vibrio; species Vibrio sp. Y20_XG_PY13. Next base: position 210,176 of record NZ_JAMZAL010000006.1, on the reverse strand, counting down.
CGATCACGGAATTCGATCATTTCGCGAAATTTCCAATCGGTATCCACATGCAACAGCGGAAATGGGATCTTACCTGGGTAAAACGCCTTACGCGCCAAATGCAGCATCACTGATGAATCTTTACCAATCGAATACATCATGACTGGGTTATCAAACTCAGCAGCAACTTCGCGGATGATATGAATACTCTCCGCTTCGAGTTGTTTAAGGTGAGTTAAACGTTGTTGGTCCATGTTTTGTATTTCCTTTTTAAGCTTGAAGGCGCGTTACGTCTCTAATCTTTGGACTGAAATTATATGGAGTTGGCAATAGCACTTTTGTTGAAATCAGTACTAGACAAAAACCAATCTAACTTTTGAGACAATCGCACTACCTCTCCTACGACAATCAAAGATGGCGCCTGAGCTTCCTTCGATAAATCAGATAGTTGGGAAAGTTCTCCCGTAAAAACTTTTTGCTGAATTTGCGTACCGCGCTCGATAATAGCAATCGGAGTTGAAGCCGCTCTTCCGTGCTGAATGAGCTGATTCTGAATATAGTGTGATTTCATGAGTCCCATGTAGATCACTAAAGTCTGATTACCACGAGCCAGTGTTGACCAATCCATCTCATCACTTTCTTCTTTCAAGTGACCAGTAACAAAAATGGCCGATTGAGCATAATCACGGTGCGTCAACGGAATGCCAGCATATGCTGTTGCTCCTGCTGCGGCAGTAATACCAGGCACCACTTGAAAACGAATGCCAGCATCAGCCAAAACTTCTAGCTCTTCTCCACCGCGACCAAATACGAAAGGATCACCGCCTTTTACTCGTACTACTCGGTAGCCTTGCTTAGCAAAATCAACCAAAAGTTGATTTGTCTTTTCTTGCGGTACACTGTGGTGCCCTGCACGCTTGCCAACACAAACTAAAATCGTATCGCTTGGGATCAGCGCCATGATCTCTTCAGACACCAAATAGTCGTACAAGACCACATCCGCCTGTTGTAAACAGTTCAGTGCTTTAATAGTGAGAAGTTCAGGGTCGCCAGGGCCAGCACCAACCAATGCCACTTCGCCTGGTTTGAGTGACTGCTTTGCAAAACGAGTGACGCCAGACACTTGGTTGTCAGAAACCAACCTCGGCTTTTGTACAGGTAAAGTAGTGACTGAATCGTTCGTTGCCATGTGCTTGCTCATCGTCCATTGATATTGTGATGCAGGCATTATGGCGGGGTGTTTTTATTACCTGAAATTCTAAAATTTCATTTTTTATTCAAAAATCTGCTAAGAAGTTTTTGTTTGGTCTCATTCAAAATCGTGAAAAAGTCGGCGTTTAATATGAAAAGGGTTCAGTAAAATGTCGTTGATTCACAGTTTTCTGCACCTTAATCATTAAGTTGCATTAAAATTCGTTACACTCGACTTCCTATCCCATTAAATTGGAGCACCTCATGAAAATGGCAGTTAATCCTATTTCCGTCGCAGTTTTGAGTGGCATGTTGACGCTTGCAGGGCCAGCAATGGCAGACACGATCAAGCTTCGCATTATTGAAACCACTGACATCCACACCAACGTGATGGATTACGATTACTACAAAGACCAACCATCACAACAAATTGGTTTGAGCCGCGCAGCCACATTAGTTAAGCAGGCAAAATCCGAAGTGGAAAACAGCGTGTTGGTCGACAACGGCGACTTAATTCAAGGTAGCCCGATGGGTGACTACATGGCGGCAAAAGGCATACAGGCTGGGGAAGTTCATCCTGTATACAAAGCCATGAACCAATTGCACTATGATGTGGGGAACATTGGTAACCATGAATTCAACTATGGTTTGGACTTCTTACAAAATACGCTGGCCGGCGCGAACTTCCCCTACATCAACGCCAATGTGTTTGATAAGAAAACTGGCGAACATTACTTCCAACCTTACCTGATCAAAACACACAGTTTTAAAGATACCGATGGCGAAGTTCATCAAGTAAAAGTGGGTTACATCGGGTTTGTTCCACCGCAAATCATGGTTTGGGATAAGAAAAATCTTGAAGGTAACGTGGTTGCCAAAGACATCAAAGAAACTGCAGAGAAGCTGATTCCGCAGATGAAGAAGGAAGGTGCGGACATTATTGTCGCGATTCCGCATTCAGGGGTTTCAACCGATCCATATAAACTAGGTGCGGAGAACTCGGTGTACTATTTAACGCAAGTGAAAGGCATTGATGCCATTGCGTTTGGTCACTCTCACGCGGTCTTCCCAGGCAAAGGATTTGAGAATCTACAAGGCGTAGACAACAACAAAGGCACCATCAACGGTGTCACTGCCGTCATGTCTGGCCGTTGGGGTAGCCACGTGGGAGTCATGGATCTAGTCATCGAGCAAAAAGACGGCCAATGGAAAGTAGTGGAAGGACAATCTGAAGCTCGACCAATTTTCGACAAAGCGACTAAGAAATCGCTTGCAGAAGCAGACCAAGGCATCATTAAAGCACTCGAAGACGATCACAAAGGCACTCGCGAATTCGTTAACCAACCAATTGGTAAAGCGAATGACGTGATGTACAGCTTCTTGGCTTTGGTGCAAGACGACCCAACAATCCAAATCGTTAACCTTGCACAAAAAGACTACGTTGAACGTTTCATTCAAGGCGATCCAGACCTTGCTGACATTCCAGTTTTGAGCGCGGCAGCGCCGTTTAAAGTGGGCGGACGTAAAGATGATCCGAACGGCTTCACTGAGGTTGAATCTGGCCAACTGACTTTCCGCAATGCCGCCGACTTGTACCTATACCCAAATACGCTCGTCGCAATGAAGGTGAAAGGCAAAGAAGTACATGAATGGCTAGAGTGCAGCGCGGGCCAATTCAAGCGCATTGATGTCAATACGACTCAGCCACAATCGTTAATTGATTGGGATAACTTCCGTACGTACAACTTTGACGTGATTGATGGTGTGGAATACCAAATCGACATCACTCAACCACCGAAGTACGACGCGAATTGTAAAGTCATTAACCCGGACTCCCAGCGTATCGTGAATCTGACTTTCAATGGTAAACCAGTTGATCCGAAACAAGATTTCATCATCGCGACTAACAATTACCGCGCGTACAGCAATACCTTCCCTGGCACTGGTCCGGACTTCATTGCATTTGATTCTCCAGACGAAAACCGTTCTGTGGTTGCCGCGTACATTTCTCGCGTCAGTGAGGAAAAAGGCGAAGTCACGCCAAGCGTTGACAATAACTGGTCGTTCGCACCAATTAAGTCAGACAAAAAACTGGATATTCGCTTTGAAACCTCACCGAGCGAAAAAGCTTCGAAGTTTATCCAAGACAAAGACCAATACCCGATGAAACGCGTCACAACTGACGAAGTGGGCTTTGCGATTTATCAGATCGATTTAAACAAATAAGCGACTCCATGTTCAAACTAGCGGCTCCTCTGTGAGCCGCTTTTTGTTACTGCGCAAAGCAGTTAAGATAGTTCAAATGCGCTAACCCTTTCACTGCAGATAACCTTCATGCAAAACGACGTATTTTTCGATCTCACTCAACATGGCTTTTCAGAAGACGAAGCCTCACAACTCATGGTCTATGGACAAGAGTTAGAATTACCCACTAGGCACATTCTTAGCCATCAAGGTGAATTTAGTTCTCACATCTACTTCATTCTGGAAGGGTTATGCCACGCAAACTATCTCACAGAGAAAGGCAAAGAATTCAGCAAAGAGTTTTATTGGGAAAAGGACTGGGTGATCGGCTTTGAAAGCGTGATAAAAGGTCAACCTTCACCGTACTTATTGGAAACGCTGACCGCATGTCATTTATTCTGTTTGCCTATCGAGGCATTGCATCAATGGCGCGCCGAAAAGCACTCAATTTACCTAAAATTGCTCGAAACGCAGTTGATGAACAAAGAGAATAAAGAACGTTTTATGCTGTTGTATTCGCCTGAGGAACGTTATCAGCTATTTTGCCACCACTACCCAGATTTAGAACAACGCATTACCGACAGCCAAATTGCGGCTTACCTCGGCATTACCGCTATCAGCTTAAGCCGTATTAAAGCGCGTTTAGCAAAAGACAACAAATAAGAGACGCGCCAAACAAAAAAGGCTCTTCCAACGAAGAGCCTTTGTTCAATCTAATGACTTATTTAAGAAGACGCGCTCGGAACTGACGCCCTTTCATCTTACCCGTACTGATAATTTGCAATGCTTTCTTCGCGGCAGACTTTTCTACAGCAACGTAAGAACGCACAGGGAACAAATGAATCTTGCCCACTTGCGCACCTGGGATGCCATTTTTGCCAGTCAAACAACCAAGAATATCGCCAGGACGAACTTTTTGCTTCTTGCCGCCATCAATGTTGATGGTCACCATCTTCGCTTGGTATGGCTGCTGATTTGATTTCGCTGGCAAGGAGGTCGCGGGTACCACATCCATCTCTAAGTACTCTTCGATACGAGCAACACGTAGACCGTCTTTTTCACCAAAGAAGCTGAACGCCAAACCTTTACTGCCTGCTCGGCCAGTACGGCCAATACGGTGCACGTGTACCTCTGGGTCACGAGACAGCTCAAAGTTGAACACAGCATCAAGATTGTCCACATCCAAACCTCGTGCCGCCACGTCCGTTGCTACAAGAATAGAAACGCTCTTGTTCGCAAATTGCACCAGTGCTTGATCACGTTCACGCTGTTCAAGATCACCGTGAATATCGATCACGCTAAAGCCACGATGGTGTAATTCATCCGCAACATTTTGAACCTCTTTCTTCGTATTACAGAACACCACCGCCGACTCTGGTTGGTAAGTCAAAAGAAGATTCGCTAGCGCCTCATCACGCGCTTCAGTTCCTTCTACTTTGTAGAAGTATTGAGCAATGCTGGAAGTATCGTGAGTCGATTCAACCTTGATCATCTCTGGCGATTTCATAATACGCTGAGCGATTTTCTCGATCTTCTCTGGGAATGTTGCGCTAAACAGCAATGTCTGACGCTGTTTAGGCGCCGCATTAATAATCGCATCCAAAGCGTCTTGGAAGCCCATTTCTAGCATACGATCGGCTTCATCCAGCACCAGTGTATTCAGCTCTTCCAAGTTAATACGGCCTTTCTCAAGGTGATCCAGAATACGCCCCGGAGTACCCACAAGGATATGTGCACCATGCTCTAACGAACCAATTTGCGGTCCCATCGGCATACCGCCGCACAACGTAAGTACTTTAATGTTATGAATACCACGCCCTAGCGTTCGAATTTCTTTAGCAACTTGATCCGCCAGTTCGCGAGTCGGACACAGCACCAAAGCCTGCACGCGAAATCGTTTTACGTTTAGATTTGATAGCACGCCAAGACCAAACGCAGCTGTTTTACCCGAGCCCGTTTTACCCTGACCAATTACGTCACGCTGATTCAAAATCGCCGGTAAGCTTAACGCTTGAATTGGCGTCATATGGGTGTAGTTCAATGAATCCAGCGTTTCTAGTAGCGCTGGGTTCAGGCCTACTTGGTCAAAAGTTTGTTTGCTCACAGGGAAATATCCTCAGGTGGGATGAAAAAGAGGGCACATTATCGCCAGATTTTCTGGGAAGACCAGTGAAAATTAACCATTGTTAATGAGTATTGAAACAAAAGCGAGTACATTCAGGCACTCTACTATCATTATGGACGACGGACATGACCACTTGGATCACTTTGCCTTTTGCTCAACTAACTACTTTACAACTGTATGAGATGCTGCGCTTACGCGTCGATGTGTTCGTCGTCGAGCAAACTTGCCCGTACCCAGAGCTAGATGGTAGGGATGTTATTGACGGCGTTCATCACCTACTCGGCTACCACAATGATGAATTAGTTGCCTGCGCTCGGCTTCTGCCAGCTGGAACCACTTATGATAACGTCAGTATTGGCCGAGTCGTGACCAAACAAACAGCCCGAGGTGGTGGCTTAGGCCATCAGCTAATCACACGAGCCATCCAAGCATGCTCTACGTTATGGCCCGAAAAAACCATAGACATTGGTGCACAAGAACATCTTATCGATTTTTATGCTCACCATGGATTTGAGGTTATTTCTGACAGTTACTTAGAAGATGGAATTCCACACGTAGACATGCGCAGGAAGCAATCGACTCAATAAACCTCTACAAAACTGCAATAAAAAAGACGCGAGATGATTGCGTCTTTTTTAAATCTACAACGGAAACTATTTGTTTCTGCCGAAGCTGCCATCCGATAGACGGAAGAACATAACCGAATGATCACTCTTTTCCAGTTGCAACATATCTAACTGGCCGTTTTCTGAGAGTTTAAAACGGATGAGTTGCCCCTGCTTGATATGGCTCAGTGGCTTGTCGCTTCCTTCTATTTTTACTAAGGCGCTAAGGTCAGCCATAGAAAGCTGATTGTTGCGAAAAACTTGAGCTAACGTATCACCATTCTTCACATGGTACTCTTTCCAGTCTTCTGACTTAGGCCCCGAGTTTTGCGACGTACGTTGCTGACTCAGGCTTTGCGCATTTAACTGGATCGCAACACGCTGGCTATCCACTTCACCCTGCTGTTCGACTAACGCTTCCGTCTTTTTCGGTAACGGTACAATCAGAAGTAGAAGTAATAATGGCATTAACACCATCAAAGCTCGTTGATGGAATTTAGGTAAGCGCTGCCAAAATGCCTTGATTGGTTCTACACGTTCCAACCACTTACTTTTGTTGAACGGCTGCTTCCAGTTGATAGCAGCGAACTTTTGTTTGACCAACTCGACGTAGTCGACTTGCTGCTTTTTCTTTCTGCGACGATTCATGTTGATGTGTCCCTTAATACTTCTACTACCAGTATAAAAATACCAGCGCGGAGAGTATATGGTTTTGACTAAAGTAAAATGGAATTTGGTTTAAATTAGCAGAAATTTCACTTGGAGTAAGAGATAAGTCACACGCTGACTGGTCAGATAACGCAATCGCCAGCAATTATTTAAACCTAAGCTCGAAACTGATATCCTGTTACCTTTATCACTCCTAATAAGAGCGACATTCATGTCTGAAATTAAATTTGAAACTGCAGAACAAAAAGCAAGCTACGGCATTGGTCTGCAAATGGGTCAGCAACTAGCTGGCTCTGGTCTTGAAGGCCTTAGCGTTGACGCTATCGCTGCGGGTATCGCAACAGCATTGACTGGCGAAATGCCATCAATCGAAATTGACGAAATCAACAATGCACTGCAAGAGCTACACACTCGCGCAGAAGCAGCTCGTCAAGAAGCAGCTAAAGCAGCAGCAGCTGATGGTGAAGCGTTCCTAAAAGACAACGCTCTACGTCCAGAAGTTAATGTTCTTGAATCTGGCCTACAGTACGAAATCATCAATGAAGGTACTGGCGAAATCCCAACAGCTGATAAATCTGTACGTGTTCACTACCACGGTGAACTAACAGACGGCACAGTATTCGACAGCTCTGTATCTCGCGGCCAACCAGCTGAGTTCCCAGTAACTGGCGTAATTAAAGGTTGGGTTGAAGCTCTACAACTAATGCCTGTAGGTTCTAAGTGGAAACTATACATCCCACAAGACCTTGCGTACGGTGAACGTGGCGCAGGCGCTGCAATCCCTCCATTCGCAGCACTAGTATTCGAAGTTGAGCTACTAGACATTCTATAATTGAGACTTTTCTCAATGACCTACATAAAGCGGCGCATTAGCGCCGCTTTTTTTATAAAATAATAGAAGTTATCAGTCAGATGACCTAAAAAAATAAATACAACAAATAAGTTAAAACGCTCAACCGTCGGAGGTACTATGCGTAAAACTCTCCTAACTTTAGCTCTCCTATCAGTGAATATTGGCAACGCACATGCGTTTTTGGACACTGTCGTAGATAAGAGCAGCAAAAATGGTCTTATGGATATGGTAAGCCAAGGCCTAAATGCAGAATCTTCACCTCTTACTGAGCTACTAACGAGTCAGCTACCAGTTTCGACAGAACAAGCTGCAGGTGGCAGCAGTGCCCTAATTGCACTTGCTCAAAGCCAACTGTCTCAACAAAACAGCACGGAATTGCAGTCATTGATCCCTGGATTATCCAACTTGAAAGGTGCACAAAGCCTGTTAGGTAACATCGAAAGCTTGAGTGCAGTACAAAGCGCATTTAATGCACTAGGACTAGACCCATCGATGATCAGCCAATTTGCACCAGTGATTTTAGGTTACCTAAATGAGCAAGGAGCAAGTGAGGGACTATTGAAGTCTTTAAGCGGTCTATGGACGAGCGGTAAGTAATTTCGCTTTAAGCGAAATCCCCATCGAAATAGAAGTAAAAAGAATGGGAGCATACAAACAGTAGGCTCCCATTTTTGAGCAAATTACAGATACAAAAAAGCCGAGCTAACGCTCGGCTTTCTCGTTCTTACGAACTGATTACTCAGCAGCTTCTTCAGCAGCTGGGCGATCTACAAGCTCAATGTAAGCCATTGGAGCTTTATCACCAGCACGGAAGCCAGCTTTTAGGATACGAGTGTAACCGCCCTGACGAGCAGCAAAACGTGGACCTAGTTCGTTAAATAGTTTTGCAACTACTTCGTTGTCACGAGTACGTGCAAATGCTAGACGACGGTTAGCAACACTGTCAGTCTTAGCTAGTGTAATCAAAGGCTCAACTACGCGACGTAGCTCTTTTGCTTTTGGCAAAGTAGTCTTGATAACTTCATGACGTACTAGAGAGCTAGCCATGTTGCTAAACATCGCTTTACGATGTGAGCTGTTGCGGTTGAGTTGACGACCACTCTTACGATGGCGCATGACCTAATCCTTCTAACTAGTATCGATTAATCTTCAGCGATTGATGCAGGTGGCCAGTTTTCTAGGCGCATGCCCAGAGACAGACCACGTGACGCAAGTACGTCTTTAATCTCAGTAAGAGATTTTTTACCAAGGTTAGGCGTTTTAAGTAGCTCAACCTCAGTACGTTGTACTAGATCACCGATGTAGTGAATCGCTTCTGCTTTCAGACAGTTAGCAGAGCGAACTGTTAGTTCAAGATCGTCTACAGGACGCAGTAGGATCGGATCGAATTCTGGCTTCTCTTCCTTCTCCTCAGGAACACGTACATCACGAAGATCTACGAATGCATCCAATTGTTCAGCTAGGATAGTAGCTGCACGACGGATTGCTTCCTCAGGTTCTAGAGTACCGTTTGTTTCCATATCGATAACAAGCTTGTCTAGATCAGTACGCTGTTCTACACGAGCTGCTTCTACAGCGTAGGCAATTTTGTCTACTGGGCTGTAAGTAGCATCTACTAGTAGGCGACCGATTGGACGCTCGTCTTCTTCATTATGGATACGCGCAGAAGCTGGAACATAACCACGACCACGTTCAACTTTAATACGCATTGCGATTTCAGCGTTGTCATCCGTTAGGTGACAAATAACGTGTTCAGGGTTAGCGATCTCTACATCACCGTCATGGGTGATGTCACCTGCAACCACAGGGCCCGAGCCTGATTTGTTCAAAGTAATGAACACTTCATCTTTGCCTTCAGCTACACGCACTGCCAAACCTTTAAGGTTTAGAAGGATTTCAAGAATATCTTCTTGTACGCCTTCTTTAGTGCTGTACTCATGAAGTACGCCTTCAATTTCTACTTCTGTCACTGCACAACCAGGCATAGAAGATAGAAGAATGCGGCGAAGTGCATTACCCAGAGTATGACCAAAGCCACGCTCTAATGGCTCAAGAGTTACTTTTGCGTGAGTCGAGCTGATTTGTTCGATGTCAACTAGACGTGGCTTAAGAAATTCTGTTACAGAACCCTGCATTGTGTCCTCTCTTTAGTTTAAACCTTACTTAGAGTAAAGCTCGACGATCAATTGTTCGTTGATGTCAGCTGATAGATCAGAACGCTCAGGCATACGCTTGAATGTACCTTCCATCTTGCCACCATCTACTTCAATCCAAGTTGGTTTTTCACGTTGTTCAGCAACTTCTAGAGCTGCTTTGATACGAGCTTGCTGTTTAGCTTTCTCGCGAATAGAAACAACGTCATTAGCCGCTACTTTGAAAGAAGGAACGTTTACAACTTTACCGTTAACTAGGATAGCTTTGTGGCTAACTAGCTGACGTGCTTCTGCGCGAGTTGCGCCAAAGCCCATGCGGTAAACTACGTTATCAAGACGACCTTCAAGAAGCTGAAGTAGGTTCTCACCTGTGTTGCCTTTAAGACGTGCAGCTTCTTTGTAGTAGTTACGGAATTGTTTTTCTAGAACGCCGTACATACGACGAACTTTTTGCTTCTCACGAAGCTGAACGCCATACTCAGATAGACGACCGCGACGAGCGCCGTGTACACCTGGTGCGTTATCAATTTTACACTTGGTATCGATCGCGCGAACACCAGACTTAAGGAATAAGTCAGTGCCTTCACGACGGCTAAGCTTCAGCTTAGGACCCAAATATCTTGCCATGATTCTTCTCCAATAGTCCTAGAAACGTTATACGCGACGTTTCTTAGGTGGACGACAACCGTTATGAGGGATTGGTGTAGCATCAACGATGTTTGTGATGCGGAAACCAGCTGCGTTCAGTGCGCGAACAGTAGATTCACGACCTGGACCAGGACCCTTAACCATAACTTCCAAGTTCTTTAGACCGTATTCTTTAGCCATTTCAGCACAACGCTCAGCAGCAACCTGTGCAGCGAACGGAGTAGACTTACGAGAACCACGGAAACCAGAACCACCTGCAGTAGCCCATGCAAGAGCGTTACCTTGACGGTCAGTAATGGTTACGATTGTGTTATTGAAAGAAGCATGGATGTGCGCAACGCCATCTGCAACTTGCTTGCGTACGCGCTTACGAGCGCGAGTTGGTTGTTTAGCCATTGTACTCTACCTTCCCGATTATTTCTTGATCGGCTTACGCGGACCCTTACGGGTGCGAGCGTTGGTTTTAGTACGCTGTCCACGTAGCGGTAGACTGCGACGATGACGAAGACCACGGTAACAGCCAAGGTCCATAAGACGCTTGATGTTCATAGATACTTCACGACGTAGATCACCTTCTACAGTGTACTTAGCTACACCATCACGCAGTTGATCGATCTGCTCTTCAGTTAGTTCACTGATCTTAACATCTTCAGCAATACCCACTTCAGCTAGGATAGCTTGAGAGCGAGTTTTACCGATGCCGTAGATCGCCGTTAGAGCGATTACAGCGTGTTTCTGATCAGGAATGTTAATGCCTGCTATACGGGCCATTATTCACTCCTAAGTGTTTCTATAAAAGAATTAGCCGCAGCAAAGCCCGTTATGGATACGCTGCGGAATACTACTTCTTTTGCACGCAAAAGGTAGGCCGAGGAATATACTCGACCCAACCTTCATTTTCAAGTAAAAATTTCTGCTAATTAGCCTTGGCGCTGTTTGTGCTTTGGCTCACTGCAAATCACGCGAACGACACCGTTACGCTTGATTACTTTACAGTTACGGCAGATTTTTTTAACGGAAGCACGAACTTTCATTGCTAAACTCCGTAAATGAAACTGAGTCTACCGCCGGATTAACGGCCGTAGCCTTTCAGATTCGCTTTCTTCAACACAGAATCATACTGTTGAGACATCAGATGAGTCTGTACCTGTGCCATAAAGTCCATAATTACAACAACTACGATTAGTAGTGATGTACCGCCGAAGTAGAAACGTACGTTCCACGCGACCATCATGAACTCGGGAATCAGACAGATAAAGGTAATGTACAGTGCACCAGCAAGGGTAAGACGTGTCATTACTTTATCGATGTACTTCGCTGTCTGCTCACCTGGGCGGATACCGGGTACGAATGCACCAGACTTCTTCAAGTTATCTGCTGTTTCACGCGGGTTGAAAACCAACGCCGTGTAGAAGAAACAGAAGAAGATAATTGCTGCTGCATATAGCATTACATACAATGGCTGACCTGGGCTAAGAGCCAAAGACACGTCAGTTAACCAACCGAACGCGCTGCTCTCACCATTCTGACCAAACCACTGAGCCAGTGTTCCTGGGAACAGGATAATGCTTGATGCGAAAATCGCTGGAATAACACCTGCCATATTAATTTTAAGTGGCAAGTGAGAACTTTGTGCAGCAAATACTTTACGACCTTGTTGACGCTTCGCGTAGTTAACGACGATTCGACGCTGACCACGTTCCATGAAAACAACGAAGTAAATTACTGCAAAAGCTAATACCGCGATTAGCAACAGAAGAAGTACATGCAATTCACCTTGACGCGCTTGCTCGATTGTTTGACCGATTGCAGAAGGCAATCCAGCAACAATACCTGCAAAAATTAGTAACGAAATACCGTTACCAATTCCACGCTCTGTAATTTGTTCACCTAACCACATTAGGAACATGGTGCCGGTTACTAAACTTACGGTAGCAATTAGCGTAAACATGGTTTGGTTGATAACAACCAGATTGTCGACCATGTTTGGTAAGCCTGTTGCGATACCTATAGCCTGGAAGGTTGCAAGTACAAGCGTGCCGTAGCGTGTGTATTGGCTGATCTTACGACGGCCTGCTTCACCCTCTTTTTTGAGTTCAGCTAACGCTGGATGAACTACAGTTAGCAATTGGACAACAATAGATGCCGAAATATACGGCATGATGCCCAATGCTAATATAGATGCACGCTCAAGAGCACCACCGGAGAACATGTTAAACATTTCAACGATGGTACCTTTTTGCTGTTCGAACAAATCGGCAAGTACAGCAGCGTCAATACCAGGAATCGGCACAAAAGAGCCGGCTCGGAATACTAAAAGTGCACCAATTACGAATAACAAGCGCGACTTTAGTTCACTTAAGCCGCTCTGAGCACTACGAAAATCTTGTCCTGGTTTCTTAGCCATCTGTACCTCGTTCCTCGAGATTATTCCTCGATTTTACCGCCTGCAGCTTCGATTGCAGCTTTAGCGCCTTTAGTCACACGTAGACCTTTAACAGTCACTGCTTTGTTAATTTCACCAGAAAGAACAACTTTAACGAATTCGATGTTCTTAGTGATGATGTTAGCAGCTTTAAGGCTGTTTAGATCAACCACGTCACCAGAAACTTTCGCTAGCTCAGCTAGACGAACTTCAGCAGACACTAGGCTCTTACGAGAAGTGAAACCGAATTTTGGTAGACGTTGTTTCAGAGGCATCTGACCGCCTTCGAAACCTGGACGAACTTTACCGCCAGAACGTGATTTTTGACCTTTGTGACCACGGCCACCAGTTTTACCTAGGCCAGAACCGATACCACGGCCTACACGCTTAGGAGCATGTTTAGAGCCAGCAGCCGGTGCAAGAGTATTCAAACGCATTCTGATTACTCCTCAACTTTAACCATGTAGTAAACCTTGTTGATCATACCGCGTACGCACGGAGTATCTTCAAGTTCTACTGTGTGGTTGATTTTACGAAGACCTAGACCACGCAAAGTAGCTTTGTGCTTTGGTAGGCGGCCAATTGAGCTTTTAGTTTGAGTTACTTTAATAGTTGCCATGGTGTTCTTACTCCGAAATAGCTTCAACAGTTAGACCACGTTTAGCAGCAACCATTTCTGGCGACTTCATGCTACCTAGTGCATCGATCGTTGCACGAACGATGTTGATAGGGTTCGTTGAACCGTATGCTTTAGATAGTACGTTGTGTACACCAGCAACTTCTAGTACTGCACGCATCGCACCACCTGCGATAACACCAGTACCTTCTGCTGCAGGCTGCATGTAAACTTTAGAGCCCGAGTGGCGACCTTTCACTGGGTGGTGAAGAGTGCCTTCGTTTAGAGCGATCGTAGTCATGTTACGACGCGCTTTTTCCATTGCTTTTTGGATCGCTGCAGGTACTTCACGAGCTTTGCCGTAACCGAAACCTACACGACCATTACCGTCACCAACTACTGTTAGTGCAGTGAAGCTCATGATTCGACCGCCTTTAACCGTTTTAGAAACACGGTTAACTGCGATTAGCTTTTCTTGCAAATCATTCGCTTGAACTTGTTGTTCTTTAGCCATCTTCCAACCCTACCTTAGAATTTCAGACCAGCTTCGCGAGCAGATTCTGCTAGCGCCGCTACTCGACCGTGGTATTGGAAACCAGAACGATCAAATGCAACTGCAGTTACGCCTTTTTCAAGAGCGCGTTCTGCAACAGCTTTACCTACTGCTTTAGCTGCATCAACGTTACCAGTGTATTTCACTTGCTCACGGATCGCTTTTTCTACAGTAGAAGCTGCTGCGATAACCTCAGAGCCGTTAGCCGCGATAACCTGTGCGTACACGTGACGAGGAGTACGGTGTACAACTAGGCGAGTCGCACCCAGTTCTGCAATCTTACGACGTGCGCGTGTAGCACGACGGATGCGAGATGCTTTCTTATCCATAGTGTTACCTTACTTCTTCTTAGCTTCTTTAGTACGCACATTTTCATCTGCGTAACGAACACCTTTACCTTTGTAAGGCTCAGGTTGACGGTAAGAACGAATGTCAGCCGCAACTTGACCAACTAGTTGTTTGTCACAACCAGTAATCACGATTTCAGTTTGGCTTGGACATTCAGCTTTGATACCCGCTGGCAACTCGTGCTCAACTGGGTGTGAGAAGCCTAGTGTTAGACCTACAGCGTTGCCTTTGATAGCAGCACGGTAACCAACACCTTTAAGAGTTAGCTTCTTAGTAAAGCCTTCAGTAACACCAACAACCATGTTGTTAACTAGTGCACGAGCAGTACCTGCTTGTGCCCAAGCGTTAGCAACACCTTCTTTAGGACCGAAAGTTAGGTTGTTTTCTTCCTGAGCGATAACTACAGCGTCGTTTAGTACGCGAGTTAGTTCGCCTTTAGCACCTTTTACAGTGATTTCTTGGCCGTTTAGTTTCACCTCTACGCCAGCTGGAATAGCGACAGGTGCTTTAGCAACACGAGACATATTCTACTCCTATTAAGCTACGTAGCAGATGATTTCACCACCAAGACCTGCTTTACGTGCAGCGCGGTCTGACATAAGACCCTTGGAAGTAGAAACGATAGCAATACCAAGACCACCCATTACAGAAGGAAGTTCATCTTTCTTCTTGTAAACACGTAGACCTGGACGAGAAACACGTTTAAGTTGCTCGATTACTGGTTTAGCTTGGAAGTACTTAAGAGTTACTTCTAGCTCAGGTTTTGCTTCGCCTTCAACAGCGAAGTCAACGATGTAACCTTCAGCTTTTAGTAGTGCAGCAATTGCAACTTTAAGCTTTGAAGAAGGCATTTTAACAGCAACTTTGTTTGCTGCCTGACCGTTACGAACGCGGGTCAGCATATCCGAAATCGGATCTTGCATGCTCATATGATTTACTCCAAATGATTAAGTGGCAATTACCAGCTAGCCTTACGAAGACCCGGAATCTCGCCTTTCATGCAAGCTTCACGAACCTTAATACGGCTTAGACCGAACTTACGTAGGTAACCGTGTGGACGACCAGTTTGGTTACAACGGTTGCGCTGACGTGATGCACTTGAATCACGTGGAAGAGATTGCAGTGTAAGAACTGCGTTCCAACGATCTTCTTCAGATGCGTTTACATCGCTGATGATAGCTTTTAGCGCTGCACGCTTTTCAGCGAACTTAGCTACTAGCTTTGCACGTTTAGCTTCACGTGCTTTCATTGATTGTTTAGCCATAACAGTAACCCTTCACCTTACTTACGGAATGGGAAGTTAAAGGCAGCCAGCAGAGCACGGCCTTCCTCATCAGTACCAGCAGACGTCGTAATAGTGATGTCTAGACCGCGTACACGATCAACTTTATCAAAGTCGATTTCCGGGAAGATGATTTGCTCGCGAACGCCCATGCTGTAGTTACCGCGACCGTCAAAAGACTTAGCGCTAACACCACGGAAGTCACGTACACGTGGAAGAGCGATGTTAATCAAACGCTCAAGAAAATCCCACATACGTTCGCCACGCAAGGTTACTTTACAACCGATAGGGTAGCCTTCACGGATTTTGAAACCTGCAACAGATTTACGCGCTTTAGTGATAAGTGGCTTTTGACCAGAGATCGTTGCCATATCAGATGCTGCGTTTTCTAGCAGTTTCTTATCGTTGATTGCTTCACCAACACCCATGTTTAGGGTGATTTTCTCGATTCTAGGGACTTGCATGACGCTTGTGTAACTGAACTGTTTGGTCAGTTCAGCGACTACAGACGACTTGTAGTAATCATGCAGTTTCGCCATAGTAGAACTCCAAATTACTTCTATTAGTTAGAAACGGTTTCGCCGTTAGACTTGAAGAAACGAACTTTTTTGCCGTCTTCAAAACGGAAACCGATACGGTCAGCTTTACCAGTAGCTGCATTAAAGATAGCCACGTTAGAAACATCGATTGCTGCTTCTTGCTCTACGATACCGCCTTGGATACCTAGTGCAGGAACAGGTTTCTGGTGTTTCTTAACAAGGTTGATACCTTCAACGATAACTTTACCAGTTGCTAGGACCTTAGTTACTTTACCTTTCTTGCCTTTGTCTTTACCAGCAAGAACGATTACTTCGTCATTACGACGGATTTTAGCTGCCATTTCTACGTGCTCCTTACAGAACTTCTGGAGCCAGTGAAACGATCTTCATGAACTTATCGCCACGAAGTTCGCGTGTCACAGGACCAAAGATACGTGTACCGATTGGTTGCTCAGTAGTGTTATTCAACAGTACGCAAGCATTTCGGTCGAAGCGAATGACAGAACCGTCAGGACGACGTACGCCTTTACGGGTGCGCACTACAACCGCCTTCATAACGTCACCTTTTTTAACTTTACCGCGAGGAATTGCTTCCTTAACAGTAACTTTGATGACGTCACCGATATGTGCATAACGGCGGTGTGAGCCACCCAGAACCTTAATACACATTACGCTGCGTGCGCCTGAGTTATCAGCTGCGTCCAGCATACTTTGCATTTGGATCATGTTAGTGCTCCGCTAAATATTAATAACTAGACCCATCACGGGTCGGGCTGCCTCTTTATAAGGGACGCGAATTGTACCACCCTTTTCTGTGATTGGGTAGTCAAAAAATAAACGGCTCCAAAAATATTTTTGGAGCCGTTTATTATCATAGAAGAGTGAAGATTACATCTTCGCCTTTTCTACAACTTTCACCAAAGTCCAAGACTTAGTCTTAGACAGTGGACGACACTCTGCGATTTCAACAGTGTCGCCAATGCCACACTCGTTGTTTTCGTCATGTGCGTGTACTTTAGTCGTACGTTTAACGAACTTACCGTAAATTGGGTGTTTTACGAAACGTTCGATTGCAACAGTGATAGACTTGTCCATCTTGTCGCTAACAACACGACCTTGTTGAGTACGTTTTACTTCGCTCATTATGCGCCTGCCTTCTCAGTCAAAACAGTTTTCACACGTGCGATATCACGGCGTACAGCTTTCAGAGTATGAGTTTGCTGTAGTTGACCAGTTGCAGCTTGCATGCGCAAGTTGAACTGTTCACGTAGCAAATTCATTAGCTCAGCGTTAAGCTCTTCAACGCTTTTCTCGCGTAGATCTTGTGCTTTCATCACATCACCTGCTTAGTTACAAATGTAGTTTTGAAAGGCAGTTTACGTGCCGCTAGACGGAACGCTTCACGTGCCAATTCTTCAGGTACACCACCCATTTCGTACATAACCTTACCAGGTTGGATTTGGGCTACCCAGTACTCAACGTTACCTTTACCCTTACCTTGACGAACTTCTAGTGGTTTTTCTGTGATTGGTTTGTCTGGGAACACACGGATCCAGATTTTACCTTGACGCTTAACGTGACGTGTCATTGCACGACGTGCCGCTTCGATTTGACGAGCAGTTAGACGACCACGGCCAACAGCTTTAAGACCGAATTCGCCGAAGCTTACATCAGTACCTTTAGCTAGACCACGGTTACGACCAGTCTGAACCTTACGGAACTTAGTACGTTTAGGTTGTAGCATCTGTCGACTCCTTACTTACGGCCTTTACGCTGCTTCTTAGGCTTGTCGCCTTTAGGCTCTACAGCGTTAGCTGCTGGCATACCACCTAGGATTTCACCTTTGAAGATCCAAGTTTTAATGCCGATCACACCGTATTGAGTGTGAGCCGAAGAAGTTGCGTAATCAATGTCAGCACGTAGAGTGTGTAGAGGCACACGGCCTTCACGGTACCACTCTGAACGTGCGATTTCAGCGCCGCCTAGACGACCGCTTACTTCCACTTTGATACCTTTAGCGCCTAGACGCATAGCGTTTTGTACTGCGCGCTTCATAGCACGACGGAACATAACACGACGCTCTAGCTGAGACGCGATGCTGTCACCAACAAGTTGCGCATCTAGTTCAGGCTTACGTACTTCAGCGATGTTAATTTGCGCTGGTACACCTGCAATTTTAGCTACAGCTGCGCGTAGCTTCTCAACGTCTTCACCTTTCTTACCGATAACAACGCCTGGACGAGCAGTGTGAATAGTCACACGGATGCTCTTAGCAGGACGCTCGATAACGATACGTGATAGAGACGCTTTTTTCAGTTCACTTGTAAGGAACTGACGTACCTTGAAGTCGCCGTCTAGGTTGTCAGCGAAATCTTTGGTGTTAGCAAACCATGTAGCATTCCAAGGCTTAACGATGCCTAGACGAATACCATTTGGATGTACTTTTTGACCCATTGCTTACTCTCCTAGTCTCTAGCGATCTGCTACAACAACAGTGATGTGGCTTGAACGCTTCAAGATACGATCCGCACGACCTTTAGCACGAGGCATAATACGCTTCATGGTTGGGCCTTCATCTACAAAGATTTTTGCGACATTCAGATCGTCAATATCTGCACCTTCGTTGTGCTCCGCGTTAGCGATAGCAGACTCTAGAACTTTCTTAACTAGTGCAGCAGCTTTTTTGTTGCTGAACGTTAGGATTTCTAGAGCTTGGTCAACAGATTTACCACGGATTAGATCCGCAACTAAGCGAGCTTTCTGAGGCGAAATGCGAGCAAAGTTATGTTTAGCAATTGCTTCCATTATCTACTCCTTAGCGCTTCTTAGCTTTCTTATCCGCAGCGTGACCGCGGTAAGTACGTGTTGGTGCGAATTCGCCCAGTTTGTGACCGATCATTTCATCAGTTACAAATACTGGTACGTGCTGACGACCATTATGGACAGCGATGGTCAAACCGATCATCGTAGGGATGATCATTGAACGACGGGACCAAGTCTTAATAGGCTTTTTGTCTCCGCTTTCCACCGCTTTCTCTACCTTCTTCAGCAAGTGTAGGTCAATAAAAGGACCTTTCTTGAGAGAACGTGGCATGGCGATTCCTCTTTATATAGATTACTTGTTACGACGACGTACGATGTACTTGTCAGTGCGTTTGTTCTTACGAGTCTTGAAGCCTTTAGTTGGCATACCCCAAGGAGATACTGGATGACGGCCACCAGAAGTACGACCTTCACCACCACCGTGTGGGTGATCAACCGGGTTCATTACTACACCACGTACGGTTGGACGTACGCCGCGCCAGCGTGAAGCACCAGCTTTACCAAGTTCGCGTAGCATGTGCTCAGAGTTACCAACTTCACCGATTGTTGCACGGCCTTCAGAAAGAACTTTGCGCATTTCGCCAGAACGTAGACGGATAGTTACGTACGCACCGTCGCGAGCAACGATTTGAGCGTAAGCACCAGCCGAACGAGCTAGCTGACCACCTTTACCAGGTTTAAGTTCAACATTGTGTACAGTTGAACCTACTGGGATGTTACGCATTGGTAGAGTGTTACCAGCTTTGATTGGTGCATCAACACCAGACTGAATAACATCACCAGCTACAACACCTTTAGGTGCTAGGATGTAGCGACGCTCACCGTCTTTGTAAAGAACTAGAGCAATGTTTGCGCTACGGTTTGGATCGTATTCTAGACGCTCAACTGTCGCTGGGATACCGTCTTTAGTACGTTTGAAGTCAATTACACGGTAGTGATGCTTGTGACCACCGCCGATGTGACGTACTGTGATACGACCGTTGTTGTTACGACCGCCATTCTTAGAGTTTTTCTCTAGAAGAGGTGCGTATGGCTTGCCCTTGTGTAGGTCAGCGTTAACAACTTTAACAACGTGACGACGACCAGGGGAAGTCGGCTTACATTTAACAATAGCCATTTTTAACTACTCCTGTTATTCCGCGCCGCCAACAAAGTCAAGATCTTGACCTTCTTTCAAAGTAACGTACGCTTTCTTAACGTCGCTGCGGCGACCTTGGCGTAGACCTTGACGTTTGGTCTTACCCTTAGTGATAAGAGTATTTACAGACTTAACTTCAACTTCAAATAGCTTTTCTACAGCTGCTTTGATCTCTTTTTTAGTTGCATCTTTAGCTACTTTGAAAACGATAGTGTTCGCTTTCTCAGCTGCCATAGTTGCTTTTTCAGAGATGTGCGGTGCACGTAGAACTTTTAGGATACGCTCTTCAGTGATCATGCTAGCATTTCCTCTACTTGCTTAACTGCTTCTGCAGTCATTACAACTTTGTCAAACGCGATTAGAGATACTGGATCGATACCAGCAACATCACGTGCGTCAACTTTGTATAGGTTACGAGCAGCTAGGAATAGATTCTCATCTACTTCGCTAGTCACGATTAGAGCGTCAGTTAGCTCAAGCTCTTTCAGCTTAGCAACTAGCTCTTTAGTCTTTGGTGCTTCAACTGAGAAGTTATCAACAACGATTAGACGCTCTTGACGAACAAGCTCAGAAAGAATGCTCTTCATAGCACCGCGGTACATTTTTTTGTTTACTTTTTGGCTGTGATCTTGTGGTTTCGCAGCAAAAGTAACACCACCTGTACGCCAGATTGGGCTACGAATTGTACCAGCGCGAGCGCGACCAGTACCTTTTTGACGCCATGGCTTAGCGCCACCGCCAGATACTTCTGAACGTGTTTTTTGAGCACGTGTACCTTGACGAGCACCTGCTGCGTACGCAACAACTACTTGGTGTACAAGAGCTTCGTTAAACTCACGTCCGAAAGTAGTTTCGGAAACAGTTAGTGCATCAGCACCTTTAACCATTAGTTCCATTACTTACTCCTGAGACGTTATGCTTTAACAGCTGGTTTAACGATCACGTTGCCGCCAGTTGCGCCTGGGACTGCACCTTTAATAAGAAGCAGGTTGCGCTCAGCGTCAACACGTACGATCTCTAGGTTTTGAGTCGTTACACGCTCAGCACCCATGTGACCTGCCATTTTCTTGCCTTTAAATACGCGACCTGGAGTCTGACATTGACCGATAGAACCAGGAGCACGGTGAGACAATGAGTTACCGTGAGTCATATCTTGAGTACGGAAGTTCCAACGCTTAACAGCGCCTTGGAAACCTTTACCCTTAGATGTACCAGTAACGTCTACTTTCTTAGTTTCGTTGAATAGTTCAACAGTTAGTTCAGCACCAACTTCGAACTCTTCGCCGTTTTCTAAACGGAATTCCCAAAGACCGCGACCAGCTTCAACGCCAGCTTTAGCAAAGTGACCTGCTTCAGCTTTGTTTACGCGGTTAGCTTTCTTAGAACCAGCTGTAACCTGAATTGCAGCGTAGCCATCAGTTTCAAGAGTTTTCACTTGAGAAACACGGTTAGCTTCAACTTCAACAACAGTTACTGGAATAGAAACGCCTTCTTCAGTAAATACGCGGGTCATGCCCACTTTACGACCGATTAGACCAATCATACTTCTAATCTCCCTTAACCTAGGCTAATTTGAACGTCAACGCCCGCAGCAAGGTCTAGACGCATTAGAGCATCAACAGTTTTGTCTGTTGGCTCAACGATGTCGATTAGACGCTTGTGAGTACGGATTTCGTACTGGTCACGTGCTTTCTTGTTAACGTGTGGAGAGATAAGAACTGTGAAACGCTCTTTACGAGTTGGTAGTGGGATTGGACCACGAACCTGTGCGCCAGTGCGCTTAGCTGTTTCAACGATTTCCGCTGTAGAAGCATCGATTAGTTTGTAATCGAAAGCTTTTAGGCGGATACGGATACGTTGGTTCTGCATGAGACAGAGCTCCAATTTTAAAAATTACACAAACAATATCGCCACTCAAGCTCGCCAAGACGAGAGAATGCCGATTGATTTATGTGAAACCGTAGCATCCAAGATTAGGACGCATTGTCAGTTAATTTTCGATTAACAATCCCTACGTGCCAAAGTCACCTTTGGGGATAGTTTTTCCGAAGAAAAGATAGCTAATTGTATTAACCGCGAACATAAGCTGAGTCTACATTACCTAACAGTCCTATAAGGAAGTTAGCTCCTCACTGCTCATTGGTTCACAACTGGCTTAACCAGTGCGACGCATTATACAGATCACACTTTAGGTTGCAAGGGCTGAATGAAAAATAATCGAAACTATTTTTAACTTGCTGTTTTATGGTCACCTGCAAAATGGGCCATAAACAAAAAGGACGCCGAAGCGTCCTTTTCTAAACTGTAATCGTAATAGCAGTTGCTATTATTTCTTACCGCTTGATAGTGCACCGAAACGCTTGTTGAAGCGATCAACACGGCCGCCTGTATCAACGATACGTTGCTTACCAGTGTAGAATGGGTGACACTTGTCACATACGTCTAGGTGGATAGACTCTTTACCTAGAGTAGAGTTGAACTCGAAAGAGTTGCCGCAAGAACAAGTAGCGTTTACTGCTTTGTATTCTGGGTGGATACCAGCTTTCATGGGATAACCTCAATAGTAGGCCGTGTCGCTATACGAATCTAAGCCGCACACCACACGCAATTAATAATAAAATGGGATACCGCACCAACCAATTGCTGAAGCCATATCTCAAGGCGCGATATAGTAATGAATCCCCTAGATAGGATCAATACGTATGGCAATTTTTTCGCCACTTTTTTCACCAATCCGGTGATATTAGTATATTTCCGAACACACTCCGTAGGTTGACTCGTATTCCTGGGACGATTTTAATAAACTCTACAGTCCTTTCTTCTTTTATATAGCTACGAATCTATGCGTCCATCCATTGCTAGAGTGGCACTGCCCGTACCTCTCGACAAACAATTTGACTATGCCATCCCAGGACACCTGTTTCCTATCATTGGCGGGCGCGTATCCGTACCTTTTGGACGTCAAACGTTAGTTGGCATCGTCACCGCGATGGTTAATCACTCGGATTTCCCCAAAGATCAACTCAAGCCAATCAAAGCAGTTCTTGATTCTCAGCCGGTATGGTCTGAAAAGCTTTATTCGTTGCTGACTTGGTGCAGCCAATTCTACCAATACCCACTTGGAGATACGCTACACAATGCGATGCCGGCAGCTCTGCGTAAAGGAAAGCCTGCAGATTTTGCGACGCTACAAGAGTGGCAAATTACCGAATCCGGTAAAGACAAGCTGATGCAAGGGCTTGATCGTCGAGCGGTCAAACAACAGAAGGTCTTGCAAATGTTGGTTAACGGCGCTTTGCCTCACCAGGAATTTGTCGACCAAGAGATAGCCTCAACTGTACTAAAGTCTTTAGAAGATAAAGGCTGGATTGAACGTATCGAGAAGAAGCCTGCAATCACCCAGTGGGGACAGCACGTTGAATGCGACGTCGAGAAGCCAAAGCTCAACCACGAACAAGCGCTAGCTATTGCGAGCGTAAATAGCCAAACAGGTTTTGTCTGCTATTTATTAGAAGGCGTCACGGGCTCAGGTAAGACAGAAGTGTACCTTAACCTGATCAAGCCGGTCTTAGAGAAAGGTAAACAAGCTTTGGTTTTAGTACCAGAGATTGGCTTAACACCACAAACCATCAACCGCTTTAAACGCCGTTTTAATGTGCCAGTTGACGTTATCCACTCCGGATTAAACGAGACGGAGCGTCTGAATGCGTGGCTTTCTGCACGCGACAAAGCGGCCGGAATCATTATCGGCACACGCTCTGCCCTACTCGCGCCTTTTGCTGATCTCGGGATTATCATTGTGGACGAGGAACATGACACCTCTTACAAACAGCAAGATAGCTTGCGTTATCATGCACGCGATGTTGCTGTAATGCGCGCTCATAAAGAACAAGTTCCGATTGTTCTGGGCTCAGCCACACCTGCACTGGAGACATTGCACAATGCCTTGTCAGGCAAGTATCACCATTTAACCCTGACCCAACGCGCAGGCTCTGCGGTTCCTACCACTAATAAAGTGCTCGACGTCAAAGGTCAGTATTTAGAAAGTGGTTTATCTGCCCCATTGATTGCGGAAATGCGCAAACACCTTAAAGCAGGCAATCAGGTGATGCTGTTTCTTAACCGTCGTGGATTCTCCCCTGCTCTCATGTGTCATGAATGTGGTTGGATTGCCGAATGCAAACGTTGTGATGCTTATTACACCTTCCACCAATACAGCAATGAGATTCGCTGCCACCATTGTGGCTCTCAGCAACCAGTGATTCATCAGTGTCAGGGCTGTGGTTCAACTCAACTGGTTACCGTTGGTGTCGGTACCGAACAGTTAGAACAACAATTGGCACAATTGTTTCCCGAATACAAAGCCATCCGTATCGACAGAGATAGTACGCGCCGCAAAGGCAGTTTAGAAGATGCGCTGGACTCCATCCGCAAGGGTGAATATCAAATTTTGATAGGCACTCAAATGTTGGCTAAGGGACACCATTTCCCCAATGTAACGCTCGTCGCCTTGCTAGATGTTGATGGCTCTCTATATAGTAGCGACTTCCGCGCCTCCGAAAGATTAGCGCAGCTATTCATTCAAGTCGCAGGGCGAGCCGGACGTGCAAGTAAGCCGGGGGAAGTGGTTTTGCAGACTCACCATCCTGAGCACAGTTTGTTGCAAGCCTTATTGGAAAAGGACTACCGACACTTCGCTATGACGGCATTAGAGGAACGTAAACTGGCGCAGTTGCCACCGTACAGTTTCCTGACTCTATTTAAAGCCGAAGCGAATCAGAGCGAGATCGTAGAAGATTTTCTGCGCCAAGTTCGCTTTACCTTAGAATCGCACCCTTTGTTTGACGACACCTGCATGGTGCTTGGTCCAACACCATCGCCTCTCGCCAAACGCGCAGGCAAATACCGTTGGCAGCTGTTACTCCAAACCCAGCACCGTTCATTAATGCAAAAGTTATTAACCAGTGCCAAACCTGCTATTGAGTTGTTGCCTAATGCCAAAAAAGTTCGCTGGAATTTAGACATAGAACCACAAGATCTCAGCTAGCAAACGTTTAACTATGTAATGAATTACCTTTTAATGTGATGAGACTCACATCGAGATTGCAATTTTTGTTAAACAGACCGTAACTTTCCCGATAGAAATGAATAGACTATCCAAATTAGCAAAGTCTAAAGTGGGTTTACCCCATAGGCTTAGATTAAAACAATGACTATTCCCAAAATTTGAAGCAGTAGCCAAGCGATGCTTTATCGCCTACTCCCTAAAAATAACCACTAACAACGTGATTAGATAGGCACTGATTACCAGTGATAAAAACCTACGACTTCTGACAGGGAATAACGTCATCTTGGCAAAAATTTGAGAGGTTAAACACTATGGCGACAATGAAGGATGTTGCCCAGCTTGCGGGAGTGTCGACAGCTACGGTATCTCGAGCATTAATGAATCCAGAAAAAGTCTCTTCTTCAACAAGAAAAAGAGTCGAAGATGCCGTCCTTGAAGCGGGCTATTCTCCAAATTCATTAGCGCGTAATCTACGTAGAAACGAATCAAAAACGATTGTTACCATCGTTCCTGACATCTGTGATCCTTACTTTTCTGAAATCATTCGTGGTATCGAAGACGCCGCTATGGAACATGGCTACCTCGTACTGCTCGGTGACAGCGGCCAGCAGAAAAAGCGTGAAAGCTCGTTTGTGAATCTAGTGTTCACCAAACAAGCCGATGGCATGTTACTGCTTGGCACCGACCTGCCATTTGATGTCAGCAAGCCAGAACAGAAAAACCTGCCACCAATGGTCATGGCTTGTGAGTTTGCGCCAGAGCTAGAATTACCAACCGTGCACATTGACAACCTAACGTCTGCTTTTGAAGCGGTCAATTACCTAACTCAACTTGGCCATAAACGCATAGCACAAATTTCAGGGCCAGACACAGCGGTATTGTGCCAGTTCCGCCAGCAAGGTTATCAACAAGCCTTGCGTCGCGCGGGGATCAGTAAAGACCCACAATACAGCGTTATCACTGAGTTTTCTTTTGACGGCGGCGCGAAAGCTGTACGTAAGTTGCTAGAACTTCCAGAGCCACCAACTGCGATTTTCTGCCACTGCGACACCATGGCAATCGGCGCAATCCAAGAAGCGAAACGACTCGGTCTGCGCGTTCCGCAAGATCTGTCAGTGGTTGGTTTCGATGATATCAACTTTGCTCAATACTGCGATCCACCGTTAACGACCATTTCTCAACCTCGTTATGAAATTGGCCGCCAAGCGATGCTTATGATGCTTGAACTCCTTAAAGGTCATGACGTTCATTCAGGTTCACGCTTACTAGAAA
Organism: Vibrio sp. Y20_XG_PY13; assembly: GCF_024181925.1. Lineage (NCBI taxonomy): Bacteria > Pseudomonadati > Pseudomonadota > Gammaproteobacteria > Vibrionales > Vibrionaceae > Vibrio > Vibrio sp. Y20_XG_PY13. The sequence continues at coordinate 183,645 of NZ_JAMZAL010000006.1, read as the reverse complement.
CTAAGCTTGTTGTCCGTGGTAGCGCAGCGCCACCGCAACGCGCCTAAGCGCTCGGTAGTCCAACGCGACTATCATGTAAACTAACGATAAGCGGTGCCCATTGGCGCCGCTTTTTGTATTCTCTATCTGATACGTAGCTATCAAGATTACATCAATAGGGTGTTTTCTCGACCCGTTCTGGATTACCATATTTGGAAGAATCCTTGATGACCAGAAGTAACCGTGGCAAACAGAGATTATGTGAGACGGGGGCGAGGCGCTCCAAAAAAGTCGACAAAAAAACAACCTCCCAAAAGAAAACCTTGGCGTAGTGGTCTACTTGCAATCTTGCTTGTGGGCGGTTTTGGCTATGGTCTGTATTTATTAAGTAACGATCCAGAACCGAAACCACCCGTGGTTCAACAACCTACCACGACCGTCAGTAAGCCAAAGCCGAAAAAGGATTTGCCACCACCACCTGAAGAGAAGTGGGAATACGTCGAATCTTTACCCAAGCGAGAAGTGGAAGTCGTCGCTAAAGAAATCGAAGTATCTAAAATCCCATACGTAATGCAGTGTGGCGCTTACAAAACCCAAGCGCAGGCCGAAGAACGAAAACTGGCTATTGCTTTCCAAGGTCTTTCGAGCAAAATTCGTAAGAAAGAAGGCAGTTCTTGGTACCGTGTTGTACTTGGCCCGTACAAGTTCAAACGCGATGCAGAGAAAGATCGCCACAAGTTGCAACGCGCGAAAATCGAACCGTGCGCAATTTGGAAAGAAAACTTCTAATCTCACAAAGACCAACCGCATTCGCTGTTGGTCTTTTTATTCCTCGCGTGTTATTGGCATCATCAGCGTTAGCAAATGTGAAAAACGCCCTCCCCTTGAATCCCAAGTTCCTCTCCCCCATATACTGAATTAAATCCAAAGAGAAATAATTAAGAGGTCGACTGTGACTACCATTGTATCTGTACGTCGAAATAACAAAGTCGTCATCGCGGGTGATGGCCAAGTATCTCTAGGCAATACCGTCATGAAAGGTAACGCGCGCAAAGTTCGCCGCCTATACAACAATAAAGTGCTTGCTGGTTTTGCTGGCGGTACAGCGGACGCCTTCACCCTATTTGAGCGCTTTGAAAGCAAACTACAAATGCACCAGGGCCATCTGACGAAAGCAGCCGTAGAACTGGCAAAAGACTGGCGCAGCGACCGAGCTCTTCGTAAGTTAGAAGCGTTGCTTGCTGTTGCAGACGAAACAGCATCACTCATCATCACTGGTAACGGCGATGTCGTTCAGCCAGAAAATGATTTGATTGCAATTGGTTCTGGTGGTGCATACGCACAAGCAGCCGCAACTGCACTTTTAGAAAATACTGACTTAGATGCACGTGAAATCGCGGAAAAGGCACTGAACATCGCTGGTGATATCTGTGTATTCACCAACCATCACCACACCGTAGAAGAACTAGACTCAACTGCAGAGCCTGAAACTCCAGCCGCGTAATCGTAACGAAGTAAGGAAAGAATATGTCTGAAATGACCCCTCGCGAAATCGTTCATGAACTGAACCGTCACATCATTGGTCAAGACAAAGCAAAACGTTCGGTTGCGATTGCCCTTCGTAACCGCTGGCGTCGTATGCAACTAGAAGAAAGCTTGCGCGTCGAAGTCACACCGAAGAACATTCTAATGATCGGTCCAACTGGTGTTGGTAAGACAGAGATTGCTCGTCGTCTTGCTAAACTAGCCAATGCGCCATTCATCAAAGTCGAAGCAACAAAGTTCACCGAGGTGGGTTACGTTGGTAAAGAAGTTGAAACCATCATTCGTGACCTGACTGATGTCGCAGTGAAGATGACCCACCAACAAGCGATGGAAAAAGTAAAATTCCGCGCGGAAGAGCAAGCTGAAGAGCGCATTCTCGATGCACTACTGCCACCGGCACGCGATAGCTGGGGTCAAGTCGAGCAGAAAGAAGACACCTCAAACACTCGCCAAATCTTCCGTAAAAAACTCCGTGAAGGTCAGCTAGACGATAAAGAGATTGAAATCGATGTAGCAGCGCCTCAAATGGGTGTGGAGATCATGGCACCTCCTGGTATGGAAGAAATGACCAACCAGCTACAAGGTATGTTCCAAAACCTTGCCGGCGACACCAAGAAAAAGCGTAAGCTAAAAATCAAAGACGCGATGAAAGCGCTGGCAGAAGAGGAAGCTGCAAAACTTGTAAACCAAGAAGAGCTAAAAGAAGCCGCGATTTTCAACGTAGAAAACAACGGTATTGTTTTCATTGATGAAATCGACAAGATTTGTAAACGTGGCGAAAGCTCTGGCCCGGACGTGTCTCGTGAAGGAGTGCAACGTGACTTACTTCCTCTGATTGAAGGCAGTACCGTTTCGACAAAACACGGCATGGTAAAAACAGACCACATTCTGTTTGTTGCATCCGGTGCATTCCAAGTTGCCAAGCCATCTGATCTCATTCCAGAACTGCAAGGCCGTCTGCCAATCCGTGTGGAATTGGAAGCACTGAGCAGCCACGACTTCAAACGTATTTTGACTGAACCTAAAGCGTCGCTGACTGAACAATACATTGCGCTGATGAAGACAGAAAACGTCGATATCGAATTTACCGAAGACGGTATCACGCAAATCGCAGAAGCGGCATGGACGGTAAACGAAACCACAGAAAACATTGGTGCTCGTCGTCTACATACCGTGATGGAACGTCTGATGGACGAAATCTCTTACGATGCAGCAGAGCAATCTGGTGCTAAGTTTGTGATTGATGCTGCTTACGTTAAAGAACGTTTAGGTGATACGATCGAAAACGAAGACCTAAGTCGCTTTATTCTGTAAATAGTAAGAATCAATTAGCCTATAGAATGACCTAGTGTAAATGTACATTTTTGGAAATTTTCATTTGGCTAATTTAAGTTCATTTAAGCCATTACCATAACACTACTTTTAATAGGAGTGGCTCTGGGGTAATGGCTTTATTTATCTACGCGAAAATGATACTAAACTTCAAAAAAAATATCCATAGACGATGAGAGCGCAATGCCTATACCTCTATGGATAACAAATTAAGTTTACTCTAATCTCGTAGCGCCATCTAACACGCGTTTTCACCTTATTGTAGGATGAGAACTTTTAGGCAACTAATCGAAATCTATGTTTAATATCAATTAGATGATTCCTCTTCCTGAATAAAGAAAGCGTACTCAGACATGGACTCTCAAATATAGAACCTGAAACAAATATAATTAAAGGTTTTGTATCTTATATTTCGTCACAATATTCGTTAGCTGTGACAGTAGGGCATTGCAAACGTGTGGATTGCACAGCTTGGTCAATCAATGCCGCTGACGTTCCAACCAACACAGACACAACAATGCCACTAGATGTAATTGTTCCTTTCGGGCCAAATACTGGCGCAGCAGTGATCACACCAGCAACACTCGCAGTTCCTGTAATTGCCTTACCAAGCGTTTGATACAAAGACATAAAAACTCCATTATTAACAAGTAAAAAAGGTTGTCGATGGCAACCCTTTCGATTGAATAACACACTTTGAAACTTCTCGTTTATCGTAATAAAAGGTCATTCAACTAAATGATATATATTCATAAATAGCTCAAATCAAAGTAGCTGACTTCCCTCACATCAACGTGTCAATAGAATGCTCTCCATCCAATCATCTACTTCACTTTCTACCCATGCCACCGCACGGTCACCTAAGTTGACCGACTTCGGGAAAGCATCATCGTTCATTTTTCGGTAGATAGCCGATCGGCTTAATTCAGTCTTTTCCATCACTTCTTTCGGCTTTAAAATCTCATGGGACCTACTCCTAATTCATTTACCCATGGGATAACGCTGTGGGTTAGAAAAAACGTTCAGGACTCTTATTCACTCTGAATCTAATTACTTTCAGATATATGTCCTCTTAGTGAAGTACCTATCGTTTAACACTTGGAGGACCTATGTCGAGCAATCACCTTCACTACCAAAAACAAAAGAAACATCAAGAAAATGAAATCCTAGAGCATGCTGCTGAAATCCTAGCTAACCGCTACGTTCGAGGTAATGCCCTTTGTAACCCTGAAGCAACCAAAGAGTATGTTCGATTCAAACTAGCCAGCTCGGAGCACGAGGTTTTCGCTCTGCTATTACTTGATAGCCAACACCGTGTCATCGAGTTTAAATCACTCTTTAAAGGCACCATTGACTCCGCCAGCGTCTATCCGCGCGAGGTCGTCAAAAGCGTTTTGGAAGTAAATGCTGCGGCGGTCATTCTGGCGCATAACCACCCTTCTGGTGACCCTTCCCCATCTCAAGCGGATAGGCGTATCACACGCAAGCTTATCGACGCTTTAGCGTTAGTGGATGTCAGGGTGCTTGACCATATCGTTGTAGGAGAAAGTAGTGTCTCGTTTGCAGAAAAGGGGTGGCTATGATCAACACAATTTATGGTGGTGTTTCTTTAGCGCCACAATTGCATCAACTATTGGAAAATCTATTGAAGGGGTACTCTTTACCTGACAATGCCAAACAGTTGCTCCTAACTTGCCGCCAATTAAGCTACTACCGCCATGGCCGAGGTATTCATCCTGTTGAAGTGCAGTTCCAACGCACTGCAAATTCAGAGCCCTGGCAGATTGTCTTCTTTATCAGCTTTTCTTACCCTTTTGAGAGCGCGCTCAACGTTCAACCTGAACTGTACTTTCATCTTGCCAAGGGATGGTGTTATCAGCCCGATACAGGGGCGGTAAACCTTGAACATCCAGAAGTAATCGACCTTCTTCAGGTATGGATGAAAACGTTCGCTCGACATCTTTCAAGCATGGATTTTGACGAGATCGATTTATCCATCGTTGGAAAGTAAGCCTCTGCCCCCTTAATCACGACACTTCATGACGCAGGCGTGACAAATTGCGTCGTATCATTTCCGCTTAAAATATTGATACGACAAGCTTTGTCGCGCCTTTTTGATATTGTCATATCCAACAGAACGAACCTTGTTGAACTGACCATGACGCAACCTAACCAAACTCAGTATCACCTTGAGCTTATCTTGGCGATTTACAACCTTATTCCTTACAATAAGAAAGTCACCGCCAGGCAAATTCAAGCTCAACTGTCCCCGCTTGGTTTAGAGCGCTCCTTGCGTACTATCCAACGTAATCTGTCCGCTATCTGTGCCATGTTTCCCAATGTAATGGTGGATGATAGAGACAAACCCTTTGGTTACCAAAAAACCGAAACTCTGAAGATGAGCACGACGGCTCACGAAGCGGTATTGATCTATTGGCTCATAGAGTCAACCAAGCATCATCTGCCTAGCAGCCTTGCTCCACTCTTAGATGACCTCCTTTCGAACATAACTCCTGAAGACATCAATAACATACAAAATCATTGGTCATCCAAAGTTCCTATCACAGCCCCACCCCCATTGAGTAAACACACTCAAGTCGATATCCAAATTTTTCAGATTGTATGTCTAGCGACACTTCAACAACGTCTTATCTCATTAAAGATAAACAAAGGAGACGGCACTCTACGCCTAGCTAACGTTCAACCAATAAGTCTCGTACTCCATCACGGCAGCCCTTATCTCGTTTGGCGTACACACACGCATACCAAGTTGAACACCTTACCTCTTAGCAACATCCAGGAGGCCACCATGTCGAGCTTTCGCTTTGAACTTCAAACGGATGCAACTCTGCTCGCCTCTGAAGTTCAAGAGCTGTTTGATATCGCTAGCTCTCATCTTGAATTCAACACAATAGTCCCCTCTAAAACTTACTATGGAGAAATAGAATGAACCTATCTAAAACCCTACTTACCACTGCTCTCTTTTCCGCTCCTTTCGCCTTAATCGGGTGTGGAGGCTCTTCTGGCGGGAGCGACCATAACGACTTAGGACAGCCGTATCAATTTGGTGGTGCTGTACAGAAAGGCCCTCTACAACCTGGCTCCGTCGTCACTGCCTATGAACTTAACCAAGACTTAGAAAAGACCGATACCTCGTACACCACTCAAATCGAGGACTATGAAGGTAATTACAACATGAATGAGCGGTTCAATACGCCTTATGTCGAGCTCGTTGCACAGGGAAATTACTTTAATGAGCTCACAGGAAAAAGTGATGAACAGATGCGCATGAGCGCTTTTGTCGATATGAACGCGACGACACAAGTGAACTTCAATGTTGCTACAGCGGCCATGAAAGCCAGTATCATGGCAAAGGTACAAGCCGGACAGTCCTTTGATGAGGCGGTACATGAAACCACCTCTGAGCTGCTAAGCCTTTACAGTTATGACCCTGCGCAATGGGCAGACGATATTAACTTCTATAACGTCAACCTTTCTAACGCTGGCGATACCAGCACTGTGCTGCTCGTTATCTCTGCAAGTACTTTAACCATGGCGACCGAAAACGGACTCACGTTAGAGCAACAAATCGAGAAAATTGGTCAGGTCTTGTTAGAGCCTAAGTCCGTTCAGTTTGAAGAGATGAAACAAGCATTAACCCAGTACAGCCTCGCACTATACAAAACTGCCGCTTATGAAAATACTCAGAAGTACTACGCAGACAACGGTCTAGACTTTGATATTCCACACGTGGATTACTTCATCGACATCGATGGTGACGGCGTGCTACCTAACAAAGACTTGCCTGTATTCGCTTACACCTCTGGGCTATCACTAGCTGCAACTGAAGAATCTATTGGTGAAGAAGTACCTGCTGGCGTTGGTGCTATCGACTACCAAGGTCGTCCTATGACATTCGAAGTTATTGGTGAATTCAAACACGGTGAAATCGCATCGATTGAATACACTGATAGTGGTGTTAGCATTTGGTACCGTCTAACTGACGTAAACATCGACGCAACTATCGATGACTGCGTTACCATCAACACGGTAAAACCTGCACCTGCTAACTTTACCTACGATGCATGTGTTACTCTAACCAAACAGTAATCTTCAGCAGATCGTAAAAATAGGAGGCCTAGCTTCCTATTTTTTTGTCAGACTCCCAATGTCATTATGGAGCACAACGAAGCGTATTCAGAAATAATACATGAATAACTAAGTACGTGAGACGGCATTTACACTGACACAGACGTAGGGTCCTGAGGACGGATATCATTAACACTACTGTTGTTATCGAGGCCAATATACCAGCGGCGCATGACCGGACTACCCAATGCTGTGTGCTTATCTAGTATACTCCGAATGGCAGATTGAAACTAAGAGGCTATATGCTATTCCAGTTATCTCTACACTTATAATCAATCTAAAGAGCAATCACGTTTCGAAATACTAAACAGGTGTGTATATTGGCTATCATCCTTGACTCGTTCCAAAGCAACGTTTTCCTTCACCATAATGCTTCGTTCTATTTTTGGCAAAGTAACTGAGTCTTGTAAAGAGGGCCTGGTATTTATTCTCGAAGTCATATTTATTTTGATCTAAGTAATGTGTACCTTTATAAACAAGTTGAACCAACCTATCTGCATTATCAACATACTCTCCTAGTGCACTACTCCATGCATCCATAATGAGTCTTACTAAACTCTCTTCATTATCTCTATAACCGCTACTAAAATATCTATCTTTATTAAAAAACAGGACAAGGTGATAGTGGTCATTGTTAGATTTATTTCTTTCTCTACACCAAACATATCGTAGGTGACATGGATATACCCTTTTCTCACTCGCTTTCATTCTTTTTTCTTGCGCTTTTATTTTTGCCTTCAATGATTCAAAGAATCGTTTAATTATGTTTTTTTGATTAAATGTATTGTTCAAAACCTCATCTCTGCGAAGTATATCTTTTTCACTATCAGAAACAGGAAGTCTCAAATCCAGTCTTAACGCATGAACTCTCTTATAGTCTTTTAATGCTTTAGACATGGTTAATATGATCCGATCTAGATAGTGTGTATTGAGTTCACTGACCGGATAAAGAACCTCTAAACCTTTGTAAGTATAAATCATCATTCATTCTCTTTGGTATTAATCCAAAGATATGAATTACTGTGTTATTTAATACATGGTATTTAAGGAGAGCATACTAATTCTACTAAGGTAGTGGTATCTAGGATATGAGTACTTCTTTAAGTATGTGTTATGTATGTATATTAACCATACCAACATATCGGGTAAGAGTTCAGTCTAAGCCTCCTGTATAACAGATGCAAAAGAGCGACTCTGAAGTTAGCGACAACCATGAGGAATTAGTTAATGTCAGCGTTTAACTTACATCTCCGGCTAAAACTACATTGTAGTTTTATAGGCACAAATCCAAATAGATTGAAACTACATTGTAGTAAATATAAGATACTAGTTGCTATACATTAACATTTCAGAGGGTTTAATTATGGGAAATTACAATGTCAAAATTGAAGATGAAACTATGGGAAGATTCTATGCTCGTCAGCTATCAACACATGATATTAGAGCAGTATGGGAAGAATCATTAAGTATTAAAGAAAATGAAAGTATAATAAATGCCGCTCTTAAATCATATTCATTCGAAGATTGCAAAAGGATTGTCGGGGAAATAGAAGAAAAATATAATTCAATTTTATATATAAAAAATGAAATAAGAAAAAATGAAAGATTTTGTAATTTTTCATGGTTTTATATTCAAAAAAAACCATCAGGGAAAATATCATTGAATCCAAATGGAAGCAGTTTTAAAGAAAGAGTAGCCTGGGTAATATCATATATAAGAAAGGTAAATAGAAGCAAGCATAGCCATATTGAACTAGAGAGGGCTATTGTAAGAAAGTGGTATTTATCACTTGATAAAACTGAGATCATTTCATGGTTGAAAGATGATGAAGAAAAAATAAAATGGGCATGGAGCTACATACTTAAACATGAGCCTTTGGTTATTAAATATATTTGGAATAATAAAAAATCAACGCAAGACCTAAAAGATTTCATTATCGCTTTTTTTGATACAATTGAAGAGAACAAAAGAGACATTACTATTAAAAGGATAAAAAAGGCATGGAATCAAAAGAAGTTTAGAGATAAAGTTCAATCTAAAAAGCAATATTGTATAAACTTATCTGAAAGCAGCAATGAAAAACTTAAAGCTATATCAATTTCAAAAAACATGAAAAGAAATAAAGTTATAGAATCACTCATAAATAATGAATTCTTAAGGCTATAGGAACTTCGCTGTATTGCTTTTAATACTCATATTAGTTTACTTAATCGTCTCCTATTTGATTTAAGTTAATAGTGTACATAAAAATTTATGTCTATACTGGGCACATTGGTTACTAGCACGAAATTTCCATGAAACAATCTCTACAGATCTGGCTTGAAGCCGCTCGTCCAAAAACATTACCTCTGGCATTGGTCTCTATCTTAACTGGTAGCGTGCTCGCCTACTCGGCGGGTCATTTCTCACTGACGATTGCCATCATGGCTTTCGTAACCGCGACATTGCTGCAAATTCTGTCCAACCTGGCAAACGACTATGGCGATGCCGTTCAAGGTACAGATAACGACAAACGCCTCGGCCCATTGCGAGCGATGCAGTCTGGCGCGGTAAGTGCGAAACAAATGAAACAAGCGATTATCTTTAATATCGTTCTGACCGCTATTTCAGGCCTGGTGTTAGTTTTCTATTCACTAAGTTCATTGGAAAGCATTGTCACTTTTATCGGGCTGGGAATTTTGGCCATTCTCGCAGCCATTGCTTATACCATGGGTAGTAAACCATACGGTTACGTGGGGCTTGGCGATATATCAGTGTTCTTGTTTTTTGGTCTACTCGGCGTATCCGGTACCTACTTCTTGCATACCGGTCACGTAGACACCTCGCTATTCTTACCTGCTTTAGGCTGCGGTTTACTTGCCGTTGCAGTACTCAATATCAACAATATGCGTGATATAGAGAACGACCGAGACTGTGGTAAACGCACGGTTGCAGTACGCTTGGGTCAACGTAAAGCCAAACAGTACCACTTTATTTTACTTGGCGGAGCTATCCTTGCCTTTGCGGCTTACTTGTTAATTCAAGACAAACCCGTTTGGATTAGCTTGCCATTTTTACTTAGTATTTATTTCGTGGCCGATCATGGTAAAGCTGTTTGGCATACACAAAAGCCCGCTCAGATAGCACCAATGATGCCAGTCATCGTGAAATGCTCTTTAGTCACCAACGTTTTGTTTGCAACAATTGTGGTAGCTCAAACTCTAGTAAGTTAAAAAAGGATTGTCATTGCATTGACTTAATGCCTAGATATACTCAAAGACAACCAATTTCTGTTTAGAAAGGTACGCTATGGAATACAATACCTCAGCACTCTGTGATATCTACCTCGATCAGGTAGATGTGGTTGAACCAATGTTCAGTAACTTTGGCGGTCGCGCTTCATTTGCCGGGCAAATCACCACCATCAAGTGTTTTGAAGATAATTCGTTGATCCGCGAGACATTAGAGCAAGATGGACTTGGTCGCGTTTTGTTAATTGACGGTGGCGGTTCCCTACGTAAGGCCCTTATCGATGCAGAAATCGCAACCATTGCGGAAGAAAACGAATGGGAAGGTATAGTCGTTTACGGCTGTGTTCGTGAAGTAGATGAACTTGAAGATATGAACTTAGGCATTCAAGCTTTGGCATCGATTCCCGTTGGCGCGGCAAACCAGGGCATTGGTGAGCTAGATGTGCCCGTAAACTTCGGCGGCGTTAGCTTCCTTCCAGAAGATTACATCTACGCCGACAACACTGGCATCATTCTATCTCCAGAGCCACTTAATATTGACCTTGAGTTAGATGATACGGTCGAAGAGTAGTTTCCGATAGCCAGTCACCTTTTGTTGACTAAAGCGCTGCTCATACCCAAATACACAAACACCCGCCGAAGCGGGTGTTTTTAATTCTGGATGAAGAAGGGAAATTATTCCACTTCGTCCATTTTGCCAAGTAGTGCACGAATGCGCTCTTGCCACTGTGCGTGCTCTTGCTGAGCTTGCTGAGCTTTTTGCTCTAGATCTTCACGTTGAGAACGAAGCTCGTTTGCTTCTGCTTCTAGTTTTACTTTGTCTTCTTTCAGCTCTTCAACTTCCATCTGAAGAAGAGTGATTGTGTCAACTGCAGTTTGAATTTTAGATTCTAGTTGTTCTAGTACTTCAAAAGACATCTTGGCCTACCTATGTTATTCCGTTGGGACGATGCACGAGATTGGTGTGCAGCTTACCTATATAAGGTCATTCTACTCAGCGTCGCGATGAGAAACACTCACTATATTCGATATTTCGCATCATTCGGTTAAAAAATCGGCGCAATCTCACTAAACGCTGACTTTTCTTATCGGCGAAGCATTTTTGTGCAAGGTATTTACGCCTCTCCGCGACAAAAATCACCCAAGTATTGATCAAATTCAACTTAGTTAAAGTAAAAGCTCAGCAAAAAGGCAAACGTTTAACTGCCGTTGTGATAGAATCGCCGCGCAAATTCCTCTTCCCTATTGCTTACTTGGAGACATCATGAAACGCGATTTAGCAATGGCATTTTCTCGTGTAACTGAAGGTGCAGCACTCGCTGGTTACAAATGGCTTGGCCGTGGTGACAAAAACGCAGCCGATGGCGCTGCTGTTGAAGTTATGCGCACTCTACTGAACAAAACAGACATCAGTGGTGAAATTGTCATTGGTGAAGGTGAAATCGATGATGCTCCAATGCTATACATCGGTGAGAAAGTTGGTCTAGGTGGCGATGAAGTGGATATCGCTGTTGACCCTATTGAAGGCACACGCATGACCGCAATGGGTCAATCGAACGCATTGGCAGTGCTTGCCGCGGGTGAAAAAGGCAGCTTTTTAAAAGCACCTGACATGTACATGGAAAAACTGGTTGTTGGCCCAGGTGCGAAAGGCGTGATCGATCTAGAAAAACCGTTGCAAGAAAACCTAGAAAACGTTGCTAGCGCGCTGAATAAAACGTTGGACACTCTGGTTGTCATCACTCTAGCAAAACCTCGCCACGATGATGTGATAGTAGAAATGCAAGCGATGGGTGTGCGTGTCTTCGCGGTGCCAGATGGCGACGTTGCTGCTTCTATCCTAACGTGTATGCCAGATAGTGAAGTGGACCTCATGTACTGCATTGGTGGTGCACCAGAGGGTGTGGTATCCGCAGCGGTGATTCGCGCACTTGATGGTGACATGCATGGCCGCCTTCTGCCTCGCCACGAAGTGAAAGGCGACACAGAGGAAAACCGTATTTACGGCGCAGCTGAACTACAACGTTGTGAAGAAATGGGCGTAAAAGCCAACGTCGTCCTAAAAATGGAAGACATGGCGCGCAGCGACAATGTCGTCTTCTCAGCAACAGGCATTACAAAAGGTGATTTGCTAGAGGGAATTTCTCGCCAAGGTAATATTGCGACAACAGAGACGCTACTCGTGCGAGGCCGTTGCCGAACCATTCGCCGTATCAAGTCGACCCATTACTTAGAGCGCAAAGATCCAGAAGTTCGCGATATCATTCTGTAATTTTGGTGTTCAGCATCGCAAAGGGTTGGCAAAGTGCCGACCCTTTTTGTTTTTGGCTCACCAAACCCCCACTCAAGTTAAGTCAATACTTTTCTTTACTAAGCCTATCGCGCATAATGTGTACGGAAATACAAATGGTGGGAATATGAAGACCGTAGATAGGATATTGCAAATCGTTAAGCGTGACGGGTCTGTCACTGCAAAACAACTCTCTTCTGAGCTTGGGATGACAACCATGGGTGCTCGCCAGCACCTGCAAGGTTTAGAAGATGATGGAATCCTGTCGATTCACGATGTAAAAGTAAAAGTCGGACGCCCTACTCGCCATTGGTCTTTAACCCAGAAGGGACATGAGCAATTTGCCGATCGTCATGGCGAACTCACAATCCAATTTATCGAAGCCGTGGAACACATCTTCGGTAAAGATGGCCTCGACAAAGTTACCTCCGAGCGCGAAAAACTGACTTTACAAAACTATCGCCAGCACCTCGACCAATGTGAGTCTTTAGAAAGCAAACTGGAAACTTTGGTTTTTCTGCGCGAAAAAGAAGGCTACATGGCAGAGCTTGAACAAGATGAGCACGGGTTTATCTTGATCGAGAATCACTGCCCGATTTGTAAAGCCGCCACGCGTTGCCCTAGTTTATGCAAATCTGAACTGAGTGTGTTCCAGTCCTTACTCGGAGACGACACGACCGTCGAGCGTACCGAGCATATCATTAGCGGTCAACGTCGCTGCGTTTACCGAATCCGCGCTTAGATTTCGGCCCTTTCGCTCTCTCTTATAAATGAGACAGGCCAATGATTCATCCTTTACCCTGATTCCTGTGGTGTACGCTTGTAGTATTGAACACGAGTATCCATATGGATTTGGAGAAAGGGATGAGAACTCTACACACTCACGTAACGCAAGTATTACCCTCATTTGATGAACTGGTTCAGATGGCCGAAAGCGATCCAGAAGGCTTTGAACAATTTCGCCACAAGATGGCAAAAGAAATGATAGAAAGCGCATCAGAAACGATGCAACCACGCTTATGGGCTCAGCAAAGCCATATTGATCGCGTTATTCGCAACTGTAAAAACCCTCATCACACCAACGTCGTGTTAATGAATGAACTACAAAAACAAGTCACAAAGTTCAGAGAAGCATTACAAGGAAAAGCGACGTCGGTTAAAACAGACAACGTAGTCGCCTTCAACAGAAACGATTTCTACTGATGTGAGAGTCACACCTTAGGCAGACTCCCACATTCATAAATCACTGTGGCTCAGGACCGTACTTATTCGGGCCTGATGTGCCTTTCAAAAAACCACACTCAATCAAAATCCAAAGCCCACAAATTAATGAAATCGAAGCAATGAACAGCTGTGGCGTTGAAGGCTCTTGCGCCATTGGGCTTGTCATCGGCGTTACGATGCGACCAATCACTAAAGGAATATTCAAGCCTAACCAGTAGATCGACTTGTCGCGGTCATGCCATCTCTTTGTCGTAATAGCCAAATCAGGAATGAGCAGTACCAACAAGAATATGGGCAGTAACAGGTAAGAAAACGCAGGAAACAACTTACTGATACCCGCACCAAAACCTATAATCGAAATGTAGTAAATCACATTCCAAATCCAATAGGTTTTGCGATCGATACGTCCGTGAAACGAAAACAGTAACTCTTTAGTCGACATCAATTTTTATCCAAAAATAGAAAGAATACAGATTAGCCGAGTCGGGTTAATTTGGGAAGAAACAACAAGTCGTGAGCAACGTCGGCCAAGCCTTATATTCAGTTCACCACTTTTTGAAAGCTGTCCACATCCATATCTCTAATGTTAACCGTTAAACTGTGTACATGACTTGCCTGTTCTTGAAGTACAGCCATTAAAGCTCGCGATAATTCTCGCTTTTGTTCAGGCGTTCGGCCAGACAACAAATCAAAATTGATATGGATAAAATCGAGGCTGTCACCCGCTTCACCAATTAGCCAGTTATGACATCTTAACGTTCTTGATTTCACAGAGGCCAACTCAAAAAGGCCACTCTCTAACGCAGCCTTATGTAAGTCTTCCAGCAAACCTTGTACATTGACTCGCTCTTCCACTGAGTTCGAATACTCTAAAACTAAGTTTGGCATTTTGATTCCTTTCTACAACATAAAAAATTCAGTGCGTAGTAATACCAATCTAGCCAGCAATTTCCGAGGAATGAACTATCATTCTGTCTACGCGATCACCAATCGATTGCTTTTGATAAAAATAACAGAACAACTTCGACTCCAGACGGAGAGAGAAAGCCACATAAGACATGATACCAATCATGATCTGTTCATATTATTCTGTTATATTCCTACGTAGATTTTTTACATTAATAGACTATTTACATTAAAGATAAGGGAGATATTCCTATGCGTCGTCCTGTAGTGATGGGTAACTGGAAACTAAACGGCAGCAAAGCAATGGTAACTGAGCTGCTAACTGGTCTTAACGCTGAGCTTGAAGGCGTTGAAGGTGTTGACGTAGCAGTAGCTCCACCAGCACTTTACATCGACCTAGCTGAGCGTCTAATCGCAGAAGGCGGTAACAAGATCATCCTAGGTGCTCAAAACACTGACCTAAACAACAGCGGTGCTTTCACTGGCGACATGTCTCCAGAAATGCTGAAAGATTTCGGTGCTACTCACATCATCATCGGTCACTCAGAGCGTCGTGAATACCACAACGAATCTGACGAGTTCATCGCTAAGAAATTCAACTTCCTAAAAGAAAACGGCCTAACGCCTGTTTTCTGTATCGGTGAATCTGAAGCTCAAAACGAAGCTGGCGAAACTGAAGCAGTATGTGCACGTCAAATCAACGCAGTTATCGACACTTACGGTGTTGAAGCTCTAAACGGCGCAATCATCGCTTACGAACCAATCTGGGCTATCGGTACTGGTAAAGCAGCAACAGCTGAAGATGCACAACGCATCCACGCTTCTATCCGCGCACTAATCGCAGCGAAAGACGAAGCAGTTGCAGCACAAGTAATCATCCAATACGGCGGTTCTGTTAAGCCAGAAAACGCTGAAGCTTACTTCTCACAACCAGACATCGACGGTGCTCTAGTTGGCGGCGCTTCTCTAGACGCTAAGAGCTTCGCAGCAATCGCTAAAGCAGCGGCAGCAGCTAAAGCTTAATTTCGCTTTTATTAAGCAGAAATAACAAAGGGATGCATCATGCATCCCTTTTTGTTTGCCTACGATCTAATGAGTTTTGTCATTCCGAGGAGCCTAAGCGACATCAGGAATCTACTAACCGCATGTGTCAAACCCAAAGTTAAGTAACGAAAAACGCCTTACATCAAAACAAAGAACCTAATCGCACTTCCAGTTATTCCTACTTAATTCCATCCAACCAACGAACTCTATTCACTTACCCTGACCTCAAGATTTAGTATTGACCTATGCTTGTTCAAGGAGGAGCAATCGACATGACAACACCAATATCAGACATCGCCAGTGTGATTCACTATGGTGGGAAACATACCGTCACTGGCTCTTGTCATGAATTGAAACTGCCACACGGTAGCATCTTGATCGATTGCGGACTCTTTCAAGGCAAAGACATCCATTTTGGTAATCGCAAGGCATCACTGGATATTGAGTTTCCGGTTAAACACATCAAAGCATTAGTCCTGACTCATGCTCATATCGACCATATTGGACGCCTACCTTGGTTACTGGCTGCTGGATTTAAAGGTCCCATTTACTGCACCAAAGCAGCAGCCGAACTAGTACCGCTCATGTTAGAAGATGGATTAAAGCTGCAACTGGGTTTGAACTACCATCAGCGTCAACAAGTCCTCAATGTCATTAAAAAACAGCTAAAACCTCATGACTACCAACAATGGCTGCCACTTGGCAAACAATGTTACCTGCGCTTTCAACCAGCAGGGCACATTCTTGGTTCCGCTTACGTGGAATTCAAACTCCCCAATCATGAAATCATCGTGTTTTCCGGCGATCTAGGTCCGTCCAATACCCCGCTCTTACCCGATCCAAAGACGCCAAAGCGTGCCGACTATCTGTTCATAGAGTCCACATACGGCAACAAAGAGCATGAAGACATTGCCACTCGAACTGAGCGCTTGAACACCATTATCGATCACGCACTGCAAGACGGTGGCGTAATTCTGATCCCGGCTTTCAGCGTAGGACGTACGCAGGAACTGTTATTCGATATTGAGCAACTGATTCACCAACGCGACTTGTCGTCTTCTTTGCCAATTATCCTAGACTCACCGCTTGCGAAAAGAGTCACGAAGACCTACCGCCGTTTCAAAAAACTATGGGGAAAAGAAGCAAAACAAAAGCTCAACAACCATCGTCATCCCCTCGCCTTTGAACAATGCATTACTGTAGAAAACCATCGAGAACATCAAGCATTAGTGAATCGACTAGCCTCCACCGACGAGCCTGCGATTGTCGTCGCGGCATCCGGTATGTGCGAAGGAGGAAGAATCGTCAATTACTTAAAAGCACTCTTACCAGACAAAAGAAATGATGTGTTGTTTGCAGGCTATCAAGCGCAAGGGACATTAGGTCGAGAAATCCAATCAGGCAATATCGATAGCCAATCAATCGAAGCCAACGCACAGATCCATACCATCTCTGGATATTCTGCACATGCAGACCAAAGCGACTTATTGAAGTTTGTTACTGGTATTCCAGCACAACCAAAAGCCGTGCATTTGATACATGGAGAGAAAGAAGCAAAAAAAGAGTTAGGAGAGAAGTTGGAAGCAGAGGGAATTGAAGTGACTTATTAAACTAATATCAGCCGACTTTAGAACGATATAACCTAGTTCTTACTTATTGTTAATCAGTTAAAACAGCATAAGAATTTGAATATCAACGTGCTTTAACTAAGCTTTGTACGTCAGAAAGCCATGTTAAAGCACATTGGTAACGAGACTGAACAACTATGCAGGTTCAACAACCTTTACGGTTGGTGTTTTAGCCAGCTCAGCACTAGACGCTTTTTTGTATAGGTTCTCGTAGCAGTAGTTTGTCGCCTCGATGTAACCTTCTACACTGCCGCAGTCAAAACGCTGACCTTTAAATTTGTAAGCAATAACACAACCAGATTGCGCTTGTTGCATCAATGCGTCAGTAATTTGGATTTCTCCACCTTTGCCTGGCTCTGTATTTTCGATAAGATCAAAAATATCTGGCGTTAAGATATAGCGACCAATAATTGCTAAGTTACTTGGTGCTGTGCCTGGTTCTGGCTTCTCTACCATGTTATCAATTCGGAAGATGTCATCTTTGATCATCTCACCGGCAATTACACCGTATTTATGAGTTTCAGTTTCTGGAACTTCTTGAACCGCAACAATAGAGCAACGGAACTGCTTGTACAGCTCAACCATTTGCGCTAATACGCCCTGCTCTTCATTCACACAAAGGTCGTCTGCTAGCACAACAGCAAATGGCTCATCACCCACCAACTCACGACCAGTCAAGATAGCATGACCAAGACCTTTCATCTCACGTTGACGGATATATGTGTAACTCGCTGAATCAATCAAAGAACGGATATCGTCCAACAGTGCTTCTTTGCTTGTTCCTGAAATTTGATGTTCCAACTCATAGTTTTTATCGAAGTGGTCCATCAAAGAGTGTTTGCCACGACCGGTGACAATGCACATGCCATTCATGCCAGCTTCAATCGCCTCTTCAACACCATATTCAATCAATGGCTTATTAACTACCGGCATCATTTCTTTCGGCATGGATTTGGTTGCAGGTAGAAAACGAGTACCGTAGCCTGCTGCAGGGAAAAGACATTTTTTAATCATTTTTAAATTCACCAACTGTAAAAAAGGCCCTCATGCATGAGAGCCATATATTATCGTTATACTAAAAATTTAATCACTACCAAACAAGTCACGCGTGTAAACTTTATCCGCAACGTCAGCTAACTCTTCCACCATGCGGTTAGATACAATCACATCCGCACTTTGTTTGAACTCATTCAGGTCTTTAACCACTCGAGAGTTAAAGAAATCTTCTTCTTTGAGTACTGGTTCGTAAACTACGACCTCAACACCTTTCGCCTTGATACGCTTCATGATGCCCTGAATAGAAGAAGCACGGAAGTTATCCGACCCCGCCTTCATGATTAAACGATAAATACCGACAACCTTTGGTTCGCGCTTAAGAATAGCTTCAGCCACAAAATCTTTACGAGTGCGGTTAGCATCAACAATCGCACCAATGATGTTGTTGGGTACATCTTGGTAATTGGCTAAAAGCTGTTTAGTGTCTTTTGGTAAGCAGTAACCACCGTAACCAAATGATGGGTTGTTGTAATGATTACCGATACGAGGATCTAAGCCAACACCTTCAATGATTTGACGAGCATCCAAGCCATGCGCTTCTGCGTAAGAATCCAGCTCGTTAAAGTATGCTACACGCATAGCAAGGTAGGTGTTTGAAAATAGTTTTACTGCTTCAGCTTCTGTAGAGTCAGTAAAAAGAACTTGAATATCGTCTTTTACTGCCCCTTCCACTAGCAAGCCAGCAAACACTTCGGCACGTTCACTGCGCTCACCAACAATAATACGTGATGGATAAAGATTATCGTAAAGCGCTTTACCTTCTCGCAAGAACTCAGGGGAGAAGATGACATTCTCACACCCCAACTGTTCCTTAATGCGAGCAGTATAGCCAACAGGAACAGTAGACTTAATCACCATTACTGCTTCAGGGTTAATTGACATAACATCTTTAATCACCGCTTCAACAGAAGATGTATTAAAGTAATTAGTTTGTGGATCGTAATCTGTAGGAGTTGCAATAACAACGTATTCTGCGTTTTGGTAAGCTCTCTGCTTATCCGTTGTTGCCAAAAAGTTTAGCTCTTTGTGTGCCAAAAAGTGTTCAATTTCGGTATCAACAATCGGCGACTTACGTCGGTTCAGTAAATCAACCTTCTCAGAAATGATATCTAAAGCGACCACCTCGTGATTCTGGGCTAACAACATAGCGTTAGAAAGCCCAACATAGCCAGTCCCAGCAACTGCGATTTTCATGGATTAATCCTTCATTTATTTTTGGCTGAGGATAGCAAAAATCGAAAGATTGTACTATCGAATCGAGGTTAGATTGATACAACTAGTACCTTAAATTTAGAGAGTTTGTGCTGCCAAGCTTTTTCATCAGGCAACCTTTAGTATTCAAGGTATACTCTTTCTAAAGAAAATAAACTATACTTTGACTTCTTTCGCTAATTGGCTAGTCAACTTTAAAATACTAATTCTATGGCAAACGGTATCAGTAATACTCTTCAAAAAAGAGAAGATTCTGAATTATCTCAGAATAACGCAGTCAAGATTACTCATATACAACCCGCACTTAATACAAACTCGGTTAATAATTGCATATATATATATTGCCCAGTCACAGATGAAGATAAAATATCTTCAGTATTAAAAAGGCATCCAGAGATCACAGCTAAGGTCAATGACTACAGTATTCGCGATTTCAAGAACAAAACATTATGCCACTTTAAAAGCTCTAACTTAGAGCCGGAACAACAAGCGTATCTCGTTGCAGCGACGGAACTTGGCGCATGGGTAGAGCCCTTAGTTAGCTACTTTGATAGGCAACTCGGCTACACAGAGACAGAATTACTCCATAGTGGCTATTTTCTTCACCAAAAAGCGTTTTCGATCCTATCTAATAGGAAGAACAGTTGGCAAAAAAGAGCAATTGACCTAGTGTTTGTCTTTATGCTGGCTTGGATAGCCATTCCTGTGGGATTAATCGCTGCTCTTTTAATCAAGATGGAGTCACCTGGTCCCGTATTCTTCAAGCAAAGGCGTACAGGGCAGTACAATGTGGAATTTGACGTAATCAAATTTCGTTCCATGCGAAATGATGCAGAGAAAGATGGAGCGAAATGGGCAACGAAAAACGATGCTCGTGTTACACGAGTAGGCAAGTTTATTCGTAAAACACGCATTGACGAACTACCACAGTTAATTAACGTATTAAAAAATGAGATGTCAATGGTAGGTCCACGTCCAGAGCGAGAAGTCTTCATTTCAGAATTAGAAAAAGAGATCCCTTATTATCGCTTTCGTCACGCTGTAAAACCAGGGGTTACGGGTTTAGCTCAAGTAAGGTATCCATATGGGGCTTCAATTGAAGATGCAGTTTGGAAACACAAGTATGACATATACTACATCAAACATCAGAATTGGATCATGGAAGTAAAAGTGTTGCTACTCACGGTTAAAACGGTTTTGTTTGGGATGGGACGTTAGTAAAAATAACGTTTATACAAAAGAGCTGTAATGCAACTCTCTATCAGCTCTTTTGTATCTTGTACATAATAGCAATAATTAAAAGGTCTTTTTTGAACGGTGCTTTATTGTTCCTTTAATTGCATATATAGAGAAAGTAAGCATACTACGGGGAAAGCTCAAACCAATAACCTCCCTATAAAACCGCCATTGATAGGATAAAACACTAAGTTTGTTTGATGTCATTCCAGAATCCATACGATACTTCGCTAACACTTGTGGTAAGCAATATGCTTTTGGAATATCTTTCAATATATCTAGCCACAACCCCATATCTTGTCGCTTCCTGATTAGAGGCATATAGCGTTTGCCTAAAACATGAACATCATATACAGCAGTAAGACAGCCTATAACATTACTATACATTAATTTTTTATATGTAGTATATTTAGGGGCTAACACAACATTAATAGGTTCATCACTCGTAAACCGACTATAATAAGTATAAGTCAATGCGTAGTTATTTTTTAGCATAAAAGAGATTTGCTCCGCTAGTTTTTCTCTCATCCACAAGTCGTCAGAATCTAGAAAAGCGATAAATCTACCTTTAGATTTTTCTATTGCGACGTTACGACTTGCTCCAGCCCCTTTATTTGAATCATTCTGAAAAGTATAAATATTAGAGTACAATGCAGAGTACTTAGTGATAATTTCCCACGTATCATCTGTAGATTTATCATCAATGATAATTAATTCCCAGTTGCCGTAAGTTTGGTCTAATACACTATTAATACTTTCAACAACTGTTTTTCCCGAATTGTATGTCGGCATGACAATTGAAACTAATTTTTCATCATTACGCATAATCACCACTAATTATAGAACAGGTTAAATGTATACATAGTTACTAGCAATATGCTCGAACAGCAACGCCAGCACAATCTATATTGTACTTTTTTATATGGGCTGGAATAACGACTGACTCTCCTTTTGTTATTTCTAATAAATTACCTTCATATGAAAAACAAACCTTACCTTGTATACAGAGAATTATCTCAGGAGAAAAAACATCAACACACGCTCTAGTCTTTGTTAATATATCGACATTAAAATCATCCACTGGAACATTAAAAGTTGTACATCCAAAGTCAACACTTCCTTTTAAGATCAGGTCAGTATATTGAATTGACTCGAACTTCGTGTTTGCAACTAACTCTTCAACATCAATATACTTGGGCGTTAAACCTGCTCTCAAAACATTATCAGAGTTAGCCATGACTTCCACCCCTAATCCATGGATATAGGCATGAGGGGTTTCAGCATACAAGAACATAGCCTCACCAGGTTGCAACTCAACAACATTTAAAAATAACGGAGCAAACAAGCCAACATCTTCAGGGTAAAGATGAGAAAAGCGAGAGATAAGCAATGAAGCTTGGTATGCAAAATGGTCTTTATCTATCGCTTTTAACGCGTTAAGAAGCTGACTAATTGCCTGCGCTTTAAGTTCCCCTTTTAATGTAAGAATGGCAGCAAAAAACTCAGCAAGAGTTAATGGGTTAGGATCTTGTTTAAAAGGTTGAAAAACATCTTCTAGAACTGGAAGGTCAATAGCATCAAAGTTGGCAACAATCTGTGCAAACTCTCGAAAACCATTCATAGCTAAATAAGGAGTGAGAGCATACACAAGCTCAGGTTTGTGATTTGCATCCTTATAATTGCGATTTGCTGCATCTAGAGGTATCCCTTGCTCGTTCTCTTTAGCAAAGCCTAATTCGGCAGCTTTTTTCGATGGATGGACTTGTATGGATAGCGGCTCTTCTGCTGCTAGAACTTTCATAAGAAAAGGAAGCGATGAGAAATTCTCCTTAGTTTCCTTCCCTAGCCAATAGTCTGGGTTATTGGAAATAACATCACATAAAGATACATCAACACCTGCTTGAGAAATACTGGAGCTAGCGGAGGGATGAGCTCCCATCCATATTTCAGCTTGGTGCTCTAAATTTGAATTATCGAAACCAAAGTAGTCTCGAATCGCAGTACGACTTCCCCAAGGAAAGTTCTTTACTGGGTTATTTAAAGTGTAAATCATAAAACCGACGCTCAAAAAGATAGAGCTATGCTTTAGCGCATAACTCCATTATTGGTTACCTATAAATACTCAGTGCTCAAAAGCTAAATTAACCTGATATTTCCTAACACTTTATCAACCAAAGCAATAGCATCATCCATTCGTTCAGCTTCCGCATAACAACGAAGCTCAGGGGCATTACCAGACGGACGTAAATGGATAATTGAAGCATTAGATAACTCTAATCTTAATCCGTCAGTATTATCAATACTAACAGCATTAAGCTCTGACAACCTCAGAGAATCTAGTAGCTGTTTAATGTTTTTACGACCACTTTCCAATATCGATAAACTCTTTTCAGTCGCAAAGTTTTGAATACGGTCACTATGCGTAAAGCGCTGTGGTAATTGACTTACCAAGCTTTTGATCGATGATGTTTTCGCTAAAGAAAGCAACATAAGCGCAGGTAACACAGCGTCTCGGGTTGGCAGTGCTTTTAGAGATTTTCCATTCACCGAAACATCACTTCCGAGCAAATATCCTCCGTTAGCTTCAAACCCTGCAATTCTTTTATAAGATTTTGCTAATTTGGCAAACTCAGCGATAACATAAGGCGAACCAATTCGTGTTTTAGATACGGCTTCAAATTCAGGGGATTCAGCAATAATAGTGTTACAGCTAACAGGAACTGCTAATGCATCTACTTGAAGCGCTTGCGAACAAAGTAAGCCTAGGATATCACCTCTCAACCATTCGCCGTTCTCATCAGCAACTAGAGGACGATCACCGTCTCCATCAGTCGAAAATATAAAATCCAAATTATATTGTTTCGACCAACTGCGTGCTTTTTCCTTATCAGATTCAGCAACTGCTTCAGTGTCAATTGGAACAAATTCGTCAGTACGCTCCAATGATATGACTTCAGCCCCAAGCGATTCAAAAAGTCCCTGGTAAATATCTCTCCCGGCACTTGAATGCTCATATATACCAACACGCTTTCCTGCCAGTAAATCTGCATCAAACAAATCGGTATAACGTGCTCGGTAAAGCTCAGCCGCACGGAAATTAATCGTTAACTCAGGCAGGTCATTGATAGGACTAAAGTCTACCTTCTCGGTTAAGATTGCTTGTTCATCTGCTTTAGTAATCTCCCCATCTGGACGATAGAACTTAATTCCATTGCGGTCAAATGGGATATGAGACCCAGTCACCATGATACATGGCATATCGTCTTGCATTGCGGTAAAAGCTAGAGCGGGAGTGGGTACAACACCATAGTAAACAGCGTCAATACCTGCATCGATAAGCGCTTGAATGACTGATTTTGCCATTGCTGGGCTGCTAGGGCGGTTGTCAATTGCCACAGCCATTTGATTGAAAGTAAAATTGCTACGCATTGATGCCACAAATGCATGAGTAAATGCAGCACAGACGTCCGGCGTAAACTGAGTAACGAGTCCTCGCGCGCCACTAGTACCAAACTGAACGCCTGAAGCACCAAGCACTTCACTACTGATTAATTTTGTTACCATAATTTCCTATCTCAATAAGTAGTTAGTAGTCGCCGCCAAACTTAGATGCTTGCTCATCAAAGCGAACAATATCGTCTTCTTCTAAGTACGATCCAGAACGAACTTCAATAAGCTCCAAAGGCACTTGTCCTGGGTTTTCTACGGAATGCGGAGTCCCTACTGGAATATAAGTTGACTGATTTTCAGTAAGAAGGAAAGTTTCATCACCTTTTGTCACTTTAGCCGTACCTGACACGACAACCCAATGCTCAGCTCGATGGTGGTGCATCTGAAGAGCAGTCTTCTCTTTTGGCTTAACTAACACTTGTTTCACATGGTAACGCTCACCTTCAGATACCGTCTCATGAGAACCCCATGGGCGATATACCTCTTGATGCTGCTGACACTCTGCTCGGTTTTGTTGTTTAAGTTGATTAACAATCGACTTTACATCTTGAACCTTGTCTTTATCCGCAACTAGCACTGCATCTTTCGTCTCGACAATGATAAGATTTTCAATGCCAACGGTAGCAACAAGTTTATCTTGTGAATAAATATAACTATTCTGAGTCTGCTCAGTTAACACATCACCGCGAGTTGCATTGCCCTGTTCATCTTTATCATTCACATCCCAGAGTGCAGACCAAGAACCAACATCACTCCAATTTGCGTCCATTGGAACAACAACAGCTTTTTCTGTTTTTTCCATTACGGCAAAATCTATTGATTCGTCTGGGATTTGTGAGAACAGTTCGGATGACATGCGAATAAAGTCTAGGTCGTCAAAATGACTATCGTAAGCACTTTCACATGCTTTCAAGATATCTGGTCGGAACTTTGCTAACTCTTCAAGATAAGTAGATGCTTTGAATAAAAACATACCACTGTTCCACAAGTAGCTACCATCCTCTAGATATTGCTTTGCAGTTTCGAGATCAGGCTTTTCAACAAAGCTATCAACACTAAAGCCTCGACTCTCATCCGCAGCAGTAACCGTAGCACCGGTTTTAATGTAGCCATAACCTGTTTCTGGTGCATTCGCTTTGATACCAAAAGTGACCATATCACCACGTTGCGCGTACGGAATAGCAGCTTGCACCGATTGATGGAAAGATTGAGTATCTTTAATCACATGATCAGCAGCAAGAACTAACATCAAAGCATCTTCACCTGAAGTTTGATTTTCAGATAGGGCAAATTTTGCTGCTAAAGCAATAGCGGGAGCAGTATTACGCCCTACTGGCTCTAAGAGTATTCCGCTATGATTGCCATTAATACGGCGAAGCTGTTCAGCAACTAGGAATCGATGTTCTTCATTGCAGATAACAAACGGCGCATTGTGTTCTAGACCAACCATGCGGCTCAACGTTTGTTGAAGCATGGTTTGTTCGCCAGTTACTGCAAGGAATTGTTTAGGATATTTTGAACGAGATAGAGGCCATAAACGACTGCCTGAACCGCCGGCCATAATTACAGGAATAAGCATAGTCAACTCGTTGTTTTTAATTAGGTGATAGTTTTAGTTATTTTTGAAAATACCATTTAGTATGAATATGTACTTTATCACTGGTCAATAATTCATCTTGATTACACCAACGGTAACGAGAATGCTGTACATCCATGGGTAAGTTCAATTCAGAGCGAATGACAATAAGCTTGTAGGCAATCGCGACATAATGAGTCGTAAACTCATTGCCAAATACATTGTCATCATAGAGGTGTGTATAAGGTCCCAACAGTGTTGCCTGAGAGAGCTTAAACTCATATCCAAGCTCCCCTAAAGTTAAACGAGCAAAGGCGTCTTCAAGCTTTTCATCCTTAAGAATACGCCCACCGGGAACGAACCAGAAACCTTGAGCTGGTCGATTTAAACGCTCCCCAAGTAAAACTTGACCACTTTCGTCCTCAATAACTAAGTCAATTGAAACTAATGGCGTACTTTCAATTACTTGAGAAAAACGTTGTTTGCTTAAAAACATATGCTTTGTTTAAATCCTTATATTAGCTCTACCCTAGGTACTTTAACCGCGATAATTTTCTTGATTCTCTAGGAACCACTGGTAAGTCATAGTTAAACCATCTTCTAGGCTCGTCTTCGCTTCCCAGCCTAAACTATTTAAACGTGAAACATCCATTAACTTACGAGGAGTGCCGTCAGGTTTCGTCGTGTCAAATTCAATTTTACCGTCAAAACCGACCACTTTTGCAACAGTTTCAACAAGTTCACGGATAGTACAATCCACACCTGTACCTACGTTTATGTGACTAAGCATTTCTTGCGTATTTCCTAGATATACCTCTTGAGCAAGATTCATTACGTAAATTGAAGCAGCTGCCATATCATCTACATGTAAAAACTCTCGCATAGGTTTACCGCTCCCCCACGCAACAACTTTACTGTCGCCATTCAATTTTGCTTCGTGGAAGCGACGCAACAATGCGGGAATAACGTGAGAGTTTTGAGGATGAAAATTATCATTTTCACCATACAAATTAGTTGGCATTACTGAACGATAGTTGCGACCATATTGGCGATTATAGGACTCGCACATTTTGATACCTGCAATCTTAGCAATTGCGTAAGGCTCATTGGTTTCTTCCAAAGTTCCGGTCAATAAAGAGTCTTCACGCATCGGTTGTTGTGCAAACTTTGGATAAATACAAGACGACCCCAAGAATAGTAAATCTTGAACATCATGCAGATGTGCAGAGTGAATAATATTGTTTTGAATCGTCAAATTTTGGTAAATAAACTCAGCGGGGTACGTATTGTTAGCAACAATCCCACCGACTTTCGCCGCCGCAAGGTAAACTTGATCAATATGGTGAGTCGCAAAAAACGCCTCGACGGCTAGTGCATCTAACAGGTTAAGCTCATTACGATCTTTAGTAATAACTTCTACTGAAGAATCTTTAGATAGTTGACGAACAATAGCTGAGCCAACCATACCTTTATGACCAGCAACAAATACTCTTTTCATACTAGTTCCGATAATATAAATAGAAAAAGCAGAGCCCAAAATGAGGAACTCTGCAATATAAACGAATCAGTATTGCTGATTAATTAGCTTTCTAATGAGATCGCAACGTCAAATCCGTGTTCTTTTAGAACTGCGTGTTGTTTTGCCTTATCGATATCAGACGCAACCATTTCTGCACACATTTCTTCTACAGTGATCTCTGGAGTCCAGCCAAGTTTAGATTTCGCTTTACTTGGGTCGCCAAGTAGTGTCTCTACTTCTGCAGGACGGAAGAAGCGAGGGTTTACTTTTACAATGACATCACCAACTTTCACTTTTGGCGCCTTTTCTTCATCAATAGCAACCACAGTAGCAATTTCATCAATTCCTTCACCAGAAAACTCAAGTTCGATCCCCGCTTCCTTCGCTGACAAGCGAACAAACTCGCGCACAGAGATCTGCTTACCAGTAGCGATAACAAAATCTTCAGCCTGATCTTGTTGAAGCATCATCCATTGCATTCGAACGTAATCTTTTGCATGCCCCCAGTCACGCAACGCATCCATATTGCCAAGCTCTAGGCAAGATTCCAGACCTTGAGAGATGTTAGCGATAGCTCGAGTAATCTTGCGAGTTACGAAGGTTTCACCACGGCGTGGTGACTCATGGTTAAATAAAATACCATTACATGCGTACATACCGTAAGACTCACGATAGTTAACCACAATCCAGTATGCGTACATTTTAGCCACAGCATATGGAGAGCGCGGATAAAAAGGCGTTGTTTCACGCTGAGGAATTTCACGAACCTCACCGTAAAGTTCTGAGGTAGAAGCTTGGTAAAAACGAGTTTTCTTCTCCAAACCATTGATACGGATTGCTTCAAGAAGACGAAGCGTACCCATGCCATCCACATCGGCCACGTATTCTGGTGACTCAAAAGAAACCGCGACGTGTGACATTGCGCCCAAGTTATAGATCTCGTCAGGCTGAATTTCTTTAACTAATCGAATTAGGTTTGAAGAATCAGTAAGATCGCCATAGTGCAATTTAATATTGGCACCACCGTTTACTAGCGCATCAATACGTTCTGTGTTGTATGATGATGCTCGGCGAATAAGACCGTGAACTTCATAACCTTTTGCAACTAGAAGCTCAGCTAAGTAAGAGCCGTCTTGACCTGTAATACCAGTGATTAATGCAATTTTTTTCAAAACTCATTTATCCTTATTTATTTGTAAAATTAATTTTATAGAAATCGACAAGTTTGCCAAGTTGAGTATCGTTATTTATAAGATCACTACTCAAACATAAGTTGGTACTTCGAAGAGACGTAATTTGTGTTCCTAAAATCGGAGGGAAGTGAACTGACTTATCTGTGACCATTACACATTCAGTCCCCTTCATGAGGGACATAGCTTTATACCATAAATCATCTGCATTAGGGGCCAAATCAAGAAAGATATCTTCCTTTAGTACATCTTCGTGAAGAGAATATGGTGGATATAAAATCCCACTAACACCTGTTGGTATAGTCATCATTCTGTTAGATTTAGAATTAGCTAAAGGAAGTGAGTTATAGTTCAATATCTTCCCTTCATTATTTAATTTAATTTCTCTTCCTCTGTAATAACAAACACAGTCAGGATTTTCTTTGCTAGTTTCCAGTAGTTTTCGAAGCCATGCATTTGGATAAAGAATATCATCATCGGCAGTGATTATTTTACTTCCAAAATCTAAGTACTTTATTATAGCATAGTGAAGTTTCTTATAGGACTTGATATTATCGTCAACAAACTTGATTACAAGACCTCTATTTTGTAGTCGAATCAGAGACGAAGGTAATGCCGTCCCCTTAAACTCTTCTTTAGACAAATAAAGAACGACAATATAATCTTCATTAACATCTTGATTAAATATTGACTCAATAGTCAGAAATACTGTACTAATCCTCTTCGGATAAGTAGTAAGAGAAACTACTACCTTTGTTGATTTTGATTTTCTAGATTTACATGAAAACAAATTCACAAGAAAATAATAAAACGTATATAAAATAGATTCAACTAACATTTTAATCTTGTGTGGCATTACAACCGACCTCTAAGCCTAAAAGTAACCTTGCTAAAAAGAGCAATCATTCTGTTTGAGAATCTTCCTCTTTGAGAAGACCATTTATTAGCACGTTCTATAAACTGAGCTTTTCCAGTCATCTTCCACATAATAACTAGTTGTTTAATATGCAAGTCATGATAGAAAAGGCTAGAGATATTATTGTGCTCACTCCAAATATCGTATTTTGACCAGAAACCATTATCCCAACGTTCTAAATTCGAAGCTAATGACTCTATTAGAATTTCATAAAGCCCTTTAAGTCGCTCTACCTCTTTACTTTCAACAAACTCCTCAAAAAGAAGAATATCATAGATAGACCAAATAGCGAAAATATGACCATTTAAAACACAAGAAGCCTGGGTTGTCGTATACTCCTCAATTACATACATTCCATCAACCTCAGCCAAAAGCCCACCTTCATCTCTAGCTACGGAAAACATCTTAGAAGCCATAATTGCAGTAGAAAGATATTTCTTCTGCTTAGTTAAATGAAATGCTCGAACCAAGCAAGATATACCTTTTGCTTGAGCTAAACCTGATGACCATGAGTTTTCTAACTTAAAGAGAGCCATTGGATATTTATTTAACCAAATTCCATAATGAAGGGCACTATTTTCAATGTTATCAATCAACCAATCACAAATTCTCAAGAAATCTTTTTTTGAACTCTCAGAGTTTGAGTTTACATACTCTTGAAATGCGCCAAGTGCAAAATGTCCAAGAAAAATAACAGAGTGATATTTATTTCCATCAGCACCTAAATAAAGCGGAATGCCACTCTCATCAAATTCCCCGGCAAAATCCAAGTATTTCCGAGATAAATCCCAATAATAATTTATTGGTTCAAAATTTAAAATTTTATAATCAACATGCCAATAATCTTCTTTATTAATATTGAAATAAGGTAGGATTGTATCTAAAGACTTATAGGAATTGGTAGCTTCTTTCATATTACTTCTCTATTAAATCACGGTATTTAGCAATTGCATTCTCAATAGCAAACTCTAATGCTCGAGTTTTTAGATTGTCACCTTTAACATCAACATCTAATTGAAATTGCATAGCATCACAAAATTGTTGCTCTTCAAAAGTTAGCTCCTCAAATTTCAAAAAATCCCCTTTAAATGTCTTGGTTATACAACCAAAATCACTTTTACAAAACTCAGACTCGAGATTAATTTCGTTACAAGAAACATCACCCAATACTATTTCCGCAGAACCACCACTATTGGTAGAAACAACAGGAGTGCCTAATGATAAAGACTCAATAGCAACTCCAGGTAACCCTTCATAAATAGAAGTCAAAGCTAACAGCTTAGCATTTTTTATTATTGGGTACGGATTATTAACTTGCCCTAGAAATTGCACTTCAGACTCCAACTTAAAATGTGACACAATTTCTTTTAAATCTTCAAGCCTTCCGTCTAACTCTACACCACCAACGATTACTAGTTTAAGATTTGGGTTAGTTAATTTTAATTTAGAAAAACAACGAATTAAGTGCCAATACCCTTTTGCATAAGTAATTCGACCTACTGCAACAATATAGTCACCTTCAATCTTATAGTCAGCCTCAAAATTACCAAGCTCTATAATAGAATCAATTTCGTGCCCATTATAGATTTTACTTATATTTGATATACCCAAATATTTTTCAGCTTCATCTTTTACTACACCAGATACAGCAACAACTTCTTCTGCATTAGAGTATGTCGTTCTGGCTATGCACCCTCCGACAAAACCTAAAAATCCCTTTGATTTGTTTTCGACACTGATAACACTATGGATTGTGAGTATTCTTTTGACTTTAATGAACGAAATCATATTAATCAAGTTACATCGCTCGCCAAAACTAATAACTACATCTATATCTTCTTGGTGAACAATATCTCTTAGCAACTTTATTCTATAAAAGAAATTTAATAGTTTTCCCAAATAACCACTTGCAACTCTTCGTTCAAGAATTATTGGTTTTACTGCAAAATCATAAGATTCATCTTGGTTCATTATGGAATATATATACTGGTCATAATCATCACAAAGATTAAGAGAAAAGACCGAAGCAACTTTTTCAATCCCACCGTTATATAATTTTGGAATTATCAATAAAATTTTCTTTTTTTTCAAAGCAAACTCTCTAAATAAGAACGATACGGAACAAAGGAATCCGGATTACCCACTTGACCTAAAATATAAAGGGTAAATTTTACAATTGAATATATAGCGAATAGAATAAATATTACATCTTTTCTTCTTGTCTGGTTCTTTAAAATTAAAACATACGCTATCGGAAAAAAAGATGCGAAATAAAGATTCAACCTCACAATAAAGAAACCATAAGATGATAAAAATAAATAAACAGCCAAATAAATTAAATATAAGTTTGTGACCATTCTTGATGTACTATCTTTTACTAATTCCTCATAAAATTTTAGTACAATAAAAAGAAAGAAAAGCCTTTCAGCCATCCCCAAGAATCCACCTGTTCTTGGAGAGTTAAGACCATCAATACTCATACTCAAGTTTATAACTCCATTTAAATAGTCATTAAACCTCAGCATGTATATTATATAATCAGCTAAACTAATATTTAATATAAGAAAGACATAACCGACAAAAAATATTATAGCAATAATCCATCTGTTAAATTTAATTTTCAACAAAAATAGCAAAGGAATAAGAGCAAAAGCAGTCGTGTGAAAGAGCCCTGCAAACATTAATGCCAAAACAGCTCTTATATATCGACCATTAGAAATAAAGATAATTGAAAAATAAAATATTGATATCGCAATATGCTGTCTAACATTGTACATATTTAAATTAAAATACAAAGTAGATATATATATTAAAACAGCAATTAAAAAATAAGGGGCCCCTAATGTTCTATAACAAAAATAGTAATATGCAATAGTGACAAATAATGAAACAGAAAGAAATACAATTTGAGAATCATTACTGATATAAGAAAGAACATAGTTTAGATAAAGATATCCAATTTCAAATCTAATGTTAAATATACCATCACTGACCTGATTAAATATTTTGTCATATTCAAACCAGTCTGGCGCACCTATCTTATATCTTAGCCCAGCTATCAGCCAAAAAGTCAAAAATGACAATGATAGGAATGCTAATCGCAAACAATATTGTTTATCTACATCTAAAAGCTTCAAATTAGAAAAAGACAATGCAGCCAATAAAGTTGAAAACAAAAGTACGTAATAATAAATCACAATATACTCTTTATTTTAATAGCTAACCTAAGGCTTTTAATTAAAATATTATCTATCAATTTTGGAGAAAAGTGCAACAGTATCAAATAGTATTTTTTCCAATATCTAAAGCCATCAAACTTCCAAACCTTATTATTTTTGACCATTGAAACAACCAAATCATTCAATTCTATATAATCATTATCTTTATTTGAAATCTGACAAAAAATAGCTTGTAATACATGATAACACTGAAACAATTTAAATTTGTCCTTTAAATCTTCATCAGTTATTTTTTTCGATATGGATAACAAAACTCGATTTAATTCCAAATAGTCACGTGCATGCTTATGTTTAGTTAAGCTTGATTCATGCTCTCGATATAATATACTTTCGATGTCTAATTTATATATTTTATCTGAATTTAAGATATAAGACATACAAATTAACAAGTCTTCCCCCAACTTTAAATCAACGAAATCATTATCAACACAACTTAGTAACAAACTTCTCTTAAAAGCTTTATTCCATAAAGCAACGCAAGAATTGTCTGATATCATTTTTGATAGGTATTCAAACGATGTCTGAAGGCCGCTTGAAGCTGGAGATTCAGAAGTTTCATATATAACGTCATTTATACCTCGTGTATAATTTGACGTAACCATGTCACAGTTATAATTTTCAAAGACTGAGATATAATTTTCTATTACATTTAAATTATTAAAATAATCATCCGAGTCAATAAAAACAAGTATATTACCAGTTGAATTTAAAACTAATTCCTTTCTAGTTTGATTTATTCCTCTATTTTCTCTTGAAATAATAATTGTTTTTTCATTGGCATACTCTTTTATAATTTCCAACGAATTATCAACAGAACCGTCATCAATGATGACAACTTCTACATCGCTATATGTTTGATTATAAACACTCTCTAGGCAAACACTTAAGTACTTAGAAGCATTATAAACTGGGATTAGTATACTGACTTTCATTATAAAAACTGCCAAGTATTTGGGGAGATGCTTCTCGTACTTAGACCTTCATTGTTCCACTTTTTGGGAGCAATTACATGACCATCCTCTTCATCTTTTAATAAAGCACCCCACCAACTAAAAGAACTATTTGCTATTATAGAATTCTTCGCCTTCATCATAAGATATAGATCTACATATGCCTGATTTTTATTCCCACTAACAATGCAATAGTCAAAGCCTACAAAATTTTCCTCAACCCATTTAGGATCATTTGTAAATATGAAAAACTTTGCATCTTTTATTTTGTTTTTTATTTCTTTAATTGCTTTTTGATAGTAAGAAATTTCACAGACACCTGAAAATAACGGATGATCAACATAATCACCACGTCGTACATGTATTGAAACAGAATTGCTAGACAATATTTCGTTTTTATACTTTTTATTTCTTTCGTTTAAATTTATATCTTTAACACAACTCTTAATAAATTTTAAATTATCTTTTATATATTTATAGTTCTGCCAATAACCTTTAAAGTACAAACTCTTTCCATCTAAGTAATCAACTGAATGAATAAATTTATACTCTTGACTGCAATGTTCTATAAACTCTTTTTTAGGCAATAGTTTTCTTAATATTTTAATAGTAGTAGGTAACTCATCAGTTGTTAATAAGAATCTATTAAAAATAAATGATCTACTTTCAAGATCTAATGATAAAAACTCATTTAGTTCCAATCCGTTGTGGACTTTATAGTTTTTTAACCCATAAGTATCAAACAATATCTTTTCATTTGGATATTGACTTTTTAAATACATATAAAATGAATATTGAAATAATTGGTTTCCTAAGCCACCAATACAATTGACAATTTTCAAAACCGTTTCCTCGTTTGAATTAAAGTTTAGCGAACTTTAAAATACAGGAGTCCATTCAATATCTAACGACTTACATTCTGATAGTTTTTTAAAGCATGGAATAACACGACTAAGATTACTACTATATGTTCCTATAAAAAACTGCCCTTCACTTAATATAGACACATCTAAAAGTAAGTTCAGCATTTCTTTTCTTTTTTCTTCTGAAGATGATTCAATATTATCTTTTTCTGAAAAACCTGACCTATCAGAAGTAACAGAATGGAAAACCTTATAAGAATCACCTAAGTTAGCTTCTACTTCTTTAATTACAGAGTAATCATCGGTCGCAACA
This sequence comes from Vibrio sp. Y20_XG_PY13, assembly GCF_024181925.1. Lineage (NCBI taxonomy): Bacteria > Pseudomonadati > Pseudomonadota > Gammaproteobacteria > Vibrionales > Vibrionaceae > Vibrio > Vibrio sp. Y20_XG_PY13. Next base: position 148,797 of record NZ_JAMZAL010000006.1, on the reverse strand, counting down.
TAAACATTTTTAGATATATGAGATCTCTTTTTAATTTCTTCAACATATCTGCTTATACTGATATTTTCCATCTCATTCGTTGCTATTTTGTCCCCTCTCCGAATATGGACTGATATATAGTCGATATTCGAAATACTGATCTTTTCTTTTTGTTTCTCTATGTAATCTCTAACGTGTTTATTAACATTGTGAAGCTCTTTAATTTTATTTGATAATAGTACTTGCCACACATCATCATTTCCAACACTTTCAATAAATTCTTTTGATCTCATGTGGAAAAATATATCACTTGATAATTTATTTCCGCTATATTTTTTGTAGAAAAAGTTTATAAAATTTTTAATAACAACATAGATACCACTAAAATCCATTCTTTTTATTTTTTTTGCAGCAATATAAATCGAACGATTTAATCCAAATATATCATACTCTACAGAATAAAAATCATTAACTTCTTTGATTGGTATTTCAAAGTAATCTTGTAAACCTAAGTCATATTTACCGACCCAAGCTCTGGTGTTTACTATAAGTTCATTTCCAGTCAAATCACAATAAATAGATGCTATAGCAAGGTTCATAAACTCTGAGTAAAACCCTCGACTAGTTAAGCTGTATATTATCATCCGTCATTTCTCAGTTTGCATATATTAAGGTAAACTTTAACTGGCATCAATATCACAAAGGGTAACATTGTTATTATTGTAGCTAGAATAACTCCAGAACTTCCAAGTGTTGTGTTTTTAATGAGCCATATAGAAAGAGGAATATTCATAATGGCTCCAAAGACATACAAGTACATCTGTAACTTTATAACTCCGGCAGCATTTAAATAATACATATATATATCAGAAAAGATCCTTATCATTATAAATATCGCACAAAACTGGATTAAATAATCCGGGTATGATAAATCTCGATCTAACCATACTTTTATTATATCCTTCGTAAAAAATGAACCTATTATGATCAACAACGAAAATATAAAAAAAATAAAATTACTTTTTTTAATTGTGTTAATAATCCAATTGATATCATTATCTAATATTGCATTTTTATATAAAGCCCAAATAGGAGCTAATGCAATAGATGATACTATAAGAGCCTTCTGGTATAAATTAAAAGTAATACTATAAGTTGTTACCGACTCAGGACCAAGATATTTTGTTATGATAACATTATCAGTTGTAAATATTACCATCATAGATATCTGAATTAGAAAAAACATACTTCCTTGCGAAAGTATATCTTTATTGATTTCTTTAGAATATGCTTTGAGATTTGGAATAAAATCTCTATTTATTGAAAAAAAGATATATGTAAATATTAAAGAAACAAAAGTCTGTGAAAAACCGAACCCTATTGCTAAAAGTAGTAATGAAGGAGAAAAGCACCAATCTAATATTATTACGGTGACAAGGCACAAACTTTGAAACACGAGAATTGATATCTCATTATACTCAGTTTTATACAATGAATTATTTAGTTGTTTGTATAAACTTAGTATGAAGTTTATAACTGTAAATAAGACAACAATAAGAATAACTATTTTTAAACTTGAAACATTGTTTAAATTAAGAAAGTTCTCGATATCAAAAAAAGATATAGCTAGTGATATCAGTACAAATAAAAAAACACCTATTATTGATAGCGTCACATAAGAGGTCGCAATTATTCTTTTTGCTTTTAGTCCATCATTCTGATGTACTGCCTCGGTCAATTTGTTACGTAACCCATTACCAAGACCTAGGTCAAAGTACACTATCCAAGAAGTTATCGAAAATATAGTAATCCATATCCCATAACTTTCGACATCCAAATAGCTTAAGGTTACTCTCAAATTAATCAGGGACAATATTATACTAGCAACTTTCGCAATCAGACTTCTAGATACAGACTTTTTAAATATATCATTTCTTTTAGTCACATCAAACTCACAACTAATGGGCTATACAACTTTTATATTTTCTTTTCTATAAACAAATAATACTAATATTATTAGGACACTAATAATTCCTCCTATAAGTGTACCTATAATACAAATCAAGCCTCGTCTAGGTGTGTCTTTAACTTCAGGGACTAAAGCAGGATCTATCACTTTAAACACAAATTCTTCTTGTACTTCAGCAAGCATCAGACTTTTTGTTTGTTCTTCTATTAGCTTATAGAATGTACTTTGCATATCTGTAATAGCTGTCTTATTTAACTGAATATTCAAATAAGTTAAGTTTTGCTCAGCTTCAGCTATAGCCCGTTCACGCATTGTTTTATTTATGTCTTCTATTAACCATTTTGTCCACTGTTGTGCAATATAAGGAGAGTAATGTTTAACACTAATAGTATAAAAGCCAGTCTCCTCATCTTTATTTATGATTAATATTTTTTTAATGAATTTTTCATATATCTCTTGTGCTGTAGGCTTAACACCACGAAGTCCATTCGGATCTCGTAACCATTTACTCGAAGTAACATCATAAACATCAGAATCTAGAATGAGAGAGTTGGTTGCCAAATCCCAACCTTCTGACGCCATTAAAGGTACAAGGAGATTATGATTTTTAATGAATGTATCAATAAACTGACGCGATTTCATAACTTGTACAGCTAAGTCCGTTTGAGAAGACTCACTCCCCCCAAAGTTAACCCCCGCAAGTGCAGCTAGACCACCAAGCTGACCAGCCATTTTTGACAATCCGCCTCCATTTGAAGTATCCGCTGGTGCGAGCAACGTATCTGCTTTATAGATATTTGGTAGACTCAGTGCGTAAAGTACAGAGCCAATTGCAAAAATAAACGTGGTAATAATGATTATCCATTTGCCTTCCCATAGAGCTTTACAGAGCTCGCGTAAGTCGATTTCATCGCCCGTAGATTGTGGCTGTGGTGGGTAAGGTAGGTAGTTTGGACTGGGTTCTTTTTGTGGTTCCATTGGTCTTTAATCCTAAGCTCTGAGGTGCGTTATTTATATTGGACCCAGAGATTGGTGAAATTTGATAAATTATTCCCCGACTTGCAAAACACAACCGCGCTGTGACAAGATTCCTAGTCTCGCTTCGGCTCGCTGGTATGACGGGCTACGGTTGAATAATGCCACTATTGCTGTCCAGAGTAGTATTTGCCGTTTTGATTAATAGTATTCACAAAACTGAGCTTATGTAACTTCAATCGTTACATAAGCTCTTACTATTATTGTATTTCTAATCTTGTTTTAAGCTGATTGGAATGACCTTGTCGTTCCTTACTTCAAAGCGTTTATCGCTACACCAGTTTGGTAAAGGATCTGCGTTGCCGCTGTCCAGGTGCTTAATGCATCACGGTAGTCAGTATCAATTGGTACAACAATTGTGTCACCCGCTTTTAGCTCTTCATGGTTATTACCGAACCAGTAGCCTGATGTTGGTTTGTAAACCGAGCCATCAGCACGTACGACAAAGATACGATCTTCATCCGCTTGTTTTTTCGCACCACCGGATTTGTTCAAGTAATCATCCACATCTAGCTTGTTATCAAGTAGGTATGTAATTGGAACTTGAACTTCGCCCATGATCGAAACCGTGTTTCGGAAGGTTGGTACAAATAGGAAGTCACCATCTTCTAACATAAAGTCCGCCGAACGTTCGTCCTTTAGAATGCGATTTAGCTGTACGACCATACGACCAAGAGCTTTACTGCGGCTTGCTTCTTCAACAAACTTCAGGGTTTTATCTGGGTCAGAGATGACCGAACCCATGTTGCTATCAGCACGGAAGGTTTTCTTCGCCGTTTCTGCTCGCATATCTGCAGCGTATTGGTTTAGTAGCTTTTGCTCTTGAAGGCGCAAAGCCTCACGAGTAAAGATAGCCCCTTGCGGATGTGCGAATTCGGTTAAACCACCAGCACGTTCTAACAATTCACCTAAGGTCTCACCTTGACGAACAGTATAAGTACCAGGGAAGCGGACTTCGCCTTGCAACGTTACCGTGCTTTGTAGTTTGACGTTGGGCTTCTCAAGAATGTTTAGACGATCGCGACCAACAATAACGGCATCATCAGCGGTACTGCCTTTGATGGCTTGGCGCAAATCAATACGCTCAACATCAATAGAAGCGCGCTCATCTTTACTGTTAATTACCGTACGAGCTAACTCTGCGTTAATGGTAAATGCGTTATAAGTTAAACCACCCGCGGCTTCAATCAAGGTAGAAATCGTCATACGTGGGGTAATTGGGTAACGCCCAGGGTGTTTTACCTCACCGAAGACTTCTGCAATTTGCGGAGCCAAACCCAAACGCGATTGCTGTTGAAGTTGCAGCAATACAGGAGCAAGCAACGTGCGACGCGTATTTTGTTTTAATGCTTCAAAATCGTCTTTAGTGATTTCTTTGCCACGAAACATGATCTTTGGTTGTTTTGAATTTTTTTCTAGTGGCGCAGCAGAAGACACTGCAACCGATGAGCTCATGACTTCTTGTTCTTTCAACTGTTCTTGTTGTGCTTGAAGTTGAGCTTGCTCTAATGTTTTCGCTTTGGTAACTGTTTCTTGAGCCGCTAATGTATCCAAATCTTCGTTATTGAGACGGTTAAACACCAAGACTCGATCGCGAGAGTTTAACTTCAAGTTATCTTTACTCGTTGGAGAAAGAATCGCATTAGCAAGATTAACTTGATAAACCTCGATATCGCGTTGAGGGTTAATCTCACGTACAACAACAGTATAGCTTACATCTGCAGTAGAATTGAATGAGGTATCAACAGATTGGAATAAATCAGCAATTCGCAGACCGCTCTTCCACTCTATAAAACCCGGATGGCGGACATCACCTTCAATTTGTACATAACGTGTCAGTTCTTCACTCTTCTTCAGTACATTAACGGCATCGCCATCTTTTACTTTGCTTTGCTGATCCTGAGACTGACTAAAGTTAAGTGTTAATGCGTCACGCGCACCTTTTGCGGCGTAACGCTTCACTTCGATTTGATCGCTATAAGCGTTAGCCGTAAAACCACCAGCCATTTGAATAGCTTGCTTATAGGTTTCATCTGGCTTGATTTCATAGATTGCCGGGCGGTTTACTTCACCATCAATCGAAATAGTGTTACCCAATGCACCGATGAAGACCACATCTCCTGGTAATAAGCGGATGTCGTTACGCGCATCACCTTTAAGTAACAGGTCGTACATATCAAGTTTACGAATTACCTGACCATTGCGCTTAAGTTGCACGTTACGAAGGGCTCCACTCTCACTAAAGCCACCGCTATAGTAAATCGCTTGAGAGATCGTGGTTAGGGCACTTACCGTGTAAGCACCTGGCTTGTAGGCATCACCCATAACAAAAACTTGCATGGTACGCATTTCACCTAACGAAATATCACTGCGAACCCCGATCATTTGCTCTTTTACACGCTGGTTTAAAGAATCGCGCACGTCAGAAAATGTCATACCAGCCACTTGAACAGGACCAATAGAAGGGAAATTAATGACCCCAGCGCGATTAACACGAAGACGATGCGTCGTGTTCTCTTTACCAAAAAGTTGGATAACGATTTCATCACCAGCTCCTACCGTGTAGTCAGCCGGAACAGGCACATCACTGATTGGTGCAAACGTCGTAGGTGAACCTGCAAATAGATCTAAACCAAAACGCTTTAGACCTTGCTCGTCTTTTTCTGAGTCGGTTACTTTTACTTCAGTCGCGCTACTAGCAACCGGACGTTGTTCAACCACTTGAGGATTTTGGTAACTGCTTGGCTGAGAAGAAGCACCGGATGGAATAGAGATGCCATACTTACTCGCCAACGCTTGTTGCTGATCAGCAGGTAAGTTCTGAAACATCTGAATTTGTTCTGGGGTTGGAGTCTGCGCATTAGTAAACGGCGCAAATAGGCTTGCCAGAATGCAAGCACCTATCGAGAAATATCCTTTGAGCATGATAATTCGCTATTTAAAGTCAGGAGTTAAAAATCCTAGCCACAAAACTAGGCGCTAGGTCTTTAATTAAAATCGGTGTTGAAAGCCAAGAGTAAGTGCGTTCAAACGAACCTGATCTTCAGATGTACTATCAACAAACTCAAAGACAACTGCATTCTGCTTGTCCAAAGCGTAATGCATACCCAAGCCAAAGCTAAAACCTTGATCTTTATTTGAGCCTACATTTTGTTGGTCGATCTGAACGCTCGAATAACCAGCAAGTCCGTACAATGCGATACGTTCAGAGACGGGCATGTTCAGCTTAAGAAAGCCACTCGCTAGGCTGTCTACTGCAAGCCCGCTGTCTCGTTGTACAGAAGTTCCGTAACGCGCTTCAAAAGCGAGGTAATCATTGAAGAAGTAACCAGCTTGCGCTTGAAGAAGGAAAGGGTTTCCCTCGGTTACTGAAGAAGAGGAATGATGAAATTCGGCGTTAGAGTAACTGACTAACGCACCAGCATAAAAGTCTGCTGAGGCAGAAAATGAGCACAAGCCTAAGCTGATTGCACTCAACGCCCCTAGCCATGGTCGTTTATTAATCACGTAAGTGTTCCTTGGGTGTCGACTGACCGCTGCACATTATGAACGACGCGCGCAGTGAATGTCTGTTAACTTTTGTCAATTTCGCTTGTGCGTTTACACGCTACCGCCCGGCGGCATTACGCGCTAGCCACTGTTCGCTGATTCCCGATCCATTCGGTTTATTGATATAAATATTCTTTTTAAGCCTCACTTTTGCGACTAGTCGTTCAAAAAAACAGTCTTGATAAACGCCACACAAAAGCTGGCAAATTATGCATGGATTAGCGCAAAACGGCAAGGTTCTCTAGCATCGCTTATAGATGTTCTGTTTTAGTTAGTCAGTTCTCACTGATAAGAAAAAATTAACTATTAACCGCTAAAAACGAGATACAACAAGGATTGCTGTGACTAAGAGCCGTGAACGTTACTTAAAAATAGCCAAGATTAACCAAAACCATATCTAATGCATGGTTATTGCAAACTAGAATTCCATATAGGCGATTATCAACTCTTCAATTGTCTTTCTTTAACGTTAGGTAAATTCCCATAGGAAACTATTTACATGCTGATTGTTTTTTAACTAAAATGAGAGATGGTATGTTATAAACAGACCAAACATCGATGTTTTAAAATCTGAAATACAAGGATTAATAATGAAGAACACAGCTCTAGCTATTCTTATGGCTCTAAGCGCATCAACTGCATTTGCAGCGACTGAAGCTGGCACTACTGGTACAGCAGCAGCATCTGCAACTGGCACAACAGCAGTAGCAGTAGGTGCAGCAGCAGCAGTAACTGTAGTAGCAGTTGCAGCGTCAGATAGTGACTCAACTACAACTACGACTACTAGTATTAAAAAATAAGCAAGCCTAGCTTGACTTATATATCGCCCTGATTTTTCAGGGCGATTTTATTTGTAATGAGGGAATGATGAACACCTTTCTATCGCTAAAATGGATACGCTTATTGATTGCCCTATCTTTACTGAGCTCAATCTTCGGCTGTACGCAAAAATTCAATGATGTATCCGCTACGGTCCAAGAAGCTTATGGCAACTACATCGATGTTGAGCTAACTCCAGAAGAAATTGAAGCAGTTCCTTATGCCAGTGCTTACTTAAAAATTGGTGACCAAAAACAGGTCTTCGTAGTGTTGGCCTTTGCTGAGCAAAACCCATTAACTGGTAATACTCAGTTAAAATGGGTAAGTGCAGACAAGGCAATGGTGGTAACAGAGAACGGTCATATCGTTAAAACTATTGGCTTGCAAACCACCAATCTAGCGGGCATTTATGGCAACGTTCCTGCCTACTCAGCGTCCTCTGCGCAATATTCCCTCTCTTACGATTGGTCTGACAAATACCGTTATGGATTCCCGGCAAAAGTCCAACGTTCCCGTAAAGGTAAAGAAACCGTCATAACCCCTATTTCATCTACAGCTACTGATGTTTATACAGAGGTTGTAACGTTTACCAGCTTAGAAAAAAGTGTAAAGAACCAATACTGGGTAAACGGTAAAGGAGAAGTGGTGAGAACACGTCAACACTTAGGTCCAAACATGGTGCCTGTTGAATTGACTATTCTGAAAGGGTACAGTAAATCATGAATAAGCGACTGCTATCTTTATTAAGCCTAAGTTTAACGGCAACGATTCTGGCTATACCTACTACCGTTCAAGCTCAAAATCACACCTCATCACCGCTCAATATAGAACTTGTCGGAACGGGCAAGGCATTGCAGTTCCAACAAGCGGCACGTTTAGAGAGCATACTTAAGCATGCACAAGAACAACAAGTCGATCTGCAATACCCTTTAGCTGTGACTCTATTTGATAATTCCGAAACAGCACAGCAAGAAAGTACTGCCTTAAAGAATTCGGTGTTGAACCAAATGATTCAACATAATTTAGTTGCGCACCCATTTTACAAGTTTATCCAACGAAGCCAGTTTGCACCTCGCGTGCTGTCGGCCATTGATGTTGATCGCATCCGTCTGGATAAATTTGATAACCCTCTTTTACAAGGTCAACTTGCGTTAAGTGCACCAAAACGCAAAGAGAAAGTGTTGTATGTGGGTAACTTGGAAAAAGTCTACGCAGTAGAAAACCAAGCGGGTATCGCTCTGCATGAACAGGTCGATAATCTACGTTCAGGTGATATTGGTGAGCTCGCCTATCCGCCAATTCTAATTTACCCGGATGGCAAGGTCATTCATCCTCATCATGATAGTTGGTTAACCACTCAATATTACTTGCCACCACTTACCATGGTGTACATCCCATTTGATGAGTTCGAAACATCACAAATGGATAAAGACATTGTCGCTCTGCTTGCACAACGTAAACCAACCTCATCGAAGAACTAAACATGAACCTGATCAGAACCAGTTTATCCCTTTCTTTAATAGGTCCAGCGTTGGTGTGGGCTCAAGACATGCCTTTCGAAGCACCACCATTGCGGCCATCACAAATGGACTTTGGTGGTGTCGGCTTAATGCAGATGCCCACAGGTCGTATGGCACCTGAAGGCGAGTTTAATTTTGCTGTTACCGGCAGCAATGAGTACCTTTTTTACAATGTCACACTGCAAGTCATGCCCTGGTTAGAAACGACCATCCGCTACACCATGGTGAATGACCTTTTTTATAGTGATGATCCAAGCTTCTCGGGTGATACCAAATACACCGACAAAGGTATCGATTTTAAAGTTCGACTTTTGCAAGAGTCAGAGTACTTACCAGAGCTTTCTGTTGGTATTCGCGACTTTGCTGGTACCGGTCTTTTTGATGGAGAATTTGTTGCCGCGACAAAACGTTACTCTAACCCAAACCTCGGTAGCTTTGATTTTACGTTGGGTATGGGCTGGGGCTACTTAGGCACTCGCGACAGTATCAGTAACCCAGCTTGTAAGTTATCCGATAAATTCTGTGAGCGACCTTCGGACTTCAAAAATAACGGTGGTAGTGTGGATTTTGAACGTTGGTTTAAAGGTCCTGCTGCACTCTTTGGCGGCATCGAGTATCAAACTTTATATGCCCCGCTACGCTTTAAGCTTGAATACGACAGCAACGACTACAGTGAAGACTATCCTGTAGTACGTGGTGGTATAGATATGACATCCCATACGCCTTGGAACTTTGGTATTTTGTATCGTTTAGGACATATGGCAGATTTGCGCTTGAGCTACGAGCGCGGTGATACGTTAGTTGCAGGCGTAAGCCTTTACACGAACTTCAATGATATGCCATCTTTCTGGCGTGATACACCAACGCCAGAAGTTAAAGACAAACAACCAGAGCAACTGTCTGATGTAGATTGGGAACGTGTTACTGAGGAGCTAGATAAGATTGCTGGCTACCAAAATACCCAACTCTATGTTGAAGACAATACCGTTTCGGTTGTCGGCGAGCAGAAAAAGTATCGTGATCGCAATGAAGCTCATGAAAAAGCAGCGGCAGTCCTTTACAGCGAAATGCCAGACAACATTAATACCTTTACTATCAATGAACGCAGTCGTGGTCTGATCGGCGATCAAACGGTTATCTCCAAAGAGAAATACCGTGACTTTGCAGAAGTTAACTACATCAATCCAAATATCGAAGATGCAACATATACCTCAAGCGAGAAACCACAAGGTAAGCCTGCTTACGACGGTTTTGAGCGCTTTGATTATGGTTTTTCCCCGCAACTGGTTCAAACACTGGGTGCTGCTGAAACATTTTACTTCTTTAGTGTAGGTCTTAAAGGTGAAGCCTCTTATTGGCTGACAGATGATTTAGAAGTAAGTGGTGCTCTTTATTGGGATTGGTACAACAACTACGACAAGTTTAACTACGTCACCCCACCGGATGGCACGACGATACCTCGTGTACGCACTATGTTTAGAGCCTATAGAGATGAATATCCTGTAACTATGCAGAATCTCCAATTAACTTGGTTCCAAGAGTACTCAGACACCATGGATCAACAGTTCTACGCTGGTTATCTGGAGAGCATGTTCGCCGGTGTGGGTACCGAGTTCTTGTACCGACCGAAAGGCGCAAACTGGGCGATCGGTGCGGATGTTAACTTGATCTCTCAACGCGACCCGCAAAGTTACTTCGGTGTGTACGATGAAAAGTGGCAGTATGTTCCAGAATACGGAGATCCTTTCCAAGTTATTGATAAAGGCTTCACAGGTTTCGTTTCTGCGTATTACTACCCTCAATGGGATTTTCTATCCAATTTGATGGTACAAGTAGATGTAGGGCAGTTCCTCGGAGGTGACGTCGGTACTCAAATAAACATAGCTAAGCAGTTTGATAGTGGCGTAATCGCCGGTGCTTATGCTTCGTTTACAAATTTAACTGCAGAAGAGTTTGGTGAAGGCAGCTTTACTAAAGGTCTCTACATTTCGATTCCATACGATATCATGACAGTGAAACCAAGTAACAATAGAGCAAACTTCTCTTGGCAACCAATCACTCGTGATGGTGGTCAGAAGCTAAATAGAAAATACGAACTTATTCAATTAACAGACGAACGCAACCCTTGGTACCAAAGACCAAATGCGTCAAACGCCGAATAACAACACTATTTAAGGGAGCTTCGGCTCCCTTTTGTTTATTCCTCCCCCAAGCGCTTTATACCTTTCCTTTCCTTCCAATAGCGCTAATTTCTGTTTCTTGCTAGAATTCCTGAGAAAATTTTAATCTATGGTGGAAGTTCTATGATCATCGTAACTGGTGGCGCTGGCATGATCGGCAGCAACATTGTTAAAACACTAAACGAAGCTGGTATTAACGATATCCTGGTTGTCGACAACCTAAAAAATGGCAAAAAGTTTAAGAACTTAGTGGATCTGGACATCACAGATTACATGGATCGTGACGACTTTCTGACCCAAATTATGGCGGGCGATGATTTTGGTCCGATTGAGGCAATTTTCCACGAAGGCGCTTGCTCTGCAACGACAGAGTGGGATGGTAAATACATGATGCTAAACAATTACGAGTACTCTAAAGAGCTGCTTCATTACTGTTTAGATCGTGAAATTCCATTCCTATACGCCTCTTCCGCAGCCACATACGGCGATACAGATACTTTCGTTGAAAAACGCGAATACGAAGGCGCACTGAATGTATACGGTTACTCGAAACAACAATTTGATAACTACGTTCGTCGTCTATGGCAAGACGCTGAAGAACATGGTGAAACCCTTTCTCAAATCACTGGCTTCCGTTACTTCAACGTATATGGCCCACGTGAAGATCACAAAGGCAGCATGGCATCTGTTGCGTTCCATCTGAACAACCAGCTAAACGCAGGTGAAAATCCAAAACTGTTTGCAGGTAGCGAGTCTTTTAAGCGGGATTTCGTTTACGTTGGTGATGTATGTAAAGTAAACCTATGGTTCCTTGAAAATAGTGTTTCTGGCATCTTCAACTGTGGTACTGGTCGTGCAGAATCTTTTGAAGAGGTAGCAAAAGCAGTTATCAAGCATCATGGCAAAGGCAAAATTGAGACCATCCCATTCCCTGAGCACCTAAAAGGCGCTTACCAAGAATTCACACAAGCAGACCTTACCAAGCTACGCGCTGCCGGTTGCGATGTTGAGTTCAAGACGGTTGCAGAAGGCGTTGCCGAATACTTAACCATTCAAAACCATTAAACAATTCGTTTTATCCTTTCAAAGCTACGGCTTTGACTAGTTATACAATAAAACTCTTATAATCAAAGTGAGCGTAATACGCTCCCTTATCAGTGGTTTATTAATGAACAACGCACTTCGCACCACCGCTACGCTTCCATTATTGTTTACATTCACAGCCATATTCTGGTACTCGGATGCGACAAAAGATATCGTCTTCATTACGTTAGCTTCGATTGCTTGCTATCAGCTGATTTATTACAGGTCACACAGCCGCTTAGAGCTTCACTGGGACTGGATAAGTAAGGCCTTAGTCGTAATATCTACTTACTATGTGTTTAGTAAAACTTATCATGGTTTTAGCTCAAGCACGTTGAGAGTGGTGCTATCCATTACTCTGTGTTCCATTTTCCTTCCAAGGCTCAGACTGTCGAAAAACATGTTGGCGTGCTTTATCGCATTATCTGCCACATCGGCTTGCACCTACTATGTATTGCTCGGCAGTGAAGGCATCTGGCACTTAAATCGGATTAACTTTGCGACCTATGCCGCTGCTGTTGCCGTGCTCAGCCTGTTTTTAATCGCGCAAAAACAGCGGCACTTAATGCTTGTCGGTACCGTCTCTTTTATTCTGGTCAGCTTTCCGTTTATTGGTGCCTCTTCTCGCGGACCATTACTCGCTTTTACGCTTACAATGGGAGTCTTGACCTTACAAACCCTGCTTGAGAAAAATCGCATAAACGCTTTAATCATTGTGATTCTCAGTGTTGGTGTTCTAGCTCCTCAAATAATTAATAACTCATTTCTCAGTCACAAGTTGGTTCAAGTCAATGAATACAAAGAGAGTCAATCAAATAAAGACTACAATATTCATTCTCGCCTGGAACTCTGGAAGGCAGGGCTATCGTTTATACCATCAGCGCCATTGCTAGGGCATGGTTACAACGACAAACCTTTACTTAAGGAACGTTTTGAAAACTACGGTGGGTTAGATCTTACTATCCTGTACCACTACCATAATCAACTCATCTCTACGTGGGTACGTGACGGGTTCATTGGCACAATGATTATCATATTTTTGCTACTCAAACCCGTAACGTATTACCTCCGGCACTCCTGGCCCAATACCGATGCGATGCTGTTGGTGTGCGGCATCTACGCCGTATCTGGTTTAACGGATACACCGTTGAGCAATGCCAGTACGTTAAGTTTCTATTTGTATTTCTTCATTTTATATTTTTCAAAAGAGCGTTGTAATGAAAGTATTCGTCTTAAGCCTTAAACAATCCACCGATCGTAGAAAGCGCGTTGAGGAGACATTAGGTTTAACTGATATTGAATTTGAGTTCTTTGACGCTTTAACCCCCCAAGAGTTATCGCACGAGCAAAGACAAAGGTTAAATCCAGAAAAAACACGCAACTTAAAAGGTTATGAACTAACAGAAGGTGAAATTGCCTGCTTTTTTAGTCATATGGCCATATGGCAATGGAGTGCTCAGCACGGGCAAGATGTATTAGTTCTGGAAGATAATGTGGATATACACCCCAAGTTTACATTCCTAGTTGCCGACTTAAAGCAAGTCTACTCACAATGCACGAAGCCAAGAACCATCATCAAACTCTCAGCCTCTAAACAAGGGGTTCGCTTTAAGAAAACACATGATCTCAATGACAGCTTTACTTTGGGCAACTATGTTAAGCCAACAACAGGTGCAATGGGGTATCTGATGAGCTCAGAAACCGCTCAAAGCCTTGTAGAGCACGCAAATGAAATCATCGTACCAGTGGATGATTACATGGAAAAGGTATGGATTCATCGTACTAACATCGTTAGTGTTTATCCTAACGTGGTTTCCCGAGCCGTGCTCCCATCGACAATAGGTCACGTTAGAAAGAGCAAAACCTCATTAACGCTTCTTGATAAGATTAATATTGAGACATTTCGCCTGTATGAACAAATTAGACTTAAGGTATACCTGTTGGCAAATCGCTAAACAATATGCCAAAGTAACAGCAATTCAAGGCTTCGTACACCTTTAGAAACTGAGGATAAAGTGAAAGCTCTCAGAGACGTGATTTAACATACGCTCCTAAGAGCACATAGGACTGGCACTCACGACAATAGTAATGACTAATGATTGTGAACATTTAGTGATTTAAAATTAAACTGTCCACCGTTGAAAATAACATAGGCTGTAACTACCCTAATGACTTCTGAGCGTAACGACTTCGACCCTAAAGCATATAACCCTGAGTTTAAGCGCCACTTTCTGTCGCCTAAGTACTGGGGCACGTGGTTAGGTGTTATCTTATTTTTACCTTTATCATTAATGCCACTGAGTTTACAAAAGTGGTTGGCGAAAACCATAGCCAAAAAACTGTCGAAATCCCACAAAGGGCCAGCTCACCGAGCGAGGGTTAACTTTGAGCTGTGTTTTCCAGAAAAGTCGTTCCAAGAACGTGAAGCTTTGATAGAAAAAACACTCTACACAGCAGCCATGTTCTTTTTTCGCTTCGGGTTACTAAGTTTACGCTCACCAAAATGGCTTCAGGACCGTTGCCAAATTCGCGGCCTAGACATTTTACGACAGCACATTGCTAACAACGAAAATGTGATTTTAATGGTTCCCCACTCTTGGGCTATTGATGTGCCTGCTATCTTGCTCGCTTCAATGGGAATGCCAGTTTCTGCAATGGCGAAGAAACAAAAGAATGATGTTGCTGACTGGCTGATGTACAAGCAAAGAGTTCAATACGGTGGTCGTGTTTATGAACGCTCAGGTGGCATTAAGCCTTTTCTGAAATCCATTCGAGATGGCTATGTAGGGTATTATCTACCCGATCAAGATCACGGCCCAGAGCATAGTGTGTTTGTCGATTTTTTTGCCACACGTAAAGCAACGCTACCTGGTTTAGGCAAAATTGCAAAACTATCACGCTCAAAAGTACTGCCTCTATTTGCGTCAATGAACACAGAAGATGGTACGTTTGATATTGAGATTTTACCAGCGTTTGAGCTGGATAAAGGCGAAGAGCAAGACGCCCGCACCTGTAACGAAGCTATTGAATACTTCGTCGGTGATAAACCAGAACAATATATGTGGGTGCTACAGCTATTGCATTCACAAGAAGACGGCAACAATTATTACAATCTCTTTAAGCCGAGATACAACACTGACTGGCAAGTTGAAAAATGAAAAAAATTCTAATTATTGGCCCAGCATGGGTTGGTGATATGGTGATGTCCCAATCTCTTTACATCACACTAAAGCAACTGCACCCGGAAAGCCAAATTGATGTTATTGCACCCGGCTGGTGTAAGCCTATTCTTGAGCGTATGCCAGAAATTCACCAAGCAATCGAGATGCCGATAGGCCATGGTGAGTTTAGTTTATTAGGCCGCAGAGAGATTGGTAAATCATTACGTGAAAAGCAATACGACCACGCTTATATTCTGCCAAAATCAGCGAAATCAGCGCTGATTCCTTGGTTTGCGAATATACCTCTGCGTACAGGATGGAAAGGAGAGATGCGCTACGGTCTTCTCAATGACCTGCGTCCAAATATGAAATCCTTCCAATACATGGTTGAGCGTTATGTGGCTCTCGCTTACTCTAAATCAGAAATGGTTGATTCATCTTCTCTTGGAGGATTGGATAAACTGCCTCGCCCTAGCCTGTCGATCAATAAAGAAGAACAGCAAACAACCATCAATAAATTCAATTTAGATCAAAAACGACCAGCTGTTGGTCTATGTCCTGGTGCAGAATTTGGCCCAGCGAAAAAGTGGCCGGAAACACACTATGCCGAAGTTGCTACACAGATGTGCAAAGCCGGCCATCAAGTATGGCTGTTTGGCTCTCAAAAAGACCTAGAGACTTGTAACAATATCCGTGCACTTATTCCAACACAGTTCCATGAACACATTCATGTTCTAGCAGGGCAAACCAGTTTAATTGAAGCGGTCGATCTTCTTGCTGCATGTAAAACGGTGGTCGCAAATGACTCAGGCTTAATGCATGTAGCAGCCGCTGTAGGTTGTAATGTCGTTGCTGTTTATGGCTCAACATCACCAAAGTACACACCACCACTGGCTGAAAAAGTTGAAATGGTTCATACCGATATCGACTGCCGACCATGTTTCAAGCGTGAGTGCCAATACCAACATTTGAAATGCTTGACTGAGCTATCGCCAAAACAAGTCCTAGATAGCATCCAGAAGCTCGAAGCCATTGCGACTAGTTCATGTTAATTCGAATTATTTATACGGCACTGTTAGCGCTTGCCTCACCATTTCTTTTATTGGGCTTATATAAAAGCAAGCCCAATAAACCCAAATTTGGTGGGCGCTGGAAAGAACACTTTGGAATTACCCCACAGTTAAAAACGCATCAGCGTCCAATTTGGATTCATGCTGTTTCTGTAGGCGAAAGCATCGCGGCAACACCTCTAATCAAGGAACTCAAACAGCAATATCCAGAGCAACCTATCGTTGTCACAACAACCACGAGCACTGGTGCGGAACAAATAGCCAAGTTGGGTGATTTAGTTGAGCACCGCTATATGCCAATAGACTTTGGCTTTGCTGTAAAAAGCTTCCTAAAGGCAATACAGCCAAAGAAAATGCTGATTATAGAGACAGAACTGTGGCCAAATACGCTCAACGTCGTCAAACAAGCCAATATTCCGATCACCGTAGTTAACGCTAGGCTATCAGAAAAATCCTGTCAAAATTACGCAAAAGTCCAATGGCTTTTTAACCAACTTCATCCATGCTTGACGCAAGTACTTTGTCAAACGGATTCTGATGCAGAGCGATTTGAACGCTTAGGCGTCAATAAAGAGAAGCTATCGGTCACGGGCTCGATTAAATTTGATATTCAAATTTCAGATCACGTGAAGCAACAAGGCAAAGCACTTCGAGCGCAACTTGGAAAAGACCGCCCAGTATGGATTGCAGCGAGTACGCATAAAGGCGAGGATGAACAGGTATTAGAGGCACATAAACAGATTTTAGAATCTCATCCCCATACTCTACTCATTTTAGTTCCTCGGCATCCGGAACGATTTGACGATGTTTTCGCTCTTTGTAAAAAACAAGGTTTTGAAACTGTCCGTCGCACAGAAAAGCAACCTGCAGAAAACACAACTCAGATTTACCTAGGCGATACAATGGGTGAAATGCTCGTATTGATTGGTGCAGCAGACATCTGCTTTATGGGTGGTAGCCTAGTTGGAAATAAGGTCGGTGGGCACAACGTTTTAGAGCCAGCCGCTTTAGGCATACCTGTTGTTATCGGTTCAAGTTACTATAACTTCACAGACATCGTGAAAGCAATGCGCCACCAAGAAGCAATCATGCTGATCGAGAACAGCCAGCAGCTTTCTTTGTTCATCACCTCGCTACTCCGTGACGATAACCACCGTTTTGCTCTCAGTAAAAAAACAACCGCGTTTGTTGCCGGTAACGCGGGAGCTTTGAACAAGACTCTAAAAGGGATAGAAGAGCACTCATAACCATGACCTGACCATGACCATGACCATGAAAACATACGTAATAAATCTCAAAGAATCTGTTGAGCGTCGAGAGCATATGACCCAAGTGCTATCATCTATTAACTTTGAGTTTTTTGACGCCGAAAACATAAAGAAAGATCCGAACCACTTTATATACACCCTTTACGATGCGCAGAAAACGCGCAAGTACAAAGGCTATCAGCTAACCGTTCCGGAGTTAGGTTGCTGGGCAAGCCATATTGCTCTTTGGCGACATTGTGTAAAAATACAAGAACCAATTTTAATTCTTGAAGATAATATTGAACTACTTGGTCACCTGCATGAGCAGCTGGAAAACATAGAAAAGCTTACAGAGCAATATGGTTTAGTGAAGCTTGGTAATATTTTTGAGCGAAAACACGTAGATATAGCCAAGATAGATGGAAAATACAAACTAATAGCAAACCTGAAAGGTGCTTGTGGAACCTCTGCTTACGCTATAACGCCCACAACAGCAGAAAGATACCTCAAACAGATCGATGTTTTTTTCGAACCGGTTGATGACTTCATGGATAATGAGTGGCGAACAAATCAAACCATTTACAGTTACTTTCCTCCTTTAGTATCACGCAGCAATACAGCTTCCACTATAGGTAAGAGAAAAGTTAAATCAAATATAAGCTGGATAAACAAAATATATATCGAATGGTATAGGGTTTTCAAACAATGGAAACAAAAAGAATACAATCAACGAGCCAAATAATTTCAATATATACATTTTTTCACTTTAACATTTTACTCGTTATGGAACGGTTATGAGAAAAAAAACCATCATATCTATCATGCCACACTTAAAAGGCGGTGGTGTTGAAAAAGTAGTGTACCAATTAAGCGATGGCTTGAGTCAATATGATGACTGTGATGTACATATCATTACAATCAAACCGTACGAAAGCCTTATACCAATTTCAAATAGTGTTAAGATACACCATGTAGACACAACTATTAGAAACTCTTTAAACCTTCGAATTAGCGAAAAGTCAAAATCAAAACTGATTGTTGATTATATTAAAAACAACATAACCACGTCTGAACCAGAACTGATACTGTGTCATCAAGATACAGTATCAAAGATCATGAGACACAGTGAATTTAATAATACTTTTCATGTCATTCACAGTACTCTATCCCACGATAAGCTTAGCAACTCAACGGGTTTAAAGCGTTTACTTAGAAGAAATAAGCTGCGCTCTCTGTACAAAGGTTTAAATATTATCTGTGTATCAAAAGGGGTTGAAGAAGACTTAAAAACAAACTTTAAGCTAACCAACACAAGTGTGATATATAATGCGGTATGCCAACAGGCGCTTGAGCGTTACGCACAGGAACCCACTCAATTGCCAAGTAAAAAATACTTCATCAATGTGGGCAACTTTAGCCGTGCAAAACGACAAGATCGTTTAGTACGCGCATACTTGGAGGCAAACATCAAAGACGTAGATTTGGTTCTACTCGGTGAGTATTCGCACCGAACTAATGAAATACACGATCTGATGGCGCAGATGGAAGGTGCCGACAAGCGAATCCATATGCCCGGCTTTGTGAGCAACCCTTATCCATGGATAGCAAACTCGAGTGGTTTTATCCTATCATCAGATTATGAGGGGCTACCGACAGTATTATTAGAATCCATCGCCTTAGGAACGCCGGTGATTTCAACCGATTGTAATAGCGGCCCCAGAGAGATCTTCGGAGAAAATTTTAAACACTGCCTCAGTGAAGCAAGCACATCAAGTCTGAGAGATAAAATCATTGAGCTTTATAACTCTCCCAAGGATTTTACCATCCCGCTACGAGAAGAATTTTCTCTTAATTTTATGAGCCGCCAATACTATAAACTAATTAAACAACACCACTAATCAATATTAAGAGTTTCTATTATGGGGGCATTTGCCCTCACTATTTAGTTCTTTTCAACATTCTGTGATATCAAACAACCAGCGCCAATAACACTGTTATCTCCGATCTCAACGCCTTGCAGAATAGTCAACATTTGCACCAATGAAAACATTTCGACCGATTATGATAGGCTTACATGTGTAATCTGATGTCTTTCTTTTATCAGGAGAAAGTGGATGAAAATTACTCCCCAAACACATAAAACCGGGACCAATTAATGTTTCATCACCTATATGTATAGAGGATTTATCGGCAATAACGGCACTACCATTGTTAATCATCACATTTCGACCGATTTCAATAGTACTTTCTTCGCCTCGGGCTTCTATATATACTTCTGAAAGTCGCAATTGTGGAGATGTGTCATAACCCAAACAAACACCATCACCAATACTAACCCTTCCTTTACCCACAATCTTGACAGGCTGATTAATAGAAATATCCCTCCCAATTTCTGTCTGACCTTCCCTAAATAACGCATAAAATAAGAACTTTCTCCGGTATATACACAAAGCAAACTTTCTGTATTTGGCTATTATTTTTTTAATAATTAGATATCTCATACCAACATTACCACCTAAAGCTCAATGACAGAAGTAACTAGCAATCCTGCTCAACAACTAGAGTTTCTGAAATACTTCTTTACTCTTCTATTGAATTTAAACAATCGACTTAACTTAACACCTCGGGAAAAGTAAGTCTTCCATGCTTGAGCTTTACTATCAAATTCTCCACTAAAGAGAGCTCTTAATATTTCCACAAACAGATGTTTTTCATCTAGAGCTTTAACTACCTCTGTATTTCCTACAGCCCTTAGCATCTTTTATATTCATCCGTAAATCAATTAACTCTCTTTCATACATCACTTTCCATTTATTGATGAATTCTTCTTTTGTTCTTTGTTTTAAGGCACTAATTCCAACATCATATCGATAGTCAATTAATGACTCCATTAACTTAATGCTTTTTCCTTTTAATCGGCTTCTGAAGATAAATACTCGATCTTCGTTGATAACTTCTTTATCAATTTCCGGAAAATCATTAAACAATGATGAGTCAATCGCTGCGGTACAGCCTGCTGGTAAAACTTGACGCTCGATAATTGATTGATAAGAGTCATCAAAAACTTCACCTTCATCTCTGCCAGAAACAAAGTTGCCATGTTCATCAATCTTGTCAAACTGCGACAAAATGAGCTTAACATCTCTCTGCTCTTTCCAGGCTTGATATTGTTTTTCAAGTCGTTGTGGCTTAGACATATCATCACCGGCCTGAACAACGATCAGCGTATCATTAAACATCCCTTTCAATTTATTAAATTGAGAGACGAGGCCAACATTACATTCATTTTTAATAAACTCAATATTAAGCCCTTCTGGCTTTTCCATGAGTGTTTTTTCAATCACCGTCTCGGTATCATCGGGGGAACAATCATCAAAAATGTACAGCTTTTTAGGCCAAACCGTCTGATTAAATATAGATTTGATAGCACCTTCAATATACGCAGATTGCTTATAGCAAAATATTGCCACAATCATATCATCAATAATTTTCTTCATTTAATTATCCTAATATTGATTAATAATCCGGACAATTTTTTCTGCGTCTTCAACCGAAAGAGTTGGTCCCATTGGCAGGCTTAGCACTTCTTGGTGAATTCTCTCCGTCAAGGGCAATGTGTTTTCCGATAAACAGCGATAAGCCTCTTGTTGATGAGGAGGGGTTGGGTAATGTACCAGCGTTTGCACCCCCTCTTGGTGTAGATAACGAGCCAAATCTTCTCTATACTCTGTTCTCACCACAAATAGGTGCCACACATGCTCTTCAGCCGAGTCAACTGTTGGTAAAATAATTTTGGAATTCGATATATTCTGTAAATATACGTTTGCGATCATTCGGCGGCGATCAGTTTCCTCATCCAGATGCTTTAGTTTTACTCTTAACATTGCCGCTTGAATTTCGTCCAAACGCGAATTAACACCCTGGTATTTGTTCTCATACTTTTTATGAGAACCATAATTTCTTAACGCCATCAGCGTCTCAAATAGCTCTTTGTCATCAGTCGTAATAGCGCCGGCATCACCAAGTGCACCCAGGTTTTTTCCAGGGTAGAAGCTAAATCCAGCAGCATGCCCCCAGGCGCCACATTTTTTCTTGTCGATTAACGCACCATGAGATTGCGCGCAGTCTTCCAGAACCAATAGTTGGTTCTTCTCAGCAATCCCCATAATTTCACGCATTGGTGATATTTGACCATAGAGGTGAACAGGCAATATGGCTTTTGTCTTCGAAGTGATTGCCGCCTCAATATTTGCCGCACTTAAGTTAAAAGAGTGTTCATCAGGTTCAACCAAAACCGGGACCAAACCATTTTCAGTAATCGCTAAAACAGAAGCAATATAAGTATTTGCGGGCACAATTACTTCATCGCCGAGCTCAAGCTTCCCTAGCTCCTTCCATGCTCTTAAAGTCAGGGTCAAGGCATCTAGGCCATTTGCTACACCGATGCAGTACTTAGTTCCACAGTAAGCGGCAAAATCTGTTTCAAATTTACCCAGCTCCTTACCCATAATATACCAGCCAGAATCAATAACTCGGGCACAAGCTTCTTTCAGCTCAGCTTGATATTGCTGATTAATGCTTTTTAAATCTAAAAATGGAATCATTTTATTTCTCTGGGATATAAATCTCGGCGTCGCCTGTTATAACTTTCTTACGACCCACTTTACAGTATGTCTTAAAATAAACTCTTCGTTTATCTTTATCTATTTTTTCAATAATTACCGTCGCTGTTACTGTATCGTTGATATAAACTGGCATTCTGAACTTAAGAGATTGTGAAACATATACACATCCCTTACCCGGTAATTTAGTGCCAAAAAGTGCGGAAAAAAAACTAGCACTATTCATTCCGTGAGCAATTCTTTTTCCATACCTTGATTGACTTGCATATTCTTCATCTAGATGCACTGGGTTTCTATCTCCAGAGATCCCCGCAAATTGCTTGATATCAGCATCAGTGATTGTCTGTGAATATGACGCAGACATACCTACTTCCAGCTCCTCAATGTCATACATTTTCGATTTGCTCCTTATTCCAAGTTGCTACAACATCCTCTGGATAACCTCTGCGAAAATGCTTACGCCATGGATAAGCTGGCTTTCTGGAGCCATCTTTAAGTTTTATCTTTGATGTTGGACAGATTTTTTTTGCTGGAGAACCGGAATAAAGCATATCCTTTTCAGTTCGCCCACCAACGCAAGAATGAGCACCAACAAACACCCCTTCGGAAATTATTGAACCCGGCAATATAACTGACATCGTAGCCAGAACTGCAAAATCTTCAATTGTAGCACCCTGCATCACATTGCTAGGCGGGTGCGGATCGTTTGTAATGACAACATATGGAAAGATCCAAACAAAATTACCAATATGACTATGTTGACCTATATGTACATTACTGTGAGTTCTAACGTAATCACCTATAGTACAGTGTCCTTGAATATCACTTAAAGTACCAAGCTGAAAGTTTTCACCTACTATTGTTTTTTCTCGAACCGTAACATTGTGCCCTGTCGTCAACTTCGCACCAAATGTAGACCCTTCATAGAAAGTGCTCCGAGAACGAATATATGAATCCGGACCAATAACCAACTTTTCACCGCCTGAAAGGTGATTGGATACACCTAACTCACAGTACGATTCAACGATCGTATTGTCACCAATTACAACATTCTCATGAATAATTGAATAAGCACCAATGGTAACGTTTTTACCTAACTCTGCGTTCTCAGAAACAATCACTGTTGGATGTATGTCCATTTTTCATCTCTTCAAGGAATTTGCTATAATCACGAATATAATCTGCTTCATTATATACATCGCTTGCCAATACCAGCAGTACACAGTCTTCAGAAAAGTCTCTCATTTCATGCCACTGCATCACATCAATCATCAATCCCTTTTCCGGTGAATCTAATGTCACGGTCTCTTTATTTTTACCGTCATCCATTAAAATATCACAACGACCTTTTAAACAGACTGCCAGTTGTACCAGCTCTTTGTGTGCATGAAAGCCACGGGGTAAGTCAGGCTGCATACCAAATAAGTAATAAACACGCTTAATATCAAACGGAATATTAATACTTCCCTCTAACGCAACAAGACTACCTCGTTCATCTCCAATAACTGGAAAATCAACCCATTTTATTAGTGCCAAAACTTATTCTTCCAATAATGCTAATAGATACTGACCATATTCGTTCTTTGCCAATGCGTCACCAGCCTGAAGTAATTGTTCTTTAGACAACCATCCTTGACGGTAAGCAATCTCTTCAAGGCAAGCAACTTTAAGACCTTGTACATTCTCAATGGTTTGAACAAATGAAGATGCTTCATGCAGACTCTCGTGCGTACCTGTATCTAGCCAAGCAAAACCACGCCCTAGTAGCTCGACATTAAGGTGACCTTGATCTAGGTACATCTGATTCAGAGTAGAGATTTCTAATTCCCCTCGTTCTGATGGCTGTACTTGTTTTGCCAACTTAACGACTTGATTATCATAAAAATACAGACCTGTAACCGCGTAGTTAGACTTGGGCGCCACCGGTTTTTCTTCAATAGAAATAGCATGCATATCAGAATCAAATTCCACCACACCAAAACGCTCAGGATCTTTCACTTTATAACCAAAGACCGTCGCACCTTCTGTTAATGCTGCAGCTTGTTGTAGCTTCGGCGAAAAACCTTGCCCATAAAAGATGTTGTCACCTAGCACTAAACATACTGAATCATCGCCAATGAATTCTTCACCAATGATGAAGGCTTGAGCTAAGCCGTCTGGACTTGGTTGAATCGCGTATTGCAACTCAATGCCAAACTCTGAGCCATCACCCAATAGGCGCTGAAATCCTTCCTGGTCTTCTGGCGTGGTGATGATCAAGATTTCACGAATGCCAGCAAGCATGAGTACCGACAACGGGTAGTAAATCATTGGTTTGTCATAAACCGGCAGTAACTGCTTAGAGACACCGCGTGTAATAGGGTAAAGGCGAGTGCCCAAGCCACCTGCTAAAATAATGCCTTTCATTATTCGCCCGCTCCTAATCGCTCTAAACTGTATGAACCATCAAGCACACGTTGCCACCATTGCGGGTTGTTTAGGTACCATTCCACGGTTTTACGAATGCCGCTTTCAAAGGTTTCTTCTGGCGTCCAGTTAAGCTCTTGAGCAATCTTGGTCGCATCAATTGCGTAGCGCACATCATGACCTGGGCGATCTTTGACATAAGTGATCAAAGATTCATAAGACTCAACACCTGCCGGCTTGTCTGGTCGCAGCTCTTCAAGCAAAGCACAAATGGTTTTCACTACTTCGATGTTTGCTTTTTCGTTATGGCCACCGATGTTGTAGGTCTCACCGATTTCACCTTCCGTCACGACTTTGTAAAGCGCGCGAGCATGGTCTTCCACAAACAGCCAATCTCGGATTTGCATGCCATCACCATACACAGGTAAAGGCTTGCCATCGAGGGCATTCAGAATCATCAGTGGGATCAACTTCTCTGGGAAGTGGTACGGGCCATAGTTGTTTGAGCAATTGGTTACGAGTGTTGGGAGACCATAAGTACGCAGCCAAGCGCGTACAAGGTGATCGCTCGACGCTTTAGACGCAGAGTATGGGCTGCTTGGAGCGTATGAAGTGGTTTCGGTGAATAAATCATCCGTACCCTCTAAATCGCCATACACTTCATCCGTAGAAATATGATGAAAACGAAACGCCGATTTGTTCGCTTCCTCAAGGCTTGACCAATATTGACGCGCCGCTTCAAGAAGATGGTAAGTGCCCATGACGTTGGTCTCAATAAAAGCAGCAGGACCATCAATAGAGCGATCGACATGCGACTCAGCCGCTAAATGCATCACCATATCGGGTTGATGCTCTGAAAACACGCGGTCTAGTTCAGTTCGGTCACAGATATCCACTTGCTCGAAGTAATAACGGTCACTGTCCGCGACATCCACCAACGACTCCAAGTTTCCTGCGTAGGTGAGCTTGTCTAAATTCACGACGCTATCTTGGGTGTCACGAATAATGTGTCGAACGACAGCTGAGCCAATGAAGCCTGCCCCGCCTGTTACTAGTATTTTCATTGCAAATGTTACCTACTTTAATGAGTACTTTTAGTGGGTGTACCGAAATGCGCTATTGGATTGCCTCACGAATAACTGACAAAAAGCTCACTTTACGTATTTTCAGTATAACTTTTTTGTACATGATCAAAATCGGACGCTTGCCAAATGATTTGGCGTTTGAGCAATTCTTTTTTGAATGAGCGAAGAAGCCTTTCTAGGTTTTGCTTTTTCCAGTCGCCGTGTTCTTGTTTGCGGCACTTATCAAAATCAATAATCCACACTTTATCTTTGTCATCGATCAAGATGTTGTGGATATTCAGGTCAGTGTGATTAACGCCAGCGTTGTGCATTTTGGCAATTTCTTGCCCTATTTTTTGATACTTTCCTTCCGGTAACGGTTTTTCCAGCAAGATACTGACCAAGTCTCTTGCGTTAGGAATGCGCTCACTCAATAAATCGGCCTGATATGTCAATCCAGATTTCACAGCTCTCGCAGCAATTGGCCTTGGCACATGAACACCTGCATTAATCAGTGTAAGTAATAGTTGGAACTCTTGCGCACAACGCGTTTGCTCCCAACCTGAAAACCAATAATTGTCTTTAACTAACTTACCAAATAAACCCCCACGTCGATAATGACGCAGAGCGGCTTGCATCGCATCAAGCTGAACAAACCAAGTCGTGCCACGCCCTGACGCACTGCCAGTTACTTTGTTGGTGGATTGCCAATACTCTGCATCAAAAATAGGCTGACTAGGATCTTCAATAAGCTCCTCATCAAACCAAATGACTTGGTTGCTATCTCGATACTGCTGAATCATGTTGTAACCTCTAGCCTAGGTAGCGACTGGCCAATATGTATAGCCAAGTAAAAGCTGCGAACGCTAACGCAACCATAACGGCTGCCGATCCTATATCTTTAGCGCGACCACTTAATTCATGGCGTTCAACACCAATGCGATCCACCACCGCTTCTATCGCGGAGTTAATCAGTTCGACAATCAGAACTAATACCACGACACCAATCAATAAGATGCGCTCTATCATCCCGACATCAACCACGCACGCCAAAATCACAGCAATGCTTAGCAAAGCGAGCTCTTGTCGAACAGCAGCTTCATGTTTAAAAGCGGCTTTTAATCCCTGTATAGAATAACCTGTCGCTTTGATAATGCGCTTTACCCCAGTATTGCCTGGCTTTCCAGATTCTTGCGATTGATGCGGTGTTGTCTTTGACATTGCAGAACACTTATCGGTACTTCGTTATATTGGAGCCGTGTATTTTACATTTATTCGGGATGTCTGCATAATTTACCTGCCTCTATTCATCTAGTCAGACAATAATTATGTTCACTTCTGCCCCATCGTCATTATGCATCTTGCGTTTATCCGCTATTGGAGATGTGTGTAATACCATCGCTACTGTGCAAGCAATCCAGAAACAGTGGCCAACCACGCAAATAACTTGGATTACTGGCAAGTTGGAAGCTCAGTTGCTAGCGGCGATTGAGGGGGTCGAAGTCATTGTATTCGATAAAAAAGCTGGTTTAGATGGCTATAAAGCCTTGTGGAAACAGTTAAAGGGCCGAGAATTTGATGCTCTGTTACATATGCAATATGCGATTCGAGCTAGCGTCGCGACTTTGGGCATTAAGGCAAAATACAAACTTGGTTTTTCGTCTGACAGAAGCCAAGATTTTCAAACACTATTCACCAATGTCAAAGTTCCCTCACCACAATCTCTGCACGTGGCGGATGGTTTGATGGCATTTGCTCATCAAATTGGCATCCCTAACACGGAGCTAGACTGGGCACTTTCCTACTCCACACAAGACCAAGAGTGGGCAGAGAGTCATGTTTCTTGCGACAAACCCAACCTACTGATTGTGCCAGGAGCCAGTAAAGCATATAAAAACTGGAATGCTGAAGGGTACATAGACGTCATCCACCATGCGAGAGCACAAGGTTGGAATGTAATTCTGGCTGGCAGCCCAGCTCAAGTCGAACTGGATTTGGCAGATGCCATTCAATCTCGACTGGAAGAGCCATGTCTAAATTTAGTTGGGCAAAGCTCAATCCTGCAAATGCTGGCTCTGATTGACAAAGTAGACATGGTCATCGCGCCTGATACCGGGCCAGCTCACATGGCAAGCGCCATGAACACACCGATCATTGGTTTATACGCCCACCATAATCCGGTTCGAGTGGGCCCATATCGCTATCTACAGTATGCCGTCTCAGTTTATGAGGAAGTCATCTTGGCTGAAACAGGAAAAACCAGCCAACAACTAAGCTGGAGAACTCGTGCGAAAGATGAAAAAGCAATGAATCGCATCACAAGCAAGCAAGTGATTACAATGTTCAATCAAGTCGTAGAAGATTTGTACCCGCAATACCAGTAAACTCCCTGTATAGATTTGTTAAGAAGGAAGTCAATTTGTCCAAGCCAACTTTAGCCGTTGCCTTAATCGTCAAAAATGAAGAGAAGCATTTAAAAGCTTGTCTAGACACCGTAAAAGGTTGGGTTGATGAGATTGTCATCCTCGACTCGGGCAGTACCGACCGCACTAAAGAAGTTGCCCGACAATACACCGATAAGTTCTATACCAACTTAGACTGGCCGGGGTTTGGAAAACAACGCCAACTTGCGCAGCAATATGTTACGGCCGACTACGTATTGTGGTTAGATGCCGATGAACAGGTTACTCCTGAGCTAAAAGCAAGCATTTTACAGGCTGTTTCAGCAGATAAGCCTAACGTTTTATATAAACTAAATCGACTTAGCTCAGCATTCGGAAAGTTCATCTACCATTCTGGCTGGTCTCCAGATTGGATTGTTCGCTTGTATCGCACTGAATATACGCACTACAACGATTCACTCGTGCATGAAAAAGTCGATGAGAAAAGCTATCAGACTGAAAAGTTAGATGGTCGATTGCATCACTATACTTACGAGCATCTTCATCATTACATCAATAAAACCACTTGTTACCTCAAGGCCTGGACGGATGAGCGTGAAGGTAAAAAGAAATCCGGCTTAACCACTGCAATTGTCCATGCTCTTGCCAGTTTTTTAAAAATGTACATCCTCAAGAGAGGCTTTCTTGATGGTAAACATGGCTTTATTCTGGCGTGGCTTAGCATGCACTCTACCTTTGTGAAATACATTGATCTTTACTTACGTGAACAGGCAAAGAAATCATGAAAACGACTTTAATAATCACCACTTATAACTGGAAAGAAGCATTAAAAGCGGTGTTAGAAAGCGTAAAACGTCAAACCGTTTTGCCTGACGAAGTGATTGTTGCAGATGATGGTTCTCGAGAAGACACCAAAGCAATGATTGACCAAATGCGTGAAGGTTTTCCGGTTCCACTGATTCATAGTTGGCACGAGGATAATGGCTTCCAGCTTTCCATGAGCCGTAACCGTGCAATCGCTAAAGCTTCAGGTGATTACCTGATCATGGTCGATGGCGATATGGTTTTGTCGCAAACTTTTATCGAATCCCACAAACGCGTAGCAAAACCAAATTGGTTTGTTCAAGGCGGTCGAGTTCTGACGGACGAAACGTGTAGTCGTGACATTATGGAAAACGGATTGGTTCCTTCGGTGTTTAGCAAAGGGATCCGCAACCGAAAGAACTGCATCACAAACTCACTGCTATCGAACTTGTTCTCATACGAACGCAACAACGATAAAGCAACTCGCGGCTGTAACATGGCGTTTTGGCGACAAGATGTCATCGAGGTGAATGGCTTCAACCAAGATTTTGTTGGATGGGGACGCGAAGACAGCGAGTTTGTTCATCGCATGTTGAATGCAGGCAAATCACGTCTTTACCTAAAATTCGCAGGTGTAGGCTACCACTTGTACCACGTAGAAAACTCTCGCGCGTCATTGGGCCAAAACGATGAAATCTTAGAGAAAACCATTAAAAACAAGCTTAAGCGTTGTGAAAGCGGTGTTGACCAGTTTCTAAAAGCTTAAAAACTTTGGAAGCTTACAAGAATATGAAAGGGGCGTTTCGCCCCTTTTTATTGTTGATGAGATAAGGTGAAGTACTTATCGGCAACCATCAACGAGATCAAACGCTCTTTACGTTTATCTTTAAACTGCTCAACCCATTGGTGCGCATTCTCAATGATCGCCAATGCTTCTTGCTCATTCGCTAAGTAATAGTCCATCTTTTCAGGCAAATCTGAATAATCATCCTGCACTTCAACATAGTGGATGCCAGCTTCTAGCTTACCTTCCATAAACCACGTTTCGTACTTAGGTTTCGACATAATAACCAATGAGTTAGAGGACATTGCCCACTTCAGGTTGGTTGCGACATCATTGCCTTCAATACACAGCAAGAACTTGTATTGAAGTTGCTCCTCAATACTCATAAAGCCTTTTTCCCAAGGCTGTCCTTCTTGCGGTCGAGTTTGACCTATATTGCAACGGGGATGGTCATAGAACGCTTGTATCACCTTGCAACGGTGCGGTTGGAAACCGACACCTCGCCACGCCACCATATCTTTCTTATCGTGGTAGCTCATTTCGTCATCAATAAATTTGAAATGACGAATTTGATTCAGCTTTAAAACGACAGAATTCTGATTGTCGCCGTGGATAGGGCGACTTTTAATAAAGCTCGGAACATTGGGAATATGCGTCACATCGCCATTAATGTAGTTGAATGTAAACTCAGACGGGAAATAGCGTATGACTTGGCGCGTATCGAAAAAATAAGTCCAACCTTTTGTTTTTTTGAATTCGCCAATTTTAGCGTAACTCTGTTCTCGGCTATCGACCGTAAATGGCTGCCCACACTTGTTGTAGTAATTTACTCGCTCAAGACAGTACTGCTTCTCCGCTTCAGTCAGAGTCGAAAGTAAACGCTTTGCCTGTGCTCGATATACAAAACGAGGAACCAGCATCGAAAGTGCGTTTGAGAAATAATAAGGAAACTTACTGTCTTTCATTTACTTTCTTCTCAATAGCGTTAGCAACGGCCGCGGGAACGAACTGCTCAATACTGCCGCCATGGATAGCAACTTCACGCACGATGGTCGAAGATAAAAAGGCAAACTCTTCTTCTGGAGTCAGAAATACACTCTCAATCCCAGGTAGTAGTTTTCGATACATGTTGGTCAAACCAAACTCATACTCAAAGTCGACTGTCGTTCTTAACCCACGAATCAGCACTTTGGCTTGTTCTTGGCGAGCAAAATCCACTAACAATCCAGAAAACCCTTTTACTGTCACGCCAGGTAAATGTGCCACTACCTCTTCCATCAAAGCGACGCGCTCTTCCAATGTGAACATAGTGTTCTTTGAAGGGCTTGCAGCTACTCCAATAACGACTTCATCAAACATTTCATGAGTGCGCTCGATAAGATTTAAGTGACCATTGGTCACTGGATCAAATGTACCTGGGTAAATGACTTTCATAGGATGTACTGATCTGTTCAAAATTGTATGAATTATTGAAGGAAAGGTCGGCGATTACAACTGCTTGATAGCAATACACCGTACGCGATCGTATTTCTATTGCTGGCACTCATTACAGAAGAAGGTATTACGTTGGCCAATTTTTAGCTCTTGAAGCGGCTCGCCACATTCTGGGCAAGGCTCACCCGCTTTTCCATACACTAGAAGTTCTTGAGCAAAATAACCCGGCTTGCCATCGGCTTGAGCGAAGTCTTTTAGAGTCGTACCACCTTGGTTAATGGCAATTTTTAGCGTGGCTTTGATGTTTTCCACTAACAGCACCCACTCTTGGGGTGTCACTTGACCTGCTTGTCGGGTTGGGAGAATACGAGATTTAAACAGAGATTCATTGGCGTAAATATTCCCCACACCGACCACGACCTTGTTGTCCATGATGAACTGCTTTACCGCGACACGCTTACCTTGCGCTTTATCGGCAATGTACTCGCTATTAAACGCATCAGTTAGAGGCTCTGGTCCCATATGATCAAGTACCGCATGTGACTCACCAGGAGCGCACCATAGCCAAGCACCGAAACGTCGAGGATCGTTGTAACGCAGCACTTTACTATTTGTAAGTTTGAGATCGACATGATCGTGCTTAGCCGCAGGAAAATCAGCATCCAACACACGTAACGAGCCAGACATTCCAAGGTGCACAATAGCAGTCCCTGCATCCGTTTCTATGAGCAAATACTTTGCGCGGCGATGAATGGCTCGAATCACTTGCCCTTCAAGCAATTTCAGCTCTTGCGGGATATCCCAGCGCAGTTTGGGGGTGCGAAAAACAAATGCCTTAATCGTTTGTCCAACCATATGTGGACTAATACCCATCCGGCTTACTTCAACTTCTGGTAGTTCAGGCATTTATTTCTCCTTAGAACACTCAAAGCCTTACTGAAAGGCAGTTAGAATAATCGAAAAGTACAAGCGTAAACACTGCTTACCTACGAGGTTATTGACCACCTCTCACTTAGGCATGATGTAATTGCTATCAACAGAAATCGCGATCCACTTGTCTTGCCAATTCTTGAACAACCAAAAATCATGAAGACGATAAAGAGTAATTCGCTGCGGTTCTTCGACGCCTTGATACCAAACTTCGATGGTTTCTGGTGTGCCTAACTTATCTTTAAGAGTGTCGTATTGCTGCGCAGATAACTCCGTACCTTCGAGCGCTTGCCAGCGAGCAATAAGTTCAGATAGAGGGAGAGGAGCATCTGCATTCGCATGCCATCGCCCATCGCGAAACTCCAATTCAAGACTATTGGAATAAATAGCGCTAACCGAATGATCAGTTCGAAGTAAATGCGGATAAGGATCAACGTTCTCTGATAACAAGTACGTTTTGATCCACATTGGCGCATTTAAGATCACGATAAACGCGATAATGCCCAATATTAGAATATTGTTCCAACGGCGACGGCGAGTCGGACTAATACGCATAACGGTTCCTACTATCTTAGTTCTAGAGACAAACTAGCAAAGGTTACAGGAATTGACTAGAGCATCAGCATGTAAACATGGTGAAGGTGGATTTGAAGGAATAGTGAGGATTTCAGATAATAAAAAACCCAACTCGAAAGTTGGGTTTTTCAAATCGTCAAAGAGACAAAATCAATTATTTGATTTTAGCTTCTTTGTACATAACGTGCTGGCGTACAACTGGATCAAATTTCTTGATCTCAAATTTGCCTGGCATGTTACGCTTGTTCTTATCAGTTGTGTAGAAGTGGCCTGTACCTGCTGAAGATACTAGACGGATTTTCTCACGAACGCCTTTCTTTGCCATTGCCTATTTCCTCTTAAACGTTTTCGCCACGTGCACGGATATCAGCAAGAACAGTATCGATACCTTTCTTGTCGATGATGCGCATACCTTTTGCAGTAAGGCGTAGTTTAACAAAACGTTTTTCGCTCTCTACCCAGAAACGATGAGTTTGTAGGTTCGGCAGAAAACGACGCTTAGTAGCATTTCGTGCGTGTGAACGGTTGTTACCCGTTACTGGACGCTTACCAGTTACTTGGCATACTCGTGACATGAATGTCTTCTCCAAAATCGTTTCAGCTCGATATCAACCTTGGTGGCCGAACCTCTCTATCTCTCGAAAAGAAGTTAGAGGTTAAGAACCGCTATGGAAAATCCATACAAGGCTATCAAAGGTCGCGCATTATACTAACTTGATATGCATTGCTCAAGACCCGAACAGATCCTTTTTACAGGTTTTCGTGATCTTTTTTTAGACAGCAGGTTTTTTCTAGCAGTCCAAGCTGAATTCAGTTAAAAATTTAGTGGCGAGGATGATAGCAGATTTTTAGCAACTAACAACCTAAAAAACGCACAGTTATATCCATCCTCTTTCTGCAAAAGAGACACTTTCCCCATCACCAATAACGAAATGGTCCAAAATGCGAATATCCACCAGCGCCAACGCATCAATTAATCGCCTTGTAATCCTGCGGTCTGCCTGGCTCGGCTCGGCGACACCGGACGGGTGATTGTGCGCCAAAATCAAAGCAGCCGCGTTGTGGTGCAGGGCTCTTTTTACTACTTCTCTAGGGTAAACTGATGCGGCATCCAAGGTTCCTTCGAATAAAATCTCATCTTTTATTACTCGGTGTTGGTTATCGAGGAAAAGAATGTAAAAAGCCTCTCTTTGGCGGTCTCTTAATATAGAGGAGAGATACAATTTAGTTTGCTCAGGGCTGGTTAAGGCGTCGCCACGCTTGAGGGTTTCCGCCAAATATCGCTGAGTCATTTCTAACACCGCTTGCAATTGCACATATTTGGCCTGCCCTAGCCCTTTATGCTGACAAAACTCCTGTTCTGAAGCGGAGAACAACTGCCTAAGCGAACCAAAATCTTGAATAAGGAAATCGGCCAACTCAATCACGTTCATGCCTTGCGTGCCCGTGCGGAGGAATATCGCCAGTAATTCGGCATCGGTTAACGCCTGCGGCCCACGTTGCAGAAGTTTCTCTCGTGGCATCGACTCATTTGGCAAAGCTTTGAGTATCATCGGAACTCTCTTTAAAGGTAAGAATCCCTATTCCACAAAACAGAAAGCGAAAGTCGAGGGTGACTTTCGCTTTCTTCGTTCCACACTGATTTTATGTGTAATTTAATGGTTCATCAGAGTTTAAAGTTGCCGACCAGATCGTGAATTTCCGTGCCAGATTGTGACAACTGAGTGCTGATCGTTTCTGCGTGTTGCAAGGTATCATTGATGTTGTTGACGATCTGTTGAATCGCCACCAAGT
This sequence comes from Vibrio sp. Y20_XG_PY13, assembly GCF_024181925.1. Taxonomy (NCBI): domain Bacteria; kingdom Pseudomonadati; phylum Pseudomonadota; class Gammaproteobacteria; order Vibrionales; family Vibrionaceae; genus Vibrio; species Vibrio sp. Y20_XG_PY13. The sequence continues at coordinate 114,369 of NZ_JAMZAL010000006.1, read as the reverse complement.
TCTGGTTGATGTCTTCCGCCACCGCACTTTGTTCTTCTGCCGCTGATGCGGTTTGAATTCCCATATCTCGAATTGTACCAATAGAATGGTGGACACCAGACAAAGACTGTTGAATCAGTGCCGACTCTTCAGCCGTTTTCACTCCGCGTTCTTGACTGGCGGACATGGTCGTGACGGCTCGAGATACCCCACTTTGTAGCTGTTTAAGCATATCGCCAATCTCATGAGTGCTATTTTGCGTACGGCTCGCTAGTGAACGTACTTCATCGGCCACCACTGCAAATCCACGCCCTTGCTCGCCCGCTCGCGCGGCTTCAATTGCCGCATTGAGCGCCAATAAGTTGGTCTGCTCAGCAATCTCGCCAATCACATCCAATACTTTGGTAATCTGCTCCGTTTGCTGACTCAACTCAGAGATAGCATCCGATGTGCTGTTGATCTCTGTAACCAACTCAGTAATGCCTTGAATCGCTTGTTCGACCTCTCGCTGGGCTTCGGTCACCTGATCGTTCGCATCGTCAATGGCCTGCGCAGTGGCATTTGTATTGCTTGCGACTTCTTTTGCCGTCATGCTCATCTCTGTTACGGCCGTCACCACTTTATCCGTTTCCAAACAGTGACTCTGCATTTGACCGCTCGCTGTGCGCGTTTGATCATTCAGTTCTTCAGAAACTGTTTGAACGGCAGAAGCAGATTGATGAATGTCCTGCATCAGTGGGTGAAGTTTATCCATAAACTCATTAAAGGCAGCCGCGACTTCGCCAACTTCGTCTTTACTTTCCACTTTTAGACGCGCAGTTAAGTCACCGCCACCCGCAGCAACATCTTTGAGAGAATCGGCGACGTGCTGAAGTGGTTTAATGCCTTTCGAGACAGCAATGCTGGTTAAGATGCTGGTAATAATCAGGCCAATCACCGAGATTGTCACCGCAGATAAAGTGTGTTGATTTAACTCTTGCGTGCGCAATTCACGCTGCATGGCAACTTGTTGGTCGATGTCATCAATGTAGATCCCAGTACCAAGCACCCAGTCCCATTTTTGTAGATACTCAGCGTAACCCAATTTCGGTGCCTGAGCGTTGATGGTTGGTTTGTGCCAAGAAAAATACAAAAAGCCATCGCCTTTTTGCGACGCATCAATTAATCCAGCAATCACCGCAACGCCATTTTCATCTTTAAGGTCATACAGATTTTTACCTTCCAGCGACGGTTTGATGGCATGTAAGGTATTGATGCCCTGAGAATCATACGCGAAAAAGTACCCATCACTTTCAAAGCGCATCGCTTTTAAGATTTCTTTCGCCGCTTGTTTATTACTGCCATTAACGTCAGAGTCATACAGCGGCTTAATCGCCGTTACACCCATCATCATGTAGGCTTTTAGCTCTTTCTTACGCGCATCAATCAGCTCCTGTCTGTCTCGAACGAGCTCCGCCTCCAAACTCTTACTGCTGTTGATGTAATACACCACAGAGATCAATGTCGTGATCAACAACAGAGGAATTAAGGTTATCAGCAGCAATTTGTTTCGACTTTTCAACACCATGTTTGTACCACCTCTTTTTTCTTTTCAATCTTACAAAATCAGCTCAAATTGTCTGTGAGATAGGCGGGAGTTTTTTCTCCACTTGTGTAACTAATGCCGCGGAGTTTGATGTGGATTTGATTTGCTTGGGTGCTGAAACAGTCCGTTATGCTAAACTCGCTGCCAGAAAAATTGGAGATCTCACATGCAAACACTAGCAGGAAAGAAAATTCTACTCGGCATCAGTGGCGGTATTGCCGCGTATAAATGTGCGGAGCTAACCCGTCGCCTAATAGAGAGAGGGGCACAAGTTCAAGTCGTCATGACGAAAGCTGCAAAAGAGTTTATTACTCCGTTAACCATGCAGGCCGTCTCAGGACGACCAGTATCCGATAGCTTGCTCGATCCGGCGGCTGAAGCGTCAATGGGTCACATCGAGTTAGCTAAATGGGCGGATTTAGTGCTGCTTGCTCCTGCTACGGCAGACCTCATTGCTCGTATGTCAGCTGGCATGGGCAATGATTTATTGACGACGTTAGTGTTGGCAACGGATTCGCCTGTTGCGGTATCTCCAGCAATGAATCAGCAGATGTATCGCAACATCGCGACACAAGAGAACATTGCGACTTTAGCTCGCCGCGGTATGCACATTTGGGGTCCAGCAGCAGGTGAACAAGCCTGTGGTGATGTTGGTCCGGGTCGAATGCTTGAACCAATGCAATTGGTGCATCTGTGTGAGCAGTTTTTCCAACCTAAAGTCTTGGAAGGCAAGTCCATTCTGATCTCAGCAGGCCCAACGCGAGAAGCCATCGACCCAGTGCGTTACATTACGAACCACAGCTCTGGGAAAATGGGGTATGCACTAGCAAACGCTGCCGCGCAGTTAGGCGCAAAAGTCACGCTAGTGAGCGGCCCTGTCAACCTGAGCACACCGATGGGAGTGGAGCGCATTAACGTGTCTAGCGCACAAGAAATGTATGAGGCCGTGATGGCTCAAGCCATCAGTCACGACGCGTTCATCAGCTGCGCAGCAGTAGCGGATTATCGACCAGAGGCCATTGCGTCTCAAAAGTTGAAAAAGACGGCAGACAACGATCAGATGACCATCAAAATGGTGAAAAACCCTGATATTGTAGCGTCCGTCGCAGCACTGACTGATAAGCGCCCATTTACGGTAGGTTTTGCAGCAGAAACCAACGATGTCGAAACTTATGCCCGAGGAAAGTTAGCGAAGAAAAACCTCAATATGATCTGCGCTAACGATGTGTCAGTCGAAGGCCAAGGCTTCAATAGTAATGACAACGCCATCACCCTATTTTGGCCTGATGGTGAACTTGCATTAGCTCTAGAGTCAAAAGAAGCCCTGAGCTTCAAAATCCTCGAGAAAATGCGTGAATTGATGTAATTCGCACTTATTTTCTAATTAAGAACTGGCACAAATTTAGTCTAAACATGACAACTGAGGGTGTTAAATCTCCCATTCCGCCCTCAGCAGTCTAGTGTGATGCGACTTAGCATCTTATAATCCCCTCCGCTCAACTTTGTATTTTGAAAGGAAGTAACTAATGGCCGGCAGTAAAAAATCCAATCGTCGTGAAGAGATCTTGCAAGCATTAGCACAAATGCTTGAATCTGCAGAAGGCGCTTCACGCATTACTACGGCAAAATTGGCAAAACAAGTCGGCGTCTCCGAAGCCGCGTTGTACCGTCATTTCCCAAGTAAAGCTCGCATGTTTGAAGGTTTGATTGAGTTCATCGAAGAAGCCTTGATGACTCGCATCAACCGCATTTTAGATGACGAGAAAGATACACTAGAGCGTATTCGTATGGTAATGCACCTGATTCTTGCATTTTCAGAACGTAACCCTGGCTTGACACGTATTCTGTCTGGTCATGCTTTAATGTTTGAAAACGAACGTCTACGTGAACGCATCAACCAGCTGTTTGAACGTATCGAAACCCAACTACGTCAGATTCTGCGTGAGCGTAAAATTCGTGAAGGTAAATCTTTCCCTGTAGAAGAGCGTATTCTTGCTGCGCAAATTCTTGGGCAAGTTGAAGGCAGCCTGAACCGTTTTGTGCGCAGCGATTTCAAGTACCAACCTACTGCAAACTTTGACGAGTATTGGGCACTACTCAGTGCACAAATTAAGTAGATATTATGAGTAAAGACAAATACACGCAGCCCGAGTTTTCTCTTTCCCTTCTCCATCCTCGTAACTGGGGAGTTTGGCTTGGGTTTGGTCTACTGGCTATCATCGTCAATATTCTTCCTTATCGCCTATTACTGTCTTTGGGGCGTTCACTTGGCAAGCTAGGCATGCGCTATGGCAAAAAGCGCGTGCATATCGCGAAGCGCAACCTTGAGCTGGCATTCCCCGCGAAAACGCCAGAAGAAGTGCAACATATCGTGGAAGAAAACTTCAAGAATACCGGGATGGCACTGATCGAAACCGGTATTACATGGTTTTGGCCTACATGGCGCTTCAAAACGCTCATTGTCGAGAAAGACATCCACACTCTAAAAGAAAAAGGCGCGGAAGGGAAAGGCGTATTGTTGTGTTGTGTGCACGCTCTTAACTTAGAAATTACCGCGCGAGCTTTTGCTGTTTTAGGTGTTGCGGGTTACGGCGCATTTCGTCCTCACAACAACCCAGCGTACAACTTCATCCAATATTGGGGGCGCACGCACAACGGCAACAAACTGATTGATCGCAAAGATGTGAAAAAGATGATTCGTGTACTGCGCAGCGGCGAGCGTTTGTTCTACTTACCTGACCACGATTACGGCCGCAATAAATCGGTCTTCGTGCCGTTTTTTGCCATTGATGACGCTTGTACAACAACTGGCACCAGCATTTTAGCCTACACATCAAAATGCGCGATCATTCCAGGTTCTGGTTTCCGCAATGACGAAGGCAAATACGAAATCATCGCTGATAAGTGCATTGAAGCCGATTACCCACAAAAAGATGAAGTGGCTGCGGCGGCTTATATGAACAAATACGTGGAAGAAGTGATTTTGCGAGCACCTGAGCAATGGATGTGGCTACACAAACGCTACAAAACCATGCAAGATGAAAACGAGCCCAAAGGCATTCGCTACAAATAAATCGCAAAAGAAAAGGTATCCGATTGGATACCTTTTTTATTGAATTCGAAAAGTGGGAAATTAGATGCCGTATTCCGCGCGGTATGCTTTCACCGCTTCAAGATGCTCGGTCGCGTTACCTTTTTCTTCAAGGTAAGTGATTAAGTCACCCAAACTCACGATAGAAATCACCGCACAACCGAAGTCGCGCTCAACTTCCTGAATCGCAGAAAGTTCGCCTTTGCCTTTCTCTTGGCGGTCGATAGCCACTAATACGCCAGCCAGATCTGCACTATTCGCCTTGATGATTTCCATCGATTCACGAATCGCGGTACCCGCTGTAATCACGTCATCCACCAGCATGATACGACCTTCTAAAGCAGAACCGACTAGATTACCGCCTTCGCCGTGATTTTTTGCTTCTTTACGGTTGAAGCAGTAAGGCGTGTCGATATCGTGGTGATCCGCAAGTGCAACCGCCGTAGTTGTCGCGATTGGAATCCCTTTGTACGCAGGGCCGAATAGAACATCGAATTCGATACCAGAATCCGCAAGTGCTGCCGCGTAGAAACGACCAAGACGCGCTAGGTCACGGCCTGTATTGAAAAGACCAGCGTTAAAGAAGTACGGGCTTTTACGGCCAGATTTCAAAGTAAACTCACCAAACTTAAGAACTTCTTTCTCAAGTGCAAACTCAATAAATTCACGCTGGTATGCTTTCATTATTTTCTCTCTATTTCCTTGGTTTCTTTTATCTCTTCTCGGCAATCATTCAATTCTCAATTCCCGAGATAAAAAAATAGCCCCCATAATGGGAGCTATCTAAATCAATTGGCTAACGCCGCCTTCTGCGCCGCAACGATTTCCGTAATACCGACTTTCGCCGATTCGAGTAATGCCATCAGCTGTTCATGACTGAACGGTTCACCTTCTGCGGTGCCCTGAATCTCAATCATCTTACCTTCTTCTGTCATCACAACGTTCATGTCGGTGTCTGCTGCTGAATCTTCAACGTACTCAAGGTCACACAGCACTTCATCACCAAGCAAACCAACTGATACTGCCGCTACGTGACCTTTCATTGGGTTTGCTTTTAGCTTGCCACTATCGACTAGATGTTGGAATGCATCTGCCATTGCAACGCTTGCACCACTGATTGATGCAGTACGTGTGCCTCCGTCAGCTTGAATTACATCACAGTCAACCGTGATCATGAATTCGCCCATAGCTTGCAAATCGACAACTGCACGTAGGCTACGCGCGATAAGGCGTTGGATTTCCATTGTACGGCCACCCTGCTTACCGTTTGCCGCTTCACGGCGAGTACGCGAGTGAGTCGCACGAGGTAGCATGCCGTATTCAGCGGTCACCCAGCCTTTACCTTGGCCTTTTAACCAACGTGGCACTGATTCTTCGACGGTCGCATTACACAACACTTTGGTGTTACCGAACTCAACTAACACTGAACCTTCAGCGTAAGCCGTGTAGTTACGAGTAATTTTGATTGGGCGAACTTGGTCCGCCTTGCGATCGTTTGGACGCATGGGCATCTACCTTAAATAATGAGGAGAAGACGATTTGGTTGGGCGAAGATTATAGCGGAATCGATTTCGGATTCCTAGGTCACAGCTTCACTCCCTCTAAACATTTCCTGGGAGCATATTTGCGAGACACTGATGTAAGACAGCCCGCGCACCTCTTGCCGCTCCGTGATACACTCTCTGGGTAATTTTCAAAAAATGAAGACAGGAAAATTCGATGATTTACAGTATGACTGCGTATGCGCGCAAAGAAGTAAAAGGCGATTGGGGCTCAGCGGTATGGGAAATCCGCAGTGTAAACCAGCGTTACCTAGAAACCTATTTCCGCATGCCAGAACAATTCCGAGCTTTAGAACCAGTTCTACGCGAGCGTTTTCGTAAACGCCTAGCGCGAGGAAAAGTGGAATGTAGCCTTCGTTTCGAAGCGAACCCTGCAGCAAAAGCCGAACTTAGCATCAATGAAGCGTTGGCAACCCAAGTGATTAAGGCTGCTGAACAAGTTATGCACATGACTGGTGAGCTTAGCCGCATCAATCCATTTCAAGTCATGCAATGGCCTGGTGTGATGGAAACTCCTGAGCAAAACATGGATGAGGTCAACAAAGAACTGCTTGCTGCATTTGATGAAGCAATTAGTGAATTTATTGAAGCGCGTGGCCGTGAAGGCGACAACATGAAAGCGCTGATCGAACAACGCCTAGACGCGATTACCGCAGAAGTGGTGAAAGTTCGAGCTCGCATGCCTGAAATCCTAGAATGGCAACGTGAGCGTCTATTCTCAAAATTTGAAGATGCGAAAATTGAACTGGATGCTTCTCGTGTAGAACAAGAGCTTATCTTGCTAGCGCAAAAGTCAGACGTTGCAGAAGAGCTGGATCGTCTGGATTCTCACGTGAAAGAAACGACCAACATCCTGAAAAAAGGTGGCGCAGTCGGTCGTCGTCTGGATTTCATGATGCAAGAATTCAACCGTGAGTCAAACACGCTCGCTTCTAAATCGATCAGCACCGACATCACTGCGTCGGGTGTTGAACTGAAAGTTCTGATCGAACAAATGCGCGAACAGATCCAAAATATAGAATAGATTCCCCTATACTCTACTCACTTCCAAAAAGCCCTTGTTTATAAGGGCTTTTTTATTTCCATCATCCATATACATCCATAAAATTCATCAACAGCCATGAACAAACGGGGAGTATCTTGGGTAGCACTTTGCCATTTACTCCCCACCATAGTATAAATATCACAACATACTCCCCACTTCTGGAGGGTGATGTAATGATAACTTCAATTAGAGCTATAAATTCAAGGAGATAGAGATGGGGAATCTCACCGTCAACCAAGTTAAGGCGATAGTAAAAGACCAAAAAACGGGTCGTCATGCCGATGGTGATGGTTTCTATCTAATGATTCCTAGAATAGGTCGACCATACTGGATGCTAAGGTACACCCTTTTTAAGAAAAGAAAGGAGGTGACTATTGGCAAGGTCGATGAACTTTCTCTTGCAGATGCAAGGTTGAAAGCATCTGAGCTTCGAAAGCAAATAAGCGAAGGGATTAACCCAATTGCAGAAAGAAAACGGAGTAAGCAAGCCGATATACAAATAATCGATGATCTCTTCGAAGACTGGTACAAGGATTTGTCCAAAAGGCTCAAGCATCCCAATATACCTAAGCGTATCTATCAGAAAGAGATCTCTCCACAAATTGGTCAATACACGTTGAAACGTGTCACACCTTTAGATATCCGTAACATCATCCAAATAGTCGCTGACAGTGGCCGTCCAACCACAGCTAACGACACGCTAATGTATTGTAAGCAGCTTTTTAAACACGGTATGAAGATTGGTGTTATTGAGTCTAACCCTGCACTAGCATTTTCTAACTATGATGCTGGTGGCATTGAAGAGAGCCGAGATCGGGTCTTAGAACTGGAAGAGATTAAACATGTTTTTTCCGTTTTCAACCAAAACATTTATAGTTTCAATCGAGACAACTACCTAGCTTGTGCTCTGCTTCTTTGTCTTGGCGTTCGTAAATCAGAGCTAACAGAAGCAAAGTGGACTGAGTTCGATCTAGATAATGCTTTATGGCACCTACCAGCGGAGCGAAGCAAATCTGGGACAGGTTTCACTATTCCGCTCCCGGAGCTGTGCATACAGTGGTTTAAAGAACTGTATATGCGAGCTTGTGGTTCGGAATACGTCTTCCCTAACAGAAGAGAAAGCAAAGTACCGCACATGGGCAAAGACACATTGAACAGAGCTATTTCAAAGTTATTCGGACGAGAGCCCGGTCGTAAGGTACAACCACCAAATAAAATGGGCGATATCAAACATTTTGCGGTTCACGATCTGCGCCGCACTTGTCGTAGCCTACTCGCTTCACTAAAAGTTCCTAGCCACATTGCTGAACGATGCTTGAACCATAAGCTAAAAGGTGTAGAGGGCATCTATGATCGATATGATTACTTGGAAGAGCGTAAAAAAGCACTGGAGAAAGTGACAGCTCTCGTAAAGGACTGTATCAAGACAAAATCAGGCTGGCAATGAGCATCTTGTATCTCTAGCATTACATGTACAAATTACAGCCACTATCAATGAACGCGAGATATATAACCGATTTACTCGTATTTTTCGTAATCACGCTTTGACCTCCAATTTATGTAACATCTTTCATTGAGACTTTATAAAACCTTTGCCTATCAACCTGCAAATGATGAGAGCCGCTAGAGTTTCAAACTTAGCGCTCTCATGCGTCTAGTCTTTGTGGCTATTTATGAATAGTAACCACATACGGCTACTACAAATGTAAATTTATTTGTTGCTCTAGCCACCCTCTTTTAGCGTGCTGGTCGTCACTAATATTAATCACTCGGCCAAGAGCGTCGGGATCAAGTGCCCACACATTCTCTCCATCTGGTAAGAAACTGATTAATTGCTCTTTTTTCCAATACCATTTTTGGGCGAGACTCGAGTTACATGTTTCCGTAACGATACGTTTGTCACTATTAATCGATAAGCATGTATTTGGATCTTGCCTGTTAACATACCGCTGCTCTTTATCATATCCCCACACTTGTGTTAATTCGTTATCGCATTCTCTTCCGAATACATTATTACTTGTTTCATCAGCCGTTAAACACTGATTCGCGTGAGCGAGAGATTGAAGTATTACATGCTTCTCTGGCAAAAATATTGGATGACTCCAATCAACAATAAAACTACTTCTGATATTATGTGACCCTTGTATTTCTTCATGTGTAATATGAAAGGCGGCTACTACACCGTATTGTACTCTTCCAGTATAAATGGAGTAATCCACACCCGCTCCGATCTCAAAATGGGTTTGTCCTTGCTCACTTACAGGGGCTTCATAAATGACATCGTAGTTTGGCTTAAAATTGGCATATGCAATCGGGTTGACTTTCTGCTTATCAAAAACCCAAGCATTTGACCAAATAGGGCCACTGAAGTAGCAGCCAGTGGAGGCCTCTTTACGCATTATGGCATCACAGATACCAAAGGTACGTTTAAAAGAAAGAGAAAAATCATGCAACGAAGAACGGTTAACAATTTCATACTCTTGAGTGTCAAACACTAAAGTTTTGGATTGCTGATAACCAAAAGATGCTCCAAAGTCAACTCCTCCTTTTGGCCCATCTTTACTAAGCTCCAGACTTCGCTTTGCATCCACGCCGATGGTAAAACCACTGGTTTCTCGGTGTTGAAAATTTCTGTTTTTGTTATCCGGGTAGTTTTTTACGATTTTAGGCATGTAACCACTGCTTGGCTTTACCCAAACATTATAACTTGTTGCTAAGGGGCCAAAAACCTCATTCCTATCAGTCCATGAGCGGAAATTAACGTATTCTTGCTTCAAGTCATCGACCAAATGAATTCCTGCTCCATGGCCTTTGTTGTCGACAGTGAAGCGCGCAAATTTAGCGTCAGGGGTAAATCCACCTTGTTTTGTTGATGAGCGAATCGAACGCATCAGGGACATATTAACTCGAACATCAATAGAAGCACCAGCGTCACACCAATCACGTGTTTTATTGGACTCTCGATCATATTCATCCCCAGTAAATAATTCACACGTAATATCTTGACTGGTGATGTACAATGGAATTTCAATTATCGGAAGAAAATCTTCAGAGAAAGCTGAGACAGACATCAGGCCTAGAAATGGAGTAGCGTATTTAGCTATATTCATTCTTACTTATCTCCATTAAAACGGTCCAAAACATGAATCAATGACGAAGTAAGACTTTCTAGCATTACACCTTCATTGTGAACATCGTTTCCATTGACATCTTTAATATTTGCACTTACTACATTAATGGCTTTTTCACCCTCAATTTCACCCCAAACAATAACTGGAGTATCAACACCTAATCCAACAATTTTTGAACTAAAGTTTATACGCTCAACTTCTGAATACACTTCAGTCATATCAATCACAGTCGTGGAATTTTCTTTAACTAACTTCCTAGATTCCTTTGCTTCTATTAAAGACATACTAGCAAGGTTAATGTAGTAAACATCACCATTATTAATTTCTTTTGATTGCTCTTTGACAAGGGATTCATAAAGAGGAGTGGGCTCTCCAATCAACCTAATTTCCGCTTGCGATGACATACTGATAAGTAGAAGTAGCATTATTTTTTTCATATTTTCCTCTATGCTTGTAGGGTACCTAAGTAAATACGTTTTTAATGTGGAAACAATTTCACTATGTATAGTATTTGTTTGATTTACTTAGAAGTAGAATTTTAAGCCAGAAATACCTGACCACTGTTCAGATTCTCGATAAGTTTTATAGCTGGCACCGAGCTCAAGAGCGAAGTGATCTGTAAAGTTAATTTCACTGGTCAAAGAGAAGTTATTCATCGGATCTTTATCAACATGAGAGTATCGATAGCTAGGAGTTAATGTTAAAAAACTGATAGGAACAAATTTAACGCCAAGGTGAGCTGAGGGGCTATACTCATTAAATTTTCCACTCCCACGTTCCACATCAATTCGATTTATACCTAATGATATAAATGGGAAAGCGCCATTAGCGTAACCATTAATACCGAGCCCCGCATAATGATCTCGATATTGGGTTTTACCTGTACTCATCCCTGTAAATTCGGCTTCAAAAAAGATGTGTCTGTTGAACGTTGTCATTAACGTCGCGTATCCTCCAACAAGGTCTTGCTCACCTTTTTTAGCGTATGACGAGCCTAAATATTGATCTAGTCCATCATTTTGTCCTGCTTGAAGTCCAAAGCTAAGACTATCAAAATAATTGATATCGGCATTAGCTAAATTAGGCGCAGTTAAAATAAAACCTATGAGTATGTTTGCTTTTTTCATTGTATTTCTTCCTGTGTTTGATATTTGGAAAATAATCTTTATGTGAAAAACATTCAAATGTTTTTTTATTAACATTTTTATACAAATTGATTTAATTTTAAATAATTTTATTTGTTTCTACTTAATCCATCTAAAATAAATTATTGCTTGAATATTTTTTGCACTTTCTATAGATTCGTTCGGTTTTAATGCAACCAGATAAAATTGAATGACTCTTTCCAAAGAAAATATAGAGATTGCTTTAATAAATAATGAGTTTGAACCCTACTTTCAACCAATCATGTCTCTCGACTCTGGGAAAGTGGTCAGATGTGAAGTGTTAGCAAGATGGATTTGTCATTCTGGTGTCATCGCCCCTCATGCGTTTTTAAATGAAGTCGTATCATTTGGTCTTTTGGACAAAATGACAAATCAAATCATTAAAAAAGCTATCAGCTATTGTTTACTTTGGACACGATCTAATGTTTTGAGTGATATGGGAGTTTCTATTAACTTTCATTACGAACAGCTTGTGAACATTAATAATGTAGAATACTTGATACAGTTACTGAAGGATTATGGTTTATCTACATCAATGGTTGAAATAGAAATCACTGAAGCACAGGTTATAGAAAATCGTGTGAAGCTCACTTCATCACTCGATAGATTGAGACAAGAAGGTATATCAATTGCTCTTGATGATTTTGGAGTGGGTTCTTCTTCTCTGAGCACCCTAAAATCGCTTCCAATAAACACACTAAAAGTGGACCGTTCTTTTGTTAAAGATATCGATAGCTGCAATGTTAGCCGAACTATATTGGAAGGGATATTTAGTATTGCAAGTGCCATTGGAATAAATATTGTAGTGGAAGGAGTTGAAACTAAAGAGCAGTTGGGCTTTATTCGTAAAACCTGTGACAGTGTTGAAATACAAGGTTATTTATACTCTCCACCTTTACCATTTGAGAAATTTTATCACTTTGCTGAAATGATTAATTCACATCCATTCTCTTTATTATTTTAATGAGGTTACTTTACATGTTGTTCCGTCTTTACATTATTGCACTTCTCTATGCCCCACTATGTGGTGTTGTCAAAGCAGAAGAGAACTATCTTTACACCAATGATTGCAATAGCATAGTATGTAAAAAAGAACCGGAGATAATCTATAGTCTAAATCAACCAACATCTCTTATTCTTTTAGATGAACAGTCAGAATTACCTGACAAACTAGCCTTAACCATCTATGTTACCGCCTTGTTGATGCTTGACGAGCGTAATATTGAGATTATAGATTGGAAGCCAGAAATAAAGAGTGACAATAAATAATAGAAATTAGGTTAAAGATAAAAGTTAAAGAGCCAATGCATATACTTGGTGTTTTCAGTGCTATGCAATAGAGAAACATTGGTCGCATATGGTTCTGAAGGATTCATAAGAAATAAAGGTTTAACTTTGGTTGAATCGATTCTCCTAGCAGAATGCTCGAAACACCTACCCAACTTTGATTATTGGCAGCCCAACTTAAACAACCTTTCTTTACAACAAACGTTAAATCCAAAAATCTTCAGGTATATGTCATCAATGTGAAACCCCATCATTGATTCCGACAGGAGCCTGAAATGAATCCCAAAACTTCCGATTACCAAAAGCAGCAACGCTATCAGGAAAATGAAATCCTAGAGCATGCGGCTGAAATACTGGCTACGCGCTACGTGCGTGGTGATGCCCTAACCAATCCTAATGCCACCAAAGAATATGTGCGCTGTAAGCTAGGCAGCCATGATCGTGAAGTGTTTGCCTTATTGTTGCTGGATAACCAAAACCGACTGATTGAGTTTAAAGAGCTGTTTCAGGGAACGGTGGATGCCGCCAGCGTCTACCCGCGAGAAGTGGTGAAAGCAGTGTTAGAAGTGAATGCCGCAGCGGTGATATTTGCCCATAACCACCCATCCGGTGATTCAACGCCGTCTCAAGCTGCGGAAGCATTGATTCTGGTTTGCTCATTTTTAGCCAAGAATGTTGACCGTAATACCCTTGGATTAGGGATAAGCAAAACCAAGATGGCGGTCATTTTAGGGATGAGTGTTCGCCGTGTATCCGATACTTTAAAACGCCTCCAAGAACTCGGTTATGTTAGGCTGTACACAGAGGAAACTAAACGGGGGAATCTCAGTCTTGGCACTTTTGTACAGGTAACAGAAGCTTTTTCGTCACAATTTTTTGTCCCCCAAAAGCCCGTGGGAGAGTCAGAGAAAAAGCAACAAAAAAGTTCTGAACCTCAATCGCAAGACACCCCTGAAAAGCGTTATTTTCAATTTTTGGAAATTTTGAGTGATCTACGGCTTGATCTAAAGAATTTCATCGTGAAAAGCAAGGACCCGATACCACCAGCCGTTTTGCAGCAAATTTTTAAGGTTTTGGAATAAACATTTGCGGGAGGAACGCCGACTTTAATGGGGCTGAACATCTTCGCTTAGCTGTATAAAGGCATTTACCATACACGTGATATGACAGTCTTGATGACGTACCGATCTAGATCTAGAACTAGATATATCAACAAGAAGTGGGGATGGTGATCAAAATTCACGTTTATCGAATACAGCTTAAGTACCCTGATGAAGCAGCGTTTAAAATAAAGCTACAGTTGTTCACGGCAGAATTACATGACACTATATTTACCTTAGTATGCACATATACCTCTCACAGCTTAGTGTTTCGGTTGGTAAAAACACTGCGATTGATAATAATAATAGTTATCATTTCGCAAATAGCAGAACTATTGTCAATGTAAGAAACGCTGTGATGTAACCCAACTGGGTAGTATATTGGGTAGTAAAACCCTAAATAAGACAACAAAAACCCACCAAGCTATTGATTTTTAAATAATAAAATTTATTGCTCTACGAACAGATCCAAAACATCGAATAATCTAAAAACATTTAGATTACATATTGAAAGCCCCGCTTAATGCGGGGCTTTATTTTATTCGTCTTTTTCCAAGGTTCGGTTGTCAACATACGGCCAATAGTGGTGTCCAACGCGAATCACCAAGGTCGCTGCCGCCAAGATAAACGCCGCTATAGAAAGCCAAACCACCAAAGTGGCATCCAACTCTTTCATACCTAAAGTGATGTAGCGAGCAATGGCCATCATCGCGATATAGATAGGATAGCGAACAGGGATCTTACCGTTCATCACAAACTGCTGCACCATCGCTAAAACCTCAAGATAGATGAACATCAATAAGATGTCCGTCAACAGCACTCGCTTCTCAACAAAGACGTGAATGAACTCTTGAGCCATGGCATAAATAGTTGCCAAGGTAATAGCGACCAACAGAACCGCTTCTAAGATGTGGAACATCTTTAAAAATGGGCGACTGAACGATTTAGGTAAATTTGATGGCATAGCCAATTATCCAAGCAAAACCAAAGAGATAAGCTTTGAGTTTAGCATGCAAGATAAAAAAGGATACATAAGAAAAACGCCCCGTTTATTTAACGGAGCGTGTTTTCTTGAATGCGATGGTGGCACGGCTTACGCCACTTGCTGCTTTTTTTCTGCCACACGCTTTTTCTTGCGATATTTAGGATGGGTAATCGGAATCGCGGAGAGCAGTTTCTTGGTGTAATCGTTTTGTGGGTTCGCGTAAATTTCTTTCGCATTCCCCGCTTCCACCACTTTACCAAAGTACATCACCGCAACTTTATCGGAGACATGCTTAACCACCGACAAATCGTGAGAGATGAAGATGATGGCAAGGTTCATTTCTTGTTGAAGTTGTAGCAACAAGTTGAGAATTTGCGCCTGAACCGATACATCCAGTGCAGATACTGATTCATCACAAATCAACAGCTTTGGCTTCAGTGCTATCGCACGAGCAATACCAATACGCTGACGCTGGCCACCAGAGAATTCGTGCGGATAACGGTTCACAGCCGTTTCAGGCAAGCCAACTTTCACCAACAGCTCTTTCACCCATTGTTTACGCTCTGCAGGAGTGCCTATTTTATGGATGATATACGGCTCTTCCAAAATCATACCAATGGTGTGACGCTGGTTAAGTGACTCCATTGGGTCCTGAAAGACAATCTGCATGTCTTTACGCAACGAGCGCATCTCTTTGACAGAGAACTTTGTAATGTCTTTGCCTTCAAAGAAAATCTTACCTTCTGTAGGCTCATACAATTTTAGAATCGTACGTCCTAAGGTACTTTTACCACAGCCAGATTCACCAACGAGTCCCAATGTTTCTCCTTCTGAAACCGACAAGGAAACGCCGTCTACAGCTTTGATCGTGTAGCCTTTCTTAAACAGTCCTTTACCAGATACAAAGTGCTGCTTAAGATTTTCAATTCTTAATACTTCTTTGGCCATAACATCCTCTTTTATGACTTGTTCACTTTGCACCAGTTAGCTAGCAAACATGCTGGCATCGATTGGTTTGATATCAATCATCTGCTTAGGTTCGTTGTCCAAGCTTGGCATTAAGCCCATCAAACGTTCCGTGTAAGGGTGCTGCGGATTGTCAAACAGCTCAAAAATCTCCGCTTTTTCGACAATACGACCACCATACATTACCGCAACGTCATCACACACTTCAGCGACTACGCCTAAATCATGGGTAATGAAGATCATTGCCATGCCCGTTTCTTCTTGAAGTTCATTCATAAGTTCAAGGATAGACGCCTGTACCGTTACATCCAGAGCTGTCGTTGGCTCATCACAAATCAAAATGTCTGGTTTACATGCGAGTGCCATTGCGATCATCACGCGCTGGCGCATACCACCAGATAGGTTGTGCGGGTATTCGTTGAGGCGCTTTTCTGGCATTGGAATTTTCACTTTAGCCAGCATTTCTACCGCGTAGGATTCGCGCTCTTTTTTACCTAACTCAGGACGGTGTAATTCCAACACTTCGCACAGTTGGCGGCCAATGGTATGCACTGGATTCAACGCCGTCATTGGGTCTTGGAAAATGATCGAAATGCGGTCGCCGCGCATGGCGTACATTTCTTCCGCTGGTAGCGACACCAGATTGGTACCTCGGTAGTTAACTTCACCATTGACAATATTGCCGTAAGGCTTTGGCAACAGTCCCATGATGGACATGGAGGTCACGCTCTTACCACTGCCAGACTCACCAACGAGACCGAGCGTTCGTCCTGCACGAACATCAAAGTTCACGCCATGGAGTACTTTTACCGGGCCATCATCCGTGATGAATTCCACTTCGAGGTCTTTTACACTCAAAATTACATCGTTTTCCATAACACATCCTTACAGCTTATACGTGTCATCAACGACAACAACCGGTTCAAAGGTTTTACCCGACTTCATCGCTTTCTGGGTTTCTTTCTTCACGTCTTTGTCGATCCAATACGTGCCATCACCGATAATTCCGCCACTGAACAATGCTTCTGTCATTCGATTCATTGGTTTCTCTGGCAATTTCAACCAACGCCAGTGTCCATAACGAACGTAAGGCACCATGTAGCCAGTGACAATCACGTGCGCATCAATAATGTCTCGCTGAATCTCATGACCTAGTTGGATCTTCTTATCCATGTCCATGTTAAAGCGATACGCAATGATCTTTTCATCTAGCTCTGGCGTGCTGTAGTTAGTGAATGAGTTCGTTTGTGGTTTGTTGGCATTCACGGAATGGAAGTATTCCCAATAAGTTGGGATTTCCGAAGTCCCCATATCAAAGAAAGCAAGTTCGTGTTTTTTCTCACGCACATACTTGAACATCGATGAACCATCAATCAGCTTCAGCTCAATGTCCAACCCTGCCAATTTTGCTTGTTCACGCAAGAAAGCAATACGCGGTGTATGAACTGGAGATGAGTACGTCAATTCAAAGCTCAAACGCTGACCTTTATCATTCACGCGAATACCATCGGAACTAATCTTATCGAAGCCCGCAGCTTCAAACGCTGCCGCCGCTTTTTCTGGTTCAAACTTTGGCGCTTTCACATCTGGTAACGTGTACTTACCATGCCCAAAGCCAGTTGGGTTGGGTTTACGACTGTAGTCTCCACGCATAACATTCTCGATCATGCCGTCGAAATCTGTCGCGTAAGTGATCCCTTTGCGAATGTTTAAGTCATCGAGTAGAGGCATGGCCGTGTTTATCCAAACGCCACCAGCACCAACTGGATATTGGTTGTAACCCCAGAACTTCTCAATGTAACCCTTTTGATAAGGGGCAGCATTGGATTTATCATGCCATAGACTTGGCAAAACCAATCCAAATGCGTCCAGCTTACCTTTTTCGAAGTGCTTCATCGCAATATCACTATCGCGGATAACCGTGATACGAATTTTGTCGACGTTATAGCGATTCTCGTAGTACTTATTGGTATAACCCCACCAGTCCTCACCTACGTGCTTAAAGGTAACGCTTTTACCTTTTTTGACGTCGGCTAAGTAATAAGCGCTGGTGGTTGGTTCACTTTTAAAGTTGTAGTAGCGCACAAAATCATCATGAATGCCGTCACCGTTCTCGTCTTTCTTCGGATTCGCATAGAAATGAGCAGGACGAGGACGTAGCGCCCCCATTCTCAACAACAACTCTTCTGGATTGAGCTCTTTCGCGGCCTTCACGGCGAAGGTGTGATCGTCAAATTTGATAACATCAGCAACCGTTTTGTAGTAATAGTCGTTGTACCAAGGCTCTAAAATGTCTTTCGAGCGGTAAAACTTAAGCATAAAAACAAAATCGTCTGCCGTGACTGGCTTGCCATCCGACCATTTAGCTTGTGGGTTTAGTTTGAAATAAACCGTTTTATTGTCACCCGCTAATGCCCACTCATTGGCTAGCTCAGGGATGAATTCAAGCGTATCTGGGTGGCGAACCACCAACCCTGGCGTTTCATCCAAGATGAAAGAACGTAAACCAGAGTTTGCATCAGGACCGACACTGCGTAGAGTCTGAGGAAAGCTCGACATGAAAGTGCGGTAAGTCCCGCCACGCTTTGCTTCAGGAGAGCCATATTGTGGCTCATCCCAGTTCGTTTGCCAGTTTAAGTCAGTCGGAAGCGTCGCTGACATCGCGCCAAAACTTAGGGCGCTTAGCGTGGACGCTAAAATTATTCTTTTCATAAAACTTCCCTTTTTTATGTTTTGCTCACAATGCATGCTTAAACATAGCGTGTGAATTTTTTCGGGTCGAATGCCGCTCGAATCGCTTCACCGATAAAGGTGACCATCACCAGTACCAGTACAATGGAAGTCACAACAGACGCCACAATCCATGGCGAGTCCAAGTTGGACTTACCTTGCTGCAGTAACTCACCCCAGCTTGGTGTTGGTGGCATCAAGCCTAAACCAAGATAATCAAGCGCTGTCAGTGCGGTGATGTTGGCGGCAATAGTAAATGGCGCCAAGGTAACAATCATGACCATGGTATTTGGCAGAATATGGTTAAACAGGATTCGGCCTGTCGAGGCACCCAACGCACGAGCTGCCATTACGTATTCGCGTGCAGATTCTTTGTAAGTCATGGTACGCATGTACCATGTCATCCCCATCCATCCAAACAACACGTTGATGGCGACAAAGAGCGTGAAAGTCGGTTGAACGATGGACACCAAAATCATAATGACGTACAGGAATGGCACCATTGACCAAACCTCAATCAAACGTTGGACAAATAGGTCGAACTTGCCGCCCCAGAAGCCCATGGCACAGCCTACAGCGGTACCAATAGCGTAGGACACCGCCATCGTTAACAACGCAAACCCCATCGCAGTACGGAAGCCATACACCAAGCGCGCTAAAATATCGCGACCAATAACGTCAGTACCTAGATAGTGTTTATTCTCAGCGCTTGGCGCGGTCGGAGGGAAATCGCCACTGAAGTCTTGTTCGTATGGGTTCCAAGGAACGATAGGTAGAATCACAAAGTTGTCCCCCCCCTCTTCCTCAAAGACTTGTTGGAGAACTCGGTAATCAGCTTCACTTGAAGAATCTTGACCAAACTCGCTACCTAAACGGACGTCACTGACAACCGGAAAATAGTAACTACCATCGTACTTCACCATCAACGCTTTACTGTTGATTAACAGCTCGGCAAATAGTGAAAGAATCAACATGATAGATAAGATCACAAACGACCAATAACCACGTTTAATTTCTTTAAAGTGACGGATTTTCTTTTGAGTTAATGGACTTACTTTAATCATATTACGCTCCAAACTTCACACGTGGGTCGACTAAAGCAACACAGATATCCGAAATAATATTGCCGATCAGCAGCAATACCGCGTTGATAGCAACGATGCCCATCACTACTGGGTAATCACGTTCCATAATGGATTCGTAACCTAATAAACCAATGCCGTCGATGTTGAAGATAACTTCGATCAAAAATGCCCCTGTCATGAAGAACAACAGTGAGTTGCCAAAGTGAGAAGCAATTGGAATTAAGCTATTGCGTAGCGCGTGTTTGCGTACCGCTTTCTTAAACGGCAAGCCTTTTGCGATCGCGGTACGGATGTAATCCGATGATAAGTTTTCCATCAGGTTATTTTTCATCGTCATAGTGAGCGTTGCGAAATCACCAATCAAGTAACAGATCAGCGGAAGCACAGCATGCCACATCACGTCTTTTGCGCGTTCAAAGAAGGTTTCATAGTCATCGAAATCATCACCGACAAAGCCCCCCATAGGGAACCATTCCAAGTGATAACTAAACAAAGTAATCAATAACACGCCAACCACATAGCCAGGCAAGGCATAACCGACGAATATCAAAATGGAGGAGGTAGAATCAAACACAGAACCGTGCTTGAGGGCTTTGTAATAGCCAAGCGGTATCGAGATGAAGTAGCTGATAAAGAAAGTCATGCCACCATAGAACAGCGAAACAGGCAGACGCTCTGCAATCATATCCGATACTGGTTCGTAATAACGCGTTGATTCACCCAAGTCCAACGTCACTAATCGACTCAACCAATCAACGTAAGCTTCCATCACAGGTTTATCCAACCCGTAGAATGCGTTTAGCTCAGCGATTTGCTCATCAGACAGTGCAGTATTGCCACCCGCTGACGTCATCGATGCTGCGCCGTCTCCCTGAGACTGCATTTGTGACAGCATGCGTTCAACTGGCCCACCCGGTACAAATCGAGTGATGGCAAAGATAAGAATGGTGATACCGAGAAACGTCGGAATGACTAACGCTAAACGGCGTAAAAAGTACGACAGCATATACAACTTGCTCCTTGTCTACTGTCCAAATTAGGCGGGTTTGGTGGGAAGTTTCCGGCCCAAAATGGTGCATATCTATCCGCGTAGTAACTAAAGCTGTTGAAACACACTCCCTGCGATTCAATAACTAGTTTTTTCTTCTACGGCAATAATTTCAGCGTCATATTTATCTTGAATCCACATCAGCTTCAAGTGTTTGAAACCAAAACATGACAAACTTCCTCCGATGTCGAAAAACAGAAATGTTTTTGTAAAAAATTATAAAAAACCACAAAAAGAATTCCTGCAGAATATCAATCTAGGCACTTTAGAGCCAAAACCCTATATAAAAATGCACATAGCAAGAATAAATAGACACATAAGCTGTGGTTACATTTGACTGAAAAATACGAGTGAGCCCTTTTACAGCAATGGGTATCATATTTTGATACCACCCAGTGCAACCAAGTCAACATGGTTAGCATTCGATAAAATTCCACCTTTAGAATAATTCACTGGATAAATGAGTATTTTCAGATTCAATTACCCGCTTAAAAACCATAGGCAATATATGTCATTAAAGTTTACAAGAAACACAAAATACGGTGTTTTATTAAAATTTGATCTCGATTTATAGAACCTACACAGTAAATTATTCCGTGATTTAAATCACTTTTAGTTGTTTACATCTTTTTTACATTTCCACATCTCCGTTTACCACTGGTTTGACTTCCTTTTTTCTTCTCGGTTATACATTGGCCGACCGTTAACGAAATATTAACGTCACATTTGGTCGCTATGCGACCAGACATAGGAAATAATAATAATCGGAGCAACAAGGATGTATAAAAACACAACCGCTTTATCTGTTGCGATCAGTCTTGCTTTGGGGACAGCGGCAGCAGTGGCCCCTCTAACAGCACAGGCAGAAGAGCAACAAGTTGAAAAACTTCAAAAGATGAAAGTTACTGGTTCGCGCCTAACGCGCGCATCTATGGAAGGAAGCACTCCAGTAGCAGTAATTGGTCGAGCTGAAATTGAACGCGCTGGTGACGTATCGATTGCCGATGTATTGCGTAAATCATCTTTTAACTCATTTGGTTCACACAACGAGCGTTCAGGTAGCTCTGCGCAAAGTCAAGCAACGATCTCTCTACGTGGCCTAGGTTCTGAGCGCACTCTCGTTTTGATCAATGGTAAACGTCTCCCTGGTTCCGCATCAATGGGTGGTGGTGCAGCAAACATCAACGTAATTCCGTCAGCGATCGTAGAGCGCGTGGAAGTCATGGCCGACGGTGGTTCTGCGGTGTATGGCTCTGATGCTGTAGCAGGCGTAGTAAACATCATTCTTAAAGAAGAATTTGATGGCATCAACGTAACCCTGGGGTCTGGTATTCCAAGTCGCGAAGGAGCTGACGAAGAAAACGTTTCAATTGTGCTAGGTACAAGCGGTGAGAAAGGTAACATCATGTTCTCATTTGAACATGACAGCAAAGACGAAATTTACCAACGCGATCGTGATTACCTAAGCTCAACCAACACTGGCTCTGCAAACTACTTCGATATGTCAGGCGTTAGTATTTACGGGCGTAACGTTTATCATGATGGTCAGTTGAAAGCACTTAAAGGCTACGACACAGACGCTTCGTGTGATCCTTCAAAAGGTTTTGTAGGGTTAACGAACTACCCTGGTTTGGGTGATATCTGCGGCTACGACTACACATCGGAAGCTGCTCAAACAGCATCTCTAGAACGCAACACCGTTTTTATGAACGGTAACATTTTCTTATCTGATGACACCACGTTTAACGCTCAGGTTCTTTTAAACCGAAATGAAAGCTTTGGACGCTTCGCGCCAGCGGCTGGTTATTTCGAAGTCGATCCAACAACTACTGGTGGCGCAGCATTCTTTGCCGAAAATGGCTTAGATGCAACTAAAGGTCCTGCTGCTGTTTATTACCGATTCAACAATGTTGGTACACGTGACAATAGTGTTACCGATTTCCAAGCAGACTTAAAAGCCGGCTTAGATGGCACACTTTACACAGATTCATTTGGTGAAGTCATTTGGGAAACTGGTTACCACCTAAACTTCTCGAATAGTAACGAAACTGGTACTGGCTATGTGTTCCGCTCTCCAGCTGAACAACTGGCAAACTCAGGTCAGTTTGTAAATGGCGAGTTCAGTGCCGATGCGACTAGCCAACTGTCAGCAGGAACAGGGCGCGAAACTCAAATGGAAATGCACCAAGTTTATGGTGGACTTCAATTTGATCTAGCAGAAGTGGGAAACATTGTTATCCCACTATATGTAGGGGCAGAGTACACAACTTACGACTACTTTGACCAATACGATCCACAAAGTGAAGCGGGTAATATCATTGGTAGTTCGGGGAACTCCGCTGGTGGTGACCGCGAAACATACGCAATTTATGCTGAATCTCTCATTGCGTTTACTGATGAACTAGAGATGAACATTGCAGCTCGTTACGACCATTACAGTGACTTTGGAGATGAAATCTCACCAAAAGTATCTTTCCGTTACCAGCCGTTAGACAACTTGATGTTCCGTACTGGTGCAGGTCTTGGTTTCCGAGCTCCAACCCTATCAGATCTATACGGAGCTGATAGCTTCTCATCTGACTATGCGAAAGACTACGTATTCTGTAGCCAGAATGGCATATCAGCTTCAGAATGTCCGGAAACTCAATATGACGTTACTCGCACATCCAATGAAGATCTGGATGCAGAAAAGTCTGTATCTTTTAACTTCGGGATCAGTTACTCACCAATTGACGACCTAGACCTGACTTTAGACTACTACAACATTAGCATTGATGACGTAATCACTCTGAATACGCTCCAGAGCATGATTGATCAAGAACGTAGTTCTGGTGTGTCGAATCCAAATATCGTTCGAGAAAATGGACGAATCAAAGAAGCTACTGCTGGACTTCAAAACCTAGGAACACTTGATACATCAGGTCTAGACCTTAAAATCGGTTATCGTTATGACTTTAATGTTGCAACAATCCGTTATGACTTTACAGGTAGCTACGTGCTTGATTACAGCTCACCAGAATACGTTGGTGGTCCGGTAAACAACCAAGTGGGTCGAAATGGTCTACCAGAATACCGTTTCAACACAGGTGTTGGCGTAAACTTCTTGGAAGAACATGACATCTACCTATCTGCTGACCACATCGCCGATCAAGCTCAAGATGTTGACGACAACTATAATAAAACTGGCCATATATCATCACAAACAACGTGGAACATCGCGTACAACTACTTAGCTCCATGGGATGCGAAGTTTACTGCTGGTGTTCGTAACTTAACTGATGAAGATCCTGCATTTGAATCTGATGGTGTAACTTACGATAAAGACCTATACAGCATTCAAGGCCGCGTTTACTTCTTGAAATACTCTCAAAACTTTTAATTAAAACCTTTGGCGCAGGAGTATTTCCTGCGCCCTATTCGACTGACTATTTACACTAACAAGGATGCTACTATGACGTTAAAGGAATTTGGCGTAAGTGCAGTTACTGCCGCGATTCTCTCGGTAAGTGGTGCAGCGATTGCTGCAGACTCTGGAACCGTAGTCGCCAATCAAGCACAAACAACGAAGTCTTCTCAAGCTTCTCAGCAAAAAATCGATACTTACGCTGAAAGCACAGAAGGCATGTTGGCAGAATATAAGGGCTTACTTCGTCAAATCGATAGTATGAAAGTCTACAACGAGCAAATTAATCGAATGGTTCAATCGCAACAGGGCGAACTGGACTCATTGAATAACCAAATTGCTCAAATCGATCAAACAGCAACAGAAGTTGTTCCTCTAACACTAAAAATGATCGATGCGCTAGATGAGTTCGTTACTCTCGATTTGCCTTTCCAAAAAGAAGAACGCAACAAACGCGTTCAAGAGTTACGCCGCCTGATGGATCGCGCAGACGTAACGACTTCTGAGAAATTCCGTAAAGTGATGGAAGCGTACCAAATTGAAGAAGGCTTCTCTCGCTCAATTGAGTCTTACAAAGCGAGCTTAGATCGTAACGGCGAAATCGTAACGTACGATTTCTTACGTATTGGTCGTACAGCACTTCTATTCCAATCTCCAGACGGCGGTGAAACAGGTATGTGGAACCAACAAACACGTCAATGGGAGACACTACCTGAAAGCTACCGTATTGCGGTACAGCAAGGCCTTCGTATTGCGAAGAAGCAAGCGCCACCAGCGCTAATCAAATTGCCTGTATTTGCTGGGGAGGAATAAGAGATGAAAGGATTCAAAACTCTAGCCGCTGGTCTACTAGCCAGCTTATTTATGGTTTGTGGCGTTCAAGCTGAAACCCCACAAACACTTTCTGAACTACTAAAAAACGTAAAATCAGAAAGCATTGTTGAATCAAAAGAAAACAAAGAACGCGAAGCTGTGTTCAAGCGCGATCGTGACCAACAAGCCGTATTACTGCAACAAGCGCGCGATGAGCTTGCCGCACAACAAGCACTGGGTGATCAGCTAAAAGCAACGTTCGACGAAAACGACAAACAACTGACTGAACTAACCGAAACACTGCGTGTTCGCTCCGGTACCTTGGGTGAAATGTTTGGTGTGGTTCGTCAATACGCAGGTGAATTTAAAGGTCTGTTTGCCGCTTCGCAAAATGCCGTTCAGTTCCCAGAGCGTGATGCACTGCTGACGAAACTGGCAGAAAGTAAAGAACTACCATCAACTCAAGAGCTGGAAGCATTCTGGCACACTATTCTTCAACAAGTTGTCGTATCTGGTGATACATCAACAACACAAGCAACGGTTGTTTACGGTGAAGGTAAAGAAGCCGTTCGCGACGTAACGCTAGTAGGTGAATTTAACGCAATTGCAGATGGTAAATACGTCATTTACGTACCTCAAACTGGCAAGTTCGAAGAACTATCACGTCAGCCAAGCAAGAACATCACAAGCCAAGTGGCTGGTTTCGAATCAGCAAAAGGCACTTATGAGCCGCTATTCCTTGATCCATCTCGTGGCGTAATTCTATCGCTACTAGTACAGAGTCCTACCGTTCAGGAACGTATTGACCAAGGTGGTATCGTTGGTTACGTCATCCTAGCAATGGGCGCTGTTGGTGTCATCATCGCGCTATTGTGCTTCCTACGCCTTCAGATCATCGGTGGCAAAATGCGTAAACAGGCGAAATCAGACACAGTTATCCCTGGCAACCCTCTAGGTGAAGTTATCCAAGCTTACCAAGATCACAAAGGCGACAACCTTGAAGATCTGGAAGCGAAGTTGGACGAAATCATCCTACGCAATGCACCAAGCATTGAACGCTTTATCAGCTCAATCAAACTGTTTGCTTCTGTAGCACCACTACTGGGTCTACTAGGTACAGTAATGGGTATGATCGGTACCTTCCAGGCAATCACGCTATTTGGTACCGGCGATCCGAAACTAATGGCTGGCGGTATTTCTGAAGCATTGGTAACCACCATGCTAGGTCTGGTTGTCGCAATTCCTCTACTGTTCCTTTACACCATCGTACACAGTAAAGGTCGTCGTTTGGTTCAAACTCTTGAAGAACAGAGTGCAGGTTTCATCGCTCGCTATCAGGAAAAACTACATAAAGCCGAAAGCTAAGGAGGCGTTATGTGGTGGTTAGTTGGAGAACTTGAATCAATTAGGCGCTTCTTGGGAATGGGTGGCGATGTACTCGTCGCTATCTTCATCCTCAGCTTCATGTTATGGGCAGTGCTGCTAGAACGCTGGTTCTACTTTGCCGCCGTCGCTCCAAGAGCCGCGAAAAAAGCCGTGACTCTTTGGAGTGAGCGTTCAGAACATCAAAGCTGGAACGCAAAGATGATCCGACAAGAAATTGTATCTCGTCAGGATATTGAGAATAAAAAGGGGCTACCAATCGTCAAAGTACTGATTGCACTTTGTCCCCTACTTGGCCTGCTCGGCACCGTAGTCGGCATGATCCAAGTATTCGACATCTTAGCGGTAACCGGAACAGGAAGCCCTCGAGCAATGGCCTCGGGGATCTCAAAGGCAACAATCCCAACTTTAGCCGGGATGGTGGCTTCTCTGTCAGGACTGTTCTTTAGTTCACGTCTTGATCATTTAGCCAAAGTCACAACGCAAAAGCTGGAAGATAAGCTAAAGCATATTGCCTGAGTAAATGGAATTAGAGGTATAGGTCATGAAAAGACGCTATAGCAGTGATAGCAGTGACGAAACAGCTATCGATATGACACCGATGCTCGACATCGTATTCATCATGTTGATCTTCTTTATCGTAACAACATCGTTCGTTAAAGAAGCAGGTTTGGAAGTAAACCGCCCAACAGCAAGCTCAGCACAAACCGTGAAGAAAGGGAACATTATGGTTGCCATCGGTGCCGCTGGAGACGTATGGGTTGATAAACGACGCATTGAAGTCGACGCTGTTCGCGCCAACATCGAACGTCTTCGCGCAGAAAGCCCTGATGGCGCTGTTGTTATCCAAGCGGATACCGAGGCCAATGCAGGGGTAGTCGTGAAGGTTATGGACCAGATTAAGATGGCAGGTGTCGAAAGCATCTCCATTGCCGCAACGAATAAGGATTAAGCTTATGCGGTATCTGGCCTCAATTGCACTGGCGCTCATTGTCTCCCTCGGATTGTTCTGGGGGATGGACAAGCTGGTAAACAAAGAGCGCCACGAGCTAGTGTCGAATGATGATCAGCGTATGGTCGATTTCATTCGCATTAAACCGGACGAAAAAGTACAGGAGAAAAAACGCGAACTCCCGAAACCGCCACCACCTAAGCGTCCGCCGCCGCCACCAGAAATGAAGGTGACGTCGACAGTAAAACCGGTGATGGACCAAGTTCCAATGGATATGCCAAAACTCGATCTACCAGTAAACGTCACTGGTGGCTCAGTGCTCGGTCATTACAGCCAAGGTGGCGGAGCGAGACTGGCAGGTAGCGGAGGTCCTGTACCTTTAGCAACATTCCAACCTCAGATGCCTCGTAAGGCCGCCCGTTCTGGACTTGAGAAAGGTATCGTACTTGTAGAGTTTACTGTTAACGAACGTGGTAGCGTCGAGGACGTCAAAGTTTTAAAAGAGACACCACGTAAGTTGGGCTTGGGACAAGCCGCGAAGAAAACCGTATCTAAGTGGACCTTCAAACCCAAGATGGTTGATGGTAAAGCGGTTAGCTCTCGCCTTTCTCAAGAAATTGAGTTCTCTACAAACTAAGGAGTCATACGTATGAAAGCATATACCAAACTGTTGGCTTCTCTAGTGTTATTGTCAGGCGCGTATGGCGCGCCTGGTTTTGCCAACACTCCGGAGTTGTCAGACAAAACGTTTCGAACGGTAAACAAAGTTCAGGAACTCATTGCTACAGAAAAGTACGCTGATGCCCTTTCTAAATTGAACTCAGCATTAAGTAGTACAAGCAAAAAACAATATGACCGTGCAGTCTTACTGCAACAGATGGGCTTTTTGTACTCTCTGCAAGATGACTACCCGAAAGCAGCAAAGTATTTTGCTGATGCGTTAAGTTTAAACGCACTTCCAGTGCCTGTAGCCCAGCAAGTTCGTTATAGCTTGGCGCAGCTTTACTTAGCCGAAGGGCAATTTAAAAAGTCAGTAGCAACCATGAATGAGTGGTTCAAAATTGCAGAAACCACCGAAGAAAAGCCACAAGCGCATGCATACATCACTCTAGCGAGTGCTTATGTTCAGCTAGAAGATTACAAAAACGCGATTCCACCAGCTAAGCAAGCAATCGCTATGAGTAAAGAACCTAGTGAATCTTGGTATCAGCTACTGATGTCTGCGCATTATGAACTTAAGCAGTTCAAGAGCGTTGCGGGTGTATTGAAAACATTAACCACTAAATATCCAAAAAATAAGCGTTACTGGACTCAATTGTCTGGTATTTACATGGAGTTAAATCAAGAGCGCAATGCCCTTTCAACACTAGAAATGGCTCATAAATTGGGTCTATTAGAAGGTGAGAAAGAATACCTGCGTTTAGTAAACTTCCAAGCTTATCAAGGGGTGCCTTTCCGCGCAGCGAAAACACTTCAAGCAGCCTTTGATAATGGTCATGTAGAACGCAACGCAAAAAATTTGGAAACACTTGGTTCGTTTTGGCAGCAAGCACAAGAACTTGAACAGGCTATCGACGTCTATCAGCAAGCTTACAATCTTGCTCCACAAGCAAAAACTCAAATAAAAATTGCTCGTCTAATGATTTTAGACAAGCAATATACGGAGGCGACGAAATTTACGCAAAACGCCGCCCCAGATGCTAAGCACGAACAAAAAGGAGAGCTCTCTTACATTCGTGGCATGGCATATTTTGAGTTAAACCAACCGAGTAATGCTCTAAAAGCAATGAAAAGTGCGGCTCAATCTCCGGATATGAGAGCAATGGCGAGCCCTTGGATTAATTTCCTAGAGTCACAAGGGTAAGTCATGCATTTAGCATGGCGCGAAAATTAAGTGTGAGTCAGTCGCACGCCTGGGGAAGTGAAAGCTTCCCCTTTTTTCGTCGTTTTTCAGTTCTCAATCCGTTGTCATTGAAGGGTATGCAAACCAAAAGATCAACTGGTAACCACATAGAGATCATGATACTCTTCGCCTCCATTTTTCTGGCGGGATTATCACCAATCACCATTTCCATAATGGCTGATTCCCTGCCGCCAGTGCTATCGTTATAAGACTGTCGAAACTTTCCTTCGGCAATCAATCAATCCAATCAAAAGTGGAACAGTACAATGGGCAAAGGTACTCTCTATATCGTATCTGCACCTAGCGGCGCAGGTAAATCTAGCTTGATCTCAGCAATGTTGGAACGTAATCCAACATACGCAATGAAAGTGTCTGTGTCTCACACTACTCGCAACATGCGTCCTGGTGAAGAAGACGGTGTCCACTACCACTTCGTCGCAAAAGAAGAGTTTGAAACTCTGATTGCTAAAGGCGACTTCCTAGAATACGCCGAAGTGTTTGGTAACTATTACGGTACGTCTCGCGTATGGATTGAAGAAACGCTAGAGAAAGGCATCGATGTATTCCTAGATATCGACTGGCAAGGTGCTCGCCAAATTCGAGAGCAAATGCCAGAAGCAAAAAGCATCTTCATTCTGCCACCTTCAAACGGTGAGCTTGAACGTCGTTTAAATACTCGTGGTCAAGACAGCGCAGAAGTCATCGCCAAGCGCATGGCTGAAGCAAAATCGGAAATCTCACATTACAGCGAATATGACTACGTCATCGTGAATGATGATTTCGACACAGCATTAATGGACTTTAAAGCTATCCTTCGTGCAGAAAGATTGAAGGAAGAAAAACAAGCTGCTAAATATAAAGGTATGCTTGACGCGTTATTAGCAGAATAGCTCTCACCAAAGAGTCAGTCTGTTTAACCAGAATTTCCGCTACTTTGTATTGTGCAAAGTAGCCATAATAAACAAGAGAGAAAGCCCACACATTGTGGCTTGTCTAATTGCTAGTAAATAAAGTAGTTAGGTTGTATACTTTCTCGTCATTCTAAAATTTAGTTAACTATTTGGAGTCCTCATGGCACGCGTAACTGTTCAAGACGCTGTTGAAAAAGTTGGCAACCGTTTCGACCTAGTACTGATTGCGGCTCGCCGCGCTCGTCAAATGCAAACTGGCGGTAAAGATGCACTAGTGCCAGAAGAGAACGATAAGCCAACGGTTATCGCTCTACGCGAAATCGAAGAAGGTTTAATTACTAAAGAAGTTCTAGACGCTCGTGAACGTCAAGAACAGCAAGAGCAAGAAGCGGCAGAGCTAGCGGCAGTAAGCAGCATCGCTCACAACCGTTAATTCTGTCTTTAGAATTCAACAACCTCCCGGGCCTATAATTTGTATCTATTCGATAGCCTCAAAGACGTTGCCCAAGAATACCTAACAGAGCCTCAAATTGAGGCTCTGCGTCAATCTTATGTGGTAGCGAGAGATGCCCATGAAGGGCAAACCCGCTCTAGCGGTGAACCATACATCATCCACCCTGTCGCTGTGGCTCGTATCTTGGCCGAAATGCGCCTCGATATTGAAACCCTCCAAGCTGCTTTGCTGCATGACGTCATTGAAGACTGTGACGTTACAAAAGAAGATCTCGAAGAGAAATTCGGCAACACCGTCGCTGAGTTGGTTGATGGTGTATCTAAACTGGACAAACTCAAATTCCGTGACAGGAAAGAGGCTCAAGCTGAGAACTTTCGCAAGATGGTTCTGGCAATGGTGCAAGATATCCGCGTTATCCTGATCAAACTGGCTGACCGTACGCACAACATGCGCACGTTAGGTGCCCTGCGACCAGACAAAAAACGTCGCATCGCTCGTGAAACATTAGAAATCTATGCCCCATTAGCTCATCGTCTTGGTATTCACAATATCAAAACTGAGTTAGAAGAGCTGGGTTTCGAAGCGCTGTACCCAAACCGTTATCGCGTACTCAAAGAAGTCGTGAGAGCGGCTCGCGGGAATCGCAAAGAGATGATTCAGCGTATTCACAGTGAAATCGAAGGCCGACTGCAAGATGTTGGTTTGAATGCACGCGTCGTAGGTCGTGAAAAGAACCTGTTCTCCATCTACAACAAGATGAAAACCAAAGAACAGCGTTTTCACACCATCATGGATATCTACGCTTTCCGAGTGGTTGTTGATACTGCCGATACTTGTTATCGCGTTCTAGGCCAAGTACACAGCTTGTATAAGCCGCGCCCAGGTCGCATGAAAGACTATATCGCGGTACCAAAAGCGAACGGCTATCAATCGCTTCACACTTCCATGGTTGGCCCACACGGTGTGCCTGTTGAAGTTCAGATCCGTACTGAAGATATGGATCAAATGGCGGACAAAGGTGTTGCTGCACACTGGTCTTACAAAGACAAGGGCGATAAGTCAGGCACGACCGCGCAAGTGAAAGCGCAACGTTGGATGCAAAGCTTGCTTGAGCTACAACAAAGTGCCGGTAACTCATTCGAATTCATTGAAAACGTAAAATCGGATCTATTCCCAGATGAGATTTACGTCTTCACACCAAAAGGTCGTATTGTTGAACTGCCACTTGGCGCGACAGCCGTAGATTTTGCTTACGCGGTACATACCGATGTAGGTAATTCCTGTGTTGGTGCTCGTGTTGACCGTAACCCTTACCCACTAAGTAAGGCGCTGAAGAACGGCCAGACGGTAGAAATCATCAGTGCGCCAGGTGCGCGTCCAAATGCCGCTTGGTTGAACTATGTCGTGACTTCTCGCGCTCGCACTAAGATTCGTCAAGTACTGAAAACCATGCGCCGTGAAGAATCCATCACGCTCGGTCGCCGCCTATTGAATCACGCTTTGGGTCGTCACTCGATTGACTCCATCTACCCAGAGAACATTCAAGAAGTACTGACCGATCTGCGCTTAGAAAGCACAGACGATTTACTCGCAGCAATTGGCTTAGGCGAACTCATGAGTATTGTGATTGCTCGTCGTTTGCTGGGCGATACTGAAGAGCTAACGACAACCAGTTCCATTCCAACCGACTCGAAGAAGAAACTTCCAATTCGTGGCGCGGAAGGTTTGCTGCTGACGTTTGCTAACTGCTGTCACCCAATTCCAGATGACCACATCATTGCGCATGTGTCTCCTGGCCGTGGCTTGGTTGTTCACCGTGAAACGTGTCCAAATGTGCGCGGTTACCAAAAAGAGCCGGACAAATACATGGCCGTTGCGTGGTCTGACGATTACGACAAAGAGTTTATCGCAGAACTGAAAGTCGACATGCTCAACCACCAAGGTGCTCTGGCAGAATTGACCAACGTGATTTCAAAAACAGGCTCCAATATCCATGGCCTGTCGACCGAAGAACGTGATGGCCGACTGTATACTGTCACCGTTCTACTGACCACCAAAGATCGTGTCCACCTTGCAGGTATCATGCGAAAAATCAAAGCGATGCCGCAGGCGACCCGAGTCAGACGAAGAAAGAACTAAACTCATCGCCACCCATTCACACTGGGTGGCGATTTTTTTATACCCTATTTATTTACTATGAATTTAGAACGTTACCACCGTATCCATCAGGTGCTGAAAGCACGCCAAACCGACCTTACTTTGTGCCTAGAAGAGGTTCACAAACCTAACAACGTCTCTGCCGTTATTCGTACGGCTGACGCCACGGGCTTACACAAAGTTCATGCTATCTGGCCTGATAAAATGCGCACTTTAACCCACACTTCTGCAGGTGCTCGTAACTGGGTTGAAGTAGAAACTCACAACTCGATTGAAACCGCCATTACCGAGCTCAAAGCCCAAGGCATGCAAGTATTGGTGACCAACTTATCGGACACCGCGGTCGATTTTCGTGAAATCGACTACACCAAACCGACTGCAATCATCCTGGGGAGTGAAAAAATTGGCGCGTCTGAACAAGCGAAAAAACTCGCAGATCAAGACATCATTATCCCAATGATCGGTATGGTGCAATCTTTGAATGTTTCGGTCGCCAGCGCAGTTATTCTGTATGAAGCGCAACGCCAACGTGAAGCGGCAGGCATGTATGATCGAGAAGAAAGCGCACTACCAAAAGAAACCATTCATCGCATCTTATTTGAACGTGGTCACCCAGTGCTTGCCAAAGTAGCGAAACGCAAGAAACTGGAATACCCTCCACTCGACGATGAAGGTCAAATCATCGCAGATGAGGCGTGGTGGCAAGAGATGCAAAAAGCTTAAGCTGAAACATAACGTTGAAAGCCCTCGCTTTCTACGCCACTTCTTATAGTTTTTCCTGTACAAAAACACAGCTCAATGGTTAACATACTGCTATGTTAACCATTTTCTTGAGCTTTCTATGTCTGCCCAAATGCTATCTGCTGTTCCTTTAACTTCTCTATCAGGAGTTGGCGCCAAAGTCGCAGAAAAACTCGCTAAAGTCGGCTTGCATAGCGTTCAAGATTTGTTGTTCCACCTGCCCCTACGCTACGAAGATCGCACCCGCATTTATCCTATTGCCAAACTGCACGCAGGCCTTTGGGCGGCCGTACAAGGCAAAGTCATGACCGTCGATACCATTTTTGGTAAACGCAAAATGCTGACAGTCAAAATCAGTGATGGCAATGGCACCATCACGCTGCGTTTTTTCAACTTTACTGCAGCGATGAAGAACAATTTTTCACAGGGTAAGTTAGTACACGCTTACGGAGAAATTAAGCGTGGTGGTATGGGGCTGGAAATTGTGCACCCTGACTACAAATTTTACGCCAGTGAACAAAAGCCAGATGTGGAACAAAGCTTAACCCCGGTTTATCCAACCACAGATGGCCTGCGTCAAATCACCTTACGTAATCTTACTGAGCAAGCATTGGCGCTACTCGATAAAGCGGCAGTGCAAGAATTGCTACCTTCTGGCTTGTATAACCATCAGATTACTATGTCACAGGCGTTGCACACCATTCATCGCCCGCCGCCAACCATTAATTTAGATGAATTTGATGAAGGTAAGCACCCCGCTCAAATCCGTTTGATCATGGAAGAATTGCTCGCTCAGAACTTGTCGATGTTGGCGGTTCGCAGCAAAGGCCAGCAAGATATAGCCTTACCGCTCGCGCCATGTGACAAACTGAAAAAACAGCTGTTGGCGCAACTGCCGTTTTCTCCGACCAATGCTCAAGCACGCGTGGTGAAAGAGATTGAATCCGACCTCGAAAAGCCGCATCCAATGATGCGTCTTGTCCAAGGTGACGTAGGCTCAGGGAAAACCCTCGTCGCGGCACTGGCTGCGGTTCGAGCTATCGAGCACGGTTATCAGGTCGCACTAATGGCACCAACTGAGCTGCTCGCCGAACAACACGCCATCAATTTCGCCAACTGGTTTGAAGCCATGGGCATTCAAGTAGGCTGGCTTGCTGGTAAGCTCAAGGGCAAAGCCAAAGAGACGGAACTGGCTCGCATTGCCAGCGGTGAAGCGCAAATGATAGTGGGTACTCACGCCCTCTTCCAAGAACATGTGGAATTTCATCACCTAGCTTTAGTCATCATTGATGAGCAGCACCGCTTTGGCGTCCATCAGCGATTAGAGTTACGTGAGAAAGGGGCAAAACAAGGCGCGTATCCGCATCAGCTCATCATGACGGCGACTCCGATTCCTCGCACGCTAGCAATGACAGCGTATGCTGATTTGGAAACGTCGGTGATAGACGAATTACCACCAGGCCGAACGCCGATTCAAACCGTCGCCATTCCAGATACCAAACGTGACGACATTGTCGAGCGGGTACGAAACGCTTGTCTTAACGAAGGCAAGCAAGCGTATTGGGTGTGTACGCTGATCGATGAATCGGAAGTGTTGGAAGCTCAAGCCGCAGCAGACACCGCCGAAGAGTTGCAGCGCAAACTGCCAGATGTAAAAATTGGCCTAGTTCATGGCCGTATGAAGCCCGCCGAAAAGCAAGCTGTCATGCAAGAGTTTAAAGACAACAAGCTCCACCTGCTCGTAGCCACGACGGTGATAGAAGTTGGCGTAGACGTGCCAAACTCTAGCTTGATGATCATCGAAAACCCTGAACGCCTTGGTTTGGCTCAATTACACCAGTTAAGAGGCCGCGTCGGTCGAGGCTCGGTTGCCAGTCACTGTGTCCTGCTGTACCACGCCCCCCTGTCGAAAACCGCACAAAAACGACTAGGTGTGCTGCGTGAAAGTAACGATGGCTTTGTTATTGCGCAGAAAGACCTCGAGATCCGCGGGCCCGGCGAATTGTTGGGCACCAAACAAACAGGCTTGGCTGATTTCAAAATTGCCGATTTAGTTCGAGATCAACGCTTAATTCCCGAAGTTCAACGTATTGCACGTCATATTCACGACAATTACCCAACCAATGCAGCCGCCATTATCGATCGCTGGCTAGGCGAGCGTGATATCTACTCCAAAGCGTAAATCTTAAAGCGAGCCAAACGGCTCGTTTTTTAGTACCGCCACCAATAGCAAACGATTGCTTTTTGGGTAAATCTCTCTATAATCGCGCTCAAAATTTCTAGAGTGTGCCTCATCACACTTCACCAACCTGAGTTGACACTGATTAACAGCAATCACAGGTAACGACGTCAACTCCACCCAGCCCTCCCATTCAGCGAGATCTGGGAACACATTGCGACTAGCGAGACAAATCATGACAACTTCAAACCGATCTTCGGAACTGGTCTATCAATTAAATGATCGTCCACCACTGCCACAAACGATTTTTGCTGCACTTCAGCATTTATTGGCGATGTTCGTTGCGGTGATTACACCTTCATTAATCATTTGCCAATCTTTGGGCGTTCCGGCCGATCAAACCAACACCATTATCAGCATGTCGCTGTTTGCATCTGGTGTTTCTTCCTTTATCCAAATCCGTACCTTTGGCCCTGTCGGCTCCGGCTTGCTATCGGTGCAAGGCACCAGCTTTAACTTTTTGGGTCCAATCATCGGTGCGGGTTTATCACTCAAAGCAGGTGGCGCGGACATCAGCACCATGATGGCGGCGATTTTCGGTACGATTTTAGTCGCCTCTTTTGCCGAGATTTTACTGTCTCGTGTGCTTGAACATGCACGTCGCATCATCACACCTCTCGTCTCTGGCATTGTCGTAACTCTGATTGGCCTGACGCTGATCCAAGTTGGCTTGGTTTCTATGGGTGGAGGCTATGCTGCAATGGGCGACGGTACTTTTGGTAGCTTAGACAAACTGGCGCTCGCTGGTACCGTACTTGGGTTAATTGTGATTTTGAATCGTTCTAAAAACCCATACATTCGCGTGGCTTCGATCGTGATTGCCATGCTGGTTGGCTATGTAATGGCATACTTCATAGGCATGGTCGACACCTCAAAATTGGGGGAAACCAACCTCGTTGCGCTACCGATTCCGATGCAGTACGGCTTGTCATTTGACTGGTCACTGTTTATCCCTCTCGTGCTGATTTTCTTTATCACGGCGTTGGAAGCGATCGGCGACATTACCGCAACGTCTGAAGTATCTGGCGAGCCGGTTAAAGGCCCTACTTACATGAAGCGCATCAAAGGTGGGGTATTAGCGGACGGTCTGAACTCGGCTATCGCTGCGGTATTCAACAGCTTTCCAAACTCTACCTTCAGTCAAAACAACGGCATTATCATGCTAACGGGCGTCGCAAGCCGTTACGTGGGTTACTTTATCTCGGGCATGTTAGTGATTCTTGGTCTATTCCCGGGCGTGGCCAGTTTTGTTCAGCTGATCCCAGAACCTGTACTTGGTGGCGCTACCATCGTGATGTTCGGCACCATTGCCGCTGCAGGCGTGCGTATTATCTCGCGTGTTGACCTCGACCGCCGCGCAATTCTGATTATGGCGTTGTCATTCTCGACGGGGTTAGGTATCGCTCAGAAACCGGAGATTCTGCAGTTTATGCCTGAGTTTATTAAAAGTATCTTCTCAACTGGTGTGGCTGCTGGCGGTATCACCGCGATACTGCTGAACTTGCTGCTTCCAGAAAAACTGACAGAAGAAGATGAACTTGTCGCTCAAGAAGTGAAAGAGTCTTAATACCTGTACTTAGAAATTAAAAAGCCCAACCACATTTTTGGTTGGGCTTTTTGGTTTAAGAGGGTTATTTGGTCGGGAAACTGATTTGGGCGATCAAGCCGCCTTCACTGCGATTACGCATCACCACCGAACCTGAATGTTGGATAACAATACGTTTTACAATCGCTAAACCCAGACCAGTACCTTCGCTGCCACGCGCCGTATCACCACGGGTAAACGGCTCGAACAACTTCGCGATTTGCGACTGCTCAATCCCCGGCCCGTTGTCTTCTACGCATATCCAAACCAACTGTTTGTCTGCCGTCACGCCTGTGCTGATTTTCACCCAACCGTTGCCGTAACGCAGTGCGTTGACGACTAAGTTACTCACCGCTCGCTTAATGGCAATCGGGCTGCCTTTCGCAGGAGGAAGGTGCATGTTCAAGTC
Source organism: Vibrio sp. Y20_XG_PY13 (assembly GCF_024181925.1). NCBI lineage: Bacteria > Pseudomonadati > Pseudomonadota > Gammaproteobacteria > Vibrionales > Vibrionaceae > Vibrio > Vibrio sp. Y20_XG_PY13. The sequence continues at coordinate 76,659 of NZ_JAMZAL010000006.1, read as the reverse complement.
CGTCTCAATCTCAACTTCATACCCCCCTTCAGAGCTCGCCACGTCACTAGCGATGGTGCTGACATCAACCGACTCAAACGATTCTTTGTTTACAGGCTTTAGATAATCCATAAATTGACTGATGATCTCATTGCACTCTTCAGTGTCACTGATGATCCCTTCCGCCAAATAGCTGTCTTCTGGCGACATCATTTCAGTAGCGAGACGAATTCGCGTCAGCGGCGTACGTAAATCATGACTGATGCCTGCCATTAACAGAGCGCGGTCTTCTTCGAGCTCTTGAATCCCTTTCGACATCTGGTTAAACGCACGAGTTACCGAACGAATTTCCGATGCGCCTTTTTCTGGTAGCGGTGGGGGAATTTCCCCTCTCCCAACGCCTTCTGCCGCTCGTTGCAACGCCAATAATGGCCGGTTTTGCAAGCGAATAAACAACCAACCACCTGCGATAATTAATAGCGCCATGATCAGGCTGTTACGAAATAGCGGCGCAAAGTCCTCTTCTTGCAGCTCAGACAGTGGGATGCGAATAATGGAATTGGGCAGCTTCTCGATGTGCATCCACAAAATGTAGCTTTCACTACCTAGCAGCAGGCGTACTTCGGTTGGTGAGCCTAGCTCTTGAGTCATTTCCTCCGACATCAAATCAATAGACATCGCATGGTTAAACTCAACCGCCTTCTCGCTGTTGATGCTGTGAACTGTCACACCCAACCTTTCTAATAACTGGCGACGCAATGGTGCATCCGATTTGAGCGGGCCATCTTCATCGAGAACCAGATTCAGTTCGTGAGCGAGAATTTTGTTGAACTGTTGCAGGCTTGGCATCAACGCGTAGTTAAAAACGGCGTAATAAGAAAAGACTTGGCTAGCGAGAAGCAAGGAGATGAACAGTAGAATAGATTGTGTCAGTGAACTTCGGATTCGCATGCAAATTTCCTGATGACCCTAATTGCGAAAACCTCGACCACCAAATAAGAAGGAAATTTGATGGCCGAAGTTTTAAAAACCGATTGCCGGTTAAGTGAGTAAGAATTACGACTCTTTGCCGTCTGGGACAAATACGTAACCTAAACCCCATACGGTCTGGATGTAGCGAGGTTTGCTCGGATCGTCTTCCAGCATGCGGCGTAGACGAGAAATTTGTACGTCGATAGAACGCTCCATCGCAGAGTATTCACGACCACGCGCCATGTTCATCAGCTTATCACGCGACATTGGCTCACGCGCGTTGGTTACCAGTGATTTCAACACCGCAAATTCACCCGATGTTAATGGCATCGCCTCATCACCACGGAACATTTCACGCGTGCCGAGATTCAAACGAAACTCGCCAAACTCGACCACTTTTTCTTCTGTACTTGGCGCACCCGGTAGCTCAACCGTTTGGCGACGTAAAACCGCTTTAATTCGAGCGAGTAGTTCGCGCGGGTTGAACGGTTTAGGTAGGTAATCGTCCGCACCAACTTCCAAACCAACAATACGGTCAACCTCGTCACCTTTTGCTGTCAGCATCAGAATTGGCAACATGTTATTGGCGTGGCGTAAACGGCGACAAATCGACAAGCCATCTTCGCCTGGCAACATCAAATCCAATACCATTAGGTGAAAGTTTTCGCGTGTTAGTAGGCGATCCATTTGTTCGCCGTTTGCTACACTACGGACTTGAAAACCTTGCTCAGAAAGGTAACGCTCCAACAGAGCACGCAAACGAGCATCGTCATCAACCACTAAAATTTTATGATTTTCCTGCATTGAAACATCCTTTCAGAAGCATCTATTGACGAAAATGTATCACTGTTTTTTCAAACGTGCTTGTGCAAATTGTTACTCTTTTTATCTTAGACGCGGTTTTGGGAAATTATTTGCGCGCCGCCCTAAGTATTTAGCGATATTGACTTTGTTTCGAGATGTGAACAACGCCACAAAACTGCGGTGAAAGATGGCTTTAACCGCCGCGAAGGTCGGTGTGCCTACTGGCCGTAATTCCATTCCAACTCACGTTTAGCGTCTAACAACTCTTTTTGCGCTTCATCTAATTTTCGGCGCTTTTTCTCGATTTTGTCGCTCGAACCCGACGTTTGTGCCTCTGCCAATTCTAGCTCGCGAGCTTTTACTTTTTGCGCTTTTTGTTCGACTTCTGCTTGCAGTTTTTCGCGTAAATCTTCTTCCGAGCATTCATCCTCAATCGCAGCAAGGGCTCGTTTTAATCCATCAATGCGCTTTTGATTACCTTGTACTGTGGCGTATTCAATTTGCTGCTCAAGTGCAAACGCTTTGGCATCACACCCTTTTAGCTCTTCTTGAGCGACAGTAGGAAGTGAAATAGCCATCGTTAACACAGCACCACAAATCACGGCTTTCATTTTAAACCTCTCCAGTAAATACAGCTCGCGCCCTCAAATGAGGGCGCATAAAAAAATAGGTCAACATCATTGGCAAACGCACTTCGCTCGCCGAATGTTTCAAGGTCGAGGAAGTTAAGATTCTGCGCTTTGCTTGTTGTATTCAATCGAATTGATGAACCACTCTTTGTCTCCTTCCGGCGTTCGAACGGTAAATTCTTCATCCACTTGCTTTTTCAACATGGCTCTGGCCATAGGGGAATCAATGGAGATGTAATCTTTGGCATCGCCATATATTTCTTCTGGCCCCACAATGCGGAACTTCTTCACATCACCGGCTTCGTTTTCAATCTCGACCCAAGCACCAAAAAAGACTTTGCCTTCTTGTTGAGGAGAGTAATCAACGATGGTGACTTCAGGTAAAAACTTTCTGAGAAAACGAACGCGTCGATCGATTTGACGCAGCAGTCGTTTATTGAAGGTGTAGTCAGCATTTTCCGAACGATCGCCAAGGCTGGCCGCCCACGTCACGATCTTGGTGATTTCTGGACGCTTTTCATTCCAGAGGTAATCGTGCTCTTGCTTGAGTTTGTTATAACCTTCACGGGTAATCAGCTTAGTTTTCAATTTGGCTCCTATTCATTTCGGCATAAAAAATGCCGCACATTCAGCAGCATCGACGCTTACGCGATCTTCATCCTAAACCTAGAATTATACCCAAAGCCACAAGATTCTCAGAGCGGACTTTGGGTATTGGCAATTAGGTTAGGCGGCAGTTCGACTATTTTTCGTAATCTGGTTTTTTCGTCACGATGTAATTGGTTTCACTCGCCACTAACGCACCGTGCTTTAAGAAGTTTTTACCCAAAATCATGCTGTAATGAAAGCGTCCGCGATCTTGCAAATTCACGCGAATTTTCTTCTCTAACTCACCCAGTTTGACATGCATTTCCACCACCGGACGGACGTTTGCTTTCTCGCCTTTTTTCGCAGTAATTTTCATTACGTCTACCACTTCGCGAGTAAAGGCTTTTTGCATACCGAGGTCATTTTCGTAGGTAAAGCTCACCATGTCTTTGCCATCTTTTTGGAACAGTTTGATGTCTTTAGCATTGATAGAACTGACATCCGCACCGGTGTCCAGTTTGACCGGGAAAGACATGCCTTCCACTTCGGCCACTTCGATGTGGCCAGCTCGGAACAAAGGTTTGGCATCGAGCAAGTGGTCTGCGCGCGTATTCAGTAGCACGCCACCTTTAGCCATGTTGTGGCCGAAAACGAAAAACGGCTGCTCTTCATCTTTATCTAGCACGTCAATAGCAAACTCCATCGACTTTTCTTTGTTACCGAACAAGAAGTCACCTTCCACCACAGGACGCACCATGTCGCCGACTTTGAGTTTCTTCAGCTCGGGTTTGGTGATTTTTTCTTCTTTGCCTTTTTCGTTGCTCAAATAGAACGTCGCGACTTCGTCTTTGCCCTTTTCACTCAGTTCAAATCCATTCACGCGTAATAATGGCGTTTTCACGGTAAAGGTTGGATAAGCGGGAACCACGTAGCCATCAATGTTCACTTCCTCTTCCGGTGAAATCACCAATGGCTTGGACTTCAGTGCACTCTTAAAGGTTTTTTCCACACCACCGAGCAAATTCTCTTTGTCGGTATCTATCACGAAATGTTGGCTCACTACGTCTCGACCCAGACGGATTTGCGAACTGAACTTGCTGCGGTCTCGTAAGTACACCAACCATTGCTGAGTTTCGTTTTCATCAATCTTGACAGGCAGATACACCAAAGGTCGCTCGCTCTTGGTGGTTTTCAACATGCGCACCAATGGCAGTGTCATAGGATGGCGCTTACCGTTCTCACCCTCTAAAGTAAACGACACTTGCTTGGCTTTTTTATCAACTTTGATGTCGAGAGCGTGAACGTTGGTGTACCGGCTGCTTGTCGAAACGCTGGTTTTGTAGGGAATGCCTTCGATTTCTACCGTCTCTTTCTTACCAATCATTTTTGCGTTGGGTTGTTCTTGCAGGTAGTCATACCCAGCAAACACCCACGCGTTATCATCTAGGTAAGTTTTGCCAATCAGGATTGGCGCAGAGAACTGTTTGCGCGAGGTAAGATTCACCACGGTATCTACCGTATGCCCAGCAATCGTCATCGGCATTTTTACGGTTGGACGCAAAATCGGTTTTTTGCTAGTGCGACTGCGGATAGCACTGATGCGCTCAAGATCGTCGGTTACCGTGATCTCTTTGCCAGTATAAGGATGCTGAATCGTGAAACTGACGGTGACTTGATAAGGTTCAAAACTGTTGGCTTCCCATTTGGCTTGCGTGCCACCTAAATCGTCGACAATTGCCCACAGCAGTTTGTCATCTTTAAGATTCTTGTATTTGGGATTGCTGCTGCTTACGTGGATATTTTCTGCATGCATGGAGGTGGTGTCAGCGCCGGTATCAATTTTACCGATGAAAGGGACGTCACTTAGCTCAGGAATTTCGCTGTAATACACACTTTCGACCCGCCCTAAAACTAACTTATCATCAAGTTGATAGGTGGGATCTTGCGTGGTTGCAGAGATGGATTGCGCCCAACCAAACGGGGCTATCAGGAGAGCACTAGAGAGTGCCAGAGCCAAAGACATTTTTTTCATCATGATTATCCGTGTGAGCCAAGGTATATAAAATTAGTCGCCAACAGAACTTATAAGTTCTCAATTTAATTACAGTTTTGACATAAATCTGACCGATGTCCACCAGCGCCCGGTAAATTTTTGCGAAGCTAATTTAAAACATTGCAAATTCTATGAATGACCCCAATGTTCTATACACAACCAATATCCAAACCGAATTAAAAGAGAATACACGGATGAGCCAAGCTATCTGTCGCATGATTGCTCAAGAACTGAATGTTCGCCCAGAGCAAGTCAACGCCGCTGTCACCCTGATTGATGATGGTAACACGGTCCCATTTATTGCACGTTACCGTAAAGAGGTGACAGGTGGCCTTGATGATACCCAACTGCGTACTCTGGACAGCCGTCTGTCATACCTTCGCGAGCTCGACGATCGCCGTCAAACCATTCTGAAGTCGATCCAAGAACAAGGCAAACTGACGCCAGAACTAGAACGAGAGATCACGCAAGCCGACAGCAAGACTCGCCTGGAAGACCTTTACCTGCCATACAAACCAAAGCGCCGCACCAAAGGTCAAATCGCGATTGAAGCTGGCTTAGAACCTCTCGCTGATACACTTTGGAACCAGCCACAAACAGAACCAGAAAGCGAAGCGACGAAATATCTTGATGCGGACAAAGGCATCGCGGATACCAAAGCGGCACTGGATGGCGCTCGCGCAATCATCATGGAGCGCATTGCTGAGGATGCGAACCTACTTGAAAAAATTCGTGCTCATCTAAACCGCAACGCGGAACTGGTTTCTCGTGTCGTTGAAGGTAAAGAGCAAGAAGGCGAGAAGTTTAAAGATTACTTCAACCATAACGAGCCACTGAGCAAAGTGCCATCACACCGAGCACTGGCGATGTTACGAGGCCGTAATGAAGGCTTTTTGACGTTGGCGATGAACGCTGACCCAGAACAAGAAGAAGGTGCTCGCCAATCGTACTGTGAAACCATCATTGCCGACCATTATGGCGTGACGCTAAGCAGTGCTCCGGCGGACTCATGGCGTAAACAAGTGATCAGTTGGGCATGGCGCATCAAAGTATCGATGCACATGGAAACCGAGCTGATGGGCGCAATGAAAGAACGTGCTGAAATCGAAGCGATTGAAGTGTTTGCCACCAACCTAAAAGATTTGTTGATGGCAGCACCGGCAGGCCCTCGTGCGACGCTGGGTCTCGATCCGGGTCTGCGTACAGGCTCTAAAATCGCTATTGTCGACCCTACTGGTAAAGTGCTTGCAACAGAAACCATCTACCCTCACCCACCACAAAAGCAATACGACAAATCAGCGCAAATCGTTGATCAGTTGGTGCGCAAATACAACGTGGATTTGATTGCGATAGGTAACGGCACGGCTTCGCGTGAAACCGACAGCTTTGTCGCAGACGTGATCAAACGCGGCAACCTGAAAGTTCAGAAGATCATCGTAAGTGAAGCGGGGGCATCGGTTTACTCAGCATCTGAGCTTGCAGCGAAAGAGTTCCCAAATATGGACGTATCTCTGCGTGGTGCGGTGTCGATTGCTCGTCGTCTGCAAGACCCGCTAGCGGAGCTCGTTAAAATCGATCCTAAATCGATCGGTGTGGGCCAATATCAGCACGATGTTAGCCAATCTATGCTGGCAAAACGTCTTGATGCGATTGTCGAAGACTGTGTAAACGCGGTGGGTGTTGATGTGAACACTGCCTCTGCAGCGCTACTGACGCGCGTTGCAGGCTTGTCGAGCACCATCGCACAGAACATTGTCGACTTCCGTGATGAAAACGGTCGTTTCGAAGCACGTACAACCTTGAAGAAAGTGCCTCGTTTAGGTCCTAAAGCGTTCGAGCAGTGTGCGGGTTTCCTTCGTATTATGGATGGTAAAAACCCACTGGATGCCTCTGCAGTGCACCCAGAAGCCTACCCTGTAGTCAAAGCGATTGCCGAGAAGAACAGTAAAGACATCAAAGCACTGATTGGCGATTCGACGTTCCTTAAAGGTCTGCACGCGGTGGATTACACCGATGAGCACTTCGGTGTCCCAACGGTGACCGATATCATCAAAGAGCTGGACAAACCAGGCCGAGACCCTCGCCCGGAGTTCAAAACAGCGACCTTCGCTGAAGGCGTTAACTCGGTTGCAGATCTAGAACCGGGCATGATTCTCGAAGGCGTCGTATCGAACGTGGCCAACTTTGGTGCTTTCGTCGATATTGGTGTTCACCAAGATGGTTTAGTGCACATCTCAGCCCTGACGGATCGTTTCGTTTCTGATCCGCGTGAAGTGGTGAAAGCAGGTGACATCGTTAAAGTGAAAGTGATGGAAGTGGACGCACAGCGCAAGCGTATCGGTCTATCGATGCGTTTAAACGACGAGCCGGGTCAAGACAACCGCAGCCAACGCTCATCAGCAGCGCCGCGTCGTAATGACCAACCACAACGTCGTCAACCTCGCCGTGATGATTCCTCATCGAACTGCGCGATGGGTGGCGCATTTGCGGCTGCTTTCGCCAAAGCAAAGAAGTAGTCTAGGTTTTAACGGCTGCACTTGAGATATTAACATTGCAGCTGGGCGACGGCTTCAAGCATCCAGAAGAAAAAAGAAAACGCTCCAGTCAGTCATGCTGATTGGAGCGTTTTTATTGGATAGGATATTGATTCGTCATAATACTGCTATCACTTCTGACGGGGTATGGGGCACGACCGAATGACCATAATGAAATTTGATCACCTTCCTGCGCTTTTCCATCAATCCTTGGTTGATCGCAGCATCCAAAATGCGCTTCGGTAAACGAAAGCGTATCGCATAGCCCTTTCCCTGATCTTCACTGTACGATTTCAGTGCCAGTAAATCGAAAAGCCTTTCAAGCGTGTCTTCCGGCTCCTCGTGATAACGCGCATCAACTTCATGGTCCACTTCGTAATCGGGATGCTCAGAGGGATCCCAAGAGGACTGACGTCGTCGCTTCTCATCACTTTTTACTTTGCGCTCGGCATTGGTTTTTGCCAATGCGACCGTCGGCGTCACAGGTTCTCGGACTCTGTTGTCACGAGCAGCTTGTTCCGTCTGCACATTAACGGATGGGGCGATCAGTGGCACACTTACGTTGGTCGGTGACACAATCATTGCGAACCCTCCTCAGAGTCGCCCAACTCGTCAATATGGCTTGGCCTTATTTACGAATAAAACCTTACCGACAATTATATCGGCCAAATTTTAATCAACTTTAGCCTTTTTCACTGCGCGATTTTAATCCCGAGCGAAATCTCGAACTTGCGCACAAAATTCATCATGTTCGGTCATGAATGGTGCATGAGAAGATTGAGAAAAGACAAACTGTTGTGTGTGGGGCAGTTGCTGGCTTAGATCGGTCGCCACTTTAATCGGCACCAAACCATCCAAACGACCGTAAAGACGTAGCATCGGCATGGTCAGGGAAATCAAAGCCTCACGCAGGTCCACATCCGCCAAAATATTTAAGCCAACCAATAGTGACTCTGGGTTCGGCTGAGGACGCGATAGCACCGCTTGTTTGAGTTGTTTAACATCTTTACGTGCAGACGGACTTCCCATGGCTTGCAGCGCCATAAAGCGCTCAATGGTCAGAGAGAAATCTTCTAGTAACTGAGAGGTGAACGCGCTCAGTACATTCGGTTGAATGCCGCGCCACGGTTTTTCTGCGGCAAATTTTGGTGAGCTGGCGACGGTGATCAACTTACTCACTCGCTGAGGAGCATTGAGCGCAATGTGCGTGGCAACCAAACCACCCAACGACCAACCTAGCCACACTGCTTTCTCTGGCGCATCTTTTAGTACCATGGCAGCGATTTGTGCGAGGTCTTCACCATGATGCCCAGCGCTAAAACCATATCCAGGAAGATCGACGACATGGACACAAAAATCGGCCTGCAGAGATTCGACCGTTTGCTGCCAAACTGCGCCATTCATCCCCCAGCCATGCAGCAACACCAAATCCGGTCCCTGACCGAACGACTGCCAGTGTAAATTCGTGCTCATGATCTCAATCTCTCCCACTTATTTTATTCCTTATCGCTTAACTCAAGCGTTAGGCTGTGCAAAATCTAACCTTGAATAAGCGGTATGTTATCTCATCACTGGCAAAACATCATGCATCGTGTGCTCAGCAGTCAATGCGGTTTATGTCGCTTCCCGATTCAGGCTACCGCTCAACCCAATGCTCTGCGTTGGTGTGATCACTGTTATCAATATCTTACGCCAGTAAAACGCTGCCAACGTTGTGGATTGAGCTTAAAAGCTGAGGAAGCGAATATAGAGAGTATTTGCGGCGAGTGCCTCTCCGAGCCTCCACCGTGGCAACAACTATTTACCTTGGGAGACTACGACTTTCCGCTGTCTCGAGAAGTACAACGCTTCAAAGATCACGGACAAACATGGCATGTTCACGCTTTAACGCAATTGCTTGCCCAGCGCATTTCAACTCCCGCTCCGCTTATCACCACAGTGCCATTGCACTGGCAACGCTATTTGTATCGAGGCTTTAATCAGAGCGACATACTGGCGCGACATTTGGCTGGTCACCTTAATGTGAGGTTTGATAATCACGTGTTTCGCCGCGTAAAACACGCCCAGTCACAGCGTGGGCACAAGAAATCCAGCCGAGAACAGAATTTAAAAGGCGCTTTCACCTTAAATCAGCCACCAAAGTATAACCACGTCGCAATCGTAGATGATGTGGTCACGACGGGAAGCACGGTTCGACAATTATGTCATTTACTACTTGAAGTTGGCGTAGAAACCGTCGATATTTACTGCATCTGCAGAACCCCTGCTCCTGGTGCTGTCTAGATCGCTTCACCATGCCTTAGCATCAAAAAGACTAGACCCATACGTCAACAGGAGTAGAATAGCAGCAGTAACCTACAAAATTACTCAGGTATTCGTCGTGTCAAATATTACTATTACAGAAACTGCGCAAACGCATTTCGCTAACCTTCTAGGCCAACAGCCAGAAGGCACTAACATTCGTATTTTCGTTGTGAACCCAGGTACACAAAACGCTGAGTGTGGCGTATCTTACTGCCCACCAGAAGCGGTTGAAGCGACCGACACTGAGATCCCTTACGCAGGTTTTTCAGCTTACGTGGATGAGCTAAGCCTACCTTTCCTTGAAGACGCTGAAATCGACTTCGTTACCGACAAAATGGGTTCTCAACTGACATTGAAAGCACCAAACGCAAAAATGCGTAAAGTGTCGGACGATGCGCCACTTGTTGAGCGTGTAGAGTACGTTATCCAAACTCAAGTTAACCCACAGCTTGCTGGCCACGGAGGTCATGTGAACTTGGTTGAGATTACTGAAGCAGGCGTAGCTATCGTTGCATTCGGTGGCGGCTGTAACGGTTGTTCAATGGTTGACGTAACACTAAAAGAAGGCATCGAGAAAGAGCTACTAAACCAGTTCGTTGGTGAGCTAACAGCAGTTCGAGATGCAACAGAACACGACCGTGGTGACCACTCTTACTACTAAGAGCTTATCGTCGGTGAAAATGGGAGGCTTTGGTCTCCCATTTTTGTATCTGAACAATCCATTAAACACGTGAGATTCTTCGTCACACACGACCTCTTTCAAGGTTATCGAGCGAACACTGCCGAAGCGATGAAATCAAACTAGCAACTCTTGCAGAGTTCTCATATATTAAGAATCTTACGCACCTTACAAAAGCCAACGACACCAAGGAGTCAGCGCCATGTCGAAAAGGACCCCACCAGAGATTCTCTCTTGTCAGACGGTCGCTCGATCAAAACTGTTTGCTGTGGAAGCCCTCGACCTTCGCTTCTCCAATGGCGAGCATCGCACTTATGAGCGCATGAAGCCAAGTGGTCGCGATGCCGTAATGGTTGTACCGGTAACCGAGCAGGGCGATTTACTGTTGGTACGTGAATACGCTGCTGGTACAGAGCGTTACGAACTGGGTTTTCCTAAAGGTCTTATCGATCCCGGTGAAACGCCACATCAGGCCGCAGACCGCGAACTAAAAGAAGAAATTGGTTTTGGTTGTAAGGAACTCACCCCGTTAAAACAAGTGATCCTTGCTCCTTCTTATTTTTCGAGCAAGATGACGCTGTTTCTAGGTCAATCGCTATACCCTGAAAAGCAAGAAGGTGACGAACCAGAGCCGTTAGAAATTGTGCGCTGGCCACTCGCACAAGCCGAAGAGCTATTAACGCATTTGGACTTCTGTGAAGCACGAAGCATCACGGCGTTAATGTTGGCACTGAAACACTTACCAAACACCACTCACAACAACAATCAATAACGGTGTAAACCGAAAATATTGTGAGTAAGGACTATCACCTATGCCAATGACAAAAGATCTATCTCACCTGCTTCCTCAAGTTATCGAAATTGCCCGCAGTGCGGGACAAATGATTCTCGATATCTACGAGAAAAAGCAATATGAAGCGTATACCAAAAGTGATGAAACACCGGTCACAAGCGCCGATATTGCCGCGCACAAACTCATCACTGAACGTTTAAGTGAACTGACACCAGACATCCCCGTGTTGTCTGAAGAAGCCGCCGACATCAGCTTAGAGCAGCGCGCACAATGGCAGCGTTATTGGTTGGTCGATCCACTAGATGGCACACAAGAATTCATCGCACGCAGTGGCGACTTTGCGACCATCATTGCATTAATTGACAACAACAAGCCAGCGATGGGCGTGGTGTATGGGCCTGTTTCTGGCGTCACGTATTACGCATACAGCGGCAAAGGTGCGTGGAAAATCCCAGACATGTCTGAAAGCGTGAAAATCCACACGCACAAACATGAACAAGCAGGACAAAACATTGCCATTGCTATCAGCCGTCGCCAAGACATTAATCGCATCACCAGCCGCATGAGTAGCGCTTGGAATTACGACTTAATTCCTCTCGGTTCTGCAGCGTTAAAAGCGTGTTTGGTGGCGGAAGGAGCGGTCGATTGCTATTTACGTTTGGGCCCTACTGGCGAATGGGATACAGCAGCAACGCAATGCATCGTGGAAGAAGCGGGCGGACGCATTCTCAGCACTCACCTCGAACCTTTGTCTTACAACGAACGGGAAACGCTAGAGAACCCGAACTTTATCGTGCTGGGCGATACGAATTTGCCTTGGGATGACATCCTGCAACGCAAAGATTAAGTACTTATACTTGCGTAACTCAACTTGTATCATTAGGCCGTGAATTCCGTTCACGGCCTTTTCTTTTTCCGCATGAGCAGCTTTAACAGTATTTGACCTACCATATACCTAAAGCTAATTAAACTGCACAAAATCACATAATTCCATTAAAATACAAGCACTTAAACAATATGTTTTGTCCCTCGTTTATTTACGTACAGCGAATAGAGGGTTTGGCCTACTATGATCCAAAAGCAAAAAGAGCTGCACATTGGCAGCTCTTTTCTGTATTACGTTGGCTTAAAATTAGAATCTGCCTTTGTAGTCAAACTCGTATTGGCCTTGTGCGTTTGGCTGTCCAAGCCATTTCAACTGCTCCCCCATGCTTGATGGGAAATCTGCGCCAGGTTTAAACCACGCTTTCGTTGAATAGCGTTGATTCGGCATCAGCTCCGCTGAAAACGCCGAGGAAACTTGCTTACTGGTTTGCTCACCTGATGCAGTTAGCACGCTATCTTGGCATTTCAAATCAGCAATAACAGGGCCGAGCTCTAAGCTTCCCACTGGACTTTGAATGCCACTGGCACTCCAAACCAATGTGCCTTCACCAGTTTTACACCACGGAGCTGCGTAAGTCGCATGACGAATGTTCAACTCCAGCTGGCCATCAACACCAACAGGCACCGGCAGGCGCGCTTGTTCGACGGCTTTCGATGCAGGGATCGACACAACCAAATTTTCTGCGTAAGGGCCATCGCTGAGACTGTAACCAACTAAACCTCGACCGCGAATGTTCATATCGCTGCCACGCCCAAAACGTACCGAAAATTCGGCTTTGCCGGTAAATAAGCTAGACCATTGGAAATCCCAATTCACTTGCCCTAGATTTTGACGCTGCCAACGCACGCTAGAAGCCTGACCTTGCCAAACGGAACCGTGAGCACCTTGTATGTCTAGCCCTTTCACAGTGGGGGCTTGCTGGAGAACCCAAGAAACAGGTAACCCCATGATCAAGCTAACAGAAAAACAAACGATAAAGATTACAACGTAAAGTACTGCTCGCTTCACCTTAACCTCGCTTAAATTGCAGACGGTTCACATCAATCATGCCCGCTTGGTCTGTACGATCGATGTCTAAAAATTCAACTTCAATGCCTTGCTGCTCTTTCAAATAGCGTAGCCAATCCACCAATTGGTTGAATGCGAGCGGTTTAATCCACACTTGCACACTGTCGTTGCGTGGTTGCACACGAATCAGTTCCACCTTAAAACGGCGCGATGATGAAGAGACAAGTTGGTTAAGTGGCTGATTGGAAAAACTGACACCCCCGCTTTTTCTCAATGCGGTAATGTCATCAGCTTTGTCTTGTACCCATGTAAGCAATTGCTTTTCACTTTGGATACGAGATTGCGCCAACTCTGCACGTTGGCTCATCGGCTGCAGCAGCCCCCAGTAAAGAATGCCAAGGATGGCGAATGCACCACAGCCCAGCACAAGTCGTTGTTCACGCTGAGAGATGCCACTCCACCAAGCTTGCGCTTGAGAAATTAAATTCTTCATCATCACCTCACTGACGCTTCAACACAAAGCTACCCATCACAACGTTATCGCTGCGATTAAGCTGACCTTGCTCAACATTAAACTTCTCAGCCAACTTCACACGTGCCTGCTCAAAAGGCTGGAAGTCTGAGCTACGTGCGTGAATGCGCACTTCACCACGTTGGCCGTCATACTTAAAGCTGGTGATTTCTAGATCTTTCACCTGACCAAGCGTTGCAGGCAAGGCAGCAAGCCAAGACAACATCGCAACATCTGTTGAGCCACCAGATAAACGGCGCTCTTCATCCGTCATTTGGCGCTTTAAGTAGCTTACGGTTGGAATTCGATTCTTGTTTGGGAAAACCTGACGGAAAATACGTTCGCTTTCTTCACGATAGGCTTGTGCTTGCGCCTCGTACTTGTGGACGACGAGAAGTTGCTGAGCCACGACCACCACTAACAAAACGCCCGCAGCGATAGCCGCCTTTTGCCAAACTTTCCAGTACTTACCCCAAGAAGACTTCGGCTTAAACTCGCCAGTTAACAGGTTCGTTTTACTACTCACGACGCCTTTTGCGAGCAACGCCATCGTCATTTCTTCTGGCTTAGGAACCCATACACTCTCAACAGTCGATTCTGGCACGGAACTGTAGCATTCGAGTTGCCAACCTTCATGATTTTGCAGATAAGAAGAGAGATAAAGGTCCAGCCACGCCGAATCCACCACCGCGCCTTCCGTCTCTGAGTGACGAATTAGCCATTGCTCACCAATCAGTGCCGCACTGCTGTTGTCATCACTGACAGGCAATGCCAATACATCTGGCAAGATGCGTTTGATGGTCAACCCTTGGCTAGCAAAATGCTGTAGCACGGTTTGTACCCATGCGCGCTCGACCGCACACACTTGTGCTTTATCCGCTTGCTTACCCAATACGGTGAAGTGCAAGCTATCCACATCTTGCGCGACTTCATCTTCAATCAAATAAGGCAACATGCTGTCGAACTGACGTGTTGCACCAGGCGGAATGTCCACCTGAGTTAACACCACATCATTACTCGCTAGTAAAGCGATGACTTGGCGCTGGCCGGCATACGATACCAACTCATCCAAGTGTTCCCATCCGGCAAGTTCACCGCTGGCAATCACTTCCTGTTGTTCTGTCGACCACACCACCCAAGGAATGGTACTTTGTTGTTCGCTACTCAGCCGAACGGTCAGAAACTCGCTCACTGATCCCTCCAAAACGACGGCGAACGACCGTCACCGTTTCTCTATTTGTACTTTGCAAAAGGCTTCGGATACGTACTCGTGAATCATCCACCAACACTTGTGCATCCAATTCGAAGAAGGAGCTATCCACTCCTAAATAGCCTTTGGCGTTTTTCTTTACATCATCGCTCAAGCCAGTTAATTCTGACTCCGCTAGAAATTCGTCTACGCTGTCCCAACCATCGAAGGGACGTTTTTCTATCAGTTGAACCGCGTCGCTGCTGCTCAAGTTCGGTGAAAACATAGCGACTAAAATCGGCGCTTGTTCTACCTCTATCGTGTTGACGTTTAAACGCCAATCATCACTTGGGATCGCACATATCAAGGGCTCAATTTTTTGATAAATTTCACCACTCACTTGATATACCGCGCGCAGTTCAGTTTTGTCTGCCATCCAACCATTAGCCGCTAAATACGAAGGTTTCATCGATTCGTAGGTGCTGTCTTCCACCCCAGTGGTTGAACGTACTGTGCTGTCTGAATCAATGTATTCCCAAGTGGAATCGGCAATCACTTCCGCTTGATACGGCTCTACATCCGACTCTTCCAACAAACGCTGCAGCACTTGAACCAAATATGGTCGAGTGGTTTGTTGTCCGGTCGGCTGCACTCGACTTAACACATTGAGGTTAAAGCACGCTTGCTTGTCCCAAATACGTCCTGCAGCTTGACCATAGTCCAATGGGTACACTTGTTCTTTAATCGCCCAAGGTTGGCTGAGGTTGATGGTATCGCTGTCTTTGTAGCTCTGCTCGATACCCACTTCAGCCAAGGCTTCAACACCAACACTGTACCAATATGCTTGCTGGTAATGGATTTGGTTTGAACCGCGCTGAAACTGTAAAAACAGACGTTCAGACATGGTGGCAGCAATGGTCGCCATAATTGCCAACAGCATCAGTACAATAATCAAAGCAACACCGCGCTGACGATTAGCCATTGTTGTTGCCCTCCGATGCTTTGTTTCTTTCACTTTCTGCAAGCTTGCCATCTGGCGTTAGATACGTGCGCGCAATTTCACCGTAATCCTTCAACTTCAAGACAACTGAGACAGCTTTCGGCAACTCTTTATTGCTGTCCCACTCTTTCTTCCACTGTTTACCGTCATAAAAACGCATGTCGAAAGATTCCACCTGCGTCAGCAACGGAGTGACAATGCCTTCCTGCCCAACTGGGGTATCTGGATAACGCCACCAAACACGCTGCAAGGTTTCTTCTTTAACGCGATAGCCCACTTTAGTCACTTCACCACGCGGGAACTGTTGCTGCGGGTTATGCCAACCCACACGTGCAAACATTAGGCCTTTCGCGTCGGAATCGAGTAAATAATCCGACCAAAAGATCAGTTGCCCGGCAGGGTCTTCGCCGTTGGTACGCGTTTGACGCAATGCCATTTGGCGGAAGTCGTTATCCATCATCACCATGGCGCGTTGCAGTTCATTCAAACGCTGAGTTCGCTCTTGCGACAACTCGTTACTGCGCTGAACTTGCGACACCACTTGGTATGCCGCCACACTCAAACTGGCAAAGATCGCTATCGACACCAGCACTTCAATGAGTGTAAAACCTTTTGCTGCACGGCGCTTATCTGCGCGATTGGGTTTACTGCGCCACATAGCTTCTTACCGTAACAACTGGACTCGCGTTTTTCGCGGTCGCGACACTTACATCAAATGCTTTCAGCAATGGCTGCGTGGTAGCTACAGGCGTGACTTTCCAATACCATGTACGCCCTGCTAGCTCTTCGGTACCATTCTTGGCTTTCAGCGCGCCAGTATCTAGCATCACATTCGCCATTTGGTTATCCACAACCATTGCTGCAAACATCTTTTCTTCTAAGTAGCTGACTGTGTTGATGTGTTGACTCACTGAGCGAATCACACTGATCGCCGCGGTGGCAAAAATAGCCAGTGCAACCAACACTTCAAGCAACGTCATACCTCGCACTCGGCGACGGTTTAAGTTTGGTTGAGTTTGCTTAAAATTGCGCATTCGCATCCTCTTCCACTTCTTCACTTGGCGCTACCAACAGAATTTGCCCACTCTCTTTTCCGATCACTCGCCAACCATCGTTAAACGCATCGCCTTTTTGTGGAAAAAAAGACAAGGTAAACGGCGTGACTTCTGCGCTCGAGAAAATGAAGACTTGCGGTGGTTTCACTTTCTTTTCTTCAGTTTCGTCGGCAAACATGTCTTCAAACAGTGAACCCGGCTCAAACAAACGATCGTCTTTATCCCAAGCACCGCCACCTAGATCCAATTGCAATGCAATGTCATCTTCTAATTTGGTTTTGCTTGGAATTTGCTTCATTTCTAGCGGCTTCCAGCCTTCAGCGGTCAAGCTAAGCAGGGTGTAGGTCTTTTTGGTATCGTCGACACGCACACCAAAATCTTTACCGCTGAGTACGGCTTCTTCGTTAAGCAACTGCAAACGCTGAAAGAAACTTTGCGCGTATTGTTTAGAGAGGTCTTTTTGACTGGTAGGCAACGTAGTGATCACCGCCACCGCGGTAAGAGATAGCAAAACCAGCACCAATAGGATTTCTATTAATGTAAAACCGTTATGTTTTCGCATTTGTTTCATTAGTGCTGGCTTGCGCTCATTTTATTGGAAGTCTTGCATGTTCCAGTTGCCAATATCCGCTGCTGGACCTTCACCGCCCTCTTGACCATCCGCACCTAGAGTGAAGATATCAATCGTGCCGTTGTCACCAGGGCTTAGGTATTGGTATGCATTACCCCAAGGGTCATTTGGAAGACGCTTGATGTAACCACCATCACGGTAGTTGCGCGGTTCTGGGTTAGAAGGCTTAGTAACCAATGCGTCTAGACCTTGGTCTGTCGTTGGGTACACGCTGTTGTCTAGCTTGTACATATCCAACGCGTTCTCTAACGCCACAATGTCAGTGATCGCTTTTTGTTGGTCTGCCTTTTCTTTGTTGCCTAGCAAGTTTGGAACAACAAAACTTGCCAAAATACCCAAGATAACAACAACTACCATCACTTCTAACAGTGTGAAACCGTGTTGCTTACTACGCTTAAATTTCATTTTTTTCTCCGAAAGTTAGATTCAAGCCACGTCTTAATTTAGACACGCCTTAATTCGAATATTATCCGCTCATCAAGTTATTCATTTCTAGCATCGGCATCAAGGTCGCCATGACAATGAATAACACCAATCCAGCCATTAATGCGATCAAGGCAGGAGTGAACACTCCCAACGCAATATTGACCGTAGATTCAAAGTTTTGGTCTTGGTTGTCCGCCGCACGCGTCAACATGCTTTCTAACTCACCACTCTGCTCACCACTGGCGATCATATGCAGCATCATCGGTGGGAATAGACGGGTTTGATCCAGAGCTTTACGCAAGCTTGCCCCTTCACGGACGTTGTCTGCAGCAATCAACACTTGCTGCTTTACGTAACGGTTTGACATCACATCAACCGCCACTCGCATCCCTTCAAGAATTGGGATCGCACTTGAAGTACAAATCGACAAGGTACGAGCGAAACGAGCGGTATTGAGACCTTTAGAAATCTTACCGACGAGCGGCAAGCTGATGATTTTTCTGTCCCAAGACAAGCGAAAATCTGGTTTTTGCAACGCCAGTTTTAAGCCATAAAAACAAACTACTAGCACAACAAAGATAATCAGCCCCCACTCTTGGACGAACTCACTAGCCGCCAGCAAAAATTGCGTCGACTGTGGCAGCTCTTGCCCCATTTGAATGATCGGCTCGATGATTTTGGGTACCACGGTCGCCAACAAGAACGAGACAATCGCCACCGCAAACACCACTAACACGACAGGGTAGATCATCGCTTGCAACAGCTTAGAACGCATTTTCTGACGGTTTTCGACGTACTCTGCCAAGCGCTCTAAAACCGTATCAAGGTGTCCAGATTTTTCACCCGCGGCGACCATAGAGCGAAACAGTTCGTCAAATACGTGTGGATAATCACCTAGGCTATCTGCCAATGGGTAACCTTCGGTGACTTTGGAGCGAACTGCAGCGATCATGGTGCGAATTCGTGGCTTTTCTGCTTGTTCAGAAACTGCTCGAAGACACTCTTCAAGAGGCATACCTGATTGAACAAGTGTGGATAATTGACGCGTGATCAGAGCCAGTTCAGCCGTTTTGATACCACGTTTGAAGCCCACTGAGCCTGAAGACTTAGCCGCCTTTGCTTTGGCTTCCACGACCTCAACAGGGATCATTCCTTGTTCTTTCAGTCGTTGGCGCACTTGACGAGCGTTATCCCCTTCAATCGTGCCTTTTTTTTGTTTGCCTTTTGCATCCAGCGCTTTGTATTCAAATGCTGCCATTATGCTTCCTTCGTCACTCGCATCACTTCTTCAAGTGACGTAATACCACGACGTACTTTGCTTAGACCATCACTACGAATACTTGGCGTATGATTACGAACGGCTTTTTCCACTTCTTGCTCACCCGCTTCGCGGTGAATCAGCTCTTGAACCGTTTCATCGACAAGCACTAATTCATGAATGCCGGTACGTCCGCGATAACCTTTTTGGTTACACGCTTCACAGCCTTTCGCGCGATGTAGAATGAGCGATTCACTTTCTGCCATGCCAAACAATTTTTTCTGTTCGCTGTCCGCTTCGTAAGGTTCTTTACAGTCAGAACAAAGCGTACGAACCAGACGCTGCGCTAGCACACCAAGCAGTGAAGAGGAGATCAAAAATGGTTCAATACCCATATCACGCAGACGCGTGATAGCGCCAACAGCGGTGTTGGTATGCAGCGTCGACATTACCAAGTGACCAGTCAAAGACGCTTGCACCGCAATTTGCGCGGTTTCTAAGTCACGGATCTCACCAACCATCACCACATCCGGGTCCTGACGTAAGATCGCACGTAGACCACGCGCAAATGTCATATCGACTTTCGGGTTAACTTGGGTCTGGCCAATGCCATCGATATCAAATTCGATTGGGTCTTCCACCGTCAGAATGTTGCGCTCGTTGCTGTTGATTTCTTGCAAGCCGGCGTACAAAGTGGTCGATTTACCAGAACCCGTAGGGCCGGTCACCAAGATGATTCCGTGCGGGCGACCAATGAGGTGGCGGAAGTTGTCGTGTACCGAAGGAGTCATGCCCAAACTATGCAGGTCAAGGCGCGTTGCGTTTTTATCTAACAGACGCATTACCACTCGTTCACCGTGAGAGGATGGCATGGTAGAAACACGTACGTCGACCGCTCGGCCACCAATACGTAGCGAGATACGACCATCTTGAGGCACACGCTTTTCAGCAATATCGAGCTTCGCCATAACCTTCACACGCGACACCAATAACGGTGCAAGCTTACGACTCGGCGTCAAGACTTCACGCAGAACGCCGTCGACACGGAAGCGGATAGAAAGCGTCTTTTCAAACGTTTCGATATGGATATCGGACGCACCTTCTTTGATCGCTTCACCCAACATGGCATTAATCAATTTGATGATTGGCGCATCGTCTTCCGACTCTAACAAGTCCTCATCATGCGGTAGCTCTTCTGCCAACGAGAAGAAATCATCACTGTCGGCACCGATATCTTCCATCAATTGACGAGCTTCTGATGAATCACGTTGATACGCTTCAGTCAGCTTTTTATCGAAGGATTCTTTATCGATGGCTTGAGGAACGAAGCTGCGCTTAAGCACGCGACGTACTTCAACCAGAGCCGCAGGATTTAGCGGCTCCACGTAGTAAAGAATTGGAGGACGCTCAGGATGCTCAGTCTCCAAAACCAGTTTAAAGCGATTGGCAAAACTGAATGGCAGACGACGCATACTTGGCGCAGTGTCTAACATATCTACCATTAGTTCTTTTCCATTTGATCGATAAACGCTTGAATTTCAGCAGGATGCTTACGATCTTGGCCAAATGCTGGGATCACAGGGATCTTCTCATCTGGCATCAATTTCAAGCCTTGGTCAGCTTTGTAAAGCTGCTCTGCACGAATAAAGTTGTATTTGCGCTGAGTGATACCATCTGCGGTCATACCATCACGGATGATGGTCGGCTTAATGAAGACCATCAAGTTACGTTTTTCGGTTTGCGTGCTGGTTGATTTGAACAAGTGCCCCAATACTGGAATATCACCAAGCAGTGGCACTTTCGATTCACTTTCTAGTGCACGTTCATCAACTAAACCACCTAGCACCAGCATCTGACCATCTTGAATCATCACGGAAGTGTTAAGTTGGCGCTTCGCGAAACGAACGTCAACGGCACCATTGGCACCCAATACGTTAGAGACTTCTTGTTCGATATTTAGCTGAACAGAATCACCTTCGTTGATCTGTGGTACAACTTTGAGCTTGATGCCAACTTCTTTACGATCAACGGTTTGGAATGGGTTGTCGTTGTTTGAACCAGCAGTCGAGCCAGTAATAACAGGCACTTCTTCACCCACGATGAATGAGGCTTCGCCGTTATCCATCACAGTGATACTTGGAGAAGACAGGATGTTTGAGTTGGAATCCGAAGCAACCGCACTAATTAGCGCCGTCCAGTCACCCATCACGATGCTCATTGCGGCACCATTTACGCCGCCAAGAGCAGATGCAAGTGTTGAGTAGTCACCTTCTTCAGTGTACTGACGGTTTTCCCACTTGTTCGTGTCACTATTCCAGTAGCTTTCCGTTTTGGTAACGTCTTTCGCTTCTTCCAAACCAACCATGACTTGGCCAATTGGCGCACCTGTGTTGCCGTACTGGATCACAGCACCCGTTTCGAGTGACCCCCACTGAACGCCTAGGTTAATACCATCACCTTCGGCCATTTCAACAATCAAGGCTTCAATCAGAACCTGAGCACGGCGAATATCTAATTGAGAAATTACGTCTTGCAAAGCCATCATGATATCTGGCGGCGCAGTCAGAACAAGTGAGTTGGTTGCTTCATGAGCCGCAATCACGACTTCACCGCGTTGTGCACTGGATGCACCTTTTTGACCCGCTTGTTTTTCGGCTTGCAGGTTGTCAGAGACACCTTTCAGTACATCAACTAGGTCTTCTGCTTTTGCATACTTAAGGTAAACCACTCGGTTGTTACCTTTCGTTGCCATTTCTACGTCAAGTTGACGAATCAAACGTTTCAGGCGTGCACGTACTTTCGGATCGCCAGAAATCAGAATCGAGTTCGTACGCTCATCCGCGACGATTTTTGGCTCAAGAAACTCAGGCGTACTCTTTTGGTTGGTCGTTTTGTTCAGGGCTTCTACGATACGAACCATTTCAGCAGCCGAGGCATTGCGAAGCTCTACTAGCTCGATCTCTTTGTCACCAGCTTGGTCAACGCGTTTGATGATTTCTGCTAGACGGTTTACTACCGCTGCACGACCGGTGATCAGGATGATGTTGGCTGGATCGTAATGAACCACGTTACCCGCCCCAGCATTATCAATCAGCTGGCGCAATAGCGGTGACAATTCACGAACAGAGACATTTCGCACAGCAACCACACGAGTGATGACGCTATCGCCTTTTGCGCTGCCATCACCCATAACAGGGATTGCAGAGGTCTTAGAGTCTTTTGCTTTGATGACTTTGAGTACGCCGTTGTCCATTTCTACGACTGCATAGCCGTACACTTCCAACACGTTAAGGAAGAAGCTGTAATATTGCTCTTCGTTTAACACGTCGTAGCTGCGAACGTCGATTTTACCGCGCACCGAAGGGTCAACGATGATGGTCTTTTCTAAGTTACGACCAACAATGTTGATGAATTCTTGAATGTCAGTGCCTTTGAAACTCGCACTAAATTCATTTGCCATCGCGCCTGGAACGCAGAGTAGACTCCCTGCCAGTAACCAAGCACTTTTGCTAAACCAATGTTTCACGTATGTCTCCCTGAACTTACGCTGGTTGCCTAAGTATTACAATTGGATATAGATGTCGTACTGCTGACCATCTCGCTCAACAGTCAAATTCAGTTCTTGCGGATCGCTCATCACTTGCATCAGTTGTACTGAAGAAGATGGATCACTTAAATCGATCCCATTAAGTTGCACCGCAATATCACCAGGTTCTAGACCCACATCATTAAATAACGCCGCATCACGACCCGGAGAAACTCGGTAGCCAATAATGGCGTCGTCTTTTTTCACTGGAGAAATGGTGATGTATTTAAAAACACTCTGTGGATCTTTCGCAATCTCCTCTCGGATTTGCTCTAGTTTGTCACTCACGTCTGACGCAGGTTCTTTCTGTGCAGCTTGCACTCGAGTAGCCTGCGGCGATTCTGACAATTTTTTATACTCAACGCCTTCCAGCATTAGAGTTTCATCTCGGCCTTCGTTATCGATGATCACGCGATCGACCAACACCGCTTTTAGTGTGGCACGCGTACCTTCAATTTCTTCGCTAATTCCGTAGGTCGCTTGCTTACCACGGTTAGCGATCACCGCTAAGCTGGTTTGAGGATTGCTGCTAGCAACGGCGCCAACAAGGGTAAGATTCAGGCGTGTTTTTGGGGCGTCTTTCACAACAGGTTGCTCAACGACCACAGGCTTTTGTTCGGTGTATTTGCCAAATAAGTTGGCGCTTTGAAGGGCATTGAAATCAATCGTATTCGATTTATTGCTGGCAATAACGTTACCCGCCGACGGCCTCCATTTTGGCACATCAGACGTTTGAGGGATTGCTAACCACACCACTTTACCGAGTATCCACCCAGTTATCGCAATAAATAGGCAAGTAAGTAGCAAACTGAGCTTCGCTTGAATTGCGTGGTGGTTGGACTTGATCTGAGCCAGTAGCGGTCTGCTTGATAATCCTGCACTTAGCTCTAAACGCTTCACTGAATTGATTCCTTTATTCTAACGTTAGTCAATTGGGCTATAAAAATATAACTATCGACTCTAAATTGCTAAATTTGCAATAAAATTATTACTCAACAAAGAGCAGTGAACTATATCACAACTTCCTTTTCATACCTTTTTCTTATGCAGTTTTTGCCAACTCCCTTGAAAAAAATACGCCTTGACTCCATCTGTAGGTGAATAATCCAGCACTCATTGCCACATTCGGGCAGTGATTAGATAGCGTAGTGTTCTATGAGTTCCCTAAATGAAGCCGTTAGGCTAGATAAATGGCTATGGGCCGCAAGATTTTATAAAACCCGCTCTATCGCTCGTAATATGGTCGATGGTGGTAAAGTCCACTATAATGGCCAACGAAGCAAGCCGAGTAAAATCGTTGAATTGGGCGCTGAGATCAGACTTCGTCAAGGCAACGAAGAAAAAACCGTGATTATCGAAAAGATTTCTGATCAACGACGAGGCGCCCCTGTCGCACAGACCCTGTATCGCGAAACTAATGAAAGTATAGCGAAACGTGAGGAACACGCGACACAACGCAAGCTTAACGCCCACAACCCTAGTCCGGAACGCCGCCCAGATAAAAAGCAGCGCCGAGACATCATTAAGTTCAAACACCAATAAAAGCCGGAATTACCGACGAGGAAAGCACTCCATGGCAAATAATGTTTTAAACCGCTACCTATTCGAAGATCTTTCAGTGCGTGGCGAGTTGGTACAATTGGATGAAGCGTACCAACGTATTATCTCCAGCAAGGAATATCCGGCAGCAGTACAAAAACTGTTGGGTGAGCTACTCGTTTCAACGACTCTTTTGACTGCAACTCTTAAATTCGAAGGCTCAATCACAATCCAACTTCAAGGTGACGGCCCAGTTTCTCTTGCAGTAATCAATGGCGACCACAACCAACAAGTTCGTGGCGTGGCGCGCTGGGAAGGTGACATCGCTGATGACGCTAGCCTGCACGAAATGATGGGTAAAGGTTACCTAGTTATCACTATCGAGCCGAAAAAAGGCGAGCGCTACCAAGGTGTGGTTGGTCTAGAAGGTGAAAACCTGACGGAAGTGTTAGAAGGTTACTTCGCTAACTCTGAGCAGCTAAAAACGCGTCTTTGGATCCGCACTGGCGAATTCGAAGGTAAACCGCACGCGGCGGGTATGCTTATTCAGGTTATTCCTGATGGCACTGGTTCTCCAGATGACTTCGAGCACCTAGAGCAACTGACTAACACCGTAAAAGACGAAGAACTGTTTGGCCTAGAAGCGAACGATCTACTATACCGTCTATACAACCAAGACAAAGTACGCGTGTATGAACCTCAACCAGTAGCGTTCCACTGTGGCTGTTCACGTGAGCGCAGCGGCGCGGCAATCATTACCGTTGAGAAAGCTGAAATTTACGACATTTTGGCTGAAGTAGGATCGGTTTCTTTACACTGTGATTACTGTGGCACAACATATACGTTCGATGAAACTGAAGTTACCGAACTGTATACGCAAGCTTCAGGCGGCAATAAAACGCTGCATTAATTTTTATAGCTTATCAAGCACGTAATTTACCCACAAAAGGCCAGCACTATGCTGGCCTTTTTGTGATCTATCCCCCGTAACACCTAGCTTTCCACGTAATAAAACAACTGCTTAATTTTAAGTAATTAATAATCGTTTTGCCCTAGCGCAAAGGATTGCGCGCACGATAAACTATTCGCACCAATATGTGACGGGTTACCTAAAACCTTAATGAAATCATGGGCAATTTTTGAACTATCTCCCTGTTTTCTCCCCGCCCCGTTGCTAGCATGGTGAGCAGATAAAAATTAAAACATTCTTACAAAATCCCTACAAAAATCCTTATAAGGAGCACCTATGACCGTTATGGAACATACAAAGGCTGCAACACTTGATCTAACCAAACACGGACTGCATAACGTTAAAGAGGTTGTTCGCAACCCAAGCTACGAATTGCTGTTTGAGGAAGAAACGCGCGCTGACCTAACTGGTTACGAACGCGGTGTGGTTACTGAATTAGGTGCGGTTGCTGTTGATACAGGCATCTTTACTGGTCGCTCACCAAAAGATAAATACATCGTTAAAGATGCGACGACAGAAGAACACATGTGGTGGACTTCTGACACCGTAAAAAATGACAACAAACCAATCACTCAGGAAGTGTGGAACGACCTAAAAGAGTTGGTGACTAACCAGTTGTCTGGCAAACGCCTATTTGTCGTTGACGGTTACTGTGGTGCTAACCCAGATACTCGCTTGAGCATTCGTGTGATAACAGAAGTTGCATGGCAAGCACACTTCGTAAAAAACATGTTCATTCGTCCTACCGAAGAAGAACTTGCAACGTTTGAACCTGACTTCGTAGTAATGAACGGCGCGAAATGCACCAACCCGAAATGGGAAGAGCAAGGTCTGAACTCTGAAAACTTCACGGTCTTCAACCTTACTGAGCGTACACAACTGATCGGTGGTACCTGGTACGGCGGCGAGATGAAGAAAGGTATGTTCGCGATGATGAACTACTTCCTTCCTCTGAAAGACATCGCTTCGATGCACTGTAGTGCCAACATGGGCAAAGACGGCGACGTAGCAGTATTCTTCGGCCTATCTGGTACAGGTAAAACAACACTCTCTACCGACCCTAAACGCGCTCTAATTGGTGATGATGAGCACGGCTGGGATGACGATGGTGTCTTCAACTTCGAAGGCGGTTGTTACGCAAAAACCATCAAGCTATCGAAAGAAGCGGAGCCAGACATCTACAACGCGATCCGCCGCGATGCGCTGCTAGAAAACGTAACAGTTCGTAGCGACGGCTCTATCGATTTTGATGACGGTTCTAAGACAGAAAACACACGTGTTTCTTACCCTATCTACCACATCGAAAACATCGTTAAGCCAGTATCAAAAGGCGGTCACGCAAACAAAGTGATCTTCCTATCGGCAGACGCATTTGGCGTGCTACCGCCAGTGTCTAAGTTGACTCCAGAGCAAACCAAATACCACTTCCTATCTGGCTTTACTGCAAAACTGGCTGGCACAGAGCGAGGCATTACTGAGCCAACACCAACATTCTCTGCATGTTTTGGCGCAGCGTTCCTAACGCTTCACCCAACTAAATACGCAGAAGTACTGGTAAAACGTATGGAAGCCGCAGGTGCAGAAGCATACCTAGTGAACACCGGCTGGAACGGCACAGGTAAACGTATCTCTATCCAAGACACACGCGGCATCATTGATGCGATCCTAGATGGCTCGATTGAAGATGCGCCAACTAAGCACATCCCAATCTTCAACCTTGAAGTACCGACTTCACTACCAGGTGTGGATCCAAGCATCCTTGACCCTCGTGACACGTACGTTGACCCACTACAATGGGAAAGCAAAGCGAAAGACTTGGCTGAGCGCTTTATCAATAACTTTGATAAGTACACAGACAACGCGGAAGGTAAAGCACTGGTTGCGGCTGGTCCTCAACTGGACTAATACCGAAGCAAAACTAAGTGACCTGTGATTTGATGACAACAGTGACTTAGTTACAAAAATGCTCTTCAAGCCCCTCTTTTGAGGGGCTTTTTATTGAATCCCACACCAGATTGATACAAGCTAAAGCCTAACTGGGTTATTTGTATAACTGACCTCATCAGTTTTCCGACACTTCACTTACAGGTTCTGGCAGGGATGAAAACAGCGCGTCGAATTCTAATTCTCTTACTGGTGGTATTGATTGCCTTTCCGGCGACCATTATTGCGCTGTTAACCACCTCATACGCCAATTCTACATGGCAATGGGTTTCACCCTACCTTGGCTTACCGATCCAAGCGGAGCGCGTTCATTACGATTTCCCTTACCACCTTTCGCTGCAAAACGTTCGCTCCCAAGATGCTCAACTGCCTTATATTGAACAAGTCGACGTATGGCTGAACCCTGACATACGACGAGATGGAAAATGGATTATCGATAGCTTGCTGATCGATGGGGTGAATCTAAAAAAAGGCATACCGACACGGCCTAACTTAGAGTCGATCCAGTTCCACCAGATTGCGCTGAAAAATATTGATTACGCGGGTCCGCGCTTTTCCGTAACTGGATTGAGTATCCAAATCCAAGATCCTACTTGGCTAAACGCTCAACAATTATGGCCTTACGGCGCTATTCAAGCCTCTGCAGAGCAAATGTATTGGCACAGTGAGGCGATACAAAAAATACTGGTTGATGTGGATTATCAAGCCCAAAACAGCACCCTCTATGGCACGTCTTTTAAATGGCGCAATAGCCAAATCTCAGGGCAAGGTGAGCAATATCCACAAGGCTGGTCTTTGGTCAATGTCACGATTGATAAGTTGACAATCACCAATGCACAGCGACAATCTTTACTCTCTAAACCGTGGCAAGAATTGCCGTTCACCATTAACCACATCAATAGCCTCGACTTGCTTAACGCCGATATTGAATGGGGGGAATGGCACTGGCAAAACCTTGAACTGTCCATTGAAGATGCCTCACTGCCTGCGTCTCTATGGAATGCCACTGCCAAAGTGTCTTTACAAGCTGACAGTGTTCGTTTCCAAGAGCAAACCGCAATAGAGCCACGCTTGAACGCCATTTTCACGCCCGAGAATATCCAGCTCCAAGAACTGAGCCTAGATTGGCAGCAAGGCCGCGTGCAGGCTTCTGGTCAATTCAAACCGACGCACTGGCAAATCGACACGGCTTCTGTTCAAGGATTGAAATGGGCTATCCAGTCTGATGACAACAAGGATTGGTGGAAGGCTGCCACCAGCACGTTACAAGAAGTGGATATCCAAGAACTTGATATTGAACGTAGTCAGATAATCCAATTAGCGCACGAACCATTCTGGCAACTCTCTGGCTTAAACGTCGAAGGAAAAGCGCTAAAGTTAAAGCGCCAGCACCGTTTTTGGGGCGTATGGCATGGCAGTCTCGACGCGAGTGTCGTGAATGCGAGCTACGACCAAGTTCTGTCTTCTCATGCTGCGATTTCGACACAAAGTGAACAAGGGTTGTGGCAACTCTCACGTCTGTTTGCCCCACTAGAACAAGGTTACATTGAAGGCTTTGGTCAACTTGATTTAAGTACGGCAAGCCAACCTTGGGCGCTTAATTTGAGTGCGGATGGCATTCCACTCAAACTGCTTCACCCATACCTGCCAGATGTATTCGCGGTAGATGGATTTTCTGACCTCAACCTCGACCTGCAAGGTCTATCTGGTGACAACAATATGTTGGCGTACAGCTTAACGGGGCAAGTGGAAGCAAACCTACGAGAAACGACACTACGTTCACAAGCCGATAAGTCGCTTAAGAGCATCACGTTTTCCCCTATTCGAGTGCACGCGCAGCGGGGCGCTGTATCACTCAAGCCTGTAACCATCTCCGGCAATGTCATATCCGGTCAGATTGGCGGCGAGTTTGACATGGCCAACAACCCACTCAGCGGTTTGACATTCCAGCTCAAGGATCACTGCGGCATGGTCATAGGCGATCTGCTCGATGGTGAAATATCACGTAATGACTGCGACTCACCACAACAGCCAGACCACTTAACGCCGAACGTACCAACGAACGATGCTCAGCCGGAGGAATCGAGCTTTCATGGCATTGCAGAGGCGAATCTAGAGCAACCAGAAGAAGAGCTGGTTGAGGAGATAACAGAAGAGTTAGAGCCGGCTACGAACGAGGTCGTAGCCGAAGAAGAACTAGCAACTGAGTAGCTGCGAATAGTTGGGCAACAACATGTACGTGCCAACGAAATCAACCGCAGGCGTATCGCCGCTGTAAATCACCACATGGATGACAATGCGCGCCTTGCGCCCTGACGCCAAGCGATCCAAATCACCACTGATACCATCAAGCGAGGTACTCGCCACCGGATTTTGCTCCACCGGATGACGATAACGAATCGAGCTGTCTGCCAGAACAATATCGCCATGCAAACCGCGCTCTTTGAGCAGTAACCAGGTCATTCCCCATCCCGTCAGCGTTGCCAACGTAAATGCCGAACCAGCAAACATCGTATTGTGCGGGTTCAAATTCGGATTGAGCTGGGCACTGCATTCGAACTGATAACCGGTGTATTGGTTGATTTTGATGCCCATTTTGTCCGCAATTGGGATCTGCGCTTCCCAGCGCTGCTGCAATTCCGTGCACCATTCTGGGCGACGTAACACATTCGCCATCGGATCAAGCGGCTTAACCATTTGTTGGTGACGCACCGGACCGCGTTCATCGGTCAACTCACCACGACGTTCAAAACCGTTTTTTTCATAAAACGCAATCGCATCTTCACGGGCATTACATACCAAACGTTTCGCACCTTCTTGGCGCGCAAGCGATTCCAACGCGACCAACACCAGTGAGCCCATGCCTTTGCTGCGACGATTGCCTTTCACCGCCATATAGCGGATTTGGCCATCGTTATCCGGAGTAATGTACAAACGTCCGATCGCCATTGGACGGCCACGGCTATCAACAATCATGCGGTGATGGCTCACCACATCATATTCATCACGTTCAGAGCCTACTGGCATGCGCCATGGCTCTCGAAGCATTTGCCAACGAAATTGATAGTACTTGTTAAGCTGATTTTCGGTTGTTGGAGTTATGAGTTTGAACATATCAATCCTTTGAAAGTGCAAATCAGTAAGAATCTTGGGGAGAAAATACCCAAGTAAAATCAAATCACTTGGGTATATAGCTTAGACCATGGGTGTATCCACGCCAGATTAGACCTGTAGCCAAAAAGTCACTGGGCCGTCATTAATTAATGACACTTTCATATCGGCCGCGAAGCGACCACGCTCGGTTGGCAATTCCTGCTCACACAAGTCAGAAAAGTAGTCATACAGACGTTCAGCGTCGGCTGGATGCGCACCACGAGAAAAGCCTGCACGTGTGCCTTTCTTGGTATCTGCCGGTAATGTAAATTGAGACACCACCAAAACCTTACCGTTCACTTGTTTGACGTTGAGGTTCATTTTTCCTTCGTCGTCTTCAAAGACTCGGTAGGTGGTCACACGTTCCATCAAACGTTTTGCTTTGGCTTCATCGTCGTCCTTCTCAACACCAAGTAGGACAAGAAGACCTGTATCGATTTCTCCAACCACTTCACCGTCTACACGAACGGCCGCTTCACTGACTCGTTGAATTAGCGCTATCACTACTCTCGCTTCCTTCATTTGCTAACTGAGATTCAGCCGACGAGTGTATCATGTCTAGATCTTCACTCCAGTGCTCTTGCTCACCCAATGCTGCGGTGACTTCTGCCCCCAGCAAGACGATCATCCAGCACAAGTAAACCCAGACAAACAAGATAGGAATTGCGGCTAAAGCGCCATAAATCAGCTGGTAAGACGGGAACTGAGTGATATAGAGGGCAAAGCCTTTCTTACTTAATTCAAACAGTATCGCCGCAACGGCGGCGCCTACAGCACCATGCGCTAAATGCACTTTTTTGTTTGGCACCAGAATGTACAAACCTAAAAATGCAAAAAATGACAGCAAGAGCGGCAACCAGCGTAAGAACAAATTGAAGGCGCCAGACAGCGTTTCATTTTCTAAGATTTGTAACGACGTGACATAAGACGTTGCTGCAATACTCGCGCCGACTAAAATCGGCCCCAGCGTTAATACCATCCAATACATCGAAAATGAGAACACCAAACGGCGCTTGTCTTTGACTCGCCAGATGTAATTTAGATTTTTATCGATGTTGGAGATCAGCATCAGCGCAGCAATAAACAAGAAGCCACCACCGACGGCACTCATTTTGCCAGTGTTCGCCACAAACTCTTGCAGTGCAGTGTGCACCGCCTCACCAGATGCCGGTACAAAGTTTTCGATGATGTAGCCTTGCAGCACTTCGCCAACGTTCGCGAAAACAGGGAACTTCGACAATATTGATAACAGTACCGTTAACATTGGCACGATGGATAGCAAGGTGATATAGGCAAGGTAGCCAGCATTTACATTAACGCGATCATGCGTCAAACGCTTAAGAAGATACTTAAAAAACGCGACGCAACTTGGCAGTAGATTGCTCAATCTCGCCTTGTAACTCTCTGATAACTGGTTCATAGTTCATCCCATAATTAGCGTCGAGGACATAAGAATGCCTTATTTATTAGCAATTGTACTATCAATTTTCACTTTAACAGGGTGTCAATCTGCGTATTACTCTGCGATGGAGCAAGTGGGCTACCATAAACGAGATATTATGGTTGACCGAGTGGAAGATGCCAAAGAATCACAACAAGAAGCACAAGAAGAATTCACTAGCGCACTTGAAGCCTTATCAGCACTAACCAATTTTGACGGTGGTGAATTAGAAAGCGTTTACAACAACATCAATGACAAATACGAAGACAGCGAAAAAGCCGCTCAAGATGTGCGTGACCGTATTGCTGCAATCGAAGATGTCTCTGATGCACTGTTTGAAGAATGGCAAGGCGAGTTAGACTTGTACACCAGTGCGAAACTGCGCCGCTCAAGCGAACAAAAACTGCGTGAAACCAAAGCCTCTTATAAAACCATGCTCAGCGCAATGAAGCGTGCAGAGAAAAAGATGACGCCTGTGCTGAACACACTGCGTGATAACACGCTGTATCTAAAACACAACCTCAACGCGAGTGCGATTGGTTCTTTGCAAGGCGAGTTCTCTAGCTTAGAGAAAGACATTCAATTTGCCATCAAACAAATGAACGAAGCGATCGCTGAATCGGATAAGTTCCTGCAAAAGCTTAATCAAAAGTAAATCATTCAAGCCTCCTCCTCGCGAGGAGGTTTTAGTCTGCTACCTCGCCGACTAAGCCTATTACTCTTCGAACAAAACCCACGCGATCTTCAACACTGCCCCATGGCACTTCCACCACTTGATATCCGAGCTCAACATAAGTATTGATTAGGGTTTGATGGATTTTCAGCGCTTCTTCAAAGCTGTGCGGACGTACTTCATCTTGTACGTAAATAGATTCTTCAGGTCGACAAGTAAGCACCTGACTATGGTACCCAGCACTTTCAGTTAAGAAAGCTTGGTCAATGTGACAACCACCGACTAGCAGATAAGCAACAATATCTGGAATCGCGCGATCTACAAAAGCCACGTTAGTATTCAACGCTTCACGCTTTTGCTCACTCATTAGGTTAAGACACAATTTGGCAAACTCAGGCAGATTGGTCCACGGCAAAATGCCATTGTCCAACGCACTTTGCTGCTCTATCAACGAGCGTGAGCCTTCAGCAAACGTGGCGTAGCCTTGTTTGCCTAACGCGTTGAGTAACGTTGTTTTGCCCGCTCCTGGACCACCGGTAATCACAATCGGCTTCATGTTATCTCCCTAAAAACAACAAGCCCCGAGCTTAACTCGGGGCTTGTATTTAAGCTAATCCGCTACAGCAAATTATTTTGCTGAACGTGAAGCACGCTTACGGTCGCTTTCCGTTAGGAATTTCTTACGGATACGGATGCTTTCAGGTGTTACTTCTACTAGTTCGTCGTCATCGATGAATTCTAGAGCTTGTTCTAGAGTCATAACGATTGGCGGAGTAAGAACCTGTGCGTCATCTGTACCAGATGCACGAACGTTGGTTAGCTGCTTACCTTTCAGTGCGTTTACTGTTAGGTCATTGTCGCGGCTGTGAATACCGATAACCATGCCTTCGTAAACTTCTACACCGTGACCGATGAATAGACGACCACGCTCTTGAAGGTTGAACAATGCGTTCGTTAGTGCTTTACCAGCTGCGTTCGCGATAAGTACACCGTTAACACGTTGACCGATGTTACCGCCTTTGTGAGGGCCGTAATGATCGAACGTATGGTAAAGAAGACCAGAACCAGAAGTTAGTGTCATGAATTCCGTTTGGAAACCGATCAGACCACGAGATGGCATGATGAAGTCCATACGTACACGGCCTTTGCCGTCTGGAGCCATATCTTTTAGCTCACCTTTACGTAGGCCGATGTTCTCCATGATACCGCCTTGGTGCTCTTCCATAACGTCGATAGTTACGGTTTCGAACGGTTCCATTAGCTGACCATCTTCTTCTTTGATGATTACTTCTGGACGAGATACTGCTAGCTCGAAGCCTTCACGACGCATGTTTTCGATCAGGATAGATAGGTGAAGTTCACCACGGCCTGATACGCGGAATTTGTCTGGATCGTCTGTTTGCTCAACGCGTAGTGCAACGTTGTGTACCAATTCTTTCTCTAGACGCTCAAGGATGTTACGTGAAGTTACGAACTTACCTTCTTTACCAGCGAATGGAGACGTGTTTACTTGGAACGTCATCGTTACTGTCGGTTCATCAACAGACAGTGCAGGTAGTGCTTCTACTGCGTTTTGTGCACAGATAGTGTCAGAGATTTTTAGCTCGCCAAGACCAGTGATCGCAATGATATCACCTGCGTTAGCTTGCTCAACTTCGTGACGCTCTAGGCCTAGGTAGCCCATTACTGTGCCAACTTTACCGTTACGAGTTTTACCGTCAGCACCAATAATGGTTACTTGTTGGTTTGCTTTAACGCTACCACGAGTTACACGAGCAACACCGATAACACCAACGTAAGAGCTGTAGTCTAGCTGAGAAACTTGCATCTGTAGTGGACCATCAAGGTCAACATTTGGTGCGTCAACAACGTCAACGATAGTTTGGAATAGTGGTTCCATGTTCTCGCCAGTTTCGCCTTCTTCTAGAGAAGCCCAACCGTTAAGTGCTGATGCGTAAACCACTTTAAAGTCTAGCTGGTCATCAGTTGCACCTAGGTTGTCGAATAGGTCGAACACTTGGTCCATAACCCAATCAGGACGAGCGCCTGGGCGGTCAATCTTGTTGATTACAACGATTGGCTTAAGACCGTGCGCAAATGCTTTTTGCGTTACGAAGCGCGTTTGTGGCATTGGGCCGTCAACCGCGTCAACGATAAGTAGTACAGAGTCTACCATCGACATGATACGTTCTACTTCACCACCGAAGTCCGCGTGTCCCGGAGTATCTACGATGTTGATACGGTAATCGTTCCAGTTAATTGCTGTGTTTTTAGCAAGGATTGTAATACCGCGCTCTTTCTCGATGTCGTTCGAGTCCATGACTCGCTCTTCAGCTTCACCGCGAGACTCTAGCGTGCCTGATTGTTGTAGCAGCTTGTCAACCAACGTTGTTTTACCGTGGTCAACGTGCGCGATAATCGCGATATTTCTTAATTTATCAATCTGTGGAGTAGCCATGGATATTGATTCACTTAGATAGATGAAATGCCCCCACGCTGAGAACGGGTGCTCTCTGGTGACATTTGCTGATTAAAAAAACGGCCATAATGTACCAGATTTTAGCAAAAAGCCTAGAAATATGTGATCTACTCCCGAGCATTTCTGTGAATTTTACGCTTAATGCCCACTTTCTTCCGCTGAACGAATTGATAAAACACAACTTTATTCCAATCGTTGCACAATACAAATTGACTCTTGCTCAGAAACTGGGCTGAATAAGCAATGCTGTTGTCACATTGTGGTGCAACAATCTTAATGCGCACCACTTTAGTGCAAGCGTAGATCATTTTGGTGCAAGCATTTGCACCAAACTAGCATCTAAAAACACAATTCATTGAAATTAATGGAATATTTTTTTTGGCACGGTTTTGGCTTTAGTAAACACAGCATCGATTAATGAAAAGTCAAAAAGATTAATCAATGCCGGGTTCATGAATATTTCATAAATCGAGCTTTTACCGCTTATTAACACTGGAGGTTATCCAAGATGTCAGTAGAAAACGTTCTATCGCTGATCCAAGAAAACGAAGTAAAGTTTGTTGACCTACGCTTCACTGATACAAAAGGTAAAGAGCAGCACATTTCGATTCCTGCTCACCAAATCGATGCAGACTTCTTCGAAGAAGGTAAAATGTTCGATGGTTCATCAGTTGCTGGCTGGAAAGGCATCAACGAGTCAGACATGGTAATGATGCCAGACGCATCTTCAGCTGTGCTTGACCCATTCACGGAAGATGCAACATTAAACATCCGTTGTGACATCCTAGAACCTGCAACAATGCAAGGTTACGACCGTGACCCACGCTCTATCGCAAAACGCGCTGAAGACTACATGCGCTCAACAGGTATCGCAGATACAGTGCTTGTTGGCCCTGAGCCAGAATTCTTCCTATTCGATGACGTGAAGTTCTCTAACGACATGTCAGGTTCTTTCTTCAAGATTGATGACATCGAAGCAGCATGGAACACAGGCAGCGACATCGAAGGCGGTAACAAAGGTCACCGTCCAGGCGTTAAAGGCGGTTACTTCCCAGTAGCTCCTGTTGACTCTTCTCAAGACATCCGCTCTGCAATGTGTCTAATCATGGAAGAAATGGGCCTAGTTGTTGAAGCGCACCACCACGAAGTGGCGACTGCGGGTCAAAACGAAATCGCAACTCGTTTTAATACGCTAACAACGAAAGCTGACGAAATCCAAATTTACAAATACGTAGTACATAACGTTGCTCACGCATTTGGTAAAACAGCGACATTCATGCCTAAACCACTCGTTGGCGATAACGGCTCTGGCATGCACGTTCACCAATCTCTAGCAAAAGACGGTGTTAACCTGTTTGCTGGCGACAAGTACGGCGGTCTATCTGAAACAGCGCTTTACTACATCGGCGGTATCATCAAGCACGCTCGTGCAATCAACGCGTTTGCTAACCCATCAACAAACTCGTACAAGCGTCTTGTACCTGGATTTGAAGCACCAGTTATGCTTGCTTACTCTGCACGTAACCGTTCAGCTTCTATCCGTATCCCAGTGGTACCAAGCCCGAAAGCACGTCGTATCGAAGCTCGCTTCCCAGATCCAGCAGCAAACCCATACCTAGCGTTTGCTTGTCTACTGATGGCTGGTCTTGACGGTATCAAGAACAAGATCCACCCAGGCGAAGCGATGGACAAAGACCTTTACGATCTACCAGCAGAAGAAGCAGCTGAGATTCCTAAAGTGGCTGAGTCTCTAGAAGTGGCTCTAAATGCACTAAACGAAGACCGTGAGTTCTTAACAGCGGGCGGCGTATTCTCTGACGACTTTATCGATTCTTACATCGCACTTAAGTCAAAAGACGTTGAGCGCATCAACATGGCAACTCACCCACTTGAGTTCGAACTTTACTACTCTGTATAAGGTTCAAACTGTGTAAAATGTAAACACAGTAACAAAATATTAGGCTCGCCTCGCAGGCGGGCCTTTTTTGTATTCGTCAGTCAAGATTCGCCGTTTAACATGAGGGGATAATAAAAATACGCTTGGGCTATTTTTACCTTGTAGGTCAAAGGCCTAAGCCATTGAAACGTGAAATCATCGATCAAAAGAAGGTGAGCCATGAAAGTTCAGCTTATTCCATCGCTATGTATACTCAGCTGCACGCTACTGGCCTCTGTAGCCTCGGCTCAGGTCGCTTATACTTGGGTAGACGAAAACGGCGTAGTGCACTTCAGTGACACCCCAAACCAAGGCGCGAAGACCATCGCATTGCCCAATCTTGAAGCCAGTGCACCAGCACCAGAAGTCGAGAGCACGGAATCACTTGCGCCACAAGCCAAAGCAGCCCCCGAGCCAGAAGAAGAACCCGAAAAGAAAACGGATAAGCCTCAACCTTTGCAACTGGCGATGCTCACACCTCAACACAATGAAACCATTCGTAGTAATCGTGGCTTGATCAATATCCAATTGAAAGCCAATCGCAAGCTGGGCATTGGTGAACAACTGCAACTGTTCTTCGATGGGAAACCTTATGGCGCACCTCAAACGCAGCTCACTTGGCAATTAAACAACATCGATCGCGGCACACATACTATCGCGGTTCATGCTAAACGAAGCGGCAAGCTTATTGCATCTACTAGCCCTATAACGGTGCATTTACATAGAGCAAGCGTTAAGCCGACCGTAAAAGGGGCAAAATAGAAAATCGGAGTAAAAAAGTCGCATCACAATGAGGCTTTTTACTTTTTCTTCTGAGCTTTCTTCGCCATACTTAACGTTCTATTGCACCATTATTGTGCATTGCACAATCTCAACGCAAACAAGGACGTAATGTGGATACCAGTCTCCCTAGTGCCATACTCAACAACATGGTCACAGCAACGCTGATTCTTGATGATGGATTGGCCATCCGCTATGCCAATCCAGCCGCTGAGCTGTTGTTTTCGCAAAGCGCCAAACGCATTGTCGAACAATCGCTTTCTCAACTGATTCAGCATGCATCGTTGGACTTGGCCTTACTGACTCAGCCATTACAAAGTGGCCAAAGCATTACCGACAGTGACGTGACGTTTGTCGTCGATGGGCGTCCGCTAATGCTGGAAGTCACAGTAAGTCCAATCACTTGGCAACGACAGCTCATGCTGTTGGTTGAAATGCGCAAGATAGATCAACAACGACGCCTCACTCAAGAGCTCAACCAACACGCACAGCAACAAGCCGCCAAACTGCTCGTGCGGGGTTTAGCTCATGAGATCAAAAATCCACTTGGCGGATTACGCGGTGCGGCGCAGCTGCTGGAAAAAATGTTGCCCGATCCATCGTTAACCGAATACACCCACATCATTATCGAACAAGCCGATCGATTAAGAGCGTTAGTCGACCGCCTACTTGGCCCACAGAAACCGGGCAAAAAGACACAAGAAAATCTACACCAAATTCTGGAGAAAGTACGCCAACTGGTCGAGTTAGAATCTCAAAACTCGATCATCATCGAACGTGACTACGACCCTAGCTTGCCCGAGATTTTGATGGATGCAGATCAAATAGAACAAGCGATGCTGAACATCGTCAGCAACGCGGCACAAATTCTTGCTCATCAAGAGCACGGCAACATCACCATTCGCACC
This sequence comes from Vibrio sp. Y20_XG_PY13, assembly GCF_024181925.1. Lineage (NCBI taxonomy): Bacteria > Pseudomonadati > Pseudomonadota > Gammaproteobacteria > Vibrionales > Vibrionaceae > Vibrio > Vibrio sp. Y20_XG_PY13. The sequence goes on along the minus strand of NZ_JAMZAL010000006.1, from coordinate 37,951 downwards.
AGAACGGTGCATCAAGCCAACATTCATGGCAAACGCTGCAAATTAGCGGCGCGCGTCGAGATCACTGATAACGGGCCGGGCATTCCACCAGAATTACAGGACACCTTGTTTTATCCCATGGTCAGCGGGCGCGAAGGCGGCACCGGACTTGGGTTGTCCATCTCACAAAATTTGATCGACCAGCACAACGGAAAAATCGACGTTGAAAGCTGGCCTGGCCACACCACTTTTACAATTTATTTGCCGATTTGACCTCACGAATGGATTTCGTTGAGCTCCAATTTACGGTTTTTGCTGCAAGGATTAGTACATGAGTAAAGGATATGTTTGGGTCGTCGATGACGACAGTTCGATTCGCTGGGTGATGGAGAAAACGCTCTCCTCAGCCAACATAAAATGCGAAACCTATGCCGATGGGGAAAGCGTTTTGATGGCGCTTGAGCGCGAAGTGCCAGACGTACTGGTGTCTGATATTCGCATGCCCGGTATCGACGGATTAGAACTGCTCAAGCAAGTGCAACGTGATTACCCTGATTTGCCCGTGATCATCATGACCGCGCATTCCGACTTAGATGCCGCCGTTAACGCCTATCAAAAAGGTGCTTTCGAGTATCTGCCAAAACCGTTTGATATCGATGAAACCTTAACGCTGGTCGAACGTGCGATTGCCCACAGCCATGAAAACAAACGCGAGCAATTGTCTTCAGAAGATGCCCCGGCCGACACGCCAGAGATCATCGGTGAAGCGCCAGCAATGCAGGAAGTGTTCCGCGCTATTGGCCGCCTTTCTCGCTCGTCGATTTCCGTTTTGATCAACGGGGAGTCCGGTACAGGTAAAGAGCTGGTTGCTCATGCCCTTCACCGCCATAGCCCTCGCGCCAACAAACCTTTTATCGCTCTCAATATGGCCGCGATTCCAAAAGACTTGATTGAGTCTGAGTTGTTCGGTCACGAAAAAGGCGCATTTACGGGCGCGAACAGTGTTCGTCAAGGCCGCTTCGAGCAAGCCAACGGAGGCACGCTCTTTTTGGACGAAATCGGGGACATGCCGCTGGATATCCAAACTCGTTTGCTGCGCGTGTTGGCGGATGGTCAGTTCTACCGTGTTGGTGGTCACTCTCCGATTCGTGTCGATGTACGTATTGTCGCCGCCACGCACCAAAACCTCGAAAAGCTGGTACACCAAGGCGATTTTCGTGAAGACTTGTTCCACCGCTTGAACGTCATTCGCGTACAAATTCCTGCGCTTCGTGAACGCAAACAAGACATTGAAAAGCTCACACAACACTTTCTGGTACGCGCCGCAGATGAGCTTGGAGTGGAAACCAAAACCTTGCACCCGTCGACGGTCGAAATTCTCAATCGACTCAATTGGCCGGGCAACGTACGTCAGCTAGAAAACATTTGTCGCTGGTTAACCGTGATGGCGAGTGGCAGTGAAGTATTACCAAACGATTTGCCTTCAGAGCTTTTGGAAGAGAAGAAGACCGTTTCGGATTCAACCAAAGGCAGCTGGCAAGAACAATTGGCGGACTGGGCACGTCAATCGCTCGCTGCGGGGGATAAAGAACTACTTTCTTTCGCATTACCAGAATTTGAGCGCATTTTATTAGAAGCTGCATTGGAGCACACTAAAGGTCACAAGCAAGATGCCGCTAAAGTATTAGGCTGGGGACGCAATACGCTAACCAGAAAGTTAAAAGAGTTGTACTGACCGTCACTTAAGCAGTGAGTTAACAATGAGAGTGCTTAGCGCTCGATATTAACAGAAATGTCAGTACAATTAAGGTGAACCATCCCTAATGTGACTAGGCAATGTCTACTGCAAAGACTCAAATTACACTACGTACTGCTGTACTCATCCCTTTTGTGATGATTTTCTTACTGGCTATCGGTGTGATTGTCTACGTCCAAAAACAAAGCTATGAAGAGGTGGTGACCGACATCAGCGATAAACAGCTGTCGGTGTTGACCGAAAGTGTCTACGACCACCTCAATAGTTATCTGCGAAAGCCGTTTACGGCAGTGATGACGCTTGCTCACAACGTGAGTTATCACAACCTGTACCATCCCCATGATACGCGAGATGTCCAAGCCTACTTATTGAGCGCGTTTCAGAACCTATACCGTTCTATTCCGCAGCTGGACGTGATTGCTTTTGGTTCGGAAACTGGCGATTTCGCGGGTTTTCGTCGCGAGATCTCCGACGATTACACCTTGATGGTTCAAGATAAATACACCGATGGTAAGTTAATCATCTACGGCACAGATCATGTCAGTAACGATATTCGTACTGTCATCACGCCTTACGATCCAAGAACTCGTCCTTGGTATCAACCGGTCGCCAAAGACGAAAAACCGATGTGGTCAAAAATCTACACCAATGCGGATGAACGCCAAGACATCACCTTATCTGCTATGACACCGGTGTACGAACACCAAGAATTTGCGGGCGTATTGGTGACAGACATTCGTATCAATACCTTCAACGAGTTTCTACGCGTCATCAAGAAGAACACCAAAGCATCGGTCTTTATCATGGACCAGGAACACCGATTAGTGGCACATTCTGGCCCAGGCAGCGTAGTGTCTTGGGGCACAAAGTTTTCGGATAAAGGCCAACGCTTGTTCGCCTCTGAAAGCGCAGACCCGATCATCAAAATCAGCGCCTCCCGCGTACGTGGTTTTGACTTGTACCATACAGACCAACCGTACACGTTTGAGTTTGACCACAGCGGCCAACGTATTTTTAGCCGTATCACGCCCTACTACGATCCAAACGGTTTAACTTGGTTCATCGGCACTTCTATCTCGGAATCTGATTTGCTTGGCCTCTTACCGAAAAGCCAAGAGAAAAGCTGGATTGTTGGTATCGTCGTCAGCTTGTTTGGTATCGGCTTTAGTTGGGTCATATTCGAACGCGTGACTCGACCAATCAACGCTACTGCCGATGCGGCTCAACACCTAGCAAATGGCGATTGGGATAGCTCAATGCCCCAACCTGGCCGTGTGTACGAAACGACCGTGCTTGCAAAAGCCTTTAATGAAATGGCCAGCAACCTCAAAGCCTCATTTAAGGCGCTGCGCGATCAGCTAGTGTATGACTCATTAACTCGACTCTACAGCCGCCAAGGATTAATCGAAATCTGCGAAAACAAACCCAATTTGTGTCACGGTAGTTTGTTCTTATTGGGGATCAACAAATTTAGAGATATCAACGACAGCGTGGGACACCACAATGGTGATCAGCTGTTGGTTAGCATCGCAGAAAGGCTGAAGCAACAATTCCCAGACAACACCATGCTGGCCCGAATTGGTGGCGATGAGTTCGCTCTGTTTATGCCAGATATGGATAAAGACGAAGACATCCGTTTAACAGAACGTCGCCTACAACAACTGTTCGCAGCACCATTTATGGTTGAAGGTGAAAGCGTGGTGATGAAGATCTCACTAGGGATTGTGCAAACCAAGCATGGTGAGAACATGCCGCTTTGGCTACGCAATGCCAGCATTGCTCTGAGCTACGCGAAGCAAGATCCACTGACGGGCATTTGTTACTACAGCCCAGAACTCGCGAGCGCATCGAAGTTTCGTACTCAGCTGCTCACGAAGATGCAAACGGGCATCGACAAGCGCGAATTTGTGCCTCATTATCAGCCGATCATCGATCTCGCGAGTGGTAACGTATGTGGCGCTGAAGCCCTAGCTCGCTGGAATAGCGAAAGCGGTATGATCTCACCATTAGATTTCATCCCAATCGCGGAGGAAAGCGGCATGATCAAAGCCATTGGCCAACAAATCTTGCTGCAAGCGTGCCGAGACACATACAAAGCCATCGAGAACAAACAGTGGCCGTCAGACTTCCAATTGCACGTGAACATTTCGGTCAATCAGCTCTCCTGCCCGGCATTTGTCGACACCGTGACACGAGTGCTGGATGTCACTAAGCTGCCCGCCAAAAACCTCACGTTAGAGATCACCGAGTCGCGCATTATTGATAGCGCACCAACGACTCTGGAAAACATGATGAAGTTGCGTGATATGGGCATTGGCATTGCCATTGATGATTTTGGTACGGGTTACTCTTCTCTTGGTTATCTGCATTCACTGCCGTTCACTTGCTTGAAGATCGATCGCACGTTCATCAATCAGCTCACCAAAGAGAACCTCGACAGCTCAGTAGTAGCCGCAGTGATCAATATCACCGCAGGATTAAAAACCAATGTCGTGGCAGAAGGTGTAGAAGACAGCACGCAAGCGCAACTGTTGCGCTCGCTGGGCTGCCATCAAGTCCAAGGTTTCTATTACAGTCGCCCAATTCCTCTGGATGAATGGCCAACACATTTGGTTAACATGAAGTAGAAAAGAGCGAGAATCGTTGAATTCCTAGTCATCCTCTACTGACAATCTACCTAACTGTTATTTATACTTAACTGCAAATCTTACCCATGTATTGTCACAGATAATGTTTGGGCCCTGTTCCAGTTCATAACTATCCGGATCGACATAATGATAACTAAGAATCTTCCTCTAACTGATTTGCACCGACACCTTGACGGTAACATTCGTACTAAGACTATCCTTGAGCTTGGCCAAAAATTTGGCATTGCTCTGCCAGCGTACGATATTGAGTCTCTCACTCCACACGTTCAAATTGTCGAAGCGGAACCATCTCTTGTTGCTTTCCTTTCTAAGCTTGACTGGGGCGTAGCAGTACTGGGCGATCTTGACGCTTGTCGTCGCGTTGCTTATGAAAACGTTGAAGATGCGCTAAACGCACAAATTGATTACGCCGAACTGCGTTTCTCACCATACTACATGGCGATGAAACACAAACTGCCAGTCGCTGGCGTGGTTGAAGCGGTTGTCGATGGCGTACAAGCAGGCATGCGCGACTTTGGCATCAAAGCGAACCTTATCGGTATCATGAGCCGCACATTTGGCACAGATGCATGTCAGCAAGAACTGGATGCAATTCTAAGCCAGAAAGACCACATCGTAGCAGTAGACCTTGCAGGTGATGAGCTTGGCCAACCGGGCGATCGCTTTGTCTCTCACTTCAAACAGGTACGTGATGCAGGCCTAAACGTGACAGTTCACGCTGGTGAAGCGGCGGGCGCTGAAAGCATGTGGCAAGCCATTCAAGAGCTTGGTGCAACGCGTATCGGCCACGGTGTGAAAGCGATTCACGATCCAAAACTGATGGATTACCTAGCGGAAAACCGTATCGGTATCGAATCGTGCCTGACGTCGAACTTCCAAACCAGTACGGTCGATTCTCTAGCAAATCACCCACTGAAACAGTTCCTAGACCACGGCGTTCTAGCGTGTCTAAATACGGATGATCCTGCGGTAGAAGGTATTGAGCTACCTTACGAATACGAAGTGGCGGCGCCAGCAGCCGGCCTGAGCCAAGAGCAGATTCGCCAAGCGCAAATCAATGGCCTTGAGCTTGCTTTCATTTCTGATGCAGAAAAAGCAGAACTGAAAGAAAAAGTTAAAGATCGCGTTTAATCAGCGCAAAATTATAAAAAATGCCAGCATTTGCTGGCATTTTTTGTATTTGGAATCGGCAAGCGATGATCAAATCACGCGAGAGAATTGCTGCTGACGCGCTTTTGCTCGCAGATATTTATCGAAGCTCATACAGATGTTACGGATAAGCAGGCGACCACGCAGTGTCACTCGAATTTCATTGTCATCCACTTCCACCAGCTCATCATTGATGAACGTTTGCAGCAATTGCAGGTCTTCTTTGAAGTACTGATCAAATTTCACTCTAAATTCAGATTCGATCGCTTTTTTATCAAGCTTAAAGTTACAAATCAGCTGCTTAATGACTTCACGACGGAGCAAGTCATCCGAATCGAGTGAGACACCTTTCCACAATGCGTGGCGAAGGTCATTTACTTGAGCGTAGTACTTCTTGAGCTCTTTTTGGTTTTGCGCGTACGCATCACCAATCATTGAAATGGCAGAAACACCAAAGCCCACCAAGTCACACTCACCTTGAGTGGTGTAGCCTTGGAAGTTGCGATGCAACACTCCTTCGCGCTGCGCAACGGCGAGTTCGTCGTCAGGCATAGCAAAATGGTCCATGCCGATGAACTGGTAGCCAGCACCCGTCAAAGTTGCGATCGTGTCTTGGAGAATCGCCATTTTCTCTTCTGCTTTTGGCAAATCTTCGTCTTTAATCTTACGCTGCGCAGCAAACAATTGCGGCATGTGTGCGTAGTTAAAGACCGACAGACGACCCGGCTGCATTTCCAGCACTTGTTCTAACGTCTTCGCAAAAGAGGCTTTGGTCTGCTTCGGCAAACCGTAGATCAAATCGAGGTTGGTCGAACGGAAACCCAACTCTTTCGCACGTGCCACCATCGCAAAGATGAATTCTTCATCTTGTTCACGATTCACCAGTTTTTGCACTTCTTTGTTGAAGTCCTGAACGCCGATGCTCAGGCGGTTGAAGCCTTCACTACGAAGGTGATCCAACATGGTGATCTGAATTTCACGCGGGTCTACTTCAATGCTGATTTCTGCATCATCACTGAATGTAAATTCTTGGCGTAGCAAGTTCATCACGCGAGTGATTTGCTTTTCAGATAGAAACGTCGGTGTACCACCACCAAAATGCAATTGCGTCACAGTGCGACCAACGAGCAATGCAGCACGTTGACGAATTTCGTGTTCAAGCACGTCGAGGTATTCATCCGCTTTGTGCGAGTGGCGTGTAATGACTTTATTACAACCACAGTAGTAGCAAAGCTTATGGCAAAACGGAATGTGTACGTACAGCGATAACGGACGCTCTGGGTACTGAGTGCATGCCATATCATAGTCTGAGATGGTAAACGCTTCATGAAACTCCAGCGCCGTTGGGTACGACGTGTAGCGAGGACCGGAATAGTTGTACTTATCCAATACCGCTTGATCCCAGACGATTTGCTGTTTCGATTCAGTGTGTTGATTCGACATGGTGGTACTTTCCGTTAAATGCTAGGGCAACGAAAGCCGTCACCCGATATTCAGAATCGCTATTTTGCCATACGACGATGGCAACCGTGGCAACACCTGATGGCTTTTTAATTATAAATCCAAAGAAGTGCTAGCGTGATCACGATAGCCCCAATGGTCATAAAACAAACCAATGGGGATTATCGTTAAAGCATCTGAATATTGATTTGATTATTCAGTGGCTGGACGTTTTTCTGCAACACTTTGAGTTCCTCGATGATCGCATCTGTTAAGCGGCTTTCCGCTTTCTGACGCGTCAGGTTCTGTTGCATACGTTCTTTCTTGGCAAGTTGCTGACGGTCTTCACCGCGCGCCATATCTTTTACGATATGGTAAAGCTCGGAAATTGCAGGGTACACTTCGTCGAAGTTCACACGATTCTCACCTTGAACATAATCCATGATGCAATACACGCGAATACTGATTTCCGACAAATCGCACTGGCCTTGAATGCCTGCCTGACACAAGGTATGCACATTCTCAAAAATGTTGGCATTACGTTTATCGATCGCCAACTTTTGATGCTTCAGCTGCAATTCCTTTTGCTTTTTCAATTGAAGCAGAAGGTAACCTGCATAAGAAGCCAGCGCGATAATGATCACTGCACCCGCAATAGCTAATAAGGTTACATTCATGGCTTAATTATCCTTTGTAGTCTTCGAAGTTAATATCGTCGAAATCCGCTAATAAATCATCGTCATTACGAGAACCTTTCGCAGAAGAAGCGGTAAAATCTTCCTCTTCTTCAGGTTCTAGCAGACCAAGTTGATCCATTAGCTTTTCAATACGATCAAGCTTCTCATCCACGTATTTTTGTAGACCTGTACCTAGGTTTTCACCCGCTTCAATGCGATCCAACAACACGTTCAATTGCGCGTCATTTTCTAGCATTTCTAGCTCTTGTTCCGCAGATAGACGACGCTCTTGCTTCGTCATCTTCTTCACTGGTTCAACAATCAGAGGGATCTTCTTCTTGCTGCCTAAACGTGGGTCACGATTTTGCGCAGAAGATTGCTTTTTCTGTTCGTTAACTTCTGAGTTGCGGCTACCTGTCTTCAAGCCTTTACGCTTTTTCGCGCGCTTGCGTAGACGGCCTTCAACGTCAGATTCGGTACGGTTACGAGTTACAACAAACTCAGGTGCGCCAGCGGCACCCGGCTTTCTAGATTTCTTTTTACGGCTCATTACTGGGTCTTCCTCAGTAAAATTACATCATTACCAATAAATTCGAGTTCGAGCTTATCCCGCTCAGCAAGGAACTGGAAGGTATCACGACTAAAGAACACCACATGAGTTGGGTCATTCTTATAGTGCCATGATTTAAAAGCCTCCACGTCGATGACCATTTTCGTCATCAGGCCAATCCAGCCCCCTGGCTTAACTAAATTCAACCATTGCTTCCACACCACATCGGGGTGGTAGAGGTGCTCTATCACCTCTGTCGCTGTCATGAAGTCATACTGCTTTTCTAGCACCGCAGTATCTGGGTGATAGTAAATATCGTACAACGCCATGTTGTGCCCTGCTTCTTCTAGCATTAAGGAAAGCGTCGGGCCCGGACCACAACCAAAGTCGATTCCGTTCGATTGTGGTGAAATTCGCTCTGTGATTGGGTCAGCAATACGCGACAAAAAACGTCGATAGCCCATATCTTCTGGGTTGTTCTCATGCAAATCATAGTGAGCTTTTTCAGTTTCCGCATCCAAACGTTGGTCTGGATTAACGAATACCAAGTAGCACTGCTCACATTGAAGATATTCGCGATGCTTATCTTCAAAATAGTGACGAGTATGCTGATTGTGGCATAAAGGACAGGTATGCATGCTGACTTCCTCAAACAGGGATGCGAAACATACCAGAAAGTGGACTCAGATTGGAGAGGCACTGAATACTTTTTCAGCAGTTTTTGTTAAAAAACTTTGTTTAAGAACCCATCGAAAGGCATCAGTGTAGTAATCCCTCTTCAGATTGGTGGTTGCCGAGAAAAAACGGCATAAAAAAAGCGACAGTCAAACTGTCGCTTTCTAAGTGCCATCAAGTGGCGAAACTGTGTTGCACGCATTTAGTGCACCAAGAATCCTTTTGTTTTTCGTGCTTTCCTTGCCAAAAAGTGTTGTTTTTCATCTTCCTGATGAGTTTTGGCTATCCCTTTACTTCCTGTCTTCTGAGCAACTTCCTGTGCCTGATCCTTTCCACTGTCTTAACCATAAGACGAGATGACCATCCGTATCGAGCAGGCTCCTTGCCTACCTAATTCCGTTTTCCGATCATCAAGCTATCCTAGCTTGCGTCCATGAAGACCTTGAATCCGTGGTCTGAAATCCTGCAATTCACCCCCTGTGAACGCTTTCTACTTTACGTAATCCCGACGCACTCACAAGTTATCAGTAGGAAATATTATCGATAATTTTCTCGCAAAAATTAAAAGCATCAATTAATCAAAAGGTTAAAAATAAGAAGAAGACATTCGCAATCGAAGGTATGGCAAATGTCTTACAAGCTTTCGAGCAGATATCGATGACACCCTCAAAAATCACGTGTGAGCCACATCACCAACAAAAATGCCCCAGCGAAATCGCTGGGGCATTTTTGTACAACTTTGCTCGAACTATGTAGGGGTATCAGTGCAGACCGCCAACGTATTTCGACAGAACTTCGATATCTTCATCTGTCATTTTCTTCGCGATGTCACGCATCATGGCATTCATATCGTTGCCACGGTTACCATCACGGAATTTTTCTAACTGAGCTTTGATGTAGTCAGCGTGCTGACCAGAAATTTTAGGGAAACCTGAAAGCTCAGTACCGTTACCACGCGGACCGTGACATGCCATACATGCCGTTAGACCACGCTCTGCATCACCCGCGGTGTAAAGCACTTTACCTTTTGCTACCACATCTTCAGGTGTCGAGCTTTCTGAAGTTGGTAGAGAAGAGTAGTATGCTGCAAGATCTGCGATGTCTTCATCGCTTAGCGGCATTGCCATGCCACTCATTACAGGATCGTAACGACCTTGTTTACCACCACTTGTCATACCTAGCTTAAGATCTTTTAACTGCTTCTCAAGATACTTAGCGTGTTGGCCTGCTAGTTTAGGGTACATTGCGATTGCACTGTTGCCATCTGCTCCGTGACAGGCGACACAGGTTTGTGATTTTGCTTTACCAGCCTCAATATTACCTTGGGCCCATACTGAGCAACTGGCTAAAAGACTCAAAATTAGCGCTAATTTCTTCATGACATTCCATTATAATTATCAAGCTTCCAGTACCACGGAATGTGAACATACCGCGTACACTCATGGTACAATAGGCGACCTTATGCCGAGCACGGTTATTTTACACAATTTCACAAAAAAGTAATCAATCGACTACACAAAGTCGAGATGGAGTTAACAGTGAGCGTAAAAATTCATTACCAAAATACGCATTTCATCACCAGCGCGCCCGATATTCGCCACTTACCGGAGGACGAAGGTGTCGAAATTGCGTTTGCAGGACGCTCAAACGCTGGTAAATCGAGTGCACTTAACCGTCTAACTAATCAAAAAAGCTTAGCCAAGACATCAAAAACACCTGGTCGTACCCAATTGATCAACCTATTCAAAGTAGAAGAAGGTTGTCACATTGTCGATCTACCGGGATATGGTTTTGCTCAAGTACCGGTAGAGATGAAAAACAAATGGCAGAAATCTTTAGGTGAATACCTACAGAAACGCGAGTGCCTAAAAGGCCTAGTGGTTCTGATGGACATTCGTCACCCAATGAAAGATCTCGACCAGCAAATGATTTTCTGGGCGATCGATAGCCGTATTCCAGTACAAGTGTTGCTAACTAAAGCTGATAAGCTAAAAAGTGGCGCACGTAAACAGACACTTCTGAAAATTCGCAAACAAGTGGAAACTTTCGGTGGTGACGTTTCGGTTGATGTTTTCTCTTCTCTAAAAGGATTAGGGGTCGATCAGCTGCGCGCGAAACTGGATACCTGGTTTGCACCAGCACTGGCTCACCTGATTGAAGAAGACGATCTAGAGATGCCAGAGAGCAACGAAGAATAATTAACAATATTTGTTAAATTTTTTCGACACAGCCCTGCCATTTGGTGGGGCTTTTGTTTATCTAGACAAAGCAAAAACCGGAATTTCAGGCAATAAAAATCCCCACCTTCCTGGCAGGGATAACGGGAGAGAAAAATTGGTAATTATTGTTATGTTGCAAAGCATTACTGAACTATCGAATGATTTCAATAGTTCAAAAAGTCATCTGCTTTTCTAATCTTGAGTCTTTTCGTTTACCAAACATTAATAAAGAAAATTAAATTCAATAAGTTAGATAAGTTTCACCCCTCAGAAAGGCCGACTTACTTTCTTTCGAGAAAAAATAATAGTGTGAATGGCGTAAATTTACAGGATGAATGAGTCGAAGAAATAACGACAAAAAATCAGTGGAAGCAAGTAGTTAGCGAGAGAGAATTGCGAGGACAGCGCCAAAATGGATAAGAAACTGAGTTAAAAGGAATTTTTCTTTCGCCCAATAAAAAACGCCCCAGTCAAAAACTGACTGGGGCGGCTGAATCAGCCTAATCCAATAACGTGAAACAAAAGGTCTGAAAGATAGAACATCTTACCTCTGTACCCTACGCGATCTAATGTACAACAATTGGTCAGAATTGCAAAGATTTTTTGTAGTTTTTTTTCATGAAAGTTTTATTAAGCAACATTAATTTTCAAATCCAAGTTGCTTTTTTAATGACACAAAAAAGCCAGCGTTTGTGCGCTGGCTCATACTAAATCGACCAAATTGATTTAAAAATGATTAGTGTGCTTGATCCCAGTTGTCACCGTGACCAGCTTCTGCCACCAAAGGCACTTTCAACTCTGCTGCAGATTCCATCAATTTTTGTACTTTACTTTCAATTTCGGACAAAGACGACTCTTCGACTTCAAATACCAGTTCATCGTGTACTTGCATCAAAAGTTTTACGCGACCATTGCCTTCTTCTTGAATCCATTGATCCACTAGCAGCATCGCTTTCTTAATAATGTCCGCTGCAGTGCCTTGCATTGGCGCATTGATCGCCGCTCGTTCTGCCGCTTTACGACGCATACCATTACGCGATTTGATTTCTGGCAGATGCAAACGTCGACCAAAAATGGTTTCTACATAACCTTTATCAGCTGCTGCGCTGCGCGTGTCTTCCATGTACTGCATTACACCTGGGTAACGCTCGAAGTATTTGTCCATGTAAGCTTGCGCTTCACCACGAGGAATGCCCAGCTGTTTTGCCAAGCCGAATGCGCTCATGCCGTAAATCAAACCAAAGTTCACCGCTTTTGCACGGCGACGCTGCTCACTGGATACCTGATCAATAGACACTCCCATGATTTCTGCTGCGGTTGCTGCGTGAATGTCTTTACCGTCACGGAAGGCATCAAGCAGCGCTTGGTCGCCAGAAAGGTGCGCCATAATACGCAGCTCGATTTGCGAGTAGTCGACAGCCAGAACCTTGTAACCAGCAGGAGCTACAAACGCCTGACGAATACGACGACCTTCTTCGTTACGGATTGGAATGTTCTGCAAGTTTGGATCGGTAGACGACAAACGACCTGTCGCAGTCACCGCTTGATGGTAAGAGGTGTGTACACGACCAGTTGAAGGGTTGATCATCTTCGGCAGCTTGTCTGTGTATGTCGACTTCAGCTTCGCTAAACCACGGTATTCTAGGATCAGTTTTGGCAGTGGGTAATCCAACGCAAGCTCTTGCAACACCTCTTCATTGGTTGAAGGTGTGCCAGATGGTGTCTTCTTCACAACAGGTAGGCCCATTTTTTCAAATAGGATAGCTTGCAGCTGCTTCGGCGAGTTCATGTTGAACTCTTGTTCTGCGATTTCGTAAGCTTTTTGTTCAAGCTCTTCTAAACGGGCCGCGATTTCTACCGATTGAGCGCTCAGCTTCATGTCATCAATCAGAACACCAGTGCGCTCAATGCGAGACAAAACAGGGACTAGCGGCATTTCGATTTCTTCGTAAACCGATTTTAGCTTTTCATCTTGTTCGATGTTAGCAAACAGACGATTGTGCAAGCGAAGCGTGACGTCTGCATCTTCAGCTGCGTATGGCGATGCTTGCTCAAGCTCGATTTGGTTGAAGGTCAGTTGGTTTTTACCTTTACCCGCGATTTGTTCGAATGAAATGCAGCTGTGTTGTAGGAAACGAAGTGCCAAGCTGTCCATGTCGTGTTTGCCGCCTACGCTGTTGTAAACGTAAGACGCCAACATAGTGTCGTATTTGATGCCTTTCATCTCGATGCCGTAACGTGCCAGCACAGACGCATCGTATTTTAGGTTCTGACCGACTTTCGCTTGAGCGTCGTCTTCAAGAATTGGTTTCAGCTGCTCCAGAACCCAATCGCGATCCAGTTGCTCTGGCGCATCCAAATAATCGTGTGCGACAGGAACATAAGCCGCAATACCTTCATCGATAGCAAATGACAAACCGACGAGGTTCGCCACCATGTAATCAAGGCTGTCCGTTTCGGTATCAAAGGCAAACAGCTCTGCCGCTTTGAGTTTTTCTAGCCACGCATTGAAAGAAGCTTCGTCCAAAATTGTTTCGTACTGACTGCGATCAATCGTTACCGCTGAGGTTTCCATTTCAGCATGCGAAGAAGAAGATGATGATGCTTGCGCAGAGCCTGCAAGTTCAACCGCTTCGACAGTGCCTGAGCCGCCTTCAAGCAGTTCGTTCAACCAAGACTTAAACGTCAACTGACCATACAGTTTGATCAATTCGTCTTTGTTTGGCTCTGCTTTCAGTAGCGACTCTGGTGTTTCTTCCAGTTCCACATCCAGCTTGATGGTAGCCAGCTCATAAGACAGCATAGCGTTGTCTTTGTTGTCGACCAGCTTCTTCGCCATGGTTTTCGAACCGCGGAAACCAAGTGCCGCGATATCATCCAGATTTTCGTACAACTTAGTCAGGCCACCAATGCCTTGCAGCAAAGCGGTCGCCGTTTTGTCGCCCACGCCCGGTACACCAGGGATGTTATCGACTTTATCGCCCATCAACGCTAGATAGTCGATGATCAACTCTGGCGGAATACCAAATTTTTCCACCACCCCTTCACGATCCATCACTACGTTCGTCATGGTGTTGATCAAGGTAATGTTGTCATCCACCAGCTGAGCCATATCTTTATCGCCAGTACTGATTAAAACAGGCATGCCTTGTTGCGAGGCTTGGTAAGCCAACGTACCGATGACGTCATCTGCTTCCACGCCAGGAACGCAGATCAACGGCAACCCCATCGCACGAATAACGTTGTGCAAAGGTTCAATTTGGCAACGCAGATCGTCCGGCATTGGTGGACGATTCGCTTTGTATTCTGAATACATCTCATCACGGAAGGTTTTACCCTTCGCATCAAACACCACCGCAATACGCTCAGACGCAAATTGACGCATCATACTGCGTAGCATGTTCACCACACCGTAAACTGCGTTGGTTGGGATTTCACCATTACTCATCGTGCCCGGGTAAGCGTGAAAAGCGCGATATAGGTAAGAAGAACCGTCGATAAGAATCAGCGGATTTTCAGGAATACTTGCCATAATTGTCTGTATCCAAATCAGTACTTAATAGATCTGCCTAGGATGCCATGACTGCTGATCCGAATCTATCTTGTTCGTTCGATCCAGATCGCGGAAATTTTCCGATTTATTCAAGAAAACCACCATCACCTGTGGATAACTCTGTTTATATAAATTATCCACAGATTGTGCAATGATAGAAAAGACAAAAAAATACAAATCTATATTATTGTTTTTAAAGGATTATTTTTAAAAAAGGCGAGAAGATCAACGATCTTAAAATGATCATGTCATGTGGAAAAGTTACGGATAGTGACGTCAAATGGAAATCGTAGAAAAGAAAAAAGCGACCCAATTGGGTCGCCTAGCAGAAGTGGTAAAGCCAGTTCCATATCATGGCAGCTTAACCAAGAAGCTATAAATTACACTGGAAGCAATGTGAGCAATGTCGTGTCAAAAAGAATTCGTGCAAGTTCTTGGATAAATGTTTCATCACCTTCTCAACACCAGTTAATCAACTTCTGTTAATCAGTAATTCAACGTCCTTGTGAACTTTCCTCATTCCCTAAGACAGGATTAATAATAATGATTCTCATTTAACAGTCAACAGTTAAATGAGAAAAAATCTCATTTATTTTCACATTGCTTTAATGAAATGCACTCTCGATTCACGAAGATTAATTTTTTCTTCAAATTTTTCAATAAGATATCCATTTCTCAACAACAATCTGAGCATGGCAGGAAATTGGTTTCGAGATTTCACTTTTAGTGTTTTATAGCCTTGTTCTGCGACCCATTCTTCTTGAGCCTCTAACAACATCTGCGCGACACCCTCATTTCGAGCTTGCGGCGCAACACCACCAAACCAACTATAGAAGGTGTCTTCATCCAGTTCGTAGCCGATTTTAAAACCGACAATAGCACCGTTTTTCTCAGCCACTAGGATTAGGCTGTTTTTGTCTCCAAGACGCTGTGACATCGAATCTAAGGTTTCTCCGTTGGCAAACTCTTTCACTCGAGTGACCACTTGAAGTGCCTCTTCCAACGTGCCTTCACGAATCAGCATTGTCATTGTTCTCTTCTCCAGAAATAAATATACCCAAGCACCTTGGATTTTTTGGGATATACAAGCCTTTTGTAATCCGCCTGAGGTTACTTGGGTATATGCAGACGAACAACTATTGTCGGTCTGGTTTTTCTCACTGAGCGATAATTACTCTTCTGTCGCTTCTCGAGCCATCTTTAGGTGCTGAGCGGCTTGTGCATTCTCTTCCGCTAACCACTCTGCTACGTCTTTTGCAAAGTAAGTCAGGATGCCATCGGCGCCCGCACGCTTAAAGCACAGTAGTGATTCCATTACTGTCTCGCGCTCTTTTAACCAGCCATTAAGAATCGCCGCTTTGTGCATCGCGTACTCGCCCGATACTTGGTAAGCAAATGTCGGAACTTGCAGCTCGGTTTTCACTCGGCGAACTACATCTAAGTATGGCATACCTGGCTTAACCATCACCATGTCTGCCCCTTCATTGATGTCCATTGCGACTTCATGCATTGCTTCATCAATGTTTGCTGGGTCCATTTGGTAGTTTTTCTTGTTACCACCTTTTAGATTAGACGAAGAACCGACGGCATCTCGGAATGGGCCGTAGTAGTTTGATGCGTATTTAGCCGAGTAAGCCATGATTTGAGTATGAATGTAGCCCGCTTCTTCTAGCGCAACTCGGATTGCTCCGATACGACCATCCATCATGTCTGATGGCGCAACCACATCTGCGCCCGCTTCGGCATGAGACAATGCCTGCTTAACTAGCACTTCGGTGGTTTCATCGTTCATCACATAGCCATCTTCATCAATGATGCCGTCTTGGCCATGTGTGGTGAACGGGTCTAGTGCGACGTCTGTAATCACACCAATTTGAGGCACGTGCTCTTTTAGTGCACGTACTGCGCGCTGAACCAAACCTTCTGGATTGTAAGCTTCGGTAGCGCATAAGCTTTTAGCGTCTTGGTTTACGACAGGGAAAAGCGCGATGGCAGGAACGCCTAGATTTGCGAGGTATTGTGCTTCTTCTAGCATTAAATCAATCGACAAACGCTCTACACCCGGCATGGATTCCACGCTCTCACGACGATCTTTACCCATAAGGATGAACATTGGGTAAATCAGATCATTCACGGAAAGTTGGTTCTCAGCCATCAAACGACGACTAAAATCGTGTTTACGTAAACGACGCATACGGCGTGCAGGGAATGGACCTTGAATTGATACAGACACCATTTTCTCCTTGTCTGGACGGTTATGATGATCAAATCATCTGGTGAACAAAATCATATCACTCTTGATGCACCTTGCGAGTGACAATCTGGAAAAAGGCGATGAAAAAAACTGAAAATGACCCAGCACTCACACTCAAGTATACTTCTCGTACCAAACGGACAAAGTACAGAGAAAGACCATGATCGATACCCACGCGCACATATACGCGAGCGAATTTGATAACGACCGCGATGAAGTGGTTGAGCGCGCCTTAACTCAAGGCATCACTAAAATTTTGCTGCCGAATATCGATCTGGACTCGATTGAACCGATGCTGCAGACCGAAGCAGCGTATCCGGAAGTGTGCCACTCAATGATGGGGTTGCACCCATGTTACGTTGATAGCAACGTTGATCAAACGCTAGAAATCATCCGAGGCTGGTTCGAAAAACACAACTTTATCGCCGTGGGCGAAATCGGCATCGACCTGTATTGGGATAAAACCTACCGAGCAGAGCAAGAGATGGCTTTCGTCACCCAACTCAATTGGGCAAAAGAGATGGATTTGCCTGTGGTGATCCACACCCGTGATTCCATCGAAGAAACGCTGACTCTGCTTCGTCAAGAGCAAGACGGTCGCCTGCGTGGCGTGTTCCATTGTTTTGGTGGCAGCTTAGAAGAGGCACGAGCAATTAACGAGTTGGGCTTCCACCTTGGTTTAGGCGGTGTATCGACATTTAAAAACGGCGGCATGGACCAAGTCATCCCACACTTAGACATGCAATGGGTCATCTTAGAAACAGACTGCCCATATTTGGCGCCAGTGCCGCATCGCGGTAAACGCAATGAGCCAGCTTACACATCGCTCGTCGCGCAGCGAGTGGCAGACTTGCGTGGCGAAGAAGTCGCAACCATAGATGCTATCACCACGGAAAATGCAAAAAACTTATTTAAGATTTAAGCAAGACAACAAACGCAACAAGCGGCCACACTAGGTCGCTTTTTTATTGCCCAAACGGTTGGGTGAACAGGCCAAACCTGAAACGACTCAACCAGCAATACTGTAGTGTTGATAGACATAACTATTAACTTGTAACCCTACCCACTTCGCATCATACGTATTCCATCAGTACGCTTCTTGTGACTGTCGACAACTCGACACATTCTTTTCTTATACTGCTATTCGCCTACGTCTTAGCACAGGTGTAAAACAACATGAATACGGATATTGAAATGTGTACACATGGTGCTTACTTGCAACGCGTACCGCGCAACTTTTTTCAAAAGCTGCTAGGCATCAAAGAAGTTTATGTCTGTACTAAATGTGGTTACGTGTTGAAAGTTAAGTAGTTAGCCCAAAATAGCAAACCAACCGCAATAAAAAAGCGGCTCATTTGAGCCGCTTTTTACTGTCTAAAAACTGAAGGATTACTCCTCTTCTTCCTCATCTTTACGAGTGTAAAAACGAGCAAAGAACAGACCAACCTCAAACAGTAAACACATTGGGATCGCAAGTAACGTCTGCGAAATCATGTCTGGCGGCGTCAGCAGCATGCCGACAACGAACGCAGCCACAATAATGTATGGACGCTTCTCTTTTAGGTCTTGCGGCGTGGTCGCCCCAGTCCAACAAAGTAGGATAATCGCCACGGGCACTTCGAACGCAATACCAAACGCCATAAACAGCGCCAGCACAAAATCTAGGTAGCTCGAAATATCGGTCGCAAACTCAACCCCACCGAGAGAAATCGCAGTAAAGAAGCCAAATACCAGTGGAAATACCACGTAATACGCAAAGGCCACGCCACAGTAAAACAGCAACGAGCTAGAAAACAGCAATGGCATGATCAAACGACGTTCGTGCTTGTACAGACCTGGCGCAACAAAAGCCCAAACCTGATACAAAATAAACGGCACCGCAACAAATACTGAGGCGATAAGCGTCAGTTTTAGAGGTGTGAAAAATGGTGATGCCACATCGGTTGCGATCATCGTCGCGCCTTCTGGTAAACGTTCAACCAAAGGTGCGGAGATAAACTCATAAATGTGGTTAGAGAAATAAATTAGCCCGACAAACACCACCAACACTGCCAAAATTGAACGCAGTAGTCGGTTGCGAAGCTCCAACAAATGACTAATTAAAGGCTGTGTCTGCTCGACGGTAGACATGGCAAACCTCTTATTAAAAATCAGATCAAAAAGGAGCTACCAGTCACTAGTAGCTCCTCCTAATGAGACTATTCGGCTTTCTTATCTGCCGCTGAAACCTTAATCTCTTCCACTTTTTCTGCACTTTCAGCCACTGGTTCTGCTTTTGCAGGTTCCGTTTCTGATTGCGCCTTATTAGCGTAAGGGCGGTTTACAGATTGCGCGGCTTTCTTCAGTTCTTCGACCGAAGATTTGAGCTCAGGAGATAAATCTTCCATCCCCATTTGCTCAGCTTTGCGCAAGTTTTCTTGCAGCTCTTGGACTTTTAGCTCGTGCGACAATTCGTCTTTAACGCTATTTGCCATATTCTTAGCAGCACCGATAAAGCGAGACACGCTTCGAATAGCATGAGGCAAACGCTCCGGTCCAAGAACGACCAGACCAACAACAGATATTAATACCAGTTCCCAAAAACCGATATCAAACACGTTTTATGCCTGCTCTTTGTCTTTTTTAGTTTCAGGTGCAGCTTCTTTTTGCTGCTGTTTTTCTAAACTTTTTGGCTCGAAGTCTGCGTCTTTTTCATTTTTCGCAGAATCTTCATCGCTCATTGCTTTTTTGAAGCCCTTAACGGCACTACCTAGATCGCCACCGATGCCACGTAGTTTCTTAGTTCCGAATAGCAATACAACAATTACAGCAATGATTAGAAGTTGCCAAACACTGATACCACCCATTCTTTTTACCTCGGGTCTTTAAACAAAATTATTTCAAGAGTTTAACGTCTATTGACGATAAGCTCGCCAACTAAGCAGCCAAAATGTGACACCTGCGATACCGCTGGCCATCGAAAGCTGCTCATAAGCGTTATCCACCAATATTGCCGAGCATACGACTAAAGTGGCGCCAACGCCAAATAAAAACTTTCCTGTCGCCTGCTGGCGCTTACTTTGGCGATAACCTTGATAAAGCAGATCCATACGCTGGTTCATCGCTTTACCCTGTTTGAGGCTATCGTAAAGTAGCTCCGGCAGTTCCGGCAATTTCTCCGCCCAAAATGGCGCGCGATCTTTGATTGAGTTGACCAAAGCTTGCGGGCCCACTTGATTCATCATCCATTCTTCAAGGAATGGCTTTGCGGTCTCCCACAAATCGAGCTGCGGATATAATTGTCTACCAAGCCCCTCAACGTACAGCAGTGTTTTTTGCAGCAGCACTAATTGAGGTTGCACTTCCATATTAAAGCGACGTGCGGTGTTGAACAGGTTCAACAGCACATGGCCAAAGGAGATTTCACACAGTGGCTTAGCAAAAATTGGCTCACACACAATGCGAATCGCGAACTCAAATTCATCAACATTGGTATCTGCCGGAACCCAGCCTGAATCAACGTGCAACTCCGCCACTCGGCGATAGTCACGATTGAAAAACGCGAGGAAGTTTTCCGCCAGATAACGCTTGTCTTCACTATTAAGTGTACCAACGATCCCGCAATCTAGCCCGATCCACATTGGGTTCTCTGGGTGTTCAGGTTTAACGAACACATTCCCGGGATGCATATCGGCATGAAAGAAACTGTCTCGGAACACCTGAGTGAAGAACACACTCACACCACGTTCTGCCAGCAACTTCATATTGGTGCCATTTGCTTCCAAGCCTTCAATATCAGAGACTTGGATGCCATATATTCGCTCAGAAACCATGACAGTTTCATTACTGAAGTCAGGAAAAACTTCAGGAACATACAATTCTTCGCTGCCTTCGAAGTTACGACGCAGTTGAATGGCATTCGCCGCTTCACGACGTAAATCGAGCTCGTCGAGCAAGGTTTTTTCGTACTCGCGTACGACTTCAACGGGTTTTAAACGACGTGCTTCAGGCATCGCTCCGGCGACTATACGCGCCATTCGGTGCATCAGTTTTAGATCTGAATCAATGACCGGGCGAATATCTGGACGGATAACCTTTAATACCACTTCTTGGTTAGTGTCTTTTAATCGCGCAGTATGCACCTGTGCGATGGACGCTGACGCCAGCGGTTTGATGTCAAACTCGGTAAACCAGTTCTCTAACGGCCCACCTAACGCTTTTTCCATCTGCTGCTTGGCCAACTCGCCGTCAAACGGTGCAACTTGGTCTTGCAACAGCGCCAGTGGATCGGCGATATGCGGAGGAAATAAGTCGCGGCGCGTTGACATCATCTGACCGAACTTAATCCACACTGGGCCAAGTTCTTGCAGCGCAAGACGTAAGCGTTCGCCAAGCGGTTTTTCTGGGTGTTGGTTCTTAATCCAGAATAGGCTCTTGCGCATCAATAATGGCGCTTTGGTCAGTTGATGATCGGGCAACAACTCATCCAAGCCGTATTCCAGCTGCACTTTGATGATGTGGTATAAGCGCTTTAATTCTGCTGGCGTCATGGTTTCTCCAGCGCTGGCTTATCCGAACCAACTTTGCTCAATAGAGCATTGAGACGCGCTTCAACGCGAGAAGCTTGGCTGCGTACCTCATCCACTTGATCGCAAAAATACGCGACTTCCAATGGTGCGGGTGCCAATTTCCACTCTTCTGTGACCACTTGAGCAAGGTGACGCTGATGTTTTTCCGCTTGAGAAACGAAGAAACCACCCACGTTTTTGGTGCCTTGTACCAAAGTGTGTGCAACCACATCGCCTGTTACGCGAGATAACCACTCTTCAATGTCCGGTTTGCAATCGGTCATCAACTGAGAAAATTTCTGCGCCAGTTGAATATCACCTTCAAGTTCAAGCTTGTCTTGCTTAATCAAGCGAGTGATGTTGGCTTGGTCACGCAGCTCAGGCAGCACGCTCAAGTTCAACGAGAGATAGCAGTCAGGCTGACCTTCGTAGTTACCCAGCACATCAATCTGCTGACTGAAAACAAACGTCAGCGTCTTGTCGATTTCTTTGAGGTGAACTTGGATAACTTGGCCCTTGAGACGCGCTAAACGACGACCCAATGCAGGATCGTCTTTAATCAGTGTGTTCAGCGAAGTTTCAATGACAGCAGTGATAAGAGGTTCAAATGGCATGCCGTTAACCCTTAGAATTTGTAACCGCGGTGCAACGCCACAATACCACCCGTTAGGTTGTAGTATTTGGTGTTTTCGAAGCCAGCGTCTTGCATCATGCCTTCCAGTGTTTCTTGGTCTGGGTGCATGCGAATAGATTCAGCAAGGTAGCGGTAGCTTTCTGCGTCATTCGCGACCAATTCGCCCATTTTTGGCAATAGGTGGAATGAGTACGCGTCGTACACTTTTGATAGTGGTTCGAGAACTGGTTTAGAGAATTCTAAAACCAATAGACGACCACCTGGCTTGAGGACGCGGAACATTGAACGCAGTGCTTTGTCTTTGTCGGTTACGTTACGAAGACAGAAGCTGATGGTGATCACATCGAAGTAATCATCTGGGAAAGGCAGTTCTTCTGCGTTAGCTTGTACGTAGTGTACATTACCCACAATGCCGTTATCGCGCAGTTTGTCGCGGCCAACATTCAGCATTGAGTTGTTAATATCTGCCAGAACAACGTGGCCTTGGTCACCCACAATACGCGAGAATTTCGCGGTTAGGTCACCCGTACCACCACCTAGATCCAGAATGCGCTGACCAGGACGAGCGCCACTGCAATCGATCGTAAAACGCTTCCAAAGGCGGTGAATACCACCTGACATCAGGTCGTTCATGATGTCGTATTTCGCTGCCACTGAGTGGAAAACTTCGGCAACTTTGGTCACTTTTTCTTCTTTCGCCACTGTGGTGAAACCAAAGTGGGTCGTTTCGTTCTCTAACGCTGTATTGGATTGCAAGCTTGTGTCCGTCATTCTAATTCCTCTTGGGCAGCACTTGTTCACTACAGGGCGTTTGCTGACAATGAAAGTCGCCCTCTGTACTGCGGGCGATTAGTTTACTTTATCCTCAGCCGGATGTCTTTCTACTAACGATTCATTTGGTGATTCATTTTCTGAAAATGCATCACTTTGCGCCAACTGCGCAAGGTCAGAAGAAATCGGTCGTTTGATTTCAACCCCCAACTGTCTAAAGCTTTCTGCTTGACGAATCACGTTGCCACGGCCTGTTGCCAGCTTGTTCATAGCGCCTTGATAGGTTTGGTTCGCTCGGTCTAATGCGCCGCCCAACCCTTCCATGTCATCGATGAATAAACGCAGCTTGTCGTACAGTTTGGTGGCGCGCTGGGCGATCAGTTTGGCGTTTTCATTCTGACGTTCGTTGCGCCATAAATTGTCGATGGTGCGCAATGCCACCAGCAACGTGGTTGGGCTAACCAAGATGATGTTTTGCTCCATCGCGTCTTTGATCAAGCTTGGGTCGGCTTGAATCGCCACTTGAAACGCCGGCTCTACCGGTATAAACATCAGAACATAATCGAGACTTTGGATGCCTTTGAGCTTGTGGTAATCCTTCATGCTCAAACCTTTGATGTGCGCACGCAGTGCGGTGAGGTGAGCACTTAACGCGCGGTCGCGTTCAGCATCCGTTTCGGCATTAAAGTAGCGCTCGTACGCCACCAATGCCATTTTCGAATCGACCACCACTTGCTTGTTTTGTGGCAAATGCACAATCACATCCGGTTGGTAACGCTTGCCTGCTTCGCTCTGTAGGTTCACTTGCGTTTCGTACTCGTGCCCTTCGCGCAGTCCCGATTCAGCTAAAACACGCGCCAACACCACTTCACCCCAGTTACCTTGCTGTTTGTTATCACCTTTGAGCGCTTGGGTCAGGTTCACGGCTTCTCGAGTCATTTGTTCATTGAGGCGTTGCAGATTTTTCAGCTCATGCACCAGCGTATGACGCTCTTTAGCTTCTTGGCTAAAGCTATCGTTGACTTGCTTTTTGAAACCTTCTAACTGCTCTTTTAACGGTGACAACAACCCTTCTAAACTTTGACGGTTTTGCAAATCGACTTTCGCGGTTTTCTCTTCAAACAGTTGATTGGCAAGGTGCTCAAACTGTTGTTTCAGACGCACTTCGGCCTGCTCTAAAATTTGCAGTTTTTCCGCATTAGCCTGATTCATTTGTTCGTGGCGTGCCTGCTGCTCACGAAGCTGCGTTTCCAAACGGGATTTTTGTTCACGCATTTGGCCCAGCTCATCAAAATACTGCTGACGTTCTTGTTTGACGGCTTCGAAGTAACGCAATTTCTCCATGGCCGCCATCAACTTGCCGTGCGATTGGCGCACTTCAAAGGCCGCTTTATCGCGCTCGTTGTCGAGTTCATCCAACTCTTGCTGCGCATCGGCAAGGCTTTGCTTTACTTGTTCAAGCTGTTGTTGGTGAAGCTGTTTTTCTGACACCAACTGCTGTTCGAGTAGTTGAGTCTGGGTAATAAAGCGCTGCTTTACCCACCAACCCACGGCGACACCGCTCGCTGTCGCGGCAAAAAGAGAAGAAAGAATGAGAGATTGATGCTCAAGAATCCATTGCATAATAGCGAGTTAGCCTATGTTTTATATCTTTATCAATGGTATTTAGACACTGGATAAATGTCCAGTTTGTTGGATGAAAAATCCTCGCATACACTAGGCACTCCGTACAACATACTCAATCCCGCTCACTCTTTCAGCAAAGAGCGGCACATCATCACACAGAGGCATCATGAACGAGCGTCGTGCCCTAGGATTTGGGCTCTCAGCAGTATTACTTTGGTCAACGGTTGCAACCGCATTTAAACTGACATTAGCGGAATTTACGCCGATCCAAATGCTGTGTATCGCCAGTATGGTTTCTGCCATCGCGCTTACGATTGTGTGCGGTGTGCAAGGTAAATTAAACCAGCTAAGTGCTACTTTTCTCTCTAATCCTTGGTACTACTTGCTGCTTGGTTTGATCAACCCGTTGGCGTATTACTTGATCCTATTTAAAGCGTACGATTTGCTGCCCGCTTCTCAAGCGCAGGCCATCAACTACAGCTGGGCCATTACGCTCACCCTGATGGCAGCGGTGTTTTTGGGGCAAAAGATTCGTGGCAAAGATTGGATAGCGTGTGGATTCAGTTACCTCGGCGTGATCGTGATTGCAACGCAAGGCAATGTGCTTGGCATGCAGTTTGAGAGTCCGCTTGGCGTTGGCTTGGCACTGCTGTCGACGTTACTTTGGGCGGGTTACTGGATTCTCAACACCAAAAACAAAGCTGATCCGGTGGTGGGTGTTTTGCTGGGCTTTTTGGTCGCCATCCCATTCACTATCGCGTTGAGTTGGTACGAAGGTGCAAGCTGGCAATCTATCTCCATCAAAGGCTGGGCGGCGGTGACATACGTCGGCTTGTTTGAGATGGGAGTGACGTTTGTGCTGTGGTTGAGCGCCTTGAAGCTAACCCAAAACACGGCGCGCATCAGCAACCTGATATTTGCTTCGCCATTTATCTCGTTGATGTTACTGGCCACCATTATTGGTGAACAAATCCACCCATCGACGTTGATTGGACTTGTCTTAATCATCAGTGGTTTGGTCATCCAGCAGGTGACTTGGGGTAAAAAAGCCAAGGCGGCGAACGCATCGCAATAGTTGGTCATTCCCGAAAAACCTAGGACAATATGAAAACGGAGAAATGAAACGAGTTGGATAAAAAAGAGAGCTCGCTAACATTTTATTGATCGAAAGTGCCTTCAGTCGCTTGGAATTGTTCAAGCGTTGGATACGATATAACCAAAGCCCAGCCGCTAAACGCGGCGACATTCCTATAAATATTTGTGGGCACTTCAGGATACTTTACTAATTATGTTTCGCTTCGCTATTCCTTCACCGTTGATGACTGACTGGCAACACGCTCTGCAGCAATGCTGTGATGCCACTCAAGCTCAGGGACAACTTTATACCCTGAGCTACACCAAACAATGGCTATCCAGTGAGGTATCCACCTCGCCACAAAATCACCGCGCCATCGTGGCGATGATTGAGCAAAACTGCGCGCAATTTTCCGCGCCGCACTTTGACGTAGTTTGCTCACAATTTGATGATGAAAACCTGAGCCTTTGCCCAGTATGGCTACCGAATGAGGAGCTGTTTGCCGTTGTGACGTTGACGCACTCAACGCAGCAAAAGCAAACCGTTTCTGCGTGGCTGAGCGCACTGGCAGGCCGCATCAGTTTTGATGTTAGTCAACATTATCATCAAGAGCTCAAACGTCATCACTCACACGCCAACAAGCCACTACCAACGCTGCAAGAATTCATCGATTGTCTGGATGACCACATCTGGATCAAAACCACCGATGGTCTGTACGCCATGACTAACCGCAGCGTGGAACAGGCGTGGAAAAAGTCTAACGATGACATTGTCGGGAAGAACGACTTTGACCTTTTCAGCGCCGAGCGCGCGGAAAAATTCATTGATGCCGACCGATTAGTGGTCGCTACTGGCACACAGAACATCGTTGAAGAGTGTCGCCAAATTGATGAAAACAACAACCCAACTTGGCTGGAAACCATCAAATCACCGGTACGAAATCAGGCCGGTGACCTGATCGGCATTTTGGGCATGACGCGCAACATTACCCGTCGCAAGATGGTGGAAACGCAATTGTCGTTGGCGTCGAAAATCTTCAACAACTCGCAAGAAGGTATGGTCATTACCGACAGCAATGCCAATATCATTGATGTCAACAACGCGTTCTCGCAGATCACCGGATTCAGCGCCGAAGAAGTGATTGGGAAGAACCCGAACATTCTCCGCTCTGGGCACCATGATGATGCTTTTTACCAACAACTTTGGCAGCAACTTGAAACCAAAGGTCAATGGAAAGGCGAGTTTATCAACCGCAAACGTGATGGCAGCATTTACCCGCAATTAGCCACTATTAGCGCGGTAATGGATGACAAAAACCACCTAATTAACTACATCTGTGTGTTTGAGGACATCTCAGTGCGCAAAGCGCACGAAGAGAAACTGCAACGCATGGCGTTTTATGATCCGCTAACCAACTTGCCCAACCGAACCCATTTGATCAGCTTGCTGGAACAGCACATCGAGATGGAACAACCTTTTGCTACGTTGTTTCTTGATATCGACCACTTTAAGCACATTAACGACAGCATGGGCCATTTCTGCGGTGATCAACTGTTGTCGAAACTGGCGGTTCGCCTGCAAGACATTTTGCACCTGAACGCGCATGTGGCTCGCATCGGTGGCGATGAATTTGTCATCGTACTGCCAGACATTGACGGCGATTCTCCGTTACTCGAAACGTTAAGCTCGATTTTGGGTGTGTTCCGCCGCCCGTTCGATCTGGCAAATCACGATTCGCTGCGGATCTCCACCAGCATCGGTATCGCACTCTACCCGAACGACGGTCAAGACAGTGAAACGCTGCTAAAAAACGCCGACACCGCAATGTATCTGGCGAAGAAAAATGGCCGTAACGGCTACGCGTTCTACTCTCCGGATTTAACTGACAAATCGGTATCGCACGTCCGTATTCAATCTGCGCTGCATGAAGCGATAGAAAAAGAACAACTGCATTTGGTGTATCAGCCGCAATACAACCTCGCGCAAAACGCAATTATTGGTGTGGAAGCCTTGGTGCGTTGGGAACACCCAGAATTTGGCTTAGTGCCACCTGCGGATTTTATTCCTATCGCAGAGAAGACGGGCTTGATTCAAAGCATCGGCGAATGGGTACTCAAAGACGCCTGTTTACAAGGGACTGGCTGGCTGGCGAGAGGCGTTCAATTTGGCAAAATTGCAGTCAATGTATCGGCACTTCAACTGCAACAGTCACGCTTCATCAACAAGCTCAAAACCATCCTTCGTGAAACGGGATTCCCGGCGCATCGCTTGGAGCTGGAAATTACCGAAAGCTTTTTGCTTATCGATCCAAAACTGGCCATCGCATCGCTAAATCAGCTGTGTGAACTCGGAATCGAGATTTCGTTGGATGACTTCGGCACAGGCTATTCTTCGCTGTCGTACCTCAAAGGTTTGCCAATCAACAAACTGAAAATCGACCGCTCGTTTGTCAGTGATGTGCCTAACGACAACGACAGCAACGCCATTGTTAACGCCATCATTGCGATGGGCACTACGCTTTCACTCAAAGTCGTGGCAGAAGGCATCGAAACGCCAGAACAAGTGGCTTACTTGGTCGACAAAGGTTGTATCTACGGTCAGGGATATTTATTCAGCCCACCCGTTGCGGCGGAAAAGTTATTTAACTAAGCACAACGTTCAATACACTGGCAACTTTGCGGTTAGATGTTCGTCGAACCGCAAAGCGCCAAACGATCCGCTAAAATGTTGATGCACACCAACAGCGGCACGCCAATCAACAGCCCCATTCCGCCCCACAACCAACCCCAAAAGACCAGCCACATAAAGATGACTAACGGGTTGAGGTTAAACCGCCTCCCTAGCAAAGTTGGGGTGACAAACTGACTCTCGATTAAATTCAGCAACAGATATATCGATACCACTGTCAGCATAAAACTGACCGAATCTAGCTGCAAATACGCGACAAAACCAAAGCTCACCATCGAAATCACTGGTCCCAAATACGGCGCGAAATTCATTACCCCCGCAAACGCCCCCCATAGAAATGGGTCTTCAAGGCCGAGGACAAAAAACACCAATCCAACACACAAGCCTAAACCCGCATTGACCAAAGTAATGGTGCCGATGTAGCGCGATAAATCTTTCTGCAGAGCCTGCACCAACTCCACCGCCTGACGTTGTTTCGAAAAACCACGCAAACGCGATACCGATTTACGAAACAGACTTCGACCATGATTAAGCATGAAATACACCATAAACAGCACAATCATCGCCTGA
The DNA here is from genome assembly GCF_024181925.1 of Vibrio sp. Y20_XG_PY13. Classification (NCBI taxonomy): domain Bacteria; kingdom Pseudomonadati; phylum Pseudomonadota; class Gammaproteobacteria; order Vibrionales; family Vibrionaceae; genus Vibrio; species Vibrio sp. Y20_XG_PY13. Next base: position 9,140 of record NZ_JAMZAL010000006.1, on the reverse strand, counting down.
GTTAACAGCGTTGGTGTGGTGGTCGCGAGCGCTTTCAGCAGAGAAAACACCGTGTTGTTGCCCATCTCGTCAATGTTCATGTCACTGGCAAGCTCAAGCGGCGCGTTCATGTGCTCTGACGACGCTTTGGTCACTTCATTCACTTCTTGCGAAACGTTTTGGACGATGCTTGGCAACTCAGCCCACCATTGTTTCGCGGGTTCTGATATCGCCGCTAAACCGAGTATTGAAACACTCACCAATAACGTCAACGTCACCACCACGGTTATCGTGCGTGGCAGGCCTTTATCTTCAAAATAATTGATCAGCGGGCTAAACAGCAGTGCCACGAACGTACTTATCACCATAGGTAACAGCACCGGTTTGGCGAAGTAGAGTGCTGGAACAAGCAATAACACCAGCAGAGACACACCAATCACGGTATTGATGGGAAGGTTTAATTTTCCATTCATGCGCGTCCTCTACTAATGAGGTGGTAAGTCGGATGGTTGAGCCGCTTCTTCACCTGCTTCTTTTGAGGATGCAGCAGACGATGAAGAAGATTTGGCTAGCTGACCACTCAAATCCATCGCGCCATTGAGCAGCAAACTGATGGAGGAGAGAGATGACGTGACGCGAGAAAGCCGCCCAGCTTTCGCAACAGCAATCGCGGCAAAAGCGCTCAGCCCAAGCGCTATCCACGGGTTTTCTTGCACGAATCGGTTCGAGGTAAATTTGAGGGTTTGCTTATCCAGCAAGCATTGCTCCAAAGCCGCTTTACCCTCGATGCGTTTTATCTGCATGGCTCGGTCGAGTTTGGTTAGAGAACGCATGCCAGCCCTCCTGCAATTGGTCGGTTGTATTTTTGAAACCAAGGAAGTGCGTCAGCCGCTTCTGCCACCACGCTAACCCAACTAACGCTAGACCTAACGACACAATAAACACGCCAACACTCAGCAGTAGTTGAGCGGTAAATTGGTACGTCACTACACCCGCAGCCAAACACACACTGAAGATAAACAGCACCGACAGCAGCGTAAAAATGATGCTGAACATCACGATTTGGCGCGCAGCCGCCACGTTGACTTTCATCTCTAGCAAAAACAAATCCAACGTCGAGCCCGACCACGTTCGCAGTGACGTCGAAAGATCGTCAATCTGCGACAAAATGGCTCGTAGCCCATTAATGGCTTGTTCAACTTCCTGATTTTTAGCCCCATTTAGGGCTCGGCTACTGTCTACAGTAGCCGAGCCTTGGCGCTCATTGATGGTATGCTCGGAGTCATTCATAAAACTCTTCCTTCATGATTAGAGCGAAATGTAAGGAACAGGCTTATTTGATGAGCTTAGAGACCGCCCAACCTGCCAGGAATGCACAACCGATACTCAACAGCGGGCGCTCTTTAATGACGTTTTCTGCGGATTTGGTCGCTTGCTGAATGTTCTCTGCGCCGACTTCCAGCTTCTCTTTGGCATGTTCTTTCATGGCGCCAACCGCTTCTGAAGTGGCTTGCTCTGCAAGGTGATACGCTTCTTCAAATTGCTCTTGAGGTTTAACTGCGCTTTCTTTTGTATTAGCCATAACTAGCCTCCGTTGATTGAGATTACCTTGGATTAAACGGTTGTGATTCCGCTGAGAAGTAATCTGATAAAAGTGAATTCTTTTTGTTTCCTCGTGAGTGGTATTGCGATTACTGTGCCAAATTAATAAGTCATTGTTTTTATTGAAATAGAATCAAAATATCTTCAGCCATTGCAAAATGACCTGTAATTATTTCCTTTGAATGGATTCTTATTTGTAATTTTTTCTTATTCCCAACAAGCAATCACGCGCAATTAATAACCACCTCCATGCTTACTCCTTATATTATCTGGCATCTCTCACACTCAATATTCATGGCATACAAAATGCTAGATATAAAATGCTACATGAAAAATATTGTTCATATTTAATGGCTAAGGTATCGCAATATAAGTTGCGCTTAAGCACTGCAATAAAGTAACCGCAGTAAAATAAAGGAGAAGATATGAGAAATGAAAACATCGCCTCAATCATTGAGCTTATTCACAGCGGTAATGATATTTACAAGAAAGCGATTGATAACATCGACAACACATCGCTAAACCATGTATTGCAGGATCTGGTTCATGTACGAGAACACGCCGCATTAGAGTTGAAACCTTATGCGATTGCGAATCCTCAAACTGCCGACGACACGCCCGTGTCTTACACTATCAAGGCACGCGAAGTATACAGTGACGTCATGAAAGAAGTATCGTCAGACAAAGAATCGATGTACTTGGAACAGCTCGAAGGCGTGGAAAGTAAGGTATTGAAAGAGATCGAAAACGTCATCACCGCGCAGCCAGAGCAAGCAGATAACGCCGTGCTACTCAAAGTGCGCAGTGACATCAAAAGCTGTAAAGAAAAACTCAGCAATATTAGCCTGATCAGCTAATCGATAAATAACCCTAAAAAGAATGGTCAACATTATTGGCCATTCTTATTCAGAACCATTGATGAATATTCACACATACCAAAGCATAATGCTGAAATACTGAAAAAGAGGTCAGTATGACATTGAATAATACGCGAGTAAGGGAATTACTCATTAAAATGGCGCACCATCGCCAAACGTGTTTACCGCTTGTCGATCCTCATTCACATATGAATATTGCTCGATCAGCCTATCGGTTCGTTAAAATAGAAAAAGTGATGATCAAAAAAATGGTCGATCTATTTTTTGATCAAAATGGCGACGACTTTATCGCAGAACACGCCAACAAAACGGGAATTGCTACTCTCGGTAATTATAAAGAGATGCATTTTATGAATGCGCAATTACTGAGTGAGTTAAAACAGCTCCTCCGAGAGTTGGATGATGCCAACTTAACAGCGCTGATCTCGTACTGGGTGGCGGCGTTACAAGTCGAAAACGACGAGCTGGAAAAACATTTACCCCAAGGTGAGTAGCTCTGCTCACCTTTTTCCTTCGTTGGCCTTCTCTATTTTTGCCCTTCTATCTGTTGCTTTGTCTATTCTACGCATCGACCAACACAGACTTTACTTACTTTCTGCATCTATTCGCATCCATCATTAGTCGACGTTCGACATAAAAAAACGCATCACAAGTGATACGTTTTTTGCGTCGTTGTTTGTATTCGACTCTATTCGCAGTCGTCTTCATCGGCGTTAACTGGGAACAAACACATTAAGCGACTGAGGACGAATCTTGATCTCTAAACGACGGTCAGAATAGAGCTCACCGTCGATGACGTAGTCAATCGGCTTATCCGCAGTAATCGTTACCCCTGTCGCGCTCGCGTACTGAAACAGATTCGACTCATCCTGCGCACCGACGCTGGTTAATGTTAGATCCGACAACGCCACTAGGCGTCCACCCAGCGACTGAGTGTTATCAAGGTAGGTAATGTGCAGTTTCCCATCATCTGGCTGCGGCGCGCCGCCACCTTGCGCTAACACGGTACTAAATGGCGCGATGTTGGCAACGACGAAGCTGTGCACCTCCATCTCCTGACTCTCCCATCCTTGTTCACTCGCCGCCTGCCCTTCGAGGGTTACTTGCAGAGTTTGCACCTCTTCGGAAATAACAGCGTTAAAAAAGCCCGTTAAATACGCCAGTTGCCCAAAAGCATTTTTCTCTTCACGATGCGCGTGTTCAATCATCTTCTGTTCCAAGCCAATACCCAGCACCAACAGAATCAAACGCTGATTACATTCTGCGGTGTCTATGCGTTGGCAATGACCTGCGAGAATGGCTTCACACGCTTTTTCCACCGGTGATAACTTCACGCCGATGCCATACAGCACATGGCACAGCGCATTCGCCGTGCCCAACGGTATGATGCCGAGCTTGATGTCAGTGCCGACCAACTGGCTCGCCACTTCAGTCACCGTGCCATCGCCACCAGAGACAATCACCTGATTCACACCACTTTGTTTAGCTTGCAGTGCGAGGCTTTCTGCACTGGTGGTTTCGTCTGTTTGGCGAATGCTGAGACGATATTTTTTGGTCAACTCACGAATCACATGTTGTTCGTATTGCAGCCATTTCCCACCGCCCGCGACAGGGTTCACCACCATCCAGGTCGGCTCATCGAGTGTTAGCACGCCTTTCTCACTGATCGCGCGCAGGGTTTTGATTTGCAGATTATTGAGCCTTGCAGTACTGCGCACGCGGTTAATTTTCTGCATCACCGATTCCACCGAGAGCGATGGGTCTTTACTCAGTAAATAAGCCGCCACCACAAACACCGAACGGCCACGCCCAAGTGCGCAATGCACAACCACAGAGCGCCCGCAGGCGATTTGGGTATCAATCCAATTAATCGCATGACGTAAACGCTCCAAAGTCGGCGCTTTATGATCCAGAACGGGAATAGAAAGGTAGTTGAATTGCTTGTCAGTCATGGCGCTTTCTAAACCTGCGAACTCCGCCGTAACATCAACAATGCAGGAAATGTCGTGAGAGTCGAGAAACGCCAAATCGCTCGGGAACAAGCGCCGAGAAAGATAAAGATTGTCGCTGACTTGCTGAATGGGAGGGACAGTATCGCGCCGTCTCTCCCAGGCGTTGTAGGCTTTCGCCCCGAGTAAGAAAGGAATGAATGCCCATCGAATCCACCAGACAATTTTTCCGTCTTGGCTTTTTCTAAAGATGGATGGGAAATCAAACAAGTAAGCCGCACTAACTAACGCTAAGGAAAGCGAAACCCAAAGCAGCAGTAAACTCACTACGATTTGAGGTATGTAGATAGCAGCGAGCAACGCAACCAGCGCGCCAAGTAGATAATATTTGACGATGAACATTCGACCTCCTCAATCCTTAGCGATGGGATAACGCTTAGCTGGCCATCTCTTCGATATAGTCATTGGCCAACTGCTGTTTTTGTTTATCGGACATCACCTTGCCTGCCATTTGGAAAAAGCGTTGCTCTTCCTCTTCCAGATGATGCAGTACCTTGTGGCGCAGTGTTTTCATGTGCGTAAGCCAAGCGGGCGAGCTCCACGCGGTGTCATCCAACTGAGCGATTACTTTGTCGATGGCGTGGTGCTCGGCAATACCGTGACGTGTCATATCGATCGTCTTATCGCTCTCAATCAGCGGTGCATAAAAGTAACGCTCTTCAGCGGCGGCATGTTGCTCAAGCTCGTGCTTTAGGTCGCGATAAAACTCTCGACGAGTTGGGGAATCTCCGGATGTTTCCATCAGTGCATCCAGCAAAAGGCGCTGTTTTTCATGACTTTCTTTTAGCACATCGAATATGTTCTTCATCTCTGACTCCTTATCGGATTAAGAATAGTTGGTAAAACAAAGGGCGGTTATCACGCCGCCCTTTTTTGCTGTTGGTGGATGAGGTGAACGCTTAACAATCTTTGTCTTCCGCGTTCAGATTCTCTTTAAGGTTTTCACAACCATCTTCAATGGCGTTTTGCGCTTCTTCCGCAGTCTCATCCAATTTTTTGCCCGCTTTTTCCATTGGCCCTTCATCACTACACGCCGCTAAAGCAAATACCAAACCAAATACTGCGGCGATACGATAAATAAATGACGTAACTCGCATGCTAACTCCTATCTATTTACGTTTTTCTTTCCAAGTATCACAAATACTATTGATACAATTAATGACAACAGGAACAGATAAAATATCACTTGCGCGACAGCTGCGGCGGCACCGGCAATACCACTAAATCCGAGCACCGCTGAAACGAGAGCCAAAGCAAGGAAAATAAACATCCAACGAACCATGGTGTTGTCTCCTTATTTTTAAAGTGAAAGCTCAATATTAGTTATTACTGAACAACTTCAATTTTATCGACAACCTTATTTACATCGTTGGTATTATTTGCAATCGATAATGCCAGATCGTGCTCGGCATCTGAGTTCACTTTACCGGTTAAGGTTACGGTTTTATTTTCTGTGGTGACATCAATGTCTGTACCACTAACGCTGGTATCCATCAGTAAACGAGTTTTCACAATAGTAGTAATTTTTGAATCCGTTAATGCAGCAAATGCATCAGAATCGGCATCTTGTTTATTTTCACTCACTACCGTTAGCTCGTTATTTACTTTTTTCACACCATCAAGGCCTGAAACCAACTCTTCTGCCAGCGACTTTTCCAAATCGTTATTGATCGAACCTGTCAGCGTAACCACCTGATTTTCAACATCAGTGTTGATATCAAAAGAGTTCAGGTTGCTATTAAGCAGTAAGGTGGTTTCTGCTTTACCATCTAGCCAAGCGTCCATGGATTCTTTTTCCCATTTATCACTGGCTAATACTGCGGTAGATGACGTTGCAAGAACTGAAGTAAGTACAATTTTAGCTGCGATGTTATTCATGGTAATTCTCCTATATTGACGTTGCAGTTCTAATAGAGCAAAGCATGTGCCAACTTTATAAGTAACTATTTTTAAAGCGTTTATTTTAAAACAGCCGTTATATTTAAGATGAGAGAGAAACCATTCGTGAATAATTTACACAGAAGAAATGTAATTTTTAATCATTGAAGAAGAAAAGATAAATAGAGAAGAAATAACATCTCATCCTTTCGTTTATTTTTGTACGCAAAAACCATCAAGTGAGATTAATTTCTAAGGATTACAATTCCACACAACAAATAAGGAAAGAAAAACGATGTAGATATATAGTTTGCTGTTGATCTCACTATATTAATAACCAACCAGATTCTAAACAGACTTTGACAATATTTTGTCTTGTACAGCTTAAATAATACACGTACATTGTTTCTGTTATAGTGAAGAGGACATTTCTATGTCACTGCCAAGCCTGTTTCTAAGAATACAAGACCCCGCCCTCAAAGAGGCTATCGCTTCTTGTCAGGAATTACATAAGTTCCGTTTGTATGACACAGAAACGGACGATGATTGGATTGATCACTTCGTCGACGTTCAACCGGATGTCGCGATTGTCGAAGTGGCGCATTTCACTCACACTGATTACCAGCGACTTTCCGATATCGAAGCCATTTACGACATGGACTTAATCATCATCAGTTCAGGCGCGCCTAACGAGAACCTCGATAAACTGATGAACCTAGGTGCCATTTTTCACTACAGAAAACCCGTCGATCTCACCATCCTGTCTGATACGCTGACCGAAGTGAGCCAGTATTATCAACACAAGCAGGAGCAAGGACGTAAAGTCGCCACCAGCGATTTGGATCAGTTTGGTCTGCTAGTTGGCTCATCTTCTCCGATGCACCAGCTGTACCGCATGATCCGCCGTGTCGCAAAAACCGAAGCCAACGTATTGATTGTTGGTGAAAGTGGCTCAGGCAAAGAGCTTGTGGCACAAACCATCCATCTCGCCAGCGAGCGTAAGCAGCAACCTTTTATTGCCATCAACTGTGGTGCCATTAGCCCAGAACTGGTCGATAGCGAACTGTTTGGCCACGAAAAAGGCGCATTTACTGGCGCGAACAAAACTCACCAAGGAGTATTTAAGCAAGCGGAAGGCGGCACGCTGTTTTTGGATGAAATAACGGAGATGCCGATCGAGCATCAAGTGAAACTGCTGCGTGTGCTAGAAACTGGCGAATACCGCCCAGTGGGCAGTAATACCGTCCACATCGCCAATACCCGCATCGTCGCGGCGACCAACCGCGATCCTAAAGTCGCGATCGAAGAACAATTTCTACGTGAAGACCTATTTTTCAGGCTATCGCACTTCCCGTTAACCGTTCCACCATTGCGCGAACGTGGCGGAGACATCGTCGGATTAGCCAAACACTTTATTGCGCACCGCAACGCTAACGAATCCAAAACCAAGACGATTCTCGACTCGGCAATCCAAAAAATCGCCATGCACGATTGGCCTGGCAACGTTCGAGAACTCAAACACACCATCGAGCGAGCGTTCATTCTCGCTGACGATACTATTAAAGATGAACATCTGATTTTCGATACGCCGCCACTAGAAACTGGCACCCGATTAGAAGATATGGTGCCTGCTGGCGTATCGTTGGAAGAGCTGGAAAAAGCCGCTATTCTCAATACGCTTGAAGAGAATCAAGGCAACAAAACGGAATCGGCTCAGGAGCTGGGTATCAGCGTTAAAACGCTGTACAACAAGCTCGAAAAGTATCAAGACGAGTAAACACACCGCAAATAGCAAAAGAGCACTGAATTGAATTCAGTGCTCTTTTTCATCGTCTCTTTCTATCTTTGCATGCAGCGCTGGATTACTGTGTAGACACAATAAAGTTTGCCCGTAAGAGGTTTTTTAGACAATAAAGTTTGCCCACAACGGAATTTACTACCCATTCCATAATGGTAGAACAGAATCACTTAGTGATCACGAAATCGCCGATCATTACCAAACACATTTTTGGGCATCTTTGATTCTGACTGATTTGTGCAACAGGCTGTTGCACAATTAGAAGATTGGAGTTATTGCAGAATTTGCAACAATTGAGGTTTTCCTCGAAACCTTAGTAATTGATACTAGAAAAGGATGTATCCGAGTGTTAAGCCCACAACCATTATGGTGATACTGGTTAATGTCATATTGTTGTCGACCCATTCATCAAGCTTACTCATTCGAAGTTCCGCTTTCTTTTCTAATCATGTCAAAACCATGTTCAACACCATAAATTACTTCACGTAAGAGTACCTTATTTGGTGAGTTCAAATTAGCAATGACTCGACCAATTTCATTTGCTAAATCGCAAAGCTCAATATCCCCGTCAGGAAGACTATCTAGAGCTGACATGAGGTCTGAAACAAAGGTATGTCGATTCACCAAATTTGAACCAGCCTCATTTCGGTCAGACATGAAATCATCGGTAACCCGTTCAACTTCGTCGGCGAAAGATATCCAATCTGGCTTTGTTTTGGTCAACTTTTTCTTGCTCATCGCATACAACCTAGCAGGAGATTTATATTAGTAGCAGTATAGCAAAATCACCTAGATTGCCGTAAGAGCAAATGCGATGAAACAAACTTCGGGGTACTTCTGTGTTACGAAGTGCCAAATGTGAAGGTTCTGGACAGAATGTATGGTACGCCCCGTTTTGCAAGTGAAAATCCAAAAAAACGGAGTTGGTTTGCGCTAATGTATTCAGAGTCTAATTGAGACCAATTTACTTTAGCCCCAGTTCTACGATGAGATCCG
>NZ_JAMZAL010000005.1:318425-394203 GCF_024181925.1 Vibrio sp. Y20_XG_PY13 | reverse complement strand
TCGGGTTGACCAAATATAGAGCCATTAACACTGCCGATTGCATAGAAGGCGATGTGGTAATCCTCAATTTAAAAGACGCCACAAGCTCGCTCGTGTTCGCTAAATCCTGCACCAGACCAGATGGATGTATTGAAATTGGCGACCAACAAGAGTCAATAAGTAACTTTGGTCCTTGGTCATTCTTCTTTGCACAAGCCAATGCAAACCCAGCTGCTGTCATACCCGCCATTCAAGCGACACAAGCACAAATGGCTATGGGCAGTTCCGCAGCTGTCGCCGGTTCCCCAGAGCAAATGCAGCAAACCCAAACCGCAGCGATGCAGTTAGATAAACTGGCCGGCACATTGAAAGACAAAATCGTCGAGGGCTACCGCTGGCAGGTCGAAGGTATTGGCGCTTTGTTTGCCATGCAGCAAAGCTTATTTGGCGATAACACCCAATACACAGACCAAGATTTACGCCAAGTAACCACAGCGCAAAGCCGCGTTCGTGTCCACATTACCGAGCCCCAAGATGGTGAGTTTTATCCGCACGTACAGGGCTATCATGTAGATGACACACGAATCCCCATCAAATATGTGAAACAGGGGAACAATGGTCAGTTGTTCGTTGCGATTGAAGAGAACGGACCAACCATCTATTGGACACCAGAAGAAAACGGTGAAGCAAGTTGGCAAACTACCCCCGATCATAGTGATGGGTTTGAAAAAGACGATATACTGGTCACGCCAATCCATTCGGGTAGCGATGCGAACGTCACCGTTACGCCTGCGCCAGAAGAAAAAGACTGGCGTGATGCGATCTTGGTATTCCCTGAAAGCTCAGGTATCGTTCCTCTTTATATTGTATATAGTGAAAATGCTTACTCATCAGGATTTAAAACGTTTTTGTCACCGAATTCATATCCTGGTGTTTCGAGAGCTCGTCACTTTCAAGAAGCTAATGAGAACCTCTTGAAGATGATGGAAACAGATCCAGAATTTGCATCTCAGATGGAATCCTTGAATATAAAACTAGAGAGAACAGCTACAGGCTTAGCTCCTAGACGACCTCCAAAAGGTTGGACATGGCATCATGAAAGAGAAAAAGGCAGCATGGTTTTAGTCCCAAGAGAACAACACACAATTGGTAGTGAAGAGTGGAAAGTACTTCATCCAGATAACAAGGGGGGCTACTCGATATGGGGGAAATAAAAATGAAATTAAGAGAGTTAATGCTTGATGTTGCAAGCTTGGATCCTGATTTAACCATTTACATTGACAGTGCATGGAATCCTGAATCCCATATTTTACTTTGCGCAGAGCCAGAGGATGGAAGCTCACCGGAAGGGTATGACTACTTTTTAGAGGTATTTATACTGCAAGAATTATTTGAAGATGTTCCCGAGATCACTGTCGAGCGAGTCATCAAATACGCTCAAGATGATGCTTAATATAAGCTTTACTTTGCTTATAAACATAAGGCGTTACAAGGACGCCTTTTCTCATTCCCATTTCTCAACCGGTTCTAAAAACCGCTCAAAGTCCTCTTCTGTCAGAACCTTATAGCTGCTCTCGGTGAATACAACATTTTGTCCATTGCGATTGAAGATAACGGACCAACCATCAATTGGACGCCAGAAGAAAACGGTGAAGCAAGTTGGCAAACTACTCCCGATTCAAGTCAATTTATACCTGCGAACCTTAAACGGATGATGGATGGCAAAGCTCCTCGAGCAAGGTTTAAGGATACCGTCGGGGGAAGACGTTCTTTCGAATTGCACCATGTTGAGTAAATACAACATGGCGGTTCTGTATACGATGTTGATAACTTAAGAGTCCCCCACCCCGCAATACAACACGAGGATTAACCACGGGCAGTATTAGAAAAATGGATTACTTTTAGTAAGGCAAAACCCAATTAACAGGATATGAATGAGTAAAAGGTCTAGCTTACAATGGGACATAAATGCGTTAGTGCCGTTACTCTAAGGCGTTTATATCAGATTAGAAAAAGTATCTTGAAACCTTAAACGCTTGTTATAGCGCATTTTCGACGAAACAGGAGAAGCAAATTCCACTTTCGCTATCCTGTAGCTTCCCATCACAACCCAACTCTTCACAGCTACGCTCTAGAAGTTTTCCTTGATAACTACATAGCTTACACGAATATTCATCAGAATTAGGTAACCTTTGGTAAGTTTTCGCACACTGATGAATGAACTCGTCATCCCAGAAGTCCATACGGGACACGATATTAGTGCAGCGAGGACAATGATAGGATTTGGACTTCTTGTCATAGTCTAAATATTTCTTGCACGCGGCAGGAGGTAATACATCAATAGTTAAGCGGTAATCAATTAAGAGTGAGTTGATTATGTGCGACTCGTAACTCTCGTCAGATTGGATACTTTTCATTGAGTTTACTGGCGTATTTTCGAGGTATTTACGCCTTGATTCAAACCAACATAATGAACCTTGAAAGTAACTATGGGTATATAAAATAAAGTTAACAACTTCCTCTGGAGTTACAGTCAAAGACTTATCAACTGTATGCATCACTTTATTTCTAATTGTTCGTAAGTCATCATTCCATTGAAGAAATTGGTCAGTAAACCGCTCTGGACAAACAGTGTCGTGGACTTTTATTAAATCTTGAGCATCTAAAGTGCGAAATGCAGAAAATTCGACATCCCTTTTGTTACAACCTTTTGGCCATGACTGTGGGTTTCCATAAATGAGCAAATAAGGCGAAACATTTACGATTCGCCCCTTAATGTAAAATTCTACAGCTTGCTGTACTAATGCAGTAGCACTGACTAGTGTCTGCTTTGCTGAAGCCCAATAACGTTTGCTTTCGTTTTCGTGGTCGCTACCATCAATTACACTATATAGAGTTTCAAATTCATGTAAGTGCTCAGTCACCGAATCCCACGAAGCATTAAGAAAGCCATTGGCGGCGCTATAAAAATCATCTTTTGTTGGAAACTCTAAAATCACAAAATACTCCGAAATGTGTTCTGCGCTATAACGCTTTATAGACGGAATTTTTCCGTGTTTGCATTCCGTTTATGTTGCTGTCATTCATTATGAAAATCAAATGGTATCAACCTGTTGTGTGAATCGACGGAGGGTTTCGAGGAGAGAACTACGGAGAATTTCCGTATAAAAGATCAAAGTACGGATTAGATTAATTGGGTCTATTGCAGTACTGGCTTGACGAACAGTTCGTTGGGGTTGTAAAGGTTTGAAGCTGAAATTTCATACATGTAAAAACAATGATTCGCATCTGATACAATACACCCGTTAAACCTACATCTTTGTTGAGGTAATAATGTTAGAGCATCAAGATTTTGTCGATGAGTTTGATGAAGCACTACATGTATGGGCTGCAACTAGAGAGTTGCCGCAGTGGATCGAAAAAGCCGATGAAGAACTAATATACCAGCTAATTGAAGTCTTATTTTTCATAACTAAACACCATTTTTCTTCGGGTAGAGCGACACAAAGTCCGTTTTCATTCACCGCAAATCAAACGTTAAGCGGCTGGGATACACCTTGTGGTGCACTCGAATGCCGACTATCAAAAATAGACCAAATGCTGAGTTTCTCTGCTCTATATGCAGATGAAGTATACGTTAGAAACCCTTTTGAAGAAATGTATCGTGAATGCAAAAGACAAGGAGTGCTACCCAAAATAAGGCAGGAGCTACTTACTAGTATAAGCATATACTGGGTGTTGCGGCCTTATCTAAAAGTTGGAATTGTTAAATATGCGAATAGCGCTCATGCATTTTGTTCTGAGCACATAGAATCTATAGTCAAACCAGCTAGCGTAAAACTAAGGAAGAATGAAGACTTACTATTTAATGCTCTTGTTAAGCATTATCTTGATAAAATATCTGTTAGCTATGACGAGAGCGAAGATTATGGTTTCTTAACCGTTATCGGACCCGAAAGCCTGATCGAACATAAAAGGAAATATTTACACCTATATGATAATAGCGCCGATTTTTTTCACGACTTTCGTAACCTAGGTTTGCCTTACAAGTTAAGCCCTGATGAAATAAAGAATGATGGTGTCATGGATATTCTCCTTCACCCCTTGGTTGATGACGTCAGCTTCTACAGTTGGCACTCAAAATTTTATAATACAAACCTTCTAACTAACGATGATCTACAAGTAAAGATCTTAAACAGACTCAACGTAAATGCTGTTAATCCAGATATCATTACCAACCAATTCCAGCATACCTTAATAGTGGCTGAAAACACGACACCAGAAACAGTACTATCCCTAAGACAAGCGAATGAAGAGCACTTTAACGTCTATAGGGAGCGAACCAAACAACTTCTCAGTGCGGTTAACGGCCTAAAACCTAACGAACAGGAAGAGGCGTATTCTGACCTAGTAAGAAGTGAAATCGCTAATATCGAGCGCAACTTACGCACACATAAAACCAAATACCTATCTAAGGCAAGACAAAATTTAATATTTGGAACAGGTGTACTAACGGTAGGGGCTTATGCCGGGATAATACCTACAGATTTAGCATCTTTTCTTGCCACTATTGGAGGGGCTAGTGCTGTAACTTCTATGTTAACGGATGTGAATCAACAATTTTTGCCAGATTCAGTTGCACAAGATAACGACTTCTACTTCCTATGGAAACTGAGAAAGTAGTTTGAGATAACCTTGTGTTATACGCAATCATTAGTTCAGGTATTGCGAAATCACTCCCAAGTAATTTCCTTCTGCGTTGGAGTAACTCGTTATGGGACAATTTCGTGTTAGGACTTTTGCACTAATGAAAGCATTTCAGATTACCAAAAGTATGGAAAAGTTCTAAACCTGTGGCCAGTATTACTTGACCACTACAATCACAACATACGTTTAGACAATTCTTTGTCTTAGCATATCATGAATAAATAAGGGTATAGGAAAGTCATTTAACTTAGTGGATAGTGCAGATCAAGTTTGACAATGTAACGAAGGTTGGTGATACACCAATCGGGGTCAGGACCGAGAGAGGGCGATCAGTTTCGATAGCTAATAAGGGTGAGAAGCTTATGTTTCAGGTTTTAAGCTAATACAAACTCTGCGTCTAGTTCGGATAGCATTTCGAAAGTATTTAAGTATTTAACTCCTAATAGCTCACAAATATTAGGTATTAATATGCGTTTTTTAGCCGCTGGATTATAGGCCTCGTGAGTAACAATGACACTTCCTGTCACTAGGGCCTTAGCGATTATCCAAGAGTCTGCTACGCTCAAAAATTCAGGCATTGCCTCTGGTCTCAAATCTGGAATTGCGGCTGCAGTTTCAATTACTCTGATATAAGCCTTTTGAGTGGCTTCGTCAGCTATATCCATAAAAATTTCTGGGTTATCCTTTACCCAGTCACTTAGGCCATCATTACCATTAGATAACTCGTCTTTTACTAGAGAAATACTAAAAATCTCACCATCAGCATATGCTTTTTTTAACCACTCCCAATACGCGGGGCAAATCTCCATACCGTAGTATCTATTCTTAGCTTCAATAAAAGTGTTTGCATCAAGAAGATAGTTCATTAATTGATTTTTCTCGCATAAGTTTTTAAATTACTAGGGGATACACCTAAAATAGAACCAGCATCTCTTAGAAGCATCCTGCCACTTAAAGCCTCTCCTATTACTGCGCGAGAGAGCATTTTGCTATTCTTAGCTTTTGTGTTTTGGTAATAGTCACCACTACCAGACGTGCTTTTTTTTCGGAATTCTTTGAGCTCATTAAGGTAAAATCGGTTGTAAGTTTCTCTGTCAACTAAATGGCAATCCAGCGCTCTGCGAATGACAACGAACTTAGAAACATGTGTAGCGGTTGCAATTTTTCTAATGTTATCTTCTAGTTTAAACTCAGCGTTCCAAGAAGATTTTAGAAGTTCCTCCGGTACAAGGAATTCTCCAGCAACAGCATTGCAGAACATTTCTTCATGCCTGTGACTCGTCGCAGTAATTGTATTAGATACGCCACTTTGACCTATCCAAAGGTGAGCTAACTCATGTATCAACGTAAACAAACGTGCTGTGGGTGCATCTGCACTATTAATAAATATAACTGGGGCATACTCATCACATATAGCGAAGCCCCTAAACTCATTTACGGAAAGCTTACGGTGGGTATTGTTACCTACGATTCCACTTCTTAAGACGAGGACACCTATACTCTCGATTTTATCTATAAGTGTTCTTTGATATTCTTCCCAGTCACCGGTTTGAGGTTGAGCTGCCCCAAGGGTTTCTCTAATTAGTTTAACTGCTTCTTTAACATCACTTTTTATGCTAAGGCTACCAACAAACTTTAATGGCTCTTCATTTCTGTCTTTTAAATATTCCTTGAACCAATCTTGCTTCTTCATTGTGAGCTGCAGAGTTTCTCTTAGTGCAGGGGAAGGGGCATCTAATTCAGCGCTATCGAGAGTTCGAAGATCTGGGATTGGAAGTTTTTCCACAGGTGGTTTTGGTAGGTAAAGATAGCCAAAAGGTATGTGGGTAACCTTAGCTATATTTTGTGCTTGTTTAAAAGTTGGTTTAAGGGTTCCTGCTTCCCAATTCAAAATTTTATCAGATTGAACTTTAAGTTTTTTTGCAAGCATTACCTCGCTTAAGCCCGCACGGATGCGCGCCCAACTAAGTATTTCTGGGTTAACTAATGCTTGTGTAGCCATAATGGTTCGGATGAACCTCCAAGTGATTACTTAATAAAGTATAACTTTAATGTTATGTAGTATAACAAATTGCATTCACAGTGATACAGTGTGCCCTATAAGAGTTTTATTATGTGACCATGTTTATATTGTTGTTAATCAATGAGTTAAACAAGTCTGGAATGAAAATGCTTATAAAATATGTCGATACATATGGCATTTATGAAATATCAACCTTCAATTTACCTCATACTTCCGTTGTTTCTATTATAATAGCTGAATGAAATTAGTCTCTCAGTTGAAGGAGTTATCTGATTACATTTCGATTTTTGTAAAACTACTGAAAGTAAGCCAAATTCAACTTCGTTGAAATGAGTCCCAATCAATCGTAACTCGGTTCGGGGCAAAACCTTGTCAGAGAAAAAGGCAAAAGACGCCCAAAAGTATTGAAAAGTTTCTAGCTTTAATGTTAGACGACACTTGAACTAGTTTTGAACAGATAAACGAAGATAACGTTGCTGTTCGAAGCAAGTGATGGCTGACGCTGCCAAAAGATCTCTATTGCTTATTGTGACTAAAGAAGATAGCACTTGTGTTAGTTTTCATGTATTACTACGTTTTTAATTATTTCTGGGATATCATCATAATTTTCATACCAAATAATCGTTACACCTAGCTCCTTCATCAATTCTTCGTTGAGAATGTGGTGATGTTCTAAAAACCTCTTAGCAGACTCCACATTATCTATAACTTTTGACTTTTTTCCGGAGATAGTTTCGTAACAAAATTCAATTGAAGAAAGTCTTTTCATGAAGGCGAAGTGTTTACTTCGCTCTGTATTTTTTGATGAAATATCTAGTAAACGTCTTAGGTTAGGGTCTGTCATCGATAGCCCTATCATCAGACAGTTGCTTTCTCTGAAGGAGTTTAGTTGGACAAGGTTTGACCAGTGATATGAGTCAGAATAAATCTGATGATAACCCTCCTCTGAGAAGACTAGAGTTGAATTATCTAAGTAGTCGCACGACTTTCGAGCTTCTGGTAAGAATCCGTGAACATGATAAACAGGAAGCTCATCTGGTTCGTAACTCTCATCATCAGTGTATATACACCTATGTAAGATCGAGTTATTACTTAGTTGCCTCTCAAGTAAATCGTCAAAGTTATAAGTGACAACAGACTTTACTTTGGCCCCAGCTCTCGTAGGAAGGCACATTGATGCAATTGATTTTATAAGCTCAGAGTCGATAGCAAAATCGGTATTTCGTAACGCATAGAGATTTTTGGTAACAGCACCGATAAAGTCCTTTGCTCCACCGTCACTCTTAGACAATCCTTTTCTGAGGTATCTCGCAGCCATTAATGCTGAAGGTTCATTTATACTGTTTAGCCTAGTGATTAAATCGTTAATATCCTCATCACCCACGGCACCGTCGCCATCAAACTTTTGCGTTAAATAAGTTACGAACAAAGAATTTAAAAGTGTACTCCAATCTGGCATCCCTGCACTACTTGAAACTCCGGCACCAAGAAATAGAGAAAGCTGGCCTTTTTTGTAGCAAGATTTTAAGTGCTTAATTATTTCCTCTCGCGCTTGCTTCCAGTCGTTTAGAGGTTTAGACATTGCCGATGAAAGTCTTAAAGTGAAGAGGTTGCTAGCAATTTGGTTTACTACTTTTCTATGCTTTGAGGCAACCCGGTTCAATTCGGATGGTCCCCATATTACGACTTTAAAGGGAAGTTGGGTCCTTTCTATTTCGGTATTGAATCTGTTTATGAATCTTTCGGGAATTGGTTTGGCTGAAATGATGAGAACATATTCAAATCTATTCTCATGGTACTCATTTCTAAACTTAATAATCGATTTGTCAATAAATTGACCAATCGGTAGTCCAGATAAATTGAACTTGATTTCAATTAGGGTTGCCCCTTCGAACTGGTCAAAACCCTCTGGAGCAAACGCGTCTCCAAATTGTGTCAATTCTGTTGATATGAGAAATCGCTTATCTTGACTTTCGATGTGGTACTTTAAGAGGTGGTTTACAAAAGTCTCGAACGAGTAATAGCTTTTAGGTCCACCTTCATCTATTCCAGCAACTATGTTATCGATTATCATTATTTACTCAGCTCCTTCAGAAAACTCGCAACTTATTTAGATCGCGACGTTGGGCGTTTCAACACGGCCAACGCAAAGCATAATCACAAGCATGTTATCGTATAGCGCACCAGCTTCATCACACCGAGCGACAGCGTACATAAATCAAAATAGAGATGTCTCTGCATACCGTAATATTTTCAAGTTAGCACTTTAATAATATCAATGTCAGAGGTATATGCTTCAAATTCGACTTAACAGTGTTCTCACTATTTCTACATGGTTTATGGGCGGTAGCTATGTCGTAAATATTTCTAGTTGGATGAAATATTTATTATAAGGAAGTTATTCGTTTTGGGGGCTAGGTTTGAAGTTGAGAATAGGAAAGGTAAATTCTCAACTATTCCTCTAAGATATTAAAGTCAGGTAAGAGTGTTGATAAATTGTTCTTGTATATGGGAGCTCTCATAAATCTCAAAGTTATAAATCTAAAGGTACACATGTTCCCATTCAATGCGAGCTGCGCGTTTTTCTTGTTTGCGAACTTGGTAACCGCAAGAGGCTAAGTCTGGAACGCCTTTTTTGCCTTGCCACTGGATATCACAACCGCAGTAAAAACTGCTCGGGTGGTCTTGATAGATTTTCACCGCTTCACGTTTGGCGGCAGAAAATGAGCTAGGAGGGGCAGAAAAAGCGGAACTAGAAAGAACAAAGAGAAACAGAGTAAACAAGTATTTCATGATTAAAGTCTTTAAAAAGTATGGCTTTAATCATTCTACCACTCATATATTGGCTTTCGTAATGAGTCTGTTAATAATAAAAACAAACAAGTGATCGCCGTTGTTTCTCACCGGCGAGATTAAGAAAGTTGAACACCTGTAAAATTCAAAGGCTGGTGGCATTTTTGACAGGAGTAGGCTGCCTCTTTGCGCAGAACTTTATTATGTCGGCGAATCGAGAGCGGGTAGGTCATGCAGCCGCAACGATACTCAAACGTCTTACCCTGGACTGAGGTAACTTCAAAGCTGTGTGTGGTGTTGGCAGGAATACCAAATACGGATTCCATGACGCCCCGCCACTCTTTTCCGTGTGGTCGAACTCGGCCGTACACTTGGTAGGTGATTAAGTGGGCGACTTCATGAGGAATTACTTCTTTCAAAAACGCCTGTGGATTTTCTCTAAATAAAATAGGGTTGAGACGAATCTGATTTAATTGAAGGTAGGCTTTTCCTGCAGCTTTGCCGCGAACGTTGAATGTGATGCTTGGAATAGGGAATGAGCGCTCAAATGCCTGCTGTGCCAAAGAGATACAATCAGCCATGACTTGCTTGGCTTTATAACTCAGTTCAATGTCCATCCATACTCCGGTGTATTCAATAAAAAGCCCCCGCGTTGGCGAGGGCTGAATCATAGCATTTGTCCGTTAAGGCGTGTGTTTTTTCTTGATGGTTGCATGGTAGGCGTGCCATGTACCGTAGCCCAAAATTGGCATGGTAAACAACATACCGATTCCGTAGGTAGCAAAGCCAATCAAAATACCGCCACAAATAATCGCTGCCCAAACAATCATGGCTGGAATATTGGATTTCACTGCGTTAAAGCTAGTAAACACCGCTGTCATCATGTCGACACGGCGCTCCATCATTAATGGAATCGAAAATGCAGAGATACTAAATACGATACACGCCAACACGAATCCAACCAATGAACCTATGACCAGAAAAGGCAAAAACTCAGTCAGTGGTGCGCCTTGTACGGATGGGTACAACGCGTGGAGCAGCGCAGCGATACGCATCCAGAAAATCATACAGACAGCGAGCAATACTGCGAACGCCCATTGTGAGCTGGAGTTACGACCAATCGCTTTCATTGAATGGAGCAGGCGCGCTTTATGCCCACGTTCTCTCTCCCAACTTGCATCATAAAGACCCAGTGCTAAAAACGGACCTATGAGCATATAGACGATGAGGCTTGGCATCACCACTAAGTGTGTGCCTTGCCATTGCACCAGAAGTACAATACCAATCGCTGCTGCCATAAAACAGATGCCGTAAAAAGCACTGATGAGAGGCATACGTACGAAATCATGTAACCCCAGAGCTAACCAGTGAAAGGGTGCACTCAGATTGACGGTGTTACACGGAATGGTTCTGGCGTATTCATTATCTGGCACTTCCTTTCGTTTGCTTTGGAAGTCAGATGGATTCACGGTACGAGGCATAACTCCTCCTTGATTAATTCCCACGGTGTCAACGCTTACCAAGGTCGTCAGTACTCGATCATCTCAATGGTTATCTTAAGGAGTACAGTGACTTGGTATCGAGCCATACAAAAGGATGTTTGGTTTACGTGTTTTTATCTCGGACTTCACCACGTGAACCTACATCTTATTACTCGGTGTTATATGCATCGAAAAGTGCATTTAACATTATGTTAACTATTGGCGGTGATAGGGGAATTTACAAATAATTGCTGAATTTTTGTTCGGTAAGGGGAGGGAGGAATGTTCGATACAAAAAGCCCCCGCCATAAGGCGAGGGCTTTGTTGATTCTTGCGTGGCTCGATTACTTGATGCCAGCGAAATCGCGTAGAAGCTCAGCTTTATCAGTCGCTTCCCATGGGAACTCTTCGCGACCGAAGTGACCGTATGCTGCTGTCTTCTTGTAGATTGGTTGAAGTAGGTTAAGCATTTCTTGTAGACCGTATGGACGTAGGTCGAAGAATTGACGAACCGCTTCAATGATGATGTCGTGAGATACTTTCTCGGTACCAAACGTTTCAACCATGATAGACGTTGGATCAGCAACACCGATTGCGTAAGAAAGTTGGATTTCACAACGGTCAGCCATACCAGCCGCTACGATGTTTTTCGCTACGTAACGTGCTGCGTAAGCTGCAGAGCGGTCTACTTTCGATGGATCTTTACCAGAGAATGCACCGCCACCGTGACGAGCTGCACCGCCGTAAGTATCTACGATAATTTTACGACCAGTTAGACCACAGTCACCCATTGGGCCACCGATAACGAAACGGCCGGTTGGGTTGATGAAGAAGTTAGTGTCTTTGCTGATCCACTCTGCAGGAAGAACAGGTTTGATGATCTCTTCCATTACTGCTTCACGTAGGTCAGGCGTAGAGATTGAATCACAGTGCTGAGTTGAAAGAACAACAGCATCGATACCAACAATCTTACCTTGATCGTACTGGAACGTTACCTGAGATTTTGCGTCTGGACGCAACCAAGGTAGTGTGCCGTTTTTACGAACTTCTGCTTGCTTTTCAACAAGACGGTGAGAGTAAGTGATTGGCGCTGGCATGAGTACTTCAGTTTCGTTACATGCGTAACCAAACATGATGCCTTGGTCGCCTGCACCTTGCTCTTTAGGGTCAGCTTTATCAACACCTTGGTTGATATCTGGAGACTGTTTACCGATTGTGTTTAGAACTGCACAAGAGTTCGCGTCAAAGCCCATATCTGAGTGTACGTAGCCGATTTCACGAACGGTTTCACGAGTTAACTCTTCGATGTCAACCCATGCTGAAGTCGTGATTTCACCACCCACCATTACCATACCGGTTTTAACGTAAGTCTCACATGCAACACGAGCCTTTGGATCTTGCTCTAGAATCGCGTCAAGAACCGCATCAGAAATCTGGTCTGCAATTTTATCTGGATGACCTTCTGATACTGACTCAGAAGTAAACAGGTGCTTAGCCATGTTAGCTCCACTATATCTGGTTTAAAACTGAGGAATGATAAACTCCCCAGCGCAAATTAATACTAATATTTGTAGGTGTATCTACATCTAGACGTCTATTCTAATTTTGATTGCTCGAATTACAAGCTCTTTTTTGGTTTTTGTTATAACCAAACGTTTGCTTGAATTATTGATAATTTTTAGAACTTCGATGTATTTGAACTGAAAGGTGCAATATTTGTGAGGTTTTGGGTTGGAAAACGTTTGCACACCCAACTTGGCTTTGAGAGAATTGTGACCTCTTTTTTCGTTTCGCTTAATGTACTCAGGAGCAGACATGTCGTCTCGTAAACATCTTGCCAATGCAATTCGTGCTCTAAGCATGGATGGTGTTCAACAAGCTAACTCTGGCCACCCAGGCGCACCTATGGGTATGGCTGATATCGCTGAAGTTCTTTGGCGCTCTCACCTAAACCACAACCCAGCTAACCCAGAGTGGGCAGATCGCGACCGTTTTGTACTTTCAAACGGCCACGGTTCTATGCTGATCTACTCTCTACTGCACTTGAGCGGTTACGAGCTATCTATCGATGATCTGAAAAACTTCCGTCAGCTTCACTCTAAGACTCCAGGTCACCCAGAGTACGGCTACGCACCAGGCATCGAAACGACAACAGGTCCTCTAGGTCAAGGTATCACGAACGCTGTTGGTATGGCTCTAGCAGAAAAAGCGCTAGCAGCACAATTCAACAAAGAAGGCCACGACATCATTGACCATTTCACTTACGTGTTCATGGGTGATGGCTGTCTGATGGAAGGTATCTCGCATGAGGCATGTTCTCTTGCTGGTACTCTAGGCCTAGGTAAACTGATCGCATTTTGGGATGACAACGGCATCTCTATCGATGGTCACGTTGAAGGTTGGTTCTCTGACGATACACCTAAGCGTTTCGAAGCTTACGGTTGGCACGTAATCCCAGCAGTGGATGGCCACGATTCTGAAGCAATCAACGCAGCGATTGAAGCTGCAAAAGCAGACCCTCGTCCTACGCTAATTTGTACGAAGACTATCATCGGTTTTGGTTCTCCAAACAAATCGGGTTCTCACGACTGTCACGGTGCACCACTAGGCGCTGAAGAAATCGCAGCAGCACGTGAATTCCTAGGTTGGGAACACCCTGCATTTGAAATCCCTGCTGATGTATACGCAGAGTGGGATGCAAAAGCAGCTGGCGCTGAAAAAGAAGCGGCGTGGAACGCGAAGTTCGAAGCATACGCAGCGGCTTACCCAACAGAAGCAGCAGAGCTTAAGCGTCGTCTAAACGGCGAACTTCCTGCAGAGTGGGAAGAGAAAGCAAACCAAATCATTGCTGATCTTCAAGCAAACCCAGCAAACATTGCGTCACGTAAAGCATCTCAAAATGCTCTAGAAGCTTTCGGTCAAATGCTACCTGAATTCATGGGCGGCTCTGCTGACCTAGCGCCTTCTAACCTAACCATGTGGTCGGGTTCTAAGTCTCTAGAAGCGAACGATTTCTCTGGTAACTACATCCACTACGGTGTACGTGAATTTGGTATGACTGCTATTATGAACGGTATCGCACTACACGGTGGTTTCGTTCCTTACGGCGCAACATTCCTAATGTTCATGGAATACGCTCGTAACGCAATGCGTATGGCTGCTCTGATGAAAATTCAGAACATCCAAGTGTACACACACGATTCTATCGGTCTTGGCGAAGATGGTCCAACTCACCAACCAGTTGAGCAAATGGCGTCGCTACGTCTGACTCCAAACATGAACACATGGCGTCCATGTGACCAAGTTGAGTCTGCTGTAGCATGGAAACTAGCGATTGAACGTAAAGATGCACCAACAGCACTGATCTTCTCTCGTCAAAACCTAGCGCAACAACCACGCAGCGCTGAGCAAGTCGCAGACATCGCGAAAGGTGCTTACATCCTGAAAGACAGTGAAGGTAAGCCTGAGCTAATCCTAATCGCAACAGGCTCTGAAGTTGAGCTAGCAGTGAAAGCCGCTGAGCAACTAACAGCGGAAGGTAAGAAAGTACGCGTTGTTTCAATGCCATCAACAGATGCATTCGACAAACAAGACGCAGCTTACCGTGAAGCAGTTCTACCATCAGACGTAACAGCACGTATCGCTATTGAAGCGGGCATCGCAGACTTCTGGTACAAGTACGTTGGTTTCGACGGTCGCATCATCGGTATGACAACATTCGGTGAATCTGCACCTGCTGACCAGTTGTTCGAAATGTTTGGTTTCACTGTAGAAAACGTAGTGAACACAGCAAAAGAACTACTAGCGTAATCGAGACAGTTGTTTAAACCGGCTCTGTTGAGCGGTTGTGAGAAAAGGCCATCATGTTGATGGCCTTTTTATTTGTCTCAATATTTCCAATCTAGCGGAATACTTTGGTGAATATCTTCAAGCAGTACGGATAAGCGAAGAGGATGACGCCCTGCTGGTGTATAACAGTTGATCGTTATTGGCTCTGAAAGCCAGCCTTCAAGGCATGGGGTGATACGGCCGGGGTGATGTTTCTCATACCCTTGTGCAGTCCAAGTCGGCAAGAGACCAATGCCGTGTCCGTTGGCGATACTATCGATCTGCATAGCAATGTTGTCGCTATAGAGTCGGCTGACAAATGGTTCTAGAAAAAACTCCCCTTGTTCAGGGTGCGAGAGTAGCAAACCATTCTCTTGTATCGACCCAAAATCTATCCACGGATGTTTGTTTAGTTCTCTCGGGTGGTGGATGGGGCCATGTTTTTCGATGTAGTTTGGCGACGCGAATGGGGTGTAACGAAATACGCCAAGCGTTTCTTTGCGCCAATCCAGCCCTTTGTGTTCACCTAGCCAGATAAACAAATCTGGATCGTGGTGTGTATCGGAAAAATCACTGGTGAGCTGGACTCTGACGTCAGGGTTCTCCGCCAGAAATTCATTGAGTACATCGCCTAACCAACTGCGAACTAACGCTGCGTGGCAAACGATATGTAGAGAGCCTGATACTTGATTATTTAAGCCTTGAAGCGCCTCATAACTTTCCTCGCTGAGCTCTAGGATCTGGCGGCTGTAGTCGGCAAAAATCTCCCCTGCGCGTGTCAGAATCAAGCGGTTGCCTTGTCGAGTTGTTAGCGCTTGGCCAAAGTCGGCTTCTAATTGCGCTAAGCGGCGGCTCACGGTGGATTTCGGCTGATTCAATGCTTTGGCGGCTGCGGTCAAACTTTTGTGTTGGTTAAGCGCATCAAAAGCACGAATTGATGCTAAGTCGTGCATATCTTACTCCTTACTGCGTTATGTACGGATTCCATATATGGGAAGAACCGTTCCATAACTCTCACTATGCATCTCATTCTATTTATGAATAATCCCACTTCGAAAATAATAATCATTATCAATTATGGAGATGTAGATGTCCACTCTTAGACTGCCAGTGCTAACTGCAACTGGTGTTTTAGCCTTCGTCAGTGTCCCTCATGTATTTGCCAACGACTCAGTTTCTAAAATGGAAACCGTCGTGGTGACAGCGTCAAGTTATGAGCAATCCCAAGCGGATGCGCCTGCAAGTATTAGTGTTATCTCGCGAGAAGAATTGGACTCGCGCTACTACCGCGACGTGACTGATGCACTGAAAAGTGTGCCGGGTGTTGTTGTGACTGGTGGTGGTGATACAACCGATATCAGTATTCGTGGTATGGGCTCTAAGTACACGTTAATTCTTGTGGATGGTAAGCGCCAAAGTACTCGCGAAACTCGCCCAAATAGCGATGGCCCTGGTATTGAACAAGGTTGGTTGCCACCACTTCAAGCCATTGAGCGAATCGAAGTGATCCGCGGCCCGATGTCGACGCTGTATGGTTCCGATGCGATTGGGGGTGTGATTAACGTGATCACCCGTAAAGATGCGCTTGAGTGGACAGGTAATGTGCAGCTGGGGACGGTTATCCAAGAAAACAGCCGTTCTGGTGGTGAACAGAGTGCGAACTTCTTTGTAAATGGCCCTCTTGCAGAAAACTTGTTGCTACAGGTTTATGGTCAATACACCGCAAGGGAAGAAGATGACATTGATTATGGTTATGAAGACAAAGATATGCAGAGCATCTCTTCAAAATTGATCTATCAAATCAATGACCGTCACTCTGTGCAGTTAGAGGGTGGTACATCGGCACAAAGTCGTCGCGGTAATGTTGGTCTTTCTGTACCTACGACTGGCTGTCGTAGAGGCTGTGAAGATTCATTGAATGAATACCGTCGTAGCTACGTTACGCTTAGTCACACCGGGGAGTGGGAGTTATTGGGTAACTCTGATACCTACTTGCAGCGCGAGGAGAGTGAAAACAAATCTCGCGAAATGACTATTGTAAATACCACGTTTAAATCCAGCCTAGTTAAAGGGTTGGGCGCGCATACTCTGACAACTGGTGTCGATGCGACGCATGCCGAGTTGGAAGATTTTACGTCTAACAAAGCATCATCTAAAACGAAAGCATCAAATACACAATGGGCTGTGTTCATCGAAGATGAATGGAAGATCGCAGAACCTTTTAGTCTGACATTAGGTGGTCGTTTGGATCACGATGAAAACTACGGCGCGCATTTTAGCCCGAGAGTGTATGGTGTGTGGCGTGTTGATCCTGCTTGGACGGTCAAAGGCGGTGTGGCGACAGGCTTCCGCTCTCCTCAGTTACGTGAAATTACCCCTGGTTGGGCGCAAGTCAGTGGTGGCGGTAATATTTATGGTAACCCAGATTTGGATCCGGAAACTTCACTGAACAAAGAAATCAGTGTGCTTTACCAAGGTGATGCTGGTCTTGATGTGACGTTAACCGCCTTCCACAATGAGTTTAAAGATAAGATCACTCGCGTGGTGTGCCCAGATACAATTTGTACGGATGGCCCAAACCAATGGGGGGCGGATCCTACTTACCGCATTAATGTGGATGAAGCTGTTACTCAGGGTGTAGAAGCAACGTTGGCGAAACCACTAACCGAGACTATCTACTTAAGCTCAAGCTATACCTTTACCGACTCGGAGCAAAAAACGGGTGAATACAAAGGCATGCCACTTCAGCAACTTCCAAAGCATCTGTTTAATGTTGATGTCACTTGGCAAACAACAGACAACCTAGAGAGCTGGACGAAAGTGACCTACCGAGGCAAAGAAATGGATCCCGTCACTGGCCCATCACGCAACAGCATCGTTGAACCTGCTTATACGTTTGTAGATGCCGGCGTAACGTATCAGTTGACGGATAACACCAAGATCAAAGGTGCGATTTACAACCTGTTCGATGAAGACATCAACTACAAAGAATATGGGTACGTCGAAGATGGACGTCGTTACTGGTTAGGGTTAGACGTAGCGTTCTAATCTCTTTCAAAGAAGGCTGGGCTATGTCCCAGCCTTTTTAAATCATGCTTTACTATGATTCATTAGGTGCGTTTTTCAGCCTTATCAGGTACTATCTGTGCCACGAAATTTTTGGTGGGGCGAAGGATAAATGCTAAAAGTTGCGATCAATGGATTTGGACGTATAGGTCGTAATGTTCTGCGAGCTGTCTATGAAAGCGGCAAACATCAGCAGATTAAAGTGGTAGCGGTTAATGAGCTTGCTCAACCAGAGGCAATGGCTCACCTTCTACAATATGACACCAGTCATGGCCGTTTCGGTAAGAAAATCTCCCACGATCAAGAGCATTTGAATGTTCACCATGAAAGCGGTGAATATGATGCCATCCGAATTCTTCATCTCTCTGAAATTGAACTGCTTCCGTGGCGCGACCTTGAGGTCGATATCGTTTTAGATTGTACCGGCGTTTATGGTTCAAAGGCGGATGGTCTTGCCCATATCGAAGCCGGAGCGAAGAAAGTGCTCTTCTCTCACCCAGGAGCGAACGATCTCGATAACACCATTATTTACGGTGTGAACCACGAAACTCTCAAAGATGAACACCGCGTGGTGTCCAATGGTTCATGTACCACCAACTGTATTGTTCCCATAATCAAAGTATTGGATGAAGCATTTGGGATTGAGTCAGGTACCATTACCACAATCCACTCATCCATGAACGACCAACAAGTTATTGATGCCTACCATAATGACTTACGTCGTACTCGAGCAGCGAGCCAATCTATCATTCCTGTTGACACCAAGTTGCATAAAGGAATTGAAAGAATCTTCCCGAAATTTTCCAACAAATTCGAAGCCATTTCCGTTCGAGTTCCGACAGTTAACGTCACTGCAATGGATTTAAGTGTCACAATTAATACAAATGTGAAAGTTAATGACGTAAATCAAACCATTGTTAACGCATCTCAGTGTACATTACGTAACATTGTTGACTATACTGAATCGCCACTCGTTTCCATCGACTTTAACCATGATCCCCACAGCGCGATAGTGGATGGAACTCAGACAAGAGTGAGTAACGGGCAATTAGTAAAAATGCTCGTTTGGTGCGATAACGAATGGGGCTTTGCTAACCGGATGCTGGATACCGCTTTAGCAATGAAAGCTTCTTCACAAGTGGAGCTTTAAAGGTGAAGAAGTGATGGAGAGAATTTTTATTTCAAGCCTTGAAATAAATCTGACGTATCTCCATATCTATAACCAGTTTGAAGAATTAACAGGCTTGGCAGGGTTGCCGAGTTTTCAAAAACTTTAATTATTAAATATTTGAGAGGACACATCATGTCTGTAATCAAGATGACTGACCTGGATCTTGCAGGTAAACGTGTATTCATCCGTGCTGACCTAAACGTGCCAGTAAAAGACGGTAAAGTAACTTCTGATGCACGTATCATCGCATCTCTTCCAACTATTAAGCACTGCCTAGAAGCTGGCGCTAAAGTAATGGTTACTTCTCACCTAGGTCGTCCAACTGAAGGTGAATACGCTGAAGAGTTCTCTCTACAACCAGTTGTTAACTACCTAAACGACGCACTAGATTGCGAAGTTAAACTTGCTAAAGATTACCTAGATGGCCTAGAGCTAAACGCTGGTGAGCTTGTAGTTCTAGAAAACGTTCGCTTCAACAAAGGCGAGAAGAAAAACGAAGAAGAGCTATCTAAGAAATACGCAGCACTATGTGACGTATTCGTAATGGATGCATTCGGTACGGCTCACCGTGCTCAAGCGTCAACTCACGGCGTTGGTATGCACGCTCCTGTAGCTTGTGCTGGCCCTCTACTAGCAAACGAACTAGAAGCTCTAGGCAAAGCAATGGACAAGCCTGCTCGTCCAATGGTTGCTATCGTAGGTGGTTCAAAAGTTTCTACTAAGCTAACTGTTCTTGAATCTCTATCTAAAATCGCTGACCAACTTGTTGTTGGTGGTGGTATTGCTAACACATTCATCGCTGCTGCTGGTCACAACGTTGGTAAATCTCTATACGAAGCTGACCTAGTAGACACTGCTAAGAAGCTAATGGACGAGTGTGCAATTCCAGTGGCAACTGACGTTGCATGTGCGAAAGCATTCGACGAGAACGCAGAAGCAGAAATCAAACACGTTTCTGAAGTACAAGATGACGACATGATCTTCGACCTTGGTCCAGAATCAACAGCAGCTCTAGCTGAAATCCTTAAAAACGCGAAAACTATCCTATGGAACGGTCCTGTAGGTGTATTCGAATTCAAGAACTTCGAAGCAGGTACTAAAGGTATCTCTGAAGCTATCGCAGCTTCTGAAGGTTTCTCTGTTGCAGGTGGTGGTGACACGCTAGCAGCTATCGACAAGTTCGGTATCAAAGCTGACGTATCTTACATCTCTACTGGCGGCGGCGCTTTCCTTGAGTTCGTAGAAGGTAAAGTTCTTCCAGCAGTAGAAATGCTAGAAGCACGCGCTAAGTAATTAAAGCAAAGCGGGGGAGTTACTCTCCCGCTTTCTTGTTTGCTGCAACGTGAGAGGAACTCTGCTAGAATAGCCTCAGTTGTGAGCAAACGTTTGCAAGATTTTCAACTTAACAAGTTTTGTTTAAAAACGACAGATAAATAGGATTACATCCATGTCTAAGATCTTCGACTTCGTAAAACCAGGTGTTATCTCTGGCGATGACGTTCAGAAAGTATTTGAAGTTGCAAAAGAAAACCACTTTGCACTTCCAGCAGTAAACTGTGTTGGTACTGACTCTGTAAACGCAGTACTTGAAGCAGCTGCAAAAGTTAAAGCTCCAGTTATCGTTCAGTTCTCTAACGGTGGCGCTGCTTTCTTTGCTGGTAAAGGTCTAAAACTTGAAGGTCAAGAAGCTCAAATCCTAGGTGCTGTTGCTGGTGCGAAATACGTTCACGCTGTAGCTGAAGCTTACGGTGTTCCAGTAATCCTACACACTGACCACGCTGCTAAGAAACTTCTACCATGGATCGACGGTCTACTAGACGCTGGTGAAGAGTACTTCGCGCAAACTGGTAAACCTCTATTCTCTTCTCACATGATCGACCTTTCTGAAGAGTCTCTAGAAGAGAACATCGAAATTTCTGCTAAGTACCTAGAGCGCATGGCTAAAATGAACATGACTCTAGAAATCGAACTTGGTTGTACTGGTGGTGAAGAAGACGGCGTTGACAACTCTGATATGGACGCGTCTGAGCTATACACTTCTCCAGAAGACGTTGCATACGCATACGAGAAACTAAACGCTATCAGCCACCGTTTCACTATCGCAGCATCTTTCGGTAACGTACACGGCGTTTACAAGCCAGGTAACGTTGTTCTAACTCCAACTATCCTACGTGATTCTCAAGCGTACGTTTCTGAGAAATTCGGTCTTCCAGCGAACTCTCTAAACTTCGTATTCCACGGTGGTTCTGGTTCTTCTCTAGAAGAAATCCGTGAATCTATCGGCTACGGTGTTATCAAAATGAACATCGATACAGATACACAGTGGGCAACTTGGGATGGTATCCGTCAGTACGAAGCTGAAAACCACGATTACTTACAAGGTCAAATCGGTAACCCAACTGGCGAAGACGCGCCAAACAAGAAGTACTACGATCCACGCGTATGGCTACGTGCTGGTCAAGCTTCAATGGTTACTCGTCTTGAGCAAGCATTTGCTGACCTTAACGCAATCGACGTACTATAATTCGTCTGAATTGAGTTATCTAAAAACCCGCTCTTTGAGCGGGTTTTTTTGTGTCTGTCATTTGGCTTTCTTCAACGTTAATAGATTTATTACCCATGCTGAATAGAAGAATGGATAGGGGCATGTAAGTACGTATTAATAATGCGCCAATAATCATTAGGTTGTTTTTTAGCCGCTTCGCATGAATCTAGGTAATAGAAGTGGCGAAATGTTAAAGCATTGCGTACTCTGTAACAGGTCGATATCAGAAAATTCTGATAAAGCCTTGTTTTGCATATCTTTGCGAAACTCTGACTTTGCAAAATGTCAAAGTTGGGATATCGTGCCAAAAATCTGACACTGTTCAGTTGGGCAATAGGGATATTGTTGTAGATAAGGGCCTATAAAAAACAAGGCTCATAAGTTAACGGCAATTAGATTTATATATCTTTATTTTTGAGGATAAGAATTATGGCAGGTGAATCGATGGGTATCGATACCACTCTAACAGATGGGCTGACTCAAGCTGAGACTTGGCTTACAAACAACTCAGACCTACTTATTCAGTACGGTGTGAACATTATTTCAGCGCTGATTATCCTATTTATCGGTAATATTATCGTTAAAGCAGTCGCTGGCAGTGTTTCCAAAGTACTTGAAAAGAAAAACATGGATAAGGCGGTCGTAGAATTTATTCACGGTCTTGTTCGTTACCTACTATTCGTTATCGTACTTATCGCAGCTCTGGGCCGCTTAGGTGTTCAAACGGCATCTGTTGTTGCTGTAATCGGTGCGGCAGGTCTTGCTGTTGGTCTTGCTCTACAAGGTTCTCTATCAAACTTTGCGGCAGGCGTACTGATTGTAGCATTCCGTCCATTTAAATCTGGCGACTATGTAGAGATTGGCGGCGTAGCGGGTAGTGTTGAAGCGATTCAAATCTTCCAAACAGTTCTAAAAACACCAGACAACAAAATGGTTGTTGTACCTAACTCGTCTGTTATTGGTGGTGCAATCACGAACTACTCTCGCCATGCAACGCGACGCGTAGACTTGGTTATCGGTGTTTCATACAAAGCCGATCTTAAGCTAACGAAGAAAGTGATTCGCGAAACGCTAGAAAAAGATCCTCGTATCTTGAAAGATCCTGATATGACTATCGGTGTTCTAACACTAGCAGATTCTTCAGTTAACTTCGTAGTGCGCCCTTGGGTTAAAACTGCGGATTACTGGGGTGTGTACTTTGATTCAATGCAAGGCATTAAAGAAGCATTGGACGAGAACGGTATCGAAATTCCATTCCCACAAATGGATGTTCATTTGAACCGTGTCGAATCTTAATTCGAACGATAGATAATCTAAAAAGCGAGGCACTAGCCTCGCTTTTTTTATATTTCAAACAGAGGGTTATTACCTATCTGTAAGAGTGGTTTTAAATGAATACCTGCAATACCGAAGGTGCGCTCTGGTAGCCCTGGTGTATAAAGCAACTCTTCGTGATGATAGAGCTTGGTATCCACCACGATCGCAACCTCTGGTGGTAAACCTATCGGGCAAACGGCACCGGGTAGGCAGCCAAGTAATTCCTGCATGAGTTCATCACTGCTAATAGAAGGTCGCTTGCCTAATATTGCTTTAATCGTTTTGGCATCAAGGCGAGAGTCTTTATCGGTAATGAACACGGCATACCCGCCACCTTTGAGTTTTAAGAACAAGCTTTTGCTATGTGTGCCTTGCCAGCCTAGTTCTTTCGCGACTTTAAGGTCGGTGTCGAAGTCGAGAATGGCTTCGTGTTGCCATTCTCGAAATGGAATCGAGAGCGAATGCAATCGCTCTTTGTTGATGCGATAGATGTTTTCCAGTGACTCCATGTCATTCATATCCTTTGGTTTGGATTACCAGTATTTAGTGATGAGCTCGCTCGCGAGTACATAAGCAATGGTGAACATCATCAGTGCAACGGCGATATCGATGCCTTTTTTTACGTTCGGTTTAGATAGCGTAGGCCCGAGTTTTGCGGCGCCCATCGACAAGGTATAGAACCAAACAAATGACGCCATAATAGTGCCTAACGCGAAAGCGATTCGATCATGGCCTTCAAATTGTCCACCGATTGAGCCTAAGATAACAACGGTATCTAAGTACAAATGTGGGTTGAGCACGGTGACAGCTAATGCGCCTAAAATGACCGTTCGGCGTCCACGAGCTACGACTTCTCCTTTTGATTCCGATTCATTCTCTGGCTTGAATGCGCTTTTAAGCGAAAGTAGTCCATAGAAGCTCAGGAAGGCAATACCACCAAGCGTCACCGATGTCAGTAGGATTTCATTTTGAGACAGAATAGCACCACCACCAAAGATACCTAGAGAAATGAAGATCATATCTAGGACGCTACAAATAGTGGCTGTCGTCAGGTGGTGATTGCGCTTTATGCCTTGATTCAAGACATACGCATTTTGTGCTCCGATCGGAATGATCATCGATGCCCCTAAACCAAATCCTTGCAATAAAACCCAAAAGCTCACGATACACCTCAAATAATTAAGAAACGACAGAGACGAGAAAGATAATGGCTTTGGTTAAATAAGTATAATTAATGATTTTAATATATTATTAGAGTTGCTTATTTAACGGTTTGGTGTTGGTTTTTTGGGAGAAAGTGAATGCGAGGGTTGGATTACAAATGGATAGAAGCCTTGGATGCCGTTGTTTATCAAGGCAGTTTTGAACGAGCTGCTGAGCATCTGTTTGTCTCACAATCTGCCATTTCGCAGCGTATTAAACAGCTCGAAAAATTCTTGGCGCAACCTGTGTTAATTCGAGAGCAGCCACCCAAGCCAACTCCCATTGGGAAAAAACTATTGGGGCTTTACCGCCGAGTTCGGTTGCTAGAGCACGAAATTTTACCTGAGATCAAAAACGATACTACAACGCGCCCAGTGCAACTGTCTTTGGCTACTAACGCCGACAGTTTGGCAACGTGGTTACTCCCAGCTTTGCAAGACGTCATGAAAACTCGTCAAGTAGAGTTGAAGCTGACGATTTACGGTGAATCACGTTCAATAGAAAAACTGAAAAGTGGTGAGGTCGCAGGGGCGATCAGTTTAGAGTCTCAAGCGATACCAAATTGTCGCGCCGATTACTTAGGACGAATTGATTACGTTTGTGTGGCTAACCCTGAGTTTTATCAGCGTTACTTTTCTGAAGGTGTAAACAATCAGACCTTAACAAAGGCGCCAGCGGTTTCCTACGATCAGTATGATGACTTACATAAAAAGTTTCTCACGGAGCATTTCAATGTGCGTCCTGATAGCGTGATTCATCACAACATCAGCAGCTCAGAGGCTTTTCTCAAAATGGCGTTAGCTGGAGTGGCATATTGTTTGATCCCTCGTTTGCAAATTACTGATGAGTTAGAGCAAGGCTCGTTAATTGATATTACGCCTGGCTTCCTGATGTCTTATCGTATTTATTGGCACCATTGGCAGTTGGAAACTGGCGTATTGCAGGAGATTTCACAAGCGATTGTCAATTATGCACAGCGTCATTTACCACAGTAGTGATTGAATAGACGACCATTTCTGACGAATATTAAATGACGAATGGTTGAAATTACACCAAAGTTACACAGTCAAAGTTGTGTTAGAAGTGAAGTTAGGAACTTGGATAATCACCGGAAGTTTCTATTATGAAACCACTTACTCCTACAGCTCGGCGACTTAACAAAGTCGTGATGCTGATTTGTGGAGACACTTCACTATTGATATGGATGGATTTGTCGAATGAAACTGTATTCGTGTTTGCTGGCTTCAGCTCTTAGTCTTAGCAGTGTTTCAGTCTTGGCTGATGTGCCTGAATTTGCTCACGTAACAACAACGGGTTACGGTGAGGTGGTCGCAACACCAGACATGGCGACCTTTTCTGTAAAAGTGGTGGATACCACCATGACAGCGGAACAAGCAAAACAATCAGTCGATAAAACAGTCGAAGATTTTCTCCAATATCTGTCTGATGCTGGTTTATCAAAGGATAATATCACCAGCTCAAACCTGTATCTTGCGCCTCAGTATCACTACCCTAAATCGGGCAAAGCGGAGTTGGTTGGATACAGAGCATCACGCAGCATCAATGTAACAGTGACAGATTTAGCCGATCTTAACCAGTATTTGGATATGGCGTTGAAAGCTGGCATTAATCAGGTCGACAACATCCAATTGAAAGTGAGCAATCAAGCGGAATACCAACAAAAAGCACGCATGGCTGCGATCAAAGATGCGAGAGAAAAAGCGGCATCGCTTGCATCTGGCTTTGATAAAAAACTCGGCGGCATCTGGCAAATTAACTATAACCAAATGCATGTACAGCCTGTGTTGATGCGCTCAATGGCGATGGACAGCAAGCAAGGTTCGAACAGTTACCAAGACTCGACTCTTGTAATTCGTGACCAAGTGGATGTGGTTTACAAATTAAAATAATTTGTTTTGGTAACACAAAAAGAAAAGGCAGGGATAATCCCTGCCTTTGTTGTATGGATTCATTCTTAATGAAGAATACGAGCACGAATCGTGCCTTCAATGCTTTTCAGCTTCGTTAGTGCTTCTTCTGAACGCTCAGTTTCCACATCAATAACTACGTAGCCGATCTCAGCTTCAGTTTGTAGGTACTGCGCTGCGATGTTGATGCCTTCTTCTGCGAAGATGGTGTTAATTTGAGTCAGAATACCTGGGCGGTTTTTGTGAATGTGCAGCAAGCGAGAGCACTCACGACCGTGTTCAGGCAGAGATACTTCAGGGAAGTTAACGCTTGATAGTGTTGAACCATTATCTGAATATTTCGCCAGTTTACCCGCTACTTCCACGCCGATGTTTTCTTGTGCTTCTTGAGTAGAGCCGCCCACGTGTGGCGTTAGAATGACGTTATCGAATTTCTGTAGTGGAGATTCAAACGGGTCAGCGTTTGTTTTTGGTTCAACTGGGAATACGTCGATTGCTGCGCCAGCTAAGTGACCTGCTTCTAGGCTGTGGCAAAGCGCAGGAATATCAACAACGGTACCGCGAGCGGCGTTGATGAAGATTGCGCCAGGCTTCATGCGAGCAAATTCTTCTTCGCCCATCATATTCTTCGTTTCAGGTGTTTCTGGTACGTGCAGCGAAATAACATCACATTTGTTTAGCAGCTCGCTCATCGTGTGGATTTGCGTTGCGTTGCCAAGTGATAGTTTGTTTTCGATGTCGTAGTAGTACACGCGCATACCTAAGTTTTCAGCAATAATGCCCAGCTGAGTACCGATATGGCCGTAACCAATGATACCAAGACGTTTACCACGCGCTTCGTAAGAGTTGTCTGCGCTCTTCTTCCAAATACCACGGTGCGCTAAAGCGTTCTTTTCAGGAATCCCACGAAGGAGCAGAAGAATCTGACCAAGCACGAGTTCTGCTACACTTCGCGTGTTTGAAAACGGTGCATTGAATACAGGAATACCACGTTTTGCCGCCGCACCAAGATCGACTTGGTTAGTTCCGATACAAAAACAGCCAATCGCAACCAGTTTGTTTGCCGCATTGATCACTTCCTCGGATAGATTCGTTCGGGAGCGGATACCGATGAAGTGCGTATCTTTAACTGCTTCAATCAGTTCTTCCTCTGAAAGCGAACCTTTGTGATATTCAATGTTGGTGTAACCAGCTGCTTGAAGAACTTCAACTGAAGAAGGGTGAAGTCCCTCGAGTAAGAGGATCTTAATCTTTTCTTTTTCCAGTGAAACTTTGGCCATTTTTTCTCGTCCTTAAAATGGAAAGGTGGGCTAATGTGGCGCACATTGGGCAAAACCATTAAAAAGGGGATAATTAATAGTTTTGTAGGAGGACAAACGTTTCCTTGTGCGTCTTCTGTTCAATAAAGTAACAAAAAAAAATTGCTTTGGGTAAGAAAATTACGGAATAAGAGATAATTTTCTTAGAGAAAGGAATAAAAAACGGTGCCTTGCAGCACCGTCTGTAATGAAATAACAGAAAACTGAATCAGATAGACCGATTCATGGCTGTTATTTACTCTTCAATTTTTGCGCCTTCTGGCGTACCAGTGATCACAACATCAGCACCACGGTGAGCAAAAAGACCAACCGTTACTACACCCGCGATACCGTTGATTTTGTCTTCCATCTCTTTCGGGTTGGTGATTTGCATGTTGTGCACATCTAGGATGATGTTGCCGTTATCCGTTACAACACCTTCACGGTATGCAGGGTCGCCACCAAGTTTCACCAACTCACGAGCAACGTAAGAACGTGCCATTGGAATCACTTCCACTGGAAGAGGGAACTGGCCAAGCACGTCAACCGCTTTCGTGTCGTCAACGATACATACAAACTTTTCAGAGATTGCTGCAACGATTTTTTCACGAGTTAGCGCAGCACCGCCACCTTTGATCATTTCACGCGCAGGGTTGATTTCGTCTGCGCCATCAACATATACGTCTAGCTTAATTACGTCGTTGCACTCAAAAACTTCAATACCAAGCTCTTTTAGACGCTCTGTAGAAGCAACTGAGCTAGACACTGCACCTTTGATATCATCTTTGATAGTGCCTAGTGCATCGATGAAGTGATTCACGGTAGAGCCTGTGCCAACACCGACAATGCTGCCTTTCTCAACATATTTAAGTGCTGCCCAACCAGCCGCTTTTTTCATTTCATCTTGAGTCATGCCAATCTCCTGAATAGATGTTCGTTAACGTTTGCGGGCGTGATTATAGCGGCTAAGCGTTACTTTTCCCATTGCCATATTTGGCTTGGAGTCACGATCTTAGGTAATGGAATATCCCAGCTTTCAATTGGTAAGCTTTCTACATGCTGGCAATCGTGAGCAATGCCAATCGGTTTGGCACCTTCTCCTGTCTTGAACCAATGAGAAAGAGTGCGATCGTAGTAGCCTCCGCCCATACCTAAGCGGTGTCCGATGCTGTCGAAGCCGACCAAAGGTGTGCAGATTACATCTAATTGTTTGACGGGAAGAAGGTGGCGAATGTCGAGTTTTGGTTCGAGAATGCGGTACTTATTGTAGACCAGTTGATCTTCATTCACGTATTGAAGAAACAATAACTGGCCTTTTGAGAACGGATGGATGACGGGTAAATACACCGACTTTCCCTGTTGCCATAACCATTCAATCAGTGGCTTCGTATCGAGTTCACCATCGGCAGAGAGATAAATAGCAATGTGCTGAGAATGCTGGATTTCAGGAAGTTGGGAAAATTGACTGACTAGGTCGAGCCCCGCTTGAAACTGCGTATCGCTACACAAGGCGTTGCGTTTTTCACGGATCAATTTACGAAAGTCTTGTCGAGAAAGTTCTGACATAGAGGAATACCCCAGGGTGCCGTTGAGGATTGTGGCCCTTGAACCAGCTGGTTCAAGGCGGATCAGCAATGATAACCGTAGGCTTCTCGGTGCATGCCAAGCTTGCTCAATAGCTATCAAGTACTAACCCTTTGGTATTGCTTATCGGCTCAGGGACTTAAATCCGTCTGACGAACACCCCAGGGTAAATTTTGTATCTACGGCTGTCCTTGCGTAACTTTACTTAGTGCGTTCTCTAAAGACGCGGTGAGCTTTTCCATGCGCTCAGTAATTTCTTGCTGTTGACCGTTTGATTCGTATGACTTGGTGTGCAACTCATAACAAATGTTTAATGCAGCAAACGTCAGCAGTTGAATTTCATTGGTTACCTTAGTACGTTCGCTCATCTCTTTCAATCGGCGATCAAGATCTTTTGCTGCTGCAACGAGAGACTCTTCTTGCCCTGCTGGACAATTTACTCGTGTAACTTTGCCTAGTATTTCTACGTCGATCGCTTGATTGCTCATGATGAATAAACTCTATATTCGCGCTATCTAAGGTGTTGCTACGTGCAACTACCGAGGAGGAAACTATAGGAAAACCGTTATTAAGATTCAAGCATTTCCCATCACAGAAAGAGAAATGATGACGTGATCACACAGGAATTGGGCAAATTGAACAAATGGTGTTCAAAATTGAATTTGATAGCCGTTTCAGACGACTAACCTTGATGGTAGGATATGTCGATACATTATTACGCAAGAATGAGCCAAGTTATGAGTGAAATCACCCTTCCAGAATATCAATCTATTGCTGCAGAGCTACAATCTGCAAGTTTAGCTGTGACACCTGCGGAGCTGCACGGTTTGCTTGTCGGCATGCTAAGTGGTGGATTGGCGATTAACGATCAAACCTGGCAACCAATTCTATTCGATTACACCAATGATGGCATGGGCTGGCCAACGACGGCGTTAGCTTTTGCACAGACGGTCTTCAAAGTGACGGCGAACGAGCTAACGGGTTCATCCATGGAGCTGTCACTACTTCTGCCGGATGAGTCGGGCGAAGAGGGTTTATTCGCGTTGGCAGATAGCTTGTCTGATTTTGTGAATCACTTTATCTCTGGTCTTGGTTTAGCAGGCATTGCGCTGAACAATGCATCGGATGATGCAAAAGAAGCGTTGGCTGACCTAGAAGAAATTGCCAAGTTAGGCATTGATGAAGATGATGACTTTGGTGAACAAGCACAATTGCTGGAACAAGTCATTGAACACGTGAAAGCTTGCGTACTTACCATTCATGCAGAGTTCGGAGCTCGCCCAGAAAGCAGCGAAAGCAAACCGACGATCCATTAATCTAGATAGACCAGAGGTTAACATGAAGCAATATGACGTAGTAATTGCTGGTGGTGCCATGGCTGGGGCTACACTAGCTTTAGCGATTGAGCATTTGTCTCAAGGGGCTTTGCGTGTTGCCGTTGTTGAACCGTTTAAAGCGCAATCGGATCAGCATCCGGGCTTTGATTCGCGCTCGATTGCTTTGTCTTATGGTACGGTTAACCTGCTGCGTCACTTAGCGTTATGGTCTGCGATTGAACCTTTTTCGACCCCGATTGAACACATCCATGTGTCCGATCGTTCTCATGCGGGAATGACGGACATCACTAAGCACGACGTTGGCGTTGAAGCGTTAGGTTATGTCGTAGAGTTAGCCGATGTTGGTCGTGTTTACCAAGAATTGCTGACTCACAGTACCGCTATCGATTTGTACTGCCCAGACTCCGCGAAGCACATTACCCGAACTCAAGAAAATGTGACGATTGAGCTTGCTAGTGGTGAGTTGCTTAATGCGAAATTACTTGTTGCCGCCGATGGTGCGGTTTCGCAATGTTGTCAGCAAATTGGTTTGGAGCTTTCTGAGCATGATTTCGACCAAGTTGCCGTAATTGCCAATATTGTGACTCAAGAGCCGCATCAAGGTCGCGCATTTGAGCGTTTTACTGAAAACGGCCCAGTTGCCCTGCTGCCAATGAGTGATAATCGAATGTCGCTCGTGTGGTGCTTACGCCCTGATGAAGCTCAAATTGTAATGGAATTGTCTGAAAGCGAATTTCTTGAACGGCTTCAGCAAGATTTTGGTTGGCGATTAGGTGCGATGCAAAAAGTGGGCCTCCGTGCGAGCTATCCGTTGTTGCTTCGTCACCGTAAGCAAAATATTTCACACCGTTTTGCGATAGTCGGTAACGCAGCACAAACGCTGCATCCGATTGCTGGGCAGGGCTTCAACTTGGGGATCCGAGACGTGGTCACTCTCGCTGAGGAACTGGCCAAGCAAGGTGAAGATGTTGGGCGTTACCAAGGCCTGATCCGCTTTAGTCAACGCCGAGAAGCAGACCGCAACGAAACCATTTGGCTAACAAGCTCGTTAGTCCATGTTTTTTCAAACGATTTACTCGCGATGCGAATTGGGCGAAATACAGCCTTAGCCGCGATGGATAACCTTTCTATTTTTAAGCAGCCGCTCTTGCGCCATACTCTTGGCTTAGTGAAACGATGATTGACTGCAACAAACTAGGTAACAACCAGTTATTAGGTAATAAATAGCAATGATGCAAAGTGTAGATATCGCCATCATCGGCGGAGGGATGGTTGGGTTGGCGCTTGCCGCCGCATTCAAAGACAGTGACCTGCGTATCGCCGTGATCGAAGGTAGCGTGCCAGATGAAACGTTGAATGAACTGCCTGATGTGCGAGTTTCTGCACTGAGCCGCTCAAGTGAAACCATTTTACGTAAGCTAGGAGCTTGGCAGGGTATTGAGCAACGCCGTGCTGCACCTTACTACGGTATGGAAGTGTGGGAGCAAGACAGCTTCGCAAAAATAGAGTTTGATGCACAAAGTATGGCGCAACCTGATTTGGGTCACATCGTTGAAAATCGCGTGATCCAGTTAGCGTTGTTGGAACAAGTGCAAAAGCTAGAGAATGTGACGCTATTCATGCCAGCGCGCTGTGCGACACTCGCGGTCGGTGAACAAGAGAGTTGGTTAACGCTCGATAACGGCCAAGCGATAACAGCGAAGCTGGTGGTGGGCGCAGATGGCGCGAATTCGTGGCTGCGTAACCAGATGGATATTCCTTTGACGCATTGGGACTACGGTCACCATGCGTTGGTTGCTAATGTGAAAACAGCGGATCCGCACCACAGCATCGCGCGTCAGATTTTTACACCTCACGGGCCTTTGGCATTCTTGCCAATGTCTCAACCAAACATGTGTTCTATCGTTTGGTCGACAGAGCCAAACCGAGCGGAAGAATTGCTGGTCATGAGCGATGAAGCGTTCAACAAAACGCTAACCAGCGAATTCGATGCTCGTTTAGGCGTGTGTGAAGTGGTGGGAGAGCGAGCGGCGTTTCCGCTAAAAATGCGTTATGCCCGAGACTTTGTGGTTGAGCGTGTTGCACTGGTTGGCGATGCGGCTCATACCATCCACCCATTAGCAGGCCAAGGCGTGAATCTCGGCTTATTGGATGCAGCCAGTCTGGCGCAAGAAGTACTGACTCTTTGGAAACAAGGGCAAGACATTGGTAGTAAACGCAATCTGCGTGGCTATGAGCGTTGGCGTAAGGCTGAAGCGGCGAAGATGATTGCGGCGATGCAAGGTTTCCGTGATTTATTCTCTGGTGGCCATCCAGCGAAAAAACTGGTTCGCGGTATTGGCTTGAGTTTAG
Organism: Vibrio sp. Y20_XG_PY13; assembly: GCF_024181925.1. NCBI lineage: Bacteria > Pseudomonadati > Pseudomonadota > Gammaproteobacteria > Vibrionales > Vibrionaceae > Vibrio > Vibrio sp. Y20_XG_PY13. The sequence continues at coordinate 361,591 of NZ_JAMZAL010000005.1, read as the reverse complement.
CGGGACAATTACCGGGTGCTAAAGATGAGATCATGAAACGTGCACTGGGTTTGAAGGGGCACCTACCAGAACTGGCTCGTCAATAGCTCTGAGTTACATTACCTAAAAACACAAAAGGCTGGATAATCCAGCCTTTGTTTTACTTGTCTTTTTGACATCGATGAAGTGCTAAGCGTATGCGCATCGGAGTTTCATTATTTCTTGGTTAATCTCTTTTACCGCTCGAAAATGACGTTGCTCCGCTTTTTCCGGTAGTATCAATTTACCGTTATCAAACTCGAATCTTCCGACCCCGTAAATATAGATTCTTCCCTTAAAAAGACGACTTATATGTTTAGCAATCATACTTGGTGTATAGCGCTTAAACAGTCTCATATTTACTTTCCTTTTCTCTTACCTAGCCCAGTTATTCTACGTTTTGGACGTAAAAATTATTGTGACAGCAATAGTATTAAGTACAGGTGAAATGTATCGCTTTGGAGAATTGTGCTGCTTTAGACAAATTGACAGACTGATATCTCAAATAGCGTGAGGATTACCCCAAAAAATTACACTGGAAGGAACCCAAATGTTTCTGTTCTCCTTCATACGTGGTGCATTAAGCAATAGTTTTGTTACAGAAATAAGAATAGAAGGAAAATGATTGTTTGCTAATTGTTTCCTTTTCAAACCTACACCTTCTATCTAAGTGTTATAGCTTGCTTACACAAGATTAGATGAGACTGCTTGAAAAAAGTTCCAAGCAAAAAAAAGCCCGCTTGAGCGGGCGAATAGTCACAGATGCATTACACAAAAGTGGATAGCTGACATCACGAGCGTGGTCATGCCTGTCAGCCGATTCACTTTATGTTGGTTAAGTGCTTGTTGAAAACTTAACCAACAGAATCAGCATATACGAGTTTTATAATGGTGACTATTTATGTTTTAATTTTGATTAAAAATTCTTTGGCGTGTTTTTATAGATATGAGGGAGATCACGCAGTGATGAGAACACTGCGCTTTATTGCATTATGAATTGGATGTTAACGACAGATTTCGGCCACGGTGGGGTGGCACAACTGAACCAAATCGTCGATGGATAACGCCAGCCCTGCCATGCGGTCCCCACTGCTGATGGTGACTTCACGTTCTTCCAATAAGCTTGGGTCAAACACAATCGGCATCTGTCGTTTGAGTAATAACGGCGTCACAGTGCCAATTTTATAACCAGTGATGGCTTCTACATCGGCCTGGTCGACACAAGTCATGCGGCGACATTGCAGTAAAGCTCGTACCTTTTTTGGATCCACACTGCGATCACCAGGGGCGCAGGCGAGGGCGTATTGATTGCCCATGTCTCGCAGCAATATCGCTTTGACCATTTGAGAAGGGCGAATGCCGCGTTGTTGCGCGGCATCCTCAATTGTTGTGGCTGGTCTTTGATGCGGAAGCAGACGAAACGTGATGTTTTGGTCGGCAAGAAACTGCATCAAAGGAGTATGAATGACATTATTCATCATCAAGGCTGTAAGGCAATTCTGCGATGGTCCATTCACAATCAGGTTGAGACGACAAACGAAGGCGAGTGTCTTCATCCAGATTATTTGGTAACACGATCAAACCCATAGCTTGGTTATCACTGAATTGATAGTGAGCCAGTAACGTGCCGACTGAGCGCCAGTTGTCGCCTACGCTGCGTTCTAGTTCAATCGCATCATCGTTTAACGCGGTCGACGTTGCGCCTTTCACGATGTACATAGCGCGCTTGTTTGTACCGCGGTATTTCGCTCGAGCTACGGTTTCTTGGCCTGTGTAACAGCCTTTAGTGAAGCTAATGCCACCTAGGGCTTGAATGTTCAAGGCTTGTGGAATGTGCTCGTTTTGCGCTGTGGCAGAAACGAATGGCAGTGCTGATTCAATGTCGAAACGAGTCCAAAGCTCGTGTGTTGTCAGCGTTGCATCGCTGTTTTCGATCAGTGCTTGCGCCGCTTCTTCTGTCACAACAAGTAGCCAACGGTTCGCCTCTACTTTTACCGCAGTGCCGCCATTGATGATGCGTACATCACCGGCATCTTCATTTAAAGCAGACACAAACGCATCGGCGTTGACACCTGCAACGCCAAGAATCACATCGTTAGATTCTTCAATCGTGACTTTGGAAAATACGGCGTATTTTTTTATTTCTTTCAGTTCGATTTCAATCGCAGATTTCGGCTGGATCATGCCGTAGCCATCACCATGATGGAACAAGCGGAATACACTCCACACTTTACCTTTCGCGTCGCAGTGCGCACCGAGTGTTGATTGGTCTTTTTCTAGAGAAACCACATCACAGGTAACTTGACCATGCAGGTACGATTTTTTGTCATCGCCTACCATGGTGATCATGCCTAGATGATCGAGTCGTGAGATAGACAGTTCTGGTAGAGCATCTTGAGTCGATAGGTTGAGCGGTGAAAAGCGAGTTTGCCATTCCATGATTACAATGCCTTTTGAAGATATTTTTCAGCTATGTTAAATGCAGATTCACGATTTGTCAGCTTTCAATATGCCCAAGTCACCTTAAGGTGTTCGGTTTAGCGAGAACCGCTCAGTTTTCAGATGTAGCGGTAATTTGGAAATCTAATCAACCTTGAGTAAGAAACGTCAACAACGTATGCCAATCAAGGATAGGTGACGTTTTCTATCGTGATTTCATGGCAGAATAATTAGGAAAGAGCTCGCTGTTGCTAAACGTGAGGTTCAGTGGTGTTGAATCAGTGACCAGCTTTGAATCTGACACCTTGAAGTTACTTAACGTATTGTGACCCGCACACTAGTGACGTAGCACATCCCTTGTTACACTCCGCATTAATAACAAGACATCTATGAAGGAATAATGAATGTACACTCCTGAAGAAAAGGCGCGTATTAAATGGGCTTGTCGTCGTGGCATGCTTGAGCTGGATGTGGTGATTATGCCGTTTTTTGAAGAGTGCTTTGATGCGCTGAACGAACAAGAACAGCGTGACTTTGTTTCTCTGCTTGAATGTGATGATCCAGATCTGTTCACTTGGGTGATGGGACATGGTCGTAGCGAGAACCTAGGCCACGCAGCAATGGTTGATAAAATTGTTGCCCACAACCTCAGCAAAGTTCGTTAATCTTAACGTATCTTCCTCAATTACGGCTCAAGTCAGCAATCTGACCGTTTTCTTAAGCTTGACTTGGGCCGTGTCGCTTTCCGACATTCCGCTCGTATTATCGATTTATTTGTTATTACTGATTGCTAGCAAGCTACGTGATCCAGGCTTTGTCCTTTTGTCGAGTCAAGGACATTGGTATGTGCACAGCGACGGCACGGTAAAAAATGAAACGAGTAATTCGCATATCAAACACGTCAACCTGACGACGCTGCCTTTTAAACTCTCCTTTACGCTAGAGTCGGATGAAATGGTGACGATTTGGCGAGACAGTTGTGATGAACGGTGCTATCGGCAACTTTCCTTGATTTTGCGTCAATGGAAAATGAAACAGGGAGCCAAAGCCCCCTGTTGATAAGCGTTACATTCGATATTAATTATCGGTTAACTGCTTTGCTGGTACCAGAATTGTCGGGCCGCTGTTTTCCAGTTGATTTGGGTAATCAAGCGTGTAGTGCAGGCCGCGACTCTCTTTACGCTGCATTGCACAGCGAACCATAAGCTCTGCAACTTGCAGTAGATTACGCAGCTCCAACAAGTTATTAGATACGCGGAAGTTACTGTAGTACTCATGCGTTTCTTGTTGTAGCAGTTGAATGCGGCGCAATGCACGTTCTAAGCGCTTATCGGTACGCACAATGCCCATGTAGTCCCACATGAACAGGCGAAGTTCGTGCCAGTTGTGTTGAATAATAACTTCTTCATCACTGTTGGTGACTTGGCTTTCATCCCAACATGGAACACGTGAAGGCAGCTCAACGCTGGTGTGATGTTTCAGAATATCTTTTGCAGCAGACCACGCATAAACCACACATTCCAACAGTGAGTTCGATGCCATACGGTTAGCACCATGCAAGCCGGTGTAGCTCACTTCGCCAATCGCGTATAGGTTTTTCAAATCCGTATGACCGTTTTGATCCACCATCACGCCGCCACAGGTATAGTGCGCAGCTGGTACGATTGGAATAGGCTCTTTGGTCATATCAATGCCCAAGTCCATCAAGCGCGAGTAAATGGTCGGGAAGTGCTTGGTGATAAAGTCCGCTGGTTTATGACTGATGTCGAGATACATGCAGTCTGCACCCAAGCGTTTCATTTCGAAGTCGATGGCACGAGCGACAACATCGCGGGGGGCGAGTTCTTTTCGCTCATCAAAATCTGGCATAAAGCGAGTGCCGTCTGGGCGACGAAGGTAAGCGCCTTCACCACGAAGGGCCTCGGTCAGCAAGAAGTTGCGAGCTTCAGGGTGGTAAAGGCAAGTAGGGTGGAACTGGTTGAACTCTAAGTTTGCCACTCGACAGCCCGCTCGCCACGCGATAGCAATACCATCACCCGATGAGACATCTGGGTTAGAGGTGTATTGATAAACCTTTGACGCGCCACCTGTCGCTAGAACCACAAATTTGGCGCGCACGGTTTCTACGTGCTCTTCGTTTCGGTTCCAGATATAGGCACCGATGACTTTGTTTTTATCACCGCCGATTTTATCTTCAGTGATCAAGTCCAGAGCGTTGTGGCGTTCAAGAACATGAATATTGGGATGGTTGTGGGCGTTGTCCTGCAATGAGGTTTGCATTGCCATACCGGTTGCGTCTGCAGCGTGCAGAATACGGCGGCGGCTGTGGCCACCTTCGCGGGTTAGGTGGTAACGAGGTTCATCGTCAGAATCATCGTCTTCACGGTCAAACGGTACACCGCCATCAATCAGCCATTGCACACATTCTTTTGAGTGTTCTGCAATGAATCTCACGGTCTCTTCGTCACAGATACCATCCCCGGCAATTTGGGTATCTTCAACGTGCGACTCAATGGTGTCGGATTCATCGAACACCGCGGCAATACCGCCTTGAGCGTAGTAAGTTGCCCCTTCGCTGCGCGGTCCTTTGCTGAGTACCATTACTTTACAGTGGTTTGCGACACGTAAAGCCAACGACAAGCCCGCAGCGCCACTCCCTACCACTAACACATCACATTCATGTTCACGATTTGTGTTCATATAACTTTTATAATCCCAAGCTAAGGTAATAACGTTACCTTGTGTATTATTTGCACACCATGTGCATTCCATATGCGTGACATCCGTCACTAAGGGCTAAGTTGGGAGACTTATCTAAATCACAGTTACTCTGGTGACTTGAGCCACTCTTCTTTTTGCATGCTTAGGTCATTGAGGCCTAATGACACACGGTTGTTTTCTGAGTTTTGGTTGAAAACGCGTTATTCAGACAGCCAATAGCCATGCAAATGAAAAGTAATAGTTTGTCAATCTCATTGCTTTTCTAGTTTCTACCCAGCACAATCTGGGACAGAGATCATCCATTATACCCATTTCCCTTTAATATGCTCGCTTGTCAAATTAGACATAAGTCAGGCAGTGCATGGGATTTGGCGCATGACATCACACTGTGAAAAAACAATGACAAAAAACTTGAGAAACCATGGAACTTTCTCATTCACATTGGAGTCACAATAGTGCTCAAGTAAGCAGTGGTGTCAATACTACGTTTTGCATAATTAGTACCCATATCTGAGAAGAGTAGGGGCATAACAAATAGGAGTATCCGCTCGAATGAACGAGCAGCTGACCGATCAAGTATTGATTGAGCGAGTTCAGAATGGTGATAAGCAAGCATTCAACCTGCTGGTAACAAAGTATCAGAACAAGGTGTGTAATCTTATTTCCAGATACGTTAGTAATCCTGGCGATGTACCAGATGTAGCACAAGAAGCCTTTATCAAAGCTTACCGAGCTATCCCTAGCTTTCGCGGGGAAAGTGCGTTTTATACGTGGCTGTATCGCATTGCAGTGAATACTGCGAAAAATCACATTGTGGCTCAAGGGCGCAGACCCCCAGCGACAGATGTTGATGCTGAAGAAGCTGAATTTTACGAAACAGGTAGTGCACTTAAAGAAATTTCGAACCCTGAGAACTTAACGTTGTCCAAAGAATTGCAACGGGTAGTGTTCAGTGCAATCGAAGCTTTACCTGAAGATTTAAAGACAGCAATGACATTGCGAGAGCTTGATGGCTTAAGTTATGAAGAAATTGCTGAAGTGATGGATTGCCCGGTAGGAACGGTACGTTCACGTATCTTCCGTGCTCGTGAAGCGGTGGAAAAGAAAATCAGACCTCTTTTACAGCGCTAGTACAAGTAATAACTATGGTGAAAACAATGGCTGACAAAGAACAACTTTCAGCTCTCATGGATGGAGAATTGGTCGATAAGGCTTTAATTCAAGAGTTAGAGCAAGACCAAGAGAGCCGTGAAGCTTGGCAGAATTATCACCTAATTGGTGATGTGATGCGAGGCGAGGCGCCAGCAAAACCTGAGTGGAATATTGCTGAAAGCGTAGCGTTAGCGTTAGAAGACGAACCTGTGCATCGTGCGATCGATTCGCGCAGTGCCAATGTCATTTCAATCGCTGATGCGCCTAAAGAGTCGCAACCAGAACCGCAAAAAGCCAAACGTCAGTTGCCAGCGTGGTTAACTCAGTTTGGGCAAGTCGCTGTTGCTGCATGTGTGTCGCTAGTCGTTATCTTAGGTGTGCAGCAATACGGTGGTAGCGATCCAATGTCGCCACAAGCTGAACAGTTACCAGTTTTGCAAACCGTTCCGTTTGCAGGCAGTGCTGAACCTGTGAGCTTAACTCGTGAGTCCGTAGAGCGCTCAGTGGGTGAGGCAAATATGCAGGAGCAACGTAAACGCGTTCATGCTATGCTGCGTGACTACGAATTGCAGTTAAGAATTAACAGTGACGCATCTCAGCAAGATGCGCATCTGACTCCGGATAGTGAATGAAAAAATTTCTGATCAGCGCTTGCGCTCTGTTCAGTATGATGTCTTCGCAAGCCTTTGCTGGTGATAAGCCGGCGGAGGCTTTATTGCATCAAATGAGCGAGGCGAGTAAGAATTTAAGTTACGAACTTTCTTACATCCTTATCAAAAAGAACAGCATTGAGCCTTTGCTGTATCGTCACGCGACACACGGCGAAGATCAGTACGCTCATCTTGTTTATTTAAGTGGACCTGTACGTGAGGTGATTCGTCGCGGAACAGAAGTGAGTTATATCGAAACTGGCGTGGAACCGTTCACTATCGAATCAGGCAAAATGGTTGCACCAACGATACCGATGCTTAACACCAATATCGACGAGCTAAACCTGTATTACGACTACGTTCAAGTAGGGCGTGCGCGTGAAGCCGGTGTTCCAACTCAGGTATTACGCATTGTGCCGAAAGACGGACTACGTTATTCCTATGTCCTTTGGATTGACGAAAAGAGCAAATTGCCACTTCGCGCCGATCTTGTCGATCGTGATGGCGAGATGCTAGAGCAATACCGCACGATCTCTTACACAGTAAACCCTAAAATTGCAGAGTTGATGAGCGGCCTTGAAGGCGTTCAACTTCCTGCTGTGCTTACAATGCCGAAAGGTGAAATTGGCACGAGCAATTGGACTGTGGGCTGGACTCCAGACGGTTTTCATCCAAACGATCTCAACCGCTACCGTATGGCATCAACAGACCAAATGGTAGAAAGTCAGTTGTATTCTGATGGCTTGTTCAACTTCTCTGTTTACGTAGCAAACAAAGATGAGCATTCATTAAAAGGACAACTGGTTCGTCAAGGCCGTAGAACCTTACACAGTTTTGTTAATGGTGATTATGAAATCTCTGTGGTCGGAGATATTCCGCCAGCTACGGCGCAGCGCATTGCTCAATCTGTCACATTTAATGTAACAAAGAGTAAGCAATAATGATGACTGCGTTAGCTACCGTGATCGGAGTAGAGCGTCACGGTAAGCAGTACGAGATAGATTTAAGCTGCGAGCAGCAAACGAGCTGCAGCAGCTGCTCCTCGCAAAAAAGTTGTGGCACAGGTGTTGTCACTAAAGCGATAGGTAATAAGAGCCTGTCGTGGCATCTGCGCACAGAAAAAAACGTGCAAGTCGGTCAAGTCGTGGAAATCGGCTTTCCTGAATCCAGCCTTATCAAGTCAGCCATGGCGGTGTATCTACTGCCTTTATTTGGTTTGATTCTTGGTGCTATGGTTGGTCATTTCTTACTGACTCCTCTGACCGCTGGTGGAGAAGGCATTGTTATTCTCGCATCCATGCTATTTGCAGGCGGTGGTATGTGGTTCGCAAAACGCCTATCAAAACCGCTTGAAGATGAGTCAAAACGCCAAGTCACCCTCATTCGAGTTCTCGGTGAACCTATCCAATAAGCTCTACACTTTAAATTAGGTGCGCCCGTTAACGAAATTCGGTAGAATCTGCCAACTTGATTGAAATGCCGTCAAATGATGGCTTTCTTACTGTCCCAATTTGTAAAGAGTTAGTCACCCTAAATCTATGAAGCACATTCGTAACTTTTCGATTATCGCCCACATCGACCATGGTAAGTCGACCCTATCAGACCGTCTAATCCAAGTTTGTGGAGGATTAAGCGATCGTGAAATGGCCGCACAGGTTCTGGATTCTATGGATCTTGAACGTGAGCGTGGTATCACCATTAAATCTCAGAGTGTGACGCTAAACTACACCGCTAAAGACGGTGAAACTTATCAGCTGAACTTCATCGATACTCCGGGACACGTAGACTTTGCATACGAAGTATCACGTTCTCTAGCGGCTTGTGAAGGCGCGCTATTGGTTGTTGATGCTGGTCAGGGTGTGGAAGCGCAAACACTTGCTAACTGTTACACCGCGATCGAAATGGATCTGGAAGTTGTGCCAATCCTAAACAAGATCGACTTGCCAGCCGCTGATCCTGAACGTGTAGCTGAAGAAATTGAAGAAATCGTTGGTATTGATGCGATGGACGCAACACGCTGTTCTGCGAAGACAGGTCTTGGTGTTGAGGACGTTCTAGAAAACATCGTATCAGCAATTCCAGCACCAGAAGGTGATCCTGATGCGCCACTACAAGCGCTGATCATCGACTCATGGTTTGATAATTATCTTGGCGTAGTATCTTTGGTACGAATCAAAAACGGTTCACTGAAGAAGAACGACAAAATCAAAGTAATGAGCACAGGCCAAGCTTGGGGTGTAGACCGTTTGGGTATCTTTACACCTAAGCAAGTGGATACTGATGTTCTAAATACTGGCGAAGTAGGTTGGGTTGTTTGTGGTATCAAAGACATCCTAGGCGCACCAGTAGGTGATACGCTAACGTTAGCGAAAAACGGCAGCGATAAGCCACTCCCTGGCTTTAAGAAAGTAAAACCTCAGGTATACGCGGGTCTGTTCCCTGTATCATCTGACGATTACGAAAACTTCCGTGACGCACTGGGTAAATTGAGCCTAAACGATGCATCGCTATTCTACGAACCAGAAAACTCAGCAGCGCTTGGTTTTGGTTTCCGTTGTGGTTTCCTTGGCATGCTGCACATGGAAATTATCCAAGAGCGTCTAGAGCGTGAATACGATCTCGACCTGATTACCACAGCGCCAACGGTAGTTTACGAAGTTGAGAAAACGGATGGTGAGCTACTGTACGTTGATAGCCCAGCGAAGCTACCTGCAATTAACGACATCGAAGAGATTCGTGAGCCGATTGCGCGTTGTAACATCTTGGTGCCTTCTGATTACCTAGGTAACGTGATCACACTGTGTGTGGAGAAGCGTGGTCTCCAAGTTGATATGGTTTACCACGGTAACCAAGTTGCAGTGACTTACGACATCCCAATGGCGGAAGTTGTTCTCGACTTCTTCGACCGTCTGAAGTCTACGTCACGTGGTTACGCGTCTCTGGATTACAACTTCCAACGCTTTGAAGCGTCAAACATGGTACGCGTAGACGTACTATTGAACGGCGACAAAGTGGATGCACTTGCGCTTATCACGCACAAAGATCAGTCTCAGACTCGTGGTCGTCAGCTGGTTGAGAAGATGAAAGAATTTATCCCTCGTCAGATGTTCGATATCGCGATTCAAGCGGCTATTGGTAACCACATCATTGCGCGTTCTACCGTTAAGCAGCTACGTAAAAACGTAATCGCAAAATGTTACGGTGGTGACGTGAGTCGTAAGAAGAAACTTCTGAAGAAACAGAAAGAAGGTAAGAAACGTATGAAGCAGATCGGTAACGTGGAACTGCCTCAAGAAGCGTTCCTAGCAATTCTTCACGTAGGCAAAGATTAGAGTTGAACTTTGTCCCACTGTTGTTGGTCATAAGACGTTAGAACTTAAATAAGTGAAAGGGTTTAGGCTCTTTCACTTTCGTATTTTTAGATAAGGGAATTTAATGGCGAATACATTCTCACTGATGCTGGTTATCGTCACCTTGGTAACGGGTGTAGTTTGGCTACTGGAAAAGCTGGTGTTTGCAAAAAAACGTCAAGCGAAAGTAGCGGAGATTCAAGCGCAAACTACAAATGGTTTGGATGCAGTCACTCTACAGAAAGTGGAGCGCCAGCCATGGTGGATTGAAAACAGTGTGTCTATTTTCCCTGTTATCGCTTTCGTCTTAGTATTACGTTCTTTTATCTATGAACCGTTTCAAATCCCGTCAGGCTCAATGATGCCAACCTTGCTGGTTGGTGATTTCATTTTAGTTGAGAAGTACGCGTACGGTCTAAAAGACCCAGTATGGCGTACTCAGCTAGTGGAAACTGGTAAGCCTGAACGTGGTGATATTGTTGTCTTTAAATACCCACCTCAACCAAGCGTTGATTACATCAAACGTGTCGTTGGTTTGCCGGGTGACATTGTTCGTTATTCTGGTGATAAGCAGTTGTGCATTCAAAGCCAAGGCGAATCCAGCTGTAAGCCAGTTAAGCTGAGTAATGTAGAAGAGAGTCAATTCAAATCAAACGGTATCCCAATGATCCAACTGGATGAGAAATTGGGTAACGTTGAGCACAATATTTTGGTTAACCCACTTGTACGTAACCGTGTGGAGCAATACTTCCCACGTAGCGGTACAACTGAATGGGTGGTACCTCAAGGTCAGTACTTTGTGATGGGTGATAACCGTGACAACAGTGCAGACAGCCGTTACTGGGGCTTTGTTCCTGAAGCTAACCTTGTCGGCAAAGCTGTTGCCATTTGGATCAGCTTTGAGTTTGATCGTGGCGCAGATAGCGTTCTACCTTCATGGATCCCAACTGGTGTGCGTTTCAACCGCATCGGTGGTATTCACTAACTATTTAATATCGAGAGAGTATGAATTCTCCAATTGATAAACTAGAGAGAAAGCTCGGCTACCAATTTAAGGATGCTGGGCTTATCAACTTGGCGCTGACTCACCGCAGCGCCAACAGCAAGCACAATGAACGTCTTGAGTTTCTGGGCGATTCAATTTTAAGTTTTGTCATCGCTGATGATCTGTACCATCGTTTTCCGAAAGTGAACGAGGGTGACATGAGCCGTATGCGCGCTACTCTGGTACGTGGACACACATTGGCGGAACTGGGTCGTGAATTCGATCTAGGAGATTATTTAAAATTAGGTCCAGGTGAATTGAAGAGTGGCGGTTTCCGCCGAGACTCTATTCTAGCCGATGCGGTAGAAGCCATTATTGGTGCGATTTACCTAGATAGTGATATTGAGAAAGTACGCAGTATTGTTCTGAGTTGGTACAACTCGCGTCTTGAAGCCATCAAACCTGGCGTATCACAAAAAGACCCAAAAACTCGCCTACAAGAGTTCCTGCAAGGCAGAAGAAAACCGCTGCCTGTCTACACAGTGACTAATATTAAAGGTGAAGCGCACAACCAAGAGTTTACGGTTGAGTGTGAAGTAGCAGGTGTGGATAAGCCTGTAATCGGTAAAGGCACCAGCCGCCGCAAGGCAGAACAGGCGGCAGCAGAAACAGCACTAGAGCAATTAACTAATGGCTGATAACGAATTCGACATCGATGCGTTTTTCGCATCACATGGTGAGGTGAGCTCACCGGAAAACCAGCATTGTGGTTTCATTGCCATTGTTGGTCGTCCTAACGTGGGTAAATCGACGCTTCTAAACAAAATTCTAGGTCAGAAGATTTCGATCACGTCACGTAAGCCACAAACGACGCGTCACCGCATCATGGGCGTCGACACAGATGGCGATTACCAAGCGATTTACGTTGATACACCAGGACTTCACATTGAAGAAAAACGTGCAATCAACCGTTTGATGAACCGCGCAGCAAACTCATCGTTGAGTGACGTGAACCTAGTTTTCTTCTTGGTCGATGGTACCCATTGGACTAAAGACGACGAGATGGTGTTGACCAAGCTTCAGAAATCGAACTTCCCTGTTGTACTTTGTGTTAACAAAGTCGATAACGTGCAAGATCGTAATGAAGTGATGCTACACATGGCTGAAATGTCTAAAAAAATGGACTTTGTCGATGTAGTGCCAATCTCTGCGAAGCAAGGTAAGAACATTGATGTATTGCGCAAGCACGTACGTAATCACCTGCCGAAAGCGACGCATCACTTCCCTGAAGAATACGTAACGGATCGCTCTCAGCGTTTCATGGCTTCAGAAATCGTACGTGAAAAGCTAATGCGCTTTACTGGTGATGAACTGCCATATTCTGTAACGGTTGAGATTGAGCGTTTTGATTACAACCCAGAAACGGACGGTTTCCATATCAATGCTTTGATTCTTGTTGAACGTAATGGTCAGAAGAAGATGGTTATTGGTAAAGGCGGCGAGAAGATCAAAACCATTGGTCGTGAAGCACGTCTAGATATGGAAGAGTTGTTCGGTCGTAAAGTTTATCTAGAGACTTGGGTGAAAGTGAAGTCTGGTTGGGCAGATGACGAACGTGCACTACGCTCACTGGGTTACATCGACGATCTATAATTTGAGGCGAGAACACTTCGTTTCAATATTAAGTAGAATCCAATATCGATTAAAATAAGGAGCCGCATGGCTCCTTATTTTTTACTATTCTGGCATTAGATTTTTAGGCACATAGATTTAGATGAGCAACTTATCCGCAGAAGGTTTTCAACGCTGCTTTGTCCTGCACCGACGCCCTTACAGTGAATCGAGCTTAATCCTTGATGTATTTAGCGAGGAGTATGGTCGTATCACGCTAATGGCCAAGGGCGCGCGTAGTAAACGCTCCAATCTAAAAGGCGCACTGCAACCTTTTACGCCGCTATTGCTTAAATGGTCTGGTAAAGGGTCGATGAAAACGTTGCGCCAAGCAGAGCCTATCAGCCTCGGTTTACCTTTATTTGGGATCAACCTGTACTCTGCCATGTATGTCAACGAGCTCGTTGGGCGAGTGCTAATGGCAGAAGTCCCAATGCCTGCACTGTTTCATGATTACCTGCATGCCTTAACCGAGCTCGCTCAGTGTGAAAACCCAGAACCCGCATTACGCCGTTTTGAGTTGGCTTTGCTCTCTTCAATGGGGTATGGCGTCGACTTTTTGCACTGTGCTGGCACGGGTGAGCCGGTCGATCCTGAGATGACCTACCGTTACCGAGAACAAAAGGGATTCATCGCATCGGTAAGGCGGGACAATCTAACATTTCTGGGCAATGAGCTGATTGCAATCAGTGAGCGGCGGTTTGTCACTAAAGAACAGTTAAAAGCGGCAAAACGCTTTACACGTATAGCCTTAAAGCCGTATCTTGGCGGCAAACCTTTAAAAAGTCGTGAATTGTTTATTCAGACACCCAGAGCACGGAGTAATGGAAAATGAGCTCAATTTATTTAGGCGTTAATATCGACCATATTGCCACTCTACGTAATGCGCGTGGTACAAAATACCCAGATCCTGTACACGCTGCGGAAATCGCAGAGCGTGCTGGGGCGGACGGCATTACCATCCACCTGCGTGAAGACCGTCGCCATATTTTGGATCGTGATGTGCGTATTCTACGTGAGACGATTCAAACACGTATGAATCTAGAAATGGCGGTCACTGAGGAAATGGTTGAGATCGCACTAAAAACTAAGCCAGAGTTTGTTTGTCTCGTACCAGAAAAGCGTGAAGAGCTCACTACTGAAGGCGGCTTAGATGTGGTTGGCCAACTTGAGAAAGTAAAAGCGGCAACGCAAAAGCTAACGGAAGCGGGCATTAAAGTTTCTCTGTTTATTGATGCGGATCGTCAGCAAATTGAAGCGGCGAAGCAGTGTGGTGCACCATTTATCGAGCTTCATACTGGTCATTACGCTGATGCAGAAACAGAAGAAGAGCAACAAGCAGAGTTGAAGAAGATTGCTGCGGGTGCAAGCTACGCTGATGACCTTGGTATTATTGTGAATGCTGGCCACGGTCTGACTTACCACAACGTGGCACCAATTGCTGCGCTACCAGAAATTTACGAGTTGAACATTGGTCACTCTATCATTGGACGTGCAGTGTTTGATGGCCTAGAAAAGTCTGTGGCAGAGATGAAAGCACTGATGATCGCGGCACGCAAATAACTAGGTTCTACGAATGGCTATTTTAGGTTTAGGAACCGACATTGCTGAAATCGAGCGTATAGAGAAAGCGCTAGGCCGCAGTGGTGAACCTTTTGCTCGACGTATTCTCTCTGAGGATGAAATGGCAAAGTTTTCGCAACTCAAGCAGCAAGGGCGGTATCTTGCTAAGCGTTTTGCCGCTAAAGAGGCAGCATCGAAAGCGCTAGGTACGGGGATTGCTCAAGGCGTGACTTTCCATGATTTTACCGTCTCGAATGATGAGTTGGGTAAGCCAGTTTTAATGCTGTCTGGCGTGGCTCAAAAAATGGCGCAGACGATGGGCGTTAATCACGTTCACTTATCTATTTCTGATGAACGTCACTACGCGGTTGCGACCGTGATTCTTGAATCCTAACCTTTTAAGCTGAATAACAAAAGCCAGAGCAAATGCTCTGGCTTTTTTGTATGAAGTTTAGTCAGAATGCTACTGCTCTAGATAAAGTTTTGCAGTGGTGGTGACCTTAATCATTTCATCTTGCAGTTCAAACATTTCAGGTTCAATTTCCTCAATGCTGGCTCCTGAACGAAGTGCGTGTTCAAGCGTAGCACAGAGAGATTTTAGCCTTGGTACGCCACAATAAGAGCTACTGCCATGCAGTTTGTGGATCACATGAATTAACTCTTCACGCGAATAATCGTCTTGCTCAAGTGCGTGGTCGACAACTTCTTCTACTTCTGGAATGAAATCGATCAACATACGCAACATATCTTTGGCTAAATCTTCCTTATTAGCGCTCTGTTTCAATGCGGCTTGCCAGTCAATAATCACATCAGGTTGTGTATTTTCAGCTGTAGCAGGTGCTTCACTTGCTGGTTCATCGACGTAGGACGGCGCAACTTTCCCTATGCTTTCTGTACAGGTATTCGGATTCCAGTGGACCAACACTTGTTGCAGTACATGCTCTTCAATTGGTTTGGTGAGGTAATCATCCATACCTGCGGCGAGAAGACGATCGCGCTCCCCAGCCATGGCGTGCGCGGTAACGGCGATCACTGGTGTGTCTTTGTTTAACTCAAGCTCTTTGATGTTCTGACAAGCGGTCACGCCATCCATTAATGGCATTTGGATGTCCATAAAGATCAGGTCGTATTTCTTCTCGGTAGCGAGATTTACGGCTTGCTGACCATTGCTACAAGCCGTTACGGTTTCAACCCTTTCTTTCAATAGTGCTGAAATCAGTTTTAGGTTTGCAGGGTTATCATCCACCGCGAGCACCGTCAGTGGCAGTCGTTCGCTTTCTTCTGTTTCAACAGGAGTGGTAATAGCTTGAGGTGCTTCAACATGTTCATTGATCAAACTTTGCAGCAGCTTACGGCGTGATAGCGGTTTGGTTAAGCACTGGATTTGATGCTCGGTCATGATTTGGTCGGCAAGCGCTAATTCGGTGCTCGGTGTACCCATGATGACACTTGGCGCCATGCGCTTCGCTTGCTCAATCCAAGCAGCGACTGATTGCTCGTCATAAGTTTGGTTAGCTGCCAAGTTCAGCAATACGTAATCGTAGTGCTCTTCGTTCTCTGGTAAGGAAGAACGATAGGTCACGAGAATACCTTCTTGACTCAAGATCTGCTGAGTCACCGATGCCGCTTGCATGTTTGGTTCTACCAACAGCAACTGTTTGCCTGTTAGTAGCTCGACTTCAATCAGATCGCTCATTGGCATTTCTGTCGAGTTGAGGCGAAGCGTAAACCAGAATGTCGAACCTTGGTGAAGACGACTGGTCAAACTGATTTCGCCGCCCATCTGACTAACCAGTTTCTGGGTGATAACCAAGCCAAGCCCCGTACCACCATATCGACGAGATATGCTGGCATCCGCTTGGCTGAATGCTTGGAATAACTGCGCTTGTTGACGCTCTGAAATACCGATACCGGTGTCTCGCACCATAAATTGCAGCTCAACCGAGTCACCTGCTTGTGAACGCATTTCGACGCTAACATCGATGTTTCCGCGCTCAGTAAACTTAATGGAGTTCCCCACCAAGTTAGTCAAAATTTGTTGGATACGTAGCGGGTCTCCGACTAGACCTGGCGGGATCTTCGGATCCACTTTCAAGGTGATCTCCAGACCTTTCTCATGCGCGCTGGTGGCTTGTAGGTTGATTACTTCTTCTAAGCTTTCGCGGAAATCAAATGGAATGTTTTCCAACGCCAGCTTACCGGCTTCCAATTTCGAGAAATCGAGAATGTCATTGATGATGTTTAATAGGTTGTTTGCGGACTTCTCAATGGTTTGCAAGTAGTCGGTTTGGCTATTAGAAAGCTGCGTTTTGAGCATTTGACGAGTAAAGCCAATCACACCATTCAATGGCGTACGTAATTCGTGCGACATATTGGCCAAAAATTCTGACTTCACACGTGCGGCTTCTTGTGCGCGCTTCTTCGCAATATCGAGCTCAACGTTTTGAATTTCTAACTGTTCCAAGGTTTCGCGTAGGTCTGACGTGGCTTGGTCTATACTGTGCTGCATCTCGACGTGGTATTCCGATAGCGAAACCGCCATGGCGTTGATGCCGTTTTTCAGTTGGTCTAACTCGCCGTGCATTTTGCCTTCGATACGCACATCCAAGTGACCACGACGAATGCGATCAACGACGTTTTTCATGTGCGTGATTGGTTGGGTAACATCATGCATTAAGCGGGAAGCAAACACGCTCGCAAGCCCAAGACCAAGGATCAAAACAAGGAAAGCGGAGAAAACTTCTTGGTATTGCTGCAAGCGCAGAGAAGAAAGATCCATTTCTACCGCGATGTAGCCAATGGCTTTCGTGCCTTGGTTTTCGTTAGACAGTTCTGATAAATAGTGTCCTTCCGACAAGATCGGCACACGCAGGATCAGGGAGTTCTCATAGATTTCCGAATTTCCCAGCTTTGGGATCGGCTTATCTTTTGGGAACATCAGAGCTTCAAAATTAGGATGGAAGTTTGACGTGACGAACAGTTCATGGTGCTCATCAAATACGGCAATACTGCGAACGAGTTTGGAATTTTTACGGTGCGCGTAGCTAATCAGGCGACGTACGGCTTCACGGCTTTCAGCAAGTAGGTGAGATTCACTGGCGATCGCAAGAGGTTCAATAATGCTATTGCCCGTAGTGATAACTTGTTTCTCTAGGTCCTGATAGCGATTAAAGGAGAAAAAGCCGCTCAGTAATAAACCAATAATGAGAGTGGGAGCGAGAGTCAGCGTAATTACACGTGCTCGTAAGCCATATCTGGTCATGTTATCTAATTACATCGGAGTCTGGATATGGGAAAATAACGCATTATTTCTCAAGAGTAGTCATACTGCCTTGAGCAAAGAAGTGACGTCACCGGATAAACGGTAAGCATAATCAAGTCACTCGAATCACACAACGGCTGCAATCAAGAATAGTGAAGCAGCAGAGCAATTAGACACTAATCAGGCACAGAGCATGGCACGTATCTTTCAACCTAAAAAGAAAACGCAATTAAACACTCGTCACCAAGCGGTACAAGTAGAGCGTTTGGATCACCACGGCGCAGGTATTGCTTACCTTAAAAAGAAACCGTTGTTCATTGACGGCGCATTACCAGGTGAAGAAGTGGTGACGCAATTGGTGGAAGAGAAGAGCAAATTTGCTCGCGGCAAGCTGATTAAAATCCTAAAGCCAAGCGACGCGCGCGTTGAGCCATTTTGTCCGCATTATCATGAATGTGGCGGGTGCGATTTGCAGCATCTCAATTATGACCAACAATTGACGCACAAACAGCAGACGCTTCGTCAGTTAATGCGAAAATTTGCTGGCAGTGACATTGAGTTGGATGCGCCAGTATTGGGTGAGTCTTTAGGTTACCGACGTCGTGCTCGCGTGAGCTTGTTTGTCGATAAGAAAACGCGTCAGTTGCACTTCGGCTTCCGCAAAAAGCAAAGCAAGCAAATTGCGCAAGTGACGGATTGTCCGGTATTGGCTCCAGAGTTGAATGTGCTATTGCCTGAGATTTATTCGGTGCTAACAGCGTTCAAAAAGCCAGAGCAATTGGGGCATGTAGAACTGGTGTTGGGTGACAACGGGCCTTGTATCACGCTGCGACACTTAAGTAATTTGGCCGATGAAGAAGTCAGTGCATTAGTTGAATTAGCGACACGCCATCAAGCCTCGCTGTATCTGATGCCAGAAACTGACCAACTTAACTTAGTTGCAGGTGAGGTGCCTTTCTATCAAGAAGCGGGCGTAAAAATCCCTTTTGCTCCGAACAACTTTATTCAGGTCAACCAAGCGGTGAACCAGAAAATGGTGGAACAGGCGATTGAGTGGTTAGACCCTCAAAGTGACGAACGAGTGTTAGATTTGTTCTGTGGATTAGGCAACTTCAGCTTGCCGATCGCAAAGCGTGCTAAACATGTCGTTGGCGTAGAAGGTGTGGCTGAGATGGTCGAAAAAGCCTCAAATAATGCATCTTTGAACCAAATCAATAACGCGCAATTTTATCACGCTAACCTTGAGCAGGATTTTGACGGCCAAGCTTGGGCTGCGGAAAAGTTTGACAAAGTATTGCTGGACCCTGCACGAGCAGGAGCGAGTGGGATCATCGATCAAGTTTCTGCGCTTGGCGCTCAGCGTGTAGTTTATGTTTCTTGTAATCCTGCTACCCTTGCAAGGGACAGTCAGAGCTTGCTAGAGCAAGGCTATCAACTAACCAAATTAGGTATGCTGGACATGTTCCCTCATACCAGCCATCTAGAATCGATGGCACTGTTTGAAAAGTCTTAACTTTTAAGACTTTGGCCGCTTACTTGTGGTGGGCGGTCATAAAGCCAACACTCAACGTGGAGGCAAAGAACTAACCTGGACGGTGTTAGTCAAACCACACAAATATAATAATTAGGATGATGAGATGGTTGCGGTAAGAAGCGCGCATTTAAACCAAAATGAACAGTTTGAACTTGAAAACTGGGTGGCTAGCCTAGGACAAGAGAAAAGCACAGCATCACGCTTAATCGAAGTTTATCGAGATTGCCAAACGATTTTGGCGGGTCACGAACAAGCCGAACTCCTGTTGTGGCGAGGACGAGAGATGATCGAAATTCTGATCACCTTGTCGATGGACAAAGCAACATTAGTGGCGGCTCAACTGTTTCCTTTGGTTTCAAGTGGTGCTTTCAACAGAGAACTTCTTGAAGAAAAATACAGCAAAGAAATCATTAAGCTCATTGATGGCGTAGAAGAAATGGCCGCTATCGGTCAGCTTAACGTCACGATGGAAGGCAGCGCTGCGTCGTCTCAAGTAGACAACGTTCGTCGCATGCTGCTTGCCATGGTGGATGATTTTCGTTGCGTTGTCATCAAGCTAGCAGAACGAATTTGCAACCTTATTGAAGTCAAAAAAGCACCGGACGAAGTTCGACGTGCTGCGGCGAAAGAGTGTGCCAACATTTATGCTCCACTGGCTAACCGCCTAGGTATCGGTCAGCTTAAGTGGGAAATCGAAGATTACGCTTTCCGTTATCAACAACCGGACACTTACAAGCAAATTGCAAAGCAGCTTGCTGAGCGTCGTATTGTCCGTGAGCAATACATCAAAGATTTTGTCGAAGACTTATCTCAAGAGATGAAAGCTTGTGGCATTAATGCTGAAGTCAGTGGTCGTCCTAAACACATCTACAGCATTTGGCGAAAAATGCAGAAGAAGAGTCTGGCGTTTGATGAATTGTTTGACGTGCGTGCAGTACGTATCATCGCCGACAAACTGCAAGATTGTTATGCTGCGTTAGGTGTGGTTCATACCAAATACAAGCACTTACCGAGTGAGTTCGACGACTACGTTGCAAACCCAAAACCAAACGGTTACCAATCGATTCACACCGTGATTCTTGGCCCTGAAGGCAAAACCATCGAGATTCAAATTCGTACCAAGCAAATGCACGAAGAATCTGAGCTGGGCGTTGCCGCGCACTGGAAATACAAAGAAGGTGCGAGCAGCCGCAGTGGTTACGATGAGAAAATCACCTGGCTACGTAAACTATTGGATTGGCAAGAAGAAATGTCCGATTCTGGTGAGATGTTGGATGAACTCCGAAGCCAAGTCTTTGATGACCGCGTCTACGCATTTACACCACGCGGCGATGTTGTCGACTTACCAATGGGGGCAACTCCACTAGACTTTGCCTACCACATTCACTCAGAAGTCGGGCACCGTTGTATTGGCGCCAAAGTTGGTGGCCGAATCGTGCCGTTCACCCACAAACTCCACATGGGCGATCAGGTCGAAATCATCACAGCAAAAGAGCCAAACCCATCGCGAGACTGGTTAAACCCATCACTAGGCTTTGTTCATTCAGGGCGTGCTCGTGCGAAGATCAACGCTTGGTTCCGTAAACAGAGTCGTGAGAAAAACCTCGAAGCGGGACGTGAAATCCTCGAACACGAGTTGGTGAAGATTGGTGCGACGTTAAAAGATGCAGAGCATTACGCCCTAAAACGCTTCAACGTCAATACGCCGGATGAACTCTACGTCGGTGTAGGCAGTGGCGACCTGCGTATCAATCAGATCATCAACCACATCAATGCACTGGTGAATAAACCAACGGCGGAAGAAGAAGACCAGCAAGCGCTAGAAAAACTTCAAGAAGCCGAGCACAAAGCACCAGCGCAAAGTCGGCCGAAAAAAGACGCGGTAGTAGTAGAAGGTGTTGATAACCTAATGACGCACCTAGCTCGCTGTTGTCAGCCAATTCCTGGCGATGACATTTGTGGGTACATCACCCAAGGCCGAGGCATCTCAGTGCACCGCAGTGACTGTGAACAGCTCGAAGAACTGCGTCATCACGCTCCAGAACGTATCATTGATACCGTATGGGGCAGCGGATTTGTAGGGTCATACATCCTCACCGTGCGTGTTGAAGCGATGGAGCGAGGCGGTCTATTGAAAGACATCACCACACTATTTGCCAACGAGAAAATCAAAGTGACCAGCATGAAGAGCCGTGTCGATTACCGTCGTCAGCTCGCCATCATGGACTTTGATCTTGAGGTGACCAATATTGAGGTGCTCTCTCGCGTTTCGAAACGTGTCGAGCAGATCAAGGATGTTATGTCGGTAAAACGCTTAGGCTAACTTTCACGCCGTACTTGTCACTTTTACTGCGTTAACTGCGTTTACTCCGGAGTGCCGGCCCAGGCTCATCACATAGGCGAGCTATGCTCAGGAGTCGCGAAAACTTGTTGCCTTGTCAAAGTAACAATTACTTAGTGAAAGCTGCTGAGAAAATATAATGTAGAAGGTGAGTGGTTTTGGCTGCTCACCTTTTTCTTTAGATAGAAAGGTTTACAGGAACAGAAAATGAGTCATCCAATTGAACAATTAGAACAAATCATGGCGAAGCTACGTGACCCAGAAAGCGGTTGCCCTTGGGACTTAAAACAAACCTTTGACACCATCGTTCCGCACACCATCGAAGAAACCTACGAAGTGGTGGATGCGATTCAGAATCGTGATTGGTCAAATCTGAAAGAAGAGCTGGGTGATTTGTTGTTCCAGGTGATTTTTTACAGTCAATTAGCGAAAGAGCAAGGGCTGTTCGAATTTTCGGATGTGGTCGAAACCGTGAACGAAAAACTGACGCGTCGCCATCCGCATGTTTTTTCGGATGTTGAGTTTGAGTCTGACGAGGAAATTAACGCCAACTGGGAAGCGGAAAAAGCAAAAGAAAAAGCGCAAGTAGGCAAAGCTGAAGAAAGTATCCTAGACTCAATACCAAACTCTTTACCGGCGCTTTCTCGTGCTACAAAGATTCAGAAAAAATGTGCGAAATACGGATTCGATTGGGATTCGCTTGGGCCAGTAGTCAGTAAGGTTCAAGAAGAAGTGGATGAGGTGATGGAAGAAGCGCTTCAAATCGAACCAGATGAAGAGAAAGTCGAACTTGAGTTAGGGGACTTGTTGTTTGCCACGGTCAACTTAGCACGTCATCTTGGCAAAGACCCAGAAGTGGCATTAAGCAAAGCGAACATTAAGTTTGCCAAGCGTTTTAAGCAAGTTGAAGGTAAGGTCGCGCAATCAGGAAGAACACTCACCGAGTGTACGTTGTCAGAACTCGACAATTTTTGGAATGAAGTGAAAAAAGAAGAGTGAAGTTGCAGACAAAATAGTCACAGCGCGATTTATGGGACAAGTATGACTCAGAACATAAATAAGCACTTTGCTTTGTCTCTACCCACTTTGATTTGAAGCAAAAAATAAAAAATTACGGTGTGATAGATTTCACGTTGTGGCGGTAAGGAGCTTCTGGTATATTTATCTCCCGTCCAGAAGCACTCCATTTCCCTCATTCAACCAATTTCAGGTTAAACATGACGACAAATTACATTTTTGTTACTGGCGGGGTTGTATCCTCTCTAGGTAAAGGTATTGCAGCAGCATCTCTTGCAGCTATTCTAGAAGCTCGTGGTCTTAAAGTGACTATGATGAAGCTTGACCCTTACATCAACGTTGATCCAGGCACAATGAGCCCAACTCAGCACGGTGAAGTGTTCGTTACGGAAGATGGCGCAGAGACTGACCTTGACCTTGGTCACTACGAGCGTTTCATCCGTACCAAGATGACCAAGCGTAACAACTTCACTGCAGGTCGTGTTTATGCCGACGTACTTCGTAAAGAACGTCGTGGTGACTACCTAGGCGCAACAATTCAAGTTATCCCTCATATCACTAACGCTATCAAAGACCGCGTAATTGCAGGTTCTGAAGGCCACGATATTGCTATCGTTGAAGTCGGTGGTACGGTAGGTGATATCGAATCGCTACCATTTATGGAAGCAATCCGTCAGCTAGCAGTAGAACTCGGCCGTGAACGCGCAATGTTCATGCATCTAACTCTTGTTCCTTACCTAGCAGCAGCTGGCGAAGTGAAAACTAAACCGACTCAGCACTCTGTTAAAGAGCTACTGTCTATCGGTATCCAACCAGACATCCTAGTTTGCCGCAGCGATCGCATGATCCCAGCGAACGAACGTAAGAAGATTGCACTTTTCTGTAACGTTCCTGAGAAAGCGGTAATCTCAATGAAGGACGTAGATTCAATCTACAAGATCCCTCAACTTGTTAAGTCTCAAGGTCTTGATGACCTAGTGTGTACTCGTTTCGGTATTGATGCGCCAGAAGCTGACCTTTCTGAATGGGAACAGGTTATCTACGAAGAAGCGAATCCAACAGGTGAAGTAACTATCGGTATGGTCGGTAAATACATCGAACTACCAGATGCGTACAAATCTGTGAACGAAGCACTTAAGCACGCAGGCTTGAAAAACCGCCTAAACGTAACCATTAAGTACGTAGACTCTCAAGACATCGAAACTAAAGGCGTTGAGCTTCTAGAAGGTCTAGACGCTATCCTAGTTCCAGGTGGTTTCGGTGATCGTGGTGTTGAAGGCAAGATTCGTGCGGCTCAATACGCACGTGAAAACAAAGTGCCTTACCTAGGTATCTGTCTAGGTATGCAAGTTGCCCTTATTGAATACGCGCGTAATGTTGCGGGTATGGAAGGTGCACATTCAACAGAATTTAACAAAGACACGAAGTACCCTGTGGTAGGTTTGATCACAGAATGGGTTGATGAAACAGGTAACGTGGAAGAGCGTACTGAATCATCTGATCTTGGCGGTACGATGCGTCTAGGTTCTCAGCTATGTCACCTAGAAAAAGGTACAAAAGCTCGTGAACTGTACGGTAGCGCGACGATCCATGAACGTCACCGTCACCGTTACGAAGTGAACAACGTTCTTCGTCCACAAATTGAAAAAGCAGGTCTTAAAGTGTCAGGCCTATCTGCGGACAAGAAGCTAGTGGAAATGATTGAGAACCCAGCTCACCCATGGTTTGTAGCAGCTCAGTTCCACCCTGAATTCACATCGACTCCTCGCGATGGTCACCCATTGTTTGCAGGTTTCGTTAAGGCTGCGGGTCAATACTCACGCGGCGAATTCGAGAAGTAAAAGGATACGGGCGGCGGCGAAGGTTGTGCTGCTGCCCTTTAAAATTGACATTTATATTTGAAACGAGAGGAAACATTAATGTCTAAGATCGTTAAAGTTCTAGGTCGTGAAATCATCGACTCACGTGGTAACCCAACTGTAGAAGCTGAAGTACACCTAGAAGGCGGTTTCGTAGGTATGGCGGCAGCTCCATCTGGCGCATCTACTGGTTCTCGCGAAGCTCTTGAGCTACGTGACGGTGACAAAGCACGTTTCCTAGGTAAAGGTGTTCTTAAAGCAATTGAAGCTGTAAACGGCCCAATCGCTGAAGCTCTAGTTGGCAAAGACGCTAAAGACCAAGCTGCAATCGACGCAGTAATGATCGAACTAGACGGCACTGAAAACAAATCTAAATTCGGTGCGAACGCTATCCTAGCAGTTTCTCTAGCAAACGCTAAAGCTGCAGCAGCAGCGAAAGGCATGCCTCTATACGAGCACATCGCTGAGCTAAACGGTACTGCTGGTCAGTTCTCTATGCCTCTACCAATGATGAACATCATCAACGGTGGTGAGCACGCAGACAACAACGTTGACATTCAAGAGTTCATGATTCAACCAGTTGGCGCTGCAACTCTTAAAGAAGCTGTACGCATGGGTGCGGAAGTATTCCACAACCTAGCTAAAGTTCTTAAGTCTAAAGGCTACAACACAGCTGTTGGTGACGAAGGTGGTTTCGCTCCTAACCTTAAATCTAACGCTGAAGCTCTAGAAGTTATCGCAGAAGCTGTTGCTGCTGCTGGTTACGAGCTAGGCAAAGACGTTACTCTAGCTATGGACTGTGCTGCATCTGAGTTCTTCGACAAAGAAGCTGGCATCTACAACATGAAAGGTGAAGGCAAAACTTTCACTTCTGAAGAGTTCAACCACTACCTAGCTGGTCTAGTTGAGCAATTCCCAATCGTATCTATCGAAGACGGTCTAGACGAGTCTGACTGGGATGGTTTCGCACACCAAACTCAACTTCTAGGCGACAAGATCCAACTAGTTGGTGACGATCTATTCGTTACAAACACTAAGATCCTAGCTGAAGGTATCGAGAAAGGCATCGCTAACTCTATCCTAATCAAGTTCAACCAAATCGGTTCTCTAACTGAGACTCTAGCTGCAATCAAGATGGCTAAAGACGCAGGTTACACAGCAGTAATCTCTCACCGTTCTGGCGAAACTGAAGATGCAACTATCGCTGACCTAGCGGTAGGTACAGCTGCAGGTCAAATCAAAACTGGTTCTATGAGCCGTTCTGACCGTGTTGCTAAGTACAACCAACTAATCCGTATCGAGGAAGCTCTAGGTGAGCGCGCTCCTTTCAACGGTCTTAAAGAAGTTAAAGGCCAAGCTTAATTCTTAGTGAATTAGTTTAGCTAAATAGCTTTTTGAAACCCTCGCTAAGGCGGGGGTTTTTGTTTATTGGCGTATGTTTAAAAGCAGATGGTTAAGAGCGATGAGCTGTTTTGACCGTGTTGCTGGCTATACCTAAAAGAAAGCAACCAACTCATCTGTATCTAGCAAGCTCTTAGTTAGCTAACAGCTCTGATTTCTCAGGTAATTGAAACCGAATCTTCCTCTTTCTAGCACGTAAACGGTTCTTTACTTTCTCGATTAAAGAGTGCCATCGAACTTAGGCATTTTTTATTTTCGTGCTTATTTCCTGTAAGGAGCGTGTGAGTCTCCCTTTATCCCCTAGAGGCAACTCGGCATTTATGCTATATATGTCACCTTATCTAATTCCTTCCGGTACAGAATGTTAGCAGCGATATGCGAATCTTTGTTATAGCCCTTACGTTACTGTTTGGTTGGCTTCAATACACTCTATGGTTTGGTAAAAACGGGGTGTCTGACTACTACACAGTAAAAGATGAAATTGAAGTTCAACAGCAGGTGAACAGCAAGCTACAAGCTCGCAATAATGAAATGTTTGCTGAGATAGATGACTTAAAGCAAGGACTTGATGCGATTGAAGAAAGAGCTCGTCATGAACTTGGCTTGGTGAAAGAAGGAGAAACCTTCTACCGCATAGTTGGTGAGGAAAACCCGTAAGATGTCAGAGAACGTTTCATCTCATATCGCTATTGTACCTGCGGCTGGTGTTGGTAGCCGAATGAAAGCAGATCGACCTAAACAGTATTTGTTAATCGATGGAAAAACGGTATTGGAACATACCGTAGAGAAACTGCTTGCTCACCCTCAAATCGCGAAAGTTGTGGTTGCGATTACAGAAGGTGACCCATACTACCCTGAACTATCGATTGCCCAGCACCCAGACGTAATACGTGTCGCTGGTGGTAAAGAAAGAGCCGATTCAGTGCTTTCAGGGCTAAACTATGTAAGTGCGCAGCTTCCGTGTGAATGGGTTCTGGTCCATGATGCCGCGAGACCTTGCGTAACATTAAACGATATTGATCGTCTGATTGATGTTTGTTGTGCTCATCCTACTGGTGGCATTCTTGCCTCGCCCGTGAGAGATACAATGAAACGAGCGAACAAAGAAAACAACATCGATCATACCGTAGACAGAGAAGCATTGTGGCATGCACTGACTCCACAAATGTTTAAAACTCAGCAGCTAACAAGAGCACTGGCAGACGCATTGCAGCAAGGTGTTGCGATCACTGATGAAGCATCGGCTTTAGAGTGGTTGGGAGAAACGCCAGCTTTAGTTCAAGGTAGTGCGAATAACATTAAAATTACTCAGCCAGAAGATCTCGCCTTAGCCGAGTTTTATCTTAGCCGCGAGCGCGGTTAGAAAATAAAGGATAAAAAATGATTCGAATTGGTCATGGTTTCGACGTACACAAATTTGGCGGTGAAGGCCCTGTGATTATTGGTGGTGTTGCAATTCCTTACGAACAAGGCCTGATTGCGCACTCAGACGGCGACGTTGCTCTGCATGCTCTCACTGACGCTTTGTTAGGTGCGATTGCTGCGGGTGATATTGGCCGTCATTTTCCAGATACCGACGATAAATGGAAAGGTGCAAACAGCCGCGAATTATTGAAAGACGTTTACCGTCGAGTAAAAGAACAAGGCTACCGCCTTGGTAATGCAGACGTCACCATCATGGCGCAAGCGCCGAAAATGGCGCCTCACATTGATGCAATGTGTGCAGCTATTGCCGAAGATCTAGAAACCGATATTAGCAACATCAACGTAAAAGCAACGACGACAGAACGTCTTGGTTTTACTGGACGCAAAGAAGGCATTGCTACAGAAGCAGTTGTGCTTCTATTTAAGCAATAATCGAATAATTTGCTCCTTAAAGCTGCGTAAGCAGTGGAAATACATCATGTCAGATATTTTATCCTCATTGGCTTACCTCACAGGCAAGCCAGTCGCATCAGCAAAAATTAAAGCGCAACCAGAACACTTCCAGGTTCGCGAAGATTTGGGTTTTGCCTTCACGGGAGAAGGTGAACACTTAATGGTGCGCATTCGAAAAACAGGTGAGAACACCAGTTTCGTCGCTAACGAGCTAGCGAAAGCTTGTGGTGTTAAGTCTAAAGACGTTAGTTGGGCCGGCCTGAAAGATCGCCATGCAGTAACCGAACAGTGGCTAAGTGTTCATCTGCCTAAAGGTGAGACTCCAGATTTTTCGACATTTTTGGCGCAATACCCAAGTATTGAAATTCTGGCGACCGATCGACACAACAAAAAACTGCGTCCTGGTGACTTAATCGGGAACGAGTTTGTGGTTACCTTGTCTGAAGTGACAGATGTGGCGGATGTAGAGCAACGCCTTGAAAAAGTTAAACAAGTTGGTGCGCCAAACTACTTTGGTAGCCAACGCTTTGGTAACGATGGAAATAACCTCGACGAAGCTCGTCGTTGGGGACGAGAAAACGTTCGTACGCGTAACCAAAACAAACGCAGCATGTACCTGTCTGCCGCGCGTTCATGGATCTTCAACCGCATCGTTTCTGCTCGTCTAGAAAATGGTGTGTTTGATAAATTCATCGATGGTGACATCGCACAGACATCACAAGGATTGTTGGCTGTTGATGCGAATAACCTTGCTGATATGCAAAACAAGCTTGCATTGAGTGAAGTTGAGATTACTGCTGCCTTAGCGGGTGATAATGCGTTACCGACCCAAACTGATGCACTTGCATTAGAACAACCATTTATTGATGAAGAACCAGATTTAATGGCTCTGATCCGTGGTAATCGTATGCGTCACGATCGTCGTGAAATCGCACTCAAACCAAAAGACTTAGCTTGGAACGTTGAAGGTAACAATATTACGTTGACCTTCTCACTCGATGCAGGCTCTTTTGCTACATCCATTGTTCGTGAGTTGGTGAATGAGGTCAAAGTAGAAAGAGAATACTAATGGAACTGGATTCACCAAATACAAAACCTTTAAGAATTCTGATTAGTAATGACGATGGTGTGCATGCTCAAGGAATTCACGCGTTAGCGGATGAGCTGAGAAGCATCGCGGAAGTGATCATTGTTGCCCCAGACCGAAATCGTTCTGGGGCATCAAACTCATTGACTTTGGAACAGCCTCTGCGAGTCTCAGAAATTGCCCCTAATACTTATTCGGTTCAAGGGACACCGACAGATTGCGTTCATTTTGCTCTAAATGAGCTGATGAAAGATGACCTGCCAGATCTTGTATTATCTGGCATTAATCATGGTGCAAATCTGGGGGATGACGTTCTGTACTCTGGTACCGTCGCTGCTGCAATGGAAGGGCATTTTCTTGGCGTGCAGGCCATTGCGTTTTCACTGGTTGGTAAACGTCATTTTGAGTCGGCTGCTAAAATTGCTCGACAGTTGGTTGAGCAACACTTGGCAGCGCCAATCCCAACCAACCGTTTGTTGAACGTGAATGTACCTGACTTGCCTCTCGAGAGTCTTGGTGAAATCGAAGTGACCCGTTTAGGTGCTCGTCATCACGCAGAGAATATGATCAAGCAGAAAGATCCGCGTGGGCATGATATCTATTGGTTAGGGCCTCCGGGGAAAGAACAAGATGCGGGTGAAGGTACCGACTTCTATGCGATTGAGCACGGTCGAGTTTCTATTACCCCACTGCAAGTAGACCTCACGGCTCATGAGTCTCTGCGTGCGATGGATAGTTGGTTGAAGGAAGAGAAGTAATGAGTAACCCACATGCTGACAGGTTGATAGCGTTTCTTATCTCCAGTGGCATCAAAGATCAACGCGTTTTGGATGCAATGCATTGTTTACCGAGAGAGAGCTTTGTTTCTCAAGCGATGATGCACCAAGCCTACGATAACAATGCGCTACCGATTGGTCAGGGACAAACTATTTCTCAACCTTACATCGTCGCTCGCATGACCGAGCTGCTTGAGCTTCAACGTGCTAGTAACGTTTTGGAAATCGGAACTGGTTCTGGATACCAAACCGCAGTTTTAGCGCAAATCGTTGACCATGTTTATTCCGTTGAACGCATCAAATCTTTGCAATGGGAAGCGAAACGTCGTCTTAAGCAACTTGATATCTACAATGTCTCGACGAAGCATGGTGATGGCTGGTTAGGATGGGAAACGAAAGGTCCGTTTGACGCCATCATTGTTACCGCTGCTGCAGAAGTGATTCCCCAAGCGCTTCTCTCACAGTTAAAAGATGGCGGTAAAATGGTGATTCCTGTCGGAGATGCTGAGCAGCAACTACTTAGAATTGAACGCAAGGGTGACGAGTACCTTTCTACCGTTGTGGAAATGGTTCGATTTGTTCCTCTTGTCGCGGGTGATTTGGCTTAAGGATCTGAGGTTAGGTGAGTAAGTTACTACGTCATATTGGTATTAGCTTTGTATTAGCTGCGGGACTCGTTGGTTGCGCGGCTCACTCACCTGCGCCTGTTTCCAGCTTAAAGAAGGATTATTCGAGCGTTGAGCGTGGTAGTTATAGAGGGAGTTACTACGAAGTAAAGAAAGGTGACACACTTTATTTCATTGCTTACGTCACAGATAAGGATGTAAATGATCTTGTACGTTACAACGAGCTCTCTCAGCCTTACACCATTTATCCAGGTCAAAAGCTAAAACTTTGGGCTCCGAAATATGTCGCGCCAAAATATGGCCAAAAAGTTGAACCCGTTGTAGTACCTGTAGTTACAACGACACCGCCTCCAGTGGTAAAGCCAACGACGACGACAAAGCCTGTGACTTCAAGTAAAAACTCTAGTCAAAAGCCTACAACAACTCCGACTAAAGTCGCACAAAAAGAGCCGCCAAAGAAAGTTGAACAAACCAAAGCAAAGGAGTATGTTGGTTCAAAAGATAACCAACCTACTAAACCGAAGCCGCCAACAACGACGGTACAAAACGACAAAGTATCGAAGTGGTTGTGGCCGACAAAAGGGAGAGTAATCAAGAACTTCTCGGCGGGAGAACAGGGAAATAAAGGCATTGACATCGCAGGACAGCGTGGTCAGCCTATCGTTTCAACCGCAGCCGGCACGGTCGTTTATTCGGGTAATGCGCTAAGAGGTTATGGCAACCTAATTATAGTGAAGCATAACGACAATTATTTAAGCGCATACGCACATAACGACAAACTGCTGGTAACAGAAGGTCAGAGTGTAAAAAGCGGACAGAAAATTGCGACCATGGGTAGTTCAGGCGCAAAATCCGTCAAGCTGCACTTTGAAATTCGCTACCAAGGTAAATCAGTGAATCCAAAACGCTATTTACCGTAAGACTTTGAAAAACAACTTGCGAAATCATTTAGCGACATATTGAGTTGTCATGTCTTGCTAACTCGCCAGGGGGAGGCGTTATGAGTATCAGCAACACAGTATCCAAAGTTGAAGAGTTTGAATACGACAATGCGTCAGAGACGACCATTGATAACGAACTCGAAAAATCATCATCTACTACCGAAGGCAAAACAGCTGTCCGTGAAGAGTTTGACGCGAGCAGTAAAAGCCTAGACGCAACTCAATTGTATCTAGGTGAAATTGGCTTCTCACCTCTACTTACTGCTGAAGAAGAAGTCCTTTACGCCCGCAGAGCATTGCGTGGTGATGAAGCGGCTCGTAAGCGCATGATCGAAAGTAACTTGCGTTTAGTAGTAAAAATTTCTCGTCGGTACAGCAACCGTGGCCTAGCGCTACTCGATCTTATTGAAGAAGGTAACCTCGGTTTGATCCGAGCGGTTGAAAAATTCGATCCAGAAAGAGGCTTCCGTTTCTCAACTTACGCAACATGGTGGATCCGTCAAACGATCGAACGTGCGTTGATGAACCAAACTCGCACCATTCGCTTGCCTATTCATGTCGTGAAAGAGCTGAACATTTATCTGCGTACTGCGCGTGAACTTTCTCAAAAGCTCGATCATGAACCAACTGCAGAAGAAATTGCTGCTCAATTAGATATACCAGTAGAAGATGTCAGCAAAATGCTGCGTCTTAACGAGCGTATTAGCTCCGTTGATACCCCAATTGGTGGTGACGGTGAAAAAGCGCTTCTGGATATTATTCCTGACGCAAATAACTCTGATCCAGAAGTGTCGACTCAAGATGATGACATCAAATCGTCTTTGATCCATTGGTTGGAAGAGTTGAATCCAAAACAAAAAGAAGTGCTTGCACGCCGTTTTGGTTTGCTTGGTTATGAGCCGTCTACGCTTGAAGAAGTGGGACGAGAGATTGGTCTTACCCGTGAGCGTGTACGTCAAATTCAAGTGGAGGGTTTACGTCGACTTCGTGAAATCCTAATTAAACAAGGCCTAAATATGGAAAACTTATTTAACGTCGAAGACGATTAATACTAAGCTTTCTCGAAACACAAAGGGCTATGGATAACCATAGCCCTTTTTCTGTTTTAGGGGAGATTAGATATTCTCGTTAAAGCATTTTCTTCAAACGATACAGCTCTTCAAGGGCTTGACGAGGTGTTAAGTCGTCTGGATCGATGTTTGATAACGCTTGTTCAATTTCGCTAGGTTCAGGGATTAAGCTGAGCTGATTTGCTACATCCACAGTGCTTGGACGAGGCGAGTCGCTAGCTTGACCGAGTTGCTCTAGTTGAGACAGTTTAGTACGAGCATTTTTGATGACCGTTTTAGGTACGCCAGCTAAGCCCGCAACCGCCAAGCCGTATGATTTGCTTGCGGCGCCTTCTTGAACAGCGTGCATGAAAGCAATGCTGTCGCCATGTTCTACCGCATCTAGGTGAACATTTGCTAAGTTTGGTAGCAAGTTCGGTAATTCGGTTAGTTCAAAATAGTGCGTAGCGAAAAGTGTCATCGCGCCAATTTGTGTTGCAAGCCATTCGGCACTTGCCCATGCCAATGAAAGACCATCGTAAGTACTGGTACCGCGACCGATCTCATCCATTAACACCAAGCTGTTCTTGGTTGCGTTGTGGAGAATGTTGGCCGTTTCTGTCATCTCTACCATGAAGGTTGAACGACCTGATGCCAAGTCATCTGAAGCACCGATACGAGTAAAGATGCGATCCAATGAGCCAATTTGTGCTGACTCTGCAGGTACATAAGAGCCGATGTGAGCCATCAACGCAATTAGCGCAGTTTGGCGCATGTAGGTTGATTTACCCCCCATGTTTGGACCCGTGATGATGAGCATTTTACGGCTTGGGCTTAATTCTATTGGGTTAGCAATGAACGGGTCCGAGGTGACTTGCTCTACTACCGGGTGGCGACCTGCTTGAATGTGAATACCTGCGTCTTTAACTAGAGTTGGGCGGCAATAATCCAATGAGTCTGCGCGTTCTGCTAGGTTTTGTAACACGTCCATCTGTGAAACGGCAGAAGCTAGGTTTTGCATTTGTTCAAGATGAGGCATCAGCAAATCGAACAGCTCTTCCCACAGTTTTTTCTCTAGTGCGAGTGCTTTTGATTTTGAGTTCAGAACTTTGTCTTCATGCTCTTTAAGCTCAGGAATAATGTAGCGCTCGGCATTTTTCAGAGTTTGGCGACGCACGTAATGTGGCGGTACCAAATGGCTTTGGCCACGGCTTACCTGAATGAAGAACCCATGTACGGCGTTGTAGCCAACTTTCAGCGTATCGATGCCATGACGCTCGCGTTCATCCGCTTCGAGCTTTTCTAGATACTCGGTTGCACCATCAGCGAGCTTGCGCCACTCATCCAATTCTTCGTTATAGCCTTCTGCAATCACACCACCATCGCGGATCACTACCGGCGGGTTTTCTTTGATAGCACGTTCAAGAAGCTCACATACCTCATCTATTGGCGCAGCATATTGAGCCAACTTCACTAGGTATGGATGAGTTAAGGATGCAGTGAGTGATTCTAGTTCAGGAAGTTGCTGCATGGCATGGCGTAGGCGAGCCATATCTCGTGGACGAGCAGAACGTAGGGCAAGACGCGCTAAGATACGTTCAATATCGCCAATCTGTTTTAAAGTTGGCTGAAGATCGGTAAATAAGCCTTGATCTTTAATTTCACCAATCGCATCCAGACGGTTGTTTAGCGTATCAATACAACGCATCGGTTGATGCAGCCAACGCTTTAACATGCGGCTGCCCATTGGGGTTGAGCAATGGTCGAGAACTGCGGCGAGTGTATTGTCCGTGCCGCCAGCTAAATTTTGGGTGATTTCTAGATTGCGACGCGTAGCAGCATCTAAAATTACGGAGTGATCTTGGCGATCAAACGTTAGTGAGCGGATATGTGGTAGAGCAGTGCGTTGTGTGTCTTTTACGTATTGGATCAAACAACCTGCGGCGCACAAACCAAGAGAGGCGTGCTCAACACCAAAACCGACAAGATCACGGGTACCAAACTGCTGGTTCAACTGTTGTTTGGCAGTATCTAGTTCAAACTCCCATACAGGGCGACGACGGTTACCGTTACGGTTCGACATCAAGTGGACTGGCTCGAAATCTTCAGGGAACAACAACTCACGCGGTGCGGTGCGTTGTAGTTCTGCCATCATGGATTCTTCGGTTTCTGGCTCCGTTAATTGAAAACGGCCAGAAGTAACGTCTAACGTCGCATAACCAAACTTGCCGTTGTGATGGTAAATCGCAGCGATTAAGTTATCGAGACGTTCAGAAAGCAGCGCCTCATCGGTTACGGTGCCTGGCGTGACAATGCGTACTACTTTACGCTCAACAGGACCTTTGCTCGTCGCAGGATCCCCAATTTGTTCACAGATTGCGACTGACTCACCAAGCTGAACTAGTTTCGCTAGATACCCTTCCACTGCATGGAATGGCACTCCCGCCATAGGAATAGGTTCTCCGGCCGATGAACCGCGCTTGGTTAATGAAATATCAAGCAGTTGAGACGCTCGTTTCGCGTCATCATAGAAGAGTTCGTAGAAATCGCCCATGCGGTAGAACAGCAAAATTTCTGGGTTCTCAGCTTTTAGCTTGAGATATTGCTGCATCATCGGAGTGTGTTTTTGTTCAGCTTTCACAGGTAAGTTCTTTTGTTTATTTCCGTAGCGGCTTAGGATACGTGAATCCCTATCAAGTAAAAAGAGACAAAGGGCATTTTGGCTATGGAAAAAACAACAAAATTAAGCGCTGATTTAGGTGTGTTACTTGCGCGACATGGGCATGTACTGACCACAGCAGAGTCCTGTACTGGCGGTGGCGTTGCAGCTGCAATTACTGATATTGCAGGTAGCTCCGGTTGGCTTGACCGCGCTTTTGTTACGTACAGTAATGAGGCCAAAATGGAGATGCTTGGCGTGCAGTTTCAAACACTCGAAGCGTATGGCGCAGTGAGTGAGCCGGTTGTAATCGAAATGGTGCAGGGGGCATTAAAACATTCCAATGCAACAATTGGGGTGTCTATCAGTGGCATCGCTGGTCCTAGTGGTGGCAGTGAGGAAAAGCCTGTTGGAACAGTGTGTTTTGCCTTTGCAGATAATCAGGGGTGGCAGTTAGTAGAAACCATGCATTTTTCTGGAAATCGAGCAGAAGTTCGCGAGCAAGCGGTGATTCATGCATTGAGTCAATTGCACCAACACTTAATCTAGATTTTTTGGATCTGCGTAAGCCCAGAGAAAACAAGGGCTAGAGAAAACTGCACGATATTGTGAGCCAAATTTTTTTCATACAGGTATAGACACTGTATGAATCAACAGTATAATGGCTTTCATTGCTGAGCAGAACTTCTGCTTAAGAAAAATGAATTACTATTCGTCGCCCAAAGAAGATGAATAAATCGGAGAAAGTAATGGACGAGAACAAACAGAAAGCGCTCGCCGCTGCGCTAGGTCAAATTGAAAAGCAATTCGGTAAAGGCTCTATCATGCGCCTTGGTGATAACCGCGCAATGGATGTAGAAACCATTTCAACGGGTTCGCTTTCTCTTGATATCGCTTTGGGTGCTGGTGGTCTACCAATGGGTCGTATCGTTGAGATTTATGGTCCAGAATCTTCAGGTAAAACAACACTAACTCTTGAACTTATTGCTGCTGCGCAACGTGAAGGCAAAACTTGTGCGTTTATCGATGCAGAGCACGCTCTAGATCCTGTATATGCAAAGAAACTTGGCGTTGATATCGATGCACTATTGGTTTCTCAACCAGACACTGGTGAGCAAGCTCTAGAGATTTGTGATGCATTAGCTCGCTCTGGCGCAATCGACGTAATGGTTGTTGACTCTGTTGCTGCTCTAACACCTAAAGCTGAGATCGAAGGCGAAATGGGCGACAGCCACATGGGTCTCCAAGCTCGTATGCTTTCTCAAGCAATGCGTAAGCTTACAGGTAACCTGAAACAGTCTAACTGTATGTGTATCTTCATCAACCAAATCCGTATGAAGATTGGTGTGATGTTCGGTAACCCTGAAACGACTACTGGCGGTAACGCGCTTAAGTTTTACGCTTCTGTTCGTTTAGATATCCGTCGTACTGGCGCAATCAAAGAAGGCGATGAAGTTGTAGGTAACGAAACGCGTATCAAAGTGGTTAAGAACAAGATTGCAGCACCATTTAAAGAAGCAAACACGCAAATCATGTATGGCCAAGGCTTTAACCGTGAAGGTGAGTTGATTGACTTAGGCGTGAAGCACAAGCTAGTAGAAAAAGCCGGTGCTTGGTACAGCTACAATGGCGATAAGATTGGTCAAGGTAAAGCAAACGCTTGTAACTACCTGCGTGAGCATCCAGAAATCGCGAAAACAATCGATACCAAACTGCGTGAAATGCTACTTTCTCCAGCTCAACCAGAAGCACCTGCTGCCGGTGAGATGCCTGAGCAAGAAGAAGAGTTTTAATCTTCTGATAAACTAAAAATAAAGCCCTGCGTTGCAGGGCTTTGTTGTATTTGTCGAAATCAAAATCGAAGAAATTTAAGGCAAACGAAAAGCCTGTACAGCTAAATTACCTTTAGGATCACTATGTACCAAAAGCGACAAGCACCGACGCTATCTAGCAAAGAAGCCGCGATTCAGTTACTTAGTCGTCGAGATCATGGCTTATATGAGCTCCATCAAAAGCTTGCGATGAAAGGCTATGAAGAGGCTGATATTGAAGCTGCGATTAACTTTTGTTTAGACCACAATTATTTGGATGACTTGCGTTATGCCAAAAGCCAAGTGCGTCAACACGTTTACAAAGGTCATGGTGAGCGTCGTATTCGCCAAGAGCTTAACCAGAAGCGCGTTGCAGAATCTGTCATTGAACAAGCAATGGCAGAAGAGCCCCAAGATTGGTTTGAATTGGCAAAGTTGGCAGCAGAGAAGAAATTTAAAGGAATAAAGGCCAAAGACCAGAAAGAGTACGCTAAACAGGTTCGTTTCTTACAATATCGCGGCTACAGTTTTGACCAAATTAGCTATGCGTTAAGCTTTGAAGACGAAGATTAGGCGTGAATTATTCACGCTGATTTTTGTTTTGCTTCAAATTTTT
This sequence comes from Vibrio sp. Y20_XG_PY13, assembly GCF_024181925.1. Taxonomy (NCBI): domain Bacteria; kingdom Pseudomonadati; phylum Pseudomonadota; class Gammaproteobacteria; order Vibrionales; family Vibrionaceae; genus Vibrio; species Vibrio sp. Y20_XG_PY13. The sequence goes on along the minus strand of NZ_JAMZAL010000005.1, from coordinate 324,185 downwards.
TCTTCTACCCCCTCTTTTCCGCAAGAAAACTAGTCTCAGCTGATTGCATGATCTACAATACGGCAAAATTCTAACTCGACTATTTTCAGGAAGAGCTGCATGTACATGAGCACTGACGAGGTTCGTAACGCGTTCCTCAAGTTCTTTGAAAGCAAAGGACACCAAATCGTAGAAAGTTCATCGTTAGTTCCACATAACGACCCAACCCTGCTGTTCACAAACGCAGGTATGAACCAATTTAAGGATTGTTTCTTAGGCTTGGAAAAACGAGCCTATACTCGAGCGACTACGGCTCAACGTTGTGTACGTGCTGGCGGTAAACACAACGACCTGGAAAACGTGGGCTTTACAGCTCGTCACCATACTTTCTTTGAAATGCTAGGTAACTTCAGCTTTGGCGATTACTTCAAAGAAGACGCGATTTCATTCGCTTGGGAATTTCTAACAGACGTTCTTAAGCTGCCTGCAGACCGTCTATTGGTGACCGTTTACGAAACTGATGACGAAGCATTCGATATCTGGAACAAGAAAGTAGGTGTTCCTGCAGATCGCATCATCCGCATTGGCGACAAGAAAGGTGGCAAACCATACGAGTCAGACAACTTCTGGCAAATGGGTGACACTGGTCCTTGTGGTCCATGTACTGAAATTTTCTACGATCACGGTGAGCACATCTGGGGTGGCCGTCCTGGCACACCTGAAGAAGATGGTGACCGTTTCATCGAGATCTGGAACAACGTATTTATGCAGTTCAACCGTCATGCTGATGGCACGATGGAACCGCTACCAAAACCGTCGGTAGATACAGGTATGGGTATCGAGCGTATCTCTGCAATCATGCAAGGCGTTCACTCAAACTACGAAATCGACGTATTCCAAGCTCTTATCAAAGCAGCCGCAGAAGTGATCGGTTACGAAGACCTATCAAACCAATCGCTACGCGTTATCGCTGACCACATCCGTTCATGTTCATTCCTGATTGTTGATGGTGTTATGCCTTCAAACGAAGGTCGTGGCTATGTTCTACGTCGTATCATTCGTCGTGCTGTTCGTCACGGTAACAAGCTAGGTGCGCAAGGTGTATTCTTCCACAAATTGGTTGGTGTACTAGCTGACATCATGGGCACTGCAGGTGAAGAACTGAAACGTCAGCAAGCTGTCGTAGAAAAAGTACTGCGTATCGAAGAAGAAAACTTCGGTCGTACGCTTGAACGCGGTATGGCGATTCTAAACGAAGCGCTAGATAACTTAGATGGTAAAGTACTCGACGGTGAAACCGTATTCAAACTTTACGATACTTACGGCTTCCCAGCTGATTTGACTAACGACGTTGCGCGTGAACGTGAGTTCGCGATTGACGAAGAAGGCTTCGAGAAAGCAATGGAAGAGCAGCGTCAGCGTGCGCGTGAAGCGGGTCAGTTCGGTACAGACTACAACGCAGCAATTAAAGTTGATACACAAACTGAATTCTGTGGTTACGTTGGAACAAAAGGCTCTAGCTCAGTGGCGGCAATGTTCGTTGAAGGCAACGAAGTGGATTCTCTATCTGCTGGCGACAAAGCGATCATTGTGCTTGGTGAAACCCCATTCTACGCTGAGTCAGGCGGTCAATGTGGTGATGCGGGTGAAATCCGCACTGAAGCTGGTGTATTCCGAGTAGAAGATACTCAAAAGCTAGGCAACGCAATCGCACACCACGGTGTTATGGCGGAAGGCGTTCTAGCGAAAGGCGATGAAGTCGCTACTATCGTTGACGCAGAACGTCGCGCAGCTATCTCTCTAAACCACTCAGCAACGCACTTGCTACACGCCGCACTTCGTCAAGTTCTTGGTGAGCACGTGACGCAAAAAGGCTCTTTGGTTAAAGCAGAAAACTTACGTTTTGACTTCTCTCATCTAGAAGCGGTAACGGCGGCAGAGCTAAAAGAAGTTGAACGTCTAGTGAACGCGCAAATTCGTCGCAACCACGTTATTGAAACCAACGTGATGGACATTGAGTCTGCGAAGAAGAAAGGCGCAATGGCACTATTTGGCGAGAAGTACGATGATGAAGTACGCGTACTGTCTATGGGCGATTTCTCTACAGAGCTTTGTGGTGGTATCCACGCTTCTAACACTGGCGATATCGGCTTATTCAAGATCACCTCTGAGAGCGGCATCGCGGCGGGCATCCGTCGTATTGAAGCAGTAACAGGTGAAGCAGCTCTAGATGCGATCGAAGCTCAAGCAGCAAAATACGAAGAGAAACTAGCAGAATCTGCACAAAAAGCGAAAACGCTAGAAAAAGAACTTCAGAAGCTTAAAGACAAGATGGCTGCTGCTGAAAGCGCAAACATCATGGGTAAAGCAGTGGAAGTAAACGGCACGAAAGTACTGGTTGCTGCACTAGAAGGCGCAGATAGCAAAAACCTACGTACAATGGTTGACGACATCAAGAACCAAATGGGCTCAGGTGTTGTGCTTCTAGCAAACGTAACTGATGACAAAGTTGGCTTGATTGCTGGTGTGACGAAAGATCTCGTAGGCAAAGTTAAGGCGGGCGACCTCGTTAAAATGGTTGCAGAGCAGGTTGGTGGTAAGGGCGGTGGTCGCCCTGACATGGCGCAAGCTGGTGGTACTGATGTGTCAGCATTACCAGAAGCGATCAAAACTGTTCAGCCTTGGCTAGAAGAGCGCTTATAAGCATTACATAACGAATTTACGCTCAATCAAGTTTCTTTGATTGGGCGTAATTTTTTTACGGTAACCAAGTGGTTTAATTGACCGAAAAATAACCAGGTCATTTAAGCTGCTTGGTTTTTGTTGTAACTACCGCTTATATAATTTCAACTAGTGGAATATAAGTGGTCCGAATGAGACTTTGGTCTTGGGAAGGTGAAGACTGGTGAAAAAGCCCCTTATCGTGCAAAAGTTTGGTGGAACCTCCGTGGGTTCAATTGAAAGAATCCACCAGGTCGCTGAACACATCATTAAGGCGAAAAATGATGGTAATCAAGTTGTCGTAGTTGTGTCTGCAATGTCAGGCGAAACAAACCGACTAATGGACCTAGCGAAACAAGTAGATAGTGTTCCTACGGCTCGAGAACTTGATGTTTTGCTCTCTGCTGGTGAGCAAGTGTCAATGGCGTTATTGGCGATGACACTCAATAAACTGGGCTATGTAGCTCGCTCACTTACCGGAGCACAAGCGAACATTGTGACGGATAATCAACACAATGACGCGACGATTAAACATATTGATACCTCAACGATTACGGATTTACTTGAACAAGATCAAATCGTCATTGTCGCAGGTTTTCAAGGTGTGAATGAAAATGGGGATATCACCACATTAGGTCGAGGCGGCTCTGATACGAGCGCTGTGACGCTTGCAGGCGCATTGCGCGCTGACGAGTGTCAAATCTTTACCGACGTTGATGGTATTTATACTTGTGACCCACGTGTAGTGAAAAATGCTCAGAAAATGGCGGTCATTGACTTTCCTTCAATGGAAGCAATGGCAAGTCGAGGAGCAAAAGTTCTACATTTACCTTCTGTGCAGTTCGCATGGAAGAATAATGTACCGCTACGCGTGCTTTCGACCTTTGAAGTTAATGAAGGCAGTTTGGTTAAGGGGGAATCAGGCCATCAAGCCGTCTCTGGTATAGCCATTCAACGTGACCTTGCCATTATTGAAGTCGATAAAGAACATTTATCTAGTGCTACAAAACAATGTCAGATGTTAGGCATAGACATTTGGAATGTGATCGAGGAAACAGAACGAACAGGTATCATGATAAAACAAGAAGCATGTGCCAAGTTCGATCTGGTGTTCAGCGATAAAATCCGTAATAGTGAAGCAGTAAGTCTGTTAACCGCAGTAGGGCTTGAAGCCAATGGAATGGTGGAACATGCATGCGGTTTGTTGGCTCAGCAAGATATTGCGATCAATTTCTGCGCAACGAATGCACTCACTATGATGCTGGTATTGCCACCTGAGAGTGTGGATACAGCAGCAAACATTCTTCATGATGCTTACATTACGTCTAGTGAAGCATTGAACATTCAGCAAAAACATGCCTTTTTAGGCTGATTTTCCGTGACAAGGTAGTTTACGAAAATATAACTTTTGTTGGATAATAGCTTTGTAGCAAGAAAATTTAGAGATTACTCAAGGAGCAAAGAATGCTAATTTTGACTCGCCGCGTAGGCGAAACACTTATGATTGGTGATGAAGTGACTGTAACTGTACTAGGTGTTAAAGGTAACCAAGTACGTATCGGTGTTAACGCTCCGAAAGAGGTTTCAGTTCACCGTGAAGAAATCTACATGCGCATTCAGGCTGAAAAAGGCAATGGCAACGTTGCTTCAGGTAACTACTAAGTCGCTCCTGTTTACAGAGCTTAGTTTGAATGAAAAAGGCTAGCCGATCGGCTAGCCTTTTTAGTTTCTGATAAATGTCATTTTTTAAGAGAAGATTCTCTTTTTTTCATCATAATAGAGTGATAAGGTTTGTTTTATAGTCACTTTGATTAAATCCGCATCGGTTAAGCGTTTTTTGCGTTTTTTTTCAAAGAAAGTGTTTGACATATTTTCGGTAAAACGTAATATGTGCCTCCGCAAGACGGTGAGGTGGCCGAGAGGCTGAAGGCGCTCCCCTGCTAAGGGAGTATACGGTTTATCCCGTATCGAGGGTTCGAATCCCTCCTTCACCGCCATTCTTGCAACGTTGATTTATCAACAAAAAGTGCGTCCTTAGCTCAGCTGGATAGAGTACCTGGCTACGAACCAGGCGGTCGGAGGTTCGAATCCTCCAGGACGCGCCATATCTCTTTTGAGATATAATAATGAAAACGGTGAGGTGGCCGAGAGGCTGAAGGCGCTCCCCTGCTAAGGGAGTATACGGTTTATCCCGTATCGAGGGTTCGAATCCCTCCTTCACCGCCATTCATTGACTGGCCCGATGGCCTTTTTTTTGTTTCGCAAGAAATGAATGTGATTTACTTCACAACTTCCTAGCAAGAAGATCTGCGCGTCCTTAGCTCAGCTGGATAGAGTACCTGGCTACGAACCAGGCGGTCGGAGGTTCGAATCCTCCAGGACGCGCCACTATTTAATAATTCGTTTGATAAACGGGTTATACAAAGTAAAATAAAGATTATTGCGCGTCCTTAGCTCAGCTGGATAGAGTACCTGGCTACGAACCAGGCGGTCGGAGGTTCGAATCCTCCAGGACGCGCCACTCTTTAGGGTTTCCTTGTGAACTCCTGATATTGGTAATACTGATATCGAAAACTGCGCGTCCTTAGCTCAGCTGGATAGAGTACCTGGCTACGAACCAGGCGGTCGGAGGTTCGAATCCTCCAGGACGCGCCACTCTTTAGGGGTTCTTTGTGAACTCCTGATATTGGTGATACTGATATCGAAAACTGCGCGTCCTTAGCTCAGCTGGATAGAGTACCTGGCTACGAACCAGGCGGTCGGAGGTTCGAATCCTCCAGGACGCGCCACTCTTTAGGGTTTCCTTGTGAACTCCTGATATTGGTAACACTGATATCGAAAACTGCGCGTCCTTAGCTCAGCTGGATAGAGTACCTGGCTACGAACCAGGCGGTCGGAGGTTCGAATCCTCCAGGACGCGCCACTTTTTAGGGTTTCTTTGTGAACTCCTGATATTGGTAATACCGATATCGAAAACTGCGCGTCCTTAGCTCAGCTGGATAGAGTACCTGGCTACGAACCAGGCGGTCGGAGGTTCGAATCCTCCAGGACGCGCCACTA
>NZ_JAMZAL010000005.1:0-318330 GCF_024181925.1 Vibrio sp. Y20_XG_PY13 | reverse complement strand
GTTTTTGTGAACTCCTGATATTGGTAATACCGATATCGAAAACTGCGCGTCCTTAGCTCAGCTGGATAGAGTACCTGGCTACGAACCAGGCGGTCGGAGGTTCGAATCCTCCAGGACGCGCCACTTATCAAAAAGCCTCGCTTATGCGAGGCTTTTTTTGTATCTGAAAAACAAACACTCACTACTTATTCTCTAGTCTGCGCTGTCAAAGTAGGTTTCTTTTCTTATCTGATTGAACTGCAATGTCACTTTACGTATCTAGTCAATCATCTCTAATAATTCATCATCGGTGCTCCATGCTTTCTTCGTTTCCAGCAAAATGATGACTAGCGTGATTTAAATAAAATATGTTAATCACATGTTTCAATGGTGTTTTTGTTTTGATCTTTACTCCTATCTTTTTGTTTTAATAGTTCTTTCTTTTAATCTCACTTGTTTTGTTTTGAAATCTTAATCGCAGTTTTCTCGTGCTCTTTGAATTAACCTGTTTATATATTGAGCATTCGTTCTAACTCGATGGTTTAAGTTTGAATTGTGATCTGGGTAGTGAATAAATAATCAATTATGGAGATTATTTAAATCCTTCCTTAAACAAAATTGACAAAATTTAACCAATCGAGATAATCCATTGGTCGGGATTTGACGCTAATAAAGTCCTGCACGTTGTCAGGATGACAAAGAAAGGAAGCAACATGACGAATATAGGAAGCCTGCTAGTAGATGCGGCCACCCTTATGGTTACGGGGATGGCGGTCGTATTTATTTTCCTCACCATTCTTGTTTATCTCGTTCGGCTATTGTCGAAACTGGTACCAGAAGAAGTACCAGAGCCGATCGCAGCACCAAAAACAAATACCAAAGTTCAATCAACCTCTTCAGCTGTTAGTCCACAAGTAGTGGCAGCGATTTCAGCGGCGATTCATCAACATCGCGCTTCAATCGCGAAGTAGCCGAATATAGGATTAAAAAGGAGTTTAAGAGCATGTCTAAACCACTAGCTATTACCGATGTGGTCCTTCGAGACGCCCATCAATCACTGTTTGCTACGCGTATGCGTATCGAAGATATGCTGCCTATCGCAGCTGAGTTGGATAAGATTGGATACTGGTCCCTAGAAACCTGGGGTGGTGCAACGTTTGATTCGTGTATTCGATTCCTTGGGGAAGACCCTTGGGAGCGTCTACGTGAGTTGAAAAAGGCGATGCCAAATACACCAATGCAAATGCTACTTCGTGGTCAAAACCTTTTAGGATATCGCCATTATGCTGATGACGTAGTAGAGAAGTTCGTTGAGCGTGCTCATGCCAACGGTATGGATGTATTCCGTATCTTTGATGCGATGAACGATGTTCGCAATTTCCAAAAAGCGGTGAAATCGGCGGTAGATGTTGGCGCTCATGCGCAAGGCACCCTGTCATACACAACAAGCCCTGTTCACAATACGGATACTTGGGTTGATTTAGCAAAGCGTTTGGAAGATCTCGGTTGTCATTCTCTGTGTATCAAAGACATGTCTGGCTTGCTAAAGCCTTACGAAGCGCAAGAGCTAATCACACGCATTAAAGCCTCTTGTGATGTACCACTGGCACTTCACTGCCATGCTACCACTGGTCTTTCTACTGCTACGGCAATCAAAGCGGTAGAGGCTGGTATCGACATCCTCGATACGGCTATTTCTTCGATGAGCTGTACTTACGGGCATACTCCGACAGAAACGGTTGTAGCAATGCTGCAAGGTACTGAGCGCGACACCAATCTGAAACTTGATCAACTAGAACCTATTGCAGCTTACTTCCGTGAAGTACGTAAGAAATACGCGAAGTGGGAAGGGCAACTAAAAGGCGTGGATTCTCGTATCCTTATCGCTCAAGTGCCAGGTGGTATGTTGACGAATATGGAAGGTCAGCTAAAAGAGCAAGGTGCAGCGGATCGTATCGACGAGGTGTTAGAAGAAATCCCACGTGTACGTGAAGATCTTGGCTTTATTCCTCTCGTAACACCGACGTCTCAGATCGTTGGTACTCAAGCCGTCATTAACGTACTGACCGGCGAGCGCTACAAGAGCATCACTAAAGAAACAGCTGGTGTTCTCAAAGGTGAGTACGGTGCCGCTCCTGCGGCAGTGAATGCCGATCTACAAGCTAAAGTCCTTGAAGGTAAAGAGCCAATTACGTGTCGTCCTGCTGATTTGTTAGAGTCAGAAATGGAAGCTCTAACGGTGGATTTAATGGATAAGGCTCAATCTGAAGGCATTAAGCTTGCGAGTGAACGCGTTGATGACGTACTTACTTATGCGTTGTTCCCTCAAGTTGGTCTGAAGTTCCTTAAAAACCGTGGTAAACCTGACGCTTTTGAACCAGCACCTACATTGGAAAGTGCAAAACCAGTTGCAGCGCCTGCGGCTCCAGTCGCGTCTGGTAGCGTAGAAACTTACAGTGTTCGCGTTGATGGACAAGTCTACGAAGTTGAAGTGGGGCCAAAAGGACAATTGACTTCTGTGACGCCAAGTTCAGCTTCTGCACCAGTGGCCGCTCCCGTTGCGCCTGTGACGACAAATGCGGAATCGGTTCCTGCACCGCTTGCAGGAAACATCTTTAAAGTGAACGTTCAGCCGGGTGCTGAAGTCGCAGAAGGTGATGTCCTACTGATCCTTGAAGCAATGAAGATGGAAACGGAAGTTCGTGCAGCTCGCGGTGGTATCGTTCAAGAACTGAACGTAAAAGAGGGTGATGCCGTTACCGTTGGTGCACCTCTTCTCAGCTTGGCGTAAGGGAGTATCATGGACGGATTGATGACCTTATGGTCAGAAACAGGGATCGCTAACTTTGAGTTTGGCCAAATCTGCATGATGCTGGTTGGCTGTACGCTGTTGTTTCTAGCGATTCGTAAAGGCTTTGAACCATTACTTTTATTGCCAATTGGCTTTGGCGCTATCTTAGCTAACATTCCTAATGCGGGCTTCACTGAGCCGGGCGGTTTGTTGTACTACGTCTACTATATCGGGATCGAATCGGGAGTTTTCCCATTGTTGATCTTTATGGGCGTTGGTGCGATGACGGACTTTGGCGCATTGATCGCGAACCCTAAAACACTTTGGTTAGGGGCGGCAGCGCAGTTTGGTATTTTTGCGACCTTGTTTGGGGCGATTTTGCTTAACTTTGTGCCAGGGATGGAATTCTCGATGGCAGATGCATCATCGATCGCCATCATCGGTGGTGCTGATGGTCCAACGGCGATCTTCTTGGCCAGCAAGTTGTCGCCAGACTTATTGGGGGCGATTGCGGTAGCTGCATACAGCTACATGGCATTAGTTCCGATCATTCAACCGCCAATTATGAAAGCGCTGACTACCAAAGAAGAGCGTGAAATCAAAATGGCGCAGCTTCGTCATGTTGGTAAATGGGAAAAAGTGTTCTTCCCGATGGCCGTGCTGTTGATGACAATTCTGTTCCTACCTTCTGCGACACCATTGGTTGGTATGTTCTGTCTCGGTAACCTGATGCGTGAAGCGGGTGTGGTGGATCGTTTATCGAAAACTGCACAAAATGAACTGATCAATATTGTGACTATCTTCTTGGGTTTAGGGGTTGGCTCGAAACTGCAAGCTGACCAGTTCTTAAACTTGGAAACATTAGGCATTCTTGGTCTAGGCGCTGTGGCGTTCAGTATCGGTACAGGCGCAGGTGTGCTCATGGCTAAGCTTCTCAATAAGTTCTCAGAAGAGGACATCAACCCTCTCATTGGCGCGGCAGGGGTGTCTGCTGTACCTATGGCAGCGCGTGTGGTGAACAAAGTCGGGCTTGATGCAAACCCTCAAAACTTCTTGTTGATGCATGCGATGGGACCAAACGTAGCTGGCGTACTTGGCTCCGCGGTAGCGGCAGGTATTCTGTTGGCCTTGGTTGGATAAAGACTCTTGTAACACGTAAATACAGTTATCGTGTTGAAGATAAAATTATCAACCAATTTACATGCTTGCCATTAACTTGGTTAAACAAAATGGTTTATAGTCAAAGGGATGCTCCGGCATCCCTTTTTTATTTGTCCCTCAGGGAGTGAGTTATGGAACATAAACAGATTGTTATCACTGAGTTTGGCGACGCCAATGTTCTGGCGATTCAAAGCGCTGAAACTCCGATCCCTAAGTCTGGCGAAGTGTTGGTCAAGGTGCATTATGCTGGCGTGAATCCTATCGATGTCAAAACACGAGCGGGACTTGGCTGGGCTGCTTCCCAGAATAAAGACAAACTGCCTTGGGTGCCAGGTTACGATATTTCTGGGAAAGTCGTCTCTTGTGGTACTAAGACTTCTCGCTTTGCTGTGGGAGATGAAGTGGCCGGTTTTATTGGCTTTCCTCTCCAAGGTGGTGGTTATAGCCAATATGTTTGTGTTCCGGAGTCGGAGCTAAGTCACGTGCCAAGTTCGGTCACGCTAGAAGCGGCGGCGGTTTTACCATTGGCAGGGCAAACCGCTGCTCAAGCATTAAGCAAAGCGAATGTCAGCGAATGCGATAGAGTATTAATTCTCGCAGGAGCGGGTGGCGTAGGGCACTTAGCGGTGCAGATTGCTGTGGCGACAAAAGCCGAAGTGTTTACCACCTGCAGTGAACGAAATTTAGACTACCTCGCCACACTTGGCGCTCATGCAGTGAACTATCAATTTGCACCAGTGTCAGAACGTGTTGAAGGCGTTGATGTTTTAATTGATTTGGTTGGTGGTGATGCGGCTCTAGATGCTCTCAAGTGCCTAAAAGACAATGCCCGCGTGATCACGGTACCAACGATTAGCGCTGAATTAATTTGTGACAAGGCCAAGCTGTTAGGCTTCGAGGCAAGCGGTATGTTGGTTGAGCCAGATCCTTCACAGTTAGACACGTTGTTGTACATGGTAGGTGTGGGATTACTTAAAACAGAAGTGCAACACATTTACCCAATGACTGAAGTTATCGCCGCACACCAACAAGTGGAATCGGGGCGAACGAGAGGCAAGGTATTACTTGATATGACATGCTAGACGCATTCAATTCAGCTTTTGAATATTTAGCCCTTTGGTTTTCTGATTCAGCATTGTGGGTGCTTTTTTTAACGGGTTTTCTGAGCGCCACCTTACTGCCTGGTGGCTCTGAAGCTGGGCTGATAGCAACTCTCTCTCTCAATCAATATGCGGTTTCTTCTATTCTTTTGGTTGCCACAATAGGTAATACGCTTGGTGGCTTAACCAATTACTGGCTTGGGTTATGGATCCCCAATAAAACCCAAGAAGAAAAACATGGTCATACCGCTTTAAAGTGGCTAGCAAAATATGGCTACTGGGGATTATTTTTCAGTTGGTTACCAATTATTGGTGATCCGTTGTGTCTCGCGGCTGGATGGTTAAGGATGAAACTTCTGCCGTGTGTGATTTTAATATTTTTAGGAAAAGCCGCTCGGTACAGCTTGTTGGCGGCCATTTATCTCGGATTATTTTAAGGAAAGTACATGAGAATGTTTTGGGTTGGCGCGTGCTCACTGTTAGTGATCACGGGCTGTGCATCAAATTCCCCTGTTTCATCGTTGCCAAAAGGGGTGACTTTCGTCGAATCATCGAAAGCAGAAGACGGCAAAGTTAAGATCCCATATCAAAAATACAAACTCGATAACGGCCTGACCGTAATTCTAGCGCCAGAGGGTTCTGATCCATTGGTACACGTTGATGTCACGTATCACGTCGGTTCAGCTCGTGAAGAAATCGGTAAGTCGGGCTTTGCGCACTTCTTTGAACATATGATGTTCCAAGGCTCAGAGAATGTTGGTGATCAAGAGCACTTCAAAATCATCACAGAGGCGGGTGGTACGTTAAACGGTACGACCAATCGCGATCGCACCAATTACTTTGAAACCGTTCCTGCGAATCAGCTGGAAAAAATGCTGTGGCTTGAATCGGATCGTATGGGCTTTTTGCTTGATGCGGTTTCACAGCGCAAATTTGAAATTCAACGATCTACGGTGAAAAATGAGCGTGCGCAACGTTATGACAACCGCCCGTACGGTTTGATTTGGGAACGTATGTCTGAAGTGTTATACCCAGAAGGTCATCCTTACTCATGGCAAACCATCGGTTACGTTGAAGATCTTGATCGTGTTGACGTGAATGATCTTAAAGCGTTTTTCTTGCGTTGGTACGGTCCAAATAATGCGACGATCACGATCGGTGGTGACTTAGATGTCGAGCAAACACTGGCGTGGGTAAACAAATACTTCGGTTCCATTCCTCGTGGTCCAGAAGTTGAAAACGCACCGAAACAACCAGCTAAGTTGCAAGAAGACAAATACATTACGTTGGAAGATCGTATCCAACAACCGATGGTAATGATTGCGTGGCCAACCACATACAGCGGCGAAGAGAGCCAAGCATCTCTGGATACGCTATCGGAAGTATTAGGTGGTGGTACCAACAGCGTGCTGTACCAAGATTTAGTGAAGACGCAAAAAGCGGTTGATGCGGGTTCCTTCCATGACTGTGCAGAGCTTGCGTGTAATTTCTATGTCTACGCGATGGGAGATTCTGGAGACAAAGGTGATCTTTCGACCTTGTACGGTGAGCTCATGAAATCGATGAGCAAGTTTGCAGAGAAAGGCGTCACTGACGATCGTCTGGAGCAATTGAAAGGTAAAGCTGAAGCGGATGCGATTTTCGCGCTTGAAAGCGTGAAAGGTAAAGTCACACAGCTAGCGTCGAATGAAACTTTCTTTGGCCAACCTGATTTGATTGAAAAACAATTGGAACAGATTCGTGCCGTGACTCCTCAATCTGTTGAGAAGGTGTACCAAAACTTTATTCAAGGTAAGTCGAAAGTCACCTTGAGCGTGGTACCAAAAGGCAAAACGGATCTTGCTGTTAAGTCTGCGACATTTACAACGCCAGAGCGTACCTTGCCAGAGTACAAAAAAATTACCGATGATCAGTTAGCCTATCGCCGCGCAACGGACAATTTTGATCGTTCAGTACAGCCACCGGTAGGTGAGCCAGTGAAAGCAACAATGCCAGAACTGTACAACGTGCATTTTGACAACGGCTCTGAATTACTCGGTACCGTGAGCAACGAAACTCCGACAGTCATGATGCAGTTCAGCTTACCAGCGGGCACGCGTTTTGTGGAAAAAGGCAAAGAAGGCTTAGCGCAACTGACGGCTGCTATGTTGCAAGAAGGAACGACCAAACGTAGCGTGGAACAAATTCAAGCTGAGCTCGATAAACTCGGCAGCATGATCTCTGTCGATGCCACAGGCTACACTACGAACATCAGCGTTTCTTCTTTAGAAAAGAATTTAGAGCCAACACTGAAAATCGTTGAAGAGATGCTGCTGTCGCCAGCGTTCAAACAAGAAGATTTTGATCGTGTGAAAATGCAGGCACTCGAAGGGCTTGTGTACGAACATCAAAATCCAAGTTGGATGGCATCTCAAGCAAGTCGACAAGTGCTGTATGGCGATTCTGTTTTCGCTCGTCCGAAAGACGGCACGCAAGCTGGTGTCAGTGCGCTAACGCTTGATGATGTGCGTGAGTTCTACGCTAAGCACTACACACCGCAGAGCGCACAAGTCGTGGTGGTGGGTGACATTGCTAAACAAGACATTGAGCAGAAGCTTGCGTTTTGGGCTGAATGGAAAGATGAAGCGGCACCACTTTATGCTCCTCAAACAATACCAGCATTAGGTGAGCAGAAAATTCATCTTGTCGACAAACCAGGAGCACCGCAAAGTGTGGTTATGATGGTTCGTCAAGGCATGCCTTATGATGCCACGGGTGACTTTTATCTAAGCCAGCTCGCGAACTTTAACCTAGCGGGTAACTTTAACAGTCGCATCAACCAAAACCTGCGTGAAGACAAAGGCTACACCTACGGTGCTTACGGTTACTTCTCGGGGAATCCTGAAACCGGTTCGGTTGTATTTACCGCGCAAGTTCGTGCCGATTCGACGGTCGCATCGATTATCGAGATGGAAAATGAGCTGAATGAATACGCTCAATCTGGAATGACTGATGAAGAAATGAAATTTATGCGCCAAGCGGTCGGTCAAAAAGATGCACTGAAGTATGAAACGCCGACACAAAAAGCGGAACTCATTAGTGATATTCTCAAATACAACCTCGATCAAGATTACTTGCAGCAAAGAAACGCTATCGTTGAGAAAGTGGGTAAGCAAACTTTGAATGCATTAGCTCAAAAATGGTTTGATCCGAATGACTATCAAATCATTGTCGTTGGTGATGCTAAATCACTTCGTCCTCAACTAGAAAAGTTGGGGAAAGACGTAGAAGAGCTTGAAATCATTCGATAGAGTACACATTTAATAGCGGAGAGTGATCTCTCCGCTATTCATCTAGATAAGCGACTTTTAATGGGTTGTTTATCTAGATGCATGAACTATCAATAACTTAGCTTTCACTTGTCCCGAGCGACAAGTGTCCTGCTCCTAATATAAGCGAACCTCATTTTGACTGATTTTGCTGCGCGACTAAAAAAAGTTGCATCAAACCCCGAAGTATTTAAGCAGTTTGGACGCGGTGTTGAGCGAGAAACTTTGCGCTATCGTCAGGATGGACACCTAGCAACAACACCTCATCCAGAGGGTTTGGGCTCAGCGTTCACAAACAAATGGATCACCACCGACTTTTCTGAATCGTTGCTGGAGTTCATCACTCCGGTTTCTCATGACATTCCAGAATTGATGGCGCAACTGAAAGACATTCACCATTTCACTCAAACCAAAATGGGCGAAGAAAAGATGTGGCCGCTTTCTATGCCATGTTATGTCGGCAGTGAAGATGATATTCAGCTTGCTCAGTACGGTTCATCGAACTCGGCGAAAATGAAAACATTGTACCGTGAGGGGCTAAAACGCCGTTACGGCAGCTTGATGCAGATTATTTCTGGTGTTCACTTCAACTTTTCATTCCCTGAGTCATTTTGGGATGCGCTTTATGGCGAGCAGGATGAGCAAGCTCGCCAAGACACTAAATCAGCCGCTTACTTTGCTTTGATTCGTAACTATTACCGTTTTGGTTGGATGATCCCTTACTTCTTTGGTGCATCGCCAGCGTTATGTGGTTCGTTCATTCAAGGCCGTGAGACTAAACTCCCGTTTGAAAGCATCGGAGGGACACTGTATCTCCCTAAAGCGACGTCTCTTCGCTTGAGTGATCTTGGTTATACCAACAGTGCTCAAAGCGTATTGAAAATTGGTTTCAACAGTATTGACCAATATCTTGAAGGTTTAGGTGATGCGATTCGTCGGCCATCTGAAGAATTCGCAAAAATTGGAGTAAAAGTGGATGGTGAGTACCGTCAGCTCAATACCAACATTCTCCAGATTGAAAATGAATTGTACGCACCAATTCGTCCGAAACGCGTAGCAAAAAGTGGTGAGAAGCCATCAGATGCATTGAGTCGCGCGGGCGTGGAATACATTGAAGTGCGCTCATTAGATGTGAACCCATTCAGTGCCGTTGGTGTTAGCGAAGAGCAAGTTCGTTTCTTAGATCTTTTCCTAACGTGGGCGGCGTTGTCAGATTCTGACCCAATGGATAACTGCGAACTAGAATGCTGGCGTGACAACTGGAACAAAGTGATCATCTCTGGTCGTGAAAAAGGTTTGATGCTGCAAATCGGTTGCCAAGGTGAACGCTTATCTTTGCAAGATTGGGCGAAGCGAGTATTCGTTGAGTTGCGCCAAATTGCAGTAGAGATGGATTCTGCGGCTGGTGGCGACGCTTACCAAGCTGTATGTGACAAGCTAGAAGCATGGATTGATAACCCTGAACTGACGATTTCTGGCCAATTGCTTGAGCTAACCAAAGAACTTGGTGGACTTGGCAAAGTAGGTTGTGCTCTTGGCATGAAGTTCCGTGAAGAAAATCTGGCTCACGGTTACCAACATTACTCGCAAGATATAATGGAAACGGAAGTGGCTTCTTCAGTTGAGAAACAGCGACAAGCGGAAGAAAGCGATACGTTATCTTTTGACGAGTTTCTGGAAAACTACTTCGCTTATCTAAAACAATAATCAATAAGTAAGGATTGGGTGGGATTGAACATTAAGCCGTTGGTTGTATCGGTGCTAGGAAGTGTGTTGCTTGCGGGATGTGCGACAGCGCCACCAAAACAGCAAGATAACCTATGTGAGATATTCCGAGAAAAATCTGGTTGGTATGATGATGCGAAAGATATGGAAAAAGAGTGGGGAACGCCCATTCATGTTGCCATGGCCATCATCAAGCAGGAAAGCAGCTTCCGCCATGATGCCAAACCACCCAAAGATTACGTATTGGGTTTCATCCCTTGGGGACGCGTAAGCAGTGCGTATGGCTATGCTCAGGCTCAAGATCCAGCTTGGGATGACTTCCAAGATTCCACCGGACAAGGTGGTTCGCGCACCAATTTTGATGATTCGATAATGTTTGTTGGGTGGTATACCCACGAGACTCGTCGCCAGTTAGGCATTTCATTGTGGGACCCTTATAACCAGTATCTGGCCTATCATGAAGGGCGAGGCGGTTATAAACGTGGAACCTACAAAAGAAAGTCTAGTTTGATGAAAGTGGCTCGGCGCGTTGAGCAAACCGCAAAGACTTATGGCTGGCAGCTGAAACAATGTCGTCAGGAATTGGAAGACAACAGCAGCTGGTTCTTTTAACCCCATTTGGGTATAAAAACCAAACCAATACCTCAAGGTGTTGGAATTACAATCAGGAGAGATGTAATGCCTTTACTCGATAGCTTCACCGTAGACCACACTCGCATGAATGCACCAGCAGTGCGTGTCGCGAAAACCATGCAAACTCCAAAAGGAGATACCATTACGGTTTTCGACTTACGCTTCACTGCGCCTAACAAAGACATTCTTTCAGAGAAAGGCATTCATACACTAGAGCACTTGTACGCAGGTTTCATGCGCAATCACCTAAATGGTGACAGTGTGGAAATCATTGATATCTCACCGATGGGATGTCGCACTGGTTTTTACATGAGTCTCATTGGTACGCCTTCTGAACAGCAAGTCGCAGACGCATGGCTTGCTTCTATGGAAGATGTGCTAAAAGTGGAAAGCCAGAACAAAATCCCTGAGCTAAATGAGTACCAGTGTGGTACTGCAGCGATGCATTCTTTAGAAGAAGCACAGCAAATTGCCAAGAACATTCTAGCCGCAGGTGTGTCTGTTAATAAAAACGACGAGTTGGCTTTGCCAGAATCAATGCTAAAAGAGCTGCGCGTAGACTAAGTTCTTTTGGAACGGCAACACAAAACAAAAAGCCTGACATGAGTCAGGCTTTTTGTTTTGGTTATTTGGACGTTGATTTTTTCTTCTTCGGATAGACTCGAACTAATTTGATTCGGTTTTCTTCGATTTCAACAATTTCCATCGGGTGGCCCGCGACACGGACACTTAAATGACTCTCTGGAATATCTTCTAGGTGTTCCAAAATCAGACCATTCAAGGTTCTAGGGCCATCGGTAGGTAAATCCCATTTCAAACCTTTGTTGATATCGCGGATATTGGTGCTGCCTTCAATTAAGAAACTGCCATCGCCTTGTGGGCTGATTTCATCAGACAAACTAGGAGAAATAGACGTCGTGAACTCACCAATGATCTCTTCTAGGATGTCTTCAAGGGTGATTAGACCGATAATATCACCGTACTCGTCTACGATCAGACCGATGCGCTGCTTGTTGCGTTGGAACTTCAACATTTGTACGTTCAGCGGCGTTCCTTCGGGAATGTAATACACTTCATCTGCCGCGCGCAGTAACGTCTCTTTGTTAAACTCGTTCTTTTCTAGCATCAAACGGTACGCTTCACGTAAACGCAGCATACCAACCACTTCATCGATTTGGTCGCGATAAAAAACGATTCGACCGTGTGGCGAGTGTGTTAACTGACGAACAATGGATTTCCAGTCATCGTTAATATCGATACCCGTAATCTCATTACGTGGCACCATAATGTCATTTACAGTAACGTGTTCGAGATCGAGAATAGACACCAACATGTCTTGGTGTCGACGAGGGATAAGTCCGCCAGCTTCATTTACGACCGTGCGTAACTCTTCCGAACTTAGATGATCCTCTACCGTGTGATCAGCTTTCACACCAAGCAAACGAATAAAACCATTAGTAATAAAGTTCACCAGCATTACGAGCGGTGATAGCACTTTCATTAGGATAGTGAGCAAGATGCTGCTCGCGTAGGAAACACGCTCTGGGTACAACGCTGCAACGGTTTTTGGTGTGACTTCGGCAAACACCAAGACAACCATAGTTAGCGCACCCGTTGCGATCGCGACACCTAAATCGCCGTATAGGCGCATGCCGATGATGGTCGCAATTGCTGAAGCAAGAATGTTCACGAGGTTGTTGCCGATAAGAATTAGACCAATCAAGCGATCTGGTCGGTCTAATAACTTTTCGACACGTTTGGCGCCCTTATGCCCACTTTTCGCTAAGTGCTTCAAGCGGTAACGGTTCAAAGACATCATCCCTGTTTCTGAACCAGAAAAATAACCTGATATGACGATAAGACACGCGAGTAGCGCAAATAAGATACCCGTAGATATGTCGTCCAAAACGTAGCTGTTCCTTGTATGTTTTTGGCAATTCAACAGCAAAGTGAGCTGCGAATTCAATGAATTAATGCGTACTGTATTTTATCTGTCCGCGAATATAAAGGATAAAGGAGCCCGAGAGCTCCTTAATTCAAGATGATTTCTTTTACAAAACGACTGCCAAAATAGGCCAACGTTAATAACGTCGCACCAGCAACCGCAAACCACGTTACTTTTCGACCGCGCCAACCTTTATGGTAGTGGCCCCAAAGTAAGATGGAATAAACGATCCACGCAATGAAGGAAAGAATACCTTTATGCGCTTTGCCTTGCGCAAACATGTCTTGTACAAACACAAAACCAGTGATGAGTGTGCCTGTCAGCAGTAAGTTACCAATCAGAATGATTTTAAATAGCTGACGTTCAACCATTAAAAGCGGTGGTAAATTAGGGTTAATAGCCAGCGACTTCTTCGCTTTTAATTTGTGATCGAGCCAAGCCAATTGCAGCGCGTACAAAGCGCCGATGGTGAGCGTTGCATAGGAAAATAGTGCAAAAGAGATATGAATGAGCAGCTTCGGGTCATTTTCTAAGTGCTTGACAAACGTGCTTGGTAAAAATGTGGCAGCAGTTAAGTTGATGGCAGCAAAGCTATAAACGACAGGCAATAAAAACCACAGTCGGTTTTTCAACATTGCAATGCTCATGACCAGCGAAATAATAAAACTGATCAAAGACGCGACGTTAAGAATACTCAGGTTTTGACCAGAACCATCAAATATCAGGTCACTCAAAATCCACGCATGAAAAACAAGCGCACAGGCAGCACTGGCAAACACTGTTTTTGCTTTGATTCCTGACTGTTGAGAGAGTCCAGGTATGATGGTCGCAATCGCCAAAACGTAGAGCATGGCGGCCGCGATGGCAATTAAGCTATCCATGAATCCTAAATGTTGTTGTGCACGGTGACGAAATTATACCTTGCATTACTCTTTGGGGCTACGTTATATGCGTCATCAATCATGAGAGATGAGATATTGAAATTAACAAGTTAGCCCTCAACTTAGTTATAAGAGTAGTGTTCGGGTATGACTGTGACGTTGGCTAAGGTATACTCACCCTAATTAATCGCCATTTTAGCGAAGAGACAAAGATGTTTGAGAATTTAACGGATCGATTATCCAAAACGCTGAAAAATATCAGTGGTAAAGGTCGTCTGACCGAAGACAACATTAAAGAAACCCTACGTGAAGTTCGTATGGCCCTTTTAGAGGCTGACGTTGCACTTCCTGTTGTTCGCGAATTCGTAAACCGCGTTAAAGAAAAAGCGGTTGGCGTAGAAGTTTCTAAATCCTTAACTCCGGGCCAAGAATTCATCAAGATCGTTCAAGCAGAGCTTGAAGCGGTAATGGGTGAGTCTAACGAAGCGCTTAACCTAGCAGCACAGCCGCCAGCAGTACTTTTGATGGCAGGTCTACAAGGCGCAGGTAAAACCACATCGGTAGGTAAGCTATCTAAGCTTCTAAAAGAGCGCGATAAGAAGAAAGTTCTTGTGGTGTCTGCCGACGTTTACCGTCCTGCGGCGATCAAACAGTTAGAAACACTAGCATCAGACATCGGTGTCGACTTCTTCCCATCTTCACCAGATCAAAAGCCACTTGATATTGCTAACGCAGCAATCGACCACGCGAAGAAGAAATTCTACGACGTATTAATTGTCGATACCGCGGGTCGTTTGGCTATCGATGAAGAAATGATGGGGGAGATCAAAGATCTTCACTCAGCTATCAATCCTGTTGAGACGCTGTTCGTTGTTGATGCAATGACAGGTCAAGATGCGGCGAACACAGCAAAAGCCTTTGGTGATGCACTACCACTTACTGGTGTGATTCTTACCAAGGTTGACGGTGACGCGCGTGGTGGTGCGGCGCTGTCAGTTCGTCATATCACGGGCAAGCCAATTAAGTTCTTAGGTGTCGGTGAGAAAACTGACGCACTAGAACCATTCCACCCAGACCGAGTAGCATCACGTATTCTTGGCATGGGCGACGTTCTGTCTTTGATTGAAGACCTACAACGCAATGTTGACCAAGAAAAAGCAGAGAAGCTAGCGAAGAAGTTCAAAGAGAAGAAAGGTTTCGACCTTGAAGACTTCCGTGAACAGCTAGGTCAAATGCAAAACATGGGTGGCATGATGGGCATGCTAGACAAGCTACCAGGTATGTCTCAGCTACCATCTGACGTGAAAGACAAAGTCGATGACAAGATGTTCAAGCAAATGGAAGCGATCATCAGCTCAATGACGATGAAAGAGCGTCAACGTCCTGAAATCATTAAAGGCTCGCGTAAAAAGCGTATCGCTGCAGGTTCAGGTGTACAGGTTCAAGATGTTAACCGTCTACTGAAGCAGTTCACCCAAATGCAGAAGATGATGAAGAAAATGCAGAAGGGCGGCATGAAAGGCATGATGCGTAACATGCAAGGCATGATGGGCGGTATGGGTGGAGGCGGCGGCTTCAATCCATTTGGTCGATAATTCATCGATGTGACTATAGTTTCAGGGTGTTAGCTGCGTCACAAACTTGAATTTCGATTTATGTTGGTGAAAAAGTAACTAAACCCTTGCATTGCTCCGGGATAAGAGTAAAATTCCAGAGCTTTATTTTGGCACGAGACCCCAGATTGTTCAGGTTATTGAACGGTTTTTGGGGTTAATTTTATTTTTGAGAAAGCAAAGAGGACGACATGGTAACCATTCGTTTGGCACGTCACGGCGCTAAGAAGCGTCCATTTTATCAAATCGTAGTAGCGGACAGCCGCAACGCTGCAACTGGCCGTTTCATCGAGAAAGTTGGTTTCTTCAACCCAACTGCTAAAGGTCAAGAAGAAGGTCTACGTCTAGACCTAGACCGCGTTAACCACTGGGTTGGTCAAGGCGCGTCTGTATCTGACCGCGTTGCTAAGCTAGTTAAAGACGCTCAAAAAGCGGCTTAATTTTTACTTCAGAAGTAGAAACTAGTTTATGTCGATGAAAGGTAAAGAAACAATGAGCAACGAAAAGATTGTTGTAGGCAAGTTTGGTGCTACTTACGGCATTCGAGGTTGGCTTAAGGTTTTTTCCTACACAGACAATGCTGAAAGCATTTTCGATTACAGCCCTTGGTATATTAACCAAAAGGGCAAGTGGGTTGAGTACAAAGTAGAAAGCTGGAAGCGCCATAACAAAGGTATGGTGGCTAAGCTGGAAGGCATGGATGTTCGTGAAGACGCGCATTTAATGACTAACTTTGAAATTGCTATTGACCCTGCAGTACTTCCTGAATTGTCAGAAGATGAATTCTACTGGCGTGAATTGTTTGGAATGCACGTAGTAACCACTAAAGGTTACGATCTAGGTGTCGTTACTGACATGCTAGAAACTGGCTCAAACGATGTTCTGGTTGTTAAAGCAAATCTTAAAGATGCTTTCGGGCAAAAGGAACGACTAATTCCGTTCCTTGAAGAGCAAGTGATCATCAAAGTTGATCGCGAAGCTCAACGGATCGAAGTTGACTGGGATCCTGGATTCTAATCTCCAAAATTACAGAGCGAGATAAACATGTGGGTTGGCGTTATTAGCCTTTTTCCTAAAATGTTCCGTTCTGTTACTGATTTTGGAGTAACAGGTCAAGCGGTTAAAAAAGGTCTTTTGTCGATTGAAACATGGAATCCTCGCGATTTCACTCACGACAAACATCGCACTGTCGATGACCGACCTTACGGTGGTGGCCCTGGTATGTTAATGATGGTTCAGCCTTTGCGCGATGCCATTCATACCGCTAAGAAAGCCTCACCGGGTAAGACGAAAGTCATTTACCTCTCTCCTCAAGGTCGTAAGCTCGACCAAAAAGGAGTCGAAGAACTGGCAACAAATGAGAATTTGCTTCTGATTTGTGGTCGTTATGAAGGGGTAGATGAGCGCATCATTCAATCTGAAGTCGACGAAGAATGGTCGATTGGGGATTTTGTGATGACGGGTGGTGAGATACCAGCCATGACGTTAATTGATTCTGTATCTCGGTTTATTCCGGGCGTATTAGGAGATTTTGCGTCAGCAGAAGAAGATTCTTTTGCTAATGGCTTGCTAGATTGCCCTCACTATACGCGTCCAGAAGTATTGGATGACAAAGAGGTGCCATCGGTACTGATGTCAGGCAATCACAAGGACATTCGTCAATGGCGACTAAAGCAGTCGCTGGGCCGAACTTGGCTGAGAAGACCAGAGCTCCTGGAAAACCTAGCTCTGACTGACGAACAGGAACAATTACTTGCAGAGTTCATTAGTGAGCATAATGCAAAGTAACCTAATTTATTTAGTATCAGTTTATTCTAGGAATTTTAAAAATGAGTAACATCATCAAGGCTCTTGAAGAAGAGCAAATGAAACAAGACCTACCTAAATTTGCACCAGGTGACACTGTTGTTGTTCAAGTTAAGGTAAAAGAAGGTGACCGTGAGCGTCTACAGGCTTTCGAAGGCGTTGTAATCGCAATCCGTAACCGTGGTCTACACTCAGCTTTCACTGTACGTAAGATCTCTAACGGTGAAGGTGTTGAGCGTACGTTCCAAACACACTCTCCAATCGTTGATAGCATCGAAGTTAAACGCCGTGGTGCAGTACGTCGTGCCAAGTTGTACTACCTACGTGAGCGTTCTGGTAAGTCAGCTCGTATCAAAGAGAAACTTGCTAAGAAGTAATGCTATAACTAGCGTTCTCATTAAACGGAGTCCTTTAGGGCTCCGTTTTTTTATGTTTGCCTCATAACTGGCTATTTCTCTTTCTACCGTTGTCATCGGTGCTTATGTATTGGTGTTCACTCCGCGCCTCTTCCTAGGTAGCAAGAAAAATATCTGCGTTCTGAGCTAAACAAATTGCTTGTGTTTAAATA
The DNA here is from genome assembly GCF_024181925.1 of Vibrio sp. Y20_XG_PY13. Classification (NCBI taxonomy): domain Bacteria; kingdom Pseudomonadati; phylum Pseudomonadota; class Gammaproteobacteria; order Vibrionales; family Vibrionaceae; genus Vibrio; species Vibrio sp. Y20_XG_PY13. The sequence goes on along the minus strand of NZ_JAMZAL010000005.1, from coordinate 300,820 downwards.
ACTCACTTAACCCGCTGATATAGAGTGGAACTGTAACTTGAAAGGTTACAACCCCGATAGTAGTGGAGAAGCCTTCAGGGAAAGTTTTCCGACAGGCAATAAAAAAGTTGACGCTTTCACGCCAACTTCCTCAACTTTTAGAACCTAGAACCTAGAACCTAGAACCTAGAACCTAGAACCTAGAACCTAGAACCTAGAATCTCTAGTATTGATCTTCTGACCAGCCGTCACTGTCTGACATATCTGGGGCGCCAGCAATGGCATTTTCTTCATCTGCCCACTCACCAAAATCGATCATTTGGCATTTTTTACTACAGAAAGGGCGATGAGGACTTTGTTCTCCCCATTCAACGTCGGTACCACATTGAGGGCATTGAACGATAGTAATTTTAGACATGGTTGAATCGTCCCATTGTAATCTTGGTATTAAAGCGAAGTATTTAGAATAATAGCTTGATGTTTTGATTAGCTACAAACGGCTAATTCAAACTCGACATCTTGTGTGCATGCCTGACCATTTTCAAAAGCCATAAATTTAATCGCAAAACGATTTTTATGACCTGAAATCATAGGGTAGACGCCATACTTCATAGGAATATGAAGTCGGAGGATATTTGCTTCATCTGCGTCACTTTGGAAGAATCCTGCGCGCGCGATTTGGGCTTTAAAATGACCGGTTTCACGAGCAAGTTTTAGCCACAAGGTGAGCGCATCGGAAAGCGGTTTCAAACTCTTTTGCCATTGGTTGGCATCATGCTTTTTACGTTCAATAGGCAGATGAAGCCAGTAATGTAATGCTGGTAAATCAAAGCAGCACGAGCCACCTGGCAGATTGAAACGTTGGCGAATAGAGCTAAGGAAGCGATCTTCTTTTAACGCTTGACCAAAACGCTCTGCACCCATTAATTGACTATGAACCACATCAATTTCGTTGAGTAAGGAATTGAGGGCTTCTTGATCAACACCTTCTACATTTAGCCAATGGCGATAGGAGAGGCGCTGTTTCTCAAGATCTTTAGCCAATTCACTTTTTAGTTGGATCTGTTCGAAGATCTCTACCATGTCAAAAAGAGCACGGAAAAAAAGTTGATACTGGTGATTATCGGCAAAACCAGAGGCCAAGTGAGCCTGACGCAGCAGAGACTCTACTCTTAGATAAATACGAGTTTTCTCATTTAACGGATGTTCAAATTTGTGCGTGGTCATCGACATAAGCCTTGGTGAGTTTCATTCCTATTTTCGCAGATTTTTCTTACACATGGCTAGGTACTTTTCGTGCAAATCTGTGATTTGAAGCAAAAGATCTGGGTCATTTGGATTGTTTTTAACCACATCGTCAGCGATATCGAGTCTCTGCTGTCTCGAAGCTTGAGAGGCGAGAATCGCATGTGCTTGCTCTTCGCTTACGTTGTCGCGTTTAACGGTGCGAGAAATTTGAGTTTCAGGTTCTACATCTACAACGAGGACACGATCGCACAAACTATCGAGGTTGTTTTCAACGAGCAATGGCACGACCAATAACGCATAATCCGACGTGACCTGTTGAAGGTCTTCTATCATTTTTTCTCGAATGATCGGATGTAACAATGCATTGAGCCAAGCTTTTTCTTCTGGATTAGAAAAGATTTTTTCGCGTAACTTGGCACGATCTAAGGTGTTGTCGTCATGCGTAATGTCTTGACCAAAATGTTGAATGATTGCATTTAACCCGGGAGTTCCAGGTTCGACGACTTCTCGTGCGACAATATCTGCATCGACAATATCAATTTTAAACTGCTGCTTGAACAGATTCGCTACGGTGGTTTTACCGCTGGCGATACCACCCGTTAAGCCTATTACCAAAGCCATTTACACTCCTAAAATTGACGTGAAGTACCAACTTAGAATTTGATCGCCCCAGATTAAGCTTGCCCATCCTGCAATCGCTAAATATGGGCCGAAAGGGAAAGCTCTCTCTATACCTTGTTTTTGTAGTCGTAACTGAACGAGCCCGAATATCACACCGACGACGGAAGAAAGTAGGATGATCATTGGTAATGATTGCCATCCTAGCCAAGCGCCAAGGGCAGCCAGCAATTTAAAATCACCGTAACCCATGCCTTCTTTACCAGTAAGCAGTTTGAAACCCCAATATACTGACCAAAGACACAAATAACCGGCAATCGCACCAATTACGGCGTCTTGTAGACTAACAGGGCTTATTTCTGTTAATGCTAACGCAATGCCAGCCCAAGTTAATGGTAATGTTAATTGGTCCGGTAGCAGCATAGTATCGAGATCGATAAAAGTCGCGGCTATTAAGACAAATGTGAAAAAGATTAACGCAACCGTAAAGTAGCTAAAGCCGAAATGATAAGCCACAAAACCAGCGCACGCTGCAGTGAGTAATTCTATCAGCGGATATCGAGGACTAATTGCGGTATGACAATGATGGCATTTTCCTTTTAACAGTAGCCAGCTGATTACAGGAATATTGTCTCGAATACGAATTGGCGTCGCGCAGTTTTGGCACGAAGAGCGAGGCACGCTTAATGTCAAAACTTCTTGAGGTGGCTTAATCTTATATTCAGGGAATGATTCGGCGCATTCACGGCGCCATTCTAATTCCATGATTTTAGGTAGCCGATAAATGACTACATTAAGAAAACTACCCACAATTAAACCGAAGATACTGGCAAACACCACGAATAGCCAAGGGTAGTACTGGAACACTTCCATATTTATCTCTTGAGCGATAAGTCAAATCAGCAACATGCTGTTTTGAAGGGATTAACGGTTCATTCTAGCCCAATACACTCATTAAGTTAAAGATTGGCAAGTACATTGCTGTGACCAGGCCACCGACAACGATACCTAAAAAAACGATAATTAATGGTTCTAAGATTTTACTGAGGTTATCGACGGTGTTGTCCACTTCAAACTCGTAAATTGTGGCGACTTTATTGAGCATATCGTCAAGTCGGCCGGATTCTTCGCCGATCATAACCATTTGCAGCACCAACTCAGGGAACACGTTGCAATTGCGCATTGCAACATACATCGGCATTCCTGCAGCGGTATCGCGATAAACCTCTTCGATAGCCAATTGATAATGCATATTTCCGGACGTTTTCGAGGTGGTTTTTAAACTGGTTAGAATCGGAATGCCCGCCGTAAAGCTCGTAGCGAGTGTTCGACTAAATTTTGCGATAGCGGCTTTCGATAAAACCGCCCCAAGGACTGGAAACTTAAGTACAGATCGGTTGAGCATTAAACGAAAAGAATCTGAACGCTTAGAGAGTACTCTCGCGGAGATCAATAAACTGATGGAACCAAGAGCGATAAATGGGCTCCAGTTTTGTGTCCAAGCGGAAAGCTCTAAGACTTGCCTTGTAAACCACGGCAATTCAGCACCAAAGCCCACAAACATTTTTTCAAACTCGGGAATGACCTTGGTTAGCATGATAAACGATACTCCCAGTGCAACTAGAATAACCATGGCTGGATATATTAGAGCCTTGATCACTTTGGCTCTAAGCTGCTCATTTTTTTCCCTGTAGGTGGCTAAGCGTTCGAACACTTCGGCTAAGTTGCCCGATTGTTCTCCTGTCGCAATCAGGTCGGTATACAGCGGGTCAAAATGGTTACTGGCGGTACGCATCGCTTTGGACATCGGCGTACCCGCTTCAACAGCCCGAGTTACACTCATCAAAATGGATTTCATTTCCGCCTTTTTGTGGTTATCAGAGACCAATTTCAATGCTTGTACTAGTGGCACACCAGTTACTAGCATCGTTGAGATTTGACGAGTGAAAACCGTGATGTCTTTTCCTTTTACGCGATGGCTAAGTTTGGTCAAAAAAGAGATGCTGCTTTTCTTTAGCTTTTTGATTTTGATGTGCTGGGCATCTAAGCGCTCTCGTACTTCGATTTCGCTCATTGCCAGAGTTTGACCAGAGGTCTTTTTCCCTGAGCTGTTAACGCCTTTCCAACGGAAGTTCTTTAATTGTGGTGTCGTAGTTTTCATAGGGGGTAACTGCTGATTAAAGGATTAGAAATAGAGTACGCGTTGTAACTCACTAAAGCTTGTGATGCCTTGCTTGAGTTTTTCTATTCCGGACATTTGCAAGGTGCTCATGCCGTTCGCAATAGCAAGCTTTTCCAGTTCATGTACCGAGGCTCCTTTAATAAGAGCTTCGGATAAAGATTCATCAAAGCGCATGACTTCATAGATACCCGTTCGGCCAGAATAACCATGGGTGCATTCGTTGCAACCATCTGGATTGGCTCTAAAAATTTTGTCAGTTGTTTGAATGCCTAGGTGCTGAAGTTGAACGGTATGCTCTTGCGGTTGTTTACAATATGGACAAAGTTTGCGAGCTAGGCGTTGGGCAATAATCAAACTAAGAGAAGAGGCGAGGTTAAAACTTTCTACGCCCATGTTTGATAAGCGAATGATGGTTTCAGCTGCAGAGTTGGTATGCAAAGTAGAGAGCACTAAGTGACCGGTTTGGGACGCCTTAATCGCGATTTCCGCAGTATCTAGGTCTCGAATCTCACCCACCATGACCACATCGGGATCTTGACGTAGAAAAGAACGTAGAGCTTCTGCAAAGCCAAAACCAATCTTAGGTTGGACTTGAACTTGGTTAATGCCCGATAAGTTAATTTCCACAGGATCCTCTGCTGTGGATATATTGATCTCTGGTTTATTGAGAATATTTAACCCAGTGTACAATGAAACAGTCTTGCCGCTTCCTGTTGGGCCTGTCATCAGAATCATACCTTGTGGACGACGCAGAGCCTCTAAATACAGCTGTTTTTGTTGCTCACTATAACCAAGCTTGTCGATATCCAGTGATGCGGAGCTGCTATCGAGCAGTCGTAGTACGATCTTCTCTCCAAACAAGGTAGGTAGAGTGGATACCCGCATATCAATCGCGGTGTCTTGATTCAGTTTGAGTTTAATTCGCCCATCTTGTGGTAAACGTCGCTCGGCAATATCAAGTTTAGAGAGAATTTTTATACGAGCTGATAAGCGACGACTCAAGTGATTTGGCGGTTGCTGAGTTTCGATCAAAATGCCATCGCAACGTAGACGAACTCGGTACATCTTTTCATAAGGTTCAAAGTGGATATCGGATGCGCCTTTACGCACCGCGTCCAACAGAATTTGGTTGATGTAGCGGCTAACGGGCGACTCGTCTTGGCTCAAGTCTTCGATATTGTCGATTTCATCTGCACCGACATCCACCAGACTCGCTAGCTCTTCTTGGTTGATCTCTTTGAGTTGGGAGCGTTCCTGACCGATGGCACGCCCGTACAAGCGTCGAATTGCTGTACTGAGTTCGCGAAAATCCGCCAACACCAACTCAACCTGTAAACCAGTGGCAAAGCGGAAATCATCTTCAGCTTGTTGATTCGTGGGGTCGGCAACCGCTAATAATAAAGTTGAAGGAGTACGGTGGAGTGGGAGTGCATTATGTCGTGTGATTAATTCACGTAGGCCGAGCTGTTGGCAAAGCGAAGCATATTCATATTGAGATAACTCGGGCTGACTTAGGCCAAAAATAGAACTTAAGTGCTCGGCCAGTTCGCTTGATGTGAAGAATCCAGAACTGAGTAAAGCTTCCGGCATCGAGATGCCAGAAGCTTTAACTTGCTCTATTAACGATTCTTCTTGGGAAAACGTCAGTAATCCTTTTTGACGAAGAACCGTAGAGAGGTTGGTGATCATTATTTACAAGTTTTAGGAAGCAATTCGCTACCCAAATCAGATGATGAGCAATCCCATCCTCCAGATGTTGCCGTTCGCGTAAGAGTCAGTTTTTTCCCTGAAACTAAAGCACTAACACCCGCACTAGCTGTTGTTGCAAATGTAAAAGAAATTTTGCCACCATCAGCACTTTGGTCTGTAAAAGCTACAGTTCCTAAATGCATTGATGGAACCCCTAGGGCCGTTGGTGTTGCATCAGAAGCTGAGCCATCTGGAAATAAACCGTTCTCTACAGTGTAAGCTTCTACATTAGTTTTAGCCCCTGTCAATGTTGCTAAAACAGATGCAACTTCACTTTTAGCTACATACTTTTGGTATTGTGGCATTGCAATCGCCGCCAAAACACCAATTACCGCCACCACAATCATCAATTCAATTAGCGTAAAACCTTGCTGTTTTTTCTGTTTACTGTGTTTCATTTTCTTTCCTTCTTAATGAAATAAATAATGCCCTTGCATTAGCGAAGGATTATGGAGACTTCATAAAGGTTGAAAATGGGGAAGAGATGGGGTCTCGAGTGAGGTAAAACTCTTTGGTGGAAAGTTGCATATCGTATGCAGAGTTTTGCGAGTAGTGCTATTTTTTTAGTGGATAAAAAGAAAGGGCCTAGTGGCCCTTTTTAATGATGAATTACTCACAACTCACTGAGTTAGTTGAAGTAATTTGAATTTTGTTGCTTGTGTTATTTGAAGCGCATCGAAAGATCCATCGCTTTTAGATGCTTAGTTAGTGCGCCTACCGAAATGTAATCGACTCCGGTTTCTGCGTATTCAGCGATAGTATCTAGAGTGATGTTGCCTGAGTTTTCTAAAGCGGCACGGCCTGCGTTAATCTCTACGGCTTCACGCATCATTTCTTTGGTGAAGTTATCTAGCATGATGATGTCGGCACCTGCGTCGATCGCTTCTTGTAGCTCAGCCAGGCTTTCTGTTTCTACTTCTACTGGTTTGCCAGGATTGAGTTCTTTTGCTGTGGTGATTGCTTGAGTAATTCCGCCACAAGCGATGATGTGGTTTTCTTTGATGAGGTAAGCGTCGAACACTCCGATACGATGGTTAAAACCGCCACCACAAGCAACGGCGTACTTCAGCGCACTTCGAAGACCTGGAATGGTTTTGCGAGTGTCTAACAAACGACAATCGGTATGCGCGATTTTTGCTGCATACTCAGCGGTTGTTGTTGCGCAACCAGAAAGGGTTTGAATAAAATTCATTGCGTTGCGCTCACCCGTTAATAGGTCACGAGCTGGGCCTGTTAGCGTGCAAAGTGTTTGGTTTGGCTTGACTTTATCACCATCTTTTACATGCCATTCGATAGTGACTTTGCCGCCAAGCTGTTTAAATACTTCATCTGCCCAAGCTTGACCACAAAACACACCGTGTTCACGAGTGATGATGGTTGCGGTATTCATTGCATCAGCAGGAATAAGAGATGCGGTGATATCTTGTGACGCATCCAACGTGCCACCTAGATCTTCTTTTAAGGTATCGGCGACAGAGCGGGTGATTTCTAAAGGAAGTTGTTGCTTGAGGTATTCTAGGCGTTCTTGGCTGTTGTGTGTGTTCTTCATCGCAAATCTAGTCTTGAAAGGGAGATGGCATCGAATGATACTCTCCGGTGTCAATAATTTCAGCAGTTAATTTGCAAACTATAGAGGTTGATATGTCCCCAATTATCGATAATGGATGGTTGACTCACGCAAAGCATGTTCCATCACCATTTTTTGATGCACGCAACAGCGAACACGATATCTCTCTATTAGTTGTTCATAACATCAGTTTGCCACCTAGTCAGTTTGGTGGGCCGTATATTGAAGATTTTTTCAGCGGCAATCTTGATCCTAACGCGCACCCATTTTTTGAGGTAATTCACAAAATGGGTGTTTCAGCGCATTGTTTAATTAAGCGCGACGGTGAGATTGTTCAGTTCGTTTCATTTCTTGATAGAGCATGGCATGCGGGGCAATCAAGCTTTGCCGGGAGAGACCGTTGCAATGATTACTCTATTGGCATTGAGTTAGAGGGAACAGAATTTGTGGCGTATACAGAAGAGCAATATCAATCACTTGCTCGATTAACTCAAGCCATCATGCACCAATATCCTCAAATTACCTTGCCGCGAATTACCGGTCATCAATACATTGCTCCCTTGAGAAAAAGCGATCCTGGTCTAAGCTTTGATTGGGTTAAATATAGGCAGCTGATTCAACGTTGATTTGTAGCAAAACTGTAAATTCAAAAAACGGAAATAAATAAGGCATACGATCAGGTATGCCTTTTTTTGATACGAGAAATATTAATGGTTGTTAAAAATTAACTACATTTTTACGACTAATGAGTTCGTTTTGGTGAATAAATAGACTGATCATTTTGTCATTTTTTGTATTTCTTTTCCAAAACCGCTAGCACGTCTAATTCCCATTTGTTTTGTTAATGTAATTGGTCAGACCAATTTTTTTGCCGTTTTAATAGTCAATTGTTATCAGAGTGTTGGTTGTAAGTCCGTTCTATGATTTAGGTCAATTTTTGGCTGGACAGTTGCGTTTTAATTATGTTAATTTCTGCACCAACTTAAAATTGGTATTACCAATTACCTGCAAGAGTAGAAGAACAATAAATTATGGCTTATCAAAGGATTCGTCAGCCAAAGCTCTCTGATGTTATTGAACAAGAGTTAGAAAGGTTGATTGTGGAAGGAACATTGTCTCCGGGGCAACAATTGCCACCAGAGCGTGAACTGGCGAAACAGTTCGATGTGTCTCGTCCTTCAGTCCGTGAAGCCATCCAACGCTTAGAAGCGAAACGTTTGTTAACTCGTCGCCAAGGTGGCGGTACTTTCGTTAGCGAAAACATCTGGAAAAGCTTTTCCGATCCTTTGCTGAATTTGTTGTCTAGCCACTCTGAAACCCAACTTGATTTGCTTGAGTCACGTCATGCAATGGAAGGGATTTCGGCGTATTTTGCAGCTTTGCGTGGTACCGAAGAAGATTTTGCACGCATTCAAGGCTGCCTTGAGCGCATTAGTAAAGAGCAAGCAAACAACGATATCGAAGCGGAATCAGCGGAAGTTATGCAGTTTTTAATTGCGATAACAGAAGCGGCTCATAATGTCGTGTTACTGCACATTGTGCGTAGCTTAGCTCCTCTACTTGAGCAAAACATTCTACAGAATTTTAAATTACTACGTCGCCGCCCTGAGGCGGTCGAGAAAGTGAGTAAACACCGAGCTAACATTGTGGATGCGATTGTTTCTGGTCAGCCTGAAAAGGCTCGTGAGATGTCTCATTCGCACTTGGCTTACATCGAAGAAACATTGTTGGATTTGACTCGAGAAGAGTCTCGACGAGAGCGTTCTCTGCGTCGAATTCAGCAGGGTAACAACTCGTAAGAGTGTTACTTAAATAAGTAGATCCAACCAACAGAAGGATAGATCGCCATGTCTGATATGAAGCATGACGTAGATGCACTGGAAACTCAAGAATGGCTACAAGCACTTGAGTCAGTTGTACGTGAAGAAGGTGTAGAACGCGCTCAGTACCTACTAGAGCAGGTTCTAGACAAAGCACGTCTAGACGGTGTTGATATGCCAACAGGTATCACAACTAACTACATCAACACGATTCCTGCAGACCAAGAGCCAGCTTACCCTGGTGACACAACGCTTGAGCGCCGTATTCGTTCCATCATTCGCTGGAACGCAATCATGATCGTTCTTCGCGCATCTAAGAAAGACCTAGAACTAGGCGGCCACATGGCGTCTTTCCAGTCTTCTGCTGCATTCTACGAAACATGTTTCAACCACTTCTTCCGTGCGCCAAACGAGAAGGATGGTGGTGACCTAGTTTACTACCAAGGTCACATCTCTCCGGGTATCTACGCTCGTGCGTTCGTTGAAGGTCGTCTAACTGAAGAGCAGCTAGACAACTTCCGTCAAGAAGTGGATGGTAAAGGTATCCCATCATACCCGCACCCTAAACTAATGCCTGAATTCTGGCAGTTCCCAACCGTATCTATGGGTCTAGGTCCGATCTCTGCGATCTACCAAGCTCGTTTCCTTAAGTACCTTGAAGGCCGCGGCATGAAAGATACTTCTGAGCAGCGCGTTTACGCGTTCCTAGGCGACGGTGAGATGGATGAGCCAGAATCACGTGGTGCTATCTCTTTCGCTGCGCGTGAGAAGCTAGACAACCTATGTTTCCTAATCAACTGTAACCTACAGCGTCTAGACGGCCCTGTAATGGGTAACGGTAAGATCATTCAAGAACTTGAAGGTCTGTTCAAAGGCGCTGGCTGGAACGTAGTGAAAGTAATCTGGGGTAACAACTGGGATTCTCTACTAGCTAAAGACACCACTGGTAAGCTTCTACAGCTTATGAACGAAACAATCGATGGCGATTACCAAACGTTCAAAGCGAAAGATGGCGCATACGTACGTGAGCACTTCTTCGGTAAGTACCCAGAAACTGCTGCACTTGTTGCTGACATGACTGACGACGAAATCTTCGCGCTTAAGCGTGGTGGTCACGAGTCTTCTAAGCTATACGCGGCATACAAAAACGCGGCAGAAACTAAAGGTCGTCCAACAGTAATCCTAGCTAAGACTGTTAAAGGTTACGGCATGGGTGAAGCGGCTGAAGGTAAGAACATCGCGCACCAAGTTAAGAAGATGGATATGACTCACGTACTACACCTACGTGATCGTCTAGGTCTACAAGACATCCTAACTGACGAAGCTGTGAAAGAACTTCCGTACCTGAAACTTGAAGAAGGTTCAAAAGAGTACGAATACCTACACGCTCGTCGTAAAGCGCTACACGGCTACACGCCACAGCGTCTACCAAACTTTACTCAAGAACTCATTGTTCCTGAGCTAGAAGAATTCAAGCCACTACTAGAAGAACAGAAGCGTGATATCTCTTCTACTATGGCATTCGTACGTGCACTTAACGTTCTACTTAAGAACAAAAACATTGGTAAGAACATCGTTCCTATCATTGCTGATGAAGCGCGTACATTCGGTATGGAAGGTCTGTTCCGTCAAATCGGTATTTACAACCCGCACGGCCAGAACTACACACCACAAGACCGCGACATCGTTTCTTACTACAAAGAAGCAACGTCAGGTCAGGTTCTACAAGAAGGTATCAACGAGCTAGGTGCTATGTCTTCATGGGTTGCTGCTGCGACTTCATACTCGACAAACGACCTACCAATGATCCCGTTCTACATCTACTACTCAATGTTCGGCTTCCAACGTGTTGGCGACATGGCGTGGATGGCGGGCGACCAACAAGCACGTGGTTTCCTACTAGGTGCAACCGCTGGTCGTACAACGCTGAACGGCGAAGGTCTACAGCACGAAGACGGTCACTCGCACATCATGGCGGGTACGGTTCCTAACTGTATCTCTTACGACCCAACATTCGCGTACGAAGTAGCAGTAATCATGCAAGACGGTATCCGTCGCATGTACGGTCCTGATCAAGAGAACGTGTTCTACTACCTAACGCTAATGAACGAAAACTACGCAATGCCAGCAATGCCAGAAGGCGCTGAAGAAGGCATCCGTAAAGGTATCTACAAGCTAGAAACTTACACGGGCGATAAAGCGAAAGTTCAGCTAATGAGCTCAGGTACTATCATGAATGAAGTACGTAAAGCAGCTCAAATCCTAAGCGAAGAGTACGGCGTTGCTTCTGATGTTTACTCTGTAACGTCATTCAATGAACTAACTCGCGATGGTCAAGATGCAGAGCGTTTCAACATGCTTCACCCAGAAGCGGAAGCGAAAGTACCTTACATCCAAACAGTAATGGGTACTGAGCCAGCTATCGCAGCAACTGACTACATGAAGAACTACGCAGAGCAGGTTCGTGCATTCATTCCTGCTGAGTCTTTCAAAGTTCTTGGTACTGACGGCTTCGGTCGTTCAGACAGCCGTGAAAACCTACGTCGTCACTTCGAAGTGAACGCAGGTTACGTAGTAGTAGCAGCACTAACTGAACTAGCGAAACGTGGCGAAGTTGAGAAATCTGTAATTGCTGAAGCAATTAAGAAATTCGACATCGACACTGAGAAAACTAACCCGCTATACGCTTAATTAAGAAGGTAGATAAGAAATGGCAATCGAAATTAATGTACCAGACATCGGTGCGGATGAGGTTGAAGTTACTGAGATTCTTGTAAGCGTTGGCGACAAGGTTGAAGAAGAACAGTCTCTGATCACTGTTGAAGGCGATAAAGCTTCTATGGAAGTTCCTGCTTCTCAAGCGGGTATCGTTAAAGAAATCAAAGTTGCAGAAGGCGACAAGGTTTCTACTGGTTCTCTAATCATGATTTTCGAAGCCGAGGGTGCAGCTGACGCTGCACCTGCTCCTGCGGCAGAAGCGGCTCCAGCAGCGGCTCCAGCTCCAGCAGCAGCGGCAGAACTGAAAGAAGTTCACGTACCAGACATCGGTGGTGACGAAGTTGAAGTTACTGAAATCATGGTAGCAATCGGCGACAGCATCGAAGAAGAGCAATCTCTTATCACTGTAGAAGGCGACAAAGCTTCTATGGAAGTTCCTGCACCATTCGCAGGTACGCTTAAAGAGATCAAAGTAGCAGCAGGCGATAAAGTATCGACTGGCTCTCTAATCATGGTATTCGAAGCTGCAGGTTCAGGTGCTCCAGCAGCTCCTGCGGCAGTTGAAGCTCCAGCGGCAGCAGCTCCAGCAGCGTCTGCGGCAAAAGAAGTTAACGTTCCAGATATCGGCGGCGACGAAGTTGAAGTAACTGAAATCATGGTTGCTGTTGGTGACACAGTGGAAGAAGAGCAATCTCTGATCACTGTAGAAGGCGACAAAGCTTCTATGGAAGTTCCTGCACCATTTGCTGGTACAGTTAAAGAAATCAAGATTGCAGCTGGCGACAAAGTGTCTACTGGCTCACTAATCATGGTATTCGAAGTGGCGGGCGCAGCACCTGCTCCGGTAGCGGCTCCAGCTCAAGCAGCAGCACCTGCAGCGGCAACTCCTAAAGCAGAAGCTCCAGCGGCAGCAGCTCCAGCAGCGACTGGCGATTTCAAAGAGAACGATGAGTACGCTCACGCGTCTCCAGTTGTTCGTCGTCTAGCTCGTGAGTTTGGCGTAAACCTTTCTAAGGTTAAAGGTTCTGGTCGTAAGAGCCGTATCCTGAAAGAAGACGTTCAGAACTACGTGAAAGAAGCGCTTAAGCGTCTTGAGTCTGGTGCAGCAGCATCTGGCAAAGGCGACGGTGCAGCTCTTGGTCTACTACCATGGCCAAAAGTGGACTTCAGCAAGTTCGGTGAGACAGAAGTACAACCGCTATCTCGCATTAAGAAGATCTCTGGTGCTAACCTACACCGTAACTGGGTAATGATCCCGCACGTTACACAGTGGGATAACGCAGACATCACGGCTCTTGAAGCATTCCGTAAAGAGCAAAACGCGATTGAAGCGAAGAAAGACACTGGCATGAAGATCACTCCACTAGTGTTCATCATGAAAGCGGCTGCTAAAGCACTTGAAGCGTTCCCAGCGTTCAACTCTTCTCTATCAGAAGACGGTGAGAGCCTAATTCTGAAGAAATACGTGAACATCGGTATCGCAGTAGATACGCCAAACGGTCTAGTTGTTCCTGTATTTAAAGACGTGAACAAGAAAGGCATCTACGAGCTATCTGAAGAGCTAATGGCTGTTTCTAAGAAAGCACGTGCAGGCAAGCTAACTGCTGCTGACATGCAAGGTGGCTGTTTCACTATCTCTAGCCTAGGCGGTATCGGCGGTACGGCGTTTACTCCAATCGTAAACGCGCCAGAAGTTGGTATCCTAGGTGTGTCTAAGTCAGAAATGAAACCTGTATGGAACGGTAAAGAGTTCGAACCGCGTCTACAACTTCCACTGTCTCTATCATACGACCACCGTGTGATCGATGGTGCTGAAGGTGCGCGCTTCATCACTTACCTAAATTCATGTCTATCTGACATTCGTCGTCTAGTTCTTTAATAGAAATTAGATGAATGAGAGGCGGCAATTTAGCCGCCTCTGCTAATAATAATTACCGGACAATTTGGTTATCTCCCTTATTCTCTACAGGGTTTTCACAATCGAATTGTTGTCTAGCTCACAGGCTAAATTGATTTACTTTTCACACCATTAACATCTCTGTAAACTGTTGGCGGTCTGAAAATAATTGTTTAAAACGAATAACTCTTAAACAGAAAAAATCGATACCCACTCAGCCTGTTAGGGATAATGACTACAAGAGGTCAAAATGAGCAAAGAAATTAAAGCCCAAGTTGTTGTACTTGGTTCTGGTCCTGCTGGTTACTCCGCTGCCTTCCGTTGTGCAGACTTAGGTCTTGAAACTGTACTTGTTGAACGTTACAGCACTCTAGGTGGTGTGTGTCTGAACGTGGGTTGTATCCCATCTAAAGCACTTCTACACGTTTCTAAAGTAATTGAAGAAGCGAAAGCGATGGCTGATCACGGCGTTGTGTTCGGCGAACCGCAAACAGACATCAACAAGATCCGTATCTGGAAAGAAAAAGTTGTTAACCAACTAACTGGCGGCCTAAGCGGCATGGCTAAGATGCGTAACGTAACAGTGGTAAACGGTTACGGTAAGTTCACTGGCCCTAACTCTATCCTTGTAGAAGGTGAAGGCGAGTCAACAGTGGTTAACTTTGACAACGCAATCGTTGCGGCTGGTTCTCGTCCAATCAAACTGCCATTTATCCCGCATGAAGACCCACGTATTTGGGACTCTACTGACGCTCTTGAACTGAAAGAAGTGCCAGAAAAACTGCTTATCATGGGCGGTGGTATCATCGGTCTAGAAATGGGTACGGTTTACCACTCTCTAGGTTCTAAAGTTGAAGTCGTTGAGATGTTTGACCAGGTAATCCCTGCAGCAGACAAAGATATCGTTAAGGTTTACACCAAGCGTATCAAAGACAAGTTCAAGCTAATGCTAGAAACGAAAGTAACAGCAGTTGAAGCGAAAGAAGACGGTATCTACGTTTCAATGGAAGGCAAAAAAGCACCTGCTGAAGCAGAGCGCTACGATGCGGTTCTAGTTGCTATCGGTCGTGTACCAAACGGCAAACTTATCGACGGTGAAAAAGCGGGTCTAGAAATCGACGAGCGCGGCTTTATCAATGTTGATAAGCAAATGCGTACTAACGTTCCTCACATCTTCGCGATCGGTGATATCGTTGGTCAGCCAATGCTTGCTCACAAAGGTGTGCATGAAGGCCACGTAGCGGCTGAAGTTATCTCTGGTAAGAAGCACTACTTTGACCCTAAAGTTATCCCTTCAATCGCGTACACTGAGCCAGAAGTGGCTTGGGTTGGTAAGACAGAGAAAGAAGCGAAAGCAGAAGGCATCAAGTACGAAGTGGCGACATTCCCATGGGCTGCATCAGGTCGTGCAATCGCATCTGACTGTTCAGATGGTATGACTAAGCTAATCTTCGACAAAGAAACTCATCGCGTAATTGGTGGTGCTATCGTTGGTACTAACGGTGGTGAACTACTAGGCGAAATCGGTCTGGCGATCGAGATGGGCTGTGATGCAGAAGATATCGCTCTGACTATTCACGCTCACCCAACTCTACACGAGTCTGTAGGTCTAGCTGCTGAAGTATTTGAAGGTTCAATCACTGACCTGCCAAACAAAAAAGCAGTTAAGAAGAAGTAAGTTCTCTTACTGAAAGAATAATAAAAACCGCTGAATATCAGCGGTTTTTTTGTATTTGAATGTTCGAAGCGGCCAAACATAAAAAAGCCCACCATGTGGTGGGCTTGTTCGTGTTCAAATCTGAGCTTTAGTGTTCGCGATTGTAGATGCAAAGCATATCTAGGTAAGCGCTCACGAGCTCTTTCAACTCGGCTTCACCTTTGAAGCGGTTTGCTTGTACGAACAGCGAGTAACAAATACCGTGGAATAGATTTGCCAAGTGTTCTGAATCGTGTTGATCACACACTTCACCGCGTTCAATCGCTTTAATGAACATGTTTTGAACCAGTAATTGGTTAGTGCGGTTGGTAGACACAAATAGAGGCCAAACTTCATCACGAGTTGATGCGCTCCACTCGAACCAAACTTTCAGCCAGTGACAATCTTGGCTTACAAGCTCGATCATCGCATTGGTGATGTTTGCGATGTTTTCACGAGCGTGTATGTCTAGGTCGATATTGTCCGAAAGGAAATTCGAGAACTGACGGACAACATGGTTGAGAACTTCATCAACCAAATCCTCGCGAGTTGGGAAGTAGTTAAAAACGGTTGCAACAGACACTTGCGCAATTTCAGCAATATCTGCGTGACCACCACGGCCAATACCACGGCGTGCAAATACTTCTAACGCGATTTCCATGAGTTGTTGCTTACGTTTAAGAGGAGAAAGCCTAGTTCTAGGTCTCTTTGCAATTGAGTCCATATCCATTTTCCTTGCCATTTGAGTTGTTGTTGGGGGTAACCCCCTAATTGATTATTTTAATAATTGCTTTAAGCAGTGATGAGTGTAATGGTGCATATGCACAAGGTCAACATCTGATGGATAATTTATAGACAGTAATGTCATTATTATTGATAAGTTTTGCTGTAAACTTTCGAAAATTTGGCAGCGCTCCCAAGAATTTTCCGCAAAAGGATGTGACTTTCAACCCACTCTTCGTGGTGATACACTACACGCCGTAAGATTAGGTGATCGTTTGCGTGCGACCTACCTCAACCCACAAACTAAATTGAGCACAGTATGAAACATACAATAGAAGTCATGATTTCTGAGCAAGAAGTTCAGGAACGAATTCGTGAATTAGGCAAACAAATTACAGAGCGTTACCAAGGCAGTGAAGACCTAGTTTTGGTTGGCTTGTTGCGTGGTTCTTTTGTATTTATGGCCGACCTAGCGCGTGCTATTGAACTGACTCATCAAGTTGATTTTATGACGGCATCAAGCTACGGCAACACGATGGAAAGCTCACGCGATGTACGCATCTTGAAAGATTTGGATGATGACATTAAAGGCAAAGACGTTTTGCTTGTTGAAGACATCATTGATACAGGTAACACGCTAAATAAAATTCGCGAAATCCTATCGCTACGTGAACCTAAATCTATCGCGATTTGTACGCTACTAGACAAGCCATCTCGCCGTGAAGTAAATGTGCCAGTTGATTGGATTGGTTTCGAGATCCCTGACGAGTTCGTTGTTGGTGTTGGTATCGATTACGCTCAAAAATACCGTCACCTACCATTCATCGGTAAAGTGGTTCCTCAAGAATAATTGAGTTCACTATTCGAAATACAAAAAAACGCCCATATAAATGGGCGTTTTTTATTTATTCAGATTTTATGGCTTAGCGACACAGAAGCTTATTGTCAGGGTTTAAAATCGTCGACAGTGCTTTCTGGTACGATGCTTCAACGGTCTCTTTAGAATTAGAGCGAATACCTAAATATTCAAGGCGACCATCTTCAATTCCGTATACGACACCATGAATTTCGACATCTTGCCCGCGCTCCCACGCGTTTTGCATGATGGTTGAATTGCCTAGGTTATAAACTTGTTCTGCAACGTTAATTTCACCAAGCTTATCGGCACGATCTTCAACAGGCATTTGATCTAAGTAAGAACGATGCTTGAAGTAAAGATCTCTGATGTGCAGTAGCCAGTTATTGATAAGCCCGAGTTGAGGGTTATCTATCGCTGCGTTAACACCGCCGCAACCGTAGTGACCACACACAATAATGTGCTTCACCTTGAGTACATCAACGGCGTATTGAACAACGGAAAGGCAATTGAGGTCTGTGTGAATGACTTGGTTTGCAACATTGCGGTGAACAAATAATTCACCGGAGTAAAGGCCGGTTAATCGTTCTGCGGGTACTCGACTATCGGAGCAGCCAATCCAAAGAAAATCAGGCTTTTGGCCTTCGGCGAGCTTAGCGAAATATTCAGGACGATCAGATTTGATTTCTTCCGACCATTTTGAATTATTCTCAAATAACTGTTTAATTTCCGGCATCTTGCAAACTACTTCCCTTAAATGACAAAAGCACTCATCGCAATTGAAACATATCAAGCGATCAGCGTTGTAACTATACACAATGTTACAATTTCGATCCCGTTAAATATGCGTCAGACAGGACTCATCTGACGTGTTCTTGGAAATAAATTCGTACAATTCAGACCGCTTATTAGATAACGAATTAAGCCATAATTTATTTATGGTTTAATTTTTCACATTCCTCGTTAAAGTAATGACATTTTACTTATTTAATTTTGAAATTAATGCAGGGAGCTAAACGGTGTTCGGTAGTCGTTTTAAAGATATCAATTTCAAAGGGGATATATTTGGCGGGGTGACCACGGCCATTATTTCTCTCCCTTTGGCGTTGGCGTTCGGGGTTGCTTCGGGGGCGGGCGCAGAAGCTGGCCTTTGGGGCGCCATAATGGTGGGCTTGTTTGCCTCCTTGTTTGGTGGCTCAAATACACTTATCTCAGAACCCACGGGTCCGATGACGGTGATCATGACAGCCGTATTGACCAGTATGATGGCGAAGTACCCTGAAACAGGTATGGCGATGACGTTTACTGTTGTCATGATGGCGGGTGCATTTCAGATCTTGCTTGGAACGCTGAAGATGGGTAAATACGTTACCTTAATGCCTTACAGCGTGATCTCCGGCTTTATGTCGGGTATTGGTGTCATACTTATCATTCTTCAATTGTCGCCACTCCTGGGGCACGCTGCGCCTACGGGAGGAGTGCTAGGAACATTATCTGCGCTGCCTGAAACCATTTCTAATCTAAAATTTAACGAGCTTTTCCTTGGCTTGCTGACATTAGGCATTCTGTTCTTTTTCCCAAAGAAGTATCGCAAATATGTACCCGCCCAGTTGGTGGCACTGGTCGCAGTGACCTTATTGTCGGTGATGTTGTTTGATACGGAAGATATCCGCCGTATCGGGGAAATTCCGGCTGGCCTGCCATCTTTGGTCGCGCCACATATCGACCCCGATATGTTCGTTGAAATGGTCATCGATGCATTGGTGTTAGGTACGCTCGGTTGTATTGATACCTTGTTAACGGCGGTTATCGGTGACTCACTTACCCGTAAAGAGCACGATTCCGACAAAGAGCTTCGTGGTCAGGGCTTAGCGAATATGATTTCAGGTTTATTCGGTGCACTTCCAGGAGCGGGTGCGACGATGGGCACGGTGACAAACATCCAAGTTGGCGCTCGCTCTCCATTATCTGGTGTGGTACGAGCCTTAGTACTGGCTCTGGTTGTTTTGGTGGCTGGTGGATTAACCGAACCTATCCCAATGGCTGTGCTAGCAGGCATCGCGGTGTACGTTGGCTTTAACATCTTAGACTGGAGCTTTATTCAGCGCGCGCATAAGGTCAGTTTTTCTGGCATGGCGATCATGTATGGCGTGATGCTACTGACGGTGTTTGTTGATCTCATTGTGGCCGTTGGTTTGGGTGTGTTTGTTTCAAACATCATGATTATTGAGCGCTTGAGTCGCGAACAAGCTCGTCAGGTAAAAGCCATCAGTGATGCCGACGAAGACGATGTGCCACTGACGGACAGTGAACGAGGATTGTTAGATCTCGCCAATGGGCGAGTGTTGTTCTTCTATCTCTCTGGCCCAATGATTTTCAGTGTGTCTAAGGCCATTTCTCGTCAACACACCAGTATTTCTGATTACGACGTGATGATCTTGGATTTGACCGATGTTCCTATGCTGGATGTTACGGTGGGCCTAGCACTCGAAAACGCCATTAAAGACGCGTTAGATGCTCGCTGTGAAGTGTACTTGTTGTGTCCGAATCAGCGTACTCGCGAGCAACTCGAGAAGTTTCATGTCATCGACCTAGTGCCGGACAACAATATGTATCAGTTCCGCTACGAAGCCTTGAATGCGGCTGTCGCGCATGTTGAATCGGATCAATACCAGCGAATGACAGCTTAATTTTTACGTTCTGTATGAAAGCGCTGCTCAGTCTGTTTAGCAGCGCTTTTTTTGTTTCCCCTTAACCCCCTCAATTGAAAACCTTGAAAATTACAAGGTTGATATTTCCAATATTGTCGAAAGGTTTAATTGTAATCATCGTTATTCGACGATAAACTAATGAAACTTTCTCCAGCTTCCTACTAAGCTTCAGGTGATGCTTATCTTGGAACTGGTCATCCCAATTCACTAACAGATGGCAATCATTACGCTATGTACGCATTAGAAATTGAACAATTACGTAAAACGTATGCGGGCGGCTTTGAAGCGTTAAAAGGCATCAGTCTACAAGTTAAAAAAGGTGACTTTTACGCGCTTCTTGGACCTAACGGTGCAGGAAAATCAACCACGATCGGCATCATCTCTTCTTTGGTTAATAAGACTTCTGGAGTAGCAAAAGTTTTTGGTTATGACATTGATACTGATTTAGAACTTGCCAAGCAAAACCTTGGTTTAGTGCCTCAAGAATTCAACTTCAACCAATTTGAAACGGTTGAGCAGATCGTCATTCAACAAGCGGGTTACTATGGTGTTTCTAAAATTCTGGCAAAAGATCGAGCCGAAAAATACCTGAAGAAGCTCGATTTATGGGAGAAGCGCAAAGAGCGTGCCCGTAACTTATCGGGTGGTATGAAGCGTCGTTTGATGATTGCTCGCGCGCTCATGCACGAACCAAAACTGCTGATTTTGGATGAGCCGACGGCTGGGGTGGACATTGAGCTGCGTCGTTCAATGTGGGATTTCCTCAAAGAAATCAATCAGCAGCAAGGGATCACTATCATTCTTACTACGCACTATTTAGAAGAAGCGGAAATGCTGTGTCGCAACATAGGCATTATCAATCGCGGCGAGTTGATTGAAAACACCACCATGAAAGCGTTGCTCAGCAAACTCAGCGTAGAAACCTTTATTCTAGATATCGAGACTGACGGCGAAGTGCCTGAGTTGAATGGTGTCAATCGTCAAAGCTTAATCGATGGCTCATTAGAAATTGAGTTAGATAAAAGCCAAGGTCTCAATGCGGTGTTTGCTCAATTAACGGAACATGGCGTGAAAGTGCTGTCGATGCGCAATAAAGCCAACCGATTAGAAGAACTGTTTGTCAGCATTGTCAGAGAGGGGAGCAAGTAAATGTACCAACTGTATTGGACGGCATTTCGTAGTTTGCTGGGTAAAGAGGTGACGCGCTTCTCGCGTATTTGGGTACAAACTTTGGTGCCTCCAGCGATTACGATGACGCTGTACTTCATCATCTTCGGTAATCTGATCGGTTCTCGAATTGGTGAAATGAGCGGATTTAGCTACATGGAATACATCGTGCCGGGTTTGATCATGATGTCGGTGATCACCAACTCATATTCAAATGTCGCATCTTCATTCTTTAGTGCAAAACTGCAAAAGAACATCGAAGAGTTGTTGGTTGCACCTGTGCCAAACTACGTCATCATCGCAGGTTATGTCATGGGTGGTGTAACCCGTGGCTTGCTGGTTGGTGCTATTGTGACGTGCGTGTCGCTGCTGTTTGTGGATCTACAGGTTGAGCACTGGGGCATTATTGTGGCGACGGTATTTATGACGTCGGTGGTGTTTGCTCTTGGTGGATTGATCAATGCGGTTTACGCAAAGACGTTTGATGACATCTCAATCATTCCTACGTTTGTATTAACGCCGCTTACCTATCTTGGCGGTGTGTTTTATTCGATTAGCCTGTTGCCTGAGTTTTGGCAAGGTGTATCGAAAATCAACCCAATTGTTTACATGGTGAATGCATTCCGTTACGGATTTTTAGGCGTATCGGATGTTGGTATCGTGACTTCATTTAGTGTACTTGGTGTGTTTGTTGTGGTGCTGTACGCCATTGCCCACTACTTGGTAACAAAAGGGATTGGGCTACGAAGCTAAGCCATGCTCATAAAGAAAAGAGCAGCGATTTACGCTGCTCTTTTGCATGCACAACAATACATACCCATACAATCTTCCGGTTTTTATCATGATAGGTTTCAATCATTTGTAATAAATGAGTGATCCTATGAATATTGTCCCGCCGCCGATTTTTTCCTATCAGTTACTCAAGCCCAAATATTGGTCTGTTTGGCTGGCATTTGGAGCTCTAGCAATCATTGTTAATGTACTGCCGTATGTGGTTTTACGAATCTTAGGTAGAAGCATCGGTTGCGTTGCGATGCAGTTAATGAAGCGCCGATACAAGATCGCTTTGCGTAATCTTCAGCTATGTTTTCCTGACTATACAGATTGGCAATGCAAGGATGTGGTACGAAAAAACTTTCAATACACGGGAATGGCGCTCATCGAAACTGGTATCGCTTGGTTTTGGCCTGACTGGCGAATTAATCGCATAACTTCTATTGTTGGCAAAGATCGTCTGCTCACAGAGGAAAAGAACGGTCGCGGTGTATTAGTGGTGTGTAGTCACCATTTGAACTTGGAAATAACCGCTCGTATCTTTAGCCAATTTGCCAAAGGCTATGGTGTTTATCGACCAAACTCAAACCCTGCTTATGAATTTATTCAACATCGAGGCCGAACTCGTTTTGGGCATCAAATGATCGATCGAAAAGACGTGAAATCAATGCTCAAAGTTTTGAAAAATGGCCATCGACTTTGGTATTTACCTGATCATGATTATGGTGCCAGCCATTCTGTTTTTGCACCGTTTTTTGCCGTTGAACAAGCTGCGAGCACAGTGGGGTCTAGTGTGCTTATTGACGCAACAAAGTGCGCGGTCATATCAGGTGTCACAGTGAGCAGGAATCATCACTACACGTTGTATATTGGGAAGGATCTCAGTGAGTATTTTGAAAAGCGTAATGCGATGAAAGCGGCAAGTATCTTGAACCAAGAACTCGAAAAAATGATAAGACGCGATATTCCTGCGTGGATGTGGTTGCACAAACGGTTTAAAACACGTCCTGAAGGATTTGATTGCGTCTATTCGTAGAACATAAAAAAGGTCGACACAAGGTCGACCTTTTTCTTTTGAGCGTTTGGCTTATTCAGCGTTTGCTGTGGTGCCATCATTAGATTCTGCTTCATCTTTCGATTCTACAACCATATCAACGGTTTGGTTGTCGATAAGACGAGCTTGACCTAAGAATGCCGACATCAGAATGACAGCTTGCGTCGTTTCTGGTGTGATCACTTGCAGAGTACGAGCATCACGAATGAAGATCTCATCAGGATGAAGACCGGCAGCGCGTAGCTGATCATTTGCATCTTCAATGATGGATGCGTAATCATCGCGGCCACCACGAATGGCACTGCTGATCCAACGCATTGTACGAGCAAGTACTGGAGCACGTTGACGTTCATCCAATGTCAGCAGGCCATTACGTGAACTCATTGCTAAGCCGTCCATCTCTCGTACGGTTGGTACACCAATGATTTCAATATCCATTGCTAGGTCATCAACCATCTTGCGGATAACAGCAAGTTG
Source organism: Vibrio sp. Y20_XG_PY13 (assembly GCF_024181925.1). Lineage (NCBI taxonomy): Bacteria > Pseudomonadati > Pseudomonadota > Gammaproteobacteria > Vibrionales > Vibrionaceae > Vibrio > Vibrio sp. Y20_XG_PY13. The sequence goes on along the minus strand of NZ_JAMZAL010000005.1, from coordinate 277,584 downwards.
TTGGAAGTCCTTCTCGCCGAAGCATGCTACATCCGGTTGTACGATGTTAAATAGCTTATTCACAATGGTCGTCACGCCACGGAAGTGACCTGGGCGAGACGCGCCTTCTAGAATTGTTGAGAGGCCAGGAACATCGACGAAGGTTTGCTTATCCAGACCTTCTGGGTAGATGATTTCTGGAGTTGGCGTGAATACCACATCGACGCCTTCTGCCGTCAACTTGCTTAAGTCTTCTTCAAGCGTACGCGGGTAGTTATTTAAATCGTCTGCACGATCAAATTGCATCGGGTTTACAAAGATGCTTACGACAACGATATCAGCGTATTCGCGCGCTTTACGCACTAAAGTTAAGTGACCTTCGTGAAGGTTGCCCATTGTAGGGACGAAGGCAATTTTACGACCTTCACGTTTAAAGGTTTTAAGGTGTTCACGAACTGCTGAGATTTCCGCAAAAGTTTGCATGCTTTTATCCTCTAGGCAATGGTATGAGCGTCGTCTGGGAATACACCGTTTGCTACATCTTCAATGTATTTTGCAACGGCTTTGCGCATATCACCTGTTTCAGCAAGGAAGTTTTTGGAGAATTTAGGCATGTAGTTGGCAGAGATGCCGAACATATCATGCATTACAAGAATCTGACCATCCGTTACGTTACCCGCACCGATACCGATAACTGGTACGTCGAGTACTTTAGTAATGCGTTCTGCCAGTTCAGCAGGCACACATTCTAGTAGGACGATTTGAGCGCCTGCTTCTTGTAGCGCTAACGCATCTTTTACCATGCGATCCGCTTTTTCTTGATCGCGACCTTGGATTTTGTAACCACCAAAAATGTTAACAGACTGAGGGGTTAAACCAAGGTGAGCACAGACTGGCACTGCGCGTTCAGTAAGCATCTTAACGGTATCAACTAGCCAGTCGCCGCCTTCGATTTTTACCATGTTTGCGCCTGCGCGCATCAATTTTGCCGCGTTCTCACACGCTTGCTCTGGTGTTGCGTAGCTCATGAATGGCATATCGGCCATTAGCAAGCAATTCGGGCTGCCAGCACGCACACAGCGAGTGTGGTACACGATGTCGTCTACCGTTACTGGTAGCGTATCGTTTTCACCTTGCAATACCATACCAAGTGAATCACCAACTAAAAGAACGGGCATTTCTTGGCTTTCAAAAAGTTGTGCAAAGCTCGCATCGTAAGCGGTTGAAGTAGCAAATTTACGACCTTCTTGCTTCCACTTGATAAGGTCGTTGATGGTCATCTTTTTCATTGTTTTATCCTTACTAGGAGCTGGCTATGACTGCCAAATTCTGAGGCCGTTTCTATCTACTTGTTCCAGTAGTTCAGAGACCTCGGTCCCATCAGGGAGTTGTAAACTTGGTGCAATTTCCGCAAGAGGGTAGAGTACGAATTCGCGCTCTCGCATTCCGTAATGAGGAACAATAAGTCTTTCGGAATTAATCACCTCATTGCCGTAAAGAACGATATCAAGATCCAAGGTTCTTGGTCCCCAACGTTCGTCTTTTCGGACACGCCCTTGCTCTTGCTCAATTGCTTGAGTGCAATCAAGTAGCTCAAGAGGCGTCAAATTTGTTTTGATCGCCACAACCGCATTGATGTAATCCGGCTGATTTTGTGGCCCCATAGGCGTGCTGCTGTATAGCGAAGACGCTTGTACAAACTCAGAGTTTGGTAACGTTTTTAGAGCCTCAATCGCTTGCTGAGCTTGGCTGACAGGATCAGCCAAGTTACTGCCTACCGCAATGTACGCTGTGATCATGATTTCGGCTTACTCTTTTTCTTGCGAAAGGTTTTGCGGCGACGTTGGCCCGATTTTGGTGCTTGACCATCTAGGTCTGCGGCCATCGCTTGGCGCATTTCTCGGCCTGCATTTTGGAAAGTTTCCCACCACTTAGCAAGCTTCAGAGTGTCGCCACCCTCAATTTCACCGCGCATTTCAAGAAAATCAAAGCCAGCTCTAAATTTGTTGAGTTCCATTAGGCGGAACGCACGTTTGCCATTGCGTCGTGGAAGGCGCAATTGCAGCTGCCAAATCTCACGGATGGTCGCAGTATGGCGACGTGGAATTGCGATGGTGCGAACTTGATCATCAAGAATGATGTTGCTCGCTTCCATGATCGCGTCGTAATGACACAAGTTATGCTGATCCATGAGTTTGTCTGCTAGTGCACACAGCGGGTACCACAGCATCGCAGCAAACATAAATGCTGGGTTAATGCGCTTGCCATCTTCAATACGCATGTCTGTGGAATCCAACACAAGATCGAGCATTTGTTCAGTATGCGACGAGTAGTCTTCTGTGAAGTGCTCCGAAATGGCTGGGAACAGCTGTTGGAATAAGTTGTATTCACGTAGCAGGTGGTATGTCTCTAGACCATGGCCTGACTGCAAGAGTTTGAGTGACTCTTCGAAAAGACGAGCGGAAGGAATTTCACGCAGTAGCGGCGCCATCTCTTCGATTGGTGCTGCGGTGTCTTCTTCAATATCAAAGTCCAGTTTCACGGCAAAGCGAACCGCACGCAGCATGCGCACTGGGTCTTCACGGTAGCGTGTTTCTGGATCGCCAATCAGACGAATCAGACGATCTTCTAAATCTTCGATACCGCGCGCGTAGTCGTGGATCGAGTAATCAGCGATGTTGTAGTACATCGAGTTGATCGTAAAGTCACGGCGCTCAGCGTCTTCATCAATGGTGCCGTACACGTTATCGCGTAGCAGCATACCTTCTTTGGATTGCTGAGAGATGTTTTTGTTCTTTTGCTCTTGATGGTGACCGCGGAATGTCGCCACTTCGATGATGTCTCGGCCAAACATAATGTGTGCCAGACGGAAGCGTCGGCCAATCAAGCGGCAGTTTCTAAATAGCTGCTTGATCTGTTCTGGCGTTGCGTTGGTCGCAATATCAAAGTCTTTCGGTTTTTGTCCAAGCAGTAAGTCTCGAACCCCGCCACCCACAAGAAAAGCATCGAAACCAGCACCGTTTAGTCGGTACAGCACTTTCAGTGCGTTGTCACTGATCTGCTTACGCGAAATGTTGTGCTCTTCACGAGTTATTACATTGAGAGCGAGCTCTGGAACTGTGGCAGGTTCGCTTGGTGTATAGTCGTTTGTATTCATGTGCATCTGGCAATAACTGGGTTTAATCCAATCTTGCTTTGGTTAGTTATCTGCGCCTCTAGGGCTGATTTTGCGGCTAATGATAGCCTACACAGTGCCATTTGAGAATCGCGGTGTGATCTCGATCTCTGATGGCAGTTGTTCTAAGCGCCAATTTTCGCAGCCCCAACGAAGAATTTCGTTCATGCTGGCGGCTTTTATTTCTTCAGGCACATCAAAGCCTAAAAACGTCATGGCATGCAATAAAGCTGGCTTAGGGTTTTCGATATCAATAGCTGTCGCGTGATTTTGTTTCGACAATTTGTTGCCGTTGTCATCCATCGCCAATGGTAAATGCAAGTAGCTAACTTCAGGTTGTCCAAGGATTTGGTACAAACTGATTTGGCGTCCTGTTGGTTCAATCAGGTCTGCACCTCGAACCACTTCAGTAACCCCTTGGTCGATGTCGTCCAATACTACCGCAAGATTATAAGCAAATAATCCATCTCGACGTTTAATAATGAAATCTTCATTAACCAATTGCTCTGGAATCTCAATCATTCCATGTTTCTGATCGAGGAAGCGGGCGACGGGTTTGGTCATTTTTAGGCGAATCGCGCCTTCTTTCAAGTTTTTATCTCGGCAAGTTCCCGGATAAAAGCCACCGTGCTCTTTAATTTGCTTGCGAGTGCATTGGCAATAATAGGCGTCACCGTTGTCGAGCCAAGCGTCGATCTGTGCTTGGTAAAGGTCATGACGCTCGCTTTGATACACCACTTCTCCATCCCAATGCAACTGGTAAGCTTTAAGCGCTTCTAGAATCAGTTGCGAAGCGCCGGGCATTTCTCTTGGTGGATCAAGATCTTCAATGCGTACTAACCAAATTCCGTTGTTTGCTTTGGCTTGAAAATAACTGCCAAGCGCAGCAATCAATGAGCCAAAGTGTAATGGGCCAGAAGGGGATGGGGCAAATCGACCTACGTAGCGTGCCATGGGTGTATCTCGAATTTATTAGATGTACAGTTTAGTCATCGTAAGTAACGCTTCAGCTAGGTTTTGTAAACACGAAGTGGCAATAGCGTTTTGCCTGTGGTGAGTGTTTGTGGTTCTGAGCGCTTACGGGACTGATATTAGCCAAAACAAAAAGGGAGCCTTAGCTCCCTTCAGTAATCAAATGCGTGGTGATTAACCTTGCATCTGCTTCTCTTTGATTTCTGCAAGTGTTTTACAGTCAATACAAAGGTCTGCAGTTGGACGTGCTTCAAGGCGACGAACGCCAATCTCAACGCCACAAGACTCACAGAAACCAAAATCATCTTCTTTGATTTTGTCTAATGTTTTTTCAATCTTCTTGATCAAACGGCGCTCACGGTCACGATTACGCAGTTCTAGGCTGAACTCTTCCTCTTGAGAGGCGCGGTCAACTGGATCTGGGAAGTTTGCTGCTTCGTCCTGCATGTGGTGAACGGTACGATCTACTTCAGCTCGTAGTTGGTCACGCCAAGCTGTTAAGATTTTCGTAAAGTGTTCAACCTGCGCTGGTGACATGTATTCTTCACCAGGCTTCTCCTGATATGGCTCCACGCCGGCAATGGCTAGGATGCCGATCGTTTTCTTCTTTGCTTCTGGCATACAGCATCTCCTACTTACACCTAGTCAACTGCTACGCAGTCAATTTAAGGCGGGTATCTATAGCAAAAAGAGGCGGTGCAAGCAAACACTGAATCGCAAAGTTGTCGTCAATGTGAAGACGACATCATTTTTTCTCTTAATTGATAAAATCAATAGCGGAAATTAGCTTCATTTCAGTATTGCTCAGTTCGGCTTTATAGCAGAGAACTTCTACTCCGGCGTCTTGTGCTTGTTTGAGTAATAGTGAATATTTCGCGTCTATATGGTGTGCCGCGGATACTTTTTCAATACCTGAATGTAAAACAGTGAATAAAAGTATGGCTCTACTTCCATTTTGTGCCATTTCTGTGAGCTCTCTCAGGTGCTTTTGACCACGAGTCGTGACGGCATCTGGGAAGTATCCTTGTCCAGCAGAGCCTGTCTCATCAAGAAGAGTGACGCTTTTCACTTCTATATAGCACTTTGGCTTGTCGCTTGCGCTGAGCAAGATATCAATTCGACTATTTTCATTGCCATATTTCACTTCAGTTTGAAGTGTGTCATATCCGCAAAGCTCTGAAATGACATTATTTTCAATAGCCTCAACGGCTAATTGGTTGGCGCGGGCAGTATTGATACAAATACGATGCCCTTGCGCGGTTTCACTTAGCTCCCAGCTGTTGGGGTATTTGCGTTTTGGGTTGTCGGACGTTGAAAACCAAACTTTATTACCGGGTGTCGCGCAACCTGTCATCGCACCGGTGTTCGCACAGTGGATGGTGCGCAGCTCACCATTATCAAATTCGATATCAGCAAGGAAGCGTTTGTAGCGTTTAAGTAGAGTGGCTGACTCTAAAGCGGGTTTGAATTGCATTTGCTTATTTAGACGGGAATGTTTTTATGTACAATGTTGCCACCATTACACCACAAGGTATTTCCTTTGTCACAATTGCCGATTGAAGCCGTGATGCCCCAGCTACTTACGGCGGTCAAACATCAACATCAGGTTATTTTAAAAGCCGCGCCTGGTGCGGGTAAATCGACGTACTTCCCTTTACAACTTATCCAGAACCAAGTGGTGACTGGGAAAGTCATCATGCTTGAACCAAGACGATTAGCTGCGCGCAATATCGCGAGATATTTGGCCGATCAACTGGGCGAGCAAGTTGGCCAGCGAGTGGGATATCGCGTTCGTGGCGAGACAAAGGTAAGTGCTTCTACTCAGTTAGAAATTGTGACTGAAGGAGTCATGACTCGCATGATCCAAAATGACCCTGAGCTAGATGGTGTCGATTTGCTGATTTTTGATGAGTTCCATGAACGCAGTATTCATGCCGATACGGCTTTGGCGCTTAGCTTGGAAGTTCAAGAAGCATTGCGAGACGATCTTAAGCTGGTGGTGATGTCGGCAACGTTGGATCAAGAAGCGTTGCAATCTTTACTGCCGGAAGCTTGTTATATTGAATCAGAAGGGCGCAGCTTTGCTGTGGAAACTCGCTATGTTCCGCTTACTGCCAACGATCATCTTTCAACGGTAATGGCAAAAAATATAGAGAGTTTGATGAATAAAGAGTCAGGCTCTCTGCTTGCGTTTCTTCCCGGTGTGGCGGCCATTAAGCAAGTGCAAGAGCGTTTATCGCACTTACCGGACGATGTTGAAGTATGCCCGTTGTATGGTCAGTTGAGCTTTACTGAGCAACAGAAAGCCATCTCTCCTGCAGAAAAAGGTAAGCGCAAAGTCGTATTGGCAACCAACATTGCGGAAACCTCTCTGACAATTGAAGGCATTCGCCTTGTGGTGGATTCTGGTTTGGAGCGCGTTGCGCGTTTTGACTTGAAAAATGGCCTTACACGATTGGAGCAAACGCGTATTGCTCAATCGTCAGCCATCCAGCGAGCTGGTCGTGCTGGGCGAATTGAAGAGGGGATTTGCGTTCGCCTCTATTCAGAAAGCCAACTCAAGCAACAGCCACAAGTGCCACAACCTGAGATTTTGCATTCCGATCTTGCGAGCTTGGTAATGGAGCTGGCGTTTTGGGGGACGACCGATATTCATGAGCTAAAATGGCTCGATATTCCTTCTGCTGCCGCGCTGCAACAAGCTAAGCAGTTGTTGTTTTCATTAGGGCTTATTACCGAGCAAGGACAACTGACTGCGGAAGGAAAGCAGGCTCATGACTTGGGCGTAGAACCTCGCGCGGCAGCGATGTTAATTAAATCGCAATCCCACAGCGATAAGATGGTAAATGTCGCTTTGGCGGCGGTCGCCCTAATTGAAGAGCCAGAGCGTAATGTAACGAATATCGCACATAGCTTGCATCGTTGGTTGTCCGGTTCTCATCCGAAAAAATCGTTGTTATTGAAGCGCGCACAATCTCTTGCGCATAAACTCGATACCACGTTTAGCCTTCGAGAAGTGGGTGAAGATGCATTGCCGTTGGTGTTGAGCTTGGCGTTTCCCGACAGGATCGCTCAGCAACGCGCCAATCAATTTGGTCGCTTTGCACTAGCGAATGGTCATGGTGCAGAATGTCGTCCTGACGATATGTTAGGCGGCTGTGAGTACTTGGTCGCGATTGATCTGATGCGGTCTCATTCCAATTCGAGCCAAATACATTTAGCGTGTGAATTGGACGTCAATATATTGCAAACGACTTTTGATTCGCTATTTTCTACTGAAGAAGTAGTGGATTGGGATGAAAAGAAAGGGCGTTTAGTGGCCGAGAAACAACGAAAACTCGGTCAATTGGTGATTGAAAGGGTGTCATTACCTAATCCGGGTAAAGAAAAAATGACACAAGCTTTACTCACTTATGTCCGCCGTCAGGGCTTAAGCAGTCTAAACTGGACGCCGGCAGCGGAAAGCCTGCTTGAACGTATTCGCTGTGCGGTGGATTGGTTACCTGAGCAAGCATGGCCAATGTTTGATGAAGCCAGTTTGTTGGATTCATTAGACGAATGGTTAGAACCGTACATGACGTCGGTCGCTTCGGTGAAAGATCTGAGCAAGATAAACTTGGTCGAAGCGCTTAATGCTCGATTAGGCTGGCCACTCAATCAACACTTGGATGAATGGTTGCCAGAACATTATCAGTTACCGACTGGGACTAAAAAGCGCATTCGTTATCAACATGGGCATGAGCCCGTATTGTCAGTGCGAATGCAAGAAGTGTTTGGGGAAAGTACGTCGCCAACGGTGGCCATTGGCCGCAAGCGTTTGGTGCTTGAACTACTTTCTCCCGCACAACGTCCATTGCAAGTGACGTCAGACTTGGCGGCTTTCTGGAATGGAAGCTACAAAGACGTTCAAAAAGAGATGAAAGGGCGCTACCCAAAACACGTTTGGCCAGATGACCCGGCAAACCACGTAGCGACAACGAAAACGAAAAGACAATTGAATAATGACTGACAGTAAGAAGCCAAGCGCTAAGAAAGCGCCTGCGAAGAAAAGTACAGCCAGCAAAGGCACCACAAAACGCCCTCGTCGCACGCCGAGTAAAAAGCCAACCAACGAGAAACGTTCTTGGCTCAAAGTGTTGTGGTCTTTTAGCTGGAAAGCCGGCGTTGCTCTTGCCGCGGTGTTGCTGTTTGTTGGTATTTACCTAGATAGTGTGGTTAAAGAACGCTTTGATGGGCAGCTATTCGAATTGCCTACCGTTGTGTACGCGCGCATTTTGAACCTCAATCCAGGTGAAAACATCACCATTCAAGAACTTCGCAACGAATTAGATGTACTGAACTACCGCAAGGTAAGCCAGCCTCGTTACCCTGGTGAGTATTCTTCTTCTTCGACTCGCGTTGAACTGATTCGCCGTCCTTTTGAATTTGCTGATGGCCCAGAACCGGATCGCCACGTCATGCTGCACTTCTCAGACAGTGGTTTACAGCGTATTCAATCTTTAGAGTCAAAAGGCGATCTAGGCTACTTGCGCCTTGAGCCAAAGATGCTGGGGATGCTTGAAAAAGATCGTGATGAGCAACGTCTGTTCTTACGTCGTGACCAATTCCCTGAAATTTTAGTTGATGCCTTGTTGGCGACAGAAGACCGAGACTTCTATCAGCATGATGGTGTTTCACCATTGGCTATTGCCCGTGCTTTAGTGGCGAATATCAAAGCGGGTCGCACCGTTCAAGGTGGCAGTACCTTAACGCAGCAGCTAGCGAAAAACTTATTTCTAACCCGTGATAAAACGCTGTGGCGTAAGGTGCGCGAAGCTTATATTGCGCTTATTCTTGATTACCGTTACAGCAAAGACCGCATTTTAGAAGCCTACCTCAATGAAGTGTATTTGGGTCAAAGCGGCGGCGAAGCGATCCACGGTTTTGGCTTAGCATCACGCTACTACTTTGGGCAGCCAATCCAAGAGTTGCGAATTGATCAACTTGCGATGCTGGTGGGCATGGTGAAAGGACCGTCGTACTACAATCCTGTTCGCTATCCTGAGCGCACTAAAGAGCGTCGAGACTTGGTGCTTCGATTGCTGATGCAACAAAACATGCTCACATCGCAGCAATATGAACAAGCTGTGAGTCGACCTCTGGATACACAAAGCAAACCACGTATTGCGAGCCGTCAGCCTGCATACTTCCAGCAATTGAATATCGAGCTGAAAGAGAAGGTCGGTGATCGCTTCAAGGCTGAAACTGGTCTGCGCGTGTTTACGTCTCTCGATCCTGTCTCTCAAAGTAAAATGGAGCAGGCGATCGCGAAGAAAATACCGGATTTAGCGAAGCGAGGCGGTAAAGAACTCGAAGCTGCTGCCGTGGCTGTTGATCGCCACAGTGGTGAAATTCGTGCCATGGTTGGTGGTAAACGCGTGGGTTATGAAGGCTTTAACCGTGCGCTTAATGCTAGTCGTCCAATTGGTTCGTTGGTCAAGCCGGCAATTTACCTGACCGCGCTTGAACAGCCAGACAAATACAATTTGGGGACGACGCTGCACGACACGCCTCTAAGTTTGAAAGGTAGCAAAGGCTCGGTATGGACTCCGCGTAACTACGACCGTAAATATCGTGGTGATGTGCCACTTTACCTTGCGCTTGCGAAGTCATTGAATGTACCAACGGTAAGGTTGGGGATGGAGCTTGGTATTCCTGAAGTATCTGGCACACTTGAACGCTTAGGCGTCAACAAAGATGAGATTCGTCCTGTGCCTTCTATGTTCTTGGGCTCGTTTTCATTGACGCCATTTGAAGTGGCGCAAATGTACCAAACACTGACTAACTCGGGTAAACGCGCTAAGCTGACCGCGCTTCGTTCCGTCATCGATATGGACGGTAACGTGCTTTATCAATCGTTGCCTCGTTCCTCTCGCGCGGTTGATGAACAAGCGGCTTGGCTAACGACTTACGCGATGAAACAAGGTGTCGCACAAGGTACAGGTCGCTATCTTCAAAGCCAATTCGCTTGGGCTGCATTGGCGGGCAAAACGGGCACCAGTAACGATACTCGTGATAGCTGGTTTGTTGGGATTGATGGCCGTGAAGTGACGACCATTTGGCTAGGCCGTGATGATAACAAGCCAATCAACCTTACGGGGTCAAGCGGTGCATTGCGTGTTTACGCGGAATACTTGGCGCAGCGAATTCCTGAGCGTTTGGAGTTGCCTTGGCCTAAAGAAGTGACGACGCTTGGCTTTAAACCGACCTCCAACGGTGGTTTAGAGATGAATTGCCGCAGCGATTACAAACTTCCAGTATGGGATAAAACGGGTCAAATCAAACAACAGTGTGAGAAAAAATCTAACTGGTTGAATAGTTTGTTTGATTGGTAGGATCTCCAAATCAACAACATGGACTTGTTTCACTGGTCAATTCTTAGTACATATTAGTGATCAAGTATTCAGTAAAGGAAGAAGTGGATGTTCAAAACGCTGTCATCAAGCCCGATGTCGCGCTATTTCGCGTTGTGGGTAAGTTTGTTTTTGATAGCCACTCCTTCTGTTGCTCAAGTCAAAAATGAGGATACTCCGACTCGTCCTAAAGTCGCGGTTGTTCTCGCTGGTGGCGGCGCAAAAGGCGCTGCCCACATTGGTGTACTCAAGGCGCTAGAAGAAATGCACATTCCTGTCGATATCATCACAGGGACAAGCATGGGAGCTTATGTTGGCGGTTTGTACGCGACAGGCATGAGCGCCGATGAAATCGAAAGTTTTATCTATTCTGTTGATTGGAACAGTGGTTATCGTGATCGCGTCGATCGCAGTCAGCGTCGTGTTCGTGACAAAGAATATGAAGACCGCTATCAAATCACGACCGACCTTGGTTTGCGGTTCGGCGAGGTTCGTGCTCCAACTGGTGTGGTTCAAGGGCAAAACATGTTGCGTGTCTTGCGCGAGACCACAGGCAACCTCGGACGTTTTGAGTCCTTTGATGAGCTTGCCATTCCTTACCGTTCCGTCGCGACAGATATTTTAGAACTGGACGAAGTGGTGATCGGCAACGGTTATTTAGTTGATGCCATGATGGCCAGTATGTCTGTACCCGGCGCACTCCCTCCGTATAAGTTAAATGGCCACATGCTTGTTGACGGTGGCGTGGTCAACAACATGCCAGTGGATGTTGCGCGTGCGATGGGCGCGGATGTGGTTATCGCGGTAGACATCAGTACCGACTACAAAACCGAAGATGATTTTACTGGGCTGTTTACCGTTGCAGACCAACTCTCCAACTATCTGGTGCGTCGCAGTACCCAGCAGCAAGTCGAAACCCTGCAAGAACACGATGTTTATATTCGTCCCAATGTCGGCCAAATGGAAACCGTCGAGTTCGACAAAATGCCTTGGGCTTTTCAATCTGGTTATGACATCACCAAAGAAATGGAGTCGAAGCTAGCGGGACTGCGTTTATCAAACGCGGAGTATCAAAAGTACATCGACCATAAGCAGGAAGTTCGCAAAAAGCTCGTTTATGGTGACGATCGCGTAGTGGATGAGATTGTGATTGTAAACAATACCCACTATAGCGATGTTTTGTTGACCAACCGTTTGGAACTGGAAACTGGCCGTAAAATCGAAACGGCTGAAATCGAAAAAGCGGTAGAAAACCTCTATGCATTGGACCGATTTGAGTTAATTACTTATCACTTTGAAGAAGTCGATGGTTCGAATTTATTGGTGTTTGACGTTAACGAAAAATCTTGGGGCCCAAACTACCTCAACTTCCGTTTCTTCCTTGAAGATGACTTTGATACCGACAGCCAATACGGCATAGGGATGTCGACTAACTTTACCAACTTAAACTCGCACGGTGCTGAAATGGCACTCAACGTTGAGATGGGCACAGATAAGCTCATTGAGGCGGAGCTGTATTCTCCGGTTCTGTCGAGCCAAGAGTTTTTTGTGGCTGGTAAGGTGGCGTACAGCAGTGAAGGGCGAAACTTGCCGGTCAGTGATGATGACTCGAGTTTAAGTTCGGTGAACGATTTTTTGCCAGTGTCTTATACCGAGTTTGTTTCCGAGATAGCGATTGGCATTCAGCCTACGTTGTGGCAAGAGTTGAGATTGGGCGGTCGATACTCTTCGGGTAGCATCGAGTTATCGACATTGGCGTCTGTAGGCAATCTAGATTTTGAGCGAAGAGGCTTGTTTGCCAATTACCGCTTAGACACCCTCGATGATTTTGCTTTTCCTACGCGAGGTTTGTTGGTCGACCTAGAATATTTGGTTTCTCACGATACCAGCCCTGAAGAGATAGGTCAGTCCAAGCCTAAAGATATTGTGGAAGATACAGTGTATGAAATTGACGCTCGATTTAAGGGGGCAATGAGCTATCAGCGTCATACTTTAGTCGGACAAGCAGAATACAGCTTTGTGCAAAGTAAAAACTCGTCGATAACGCTGGACCCTCGTGAGTTAGGGGGCTTTTTGCATTTGTCAGGCATACCGAGAAACAGCTTGATTGGGCAAAACTTATTCTTCAGCAGTTTGGTATATCGCTACAAATGGTTCGACAATGATTTTGGATTGTTTGAAGCGCCAGTTTATGTAGGCGCGTCGCTAGAACATGGCGGTACATGGTCAGACAACGATCTGAAATTGAATGAAGCACCATTGTATAACGCCGCATCAATTTTCTTTGGTGTGGACTCGCCAATTGGACCTATTATGTTGGCATACGGTCGTACGGAGCAGGATATGGAAGCTGTGTATTTGATCGTAGGAACGTCGTTTAAATAATCGGGTTGTAGAAAGCAAAACCTTGGCATATTTGGTCAAAATTAGCAGGACTTTAGTCGTAAGTTGCTATGTTGGTCAAAATGATAAGATTTTAATTTAAGGTTAAATTTGCTATTCTTTTGCCCACAGTTTGGCCTCTACGGCGCTGTTTCTCAATCAGAATTGAATGAAAACAAGGGCAATGGAGAGCCAAGTTTCCAAGGATGTTCACTCCTTTACTTTAACAATAGTAATAATAGAGGAGGAACCGCAATGAGAGGAAAAAGTCGTGCTTGAAGCCTACCGTAAACACGTCGAAGAGCGTGCTGCCGAAGGAGTTGTTCCTAAACCGCTAGACGCAGAGCAAGTTGCTGGACTTGTAGAACTTCTGAAAAATCCCCCGCAAGGTGAAGAAGAGTTCATTCTTGACCTACTAGAAAACCGTATTCCACCAGGTGTAGATGAAGCCGCTTATGTTAAAGCTGGTTTCCTGACTGCAGTAGCAAAAGGTGAAGTGTCTTCACCGCTTGTAAGCCGAGAAAAAGCGGCTGAGCTACTGGGTACAATGCAAGGCGGTTACAACATTGCACCGTTAGTTGAGCTACTAGACGATGAAGCCTTGGCTGAAATCGCTGTGAAAGCTCTGTCTCATACGCTACTGATGTTTGATGCTTTCTATGATGTAGAAGAGAAAGCAAAAGCAGGCAATGCTCATGCACAAAAAGTGCTTCAATCTTGGGCGGATGCTGAATGGTTCCTATCTAAGCCTAAGCTTGAAGAAAAAATCACGCTGACTGTCTTTAAAGTGACAGGTGAAACGAACACGGATGATCTTTCTCCAGCTCCTGATGCATGGTCTCGCCCTGATATTCCAGTACACGCGCTTGCGATGCTGAAAAACGAACGTGAGGGTATTAACCCTGACCAGCCAGGCACCATCGGTCCAATCAAACAAATCGAAGAGCTAAAATCAAAAGGTCACCAGCTAGTGTATGTTGGTGATGTTGTTGGTACTGGTTCTTCTCGTAAATCTGCAACTAACTCAGTGCTATGGTTCATGGGCGATGATATCCCTTACGTACCTAACAAACGCGCTGGTGGTTACGTGCTTGGCGGTAAAATTGCACCTATCTTCTTCAACACAATGGAAGATGCGGGCGCGCTGCCTATCGAAGTTGATGTAACGAAGTTGAATATGGGCGACGTTATCGACGTTTACCCATACGAAGGCAAAGTATGTAACCACGAAACAGGTGAAGTACTTGCTGAGTTTTCTCTAAAAACAGACGTGCTGATTGATGAAGTACGTGCAGGCGGTCGTATCCCACTGATCATCGGTCGTGGTTTAACAGATAAAGCGCGCCAAGCTCTAGGTCTTGAGTCTTCTGATGTATTCCGTAAACCTGGTGAAGTCGCTGATTCTGGCAAGGGTTACACGCTTGCACAGAAAATGGTTGGTAAAGCATGTGGTGTAGCAGGTGTTCGTCCGGGCACTTACTGTGAGCCTAAGATGACAACCGTAGGTTCTCAAGATACAACGGGTCCTATGACACGTGATGAGCTTAAAGACCTTGCGTGTCTTGGCTTCTCAGCAGACCTAGTTATGCAGTCGTTCTGTCACACATCTGCGTACCCTAAACCAGTTGACGTGAATACTCACCATACACTTCCTGATTTCATCATGAACCGTGGCGGTGTTTCTCTACGTCCAGGCGATGGCATTATCCACTCGTGGCTAAACCGTATGCTACTGCCAGATACTGTCGGTACTGGTGGCGACTCGCATACTCGTTTCCCGTTAGGTATTTCATTCCCAGCAGGTTCTGGTCTGGTTGCATTCGCAGCGGCAACAGGCGTCATGCCATTGGATATGCCTGAATCAATTTTGGTTCGCTTTAAAGGCAAGATGCAACCGGGCATCACACTTCGTGACCTAGTTCACGCCATCCCTTACTACGCGATTCAACAAGGTCTACTGACTGTTGAAAAAGCCGGTAAAGTGAATGAATTCTCTGGTCGTATCCTTGAGATTGAAGGTCTAGAAACATTAACGGTTGAGCAAGCATTCGAACTGTCTGATGCGTCAGCTGAGCGTTCTGCTGCGGGTTGTACCGTTAAGTTATCTCAAGAATCAATCGAAGAGTACTTAAACTCGAACATCGTGATGCTTAAGTGGATGATCTCGGAAGGCTACGGTGACCGCCGTACAATCGAGCGTCGTATCACTGCGATGGAAGAGTGGTTGGCGAAACCTGAATTGATGTCAGCGGACTCAGATGCGGAATACGCGCATGTGATTGAAATCGACATGGCCGAAATCCACGAGCCAGTACTGTGTGCACCAAACGATCCAGATGATGCTCGTTTGCTATCTGAAGTACAAGGCACTGCGATTGATGAAGTGTTCATCGGTTCTTGTATGACGAACATTGGTCACTTCCGTGCTGCAGGTAAATTGCTTGATAAGTTCAATGGTCAGTTAGCGACGCGCCTTTGGGTAGCGCCTCCAACGAAGATGGATAAAGACCAACTGACAGAAGAAGGCTACTACGGCATCTTCGGACGTGCAGGGGTTCGTATTGAAACTCCAGGATGTTCACTATGTATGGGTAACCAAGCTCGCGTTGCTGACAAATCGACAGTCATGTCTACGTCTACGCGTAACTTCCCGAACCGTCTAGGTACTGGCGCGAATGTTTACCTATCTTCTGCGGAGTTAGCGGCAGTAGGTGCAATCCTAGGTAAGATTCCAACCAAAGAAGAATACCTAGAATACGCGAAGCAAATCGACGCAACGGCAACAGATACTTACCGCTACTTGAACTTCCATAAAATGGAACTGTACACCAAGAAAGCTGATGAAGTTATCTTCCAAGAGCCAGCATAAGCAAAGCTAAACGACGAAAAGCACCTCACTTGAGGTGCTTTTTTTATGGACGTAATTCGTTATACTCCGCACCAAATTGATACGAAAAGGCAACCTCGATGGAATTTGAATTCATCCGTAATACGTTGATGGGCGAGTACTACGTAAAATGCAGCATGGGGCATGAGATCGTAGGGCGCTGGTTACAAGAAGAAATCGGGAAAGATCCAGCGAAGATTGCTCAAGTAGAAGCTTTAATTGATAAGGCGTTTTCTCTTCCTTCTCAAGAGCATACTTTAACAGGCACTGAGATCAGCTTGATGATTCAAGGGGATGAAGTTCTGGTGCAGGAGAACGCTCTATCGCACGATTACGATGTAGAGATGGACAGTGAGTTCGATTTCTATGATGCAGAGAGTACAGCAAGCTGCGGCATTGAAGACTTTGTTGCACTGATTGATCAATGGAAAGACTTTTTGAACATTTAATGCACAGTTTTGGGTAATCCCATCGGGATTGCTTTATATTTGTGAAAAAGGCGCACCATATCGGTGCGCCTTTTTTGTTTATAAACCTGTAAATTACTATAAGTGCATTTAATTCAATAACTTAAAAACTTGGCACGTAGATTGGATTATTAGAAGTGTTTCAGGATGAAAGCTTCGGAGAGAATTGCATGAAAATAATCAACGCCATTATTAAGCCGTTTAAGTTAGACGATGTTCGCGAAGCATTGGCTGATGTCGGTATCGAAGGGATGACAGTATCAGAGGTGAAAGGCTTTGGTCGCCAGAAGGGCCACACTGAGTTGTACCGCGGCGCGGAATACCAAGTGGACTTTCTACCGAAGGTCAAAATAGAAATTGCGACACATGCAGACAATGTTGATCGCGTTGTAGAGGCGATCACAAAAGCGGCGCAGACCGGAAAAATTGGCGACGGTAAGATTTTTGTGTACGACCTGAACCAAGCGGTGCGCATCCGTACGGGTGAAATGGACGCAGAAGCACTTTAAGTATTCAAGGGATTGGAGACACTATTATGGAATTAGCAACAACAGTAACCGAGTTACGTTACGCACTCGACACCTTTTTCTTCCTCATTTCCGGTGCGTTGGTAATGTGGATGGCAGCAGGTTTTGCCATGTTAGAAGCGGGTCTAGTGCGTTCTAAGAACACAACTGAGATTCTAACCAAAAACTTTTGTTTGTACGCGATAGCGTGTACCACTTACCTTGTTATTGGTTACAACATTATGTACGTCGATAACGGAGAAGGCGGTTGGTTACCATCGTTCGGTGGGTTGATTGGAACCCAGGGTGAAGGCGCAGACCATTCTCTTGAATCCGACTTTTTCTTCCAAGTGGTATTTGTTGCAACAGCAATGTCTGTTGTTTCGGGGGCCGTTGCAGAGCGCATGAAGCTTTGGTCATTCTTGCTGTTCTCAGCTGTTTTGACCGCGTTTATTTACCCAATGGAAGGCTACTGGACATGGGGCGGTGGCTTCCTATCTGAAGCTGGCTTTAGCGACTTCGCGGGTTCAGGTATTGTTCATATGGCAGGTGCGTCTGCGGCGCTAGCTGGCGTGTTACTGCTTGGTGCTCGTAAAGGTAAATACGGTAAAAACGGTGAAATCTACCCAATTCCTGGCTCGAACATGCCATTAGCAACACTGGGTACGTTTATTCTTTGGTTCGGCTGGTTTGGCTTTAATGGCGGTTCTCAATTGATGGTTTCAGACTTTGAAAACGCAACGGCGGTTGGTCAAATCTTCCTTAACACGAACGCCGCTGCGGCTGCGGGATCGATTGCTGCATTGTTTGTGTGTAAAACCACTTGGGGTAAAGCAGATTTAACCATGATCCTTAACGGTGCGCTGGCTGGTTTGGTAGCTATCACGGCAGACCCACTATCACCATCACCTTTGTATGCTGTAGCAATCGGTGCGGTATCGGGTGCGCTAGTGGTATTTAGCATCATCGGCCTCGATAAACTGAAGATTGACGATCCTGTAGGTGCAATTTCAGTTCATGGTGTTTGTGGTTTCTTCGGTCTAATGGTTGTTCCTCTAAGCAACGGTGAAGCAACGTTTGGTGCGCAGCTTCTTGGTGCCGCAGTGATCTTTGCTTGGGTATTTGGTGCAAGCCTAGTGGTTTGGGCGATTCTTAAAGCTACGGTTGGTATTCGAGTTACGGAAGAGGAAGAAATGGAAGGTATGGACATGCACGATTGTGGTGTTGGTGCTTACCCTGAATTCGTAACTGTGAAGTAAATATGCCTTGTAATAAATAGTTACATTCTCGGTATGTAAAAACCTGCTCCGATGAGCAGGTTTTTTTATTTTGGTCGTTGTTTTCTTATTGAACATACATATAATAACGCAACTGATAAACGTTATCATTAGCATGGTAAAGGATTAAACAATGAAAAAACTGCTAACTCTTTCAGCACTGACTTGCGCAACTCTAGCTCCAACAGCAATGGCAGCTGAAGAAGTGAACGTCTACTCTTACCGTCAACCTTTTCTAGTTGAACCAATGTTCAACGAGTTCACTAAAGAAACTGGCATCAAAGTAAACGTTAAATTTGCGAAGGAAGGTCTAGCAGAGAAACTAGCTCAGGAAGGCGAATACAGCCCAGCGGACGTTGTCCTGACTACTGATATCAGCCGTCTGGCAGAACTGACAAACAAAGGTCTAGTTCAGAAAGTTGATAGCAAGATCATTGAAGAAAATGTACCAGCTCAGTACCAAGACAAAGAGAATGAGTGGTTTGCACTTACGCTACGTACTCGCAGTGTTTACTCTTCTCGCGACCGTGTTGGCAAACTAGGTGCGGACTTTAACTATGCTGATCTAGCCAAACCAGAATACAAAGGTAAGATTTGTACTCGCAGCGGCAAGCACCCATACAACGTATCTCTTGTTTCTTCGATGATCGCTCACTACGGCGAAGCAGAAACGAAAGAATGGTTGGAAGGCGTAAAAGCGAACCTTGCTCGTAAACCTCAAGGTAACGACCGTGCACAAGTAAAAGCGATCAAAGAAGGTCTATGTGATGTTTCTTTGGGTAACAGCTACTACCTAGGCAAAATGGTTAACGACAAAGAGCAAAAAGCTTGGGCTGATGCGGTTTACATCAACTTCCCGAATCAAGAAACAACAGGCACGCACGTGAACATCTCTGGTATGGCGATGGCGAAATACGCTCCAAACCGAGATAACGCGCTTAAGCTAATGGAGTTCTTGACTGGCGAAACCGCTCAGAAGATGTACGCAGAAGTGAACTACGAGTACCCAGTAAAAGAAGGCGTTAAGCGTTCTGAACTTGTGGAATCTTGGGGCGACTTTAAAGCAGACACGCTTTCTCTAGATGATATCGCTTCTCACCATGAAGCAGCGATTAAGCTACTAGATGAAGTGAAATTTGACCTTTAATTCCTTGTGGGGGTATAACTATACCCCCATTTGATTAAAGGATATGAGATGTATTTGCACCAGCATTTGTATTTCATAAAGCCTTGCAGTAATTAGGCAATGAAAGATAGACATTCTCTATGGAAAACCAGTAGTGGAGCGATAACTCTGTTACTGGTTTTGCCGATCTTAGCGATCTTCTACACCGCAATTGGTGAAACGGATAACCTGTTTACACATTTGATGTCGACGGTGATGCCAACCTATATCTATAACACCGTCGTCTTAACGATTGGGGTTATGGGCCTGTCTCTTATTTTCGGTATTCCAAGCGCTTGGTTGATGGCAATGTGTAAGTTGCCAACGGAAAAGTGGTTACAGTGGGCGCTTGTATTGCCATTGGCAATGCCGGGTTACATTATTGGTTACATATTTACGGATTGGTTCGACTTTGCTGGCCCAATTCAAATATTCCTGCGTGATGTCACCGGGTGGGGACCTGGCGAATATTGGTTCCCTGATATTCGAACCTTGCCGGGGGCGACCTTTGTCCTGTCTCTGGTGTTATACCCTTACGTGTATCTACTGTGCCGCGCGGCGTTTATGGAACAGAATGTTTCACTGTTGCAAAGTGCCCGCTTGCTGAAATGCTCACCTTGGGAGAGCTTTTGGCGTATTTCGATGCCTTTGGTGCGACCTTCTATTGCCGTGGGTTTGTCGCTGGTGGCGATGGAAACCATTGGGGACTTCGGCACCGTCAGCTATTTCGCCGTTAACACATTAACGACAGCGGTTTACGATACGTGGCTTGGTTATTCTAACCTTAACGCGGCCGCTAAAATTTCCGCAATTATGCTGTTGATTGTTGTGCTGTTACTCAGTACAGAACGCTATAGCCGGAGAAAGCAGAAATTATTCCAAAGCCAATTCAACAGCCATGAAGATTTTCGTTACGAGTTAAGCGGCTGGAAAAAATGTTCGGCACTGGTGTGGTGTTGGGGACTGGTTGCTGTGGCGTTCATTTTGCCATTACTTCAGTTGATCGATTACTCCATTACTTACTTTGAGCAAAGCTGGACACCAGAATTCCGTGAGTATGCGTGGAACAGTCTTGTTGTGTCTGTCATTGCTGCGATCATCGGCGTGGCTGTTGCTCTTATTGTTAACTTTACCCACCGAGTCAATGGCAAACGTGAAAGCCTTGCTTTTATGCGTCTTTCCTCAATGGGCTACGCAGTACCTGGAACGGTATTGGCGATCGGCGTGATGGTTGCCGTGCTGTTTATGGACTATCGCGTAAACGATATTGCGAAGGCGATGGAATGGGGTAGACCGGGGCTGATTTTCTCAGGCTCAATGTTTGCGTTGATCTTTGCGATGGTGGTGCGTTTCTCTGCTGTTGCGATTGGTAGTATCGAAAGTAATCTAAATAAAATTTCTCCATCGTTAGATATGGCGTCACGCACTATGGGATGTACGCCAAATACGATGCTGTGGCGAGTGCACTTTCCACTGGTAAAACGTGGTGCTCTGATTGCGGCATTGTTGGTGTTTATTGAGTCGATGAAAGAGCTCAATGCCTCTCTGCTTCTGCGTCCATTCAATTTTGAAACACTGGCAACATACGTATATAACTTTGCCTCGGATGAGCATTTAGAATTGGCAGCTCTGCCTGCTGTATTGTTGGTTCTTGTTGGGTTGATCCCGCTTGTTGTTGTTAACCGTTCACTGGAGCAAAATCACTGATGAGCTGCGCACTATCAATTAAAAACCTAACTTGCCAATACGATGCTCAAACCGTTTTAGAGTCTTTGTCGCTTGAAGTTGAACAGGGGCAAATCGTTTGTCTTTTAGGGGCGAGTGGTTGTGGCAAAACGACATTGTTGAAAGCGATTGCTGGTTTGCTGCCTCTTACTTCTGGTCAAATGAGCTTAAATTGTCAGACGATTGATGATGGTGAAAATTGGTTGCCGCCAGAAGAGCGCAATATCGGAATGATCTTCCAAGATTATGCACTATTTCCTCATCTGACAGTTGCGCAAAATATAGCCTTTGGTTTGAAGCATCAAGCTGCAAAGGAAAAGCGCGCGAAAGTCGATGAAATGCTAGAACTCGTGCACCTTCAAGGTTACGCCGAACGTTATCCACATCAGCTTTCTGGTGGACAACAACAGCGCGTTGCGATTGCCCGTTCTTTGGCTTACAGCCCTGATTTACTGCTTTTGGATGAACCGTTTTCCAATATTGATACTCAGGTTCGTCACGAGTTAATCAGCGAGATCCGTAAGATTTTTAAGGCGCAAGGCGTTACAGCGATTTTCGTGACTCACAGTCGTGAAGAAGCATTTGCGTTTGCCGACAAAATGGCGGTGATGAACCACGGTGTTATTGAGCAATACGGCACGGCTTCAGAACTCTACTACCAACCTTCGAGCAAGTTTGTTGCAGACTTCTTAGGTGGTGGTAGCTACCTAGCCGCAACGCGCATTTCAGATACGGAATACGAAACCCATATTGGTGTAGTTGAGGCGAGTGCACAACAAGAGATTCAAATGCAATCTGCTTGTTCATTACTACTGCGACCACAACATGTCCAAATTCAATCGGATGAAGACAGTGCGGTCACTGTGCTTGAGCAGCACTTCATGGGTGATCATTGTCGTTATGTGATTGATGCTAATGGTGATCGTCTACTGGCTATCGCATCACAGCCGCTTCATATCGGTGAGCGCGTTGCTGTGAAGATCGAAACTCAAGGCGTGCTAGCGTTCGCTTAATGCCTCTGCATACGGGATTACGAATCCACTCTCGATTTGTAGATACAAAAAAGCCCGGCAGTGATGCCGGGCAAGTGCTCTTCTCCTGTTGATGAGCGCCTTTTCAGTCAGCGTCGACTCTCATCATTGTGCTCGAAGCGGGCACAAGGTCAGTTATAGAGACAAGAAGTCTTTAAACTGTTGAAGAACACGTTCTGCAGTGTCCTTATCTTGCATTTCTGCAAAAATACGTAGTAATGGCTCAGTACCAGAGAAGCGCGCGATGATCCAACCGCCGTTCTTGAAGTAGACTTTCGCGCCATCTTCGTAGCTGACTTTTTCAATATTGAACTCAAACTCAGGCAGTTGTTTTTCAACATATATCTTGTTGAATAGGACTTCTTTTTGCGCTGGTTTGAATTTGCAATCACCTTCTGCCATGTACGCGTAGCCGTACTTGCCATAGATTTCATCCAGTAGCTCAGACAGCTTTTTGCCCGTTACCGAGATCATTTCAACCAGTAAGCTTGATGCGAACACACCATCTTTACCTTTGATATGACCGCGAATAGTTAAACCACCAGAGCTTTCTCCACCAATCAGTGAGTCATCTGCTTCCATTTGCGAGCTGATGTGTTTGAAGCCAACTGGAACCTCAAAACATTTCTCACCGTGATCTTCGGCGATTTTGTCTAGTAGGTGCGTTGTCGCGATGTTACGTACGACTGAGCCTTTCCAACCTTTGTATTTCAATAGGTAGTAATACAGAAGAATCAGCACTTCATTTGGATGAATGAAGTTGCCTTTCTCATCGATGATACCAAGACGGTCTGCATCGCCGTCAGTCCCAATACCGATGTCGTAGCCTTCTTGCTCGACAAGGTGCATCAAGCGGTACAGGGTCGCAGCACTTGGAGAAGGCATTAAACCGCCGAAGTCTGGGTTTTTTCCGTCGTTGATCACGTCTACTTCACAGCGGCCGTTGATTAGGACGGTTTGCAGTGCGTTTTTCGCGACGCCAAACATCGGGTCAATCAGCACACGAAGGTTGGCTTTTTTGATTGCTTCAATGTCGATAAAGTCGATGATTGAATCAACAAACTCGTTCATTGGGTTGATGATTTCAATCAACTTGTCTTCAACCGCTTGATCAAAATCGACACTTTTCACATCTTGTGCGGTAAGTGTAGAAATTTGAGTTTCAATTTTCTCGGTAATGATTTCATCTGCATCACGACCACCTTCAATGAAGACTTTTATGCCATTGTAATCGGCAGGGTTATGCGATGCGGTGATGCACGCTGAGTATGCACAGCCCATCTCTTTTGCTTTGAACATCACGATTGGCGTTGGAACAAACTTATCGATAAAGCTAACTACAATGCCATTTGCCGCTAAAACTTCGGCAAACCAACGGCCAGCTTTATCAGATAGAAAACGTCGGTCATAGCCAATGACAAAGCCACGATCTGCCACTGATTCTCTGTTAGTGATGTTTGCTACTGCCTGAGCAACCAAACGAACATTATCTTTAGTGAATTCTTCACCGATGAATGCGCGCCAACCGCCTGTACCAAATTTGATCATGATTCGAACCTCAATAAGGGCGGCAATACACCGCGCCTTAAAATTTTGCTAGCGAACCCAATGCACAAGCTAAAGAGCAAAAGTGCATTGGGGCATTTTTCAGCGATTAACCTAGTGTTACGATCACTTCGTTCACGGAGCCTTCCGCTTGAACTGGTACTGATGCGCCAGTGATAGCTTCGCCGTTCAGAGTGATAGATTTCACGCCTTTGCTGACTGAATCAGGGTTAACAACTTTGATGTTGTAAGTCGCGCCTAGCCACTGACGAGTGACTTCAAATCCAGGCCAGTTAGTTGGAATACATGGATCGATAGTGAGACCATCAAAACCTGTGCGCACACCAAGGATAAAGTTGGTCACTGCGAAGTAAGCCCAACCAGATGTGCCAGTTAGCCATGGGTGGTTTGCACGACCGTGATCTTGGTGGTCTCGACCCATAATGAACTGCACGTAGGAGTACGGTTCTGCGATACGTTTTTCGATTATGTCGTTTTGGTTGTATGGGTTGAGTGCATCGTAGAACTTCATCGCACGGTCACCGCGCCCCAATTTTGCTTCAGCAACCCAAGCCCATGGGTTTGGATGTGAGAAGATCGCACCGTTTTCTTTTACGCCTTGGTAAACGCGCGTTACAAAGCCGATATCATCATTTGGTGTTGCGAATGATGGTGAGTTCAGATGTAGGCCGTATTCAGAGAATAGATTCTCGTCGACTGCGTCCATTGCCTTTTCACCGCGCTCTTGAGATACCGCACCAGACAGCACCGCAAGAGTGTTTG
Source organism: Vibrio sp. Y20_XG_PY13 (assembly GCF_024181925.1). Classification (NCBI taxonomy): domain Bacteria; kingdom Pseudomonadati; phylum Pseudomonadota; class Gammaproteobacteria; order Vibrionales; family Vibrionaceae; genus Vibrio; species Vibrio sp. Y20_XG_PY13. Next base: position 253,298 of record NZ_JAMZAL010000005.1, on the reverse strand, counting down.
ACTCAAGGTGTACACGACCTTCTTTTTGTTGCGCTGTGCCAATCTTGTCGCCGTTTTTCGTTAGACCACGGATATACCAGCCGCCTTCTTCGTCCCAAAGGTGTGTTTCACACGCTTCACGCACGTTTGCTGCCATCTCGGTGTATTTCTCAACGTCAGCTTCTTTGCCTAGGTATTTTGCAAGGTCGATGAACTCTTGTAGCGCCCAGAAGTGTAGGAAAGACACCATTGAAGACTCGCCGCCACCTAGGTTTAGACAGTCGTTCCAGTCGGCACGTAGACCTTTACAGATGCCCGTTTGACCCACGTATTCAGCTGAGAAGTCTAGCGCAGCTTTCATGTGGTCATACACGGTTGCATCACCGCCATCCGCGTAAGGAATCACTTCGTCGAAGAAGCTGTGCTCACCGGTTTCCATCACGTATTTACAGATGGTTGGTACTAGCCATAGGTGATCATCAGAGCAAGTGTCTTCAATACCGTGGATCTTATCTTCATCGGACGGAGTAGGAACAACCGTTGGAGACTTAGATGGTTTAACATCTGCTTTTTCAGGATCGAACCAATCAGGATCGAATAGGTGTAGGCCGTAACCCGCTTTTACTTGACCACGCAGTAGATCAACGATGCGCTTACGAGTCATTTTCGGGTTCGCGTGAGGAACGGAAATTGCGTCTTGCGCCGTATCGCGGTAACCAAGACCAGTACGACCACCCACTTCGATGAACGAAGCAAAGCGAGACCAAACCACACATGTTTCTGCTTGGTATAGCGTCCAAGCATTGATCATGGTGTCTAGGCCTTCGTTTGGCGATTTCACTTGGAACTTGCCACAACGCTCATCCCAGTGTGCTTTGATGCCAGCAAATGCATTGTCGACTTCTGCAAGGTCTTGGTACTTAGCACGTAGACGCTCACCGTTGCCTTTACCGATACCTAGAATGTAAGCAAAGCGAACTTCTTCTCCTGGTTGGATAGTAAATTGCTTGTGCAGAGAGCCACAGTGGTTGTAACACGTTTGTGCGGTGTTAAAACACTTACCTTGTTCTACTGCTAGTGGGTTTGCTTCGTCGCGGTATAGACCTAGGAAGCTATCACGTTGACCGTCGTATGAATCTGGATCAAACGTTGACGCTAGGTAGTAGAAGCCTTCGAAATCGTTAGTGTTGTAGTACAGGTCGTATTCAATCACGCCTTCGTTGTATGACGTACCAGCAGAGTAGAGAGACATCTGGTGGTTTTGGTTATCTGATTGAATGTGGCTGAACGAGAACTCAACAAATGAGAATGCACTGATCGTACGCGGTTTGTCAGAGGTGTTCTTGATGACCACATCCCAAATTTCTGCATCTTCGCCTTTTGGTACAAAGAGCGTTTTGGTTGCGCTAATGCCGCTGTATTCACACTTGAATTTAGAGTACGACAAACCATGACGAACTTCGTAGTTCGCTTCGTCTAGGCTTTTGGCAACTGGTTGCCAAGAGATTGACCAGTAATCTCCCGTCTCATCATCACGTAGGTAAACGTAGTGTCCTGGGCGATCGAATGTCGCATTTGGACGGAACTTAGTAACACGGTTGTATTCTGGAGAGTTGTAGAACGAATAGCCACCTGCGTTATGCGAGATAACGGTACAGAATTTTTCTGTACCTAGGTAGTTGGTCCAAGGAGCAGGTACATCAGGGCGAGTAATGACGTATTCACGATTCTCGTTATCGAAATAGCCGTATTTCATTTGTGTCTTTCCTTTTTACAAAGCTGCGTCTGCAGCCAAAATTTAAAAACTCTTCAAGCGTGATGCTTCTACATCAGCTCTGTATTACTTCCACGGTTTACGGTAATTCACTCCCTGCAAATCAAGCAGCGGTAGGTGTCCTTTCAAACGTGATAAATAGTCGGTCCAGTCTCGGTGTTGTTTGTCTGTCCAACATGCTTCTGCCATTGCGGTTAAGCGCGGGAAGACCATGTAGTCCATACGAGACTGGTTGTTGATGATTTCACACCACAATGCGGTTTGAATGCCCCAAATGCGTTTACGTATTGGATCGTCGGCTGGCACTTCAGCGAGTGGTTCATAGTTGTAAGCTTTTTCTAGCGGCAACGGGTTAGCCCAATCCACGCCCGGTTCTTCTGGTGCGTAATCTTGGGTCATATCTAGGTAGGTGGTTTGCGCTGGTTGTAGCACCACATCAAAACCTTGGCGCGCGCAGTTCAACGCCGCTTCTTCGCTTAACCACGAATAGATCACTGTGTCTTTGCTGACTTTGTCGCCATGCTGTGCTTCTTCCCAACCCAGCATGCGCTTGCCAAGTTTGCGCAGTTTGTCTTCGGCATGACGCAAGAAGTGCCCTTGTAACTCTTTGTAGTCGCTGTAACCCAGTTGTTCCATTAGTGCTTGGCATGCAGGGCTTTTTGACCATACGCCGTTAGGTACTTCATCCGCACCGATATGAACATAAGGGGCAGGGAACAACGCGGAGACTTCTTCCAATACTTTATCGATAAACTCATAGCTCCCCGGCAGAGCTGGGTTAATGACGTTGTCGTTGTAATGCTGAATGCTGCGGTATTCGGTGGTGTCTTCTGCTTCTACCAATAGGTGTGGTAACGACTTAATGGCAGCTCGGCAGTGGCCTGGCACATCGATTTCAGGGATAACAGTGATGCCTCGTTTCGAAGCAAAGGCAACCACGTCTTTGATGTCTTCTTGAGTGTAAAAACCGCCGTAACGCTCAGCAAGGTGCGTGTACTGTGGCTCATTGGTTTCATCCAACCCACGCCATGCGCCAATATCGGTTAGTTGAGGCAATGATTTGATCTCAATTCGCCAACCTTCATCATCGGTAAGGTGCCAATGGAATGTATTGAACTTGTAGTGAGCCAACTGGTTGATCAAACGTTTGACTTGCTCAACGGAGTGAAAATGGCGAGCACAATCTAGCATCATACCGCGGTAACGAAAACGTGGTCGGTCTTTGATTGAACAGCAAACCACTTCCATTGAGGCTGGTTGATCGCCAACTTTGATCAGTTGCAACAACGTTGCACAAGCATGGGTAAAACCAGACGAAGAGCCAGCTTCAATTTTGATCGACTCTTCTGCTACCTTCAGTTTGTAAGCGCCTTCATCCAAGGTTGGGTTGCCTTTGAAGATGATCTGACTGCCATTGTCTGATGCGAACTCAAATTGATGAATGCGCTTAAGCTCTTCAAGTAACCACTCTTTAGCTGAATTGGCTAAGTTTGAATAAACCGCAACGCCAGCTTGATGATTAAAGCTAAAGCAGTGATCGCTGACTTCTATATGGTTTGGTTTTGGCAATAAAGGCTGCGCATGCGTCAAGCTGGAAGGGATCTCACTACGTTCACGGTACGGCGAAGCCAATACGATCGGCGTGACATCGACTTGAGCTCGCTGCAGGTTGCCGTTGACTTCAAAGTTGACCAAGGCTTCATTGAATCCATCAGAATAGTAACGGAATGGGTTCGAACCAATACTGAACTCGCAGTAAAAATGATGGTTAGCTGCCAGCACCAACCCTTCTGGTTTGAGGGTGCAGTAGCTGCCAATTTGCTTGAGCTGACCATTCGAAATACTATCCGGCAGGATGTAGCGATCAAAAGCAAAAATCAGGCTCCAATTGTGGAGATCTTGATCGCTCAAGTTATGGAAAGTCAGTCCGAAACGGCAGTTTTGCTTTTGTTCTGATAGGACGACGAGATCAACACGATATTCCATATCTACTCCTACGCCGCACTGAGCGAGTAAAGGTTATGTTCAGGTTTACCTGCAAACATAATTGCGCCTTCAATCGCGTCAAACTGTGGCTCAACAACCCATTGCTGAACTGGTGGCGAAAGCCAACGTAAAATACGTTCAGCAATGCTGCCCATTAAACAAATACGCGTTGCGCCGCGCTTGTTTAATGCCACGAGAAACATTTCTATATCAGCTGCAGTTTGCTTCAGCATCTCAATTGCTAGTGCATCACCTTGTTCTGCATGTTGGAAAATCGCAGGAGAAAACTGGCCATAATCACGAGGAAGCGCTTGTTTAGACCAAGCCACCACGTTATCAACGTCATTTTCGAAATGCGCCATGACGTGTTGTGCTAGAGGCGTTTTCTCCCTGATGCCATCTTCTGCTAACAAAACTTGTTGAACTAGGCGAAGCCCCATCACTGCGCCGCCACCTTGATCCGAAATAGGGAATTCGCGACCACCGACAACGTGCTGCTCCAATCCTTTAAGGTAGATGCCACAAGAGCCCGTTCCTGCGATCATGATTGCGCCATCTTCGCCATTGTGTGCACCAACGCACGCGCCGTAAGCATCAGTATTAAGAGTCATACTGGCAAACGGATGAGGAAGAGACATAAAGGCTTGCCAAGATGCTTTGTGCTCAGCACCAGCAAGGGCTAAGCCGACATGCATCGATGCGAAATCTTGTTGTGTCAGACCGCCTTGCTCGGCAGCCGAAGTGATGGATTCAAGAATCGAAGCCATTGCAATTTCAGCACCTAGCATGATGTTGGCGCTGCCGCTTTTGGCCTCGCCAAGAAAATTACCTTGTGAATCTTTAATCCTGGCTCGACATGACGTGCCGCCACCATCGATACCAACAAAATACATCCCCATGATTATTGTTCCTTAATATTTTTAGAGGTTGCCAACTGAGAAATATGCTGAGCTTGACTCATTATCGCGAGTAAGTACCAAGCGCCATGCGGGATCCATTGTTCGCCCCAGCGCCAGTTTTGTAGCATGTCGTCTTTTTGTGCTGGTGGGTTAAATGCGATGTCTTCCTCGTCTTCAAAGCCGCCAGTGATTCCGTTACATACACCGCCTTTAGCGTTGAAGAAACCATATTGAGGAAGGTAATCAGGGTTGTTACGACCGTGGCCATCAAGCATGCACATGTCGTACGGGTTTAAGCCTACAATCCAGTTCAATGCATCTTGAGCAAACACGGAAAGTTGTTGCTGTATTTCTTGCGATGCTATATGCGGTTGAGCAAGGTATGCCATGGTCGCGAGTGAGCCCAATCGAGCATTCTCGCCTTGCCACCAATAGCCGGATTCATTGTTGTGTGCGACAAAAAATGCATCGCGTTTTGACTCATTTACGCCTTTAACATACTGGCGAGGGTAACCGAATGGGTTGGTCACTTTATTCGATATTTTGATCTCAAACTCACACGCTTGGTTAACGATGCGTTTTACCGATTCTGTCTGTACGGAGTCGTCTTCAATTGCTAGGTATTCGCATAGGGCAATAACTGGTAGACCTGCTTCGGCAGCGTGAAAGTATGGACGACTGCCGTCTTGGTTTGCTGACCAAAAGTGTTGAATCAGCTCGTCGCTCATTTGGCGGGCAACTAAGCGTTGTGCCCACAAACGGCTCTCTTCCAAGTAGCGAGTTTCTTTGGTGGCTTTAAACAGTTCTACACTAGCTAGTAGCGCACAGTATTCGTCGATAATGTTTTCTTCACCATCATTGAGGTACTGCGTATTGTGCTCTTTTAAGTGCCAGTAACCATTTTCAGCAGCGTTGCGGTATTTTTGTTGATCGTATTCGCCGTGAACACCTAAACGCGACGCCGCGGCCAGCGCTGCGATGGTTACACCGCCACCTTGTCGAAAGCCTGCTTGGTAGTCGTCAAATTTGTGACCAAGTTGCGTTTCGTAGGCACAAATTTCTCGTTGCGCGGTATCTTTGCTCCACTTATCAAAGACCGTCATGTAGAAGAAGCCTTTTTCGTTTTGCATACGAACAAGGAAGTCTGCACCGAACAGGGCTTCTTCAATAAGACGTGTACGTGTGAAGGCTGCAATGTCTTCGCTTCCTTCAAGCAATGAAAGCCCTTTTAGGATGTTCCAAATCACCATTGGAGTTTGTTGAGGGTTCAAATAATTAGCGTATGAAAGATGACTTAAGTACTTACTAACGTCTCCAGATGCGTCGTACCAGCCACCGTGAACATCAACTGTTTGATTGGCGTTGAGCACTGGCACTTGTCGATCTTGTTGATCGAAAACCCCACCGCAACGTTGTGATTTGAAGTAGTGGATCACATCTGACAGGGTTTGATTTAACAGAATATGTTCGCCAACAGTGAAATAAGAAGAACGCGAATCTTCCACTTGCAGGAAATAGTCGCCTGAATCTGTGAAAGATGAAAAGTCGATGAGGTAGAAATAGCCCTGATGCCAGTTCGCCACTTTACCTTGTTCTTCAACCGCAAAAGTTGCCACTGTTTGCTCGCTAGTGGCACAAATCAATTGAGCAGTGTAAGAAGACAAGTGTGGTTGTTCGGTCTGGATAATGGCTTTTTTGGGGCCCAGACGTTCATAACCAATGTGGTTAGTCAGTAGCAGCATTCAATGTCTCCGGGAAACGATAAAAACAGGAATGGGCCAGGCTGAACCTGACCCTCGTCATGATTAATCTTCAAATAAGTAACAGCGGACAAAGTGGTTGTCGGACAGTTGAGTTACGCCCGGTAGTCGTTCGCGACATTTGTCGGTAGCGTGTACACAACGTCCTGCAAATGGACAGCCGACAGATTCTGGTGTCCAAAGTGGGATTTCCCCTTTGTTGCCTTTCAGCTTCTCGTGAATAGACTTCGATGGATCTGGAACCGCAGATACCAACAGTTGAGTATATGGGTGTTGAGGATCGTGAATGATTTCTTCAGTATCGCCCCATTCAACCATGTGACCTACGTACATGACCGCGAGATCTTCAGCTATGTAACGCGCTGTTGCGATGTCGTGAGTGATGTAAAGCAGAGACATTTGTTTCTCGAACTTCATCTCTTCCATCAAGTTCAGAACTCCGGCACGGATTGATACATCGAGCATCGATGTTGGCTCATCCGCCAATACCACTTCTGCACCTACTGCGATGTTACGAGCTAGGTTTACACGTTGACGCTGGCCGCCAGATAGCTGGTGCGGGAACTTTTGCGCCGTTTCTTTTGGTGGAATAAGACCAACTTGTTCAAGTAGGTCGTACACACGCTCTTCCAGTTCTTTCTTGTTGCCCGGTGCTACTTTCTTATGAATCAGCAGCGGGCGCGCAATATGGTGGAAGATATTGTGCGTTGGGTTTAGCGAGCCAAATGGGTCTTGCCACACCATTTGTACGCCTTCACGATACGCCATCAAGTCTTGTCTTGAGGTGATGTCTTGAATATCACGCCCTTTGTACTCAATGATGCCGTCAGTAGGTGCGTACATTTTTGCAATCATTTTAGCGGTGGTCGATTTACCTGAACCAGATTCGCCCACTACTGACAAACCGCGGCTTTTGTACATTTTGAAAGATACGTCGTTGATAGCACGCATCTTTGACTGCTTGATTGAGTTACTGTTTAACGGGAAGTCCTTAACGACGTTTTTACCCTCAACCAGCAGTTCGCCGAGTTGTTTGCTCATAATTCTCTCCAGTGTAATTTTGTTCTTAGCTAGCGTGACTTCTGGTTTTAAACCTTGGCTTGAGCAATCGTATCGCCGTACAAGTGGCAGTTTGAATAACGACCAGGTTCAATTTGACGCAGCTGAGTCGGTACTCGTGTACAAGCTTCGTGGACTCGGTCACAGCGAGCTTGGAAGCGGCAGCCTTGAGGAATCTCTAATAGGTTCAAAGGGTTGCCTGGAATACCAGTCAATTTGGTCTTAGGACCAGTTAGTGGAGGGAAAGAGCTACCCAAACCTTTGGTGTAAGGGTGGTAAGGACTTTCCAGAATTTGTTTCGAAGGTGCGACTTCAATCAATTCACCTGAATACATGATGCCTATACGGTCAGAAAACTCGACCATCAGCGACAAGTCATGAGTAATGAACAGAATTGAGAAGCCAAACTCTTCTTTAAGCGCGTAAATCTTTTGCAGAATTTCACGTTGGACCACCACGTCTAGTGCCGTAGTTGGTTCATCCATGATGATCATCTTCGGATTCAGAGCCAGAGCAATAGCGATAACCAAACGCTGACGCATACCACCAGAGAACTGGTGAGGGTAATCGCTCAAGCGGCTAGGGTGAATATCAACAATTTCCAATAGGCCTTCAGCGCGAACTCTTGCTTGAGCTCGAGTGAGTCCTGTGTGGCGCATGATTACGTCACAGAACTGTTCTTCCATAGTGAGAACTGGGTTCAGCGCGTTCATCGCACTTTGGAATACCATCGACATTTCACTCCAACGGAATGATTGCATGCGTTGATCACTGTATTGGAGGATGTCTTCGCCATTGAAGATAACTTCACCTCCTGTGATAAACGCTGGCGGCTTATGTAAGCGCATGAGCGAGAAAGCAACGGTTGATTTACCACAGCCTGATTCACCAGCCAGACCAAAGACTTCGCCCGGTGCAATATCAAAGCTTACGTTGTTACAGGCGCGGACATCGCCCGCATCTGTAATGTAGTCTACGCATAGGTTACGGATAGAAATTAGTGGTGCAGTCATGATTATTTATCTCCGCTCCATAGTGCATTTTGCGGTGCCAATTCAGGCTCACGCTCTTTCTTGTCTTTTGCTGCTAGTTTTTTCCAGCGTTTCATGCCTTTGTGAGAACGAAGCTGAGGGTTCGCAATTTCGTCAACGGCAAAGTTCAACAGAGCAAGACCAGTAACCAGTAGTGTTAGTGCAATACAAGGTGCGAGTACTTCCCACCATGCGCCAATCAACATTGCTGAAGATGTTTGTACGTTGTACAGCATGATGCCCCAGCTGATGGTGTTTGCGTCGCCAAGACCCAAGAACGAGATAACGGCTTCGGTGTTGATTGCCAGCATTACTGAACCGATGAAGCTTGCACCTACGATAGGAATTAGGTTTGGCAGAATTTCAACGAAGATGATGCGGAATGGAGATTCACCCAAAACTTCGGCTGCTTTAACGAACTCTTTCTCACGCAGTGCCATGGTTTGCGAGCGAACAACACGAGCGCCCCAAGCCCAGGAAGTACCTGCAATAATTAAGGCAATGGTGAGAGGACCTGCCTCGCCAATGAATGCCGCCAATACAAACAGTAATGGATATTGAGGAATTACCAGCATGATGTTCATTGCTGCACTCAATACGTCATCCACTTTACCGCCGAAGTAACCTGCCGAGATACCAATGACCGTAGCTAGGAAACACACGATGATGCCTGCACCAAAGCCTACCCCTAGTGATACGCGAGCACCGTAAGCCACTTGTGACCAGATGTCGCGGCCCATACGGCTAGTACCTAATACGTGATCTGCTTTTTTAGACATAATCAGCGTGCGACGATCGTCTGCTAGGTTCTTAGCCACCCATCCATCAGGGTTACTTTGCGCTTGTTTCACAACAAAGCTTGGGTACTCATGAGGGTTACCAGTACGCTTGTCTGGTGCGTGTTTTGTAATTAATGGTGCTGCCACTGCAACGAAGATGAAGATCGTGATAATGGCTAAACCAATACGTGCGAACGAGTTGCCTAAAATCAGTTTGAATAAGTTTTTCATGATTATTTGCCTCCCTTGCGTAGGCGAGGGTCTAGAATCATGTACAGCATGTCAGCCATTAAGTTGAAGCACAGCATGAACATCGTCATGATAATTAGCTGACCTTGAAGTACTTGGTAGTCACGAGCGTGGATAGCGTTCAGTAGAACAGTACCTAGGCCTGGGTAGTTAAAGATCATTTCGATAATCAACTGACCACCGATAGCCATACCTAGAGACATTGAAAGTGCAGTCACACTTGGAAGTAAAGCGTTACGAGCGGCGTAGTTAAATACCACACGGTTTTCGCTTAGACCCTTACCTTTAGCCATAGTGATGTAGTCTTCAGCTAGAAGGTTGATCATGTTGTTACGCATGTTTACTAGGAAGCCACCGATTTGAACAATCGTTGCACAAAATAGAGGCAGTACCGCGTGGTAACCAACGTCTTTAATGAATGCCCAGCTTGACCAATCTGGCACGGTGCCTGGTGTATAAGCGTAGCCAGATGGGAACCATTTCAAGCCAATTGAAAAGGTAAACAGCGCTAGCATTGCGATAACCATTTGTGGGATAGCTTGGATGATCAGTGTGCCTGGTGTTACGAAGGCATCGTAACGACTACCACGTTTCCAAGCGGCGAAGATGCCAAGAACTGATGCGATTGAGAAAGAAAGTACAACCGCTGTACCAGCTAGGAACAGAGACCAGCCAAATGCACTGCCAAGTAGAGAGTTTACTGAAAGCGGATAGAACTGAATTGAAGTACCTAGCTCCCAGCTTAGAATGTTTTTAATGTAGGACAGGTATTGGATGTAAATAGGACCATCAACGAAACCTAGCAATTCTTTCATTGCTGCGATTCGCTCTGGCGTTACCTGTACTGAAGCGTTTGCAAACATCATGGTAACTGGGTCACCAGGCATTGCTCGCGGAATAATAAAGTTTAACGTCGCCGCAACTAAGAGCGCGACAAGATAGAACGACAAACGTCTTAAAAAATAACCCATAACTCACACCTTACTCACCCAGATTTTTTCCCTGTTTCTGGTTTCAGGTCGCCCCTAGCGAAATTTAGAGCGAAAAATCCCCTGACGACGAGCGCCACATATTGGTTTCGTTATTAGGGGATTTTTATAGGCGGCACACGGGATGTGTGCCGCGAGAAATGAACTTCTACTTATTTAACTGGTTTTAGGTCCAGTACGTGAAGTAGACGCTCTGGGATACCAGCCCAAATGTTTGGACGGCCCTTAGGATTTTCTTCGTTCCACCAACCTGTGAAGCGAGTTGTGTTGTATTGGTACATGTAAGCGCCAGACAACACAGGGATAGTAACTTGATCCTGAGCGATGATTTGCTGGATACCATGAGCGATTTCTAGCTGCTCTTGCTTATCAGCTGTTTTGTAGAAGCTGTTAAGTAGGCTGTCTAGCTTGTCGTTCTTGTAGAAGTGCATCGCGAAACGAGGCATACCATCGCCAGATTGTAGCTTCGAGTTGTAACCGCTATCCCAGTACAAGTGTGGATCTGCACCGTGGAAGTAGTTGGTGTAAGCAACGTCGTAAGTACCTTCTAGCATTGCTTGGTTGTACACAGAGAAGTCTGGAGTACGAGCACGTGCTTTAATACCAACTTCAGCTAGTTGCTCAACCGCTAGTTGTACTGTGTTGTTGAAGTCCGTCCAACCGTTTGGCGATTGAATTAGAAGCTCAAAAGACTTACCTGATGGTGTGTCTACGAAGCCATCTTTGTTCACGTCTTTGAAGCCAGCTTTCGCTAGAAGTTTCTTAGCACCTTCAACGTTGTACGTGTTGTAGCCTTTGTACTTGTTGTGAGTTGCTTCGTCAGACCAAGCTTCGAATGCGTAGCCAAGGCCAGATGCGAAGTCGTTCACTGTACCGCCTCCGTAGAATGCGATGTCGATGATAGTTTGACGGTCAAGCGCCATAGAGAACGCGCGACGGAAGTCAACGTTTGTTAGTGCTTCGTTCTTAGCCGCGTCTGGGTTTTTGAAGTTCACAACGAACGCTTGAGTACCTGCTGGCGGGTACCAGTAGTGGTGGTTCGGGCTTGCTGCTGCGTAAGTACGGTCAATGTCAGGAACGAATGAAGAAGTCCAGTCCATCTCGCCGTTAACAATCTTACCTAGGAATTGGTCGTTGTTTGCGATTTGAGGTACACGTAGACAGTCAACATCTAGGTTGTCAGCATCCCAGTAGTTCGGGTTTTGACATTGGATGTACAATTGTGGAGTGAACGTATCGATCACTGTGAATGGACCTGAACCTACAGGATTTTCGTTAGTAAACGTTGCTGGATCTTTCACTTTGCTCCATACGTGCTTAGGTACAACTGGTACTTTAGCAATTTCGTAAGGAACGTTAGAGTTTGCTTCGCTTAGACGGAATTTAACTTGGTAGTCGTTAACTTTCTCAACACCAGTAACCCAAGAGTTGATGCCTGACTGGTCTAGCTCAGGTTTTTCTTTTACTAGGTTGAAAGAGTAAACAACGTCGTCAGCAGTGAATGCTTGACCATCAGACCATTTCACGCCTTTACGAATATCGAAAGTTACGCTCATTAGGTCGTCAGCCATTTTGAAGTTTTCAGCTAGACGGAATACCGGAGTGTTACCGTGCATTTCGTTGAAAACAACTAGTGGCTCGTAGATGAAGTCGGTTGTTGTGTGCAAGTTAGTTGCACCCAAGAAAGGGTTAAAGTTACGAACGAAAGTTGTAAACTCTTTAGGGTGGATAGTCAGTTCACTGCGTTCAGCCGCAGTAGCTACCGATGCAAAACCTGTAGTAGCTGTTGCAATAATTGCTGTTGCTAGTGCTGTTTTTTTAATATTGGCAAGCATAGCTGTTCCTTACTATTTGCTTTCATTTCACTAAATGGAATTGAATGTCATCAATTGATAAACACTCTCCAAGACCTACCTCTTCGTTTTTCGTTACTTACGCTTTTCACATTAAGTCTCGTTAAGAGTGGCCTGTAGGCCTTAGGCAGGAGTAAGAAAACACCTTATCCATAAAATAATCAAACTCGATTCCCGTTAAAAACGTTAAAAACACACCCGTCCACGTCATAAACGTCATTTTGTTTGCTTTTAGCTCGTTCTTGGTTGAAAAATGAACATTGATATGTGTCGCAGTTTATATCCGTGTTTTGTTTGTGTGTTAGTGGATGCTAACGTTGGGGTTTGAGTATTTAAAGGGTTCTTTCTGTCTATCTAAGGTTCGGAGATCTAGCTCACATGCGCTGAAAGCGTTAATTAATCAGGTGAAATTTAATCTGCCGTTCTGTTGTGATTGACTTCGCAATCTCTGTCAATTGTTGGTCAATTTCCGTTTGGAATATGAAAAATCGTCTTTTTTACCAGCGAAATTAAGGGGGTGATTATGCTTTTTTTACAAGAAAAATGAAGTCTAATTTCCCATTTATCAAAGAAGAATGGCGGATTGATAAATAGTGCAATACAACACTTTTTAACTACGGTGTTTTTTCGTTTAAAGAAGAGGAGAGTTACGTCGAAGCTGCTAGGAAATGAGCTCAATTAAGAAGAGTGCTTGAGGCCGTCGCTAAGATTAATGGTGTTTGTGAAAATGTCAGCTCGTACTAGTTCGTTGAGTGCATAGGAGCATACATTCACCGTTTACATGTCATGCATTTTGTTTTTTGAGAGGGGAGAGTGCGTACCACCCATAGGTAGAAAATAATAGGTATAAAAAGCCCCGCATTGAGCGAGGCTTGTATTTTATGAGAGGTTTAGCTAGTGAGCAGTCTTTGCAATTTATCGCGCTGTGCTTCGATGTAAGCACGTTCAGGGCTCTGTTCTTTACAGTGTTCAAGAATAAACTCAATCGAACTCAGAACCGTTCTCCAGCGCGGTGTTTTAGGCAGAGTTTCGATACGCATGTATTTATCGAGCGTTCGGGTTTGCAGTGTGCTTCGGTCGAGGTAGACGCGCCACAGCCCACTTTGTTCGGCAAACGCAAATTTACTTTCACCCGTAACAGACTCCCAATAGTCCAATGCATGCGTCATGGCATCGACCAACACTTCACGCATCAAATCTTGCTTATCTTTTTTGTTGCCCAAAGCCTTATCAGCCAAACGAGTAAACTCTCCGCCAAGCTCTTTGAGTTTCTGCAACTGGTCTCTATCACCATCGAATGCATAACTTGAGAGTACTTCTACCGCAGTTTCTAGGTTATGAATACGCGCGGCGTTAGCTCCACCACCGACATTAAAGATGTACATCACATCTAAGCCGGAGCCTTCTGGCAGTTTTAGAATGTCGGCTTCAATGTTTTGACGAATATCCTCAATGTAGATATCAATCTTGCCGCAATAATGAGGCTGCTTCACCGTCAAATATTTTGGTGCGATCAGTTCGTCAGCTGACGAGCGTTTAAGTTGCTCTAAACTGCGTTTGAATAGCTTACAAGCCGCTTCGTTGGCAAAACGAATACGCTGATCTTCTCGCAGACAAATAATAGCTTCCGGAGCAGATTCTAGCTGTTCTAACAAACGACCTTGAGTTTCAAGAAGGCTTGCTTCGACGACAGCACGCTGTCTAAGCTCTGACTCCAGCACTTTGTTTTCCATATGGCGCATTTCCGCTTTACTTGCTGTTAAATGCGCTTGGATACGTGCCGCCAACTCTTGTTTGTTGAATGGCTTCGATAAGTAGTCATTCGCGCCTGCTTCAAAGCCTCTCACACGGTCTTCTGTTTGGCTGAGAGCGGTGAGCATAATGATAGGTAGCTCAGCATGATCATAGGTTTCACGTAGTTCACTACATACTTGGTAGCCGCTCATGCCGGGCATCATAATGTCGAGTAACAGCAGTTCTGGCTTTTCTTGTTCAACCAGCGCCAGCGTTTCTGGGCCATCTGAAACGGTACGAACGCGGTATCCTTCTAGGCGCAAGAAGCTTTCCAGTACTCGCAAGTTAACTGGTTCATCATCTGCGACGTAAAGCAGTGGGCCATCAGGGTTCTCTGGTAGCGATAAGTCGTCGCCATTTTCCAAATTACTCTCAGGAATTTGAAAGTGCCCGCGCGCCACCAAGGTTTGAGTTGCTTGGATTTCTTCTTCGCTGGCCAATGGCAGTGTGAAACTAAACGTGGTGCCGACCATCGGCTGACTGCTCACGTAAAGTGAACCGCCCATCAACTCAATCAGTTGGCGGCTAATCGATAGTCCCAGTCCCGCACCTTGACGATAGCGACTTGCATCTTGACCAGCTTGAATTAAAGGCTCAAAAATATGCTCAAGATGTTCTGCTGGAATCCCCTGACCAGTATCGACCACTTGCACGCGGACGTGATCGTCGACAATGGTAGCGGAAATGACGATCTTACCTTCTGAGGTGTATTTAATGGCATTGCCAATCAAGTTATACAGCACTTGTTCGAGGCGTTGAGGATCGGCCGAAACGGCTTTAAGGTCGGCTGGTACTTGGTTGATGATGCGAATGGTCTTATTGCCTAGCAGGTGATTAGAAAGCTCAAGCACCAAGCGTGTTGCACTAGCTAAGCTTACTGCTGATTTTTGTATATCCATGCTGCCATAGCGCATTTTGTGGTAATCCAATAAATCGTCTACGAGGTTAGCTAAGCGTTGACCACTTTTGATAATGATATCAAGTTGGTATTTTTGACTGGCGGGAATGACTCCATTTGCTCCTGACACAAGGGTTTCTGCTATCCCAACCATGCCATGTAGCGGTGTACGCAATTCGTGCGAGGTTGTTGCGAGGAACTCATCTTTCAGTTTATCAGCCAGTTGCAACTCATCATTTTGCTTTTGAATCAGCTTGATGTTGCTTTCAAGTTCTTCGTTTTGCTGTTTAATGGTTTGGATTTTTTCTCGAATCGAGCGCTGCATACGTTCGAAGCTGATAGCCAAGCGACCGATTTCATCTTTACGTTCGGTATTGAATGTCGTTTCGTCGAGGTCGCCAGCGGATACTTTCTCCGCTGCCCAAGTCAGTTTCAGCAGTGGTGATGTAATGAAGTTGGACAAATAATGCGATGCAATCACCACAAGAATGATCGCGATTAGCATGGCGATAACGAAGAGCTTTTCCAGTTGATGAATGCGTGAAAACGCCTCTTTTTCTGGAAGTTGAACCACGAGCGCCCATGTAATGCCGCGTGTTTGAATTGGGGCAAATGCAGCGATAATTTCTTCGCCAAGTCCATTGGTGTAGGTGCCAACGTCGGTTTGTCCCGCTAAAGCTTTATCGATGACTTCAAGACTGTTTTGAATACTGTCTTGCTTGGTATTAATCGTACGTGGTTGCTGATCGCTGCCGACCAGTAGAGTGTTGATGGACGATTCACGGTTTTTATCTGCGATCAGCTTGGTAATGCCGTTGTTTGGTAAACGGAACATAGCATAGCTGTGCAAATAGCCTTGCTGAACGATAGGTGCACCAAGCCAAGCGACTTGTCGACCATGTTCCAGTTCAAAATCAGAAATAATGACGGGCGTATAATCTTCATTCACTTTGCGGCGTTCGTTGACGTCATCAGCTAGACGTTTAAAGGTTTTACCTAATGCCGAGTCTTTGTAGCGCCCCGTTAGTAGGTTAGTACCGTAGTTGTCGTCTTTGTTGATGGAGTAAGTCACGTTGCCGTTAATATCGACCAGCAAAATATCATTAAAATCTGAGCGTTTGAGTAGCTCCAGATATGCCCAGTGATAACGTTTGTGGAGTAAGCGATAACGTTCACTGCCGACATAATTTGAGGACTCCGGCAAAATCGATGTTTTGATTTGGTCACCGCTGCCTTCGATATAACGTTGCTGAGCATTTTCACGTGCTTCTTCAATATCATTGCCTAAACGGCTAAATGCATTGACGAGGCCGTAAAAACGACCACCACTGGCATACGCGAGCTCAGAGCGTACAAATCCCATGACTTCGGTTTCTTGCGCTTCGAAGTAGTCGAGGATCTGTTGTTGTTTGGTATCACGAACAGAAAGCAGATGTGAAGTGCTCTGTTCTTGCAGATCTTTACTATGGGATTGCAGGAAAAAAATCGCAGTGATGGTAAGAGGCGTAATGCTGAGGACAAGAAACGCAGTCATCAGCGTACTCTGAAGGCGCTTAAATTTCTGTTTTTTGTAGAATTTAAACATGGATAAGATTACAACTCGTAAAGGGCTCGCACGGGTTGAAGGTGCTCGCCTAGGTTCTCGTTAAAAACGGATAAGAAGTTAAATTCGATAGAATTAACAAAATTAACGAGTTTTTTTTCTTTGACAAGAAAGTTAGTTGCAAAGCGTGCAGAGTCACGCAGTTTTTCTTACAAATGGGGCGATTTTAGGAAAGAAGCGCGCAGGTTCTTGCCTGCGCGGCTCACAATTACGATTTTTTCGCGTAGTAGATAGAGAACTTATTGGTCTTATTTAGCGTCTCGCAATTATTGAATGCGTTCTCAATAATTGGTGGGTATTTCAGGAAGCTGTTCGCAACAATGATCATCTCACCATGTTTTGAAAGATGTTGTGGCGCGTGACCTAACAGAGTTTCAGCCGCGTTGTAATTGGTGTCTAAACCGCTGTGGAATGGTGGGTTGCTGATGATAAATCGGTAGTCTTCGGCCGTATCTGAGTAAATGTCAGACGCAAACACGCGACCAGACAAACCGTTGGCTTCAAGCGTTGCTTGGCTTGAGGTGATGGCATACGCGTTGATATCACACATCTCAATCGCAATTTCTGGGTTTGCTTTCGCCATGAACGCACCTAAAACACCGGCACCACAACCAAAATCGAGCACTTTGCCTGACAAGTTAGGTAAGGTTTCCAGTAGTAGACGGCTGCCTAAGTCAAATTCACCATGACTGAATACGCCCGGTAAACTTTTTACTGTAAGTGACTGCTCACCAAGGGTTACCGTGTAAGACTTAAACCAATCTTCTTGATTGAATGGCTTTGGCTCATTTAAGCAATTACCCCAGTAGAAAGAGCAGCGGCGAGCTGAGTCGTATTTGTTCACAGGGCCATATTCTTTGAACATCTTTTCAATGCTCTTTACACCGGAACGGTTTTCACCGACAACCACAATCTCCGTGTTCACGCCCAGTTTAGCCATAAGCATGGCAAGCAAATATTCGGCTTCTGCTTTCGCTTTTGGCCAATACAGCAGGAGCATGTCGGCTTGAGTATCCACATCAAATTCAGAACCAAAATGGGTTTTTATTTTGTCTGAGTGACGGATTTGACGGAAATAGCTGTAGTTTGAAGTAAAGACTTCGACCGATTCACAGTGTGCGGTCAGTTCCAGAGGGAACATATCTTCGACTTCACCTGCAACTAAAACATGTTTTCCGTTGAAGTACTCTAGCTGACGCTGAGCGATTTGGCTTGGAGCGATATAGGCAGACATAAATTTGGTTCATCAGAAATAATTAGGGCCAGATTTTCGCACAATCTGGCCCAAGCTTGAAGTTGTTGCTTACTATTCAGTAGCGGCTAGCTGTTGTCTTGTTGGTTGAGGAAGTCTTTGAATTCCTCTTCATAGATATTAAACAGCACCATGGTGACTGCAAAAATCAGCGGGCCATAAATCAAACCAATCAAACCAAATAAGTGCAGACCACCTAATAATGAGAAGAAAATCATTAAGGTATTCATGCCTGCGCTGCCTTGCATCAACAATGGACGCAGCAAGTTATCAATCGAACCGACGATGACTACACTCCATGCGGTTAGGAAGATTGCCCACGTCATATCACCGGTGAGGAACAAGTACGCGGCGGCTGGTATCCAGATTAACGCCGTACCGACAACTGGAATGAAGGAAGCAAAGCCCATCATGGTGCCCCAGAATAGGCCAGGGAAGCCAGCTAGCCACATACCGATACCGCCCGCTAAGCCTTGCGCGATAGCCGTTAAAAAGGAGCCCATGACTGCGGACTTCGAAACTTGTTCTATCTCGGTCAAGATTCTATCTTCTTGGCTACGAGAGAGTGGCAGAATATGTCGAATTGCCGAAATGATTTTGTCGTGGTCACGTAATAGGAAGAAAAGCACAAACAGCATCAGGAAAAAATCCATCAAGAAGTTTGTTGCGTCACCCAGAATTTTCGCACTGATCGCGACAAGGTTTGAACCAAAAGAGGTAGCAAATTGCCCGATTTTTTCAGCGATGGCTTTGGGCTCGATTTTATCGAAAGGTAAGTACTCATTAACAATGGATAGACCTTTGATGACCCAAGGATGTTGGAAGATGTCTTGAATGCCACCATTGGTGACCCATTTGTACGTATTCTGAGAAAAAACGGAGCCTTGTTGAACAATTGCAGCAAACACAAACAGTAGTGGAATGACAATAATGAAAGTCAAAACTACGCACGTGAGCAGCGATGCCGAATTTTTGTGTTTTGGCATTTTACGCTCAAACCACTCATGCACAGGAAACATAAGCAGTGAGATAATGAAAGCCATTACGATCGAATTGATGTAAGGCTCGACCAATAAATAGCAAGCAAAAGCAGCGGCGAGTAGAGCGATCATTAATACACGATGACTCGACGTGATTTTTACGTTGTTTGGCATGAGATAAATCCAACTTACGGATGACGTTTACAATGGCTCGCGTTGATATCAGCGCGAAACCTTTATTACTTTGCACCGGCTTTCCTTTCAGCCTTATGACACAGCTGAATTGGGAAGGGGTAAATGACCTTGTTATAATGACTACAAATCAGATGGTTATCAATCAAGAGATGAAAAATGGGTTGTTGTAACGGCGATAAGAAATGTAAATCTGAGAAGAAAACCAAACGTATTCCGTGGTTTGGCATTGTTCTAGGCGTGTTAGCTGTCTTGGTAATTTTGAACTGGCAATAAAAAAGGACCTTCCGGTCCTTTTCTTATAACTTGCGTATAGCGCTTATTTTGCTTCTGCCGCAATGATTGCAAAACAGCGATCCGCCGCTTCTAGTGTCGCGTCGATCTCTTTTGAACCGTGCGCTAGAGACGTAAAGCTTGCTTCGAATGCTGATGGCGCTAGGTATACGCCGTGATCTAGCATTAAGTGGAAGAAACGCTTGAATCGTTCGATGTCGCACTTAGTTACGTCTTCGTAGCAAGTTACTGTTTCTTGGTCAGTGAAGAAGAAGCCGAACATGCCGCCCACTTGGTTAACAACTAGTGGGATACCGTGTTTTTCTGCTAGAGACTTAAAGCCATCTGCCAGTTGCTTAGTTTTAGAAGCTAGGCGTTTTTCATTGCCTTCTTCTTTTAGAAGGTTCAAACAGGCAAAACCTGCAGCCATTGCCACTGGGTTACCAGAAAGCGTACCAGCTTGGTAAACAGGGCCTGTAGGCGCAACGTATTGCATCACTTCTTTACGGCCACCGAAAGCACCCACTGGCATACCGCCGCCGATTACTTTACCTAGCGTGGTTAGATCTGGTTTGATGTTGTAGTGTGCTTGTGCGCCGCCAAGTGCAACACGGAAGCCGGTCATTACTTCATCAAAAATCAGCAGTGCGCCTTCTTGATCACAGATTTTACGCAGGCCTTCGTGGAAGCCTTCTACTGGTGGGATACAGTTCATGTTGCCCGCCACTGGCTCAACGATGATACATGCGATTTCACCTTTGTTCGCTGCAAACAGTTCGCGTACAGAATCTAGATCGTTAAATGTTGCTGTTAGCGTGTGCTTAGCAAAGTCTGCAGGAACACCTGGAGAGCTTGGTTGGCCTAGAGTTAGTGCTCCAGAGCCTGCTTTTACTAGCAAACTGTCTGCGTGACCGTGGTAACAGCCTTCAAACTTCATGATCTTGTCACGACCAGTAAAGCCACGAGCGAGACGAATCGCACTCATGGTTGCTTCTGTACCAGAGCTTACCATACGGATTTGTTCCATTGATGGTACGAGTTCAGACACTAGCTCTGCCATCGCGATTTCCATCTCTGTTGGTGCGCCAAAGCTCAGGCCACGTTGTGCAGCGTCGATAACCGCTTCACGAATAACAGCGTGGTTGTGGCCAAGAATCATTGGACCCCAAGAGCCAACGTAATCGATGTACGCTTTACCATCGGCATCAAAAATCAGTGCACCGTCTGCTCGTTCGATAAATAGCGGAGAACCGCCAACGCCATTGAATGCACGAACTGGTGAATTTACACCGCCAGGAATGGTTTGCTGAGCTTTTTGATACAGCTCTGATGATTTGGTCATGGGGTTATCCTCTTTTGATTGCTCGGACCAAGTGGGGCGCATTGTACCTAGCTATAATCAAGTTAGAAACGTTTTGCTTAATTTATGTGTTGTTTCGCAGTGTAATCTTACATATCAGCGACCAATCTAAAGAATCGGCGGCGAATACTTGAACGAGTTTGTCAGGTATTGGATAATCGTCCTCAATTAGCACAAATTTGACGTCTTGCTCCAGGCTTGACGCATTACACGAGTGAGAGAGGTCTTCGTGAGCGAAGTAAACGTACCATTATCTTTTTCTGATGCTGCAGCATCTCGCGTTAAGGCACTGATTGCAGAAGAAGAAAACCCAGCATTGAAATTGCGCGTATACATTACTGGTGGCGGTTGTAGCGGCTTCCAATACGGCTTTACTTTCGATGAGAACGTAAATGACGGCGATACAACCATCGAAAACAGTGGCGTGACACTGGTTGTTGACCCAATGAGCCTGCAATACCTGATTGGCGGCATTGTGGATTACACCGAAGGGTTGGAAGGCGCTCGCTTCTTCGTTAACAATCCGAATGCAACAACCACATGTGGTTGTGGTGCATCATTTAGCGTGTAATTGACACGATGACAGGCAGCCAATTGGCTGCCTGAGTTTTACGTAGCAGGATGTCACGTAAACACGCTCTCAGCGCTCCGCAGGAGAGAATAATAAAAAGGACTTTGTATGTCTGGAACTTCGTTTGGGCGACGTTTTGTCGAACGTCCGTGGCTAGTATCTCTCATCCTTATTTTGCTACTTGTTGCTTGGTTGGCTGCAGGGCAGCTCAAAGCACAAGGTGACCACACCTCATCCCCATCTCTCCAATCTGAAAACACGCCCTTAGCTAAGGTGATGTTTGATACTTTCACCGCAAAACCTACCAGTAAAACGATAGAACTTTATGGCCGAACCGCACCCAATCGCCAAGCTCGTCTTGGTGCAGAAGTGGCCGGCAAAATTGTCAGTCTCAACATTAATAAAGGGCAACTTGTTAAGCAAGGACAAGTGATTGCTAACATTGATAAGCGGGATTTGGACAGTCAGCTCAAACGCGCTCAGGCCATGCTGCGAGTGAAAGAAAAGGAGTTTAATGCCGCAAAATCGCTCAAAAGCAGGGGGTTACAAGGCGAGGTGGCCTTTGCGACTGCGGAAGCCGCGTTAGTCGATGCAAGAGCAAACCTCAATAATGTCCAAACCGCTCTCAAGAATACCGAAGTTAAAGCGCCCTTTGATGGCATTGTTGATCATCATTTTGTCGAAGTGGGTGACTTTGTCGGTGTGGGCGATCCAATAGCGACAGTGATTGATTTAGAGACTCTGGTCATTGAGGCCGACGTTAGCGAGCGCCATATCCAGTATCTTAAAGAAGGTCTTCAAGCGGATGTCAGAACGATCAATGGTCAGCATCACTTGGGGACTTTACGTTATATTGGTCGCGTTTCCTCCGTATCGACCAATACGTTTCCGATTGAAATCGAAATAGATAATCGTAATTCGCTCATCCCTGCGGGGATCAGTGCGGAAGTGCAGCTCCCTTTGAATGAAGTGCTAGCGATTAAAATTACCGCTGCAATGTTGGCGTTAGATGAAGAAGGGAATTTAGGTGTCAAAACACTGGAAGATGAACACGTTAAGTTTGTTCCTATCCAGTTAGTCAAAGCAGAAGAAGATGGCGTTTGGTTATCTGGGCTTGGCGAGCAAGCGGACATCATTGTATTAGGACAGGGGTTTGTTCGTGATGGCGATACCGTGATTGCGAATAAAGTCGGTGATGTCGCTGCCGATGCGGCCGAAAAATAGGGAGGCAGCATGTTTAGCATAATTGACGCTGCGTTATCCCGATCAAGAACGATGTTGACCTTGTTGGTGATGATCCTCATCGCAGGGGTCATTACTTACGTCACTATCCCAAAAGAATCTAGCCCCGATATCACTATTCCTATCATTTACGTCTCTGTGGGGCATCAAGGCATTTCTCCAACTGATGCTGAGCGTTTACTGGTTCGTCCTATCGAACAAGAACTGCGCTCAATTGAAGGGGTTAAAGAGATGACATCGGTTGCCTCCGAAGGCCACGCCTCAGTCACTTTGGAGTTTAGCGTCGGCGTGGATCTCGATAAAGCGATGGCGGATGTTCGCGACGCGGTCGATCTGGCGAAACCTAAGCTACCAGCAGACAGTGATGAACCGACGGTCAATGAAGTTACTTTTGCTTCAGAGGAGCCAGTTTTAACCGTTGTGCTTTATGGCACGGTGCCAGAGAGAACCATTGTTCAAATCGCACGAACGTTGCGTGACAGATTAGAAAGCTTCCGTCAGATCTTGGAAGTCGATATTGCTGGTGATCGTGAAGATATTGTCGAGATCGTCGTCGATCCGCTTTTAATGGAAAGCTATGGATTGGATCAGGCCGATATCTATAACTTGATCGCACTAAACAACCGAGTGGTTGCGGCTGGTTTTGTCGATACTGGATATGGGCGCTTTTCGGTCAAAGTTCCGTCGGTGTTTGATTCTCTGAAAGATGTTCTCGAATTGCCTATCAAAGTGAATGGCAAAGAAGTGATCACCTTTGGTGATGTGGCCACAGTTCGCCGAGCGTTTCGTGACCCGGAAAGCTTTGCCCGCTTGGATGGTGAGCCTGCCATTGTGCTTGACGTGAAAAAGCGTGCTGGCGAGAACATTATTGAAACCGTCGCGTTAGTTAAAGAGGTGATTGCTCAAGGGCAACTGCGTGCAGAGTGGCCAAGTAATTTGCAGGTTAAATACACTTGGGATCAGTCGGATGATGTCAAGCTGATGCTTAGTGATCTGCAAAACAACATTCTCTCGGCAATCATTTTGGTGGTCATCGTTATTATCGCGATCTTGGGGGTAAGAACGGCATTGTTGGTTGGGATCTCTATTCCAGGCTCTTTCTTAACGGGGCTGTTAGTCCTCTCTGTTTTTGGTCTTACCGTAAACATCGTGGTGCTGTTTGCCTTAATCATGGCGGTCGGCATGCTGGTAGATGGTGCAATCGTCGTCACTGAGTTTGCCGATCGGAGAATGCAAGAAGGCACGCCGCGTAAAGAGGCATACCGAGACGCAGCTAAACGCATGGCATGGCCGATCACCGCCTCTACCGCGACTACGTTGGCGGCATTTGCTCCGCTTCTTTTTTGGCCGGATATTACCGGTGAGTTTATGAAGTACTTACCGTTAACGCTAATCGCGACGTTAGCGGCGTCATTGGTGATGGCTTTGCTATTTGTGCCTGTTATTGGCGGCATTATTGGTAAACCTCAGGTTATCAATCCTAAAGCCCAACAAGAAATGGTGGAGCTACACAACGGGAACTTTGAGAAAGCGACAGGAATTACCAAGCTTTATTACAAAACTTTGTTTGTGGCGATTCAACATCCTTGGAAAGTGCTGCTGAGCGCGGTATTGCTGGCGGGTGGTGTTGGATTTACTTACAGTAAAGCGGGGTTAGGGGCGGAGTTTTTCCCTGAAGTCGATCCGCCATTTTTCACCGTAAAAGTACGCTCTTACGGGGATCTTTCCATTAATGAGAAAGACATCGTAATGCGAGAAATTGAAAAGGTCATGCTGGGTCATGATGAGTTTGAAAGTGTCTACACTCGCACTGGATCGAGCGATAATGGTGACGAAATCGGTCAGATTCAAATAACTCCTGTGGATTGGCAATATCGTCGTAAAGTCAAAACGATCATTGAAGAGCTAAAAGCTACCACCGACCAATTTTATGGCGTTGAGTTAGAGTACAAATTCCCGGATGCCGGCCCTCCGGTTGAACATGATTTGGTGATTGAAGTTTCTTCTCGAAGTAGGAGTATAGGCGAACTAGATGACGCCGCGAAGCTAGTTAGGCTTTGGGCAGATAGCAACCCAGCACTGACTAATTTGAGTGATACTACCAATAAAGAGGGGATTGACTGGCAAATTGACATTCGACGCGACGACGCTTCTCGTTTTGCTGCCGATGCAACTTTGGTGGGAAATACAGTTCAATTTGTCACGAATGGTCTGAAAATAGGGGACTATTTACCTGACGATGCGGATGAAGAAGTCGATATTTTGGTGCGCTACCCACAAGAGAAGCGAGATATTGGTCGATTCGATCAGCTAAGAGTGAAAACCGCTGCAGGTTTAGTGCCCATAACCAACTTTGCTCAAATTAAGCCAGACCACAAGCAAGATACTATCCGTCGTGTTGACGGTCATCGAGTTATCAACATTAAAGCGGATATGGTGGAAGGCTACAATTTGGCGCTTGAGTTACCTAAGATTGCGGCTGAAATGGAACAGCTCGGTTTACCGGAAGGCGTTGAATATAAGATTCGGGGTCAAAATGAGGAGCAGGAAAACTCATCAGCATTCTTGCAAAACGCTTTTGTTGTGGCTCTTGGCGTCATGGCACTCATTCTCATCACGCAGTTCAACAGCTTTTATCAGGCATTTTTGATTTTGAGTGCGGTGCTGTTTTCAACGGTCGGGGTTTTTGCTGGGTTGCTTATTTTCCAAAAACCATTCGGCATCATCATGTCTGGCATTGGTGTGATTGCCTTGGCTGGTATCGTAGTTAATAACAACATTGTACTGATTGATACTTATAACCAAATGCGAAAAAGAGGACTGGACAAAGCAGAGGCTATCCTGCGGACCGGTGTGCAACGTTTGAGACCGGTGCTATTAACCACAATTACGACCATTTTAGGGTTGTTACCGATGGTTCTAGAAATGAACATCGATTTAGTTAATCAAAAAGTCGAATTTGGTGCGCCGAGTACGCAATGGTGGTCTCAGTTAGCGACGGCAGTAGCGGGGGGATTGGCATTTGCTACGGTGTTGACGTTGGTGCTTACGCCTTGTTTGCTTATGTTGGGAAGAGATCATCTTGCTAAGCCCGAACCTGATGAAAGCGAAGAGGCAGCGTAATGCTGCCTCTTTTTACTTTTCCGTTTATCTCATTGCCAGTAACTTACTGTAACGATCCAGCTTGTCCATACTGACTTTTGCATTCGCCATGAAGGTTTGTCTTGCTTTACCTGTTAAAGATTTGGATTGCGGCAAATTCACTGTTCTTGGGTTTTTGTGCACGCCATTTACTAGGAACTCATAATGTAAGTGAGGTCCTGTCACACGACCTGTTCCACCAAGCGTACCGATAGTTTGACCTTGTTTAACACGTTGACCCGTTTTGACTGTGCGCTTCGTTAAGTGCAGATACTTGGTAATGTAAGTGTTGCTGTGCTTGATGAACACGTAGTTCCCGTTGAACTTGTTGTAAGCCGATTTTTGCACCACACCATCACCAGCGGCCCAAATTGGCGTACCAACAGGTGCTGCGTAGTCAGTGCCTCGGTGAGGACGTACTCGCCCCGTCACTGGGTGAAGACGACGTGGGTTAAAGTTTGAAGTCACGCGACGGAAATCCAGCGGAGCGCGCAAGAAGGCTTTTTTCATCGCTCGGCCATTTTCGTCGTAATATTTGCCCGTTTTTTCATCTAAAATAGCCGTAAACGTATCGCCCTGGTTTTTGAATATCGCAGCGATGATTTTTCCGCGACCAATGACTTCACCTTCTACAACTTCTTCTTGATACAGCACTCGGAAAGAGTCGTTTTTGCGAATATCGAGTGCGAAGTCGATATCCCAGCCAAAAATTCCTGCTAGCTCCATGATTTGGTTGCCATTCAAGCCAGACGAAATTCCTGCGTTCCAGAAGTTGGATTTGATGGTTGCCTCGGCGTAGTTAAATTGGTAATCGACCTCTTTTTTATCGACCTCAGAAACGTATTTGCCGTCTTGCAGTTTGATGCGAAAGGTTTCAAATGCGCTTAGCGTACGGCGCAGTTGAACCAAGTCGTTTTTCTCATCAAAACCAAATTGCAATTTATCGCCCGGACGAAGACGAGTTAACTGCTGTTCAATTTCTTTATCGGAGGACACTAACTCGTGCAGTAGACGAGCAGAGAGTCCCACTCGATTAAATAGAATGGCGGCGCTCTCGCCATTTTTTACTTTGTAAGTTTCCCAGCGCAAAACCGAAGACATCTGAGAAGAGCCATTTAATGTCGTCAATTCAAGTGAGATCGGCACAGGATAGTGTTGACCAACTTTTAATCGGCTTTGTTGCGGGTTGAGGTCTTGCGGATCGGGCAGAAAGAACAGTGCAATGATGATCAGAGCACTAAAAAAACCGATCAATACTTTGTGCAAGAGTGGAAGTCGGACAAAAATCGAATGCATGAGGTACTTGATTGCTAAATTAAACGGAAAAAGTGACAACTACCTAGTCTAACGTGTTTCAAAATGCATCGCTATTCAAGTAATATGTTCAGCTATTATATTTTTGCCAAATCTGTGGGAGTGAACAAGAATGGCGAGCATTGAAGCTGCACTAGCCGAGATTAAGCGCGGTGTTGAAGAGCTGATTCCAGAAGAAGAGCTAATCGCAAAACTAAAAGAAGGTCGTCCTCTACGTATTAAATTGGGCGCCGATCCAACAGCACCTGATATTCACCTAGGCCATACGGTTATTTTCAATAAGCTTCGCTTGTTCCAAGAACTAGGTCATGAAGTGACGTTCCTAATCGGTGACTTCACTGCAATGGTTGGTGACCCAACAGGTAAAAACACAACTCGTCCACCGTTAAGCCGCGAAGACGTATTGCGTAACGCTGAAACGTACAAAGAACAGGTGTTCAAAATTCTAGATCCTGCGAAGACTAAAATTCAGTTTAACTCTGAGTGGCTGTCTGAGCTGGGCGCAGAAGGTATGATTCGTCTTGCTGCAAACCAAACCGTTGCTCGTATGCTAGAACGTGACGACTTTAAAAAGCGTTACGCAGGCGGCCAACCAATTGCTATCCATGAGTTCATGTACCCACTTCTGCAAGGTTGGGACTCAGTTGCGATGGAAACGGACGTTGAATTAGGCGGTACAGACCAGAAGTTCAACCTTCTAATGGGTCGTGAACTGCAAAAATCTCACGGTCAAAAGCCTCAAGTTGTACTTATGATGCCGCTTCTTGTTGGTCTAGACGGCGAGAAGAAGATGTCTAAGTCTGCGGGTAACTACATTGGTATCAGCGAAGCGCCAAGCGAAATGTTTGGTAAGATCATGTCGATCTCTGATGACTTAATGTGGAGCTATTACGAGCTGCTATCGTTCCGTCCTCTAGAGGAAATCGAACAGTTTAAAGCGGATGTTCAAGCGGGTAAAAACCCACGTGATATCAAAGTGCTACTTGCTAAAGAGATCATTGCGCGTTTCCACAGTGAAGCCGATGCAGATGCGGCAGAGCAAGAGTTTGTGAACCGTTTCGCTAAGAACCAAATCCCTGACGAAATGCCAGAATTTGACTTTGATGCTGGCACTCCAGTAGCGAATCTTCTAAAAGATGCTGGTCTGTGTGCGTCAACGTCTGAAGCGATGCGCATGGTAAAACAAGGTGCAGCGAAGGTTGAAGGCGAGAAAGTTGCCGACGCTAAGTTTGCGCCAGAAGCTGGTACTTACGTATTCCAAGTTGGTAAACGTAAATTTGCACGTATTACGATTAAGTAATCCATAATTTTTACGTATGGAAGCGCCCAATGGGCGCTTTTTTTTGTTCCTAAAATTGGCAAAAAAAGAACAAAGCCCACCTGTAAATATGGATTAACTTTGCTACTATACTTGCGCTGCTAATCAGGGCAGCGATATCGGAGATTTACATGAACAATACCGACCATCCTCCCAGTCGTTGGGTGAGTAAGATTAAGGGAGCGAAATAACCCGCTTCGGTATTGGCGATCTCCGTCTTACCCGAGTGGTGAGGCATCTTTTCTAATTTTCTTCTCGTTATTTCCTTCATACATTCTGAATAGACAGTGCTTTTGCATTGGTGAATTCTCGTGTTTGTGTCATCTATCGGCATAAAGGCGTGATGAGCTTGTGCTTGTGTTGTCGATGGTCGTTACCAATGCCAATCGGGAGATTCGCCATGACGGTAATGAACAACACTTTTATTGAAACAACACCAAACTTTTCTGAAGTAGAAATTGGTGCAGCTCGCAATGCGTTTTTGAAATACGATCAAGAGCAGCAACTTCATTTGCTCACCATCATGCCAATAGATGAAGCGGTGGGGATTTTGAAGCACTGTTCTGTAGGGTATGTGAACAGTTTGATGTCTCAGCTTGAGCATGCGGGTCATGATAAGCGTGCGCGTCACTATGCGCACCAATTGGGTTTGCATGTGTCGGAAGTTGATACTCCTGACGGTTACTTATCAACAGGCGTACTAGAGCATGTAAAGCAGCGAATCGGCTGGATTATTGCTCTCGCTTTATTGGGGATCGTTTCTGGGCTGATTATTGCTCAGTATGAAGATACATTGAGCCAACTGGTTTTACTTGCAGTGTACATGCCGGTGATTGCGGCGGCTGGTGGTAATACGGGCACTCAAGCGGCCACATTGGTCATTCGTGCATTGGCCACAGGTGAGCTTAAAAAGCGTCAGTGGTTAGCAGTACTTTGGAAAGAAAGTCGCGTAGCGCTGTGTCTCGCATTAGCGATCGCAATAGTTATGGTTGGACGCATTATGCTTTTTAGTGCCGGCCAATCTACGGGGGGCTTTGAACTGACAGACATCGCACTTGCAATCGCCGTTGCTTTGTTTATTCAAGTCTCAATTTCCACAACGCTTGGCGGTTTGTTGCCAATAATTGCCCGTGCTTGCAAGCTAGACCCAGCCGTATTGGTGAGCCCTGTGCTTGCATCAATCGTTGATATATCAGGTATGTGGATTTACTTTACTGTGGTGAATTACTTCTTAGGTATCGCCTGACTAAAATTCACGATGTCACGGTAAAATAACTGCTCAAAATGCGTAATAGGGGCGATGACAGGTTTGTTATCGTCCCTTTTTTCTGGAAAGTAGTCTGAGACAAACTGGACGAAAATAGTATTCGGCTGGCCATTTTTATCTAAACCATAACCCGCCATGTTGTAGGTTCCGTACAATGAACCACTCTTGGCAATCAGTTGACCTTTGATTGGGGCATTCCGCATGCTTTGGCGGTATTGCAGCGTACCCGATTCGCCTGATTTAGGCATGATGGCAATCAGCTTCAGTGTTTTTTCGTTTTTCCAGATATAACGTAGGATTTCCGCCATTTTGGTCGCAGAAATACGGTTGTTTCTTGAAAGGCCCGATCCATCTTCCAAGCGTGCGTTACGGATATCGATGCCAGTGTTGGCGAAAATGATCTGTTTGATCGCTTCTGTACCATTGGTAAAACTTCCGGGTTGAACAAAAAATTTCGCACCCAATGTTTTCGTTAATGTGTCTGCGATCAAATTGTCAGAATGCTTGAGCATGTCATCAAGTAAATCGGATAGCGGCTTTGATTGATGTAATGCCATCAATTTACGTTGTTTCTGTGGCGCTGAACCAATCTTAATTTTGCCTTTGAGCTCAATACCTAATTGCTTGAGTAACGTACTGATATTTTGACTGGTATAACGTTCAGGATCTTGAACCGCAAATTTGAGAGGCAGCGGCTTTTCTCGTTCGACTAAGCATCCTTTTAATTCGTAGCGATTGTCTGGGTGAGCAAGCAGGTCTAAATCGCAATGGCGGCTCTTTTGAATCGTCTTAGAAACGGTTTCGACCGAACTTTTAACACGAATAGGTTGATGTTCAGGCACATAGACTCGAGTCCCGCCATCTTTTTGCGTATAGATAGAAGCTTGGACGCAGTTGTTGTTGAGTGTAATGCTAGAAGCCGGAGCGCTGTAGCAAACCCCCAAAATGTCCCACGGCCAACCCACCGCTCGGTCATACCCTGTAAAGGCACTGTTGTCTAACCACAAGTCACCGTTAATGCGCGTTAAACCATTTTTTTTCGCCAATGACAGCAACGCTTTCAAATCTTGTGTTTGTAGGGTGGGATCTCCGACAAAGTAGATAACGGCATCGGAATTCGAGGTTTCAAGCTTTGTTCGAAATGCAAAGCTGTCCCCTAACTCTAATTTAGCAGCTAAGGCTGTGACAATTTTTAATGTGCTCGCTGGTGGAAATAGTTGGTCTGTTGGACGGATACCATCGAGCGTGGAACTTTCGTTTAGTTTTTCTGCAACTAAGCTGATACGGGCGCCCTCTGGCAATACCTCTTGATGAGGATACGCATAAGACAATAGCGGAAAAATAAGAGAAGAAATGAGTAGAGGCCAACGTAAACGCATAGTGTGATTTTCTAGGGTTAGTTATGTGATTGAGTATACGCAAGTCCACTCAATATGCTAGGCGCATCCAAGAATGCTTTGTTCATCATTAATATTGAGACAAAGTGGTTAGAAGAACGCGCTATTAAGATGAAAAATGAAAGATAAAAAAATGCCCGCAATAAGCGGGCACTGAGTATTCAAGTCTAAAGACTGGAATTAGAAGTCGTAACGTAGACCTAGAGCTAGCTCGTCTTCTGCATCAGCTTTAGATGCTGTAGTGTTGCCACCAACTTTACCTAGTTTATCGCCAGAGTCGATTAGGTTGAAGTTGTATGAAACGTAACCACGGAAGTTAGGCTTGAAGTAGTAAGATGCATCAACAGCGAAGTTGTTAGCAGAAGTTTCGTTGTTAGTTTCTGCGTTGTTGTACGTTGTTGTGAATACTGTTTGACCTAGAGTGTAAGCACCAGCTAGTTCGTAACCAGTGTAGTCACCTTCAGTTTTCGCTTTTTCACCGTCAGTGAAGATACCAGCGAAGTATAGGTCACCCATAGTGTAAGATGCAGCTAGCATGTATTCGTTAGCTTCGTCTTGGTCTGCGTAACCAGCACCTAGCTCAAGACCTGTGTCTGCTACTGCGTAGATTGCAGATAGAGAGTAGCCGTCTTGTTTGTTGTCTGTGTATTCACCGTTTACTTCTTCACGGTCAGCAAAGCGGTAGCTAGCTTTAACGTTTAGGTTTTCGAATTGACCTTTGTAAGACATCATGTTGTCTGAACGGTCTGCCACTGCTAGTTTGTCAGCAGCTGAGTTACCGTGGTAAGCCATGATATCTGTGAAATCAGTGATAACGCCTAGTGCACCTTCGTTTTTACCGTAAGTGAACTCACCCCATGCACCGCCAAGACCAGCGTATGCGTAACGAGTGTCTAGGTTGCTGTTTCCATCCACACCGCCGTTTTCAGCTGTAGTAAACTCACCTTCCCAGAAACCAACACCGTATAGGTTGTCGTTGATTGCTTGAGTACCAAGGAAGTTTAGACGGATACGAGAGTTGTCTTGAGCGTCGCCATCTTTCATAGATAGACGTGCTTCAGCGCGGCCGCCCATTTCTAGAGAAGTGCCGTCTTGGTTGTAAAGTTCAGCTGCGTTAACGCCAGTTGCCATAGCTGCTGCAGATACAGAAAGAGCAATTAGAGTCTTTTTCATCTTATTTGTCCTAGTTAGCTGTCCATAATCATTGTTGTATGGGGGAGAGATGACCTCTCACAAGTTATTGGTCTATATTTGGCTTCATCTGCTGCGAGAGTTTTCCGCAACTGTAAGCCTTTGATGTAACAACTTGCTGGACATGTTTTACTGCTAAAGTTTCATGATGAGTTAGTAAAATGATATAAATCATGCTGATGAACACTGTTCGATTGTAACTGATTGTTTATTAAGTGGTTGGTTTTAATGAATTAATGCTTCAATGACATTGGTCTGACATTGATTAGTTTTTATGTTTTTTGATGTTTTTAGTGTAATGAACAGTGTTGTTTTTCAATAAATTGCGATAATGATTGGATCTAAAATTGATTCGGTTCGTTATGCTGCAAAGGCATAGCAATGTTGAATTTCGAATTAAGATGATTTCGCTCAGGAGTTTGTTTACACTAGTTGAAAATACATCTTTAACCGCACTACCTAGTCCTACGACTGGGTGGGCTTTTTATTGTCCAAAGACCCATTTGGGCTTGAGGTTACATAATGGAAAAAGTTCCAATGACACTACGTGGCGAACAAATGCTACGTACAGAACTAGAACGTCTACTTAAGCTACGTCCTCAAATTTCAGAAGCGATTGCTGAAGCACGAGAACTAGGTGATTTGAAGGAAAATGCTGAATATCATGCCGCTCGAGAAGAGCAGGGTATTTGTGAAGCGCAAATCCGTGACATTGAATATAAGCTATCTGTTGCGCAAGTAATTGATGTAACTAAAATGGAAAACACTGGCAAGGTTATCTTTGGTTCAACGGTGACTTTGATTGATGTCGATACCGA
Organism: Vibrio sp. Y20_XG_PY13; assembly: GCF_024181925.1. Classification (NCBI taxonomy): domain Bacteria; kingdom Pseudomonadati; phylum Pseudomonadota; class Gammaproteobacteria; order Vibrionales; family Vibrionaceae; genus Vibrio; species Vibrio sp. Y20_XG_PY13. The sequence goes on along the minus strand of NZ_JAMZAL010000005.1, from coordinate 220,329 downwards.
TGAAGAAAAGACATATCAGATTGTTGGTGACGATGAAGCTGATATTAAAGCTGGCCGTATTTCAGTGAGCTCTCCAATTGCTCGTGGCTTGATCGGCAAGATGGAAGGCGACGAGGTTGCTATCCAGACTCCTGGTGGAGCGAAAGATTTCGAAATTGACCGAGTTGAATACATCTAAGTGGCATCTTGAATGCCCACTATTTGTTAAATGCAAAAAAGGTCGCCAATGGCGACCTTTTTCTTCAACAACGTAAGTGAATTACTTACGAGGAATTTCGATTTTACGCTCTTCAGACTGGCGGTATAGCACAAGCACTTTACCAATTGTCTGAACTTTTTCAGCGCCTGTCTCACGTACGATAGCGTCAATGATTAGCTGTTTTGTTTCACGATCTTCTGAAGCAACTTTTACTTTGATCAGTTCGTGATGGTTTAGAGCGATTTCAATTTCTGCTAGCACGGCTTCTGTAAGTCCATTTGCGCCCATTAGCACAACAGGTTTTAAACTGTGAGCCAGGCCTTTTAGGTGCTGCTTTTGTTTGGTGCTTAGGTTCATTACGCGGCCAATTTTCTTTAAAATAAGGGTTGAAAAAAGCTATTTTAACGCCATCTATTGCTGAAGACTATAATTTATTGAGTAATAGGTTGTGCCTATTAAAACAATAGCTCCTATTTGCGCCTTGTTGGGATTAAAATGAGTAAACAAAAACATTCGGCTAGTTCTGGTCGTTGGTTGAAAGAACACTTTGATGATAAATACGCGAATGAAGCCCGTAAAAAAGGATATCGTTCACGTGCGTACTTCAAGATTGATGAAATCCAAACAAAAGATAAGTTGTTAAAACCTGGCATGACAGTGGTCGATTTAGGTGCTGCTCCGGGTGGATGGTCTCAATATGCTGCTAAAATAGTAGGAGATAGTGGTCAGATTATTGCTTGTGATTTACTTCCTATGGATCCAATAGCTGGTGTAAGTTTCTTGCAAGGTGACTTCCGAGACGATGCCGTGTTAGAGGCGTTGCTTGATAGAATTCAACCATCAATGGTTGATGTTGTAATGTCTGATATGGCGCCGAACATTGCAGGTAACAACTCTGTCGATCAACCACGCGCAATGTATTTAGTTGAATTGGCTTTAGATATGTGTCGACAAGTTCTAGCGCCTAATGGTAGCTTTGTCGTAAAGGTTTTCCAGGGTGAAGGCTTCGATCAATACGTGAAAGAAGTCCGAGACATGTTTAAAGTCGTAAAAATCAGAAAACCAGACTCATCGCGAGCGCGCTCCCGAGAAGTCTTTGTTGTAGCCACTGGTTACAAAGGTTAACTATTTTGCTCTTTCGGGAGCGTGTTAACACTATAGCTACAGTGAGTGAACTGTAGTACCCTACCTTTAATTACAATTAGTTATCGAGAGGCTTACACCTTGAGTGACATGGCAAAAAATTTAATTCTGTGGCTTGTTATCGCTGTCGTATTGATGTCGGTATTCCAGAGCTTTGGCCCTGGAGAAAGCAATGGCAGAACCGTGGATTACACCACGTTTGTACAGGAAGTTGGCCAAGGCCAGATTCAAGAAGCAACTTTTAAAGACGGTGAAATTAGCTTTGTTCGTCGTGGCGGCGGTGCCAAAATGGTCACTTACATGCCTGTGTATGATCAGAAGCTTCTAGATGACCTAATTAACCAAAACGTGAAAGTGCAAGGAACGCCTCCTGAAGAGCAAAGCTTGCTTGGCACAATTTTCATTTCTTGGTTTCCAATGATCTTACTGATTGGTGTGTGGATTTTCTTCATGCGTCAAATGCAAGGCGGCGGCGGTAAAGGCGCTATGTCTTTCGGTAAGAGTAAAGCTCGAATGATGAGCGAAGAACAAATCAAAACCACTTTCGCTGATGTTGCAGGCTGTGACGAAGCAAAAGAAGACGTAAAAGAACTTGTTGATTACCTACGTGATCCAAGCCGTTTCCAAAAACTGGGTGGTAAGATTCCAACTGGTGTTTTAATGGTTGGTCCTCCAGGTACGGGTAAAACGTTACTTGCAAAAGCTATCGCAGGTGAGGCAAAAGTACCGTTCTTTACTATTTCAGGTTCCGATTTCGTAGAAATGTTCGTTGGTGTTGGTGCATCTCGTGTACGTGACATGTTCGAGCAAGCGAAGAAAGCCGCGCCTTGTATTATCTTTATCGATGAAATCGATGCTGTAGGTCGTCAGCGTGGTGCTGGTGTAGGTGGTGGTCACGATGAACGTGAGCAAACACTGAACCAAATGCTAGTAGAAATGGATGGTTTTGAGGGCAACGAAGGTATTATCGTTATTGCTGCGACCAACCGCCCAGACGTATTAGACCCTGCATTGCTACGTCCGGGTCGTTTTGACCGTCAAGTAGTTGTAGGTCTTCCTGATGTACGCGGTCGTGAACAGATTCTAAAAGTACACATGCGCAAAGTGCCATTAGCTGGTGACGTAGAGCCTTCTCTAATCGCTCGTGGTACGCCAGGTTTCTCTGGTGCTGACCTAGCAAACTTAGTTAACGAAGCTGCGCTATTTGCTGCACGTGGCAATAAACGCAATGTCTCTATGGTTGAGTTTGAGCTAGCGAAAGACAAAATCATGATGGGTGCAGAGCGCCGTTCTATGGTGATGTCAGAAGAGACCAAAGAGTCAACGGCGTACCATGAAGCTGGTCACGCGATTGTTGGCCGTTTAGTACCTGAGCATGATCCTGTGTACAAAGTGTCTATCATTCCACGTGGTCGTGCACTTGGTGTAACGATGTACTTGCCAGAACAAGACCGCGTAAGTATGTCTCGTCAGCACTTAGAATCTATGATTTCAAGCCTGTATGGCGGTCGTCTTGCTGAAGAACTAATTTACGGTCCTGAAAAAGTATCGACAGGTGCTTCCAACGACATTGAACGTGCGACAGATATTGCTCGTAAGATGGTGACACAATGGGGCTTCTCTGAAAAACTTGGCCCTCTACTTTATGCAGAAGATGAAGGTGAAGTATTCCTTGGTCGTAGCGTAACGCAGACTAAACACATGTCTGATGATACCGCTAAGCTGATCGATGATGAGGTTCGTCAAATCATCGACCGCAACTACGACCGTGCGAAAAAGATTTTGGAAGACAACATGGACATCATGCATGCGATGAAAGATGCGCTAATGAAGTATGAAACCATTGATGCTCGCCAAATTGATGATCTCATGGAACGTAAAGCGGAAATTCGTGAGCCAGCAGGCTGGGGTGATAACCCAATGAATAAGCCAAAGGATGACGATAAGCCTCAAGCAACGCCTGAAGTGAAAGAGGAAGAGAAAGCAACGGATTCTGCGAATGCCGCAGAGCAAGTTACTTCTCAAGATTCTGCTTCAAGTGAAGTTCCAGAAAAGAAAGACTCTGAATAAAGAGTGTTGATAATAATAAACCCCGAGTTAGCTCGGGGTTTTTGTATTTATTATGATTATTACAGCAAATAACAAATCTCTCGACCTTTCTCGTCCACATGTAATGGCGATTCTTAATGTTACCCCTGATTCATTTTCTGATGGTGGTAAATTCAATTCTCTCGAACTTGCTCTTGCTCAGGTCGAAAAAATGATTACAGCAGGGGTTAGCATCATTGATGTCGGTGGTGAGTCCACACGCCCTGGTGCGCCAGATGTCTCTCTAGAAGAAGAGCTGCAACGCGTTGTTCCTGTTGTTAAGGCCATCCGAGAAAAATACGATGTATGGATCTCTGTCGATACCAGTAAAGCAGAAGTAATGCGTCAGGCTATCGCTGTTGGTGCGGATCTAATTAACGATATCCGTGCGTTACAAGAGCCTGGTGCACTTCAAGTTGCGGCTGCATCAAAACTACCTGTTTGCTTAATGCATATGAAGGGGCAACCTAGAACTATGCAGGAAAGCCCTCAGTACGAGAACTTGATGGATGACGTCGCTCAGTTTCTGGAAGAGCGCATAGCTGCTTGTGAAGCTGTAGGTATCAATAAGTCTCAACTTATCCTCGATCCTGGTTTTGGCTTTGGCAAAACCATTGAACACAATTATCATATGCTCGCTCATCTCGAGAAGTTTCATGAGTTTGGTCTGCCTATCTTGGCGGGCATGTCTCGTAAATCAATGATTTTCAAGCTGCTTGATAAGCCAGCAGCAGATTGCACTAACGCCAGTGTGGTTTGTGCCACGATTGCTGCCATGAAAGGCGCGCAGATCATTCGTGTTCATGATTTTGAAGAAACTATTGAAGCAATGAAAATTGTCGAAATGACGCAAAACAATATTTAAAAATAATAAAGGTAAGTTTATGTCGAATAAAAGACGTTACTTTGGTACGGACGGTGTACGTGGTAAAGTTGGACAGTACCCAATCACTCCAGACTTCGTACTTAAGCTTGGCTGGGCTGCTGGTCGTGTACTAGCAAAACAAGGCACAAAGAAAGTTATTATTGGTAAAGATACTCGTATCTCTGGCTACATGCTTGAATCTGCACTAGAAGCAGGTCTTGCTGCCGCAGGTCTGAAAGCAACCTTTACAGGTCCAATGCCGACACCTGCTGTCGCCTACTTAACGCAAACTTTCCGCGCAGAAGCGGGCATTGTGATTTCTGCATCGCATAACCCATATTACGACAACGGTATTAAATTCTTCTCATCTGAGGGCACAAAATTGCCTGATGATATCGAGCTTGCTATCGAAGCTGAATTGGACAAAGACATTGAATGTGTTGAGTCTTCTGAATTGGGCAAAGCGACTCGTTTAAATGATGCTGCAGGTCGTTACATCGAGTTCTGTAAAAGCACATTCCCATCGACACTCAGTCTCTCTAACTTAAAGATCGTCGTTGATTGCGCTCATGGTGCTACCTACCATATTGCTCCAAATGTCTTCAAAGAACTTGGTGCAGATGTAATCGCGATGGGTGTTGAGCCAAATGGTATCAACATCAATGAAGAAGTCGGTGCTACAGACGTTCGCGCGCTACAAAAACGCGTTGTAGAAGAGCAAGCTCATCTTGGTCTTGCATTTGATGGTGACGGCGACCGTATCATCATGGTTGACCATTTAGGTAATAAAGTCGATGGTGACCAAATTGCTTACATCATCGCACGTGATGCTCTGCGTCGTGGTGAACTAAAAGGTGGCGTGGTTGGTACATTGATGACTAACCTAGGTATGGAAAATGGCCTGAAGCAATTAGGTATTCCATTTGTTCGTGCTGCTGTCGGTGACCGCTATGTAATGGAGCAATTGCTGGCTAAAGGCTGGAAGATCGGTGCCGAAAACTCTGGTCACGTTATCTTGCTAGATAAAGTAACAACGGGAGACGCGATTGTTGCAGCTCTACAAGTGCTTGCTTCTGTTGTTGGTAGTGACATGTCACTGCACGACTTGTCGCAAGGCATGACGCTTTACCCACAAGTTTTAGAAAATGTACGTTTCGCTGGTGAAAACAACCCTCTAGAAGCGCAAGCAGTATTGGCTGCTGTAGAAGAAGTTGAAGCTGAACTAGGCGATAAAGGTCGCGTTTTACTACGTAAATCAGGTACAGAGCCTTTGATTCGCGTAATGGTAGAAGGTGAAGATGCCGAGCTTGTTCAAAGCTCAGCGCTTAAGATTGCGGATGCAGTAAAAGCAAGTTGTTAATCATTGCTTTAACGTATTTAAAGAAAGAAAAGGGCAAGTTTTGCCCTTTTTTTGAGCGCTTAACCCGCCAGCATTGATTTTTTACTAATTTTCCCTTGTCAGCGTTACTTGCTTTCGCTAGTATTGCTCCGCCTCCCGTTAGGAGGTCGCTAGCCTTGTTCATTAACGATGTTTCGATATTGAACGGCGCTGGCTCAACAATTTGGAACATAGGTGGAAAAAATGTTTTCAGTTCTACTTGTGATTTACCTGTTGGCAGCGCTTGGTGTGATTGGCCTTGTGTTGATTCAACAAGGTAAAGGCGCAGATATGGGAGCCTCGTTCGGTGCTGGTGCTTCAAACACAGTGTTTGGTGCTAGTGGCTCAGGTAATTTCTTAACCCGAACAACTGCTATTTTAGCAACCGTATTTTTTGTCGTTAGCTTGCTACTTGGTCGTATGTCTACACACAAGACCGAGTCTCAATGGGTAGACCCAACATTAGGTCAACCAGTAGTTGAACAAGTTAAAGACGCAGCGAGTGAAGTTCCAGCACCTACTGGTGATGAAATTCCTCAATAAGCTGTAAGGTTTTGTGCCGAGATGGTGAAATTGGTAGACACGCTAGCATGAGGTGCTAGTGCCTTAGGTGTGAGGGTTCGAGTCCCTCTCTCGGCACCATGTATTTACAAACTTGTAAATCACTTGTTTGCGAGTATAATGCTCAGCAAGTCGGACGCGGGGTGGAGCAGCTTGGTAGCTCGTCGGGCTCATAACCCGAAGGTCGTCGGTTCAAATCCGGCCCCCGCAACCAATCTCCTTCTTTGAATAAAGAAGTGGCAGATTGGCAAGTTTGCGTAGTGCTAACCACACTACGAGTTAAGAAAAGTAATTTTGACTATTCTTAACGTATCAGGGTCCAGCAGCATAAAACCCCGACTATCGGGGTTTTTTGTTATCTGAGTTTTTTAAATGACTCAGGTCACTGCTTGGTTTTTTGATTGGGCTCTGAGCCCTTTTTTTGTTTCTGGAGTGGTTTAAATGACTGGTTTAGAAAGACAACTTACTGAAATGCTTGAAGCGCCAGTAGAGGCATCAGGCTATGAGTTAGTTGGATTAGAATTCATTCGTGCTGGCGCGCACTCAACGTTACGCATCTACATCGACCATGAAAATGGTATTAACGTGGACGACTGTGCAGAAGTTAGCCACCAAGTAAGTGCAGTGTTAGACGTTGAAGATCCAATTTCTGTTGCTTACAGCCTAGAAGTGTCTTCTCCAGGTTTAGAAAGACCACTATTCAAAGCAGCACATTACGAGCAATTTATTGGTCACGAGGTCAGCATCGTTTTGAAAATGGCTGTAGCAAACCGTCGTAAGTGGAAAGGTATTATCCACGGCGTGGATGGCGAAACAGTGACAGTTACTGTTGAAGGTCAGCAAGAAGAGTTTGCTTTAAGTAACATTTCAAAAGCTAACCTGATCCCTAAATTTTAGGTCCCTAAAAAAGTTTAAGCTTAGAGGCTAAATACAATGAGTAAAGAAATTTTAGCGGTAGCAGAAGCGGTATCGAACGAAAAAGCGGTACCTCGTGAGCGTATCTTTGAAGCTCTTGAGATTGCTCTAGCAACTTCTACAAAGAAAAAGTACGAAATCGAAATCGACGTTCGTGTTGCTATTGACCGTAAAACTGGTGAGTTTGTAACTTACCGTCGTTGGTTGGTTGTTGACCAAGTAGAAAGCCCAACGAAAGAGATCTCTCTAGAAGCTGCTCAATATGAAGATGATTCAGTTGAGCTAGGCGATTACGTAGAAGATGAAATCGAATCAGTAACGTTTGACCGTATTACGACTCAAACGGCTAAGCAAGTTATTGTACAAAAAGTTCGTGAAGCTGAACGTGCACAAATCGTTGAGCAGTTTATCGACAACGAAGGTGATCTAATCACTGGTGTTGTTAAGAAGGTAAACCGCGACACAATCGTTCTTGACTTAGGTAACAACGCAGAAGCTGTAATCCTACGTGATGACCAACTTCCTCGTGAAAACTTCCGTCCAGGTGACCGTGTACGTGGTCTTCTGTACAAAGTTGCTCCAGAAGCGCGTGGTTTCCAATTGTTTATCACTCGTTCTAAGCCTGAAATGCTTGAAGAACTATTCCGTGTAGAAGTTCCTGAGATCGCTGAAGAAATCATCGAACTGAAAGGCGCTGCTCGTGATCCTGGTTCTCGCGCTAAGATCGCAGTGAAAACAAATGACAAACGTATTGACCCTGTTGGTGCGTGTGTTGGTATGCGTGGCGCACGTGTACAAGCTGTTTCTGGTGAGCTTGGTGGTGAGCGTATCGATATCGTGCTTTGGGATGATAACCCAGCGCAATTCGTTATCAACGCAATGGCTCCAGCAGACGTAGCTTCTATCATCGTGGATGAAGATGCACACTCAATGGACATTGCAGTTGAAGCCGACAACCTAGCACAGGCTATCGGTCGTAACGGTCAGAACGTACGTTTAGCATCTCAGCTAACGGGTTGGGAACTAAACGTAATGACAGTTGCAGATCTTCAGAAGAAACACGCTGAAGAATCACAAGCGTCTATCGAAAACTTCATGAAGTACCTAGACATCGAAGAAGACTTTGCTCAGCTGCTTGTTGAAGAAGGCTTCTCTACTCTAGAAGAAATCGCATACGTTCCAGTTAACGAGCTTCTAGAAATCGACGGCCTAAACGAAGAGCTTGTAGAAGAGCTACGTGGTCGTGCGAAAGACGCGCTAACAACAATTGCATTAGCACAAGAAGAATCTTTTGAAGGTCTAGAACCTGCAGACGATCTACTAGGTCTTGAAGGTCTAGAGCGCGAAATGGCATTCAAACTGGCAGCTAAAGGTGTAGCGACACTGGAAGATCTAGCTGACCAAGGCATTGACGATTTAGAAGGTATCGAAGGCCTGACCGAAGAACGTGCAGGCGAGCTAATTATGGCCGCACGTAACATCTGTTGGTTCGGCGAAGAAGCATAATTTCGGCAAGGAGGAAAGCGGCATGACACAATTAACAGTTAAAGCACTGAGTGATGAGATTGGTACGCCAGTCGACCGCTTGATTGAACAACTTGCTGACGCTGGCATGAAAAAGGCGAGCTCTGACAATGTAACTGATGAAGAGAAGCAAAAGCTTCTCTCTCATCTAAAGAAAGAACACGGTGATAAATCTGGTGATGCAGAGCCGACTCGCCTAACGCTTCAGCGTAAAACTCGTAGTACACTTAGTGTGAATGCGGGTGGTGGTAAGAGTAAGAATGTTCAGGTTGAGGTGCGCAAAAAACGTACATACGTGAAGCGTAGCACAATTGAAGATGAAGCTAAGCGTGAAGCAGAAGAAGTAGCAAAACGTGAAGCAGAAGAAGCAGCAAAACGCTTAGCAGAGGAAACTGCTAAGCGTGAAGCTGAAGAAGCTGCAAAACGTGAAGCTGAAGATGCTGTAAAACGTGAAGCGGAAGAAAAAGCGAAACGCGAAGCTGAAGAAAAAGCGAAGCGCGACGCAGATACGAATGCACAACGTAATGCTGAAGAAAAAGCAAAACGTGATGCTGAAGAGAAAATTAAGCAAGAAGCAGCGCGAAAAGAGGCCGACGAGCTTAAACGTCGTCAGGAAGAAGAAGCTAAGCGTAAGGCTGAAGAGGAAAGTCAGCGCAAGCTTGAGGAAGCTCGCGAATTGGCTGAAAAGAATAAAGAGCGTTGGTCTGCTGCAGAAGAGAAAAAGGGTGATATGGAAGATACAGATTACCATGTAACGACTTCACAATACGCACGTGAAGCCGAAGATGAAGCAGATCGCAAAGAAGAAGCCGGTCGTCGTAATAAGAAGAAGAAAAAACCTTCGACTAAAGACGAGCAGGCACGCAATAGCGGTCGTAGCCAACGTGGCGGTAAAGGCGGCCGTAAAGGTAAGCTAGCTAAACCAACATCAATGCAGCACGGCTTTGATAAGTCGGCGACTGTTGCTAAGCAAGATGTTGTGATTGGCGAAACAATTGTTCTTTCAGAACTTGCTAACAAGATGTCGGTTAAAGCGACAGAAGTTATCAAAGTGATGATGAAGATGGGCGCTATGGCGACTATCAACCAAGTGATCGACCAAGAAACAGCACAGCTTGTTGCTGAAGAAATGGGTCACAAAGTTGTTCTTCGTAAAGAGAACGAACTGGAAGAAGCAGTACTATCTGACCGCGATACTAATGCCGAATCAGTACCTCGTGCTCCAGTTGTTACTATCATGGGTCACGTTGACCACGGTAAAACGTCAACACTTGACTACATCCGTCGTACACACGTTGCTTCAGGCGAAGCGGGTGGTATTACACAGCACATCGGTGCTTACCACGTTGAAACTGAAAACGGTATGATCACGTTCCTTGATACTCCTGGACACGCGGCGTTTACTGCTATGCGTGCTCGTGGTGCTCAAGCGACAGATATCGTTGTTCTTGTAGTTGCAGCAGATGATGGCGTAATGCCACAAACAGTAGAAGCGATCCAACACGCGAAAGCGGCAGGTGTTCCTTTGATTGTTGCTGTGAACAAGATCGATAAAGAAGATGCGAACCCAGACAACGTTAAGAATGAGCTAGCTCAATACGACGTAATCCCTGAAGAATGGGGCGGTGAGAACATGTTCGTTCACATCTCTGCAAAACAGGGTACAAACATTGATGGCCTTCTAGAAGCAATCCTTCTTCAATCTGAAGTTCTAGAACTTACAGCTGTGAAAGAAGGTATGGCGTCTGGTGTGGTAGTTGAATCTCGTCTTGATAAAGGTCGTGGTCCAGTTGCTACAGTACTAGTTCAATCTGGTACGCTACATAAAGGCGACATCGTACTTTGTGGTCAAGAGTACGGCCGTGTTCGTGCAATGCGCGACGAACTAGGTCAAGAAATCACAGAAGCAGGTCCATCTATTCCTGTAGAGATCCTTGGTCTTTCAGGTGTGCCAGCTTCAGGTGACGAAGCTACTGTAGTACGTGATGAACGTAAAGCGCGTGAAGTTGCTAACTACCGTGCTGGTAAGTTCCGTGAAGTGAAACTTGCTCGTCAGCAGAAATCTAAACTAGAGAACATGTTCTCTAACATGACTGCCGGTGAAGTTGCCGAACTTAACGTTGTTCTTAAAGCTGACGTTCAAGGTTCTGTAGAAGCTATCGCAGACTCACTATTGAAACTATCGACTGACGAAGTGAAAGTGAACATCGTTGGTTCTGGTGTTGGTGGTATTACTGAGACTGACGTAGTACTAGCAGAAGCTTCAAACGCAATCATTCTTGGCTTTAACGTACGTGCTGATGCATCTGCTCGTCGTGCAGTTGAAGCCGCAGCAGTTGACCTACGTTACTACTCAATCATTTACCAATTGATTGACGAAGTGAAACAGGCAATGGGCGGTATGCTTGCTCCAGAATTCAAGCAAGAGATCATTGGTCTTGCTGAAGTTCGTGACGTGTTTAAGTCACCGAAACTGGGCGCAATCGCTGGCTGTATGGTTACTGAAGGTCTAATTAAGCGCAACAACCCTATCCGTGTTCTACGTGATAACGTTGTTATTTACGAAGGTGAACTAGAGTCACTACGTCGCTTTAAAGATGACGTTCAAGAAGTTAAGAATGGCTACGAATGTGGTATCGGCGTTAAGAACTACAATGACGTTCGCGTTGGTGACCAAATCGAAGTATTCGAAATCGTTGAAATTCAACGTACTCTAGACTAATTGACTAAAATTACTCATATTATCTTTGATAGATAAGTAGTAATTGGTTGTTGAATACACCATGGGGGGCTGGCTTTGACCAACCCCCCATTCTTTCTATATAAGAGAAAAGATATGTCAAAAGAATTTAGCCGCACGCAGCGTGTTGCACAGCAGCTGCAAAAAGAATTAGCAATGATCCTTCAACGTGAAGTTCGTGACTCTCGCCTTGGCATGGTGACGATCTCAGACGTAGAAGTCTCTCGTGACCTTGCTTACGCAAAAGTGTTCGTGACTTTCCTATGTGTAGGTGAGCAAACACCAGAATCATGCCTAGCGGCACTACGTGAGCATGAAGTTCACATTCGCATGATGCTTGGTAAGCGTATTCGTCTGCGTCTAACTCCAGAAATCCGCTTCTACTACGACAACACGCTCGTAGAAGGTATGCGTATGTCTAACCTAGTAACCGAAGTGGTTAACTCAGACAAGCAGAAGCAAAAGAACTCTGGCCGTGAGGACGAAGAATAATGGCTCGTCGTCGTAAAGGTCGTCCAATTAATGGTGTTATCTTGTTGGATAAACCAACAGGTATCTCTTCCAATGATGCACTGCAAAAAGTAAAGCGAATCTACTTTGCTGAGAAAGCGGGTCACACTGGTGCGTTGGACCCTCTAGCGACGGGTATGTTGCCGATCTGTTTAGGTGAAGCAACCAAGTTTTCTCAGTTCCTACTGGATTCAGACAAACGCTATCGCGTGATCGCGAAACTTGGCGAACGTACTAACACTTCAGACTCTGATGGTGAAGTGGTTGAAACGCGTCCAGTAGATGTGACTCTCGAGAAACTAGAAGCGTGTATTGAGAAGTTCCGTGGCGAATCTGACCAAGTGCCTTCGATGTTTTCTGCTTTGAAATACCAAGGCAAACCTCTGTACGAGTACGCTCGTAAAGGTATCGAAGTTCCACGTGAGTCTCGTAAAATTACGGTATACGAAATCATTCTTCACCGTTTTGAAGGTGATGAAGTTGAGATGGAGGTGCACTGTTCAAAAGGCACTTACATTCGTACTATCGTCGATGACTTGGGCGAAATGCTCGGTTGTGGTGCTCACGTAACGATGCTGCGCCGCACAGCTGTAGCCAAGTACCCTTACGAGAAAATGGTGACTCTTGAGCAGCTTAATGAGCTACTTGAGCAAGCTCATCGTGAAGAAATCGCTCCTCGCGAGTTGCTCGATCCACTGCTTATGCCAATGGACACTGCAGTTGAAGACTTACCAGAAGTAAACCTAATTCCTGAATTAGCGGATATGGTTCAGCATGGCCAACCGGTTCAAGTATTAGGTGCACCAGAGAAGGGGCCTCTGCGCCTGACTATGGGCGAAGAGCGTTTGTTTATCGGCGTTGGTGAAATGAACGATGATGGTAAGATCGCACCAAAACGTTTAGTCGTTTTCCGCGACGAAGAGTAATCTCTATCTCACTTGAAAAATACCGGCATTTAAGCCGGTATTTTTATATTGCGCCTATAAGCAAACTTCCTTATAATTCGCGCTTCTCGTGTCGGCTGAATCAGAGATTGGCTGGCACAAACATTAACTTACTCTTATTAGGAGAGAATTATGTCTCTGAATGCAGAAACTAAAGCAGCAATCGTTGCAGAATACGCACAATCTGAAGGCGACACTGGTTCACCAGAAGTTCAAGTAGCTCTACTTACAGCTTCTATCAACCACCTACAAGGTCACTTCAAAGCTCACAAAGGCGATCACCACAGCCGTCGTGGTCTTCTACGTATGGTTTCTCGCCGTCGTAAGCTTCTAGATTACCTAAAAGGTAAAGATCTAGCTCGCTACCAAGACCTAATCAAGCGTCTAGGCCTACGTCGCTAATCAGCGACTGCATAGCAGTTTGTCAAAAAAGGGGCTTTATGCCCCTTTTTTGTTGCCCCTAATTTATTTTTTGACTGCTATAGCTTAGCCAAATCATCCTTAAGCCGTTATAATACTGGTGGCTTAATCTTTTGATACCGTTCTAGCTGAGTGATTAGTCGCTGTTTAGTCTGGTATATTAGATTTTTATTAAACTCATAGCATTACAGTCAACCTCGTCGACCAAAAGGTCGCGGCTATTAAAAAGAAATTTAGGTAAGTTTCTTTTCACTAGTCGCGATTCGTAATGCCTTGAGTGTTTATTAACACACCTAAGCGGCTATTTATCGGTGCGCTTAGAAACAAGGAATAACAATGTTCGAAAAACCAGTTGTTAAAACGTTCCAGTACGGTAACCACACGGTTACTCTAGAAACTGGCGTTATCGCACGTCAAGCTACAGCAGCAGTTATGGTTACAATGGACGATACAGCAGTATTCGTTTCAGTTGTTGGTAAAAAAGAAGCAGTAGCGGGTCAAGATTTCTTCCCACTAACTGTAAACTACCAAGAGCGTACTTACGCTGCAGGTAAGATCCCAGGTGGCTTCTTCAAACGTGAAGGTCGTCCATCTGAAGGCGAAACGCTAACAGCTCGTCTAATTGACCGTCCAATCCGTCCACTATTCCCGGACGCGTTCAAAAATGAAGTGCAAGTTATTGCAACGGTTGTATCTGTAAACCCAGACGTTCAACCAGATATCCCAACAATGATTGGTACATCTGCGGCTCTTGCTATCTCTGGTATTCCATTCAATGGTCCTATCGGTGCAGCACGTGTTGGTCACATCGATGGTCAGCTAGTTCTTAACCCTAGCCAAACTGAGCTAAACGCATCGCGTCTAGATCTAGTGGTTGCAGGTACAGAGTCTGCGGTACTAATGGTTGAGTCAGAAGCTGACAACCTAACTGAAGAAGAAATGCTAGCAGCAGTTGTATTCGGTCACGATCAACAACAAGTTGTAATCAACGCTATCAACGAGTTCAAAGCTGAAGTTGCGACTCCAGCTTGGGATTGGGTTGCTCCAGAAGAAAATACAGCACTTAAGACTAAGATTGCTGAACTTGCTGAAGCTAAGCTTGTTGAGGCTTACCAAATCACTGAGAAAATGGCTCGTTACGACCGCATCCATGAGATTGCAGCAGAAGTAAACGAAGCACTACTTGCTCAAGATCCTGAAGCGGATACTAAAGAAATCCACACAATCTTCCACGATCTAGAGAAGACTGTTGTACGTCGTAGCATCATCGCGGGTAACCCTCGTATCGATGGTCGTGAGAAAGACATGGTTCGTGCGCTAGACGTACGCACTGGTGTTCTTCCACGTACACACGGCTCTGCACTGTTCACTCGTGGTGAAACTCAGGCCCTAGTTACTGCGACTCTAGGTACTCAACGTGATGCACAAATCATCGATGAGCTAACTGGTGAGCGTAAAGATCACTTCCTACTACACTACAACTTCCCTCCATACTGTGTGGGTGAGACTGGTTTCGTAGGTTCTCCTAAGCGTCGTGAAATCGGCCACGGTAAACTGGCTAAGCGTGGTATTGCAGCTGTAATGCCATCTGTTGACGAGTTCCCATACACAGTTCGCGTTGTATCAGAAATCACGGAATCTAACGGTTCATCTTCAATGGCTTCTGTATGTGGTACATCTCTAGCACTTATGGATGCTGGTGTGCCAATCAAAGCATCTGTTGCGGGTATCGCGATGGGTCTTGTGAAAGAAGGCGATGACTTTGTTGTTCTTTCTGACATCCTTGGCGACGAAGACCACCTAGGTGACATGGACTTTAAAGTAGCAGGTACTAGCACTGGTGTTACTGCACTTCAAATGGACATCAAGATCGAAGGTATCACTAAAGAGATCATGCAAATTGCGCTTAACCAAGCACAAGGCGCACGTAAGCACATCCTATCTGTAATGGATGAAGCGCTTGCTGGTGCTCGTGACGATATCTCTGAGTTCGCTCCGCGTATCCACACAATGAAGATCAGCGCAGAGAAGATCAAAGACGTTATCGGTAAAGGTGGTGCAGTTATCCGTGCTCTAACTGAAGAGACTGGTACAACTATCGAAATCGAAGACGACGGTACAATCAAGATTGCAGCAACTGAAGGTGCAGCAGCGAAAGAAGCTATCCGCCGTATCGAAGAGATCACTGCTGAAGTTGAAGTAGGCCGTATCTACACTGGTAAAGTGGCTCGTCTAGCTGACTTTGGTGCGTTTGTAACGGTTCTACCAGGTAAAGATGGTCTAGTGCACATTTCTCAAATCGCTGAAAAACGCGTTGAGAAAGTGTCTGACTACCTAACTGAAGGTCAAGAAGTTCAAGTTAAAGTTCTTGAAATCGACCGTCAAGGCCGTGTTCGTCTAAGCATGAAAGAAGCGGTAGAGAAGCCTGCTGAAGAAGCAGCGGCAGAAGCACCAGCAGCGAAAGAAGAGTAATCTGAAACTCGCCTTTCGGTCTTTTATTAGCTTAAGAGCCTGAAAGCATGCTATAAAGGGGAGCATTTTCGCTCCCTTTTTTTTGGCCTGTTTCGAGGAGTTTGACCTCAAATGAGGTTATTTATCCTATAGTGCATTAAGGAAACAGACCCAAGGCGGTCCAAACAGGAGTATCAATTAGTGAAATGGTTTCAAACCGCAAGTTTATGTGTTGCTATCGCGCTGACCGGTTGTGCAAATACTTCTCAGCATTCAGCTCTGAAGTGGCTTTATCCACCAATGGCTGTGCCTTTACAACCGAGCGTTCAACAAGAAGTTCAAATTGCGCGTTTATCACAACTACTGCAGCGCCCTGATCTCAGCGATGAAGTGCGTGCCAAAATGCACTATGAACGTGGTAATTACTACGACAGTGTTGGCTTGCGTGACCTTGCTCGTTTGGATTTCAACCAATCATTGCAGTTGAACCCAGCTCAGCCAGATATATTTAATCTTCTCGGCGTTTACTTTACTCAGGTTGGAGAGTTTGATGCGGCATACGAAGCATTTGATTCAACACTCGAACTTGCACCAGATAACTCTTACGCAGAGCGTAATCGGGCGATAGCGCTATACTACGGCGGTCGTATTGATTTGGCCTTGGAAGATATGACCAAGCATTATCAAGAGATGCCAAGCGATCCATTTCGCGCATTGTGGTTATACATCATTGAAGCGGATCAAAACCCTGAGCAAGCAAAAGCAAACCTTCAGCAGCGTTACCAACAAGATCGCAGTGAAGAATGGGGTTGGGTGTTAGTCGCTCTTATGCTACGCGATGTTTCTGATGAAGCGGCTCTTGCTGCGATTATGGATGGGACGCGAGAAAACTATCGCCTTGCTCAGCGATTGACTGAAACCTATTTTTATCTCGGTAAACGTCATCAATTGGAAGGTGACATCGCCAGCGCGATTTCGTTGTATAAGCTCGCCATTTCGTTGAATGTGTACGAGTACGTTGAGCATCGTTACTCTTTCTTGGAGTTAGCACAAATTTATGACCAACTTCAGCAAGATAGGTTGGCCAAGCTAAAAGCCGCCGAGCAACAAGAACAGCAATAATGATAAAGCCGCTTCCATAAGCGGCTTTTTTACGCTTGATGATTGAGATAACTCGCTTTAGAATAGTTAGCCTTGCTAACTAATTGGTGAATCTTTATGGCTTTAGAAGAGAGTTTGATCGATTTGGAGCGTTTTTGCGCCAAAGCTTGGCGTGTTTACGCTAAAGAAGATCCATTGTCTCATCTTAGCTTTAACGAATTTGATTACTTACGCGTAATTCAGGTGTTTCCTGAAGGCGTTCGTATTACTGATCTTGCCGACGAGTTACAGGTAACCAAACCTTCTGCCTCCAATATGGTGGTGCGTTTAGAAAAGAAAGGGTTAGTGAAGCGTATTGCTTGCAATGAAGATGCTCGCGCAAAGCGTGTCTTATTGACGGAAGAGGTCGCTGAAAAAATGTCTTTAGAACAAATTGTTTATAAGGATATTTCGGATCAAATGATGCTAAAGCTAAACGAACAAGAAGCCAAACAATTGCAGTCGCTACTCAATAAAGCGCTTGGAAATTAATTCAAAAATTCATTTATTTAACTATTTAGTTAGCTTTGCTAACTATTGGTGAGAATCATGCAAAACTCCATTTATAAACAGTTTTGGAAATATACCATTCCAACTGTCGCAGCCATGTTGGTCAATGGGCTGTACCAAGTCGTCGACGGTATTTTTATTGGCCGTTACGTTGGCGCTGACGGATTGGCGGGCATCAATGTTGCTTGGCCAGTGATTGGTAGCATTCTGGGAATAGGGATGATGGTTGGTGTGGGAACGGGAGCCCTGACTTCCATCAAGCAAGGAGAGCAAGATCAACAAGGTGCGAAACGGGTCTTAACCACAGGCTTGCTATTTTTGTTGGCCTTGATGCCTATTGTCGCAACGATTCTGTTTTTCTTTGCTGATGACTTTATTCGTTGGCAAGGCGCTCAGGGGCGAGTGTATGAGTTGGGCTTGCAATATCTCCAGATACTAATCGTCGCGTGTATTTTTTCACTTGGCTCTATTGCGGTTCCATTCTTGCTACGTAACGACAACAGCCCTAACTTAGCCACAATTTTGATGGTGATAGGTGCAATCATTAACATTGTGTTGGACTATGTTTTCATTGCTTGGATGAATTGGGAGCTAACAGGAGCGGCT
This sequence comes from Vibrio sp. Y20_XG_PY13, assembly GCF_024181925.1. Taxonomy (NCBI): domain Bacteria; kingdom Pseudomonadati; phylum Pseudomonadota; class Gammaproteobacteria; order Vibrionales; family Vibrionaceae; genus Vibrio; species Vibrio sp. Y20_XG_PY13. The sequence goes on along the minus strand of NZ_JAMZAL010000005.1, from coordinate 202,335 downwards.
ATTGCGACCGCATTGGCACAGATGGTTGTCACCGTGCTAGGTGTGGGCTACTTCTTCTCTTCTAAAGCGAAGTTACGTCTAACATTTAGAGAGTTGAAAGTGCAATTGGATGCTATTCCTAAAATTGTGCTTATCGGGACATCCAGCTTTTTTATGTACGCTTATGGATCTACGATGGTAGCTCTGCACAACGCGTTATTCGCACAATACGGCAGCCCGCTTTTGATCGGCGCTTACGCCATTTTAGGTTATATTGTGACGGTATATTACCTCGTGGCGGAAGGCATTGCCAATGGTATGCAGCCTTTGGTGAGCTACAACCATGGCGCACGAAATCAAGATAACATTCGTAAGTTGCTACAAATTGCTATGGGGGCATCGGTTTTAGGTGGTGTTGTGTTCGTGGTATTGATGAACCTTTTCCCTTACCAGCTCGTATCCGTCTTTAATGACGCGGATCAGCAGCTTATCGAAAGTGCTGTGGTGGGAATTCGTCTCCACATGTTCGCACTGTTTCTGGATGGTTTCTTAGTGGTAGCAGGGGCTTACTATCAATCGGTCAACAAAGGCAGTAAGGCGATGTTTGTGACGGTAGGTAATATGCTTATTCAACTGCCGTTCTTGTTCATCATGCCAAAACTGTTGGGTGTGACAGGCATTTGGATTGCATTCCCGCTATCCAACATTGCGTTAAGTCTGGTTGTGATGAGTATGCTTTGGCGTGATATCAAAAAGTTGATGGTGGATAGGCCAGTAGAACCGAGCATCCAAGCGTCTTAAGTTGGTAGCAGAAAAGCGAGGCTAGTGCCTCGCTTTTTACTTTGTCGGAAGAGTTAAATGTTCTTCACTTCTAAGCCAGCCAATTGATGCCAGTAACCGTTGCATTGGCGGCTTGATAGTTTGTCTGGGTCTGAGCCTTGCTCGTTAGAACGGAAGCGATCCAATTCTGAGAAGGTACTTACGCCTAATGGACTCAAGCGAACGACATCAACGAGTCCTTGCATGCTTGGTAGATCGTTGATCAGGTTGTAACAGTAGCCCGATTGCGTTTGGATGCCATTCAAGTTGAAGACTTCTTGTCCCTCTTGGCTACTTACTTGGATACCGGTTGGGTATTTGATGCAGCAAGTTACGCAATCATCCTTCGCTTTATTTTCTGCACGCGCCGTGAAGCAGCGAGCCGAGTAGGCTAATGGCAAATAGCCGTGGCTAAAGACTTCGACTTCGAATTTGTTGCGAATCCCTAAGTCTTCACATTGTGTCAGAGTATCGCTTAGCCATTCACGAGATAGCTCAACCGGCATACACCAACGAGTCATCCCTTGTTTTAAAAACAGGTTCAAGGTGTGTGCGTTGTAAGTGTTAATTGCTGGGCCAACAACAAATGGGACTTTGTGTTCAGACGCCAGTTGAACCGCGGACACGTCATTTGCTTCAATCGCAAAGTCACCATTATCGATATACTTCTTCATGATATTGACTTCGCTTGGTGCTTCCAACAATGCCATGGTGGAAAGCACCACTTGCTTACCGGATGCCGACAGGTCTTTGGCAATATCGAACCAATGAGCAGGTTTCATCTCGCGACGTTTTGAACAAACGGTTTCACCCAAGTAGATAATGTCTGCCGAGCTTTCTTTCGCTTGTAAGTAAAATGCTTCGATATCTTGTTTTGGCCAGAAGTACAGCAGTGGGCCAAGTGCGTATTTCATTGAATTTTCCATCTTAACCTCTACTGCCATTTACGGTGGTATGCACCCAGCGTGGTTTGCGTACCTTCAGAAACGTTCGCCAGTGCGGCATCCCAAGCTGTTTCGACTTGGTAAGCTTCTGGGTTTGCTTGGTAACGATCAATTGCTGCGCGCCAAGTGCGAGTAACTTGCTCGACATAGGCAGGGCTGCGTTGACGGCCTTCAATTTTTACCGACGCTACGTTTGCTGCAAACAGTTCAGGAAGCATAGAGAGAGTATTTAAACTGGTTGGTTCTTCCAGCGCGTGGTAACGTTTTTTCTCGCCTTCAATTTCAGCTTCAAAGCGGCCTTTACAAAGCGTTGGATAGCCTGCGTTTTCACCCGCGCAGTAACGGTCGATCAAAATGTTGTTTAATCGAGACTCCAAGCCTTGTTCAGTTTCTTGCCAGCGCACGTATTTCGCTGGAGAGCAGGCTCCGACCGTATTTGGTGATTCACCCGTCATGTAAGACGACAAGTAACAACGACCTTCAGACATGATGCACAGACTGCCAAACGCAAATACTTCCAGCTCGACATCACTGGTGATGTTACGCGACAGTTGTTTCACCTGATGAATGGACAACACACGAGGCAATACCACACGTTTAACGTTGAAGTTTTGCTTGTAGAAATCAATTGCAGCTACGTTGGTAGCAGAAGCTTGCACGGAAAGGTGTAGCTCAAGCTCAGGGTATTTGCGAGCAGCGTACTCAAGAACAGCAATGTCAGCGACAATCAGTGCATCTACGCCCAATGCCGCTGCGTTATCGACGGCGTTCGTCCAGCGTTCAAAACCGTTTGGATGAGCAAAGGTATTGAGTGCAACGTGGATCTTTTTGTTGTGGTCATGCACATATTGCACGGCCTTTTCTAGTTTTTTACCGTTGAAGTTCAAACCAGCAAAGTGACGCGCGTTGGTATCGTCTTTGAAGCCGATGTACACGGCATCTGCACCGCAATCAATCGCGGTTTTTAGCGCAGGCAGGTTACCCGCAGGACACAAGAGTTCCATATGCTCACAATCATAGAGAAGGAAAAGGTGCCCGCATTTTATGAAGAATTATGAATAGCTAATTTGACCTAAGTTAGGTTTAGCTCAATAAACTCAATATTTACCCCTTGAGAGTAGGGGTAAAGGTTTGATTTGACGAAGTAGGGGGGATCAGTTTTTGTGGCGGCGGTTTTGCACAAACAACTCTTCGATTTCATGTTTTGGCTGAGGTCGGTAGAAATGAAAACCTTGAATCGAGTTGCATTGAAGGTTGGAAAGCAAAGTAGCTTGCTGATGCGTTTCTACGCCTTCTGCAACGACCGTTAATTCCAAAGATTTGCCCAAGTTGATGATGTTCTCGATGACGGTCACCTGTTTTGGCAGGGCATCAATGTCATTAATGAACGCACGGTCGATTTTTAGTTCATCAATCGGGAAACGAGCTAAATAAGACAGCGACGAGTACCCAGTACCAAAGTCGTCGATCGACAAAGCAAAGCCCAGCTTTTTAATCGCATTCAGCATTTGCAGCGTATGTTCGCTGTCACTCATCACCGCGCTTTCCGTTAGCTCAAACGTGATGCAACTTGGATCAAGTTCGGTTGTGCGCAGCAGCTTCTCCATAAAGTCGATCAACTGAGGGTTGCCAAACTGTTCTGGAGACAGGTTGATCGCGACGCGACCCGGCAAAATGCCTTGTTGCTTCCAGCGTTTTACGGTGTTGAATACATCACGCATCACCACGCGGCCCAGATGCTCAATCAAACCTGCTCGTTCCGCCACAGGAATAAATGATCCTGGGCTAATGTAGCCCTCAACCGGATGTTTCCAACGTACTAAAGCCTCTGCGCCATTGATACTGAAATCACGGGCGTTCACTTTGGGCTGATACCAAACTTCGAGACCATTTTGCTGCAGGGCTTTTTGCAGTTCGATTTCGAGCCACAAACGCATACGCGCTTCTTTGTTCATTTGGTCATTGAATTTGATCAGACGGTTTCGCCCGCGATCTTTGGCTTCGTACATCGCGGTATCGGCGTTTTGTAGCAAGATACGAGCATCCTGCCCATCTTCCGGATAGCGGACGCTACCAATTGAGCAGGCAAGACGTTTACTGAAATGGTGCAGATCAAAAGGTTGGTTTATCAAAGAAATAATGCGATCTGATAACACTTCTGCCATGCGTGAGTTTTCTGGCTCAGGAAGAATGATGCCGAACTCATCACCGCCAAGATGGCCGATGATCGCTTGGTTTGGCAGCAGTCGTTTTAAACGCGCAGAAACTTCTTGGATGACTTTGTCACCGATGTGATGACCCAGCGAGTCATTAATGTTCTTAAAGTTATCGATATCGAGGTAAAACACCAATAGCGGTGTTTGGCTTTTGATCAGTTGTTCTAGGCGCTTGGTGAAACCAAATCGGTTATACAGTTTGGTTAAAGAGTCGATATGAGAATCTTCACTGGAGGCCGACGACAAGTGTTTTGGTGTGTCATCCGCATCTTGGATAAGAATAATTTGAGATTCACTGCCTAGAATTGCCGTCGAGTCCGCATGCAATTGGACTCTGCGCTCAAATCCGCAACGCGCGCTAGTCAGGCAAACAAACGGTTTGTCCGAAATAAGCGTGCTGAGTCGGTGACTGAAAACTTTTTTGGTGTTTTCGTCGATGAACAGACGAGAGAGCTCTTCACCGAGCAGCTCGTGAGGGGAGTTAAGCCCAAGCAAACGAGCCGAGGCAGGGTTTGCTGAGATGATGGTGTCATCTTCAATCAGCAGCAGGCCATCGGGCAATAGTTGGGTCAGCTTGGCAAATTTGTTTTCGGCTTCTTCCAGAGAGCGGACAAGTATTTGCTTTTCGGAGGTGTCGACGGCGTGAAACACCACGAAACGTACCTCGTTACCTTCATACACTGGTGACAAACTAAAGTGAAGGCTGGTCTCTAAATCGGTTTCATCTAAGGTAATTTCAGCTTCGACATGCACGCCTTTGAATGCGCGTTGGTAGTAAGGTGCCAGCTTCTTATAAAACTGCTCACCTAGCACCTGGCAATCGTTTAACCCGATGATTTCTTCATGATTTAAGCCTGCAATATCGCAATAGCGGTCACTCACCATTCGATAATTGTGTTTTTTATCAAGAATGGCAAAAAAGAAAGGGCTATTTGAGGTTAGCGTGGCAAACCAATGTTGTAATTGCTGGGAAGGCATTAGGGTATTACCGATCTCCAATGAGCCAGATTAATTCGTCCGTGTAATCAAAAGCGCTACCCTGGCGAACATGCCGCCGTGCTTCTCAAGCCTGCATAGTGAGTCATTTTTAAGTGGTTGACTCGGCTTTATTCTGTGACTTGATATCACGAGGATACGCTCGGATAACTATAACTTTGAAAATACGGTTATTAAAGCGTTTATCAAGCTGTTCGCATCAATAATACACGTAAGGTCAAAAAACGACACGTTAGTGGACAATAAACCACCAACTGAAAACAAACAGTTTATTGATACATAACAGGTATCGCGGTGGTGCGATTGCGTAATATGAGCGACCTAATGACAAAGTAACGGATAATGAACGTGTTAAACAAGATTCGCAGTCAACTAGTAAAGAACGCAGCCAACATTTTGCGTTCTCCAGTCCAGTTATTACCACAAACAGTTCAACAAAAAGCCTTGCTTGAAGGGCTGAAAATGGTATTCAAAGAAGCGTTAGAAGATGGCGACTTTGAATTCCTTGAAGACAAGTGGTTAAAAGTTGCGATTAAAGACTTGAACTTAGCATGGTACATCAGCTATCAAGATGAAAAATTAGTCGTCGCTGAAAAACCAGTTCAGGAAGATGTGAGTTTTAGTGGTAATCTAAACGACCTAGTACTGATTGCTGGTCGTAAAGAAGACCCTGATACACTGTTCTTCCAACGTCGCCTCTCAATTGAAGGTGACACTGAGCTTGGCTTAGAAGTGAAAAACTTGATGGACAGTGTCGACTTAGAGCAGTTACCAAAAGCAATGCAAGTAGCGCTGAACCAACTGGCTGACTTTGTCCAAAAAGGGGTTCAAGAGCCTGCACAACAACCCGGAGTAGCGAATGCTTATTCGAACTGAAGCCCCTGCGGACATTCTGACCATTGACCGCCTATTGAAACATGCGTTTCCAACCGATGCAGAAGCCAACTTGGTGATGCGTTTACGTGAAAACGGCAAGCTGACCTTGTCGCTGGTGGCGTGTACGGATGAAGGTGAGGTAATTGGCCATGCTTTATTTAGCCCAGTTACATTAAATGGTGAAGATTTGTCGTGGCAAGGGCTTGCACCATTGGCTGTTCATGAGGACTATCGCCGTCAAGGCATTGGTGCTGAACTCATTAAAGAAGGTTTCGAATCTTTGCGTGATTTCGGTTATCCAGTCTGTGTCGTGTTGGGTGAACCTAACTACTATGCACGACAAGGTTTCAATGCTGGTGAAGAGATGGGCTTTGAATGCGCTTGGGAAGTGCCTGAAGGTGCGTTTCGAGTAGCTGAACTCGTCGAGGGCCAATGTGCAGGACGTTCTGGACGCATTGATTACGCGCCTGAGTTCTCAGAGCTTTAAATACTGAAACAGCCCGCTGAAATAGCGGGCTGTTTGCTTTTCATCAGTCAATCGACAAGCATGACGTTTATTGAGCGTTTTTGGTTCTCTTTTTACCCCAGATTTCGACTTTTGCTTTTCTGCTGACACCCAGCACGTCGAGCTTCATGTTTCCCCAACTGCTGTATTTCATTTCAAGGTGCTTAAGTTTCGCGTCCTCCGCTCCTGGTAGTGTCCAAGCTCGCGTTGACATTCCGTTGGTGAGCGTGCCCATTGATGTGAGTTTTTTCTCGCTGCCGTCGGTCATGGTGACTTTGATGTCTTTTAAATCGACGGTGCCTTGAATGCACTTTATTTTGATTTTACTGAAGTTACGGTTTTTGAGCAGACTATTTGGCGTAACGGTGTCTGTCTCCGTTTGGAAGTTGACGGTATTGGTTGCGATCAGCTCCCAGTCATCATTATTGCTGCTCGCAAATGTGGAAAAACTGATGGTCGCTACCATCATCACAGTAAAGAGTGATTGGAAAAGCTTCATAACACCTCTGACTTTTTGATAGGATTGCCTCGTTCAAACAGGTGACGAAAAATGTCAATTAACGAGAAACAGTATTTACACGAAATGGGAATCACCTCGTGGGAGTTGATTCATCCAGAAAGGTTGGCAGGCTATCAACCGCCAACTATAGATTTGCCAAGTTCTTGCAAACTTCTGCTGGTCTCACCCATCTGTCCTACGAATGAGACAGCGATACTGTTCGAGAAGATACTTAAAAGTATGAAATTAACGCTTGAACAAGCCATGCATATCGAGCCTGAGCGCCTTGCAATGCTTGGTGAACATCAGTTGGAGTGGGTATGGTTTGCAGGCTGTGAAAGTAACAGTATGGAAAATGCTAAGCAGCTAACCTCGCCGTTATTGCAAGACATTGATGGCAACAATGAACAAAAACGCGCACTTTGGCAGCAAATTTGTTCTTACTCGTAACGTTTGTAAAAGATCGAATACCAAGCTCTATTGTGGCGCGGTATTTCGACCTAATAGGTTAAATCATGACGATTGAAATTCTCCCAATGTACAGTGAGCATGTGGAGCAAGTTTGGCAAATTGAACAGCAAGCGCATTCTCACCCATGGGCAGAGTCGTTAGTGCGCGATTTGTCGAGTCGCGGTGCGTGCCATCACGTGATGGTCGAAGACGGCTCGGTAGTTGGCTACTTTTATGCACAAAATATTGTGGGTGAAGTTACGTTACTCAATATTGCGGTTGCCCCTGCTCTACAAGGAAAAGGCTACGGTCAAAAGTTATTGGATGCCTTTCTGAATCACTGTGAGCTAGCCAAAGCAGACAGCGCGTGGCTAGAAGTAAGAGAAAGTAACCATCCTGCGATTCATATTTATGAGCAAGCTGGTTTTAACGAAGTGGATCGTCGTTATGATTATTATCCAGCCAAAACAGGCAATGGAAAAGAAGACGCGATCATCATGAGTTATCTCTTCTTTAACTAGACGCACTACTCGGGAAGTTGCCCCTAAAGCAATAATAGGCGAGAATACCGCGCAAAATTGAATCTACAAAAAGCGTGTTTGCTTTTCAGCAGGCATTCAGACATCAAAGAAGACCAGTTTCATGTCAAATACACCTTTTCTAAGCGAAGTTTCTAAACGTAGAACGTTTGCTATTATTTCTCACCCGGATGCGGGTAAAACAACCATTACCGAAAAAGTCCTTTTATTCGGAAACGCGATCCAAAAAGCAGGTACTGTAAAAGGTCGTGGTAATGCACAGCACGCAAAATCTGACTGGATGGAAATGGAAAAGGAACGTGGTATCTCGGTAACCACTTCTGTGATGCAGTTCCCGTACAACAATTGCCTAGTAAACCTGCTTGATACTCCAGGACACGAAGACTTCTCAGAAGATACTTACCGTACTCTAACGGCAGTTGACTCGTGTTTGATGGTTATCGATGCGGCGAAAGGTGTCGAGGATCGTACTCGTAAGCTAATGGAAGTAACACGTCTACGTGATACGCCAATCGTAACTTTCATGAACAAACTTGACCGTGACGTTCGTGATCCAATGGAAGTATTGGACGAAGTAGAAAACGAATTGGGTATGATGTGTGCACCGATCACTTGGCCGATCGGCTGTGGTAAAGAATTTAAAGGTGTTTACCACATTCACCGTGACGAAACGATCCTTTATGAATCTGGCCACGGTCATGAAATTCAAGAAGTTCGTATCATCAAAGGTTTGGATAACCCAGAACTTGATGAAAAAGTTGGTGAAAGCCTAGCGGCAAGCGTTCGTGAAGAGCTTGAGCTTGTAATGGGTGCATGTCCTGAGTTTGATAAAGAACTGTTCCTAACGGGTGAACTGACACCAGTTTATTTCGGTACCGCACTGGGTAACTTTGGTGTTGACCATATGCTAGACGGTCTGACTGAATGGGCGCCAGCACCGAAAACGCGTCAAGCGGTTGAGCGTGATGTTGAAGCGACAGAAGACAAGTTCTCTGGCTTCGTATTCAAGATCCAAGCAAACATGGACCCTAAACACCGTGACCGTATCGCATTCATGCGCATCGTATCGGGTACTTACACTCAAGGCATGAAGATGAACCACGTTCGTCTAGGCAAACAAGTAAGTATCTCTGATGCGGTAACCTTCATGGCTGGTGACCGTTCACGAGCAGAACACGCTTACGCGGGTGACATCATTGGTCTGCATAACCACGGCACTATTCAAATTGGTGATACTTTCACGCAAGGAGAGTCTCTGAAGTTCTCTGGTATTCCAAACTTTGCGCCTGAATTGTTCCGTCGTATTCGTTTGAAAGATCCATTGAAGCAGAAGCAGCTACTAAAAGGCTTGGTTCAGCTTTCTGAAGAAGGTGCGGTACAGGTATTCCGTCCACTGCAAAACAACGATCTGATCGTTGGTGCGGTAGGTGTGCTTCAGTTTGACGTGGTTGTGGCTCGCTTGAAGTCAGAATACAACGTTGAAGCAATCTACGAAGGCGTTAACGTAGCGACAGCTCGTTGGGTTGAGTGTGGCGATGCGAAGAAACTGGATGAGTTCCAGCGTAAGAACCAAGCGAACTTAGCATTGGATGGTGGTGACAACCTAACGTACATTGCCCCAACTATGGTTAACTTGAACCTTGCAAAAGAACGCTTCCCAGACGTTGAATTCCGTGCGACTCGCGAGCACTAATCAACCGCCGCGTTAAAGCAACTAGATTTTAAAACGCCCTTGGCTATAGACTTAGTCAAGGGCGTTTTTATATAAGGAAGAAAAATGAACTGGTTCAAACGTGGGTTAAAGCGTTACGACGATTGGTGTAAACAAATGGGATTAACGCCCGATCAAAAACGCAGCTGCGTCCCATATCGAAAAGATCCTGCCCATCAAAACGAAGAGAAGGGCGAAGCTATGTCTTTTTCTGACTCTCCGTCTGCTGGCGTCGATAAAAAGTCTCAAGATGAAGTTCTTTGATACGCACTGCCACTTTGATTTTGATGTGTTTCAAGATGACTTTGCGCATCAACTTGAGCTTGCTCAAACGCAAGGCGTCGCAAGAATTCTGATTCCTTCCGTCGGCCCGCAAAATTGGGCTCGTATTCAAACGTTGGCAGAGCAACACGCCAATTTGTATTACGCGCTCGGTTTTCATCCGTATTTTCTAGAAGATAACGTTGAGCAACACCTTTCAGAACTAGAACGCTATCTCAACCAAAAATCGCCACAGTGTGTGGCAATCGGAGAGTGCGGACTAGACTTTGCAGTTAACGTAGATCCTGAGCTACAAGAAAGGGCGCTTGAAACTCAATTTGAGCTGGCAAGGCGTTTCAATCTTCCTGTCATTTTGCACAGCCGGAAAGCACACAATCGACTCATTCAAATGGTCAAAGCGGCGAAGTTACCTCGTGGTGGCGTTTTGCACGCGTTTGCTGGTAGTTATCAGCAGGGAATGGAGTGGGTCAGATTAGGTTTTTTCATCGGTGTTGGTGGAACCATTACCTATCCGAGAGCCCATAAAACTCGCGACGCGATTCAAAGATTACCACTCGAAAATCTGGTTATAGAAACGGATGCTCCAGATATGCCTATACTTGGTTATCAAGGGGAGCCGAATCACCCTGCCAAACTCATTCATGTATTCAATGAGCTCGCAGAGTTGCATAGTGTGCGAAAGCAATCGATTGCCACTCAGCTGTGGGAAAATAGCAATTTTGCTTTCTCTATCTGTGAATAAAATCTAAAGATGTAGTCTGAAATAGAAAACGTTTCCCTGCTTATTGTGAGATAACTCACAAAGGTGGGTGAATCAATGATGAATCTTATAAGAAAGTGTGAGGGTGGCATTACTTTAATTGATTCTGCGTGAGTATAATTGCCCCCGCTTTATAGCTCCATTTTGTAACACGCCAATAAATAACTTATAAGGAAGTCATAAACTATGAGCCTGTTTATGAGCCTAGTCGGTATGGTAGTGCTTCTTGCTATTGCATTTGCATTTTCTAATAACCGTAAAGCTATCAATCTAAGAACTGTGGGTGGCGCATTCGCTATCCAATTCGCATTAGGTGCATTCGTACTTTATGTACCTTGGGGCCGTGATCTACTGAACGGTTTCTCTACTGGTGTTTCTAACGTTATCAACTACGGTAACAATGGTTCATCGTTCCTATTCGGTGGTCTTGTTTCTGACAAGATGTTCGAAGTATTCGGCGGCGGCGGTTTCATCTTCGCTTTCCGTGTTCTTCCTACACTGATCTTCTTCTCAGCACTGATTTCAGTTCTTTACTACGTTGGCGTAATGCAGTGGGTTATCAAGATTCTTGGTGGTGCACTTCAAAAAGCGCTTGGTACTTCTCGTGCGGAATCAATGTCAGCAGCAGCTAACATCTTCGTAGGTCAAACTGAAGCACCTCTAGTAGTTCGTCCATTCGTTCCAAAAATGACTCAATCTGAGCTATTCGCGGTAATGTGTGGTGGTCTAGCTTCTGTAGCTGGTGGTGTACTAGCAGGTTACGCATCTATGGGTGTTCCTCTAGAGTACCTAGTAGCAGCATCATTCATGGCGGCACCAGGTGGTCTACTGTTCGCTAAGATTCTTCACCCAGAGACTGATCAGCCTCACGAAGATATCGAAGAAGCAATGGACGGTGGCGACGACAAACCAGCTAACGTAATCGACGCAGCAGCGGGCGGTGCGGCTTCTGGTCTACAACTTGCGCTAAACGTAGGTGCAATGCTAATCGCATTCGTTGGTCTGATTGCTCTAGTTAACGGTATGCTAGGTGGCATCGGTGGTTGGTTCGGTATGCCTGAGCTAACTCTAGAACTAATCCTAGGTTACGCATTCTCTCCACTAGCATTCCTAATCGGTGTTCCATGGAACGAAGCTGTTGTTGCTGGTTCATTCATCGGTCAGAAACTAGTTATCAATGAATTCGTTGCTTACTTGAACTTCACACCTTACCTAGGTGACAGCGCTCAAGTAGTAGCAGCAACTGGTGAAGTAATGTCTGAGAAGACAACCGCTATCATCTCATTCGCACTATGTGGCTTCGCGAACCTTTCTTCTATCGCGATCCTACTTGGTGGTCTAGGTAGCCTTGCACCAAACCGTCGTTCAGATATCGCTCGCATGGGTATCAAAGCAGTTCTTGCAGGTACGTTGTCTAACCTTATGGCAGCGACAATTGCAGGCTTCTGCCTAAGCCTTGCAGCATTTTAATTAGAATCGGTTCTTAATATATAGACGCCGTTTTAAACCATGCCCTGTAGCAAGAGATTGCTGCGGGGCATTTTTCGTTTTTCAGGACCAAAATTTTTACGCTGAGTAAACCCAAGACATTGGTTTACGCAGCGAATGGAATAGCGGCTTGGAAATTTTGAGATACAAACCGTTTGCGCTCTATTTGGTGCTACAGTTTTGCGGTGAATATCTATAATGTAGTAATCACGAGATCATGGTTACGATAACCACTTAATCATAGAGTGAATATTACATACTCGATGGGCAAATGAATTGCCCTGCAATATCAGATCTAATAGGCGTTTCGCTGTGTGATGTGATATTAAAGACACCGCAATCATAGATTGTTGTGCCATAGGCCAAACTGGTACTGTGCGGTGACAAGGATAGCAATTGGCATATGAATTTTTCGCTGTATATGCCGAGTCTTCAGGGAACCAAGTCCGTTCATAAATAGACTGTTTAGCCAATTTCTCACACTATCTCGACTTGTTGATTATAGTTAGAGAAGTGATGTGAGGCTGAGTAGTGAATTTTTTGAATATTGATCGGAGATAGAAATGAGCGATTTAAAAGCAGCAGCGCTACGTGCACTAAAACTTATGGACCTAACTACGCTGAATGATGATGACACTGATGCAAAAGTGATCTCACTATGTCATGACGCGAAAACAGCAGTAGGCAACACAGCTGCAATCTGTATTTACCCTCGCTTTATTCCTATTGCTAAGAAGACACTTCGTGAGCAAGGTACGCCAGAAGTTCGCATTGCAACAGTAACGAACTTCCCACACGGTAACGACGATATCGACATCGCAGTTGCTGAAACAAAAGCGGCTGTTGCTTACGGTGCAGACGAAGTTGACGTAGTTTTCCCATACCGCGCGCTAATGGCGGGTGATGAGAAAGTAGGCTTCGAACTAGTTAAGCAATGTAAAGAAGCTTGTGGTGACATTCTTCTTAAAGTGATCATCGAAACTGGTGAACTAAAAGAAGAAGCACTAATCAAGAAAGCATCTCAAATCTGTATTGAAGCAGGTGCTGACTTCATTAAAACTTCAACTGGTAAAGTGCCAGTAAACGCAACACCAGAATACGCTCGCATGATGCTTGAAGTTATTCGCGACATGGGTGTTGCAGAAACTGTTGGTTTCAAACCAGCAGGTGGTGTGCGCACTGCTGAAGACGCAGCGGCATACCTAGCAATGGCTGACGAAATCCTAGGTGACAACTGGGTTGATGCTCGTCACTACCGTTTTGGTGCGTCTAGCCTGCTAACCAACCTACTAAATACATTAGAAGTATCGGACGACGTCGCTGATCCAACAGCGTACTAATTCCAATAATACGTCTGAACGGTAGCACCTAAACGGGTGCTACCAAACCTCTTCTATCCTACTACAACCATGGCTCAAAAGAGCTTGGGAGGCACTAATGTATTTACCACAAGAAATCATTCGTAAAAAACGTGACGGCGAAGTCCTAACAGCCGACGAAATCAACTTCTTTATTCAAGGCGTAGCGAACAACACGGTATCTGAAGGTCAGATTGCGGCGTTTGCTATGACGATTTTCTTTAATGAAATGACCATGGATGAGCGCATCGCCCTAACGTGTGCAATGCGTGACTCAGGTATGGTTATCGACTGGAGCCACATGAACTTCGGTGGTCCAATTGTCGACAAACACTCAACCGGTGGTGTAGGTGACGTAACTTCTCTGATGCTTGGCCCTATGGTGGCAGCATGTGGCGGTTTCGTACCTATGATCTCTGGTCGTGGCCTTGGCCACACAGGCGGCACGCTAGATAAACTTGAAGCGATTCCTGGCTACAACATCACACCAACGAACGAAGTTTTTGGTCAAGTAACCAAAGATGCGGGTGTGGCGATCATCGGTCAAACGGGTGATCTTGCTCCGGCAGATAAGCGCGTGTACGCGACTCGTGATATCACGGCTACCGTAGACAACATCTCTCTGATCACGGCATCGATCCTGTCTAAGAAATTGGCAGCGGGTCTGGAATCTCTAGTGATGGACGTAAAAGTCGGTTCTGGCGCATTTATGCCAACTTACGAAGCGTCTGAAGAGCTAGCAAAATCTATCGTTGCTGTAGCAAATGGTGCAGGCACGAAGACTACCGCAATCCTTACGGACATGAACCAAGTACTGGCTTCTTCTGCGGGTAACGCGGTGGAAGTTCGTGAAGCGGTTCGTTTCCTAACAGGTGAATACCGCAACCCGCGTCTACTTGAAGTGACGATGGCATCATGTGCTGAAATGCTCGTGCTTGGCAAACTGGCTGAGAACACAGATGACGCACGCGCGAAACTGATGGAAGTGCTAGACAACGGTAAAGCAGCAGCTTGCTTCGGCAAAATGGTTGCGGGTCTTGGCGGTCCAGCTGACTTCGTAGAAAACTACGACAACTACCTAGAAAAAGCAGAAATCATCAAGCCAGTTTACGCGACAGAAACAGGCATTGTCTCTGCAATGGACACGCGTGCTATCGGCATGGCTGTGGTTTCTATGGGTGGCGGTCGCCGTGTTGCAACTGATGAAATCGACTACGCGGTAGGTTTTGATAACTTCATCCGATTGGGTGAAGTTGCTGATAGCGATAAACCTCTAGCAGTTATCCATGCTCGCAGTGAAGAGCAGTGGGAAGAAGCGGCAAAAGCACTACGCAGTGCAATCAAAGTGGGTGGTGAATACACGCCAACTCCAGAGGTTTACCGTCAAATTCGTGCAGAAGACATCTAAAAGATTAAGTAATTACATAAGGCCTACTCAACCATAATAATTCGCCGAGTGGGCCTAAGGAAAGAGCAATGAAAAGAGCATTTATTTTAGTACTAGACTCATTCGGTATCGGTGCAACTGCTGATGCAAAAGAATTTGGTGATGTAGGTTCAGACACTCTAGGTCATATTGCTGACCAGTGTGAAAAAGGCTTAGCAGATAACGACAAACGTCAAGGCGCACTTCGCCTTCCAAACCTATCTAAGCTTGGTTTGGCGATGGCACACAAAGAATCAACAGGTCGCTTTGCTCCTGGCCTAGAGGCTGAAGCAGAAATCATCGGTGCTTACGGCCACGCTGCTGAGCTTTCTTCTGGTAAAGACACTCCGTCTGGTCACTGGGAAATTGCTGGCGTACCAGTTCTGTTTGACTGGGGCTACTTCACAGATAAAGCAAACAGCTTCCCTAAAGAGCTGACTGACCGCATTCTTGAGCGTGCAGGTCTAGATGGCTTCCTAGGTAACTGCCACGCATCTGGTACTCAAGTTCTTGATGACCTTGGTGAAGAACACATGAAGACTGGCCAGCCAATCTTCTACACCTCTGCGGACTCTGTATTCCAAATCGCATGTCACGAAGAGACATTCGGTCTAGATCGTCTACTAGAGCTTTGCCAAATTGCTCGTGAAGAACTAGAAGATTACAACATCGGCCGTGTAATCGCGCGTCCATTCATCGGTCCTGGTAAAGGTCAATTTGAGCGTACGGGTAACCGTCGTGACCTATCTGTAGAGCCACCATCAGCAACGGTTCTACAAAAGTTAGTCGAAGAGAAACAAGGCAATGTGGTTTCTATCGGTAAGATTGCAGACATCTACGCAAACTGCGGTATCACCAAGAAAGTGAAAGCGACAGGTATTCCTGCATTGTTCGAAGCAACGCTAGAGCAAATCAAAGAAGCGGGTGATAACACCATCGTATTCACTAACTTTGTTGATTTCGACTCCGCTTACGGCCACCGCCGTGATGTAGCGGGTTACGCTGCGGCGCTTGAGTACTTTGATGGTCGCATCAACGAAGTGCTCGAACTGATGGGTGAAGATGACGTGCTAATCCTAACGGCTGACCACGGTTGTGACCCAACATGGCCAGGTACTGACCATACTCGTGAGCACATTCCAGTATTGGTTTACGGTCAAAAAGTGCCAGCTGGCTCTCTTGGCCGTCGCGAAACATTCGCAGATATCGGCCAAACATTGGCGAGCTACTTCGGTACTTCTCCAATGGATTACGGTAAGAATTTCCTATAATTAGGATATTAAAAACTAGGAGCTGAGTGCTCCTAGTTTTATGTTTGCAGTATGCAAGTACTGCTTGTCGGAAATGAGAATACTCTGGCTTACATCGCCTTAAGCGCGGAGCGCTAGAGAAAGGTTAAGGAAAAGAAAAATGGCAACTCCACATATCAATGCTGAAATGGGTGCATTCGCAGACGTAGTACTGATGCCAGGTGACCCGCTACGTGCAAAATACATCGCAGAAACCTTCCTTGAAGATGTTGTGCAAGTGTGTGATGTGCGCAATATGTTCGGTTACACAGGCACTTACAAAGGCCGTAAAATCTCTGTGATGGGCCACGGTATGGGTATCCCATCATGTTCGATTTACGCGACTGAGCTAATCAAAGACTTCGGTGTGAAGAAAATCATCCGTGTCGGTAGCTGTGGTGCGGTGAATGAAGACATCAAAGTACGTGATGTTGTGATCGGCATGGGCGCGTGTACGGATTCAAAAGTAAACCGCATTCGCTTTAAAGGCCATGACTTTGCGGCTATCGCAGACTACAAAATGGTTCGTGCAGCAGAAGATGCAGCAAAAGCACGTGGTATTGATGTGAAAGTCGGCAACCTATTCTCAGCGGAGCTTTTCTACACGCCAGATCCAGAAATGTTCGACGTAATGGACAAGTACGGCATTGTTGGTGTTGAAATGGAAGCGGCGGGTATTTACGGCGTAGCAGCAGAGTACGGCGCAAAAGCTCTGACAATCTGTACGGTTTCTGACCATATCAAAACTGGCGAGCAAACCACATCAGACGAGCGTCAAACAACATTTAACGACATGATGCTAATCGCGTTAGATTCAGTATTGCTAGGCGATGCAGAATAAGCGACAAAGATTCGTCTTCGCTTTCAAGAACTAAAAAAACAGCCCGCTCAAAGCGGGCTGTTTTTTTATTTGAAGTTGGCTGTTGGAATTACTTGGTCAGCAGCAAGTTTTCGGCTTTTTTACGGCGGATCGGCTGTCTACGTAAAATCATAATAAACAACATGCCACACACAAAACTCATCAAGACCATCATGTACATGTAACGATCACTCTTACGATAATGGTGATCAGAAATCGCCGTCACTCGGCCTGTCTCAAACGTCACACGTACAAAACCAATCACAGCACCATCAGCTAGGACAGGCTCGACCAATTGCTGGCGACCAATAGATGCGGTGGCTAGTGGGGTATCTAATCCTAGGACCTCACGGACAGACAGCGCCTCGTCACTCGATGCTAATCGCACACCTTGTGAGTCATAAATTGTGGCATCAAATACCAAACGGTCTTGCGCGAGCTGGTTGGTCAGCTTGAGCAATCGCTCTTGGTCTTTGGTTAATATCATTTCGCTGGCAGACAAAGATGCCTGCGAGATCAAAACCTTGGTGAGTGTTTCAAGCTGCTGCGCTTGAATCTTCTCGTTGCCCTTACTGATCACAACACTGTTTTTTATGGTGATGAATAACATCACGCACAGTAGGATTAGTGCCAGAATTCGCAGGGCATTCCTTACTGAGAACAAGGATTCACTCATGCTCTTTACTCATCCATTTAAAACAAAACAAAGACTTGCCTTTTTAGTTTGTTGAGGTAACGTTTTAGCAAAGTCATAAGGGATTATATACATGGACGCGTCAAAAAGCTTGCCTATCAGAAAACATACGACACTTTTAAACCGACTGCCCGAAACTCGATTTGCTACCCAGTTAGATAAAGCGAAAGCGAATTGGGTCGTTTTTGCTGAATATCTTTCCCCTCGCCACTTTGAAGATATCGACTTCTTTACTGGTTTCTATAACCCGGTGTTAGAAACATGGAAAGTCGGTCAGTATGAAGTAGCATTGATGGCGGGCGAATTAACATCTCAACACGAAACCATCTTAAAAAGCCTCAACATTGATTACGCTTCTCTGAATGAAGTGCCGGATCTCTCTTCGCCTGGCTTAGTGGTGTTCGATATGGATTCCACAGCGATTCAAATTGAATGTATTGATGAAATTGCCAAATTGGCTGGAGTAGGGGAAGAAGTCGCCGAAGTGACTGAACGTGCGATGCAAGGTGAGTTGGACTTTGAACAAAGCTTGCGTCAACGGGTTGGTAAACTAAAAGGCGCAGATGAAGCGATTTTAGAACAAGTGCGTTCTGAGCTTCCATTCATGCCAGACTTTGAAGCGTTGATTGCGACCTTTAAAGCGCTCGGTTGGAAAACCGCCATTGCATCTGGTGGGTTCACTTATTTCTCTGATTACATCAAAGAGAAAGTCGGTCTGGACTTCGCTCGTTCAAATCAGCTTGAGATCATTGACGGAAAGTTAACTGGGCAAGTGATTGGTGACGTGGTATCTGCGCAAACCAAGTCCGATATTTTGGTTGAACTGGCGGATGAATACGAAATTGAACAGCATAATACCGTTGCCGTTGGTGATGGTGCCAACGACTTAGTGATGATGTCCGCCGCAGGCCTTGGTATTGCCTACCACGCGAAACCTAAAGTAGAAGCGCAAGCACAAACCTCGGTGCGTTTTGCTGGGTTAGGTGGGGTGCTCTGTATTTTGTCTGGCGCGCTCGTGAAGCAGCAAAAAATCAGTTGGAAAGCGAAGCCTTAATAGAATCAGAAAGAAAAACACCGCCTATCTTGGCGGTGTTTTTTATTCCGTTAGTTCAAGTCGCACGACGACTTCTTCGGTTATGTCTTCAAACTCGCTGTAGCCAACCAAAGCCGTCAGCTCCTTTTCTAGTTTACTGGCTTGATGAACGCCAAACTGAGTAAGGTCACTCAAGTCCTGTCGTAGCAGTGACGTCATAGGATCAAAAATGGGTGCGGTAGACATTCGAAATACATAGAAATCGCCCATCATGCGCGCTTTTTTGATGAACTGAATTCGCTCTTTCACGCTATTAAATTCTTGGTGCAGTTTGGATTCGATAGCAGTGATCTTGTTGCCGATTTTCGCCGCACTAATGTAGATGTCTTGGTGTCTTGCTTGTGCTCCGTCGACACGCTTAATTGGTTCTGCGATCAGCGTGCTAGAGCGGCCTTTAAAAATTGGCTCTAAAGAGAATTTTTGATCGTGACCTAAGCGTGCAAACAACTCAATGTGTTTTGGCAACGGCAGGTTCACCCCAACCACCGGAGTTTTTAGTGCCGACGCTGTACTTTTGCTGATAAAGATAGGTGTGCTTAACGTCCTTGATAGCAAAACGCTGTGCAGTCTTTCCAGTAATGCATTGCTTGGTAACATCTCTTTTTGTGGGATCAGCTTATCTTGGTTGTGTTCAATGATGCTGTTGAAGAAAGCGATCACACGGATCGTTTTGCTGTTTTCATCAATAACCAATTGTACGCTGCAACCGTCAGGGCTGACTCGAATAACGCGATATGGAACGGCCATGAGAGGCAGCTTTTTATCGTAAAGTTGTAACTCACGAAAGTTAACTTGCACTTCTTGTCCCGAGCGTAACATCGTTGGCTCATCTAAACGAATCCCCAAGCCTCGCTTAGAAATATCAACGGTTGAACCTGCTGCTTTTAACTCACCCGAACTGAGTTCAAGTGGCGTTTTGAATCGATAGCGTGGTTCTTTACGGCGCGATTGAGCATCGAAATAGATACCTTTAGGGTTGCCAGTGATTTTTCGAGGATGACGAAAGGCATTTAACGTGTTGGCTGGCAAACGCGGTTTTTCTGTTAATAGGTAATCTTGCCCCGACTTTTCGTCAGCGATTTCTTGCAAAATGCCGATATGAGTCAGTGACTGAGAAGTTTCGGCTAACTCTGGAGAGAATAGTGCGAGATCTTCTTTCTCTTGCTCAGATAACTCAAAAATAGAAATTCGAAACGCACGCCAACTTTCTCGCTTAGCCCCTAAATGCCAAAACAGCTGGCGTTGTTCGCGAGTCGCTTCGGGTCTAAGCATCGAGTAGAAGTACGTTTTGTGTTCATGTTCATGAGTAAACGAGTACAAAACGTTACTGGTGCCTTTCACGCCTTGTTTGATCAAAGAAGCGACGCGTTGCTCGTTAAACAAGGAGCCAAACACTTGTTGATTTCTCTCATCGTGCCAGTACTGCCACAACTTTTGGTTGTTTGGTGTCAGCATCGCTAGCTTGAGTTCGTTACCATCAAAAAACAGTGGTAAGTTGCTCGTGTGTTTGAGTGCAATGTGCTCATAACCGCGTGTGCGTGCACGAATGATTTTATCTTGGTTGTCATGACGTGCGCGTTTGGCGGCACTGTTTAATGCTTCGTCGATGACGCGCGCAACGACATTGGTTTCCGTTAGACGAATGGTTCGTAGATAGCGCACTGCATCATTTTCATAGCAATCGTCCACGGCCAATACTCGATATGACAGTGGCTTTTCGATGCCCGCGACTTGCGACTTGCCTGCAAACTCGGTAAACGAAACTTGAATGATTTCACCAAGGTTGTATTTAAATGCGCTCGGGACTTTAAATTTTGCCCCAGAGCTCGACAAATCGATGCTTAATCCATGAAGGATTTGCCCTTTGGCGCGGCGAATTTCTACCTGCGACTGAACCTTCAAGCGCTTTTCTTGGCGTTTTAAGTCGTAACCGAGGTGAACCGGCTCTGCGAGAAAGGGGCTTTTAGGATCGGTTAATGAATGAGACTTTTCCTGCGTGGCGAGCTTGCTCATCACACGAAAGTTATTGCGCGTGTTGACCAGTGCTTCCCACATGCCTTCGGTGTAGGTGCCAAACTTTTTAATGTTCTTGTGATAAGCATTAAAAGCGACATCGTCCAACCAATGCGAAATGCCATCTAAAACATATTCACGACATTCGCCTTTGACGCGACCACGTAAATCAATGCTCTTCTTACATGGTGCCATAAGACGGTTCAGTTCCATCTTCACTAAGATTTTGGCCGACGGCGGCTCTTCCTCGGTCAATTGACCAAGGACAAAATCAAAGTCTTCAGAACCATAAACGGGAATGAGTCTTTCAGCGAGCGAGAGAATTTCAGATTGCTGCATTATTTCTGTTAGAGTATGTCGTTACTTTAATTTGTATCGACTAAGTAAAGTAAAACTTAAGTATATCAATAGTTCATTTCAGATTAGATCTGACTTGGCTGTGCTTGGTCACATTTGTAGAAAAAATCGAGGCATCATGGCGAAAGCAAAACGAGCGTATGTTTGTAATGATTGTGGCGCGGATTTTCCACGTTGGCAGGGACAATGTAATGCGTGTGGTGCATGGAATACGATCACAGAGGTGCGCATTGCTGCTTCGCCAACCGTTGCTCGCAATGAACGCTTAAGCGGTTATGCTGGTTCGGCGACAGAATCGAAAGTCCAAACCTTATCTGAAATCGATCTGCAAGAAGTGCCGCGATTCACTAGTGGTTTTAAAGAGCTCGATCGTGTGCTTGGTGGTGGTGTCGTACCTGGTGCGGCGATTCTGATAGGTGGTAACCCTGGAGCGGGTAAGTCGACGTTGCTTCTTCAAACTATGTGTACGTTATCAGGGCTGATGCCGACACTTTACGTTACGGGTGAGGAATCGCTTCAACAGGTTGCGATGCGCGCGTCTCGTCTTGGTCTGCCAAAAGAGCACCTGAAGATGCTATCAGAAACCAACGTCGATAAAATTTGCCAAATTGCAGAGAAAGAGCAGCCCAGAATTATGGTGATTGACTCGATTCAGGTTATGCACGTTTCTGATGTTCAATCGTCACCGGGCAGTGTTGCTCAGGTGCGAGAATCTGCGACGGCACTGACGCGATACGCAAAACAGAACAATGTTGCGGTATTTATTGTTGGTCACGTAACGAAAGATGGTACTCTTGCCGGCCCTAAAGTCCTTGAGCACATTATTGACTGTTCTGTCTTGCTTGATGGCGGAACAGATAGTCGTTTCCGTACACTGCGCAGCCACAAAAACCGTTTTGGTGCGGTAAATGAATTAGGCGTGTTTGCGATGACGGGGCAGGGACTGAAAGAAGTAAGTAACCCATCGGCGATTTTCCTTTCTCGTGGCGAAGAAGAGACGTCAGGATCTTCGGTCATGGTTGTGTGGGAAGGTACACGTCCTCTATTAGTAGAGATTCAAGCGCTGGTGGACTACTCGCAATTGGCAAACCCTCGTCGCGTAGCGGTTGGTTTGGAGCAGAATCGTCTCTCCTTATTATTAGCCGTACTGCATAAGCACGGTGGTCTGCAAATGGCCGATCAAGACGTGTTTGTGAATGTAGTCGGCGGCGTTAAGGTAACAGAAACCAGTGCGGATCTTGCTTTAGTGATGGCGTTACTATCAAGCTTTCGCGATCGTCCGTTGCCAAAAGATGTGGTGGTATTTGGCGAAGTTGGTTTGGCTGGCGAGATTCGTCCGGTACCGAGTGGCCAAGAGCGTTTGAACGAGGCATTTAAGCACGGCTTCAAAAAGGCAATTGTCCCGGCTGCTAATATGCCAAAAGGTGGCATTCCGGGGATGCAAATCCACGGCGTTAAGAAGTTGTCAGAGGCTATTGAGGCTTTTGACGAGCTGTAATGCTGAAAAAGAATGGTATTTGTGGGCTCACAAACTGTTCATTCCGTCCTGAATATAGAACGAACAAAGTACATAAATCGCTATGTTTGACTATCCTTTGAGGACGGAAAATTCACGTTAAAATTTTTTTTCTTCCATCTGCACGCAAGGGTATCAGTATTGACAGAATGTGATATACTCTGCGCGCACTTTATACCTTATTAACAGAGTAAGACAATGACTGATTTATCAAAATACAGAAACATTGGTATTTTTGCTCACGTAGACGCGGGTAAAACTACCTCTACAGAGCGTATCCTAAAGCTAACTGGTAAGATCCATAAGATCGGTGACACTCACGACGGTTCAACTACTACTGACTTCATGGAGCAGGAAGCTGAACGTGGTATCACTATCCAGTCTGCAGCAACAACTTGTTTCTGGAACGATCACCGTCTAAACATCATCGATACTCCTGGACACGTTGACTTCACTATCGAAGTTTACCGTTCTCTAAAAGTACTTGACGGTGGTATCGGTGTATTCTGTGGTTCTGGTGGTGTTGAGCCTCAGTCAGAAACTAACTGGCGTTACGCTGACGAATCACACGTATCTCGTCTGATCTTCGTTAACAAACTAGACCGTATGGGCGCAGACTTCTACAAAGTTGTAGACCAAGTACAAAACGTTCTAGGTGCAACTCCTCTAGTAATGACTCTACCTATCGGTATCGAAGAAGATTTCGTAGGTGTTGTAGACGTACTAAGCCAACAAGCTTACGTATGGGACGAGTCTGGCCAGCCAGAGAACTACGAAGTTCAAGAAATCCCAGCAGACATGGTAGACAAAGCAGCTGAATACCGTGAAATGCTAATCGAAACTGCTCTAGAGCAAGACGAAGATCTAATGATGGCTTACCTAGAAGAAGGCGAAGAGCCATCTGTAGAAGACATCAAACGTTGTATCCGTAAAGGTACACGTGACCTAGCATTCTTCCCAACTTACTGTGGTTCAGCGTACAAGAACAAAGGTATGCAACTTATTCTTGACGCGGTAGTAGATTACCTACCATCGCCAACAGAAGTTGATCCACAGCCTCTAACTGATCCTGACACAGGTGAAGCGACTGGTGAAGTTGCAACTGTATCTGCAGACGAGCCACTAAAAGCGCTTGCGTTCAAAATCATGGACGACCGTTTCGGTGCTCTAACCTTCATCCGTATCTACTCTGGTAAGATGAAGAAAGGCGACACAGTTCTTAACTCTGCAACTGGTAAAACAGAGCGTATCGGCCGTATGGTTGAGATGCACGCAGACGAGCGTAACGAGATCGATTCAGCACAAGCTGGTGACATCATCGCTGTAGTTGGTATGAAGAACGTTCAAACTGGTCACACTCTATGTGATCCTAAACACGAATGTACTCTAGAACCAATGATCTTCCCTGAACCAGTAATCTCTATCGCTGTTAAGCCTAAAGATAAAGGCGGTTCTGAGAAGATGGGTATCGCTATTGGTAAGATGGTTGCAGAAGATCCATCATTCCAAGTTGAGACTGACGAAGAGTCTGGCGAAACTATCCTAAAAGGTATGGGTGAACTTCACCTAGATATCAAAGTTGATATCCTAAAACGTACTTACGGCGTTGAGCTAGAAGTAGGTGCTCCTCAGGTTGCTTACCGTGAAACTATCACTCAAGCAATCGAAGACAGCTACACTCACAAGAAACAGTCTGGTGGTTCTGGTCAGTTCGCGAAAATCGACTACCGTATCAAACCAGGTGAAGTTGGTTCAGGCTTCACGTTCAAATCAACAGTTGTTGGTGGTAACGTACCTAAAGAATTCTGGCCTGCAGTTGAGAAAGGCTTCGCTGGCATGATGGAAACTGGTGTTCTAGCTGGCTTCCCTACTCTAGACGTAGAAGTTGAACTTTACGACGGTGGTTTCCACGCAGTTGACTCTTCAGCTATCGCTTACGAAATCGCTGCTAAAGGCGCATTCCGTCAGTCTATGCCTAAAGCTGGCGCGCAACTTCTTGAGCCAATCATGAAAGTTGACGTGTTCACTCCAGAAGATCACGTTGGTGACGTAATCGGTGACCTTAACCGTCGTCGTGGTATGATCAAAGACCAACAAGCTGGTACTACTGGCGTACGTATCAAGGGTGATGTACCTCTATCAGAAATGTTCGGTTACATCGGTACTCTACGTACAATGACATCTGGTCGTGGTCAGTTCTCTATGGAGTTCTCACACTACTCACCATGTCCAAACAACGTTGCTGAGCAAGTAATTGCTGACGTTAAAGAGCGTAACGCTAAGAAGTAATTCTTAAGTTAACTCTATGATTTTAAAGCCCCGCCTCGTGCGGGGCTTTTTATATCTATGGCCGAAAGTTGTTTGAAGAGTCATCAACGTTCATCTTTTAAGTTTGCTTTACTTTGACGCTGAGATGCTGGCTAACATTCATCACCGAACTTGGTCGTTCTCTTGCTGTTTAGCAAAACTCCTTTTGAAGTAAGACGTGCTTATTTATCGAGCTCGATAATTTCAAAATCTTGTGTCACTGACTTTTCAAATGTGTCTATCTCTTCTTTTAACCACTGGGCAAATAGTTGTGCTTTTGGTCGCTTCAAGTAACCCTTGGGTGCACATAGGTAGTACGCAAATCTAGGCTTTATCGCGATGTCGCCAATACGAACCAGTTTACCCGTCCGAAAATATTGATACGCCAAGCTGTGTTTGACGAGCGCTACACCTTGTAGGGATAACGCAGCTTCCAACACTAAGTGCGAGCCACTGTATTTTAAAGCGGGCTTTGCCGCTGAGTGTCCAAGTCTTGCTAACCACATGTTCCAGTCGAGATCGGGCCAAACATCTTCGATGAGCTCTGCTTTGCTTAAATCTTCGATGCTATAGATGCCATGTTCTTTCTGATACATCGGATGACATGCTGGGTAAAAGGCTTCGTCCATCAGCCATTGCGATTCTAAATTTGGGTATCTTCCTAATCCGTAGCGAACGCACAAATCTATCTGACTATCTTGAAAAGAGACAAGATCATTTGTTGGCTCTAGTAATAGGGCAATATCAGGATGACGTTGACGAAAGGCGGTGATTTTAGGCACCAACCAATGGTGGGCAAAGGAGGGCAGTGTGGATATTGAAAGGTGGTTCGGGTTTGGATCCTGGTTGACAAGACGTACGCCTTGTTGCAAATGGGCAAACCCTCTTTCTGCCTGAGTAAATAGCAGTTCCCCTTCTGGCGTCAGCACAATTTTTCTGTGTTGACGAACAAACAAGTCCGTCCCTAAAAACTCCTCAAGCTGACGAATTTGTTGGCTGATGGCTGCGGGGGTAACAAATAGATTCTTGGCTGCGGTTTTAAAACTGCCTTCTTTTGCTGCGATGAAAAAATAGTACAAGCCCTGTAATGGTGGCATTCGATCTTTCACATTAGTTTTCCTTAACTCAATGGCAGATTCTATCGTTTGAGGATATCAGCGTAGTCTCCGATTATTAACTGGTCAATATTGTAATAGGAAGCCGAAACATGGAAAACGTGACGCAAACTTGTGAACAAGTGATCCCAGTCAGTCGTCAGACTTGGTTACAGTTAATTTATTCTAAACTGGTTGTTTGGCGAAGGAACTATCGGACGCGCCGACACTTGAAGGACTTACCTGAACATTTGTGGGATGACATCGGATTAGAAGCGAATGAGATTCGTGATGAAGTCAGCAAACCATTTTGGAGAGAGTAGTTTGAAGCAAGAATAAAGAGCACTCCCCAATGGCTTTGAGGAGTACTTTGCTTGGTTACAAGTCTTCTTCCCACAAGACTAATTCATCTTTCGGCCAGTTGTGGCCAAGCTCGTGGTATTTTTGTTCCAATACATGACGTTTGATTTTAAGTGTTGGTGTCAACACACCATTTTCAATACTCCATGGCTCTTTGATCATCAATACGCCTTTGATCTGCTCATGAGAGGCCAACTCTTGATTCATGCGCGCAATGACTTTTCTTGTCGTACGAGCATAACGCTCCTTGTCGAAATGAGGAAAATCATGCGGCACCACGAGAAGAATAGGGCCAGGTAAACCTAAGCCAATCAGGCACATCATTTCTACACGGCTGTACTCGAAGAGTTTTTTCTCAATCGGTACTGGAGAGACAAATTTGCCCTTGGCGGTTTTGAACGTGTCTTTTTTGCGACCTTGAATGGTGAGGTAGCCATCTTTATCAATTGCGCCAATGTCGCCGGTGTGCAGCCAACCGTCTGAATCAAAAGATTCTTGAGTTGCGATGTCATTTTTGTAGTAGCCAGAGAACAATCCCTTACCGCGTACCATGATTTCGCTGTCATCGGCAATTTTTAACTCAATGCCGGGGCCTGCGTTACCCACGGTACCAATTTTATCGGCCCTAAATGGGTAGTTTATGGTGCTGTAAGCGAAGGATTCCGTCATCCCCCATGCTTCGGTGATGTTTAGGCCAACGCTGTGGTACCAATCTAATAGTGCGGGTGATACCGGAGCAGAACCACAACCCAAAACTCGCGCTTGATCTAACCCCAGCCCTTCGGCGAGCTTTTTCTTAATCAGCGAATTTACGAACGGTATTTTTAGTAAGAAATTCAATTTTTTCTGTGGAAGTTTGTCTTGAATGCGTTGCTGGAACAGAGTCCATAATCTCGGTACAGAAATGAACAAGGTTGGGCGGTGCATTTTCACGTCTTCGATAAAAGTATCGAGCGACTCTGGGAAAGCCGTTGGTACGCCACCCATGATGGATGAACCAAAAATATAAACGCGTTCAGTAATATGTGCCAATGGTAGGTAGGAAAAGAGTCGGTCGTTAGCTTGAATGCCGATGTGGTTGATCAGCTGTTGTACCGACCAACTAAACGCTCCGTAAGTCAGCATTGCGCCTTTTGGCAAACCTGATGTGCCGGAGGTATACACCAATGACATCAACTTATCGTCGTAGTGTTGTGGACGCTCTTCACTTGGCACGGCATCCACAATCAATGCGTTGAACTGGTATTGGCATTGTGGTGCTGAATCATACGGCAGCGCGATGCTGATAAGCTCTGGTATGGCATCAATGACTTGCTGAGTTGCTGCTGGGTCATCAAGCTTCCCCCCGATCAGCGCCTTACTTTCACTGTGAGTTACACAGTATTCAATCGTGTCGGCCCCTGCGGTAGGGAAAATAGGTACGCTTACGTAATCCCCTAGCATCATGGCCAAATCGCAGATAAACCACTCTGCACAGTTTTTCGATACCAGTGCGACTTTATCGCCAGGCTGAATACCCAGCCCACGTAGTGCGCTGACGAGCTTGAGAGCCTGATCGGCGACTTCTGCGTAAGTAAACTCGACAAACTGTCGGTTAATGATTTGTTTTAGGTAGACCTCATTCGGGCGCTCCGCTGCCCATTTAAGAATCATTTCATTTGGTGGTGGGAGAGCGCAACCAGCAGTGCTATTTATTTTCGGCTGATTCATGTTTGGTGACTCCATGTCTTCTCGTTGTATTTATAATTGTTAATGTATTGTTAACTTTAGCATGTTGAATTACGACACGGGAACGCATTTTGATGAATTCTGTGGGAAAGTTAGCGTTAGATCGGCAAAAAACGCTGTGATTTGAGCTTAAAACTGTTGGCGATAATTCGCCGGAGAAAGCCCCGTTTTCTTTTTAAAGATACGAGAAAAGTACGAGACATCGCGATAACCACATTGGTAAGCGATATACGCGATTTTCATGGATTCGTTCTCGATCAGCATTTTTTTGGCTAATGAAATGCGTTTCGCAGTCACATAGTCACGAAAACACATACCAACTTTGCGGTGAAACACCTTTGAGAAGTAAGTCGGAGAGTAATGGCACAGTGCCGCGGCTTCTTCTTCTCTTAGGTCTTTATGAACATTGTTGGCGATATAATTGACGACATCTGAGAAATTGGACTTACCATTGCGGGAAAAAATATTGTCCGCAGAAATTTGAGCGTCATCGACTTTGGCGTGTAAAAAGTATTTGAGCTTAGCTTGAGAAAGCCACACTGGTAGCGTATTTTCATTGAGCTCATAACACTCAGCGGTGATGTGACTTGGCGGTAAGCAACACTCGGTATTTTCTTTTGTGACAACAATCAGTTTCTTATCAAGGTTTTCACAAAGGGTAGCAATGCTTTTGGCATGGTCGGTTGGGTCATGGGTGATGTAGTAAAAGAAGTAGCAAAACTCTTTATCACTCAATACTGATATGTCGTTGCTGCAATCTAGCAAATCAAAATGCTGCTCAAACTCTGCCTTAAATTCTTCAGGCAGAGTGTGTAACGGCTCTCCAATCCTATAAGCTTTTGTCACTCTTTCCATATGACATCCTTTCAGCTTGAGTCGAAACAACGTTGTCCATGCGGTGTAAGTCGAGTCTCATTCCTTGAAATCAATAACTCACCCTTTCGTTTAAGCTTAGGTCTATTAATTCATACTGCAAGTGTGAGATATGTCGCATATGGTGTGGTTTTGTGTCTCATTTTTGATACATTTTGACGCTAAACACAAGGTGGGCAAAAAAGTACTAGTCGTTGGCAAAAAAGTCCTAACTCCCCATTTTTTCGGTGACTAAGGTTTAATCATGATTCAGGTGGATATGCACTTGCATCATTAACAAGCGAGAAAATGTTAAACAAGGGGATAAACTTATGGACAACTTTCGCAACCTAATCAAGGACTTCATGGAAGATGAAGAAGGTCTAACACTGCTTGAATACATCTTGGGCGCCGCTCTGATTGTAACTGCTTTCCTAACGTCTGGTTTCTGGACTACGTTGTCAGGCAAGTTCACATCAGTAGCATCTCAAATCAACAACTCGTAATGCTTAGTGAGTTAGTCATTTGGTCATTGTTGATTGCGATAGGTGTATCAGACGCCCAGAAGCACAGAATTCCTAATAAAGCCATTTTGTTGCTTCTGGTCGCTGTCACTGCAAACGTATTGTACAGCCCGAGCGTGAGTCTTTTGGATCATGCGTATGGTGGACTGGTTGCGTTTGCAGTGTGCTTTGTACTCTACCTCATTAAAGCAATGGCTGGAGGAGACGTTAAATTACTCGCCGTCATAGGGGCATGGCTGGGACTGAGTAATCTGTGGGAAGCGTCTATCGGAATTATTCTCGCAGGGGGAATTGTTGGCATCTTTTATTTGATGCTTCACATTGCTTCAACGAGCGTTGCTCTAACTCATCAGGTCAAGGGCTACTGCATTGAAAAAGTTACACCAGGCTTTAGGTCTAATAAGCCACTAGTGATTCCTTTCGCGCCTGTAATCGTAATCGGATTAGCTTATTTCTCCTACACGCACTAATACTTATAAATAGAAAAACATACGACATCAGTTGACTAGGCAACTTCAAGAGGGGAAGTATGATGGGCTCTGCGTATTGGGAAAAACTAGTGCCACAAATCAATCCACCAAAGGTGCCTTCCGCAGTGGAAGGTCTTGGGATCCCAGCTTCAGTCGTTGAAAACCTAGTTCTGAAACATCTGGCTGCTTATCCCAAATGTGATTTAGTTGAACTGACTCAACGTTTGTGTGTGGTTTCAAACATCGTTGAGCTTGCACTCGCGCAGTTGAGAAAACGCAGTTGGGTTGAGGTGTATCAACCTGCGTCA
The DNA here is from genome assembly GCF_024181925.1 of Vibrio sp. Y20_XG_PY13. Taxonomy (NCBI): domain Bacteria; kingdom Pseudomonadati; phylum Pseudomonadota; class Gammaproteobacteria; order Vibrionales; family Vibrionaceae; genus Vibrio; species Vibrio sp. Y20_XG_PY13. Next base: position 172,023 of record NZ_JAMZAL010000005.1, on the reverse strand, counting down.
GACAAACTAAGTCATTCGTATTCTAATGTTCGATATAGCCTTACCGAATTTGGTTTGGCTGAGGCGGATATTGCTTATCGAAAAGATCCCTACATTGGCCCAGTTCCTGTGTCGTTGGAAGATTATTGGACGGTTGTGGAAGGGCAAGATCTGCGTAAAAACCCGATCATGCGCGCTGATGTGGAGCGTGCGCTGTCCGATGTATTTGGCTCCGAGCATTTAATTCCAGTGCTTGGCCCGGCGATTAACTCAGGTCGAGCAATGCTGCTATACGGGCATGCTGGTACTGGTAAGAGTTATGTGGCTGCGCGTGTTTTGAATGCGATGAGTACGTCGGTTTTCATTCCTTACGCTATTTATGCTGATGGCAACATCATCAAAGTATTTTCCGAGCACCATCACCGTCGTTTAGACAACTCCCATTCTCAAGTATTCGTTAAGTTGGAAACGCATTACGACAAACGCTGGGTTCTGTGTGAAAGACCAAATATCCAAGTCGGTGGCGAACTTACGATGGATATGTTGGAAGTTAACCATAGCGAGCACAATAGAGTTTGGATTGCGCCGCTGCAAATGATGGCAAACAACGGCATTTTGGTTATTGACGATTTAGGACGTCAAGCCATGCCCGTTGATGCATTGTTGAACCGCTGGATTGTGCCGATGGAGTATTTGTTCGACCATCTAGCACTGCCTAACGGTCAACAAGTTACCGTGCCATTTATGCTGACATTGGCTTTCTCATCCAACTTTGCACCGAGCAAAATTGCAGACCCTGCTTTTTTACGTCGTCTTGGTTACAAAATCGAGTTTAAACCGCTTAGTTTGACTGACTATCAAGCCTTGTGGATGTCTCTCGCCAAAGACTATCAGATGACGTTAGTACCAGAGTTTTTCGAAACGTTAAGCCAACTACACCGTGACAATGATGTCGCTTACTTCCCTTGCTTACCAAAAGATTTATTGGGCATTAGCCGAGATATTTTGGTGTTCGAAGGGAAAGAGAAGATCGTCTCGTCAGACATATTAACTCGTGCCTGGGGACTGTACTTCACAGTGGATGAATAGGGAGATTTAAATTATGAGTCGGACTCAAGTCATCATGTTATTGCTGCTCTCCATTGTTTTCGGCCTTGCTGCCGTATTAATTGCCAAACAATGGATGGACGGCAGAAACCAGCCAACAGTAGAGCTCGAAGAGGTGGAACGTCACCCTGTTGTAGTCGCTACGATGGAGCTGGAGCCAGGCACCATTTTGGATGAAAAGCATTTAACCACCAAGTTAATGGAAGTGGACTGGATAGACGACGAAACACTCAAAGTGCCTGAGCAAGCTTTGGGGCGTATCGTTGCAAACACCATTTACGCGGGCGAGTTAGTTAATCCTAATCGTCTTGCTCAACCTGGAGAGGGCGCAACGCTTGCGGCCTTAATTCCTGAGAACAAGCGAGCAGTCACCATTCGTGTAAATGCGTTATCGGCGTAGCAGGTTTCCTACTGCCGGGTAACAAAGTGGATGTGTTGAGCACGGTGAGCTATGGCAAAGGCAAGCAAGCGACCACACTCACGGTGTTAAAAAATATCAATGTATTAGCAGTCGACCAAACAGCAAAAACTAACGACAACAAACCCGTGATCGTTCGTGCTGTCACCTTGGAAGTCACCCCCAAAGAAGCGGAAAAACTGCTTTCTGCTAACAGCAAGGGTGAGATCCAACTGGCTTTGCGTAACCCTCATGAAGTCGATAAACCTGTTGTTGCAAAAAAATATACCCCTCGACCTAGTGTGACCATCATTAAGGGATCTCAGGCATCCAGTGTCCGAGTCAGTAATTAGGTGAATTATGAAAACAATAATATTACTCGTTAGCCAGTTACTTTTTGTTAGCTTGTCTGTTCATGCGGCAACCGCGCAGTCTGGAAGAGTTGTTTCTGTTGCGCATCATCAATCTACACAATTGGTGATTTCAGGTAAGGCCAAAAAGGTGACGTTAGGGGATCCAGAAGTCTTGGATATCGTGGTTCTAAGATCGAATGAACTGTTCTTGATTGGTAAAAAACTAGGAACGACCAATGTGTCGGTTTGGGATAGTCGTGGCCGATTGATCGAACAGTTTAATGTCGAAGTCACTCACGATTTAAATACGCTTAAATCTAAGTTGTTCCAGTTCTTACCGGACGAAAGTATCGAAGTGCATAGCGCTCAAGAGAAAGTCGTTCTCAGAGGTTTGGTCAGCAGTCAGCAAAACATGGATATCGCCGTCAAAATTGCCGAAACCTTTGCTTTAGGTGATGCCGCTGATGAAGAAGATGACAACGCGAAAGATGATGAAAGCTCAGTCATTAACTTGCTTTCTATTGGTGGCGCGCAGCAGGTGACGTTAGAAGTGACGGTCGCGGAAGTGCAGCGTTCATTAGTAAGACGTTTTGACTCGAACTTCCATTTCTTCCAAAAAAGCGGTGACTTCACTTGGGGGGCGACAACCGCGGGTGGCGGTATCGACAACATTGGCCCGATTTTAAATGTGCCAACGGTGGAAGATTTCGGCTTCTTGGGATCGTTCATTGATAGCAATACTTTGTTTACGTTTGCTCTGGATGTCGCGAAGCAAAACGGTGTGGCTAAAGTGTTGGCAGAGCCAAGCCTTACTGCACTAAGTGGTACTCAAGCGGAATTTGTTGCGGGTGGTGAATTCCCAATTCCTGTACCGAATGAAGATGGCATTACCATCGACTACAAAGAGTACGGTGTTCAACTGGACTTTGTACCTTTCATTCTCAGTGATAAGAGAATCAACCTGAAACTCAATGTCAACGTGAGTGAAATTTCTAACTCTGGTGTGCTGACGTTTAATCCGAACGAAGTCAACGCAACGTTCTTTATTCCGCCAATCACTAAGCGTAGCGCGGGAACCACAATCGAATTAGCGGACGGACAAACGATCGGTATCGCAGGCTTGTTGAGTGAAAACGCGCGTAACGTTGCAGATGGTATTCCGGGAGCCAGTGACCTTCCAGTACTTGGACGCTTGTTTAAGAGTGAAGAGTTTACATCTGGTGAAACCGAGCTGGTGATTTTGGTAACACCACGATTAGCGACGCCAATCGATAGACGCAGAGTGACTCTGCCGACCGATGGGTTCGTAGCTCCAAACGATGTGGAGTTCTATCTGTTGGGTAAAGGCGCGAAACTCGATTTCGACCGCTATCAACTCAATGACATCAGAGAAGAAGATACAAACAATAATTTTAATCAGTACGGTTCGTCAGAAGGTGGCTCTGAGGGCAAGTTTGGGCACAGTCTATAAATGGAGAGCAAGATGAAAAGCATAATGATCATGACCATTTGTTTCACATCATTCGGCTTTTTGGCTGTGCGAATGACCCTGATCTTGGAATCTCGGTAAGCCAATTGCGCGCAGAACAAACGCTAAATCCGGAAGCATGGTATGAAAACCTAGGTTATCTACCAGAGGGAAGCGGTGAGCGCACGCAGGTCAGCTTAGAGGTATACAACAATAACGGGGTAGCCAAAGAAAAATAAGTGATTCGTTCACTTATAGGAGGGGCTATGCGAAGGAAAATGCAGACAGCAACAAGGCGAACCCAGAAAGGGATCACCTTGGTGCTCATCAGTATGGTTCTGCTGATTCTGTTAGGCGTTGCTGCGTTCGGTATTGATTTAAACCATCAAGTACTCAACAAAACACGCCTACAGAATGCGGTTGACACGGCGGCACTCGCCGGGGCTGTGGTTGCAGATAAAACGGAAGATGTTGATCAAGCTGAAGCTGCGGTTATCGCAACGCTAAGCAGCATCGCATCGGAATCAGGTAATACTGAGCTGTCGTTTACCGACGGCAACACATCCGTGACGTTCTCGCACGACATGCAGACATTTGTAAATGCGGCGAGCTTTACGCCACCGACAGGCGAGTACGATATTTATGTTCGCGTCGCGGTAACTGACATGGGGATTTCTCAGTATCTGAGTGCTGTATTTGGGATTGTTAAGAACGTTTCGGCCAGTGCCGTTGCGGGACGAAGCGCGGCGATTGCTTACACATGTAACTTAACGCCGATTGCGATGTGTGGCGATCCAAATGGTACGGTTGAAGACGCATGGGGGTATCGTCCACCGGGTTATGATCCGAATGTGGATATGGATCCGTCGTTTGTGCACGAGTTAAAAGTTGGCGATCAGAATAATACCGATATGGGGCCGGGTAACTTTCAATTGCTCGATTTTGGTCAAGCGACTGGCAATAGCGGTGCGGCTTTGGTTCGTGATGCATTGTCTGGTGCTTACAACGGTTGCGCAGCCGTTGGGAATACCGTGACAACCAAACCAGGTAATAGCGCTGGCCCCGTTGCGCAAGGGTTGAATGTAAGACTTAACGACTTCTCTGGCCCGATTAAAAACGACGGTACGGTTTTACCAGATAAGTATGTAAGAGAGCCTGATATTTTGGCTGAAACCGACGCTGAATATGCGGGTGACTTGTATTACGCCAACTATCGTCAGGAGCTGAGTTCTTGTGAAAGTGGCGGTTCTTGTGATTACGACAGTTACACAGGTGATGGTGGTTCTAACGGACGCCGAATCTTACGTATCCCAATCGTTAATTGTACAGAATCGACAGGTAAGTCCGACTTCGATGTGTTGGGATTTGGTTGCTTCTTTTTGCTACAAAAAGTCAGTAATTCTGGTCAAGCATCTGTCTTTGGGCAGTTCCTTTACGATTGCTTGATCAATAACGGTTCAACAGGAACAGACCCAACCGATAAAGGTTTCTACCGGATCCAGCTATATAAAGATCCATTCAGCGGAGCCTCTTAATATGTTGTATTTGAAATTCAAAACTCAAATGAGAAGAGGTCGGCACCAAGAAGGGCTTGCGATTATTGAATTTATTCTCGCATTGCCAGTGTTGTTGATGCTTACGGTTCTGGTTATCGATGTCTGTCGTGCTTTTATTCAGTACACCGAGGTCAATAAAGCGCTGCAAAATGGCGCTCGCTATGCGGTGGTGGACACGTATGGCACGTTGGATTTTGAAGGTATTGCCGATGAAACCAAAATCAAAAACGTGGTGGTATACGGCTCACCAACCGCATCGACCACTCCAGTAATCGACTATATTGGCGTGGATGACATTGTGATTACTCAACCAACCGACACAAATAAAGTGGTCACATTGTCAGCAACTTACAATTACGTGCCAATCTTTTCGACCTTACCTTTTTCGAGCACTTCTTTGCAATTTAGCATTGGAGCGACCACGTCTATGAGGACAGGTCCATGAAACGATTAATAGCGAAACAGAAAGGGGTAACTCAAATTGAGTTCTCGTTGATAGCGCTGGCGGTGATATTGGTGCTGTTCTTGATCATGGAGTTTGCGGTGTACTTTTTTTCCGTGCAAATGGTCAATGAGGTCACCAGAAGAGCTGCAAGGCTTGCGACCGTGTGTTACATCGCCGATAGGGATGACATTCCGAGCTTGCCGTCGGTGTCTAACCTTTACCCATCAGGGTTCACCGCCAGTAATTTGCAGATTGATTATCTCGATGAAGCTGGTGCAAGCGTTGATGTTTCTGGATTTTTATCCACACCACCTGCGTCGAGTGACGTATTAAATGCGCAATTTGCACAAATCAAATACGTTAGAGCAAGGGCGGTTAATTATACTTTTCAGTTTTTTGTTTTAGCTGCTTTAATTAATGCAGTAGGGAGTACTCCAGCTTTTGAAACCATATTGCCTGCCGAGAGTTTAGGAATACTAAGGCCTGAAGGTGCCAATGTTATTACGGATTGCTAATGGAGTAGCTTTATGTTGAAACCAGTAAAAATAAATGACGAAACATATAAAAGTTTAAAAACAAACTTGATTGTTTGGGTAGTCTATTCTACGTCCAATTTTAAACTTCATATAGCAGATGAATTATCTGGTTGCGTCAATGTCAATGTCGATTGGATAGAGCTGGATTTATTTAATATTGATTTGGTTAAGAGCAAATCAATACCTGATCTAATTTATATTGAAACCGGGGAAAACTGGGCGCAAAAAGTGGCTCATGTTTATTCCAGTGACAGTAGTTTACAGCACAGCCATACGGCATTAATTGTTTTCGGTGATGAAAGCGATACCGCTTCACTCAAAATGGCGTTGCGACTGGGCGCGACAGATTATTTCTCGCGTTCAGTTGAACTCGGCGAGCTATACCCATTGTTGAAATCGACGGCTGAGGAAAAAGTTTCCAATAAGCAAATGGGTGATTTGACCTTATTTATCAATACCAAAGGCGGTTCTGGGGCGACAACCTTAGCAACTAATACGGCTATTGAACTTTCAAGTTACGCCAAAAGTAAAGTATTGCTGATTGATCTCGATATGCAGTTCAGTGATGCTGCGGATTATTTAAACTGTAAGCCGAAATATAACATCAACGATGTGATTGATTCCGTAAACGATTTAGATGAATTGTCACTAGAAGGTCTCGTTTATCAACATCCTTCAGGGTTGAATTATCTTTGTTTTAATCAAAATGATCCAAGAAATAATCATAAGCATGCGGCTCAAGTGAGTAAGCTTTTGCCTATTCTTCGTCAGTTTTATTCGCATATTATTGTCGATTTGTCTCATGGCGTGGATCATGTTTATCAACAGATTGTTTCCCCTGCTACGCATATATTTTTGATCATGCAGCAGAATGTGACCTCAGTAAAACATGCGGTCAGTTATATACGTTCATTAGAATTAGACTATGGTTTAAGTAATCATCAGGTTGAACTCATAGTTAATCGTTTTGAAAAGAAATCAACAATATCCTTAAAAGATATTGAAAACGCAGTTGGTGGCCATGCGATACATTTAGTTCCAAATAATTTTGCTATTGCGATAGAGAGCGCCAATTTAGGTAACCCAATTGTTCAATCTAAGAAAAATAGTGCTTTAAAAGCTTCGTTAGCGGAAATATCGCACTTATTAGAAAGCCCAACACAAGAGCACCAAAGTTGGATTAAGAAATTCTTTTCTTAGTAAGGGGGAGTTATGTTTTTCAAACGGAAAGGCGTCGGGAGTTCATTCAATTCCGTAGATGAAGAAAAAGAATCGAAAGTCGTCAAGGTCGATCTTGCTGCGAAAGCAGAAGACGAAGATTACGTCAGTGAAAACAAACCATTAACGCCGGTTGAAGCGAAACTGAAAGCGATTGAAGAGCAGAAAAAACAGCTCGAGCAAGATCTGGCTATTAAGCACTACTACCATAAGAAATTGCTGGATACTTTAGACCTTGGCTTGTTATCACATCTGCAAGAAGATCGCGCGAAAGAAGAGTTAAGGGAAGCGGTGATTCAGTTGATCGCCGAAGACCAAACGCATCCTTTAAGTTCAGAAGCGCGCAACCGCGTGATCCACCAAATCGAAGATGAAGTGTTTGGTCTTGGGCCGCTTGAGCCACTGCTTGAAGATCCAACCATTTCAGATATTTTGGTCAATGGCCCTAAAAACATTTATGTAGAGCGCTTTGGTAAGCTAGAAAAAACGCCGCATACGTTTTTGGATGAGCGCCATCTTCGCAACATTATTGACCGCATTGTAAGCCAAGTAGGTCGACGTATTGATGAGGCGTCGCCTATGGTGGATGCGCGTCTAAAAGACGGCTCTCGTTTCAATGCCATCATCCCTCCACTTGCCATTGATGGGCCCTCGGTATCCATTCGTCGTTTTGCGGTCGAACGTTTGAATATGGACAACTTATTAGGGCTTGGTTCGCTTTCGCCAGAAATGGGCAAATTCTTGAATGCAGCCGTTGTCGGGGAACTGAACATTCTTATCTCGGGCGGTACAGGCTCAGGTAAAACAACCACGCTTAACATCCTGTCTGGTTTCATTCCGAGTGACCAACGTATCGTTACTATCGAAGACTCGGCCGAGTTGCAGTTGCAACAACCGCACATTATTCGTTTGGAAACACGCCCATCCAACATTGAAGGAAAGGGTGAAATCTCCCAGCGTGATCTGGTGAAAAACTCACTGCGTATGCGTCCTGACCGAATTGTGATTGGTGAGGTGCGTGGCTCGGAAGCGGTCGATATGTTGTCTGCGATGAACACTGGTCACGACGGTTCACTTGCGACCATTCACGCCAATACACCAAGGGATGCACTCAGCCGTATTGAAAACATGTTCTCTATGGCGGGTTGGAACGTTTCGACAAAAAACTTAAGGGCGCAGATCGCGTCAGCCATCAATATCGTGGTGCAAATGGAGCGTCAGGAAGACGGTAAGCGCCGCATGGTCAGTTTGCAGGAAATAAACGGCATGGAAGGGGAAGTCATCACCATGTCCGAGATCTTTACCTTCCAGAGAAGAGGGGTGGATCAAGATGGCAATGTGTTAGGGGATTACATAGCAACAGGCATCGTGCCAAGTTGCCATGATCAATTGATTAAACGAGGCTTAGACGTTCCATTTGAAATATTTAACGAAAAAGTCCGTTAGGAGGGTGTGCTATGGAAAGTCAATTCCCCCTATTTCTTCTTTTGCTGTTTTTGTCGGTGTTCTTTATTAGCCAAGCTTTGATCCTGCCTTCGGCGGGTAAAAAGGTGAAACACAAACAGCTCATTAAGAGAATTCACGAAAGCCACAAGCATATCGATCAAGAGAGTATTTCGCTGCTAAGAGAAAACTCATTGAAGAATCTCTCGCCACTAGAGCGATGGTTAGTACGCTTTAGCTTGTTTGAAAGCTTTAAGAAAAAGCTCGAACTCGCGGGTATTTCGATGGGGTTCAGCCGCGTTATCTTCTTCACCTTTTTATCTGGGGTTGCGGTCGGTTTACTGCTCTATTTGTGGGGGCAAGTCTGGTACTTGTGCGCTGGGGTTGCGGTTGCTTGTTGGGTCTCTGCGTACTTTTATCTGCAAAAGAAAATTGCCGACCGTTTGATGAAATTTGAGGAGCAATTACCAGAGGCCTTAGACATCATCAAACGTGTATTGCAAGCCGGTCAGCCCATTACTCAAGCGTTTGGCGAAGTGGGCAGGGAAGTCAGCGCGCCACTTGGCCCTGAGTTCTTGAATACCTTCAACTTGCTCAATTATGGTTACGATCTGCGTTTAGCCATCATGCAAATGTCTGAGCGCACACCAACGGTTTCCATGCTTGCGTTTTCCAGTGCCGTGCTATTGCAAAAAGAGACGGGCGGTAACCTGGTGGAGAACATTGAAAAGCTATCTCATATCTTGCGTGCTCGCTTCAAACTGGCACGAAAAATCAAAACCATTTCAGCGGAATCTCGCATGTCAGCGTGGGTGCTGGTGTTAGCACCTTTCGCGTTGTACGTGATCATTTCTCTGGTTCGGCCCGAATACATCGAGCTGCTGCACACTCATCCAATGGGGATAAAAATGGTCATTGGTGGGATGGTAGCTCTGTTTATCGGAACGTTGTGGATTCGCAAAATCGTCAATATTGAGGTGTAGCCATGGAAAGTATTCAAGGATGGTTGAACGGTTTTGCCATTAATCAAGAAACCTTACTGATGGGACTTATCTTGGTCACGACGGTACTCGTGGTGATGACGTTGGGCTCCATCATCGTCGGGGTCAATTCGCCTATCAAGCGCAAGCTTGCAGAGTTGTCAGGTGATAAGAAACCGCTTCCAACGCACAACAAAAAAATGGCCGATACGTTGGAGTCTCTTGCGCCTTTAACCTCGCCAACCAGTGAAAAAGAACGCCAAACCACACGCAACAAACTGATGCATGCGGGTTTCCATCAAAGTAACCGTTGTCGATGTTCTACGCCATTAAGTCGATCACCACTATTTTGGGCATCATGATTGCCGTTTTGGTCTACTTGACGGTGCCAGAGTCGAAATACCTCTACACTTACATGGCCTTGTCCGCATTTGTTGGTTTGTTGATCCCAGATTTTATGCTGCGCCGTATGGTGAACAAGCGCCAACAAGCGATTCGTGCTGGTGTGCCAGATATGCTTGATTTGCTGGTGGTCTGTACGGAATCAGGGCTTGGGTTTAATGCTGCGTTACGTCGTGTTGCCGACGAGATAGTCATTTCTCACCCTGAACTTGCGGATGAAGTAGATACGGTATGTAACAAGATTCAAGCAGGTAAACCGATGCCTGAATCATTACGAGAACTGGTAGTAAGAACTGGTTTAGAAGAGTTGATGGGGCTAGTGAGTATGCTTAGCCACGCATCTCGAATTGGGGGGAGCTTAGTCAACTCCTTACGTGAATACACAGAAGATTACAGGGATAAGCGCCAACAAGCAGCGGAAGAAATTGCTGCAAAAATCCCAGTCAAGATGATGTTTCCAATGGTGATATTTATTTGGCCATGCTTTTTCATTGTGGCTATCGGACCTGCGTTAATTTCATTGGCTGAGGCATTTTCTAATTAGATAAAAATAGGGATAGTTATGTTGTGGATTAAGAAATACGTCATCATCTCGTTGTTGGTGCTCACTGCATGTGCAACAAATGAACAAGCATCCGATTTTGATTCCAGCTTGTATTCTGGCAAACCCGTTGAGTCGCTCACCAATGATGAGCCGCCCAAAACTGAGGAAGAGGCTATCTCGCGCGGTGATATTGCGCTTACCAACAAAAATGTCGATTTGGCATTGTATGAATACATTCGCTCCCTTTCTTTCCCTAACGCGGTGCATAAGGACAAAACGCTATACACCGTCGGGCGTATTCACTTAGCTCGCGAGAACTACGAACTGGCGGATAAAGCCTTTCGTGCATCGCTTGCAGAAAATCCTGACAACATTGGCTCCTTACAAGAACTTGGCACGCTGTACACCAAGCGTGGAGAAAAAGACGTCGGTAAGAGTTATTACATTCGCGCACTTAATGCCGACCAAATCCGTATGAAAGGCAACCCGAACATCACCAACGACAACATCACGGCAGAGTCTGTAGCCACTTATCGTTACGACGATAAATCGCCAGTGGCTGCGTATTCTGGTTTAGGGGTATTGTATGACGTCCGTGGCGATCACGGCGTAGCACAAGCACTGATCAGAAAAGGGTTGGATATTGACCCGAGAAACGTTAACGCATTAGTCAGTTTGGGATACTCGTACTACATGGAAAAAGAGTACTCAAAAGCGGCGCACTTTACTCAAGCGGCTTTGAGCATCAAACCGAGTGATGAAAGGGCAATTAACAACTTAGGATTGATTGCGCTTGCGAAAGACCAACCAAGACAAGCGCTGAGCATTTTCAGCCGTCATATGACCGAGCCTGAAGCATTAAATAACGTGGGGTACTTTTTGATTCTGCAAGGCAAGCCGGACGAAGCGATTCCTTACTTGCAGCAAGCGATTGATAAGAACCCGGCCTACTATGAGTTAGCCAACAAAAACCTAGAGCGCGCTCTTGCGATAGTTCGTGAGCGACAAGATACATCAAAAGTGTTCTTACAATAGGGTAACGAAACCAGAGGCGATTTCTTCAATCACAGCCGTTATCTGACAGAGTAAATATTCAATGAAAAAGCCACTCCGCTGCTTTGGCGAGAGTGGCTTTTTATTTTGGGTTTTTGATGGTGAGTTTATAACGTTAGGTAACTTTTGGTTAAGTAACTTTTGTTTGGGGAGTACGGCTCGTTAGCGCCCATCCTACCGCTTTCCAAATCGCCAAGGTTGAAAGCACAGAAAAATAGCCATCAACCGCGTAATGCCATCCCAAATGGACCGAACCTATTTGAATGATGACCGCAAAAGCGCAGGCAAAGTATCCCAATGTTTTATTGAGACGGTAAGTGCATAGCGCCATTAATACCGCAATGGATACGTGCATACTTGGCATGGCAGAGATGCCAGAACCGATGCCATTTACCTGCGTTACATAGCCTTGCCAAAGGTAATCCTGAGTTTGTAAAGCCCATAATGGAAATGCGCCAACGCTTTCTAAAAACGTACTTTGCTCGTTCAATCTCTGCATTAAAGGAGCAAAAAGATCATCACCGTTCAAAAGCTCCAAATAACACGGCCCTACTGATGAAAACGCGGTCGCAAATAGGCTGCCGTTGATCATCCAAGTTAGCAGAAACGTGAGTAAAAACTGCAAGCGTAACATTCGTGCCTTCTTGTACAGTACAAAGAAAAACAGCGTCACCCACATAAAAAAGAACCAAGCATTGTAGGCGGTATTGATTGCCAGAGATGCCCAAGGGCTTGAGAAAATAGCGTGAGTAATCACCCACGGGTCGTTGCCAAAATGTAGCCAGCGGTCGAGTTCAATCAAGCTCTGATCAACACCGTAAGGGTGTAGCAAGGGGATGATGGATTTTAAGAAGGTGTAATTTGAAAAGACGATGTTGAGCGCCAACAACAAAATCAGAATTGAGCAGGTTCGACTGAGTGGGAAAACGATGGTTTTGAGCTTACACAGAAACTGTTTGGTGGGGTGTTTTTCTCGGCGAACAAGCAGATACAAATAGTAGTAACTGCACCACACAAGCCCTGCGCTGTAACAAGCTAAATAAAGAGTTTCGAGGTAGGTAGTAAATGAGTATTGAACTGGGAGTTTTAAGTACACTGCTAAGGCATAAAGCAGGATGGTTGTGATAAGGCAATACAGGTAAACACTTTTGTCTGCAGCTATTTCCTCTCGCAACTGATTGAAGAAAGCGACGCTCTTTTTCTGCCAGCTCAGGTTGAGCTCGTAATTGTTGTCTTGTTCCATCGATGATCCGTCATCTCTATCCTTCCAATATCATTAAGCTTAGTTGAGAAAACGGGCACTCGTATTTGAGTACCCGTGGTTTATCTGGATTCAATAGTTGGCGTATCAGCAGGCTACATCATGCCCGTGACAAGGCCTGCCGCCACAAAAAACACGATCATCCACAGCACCGATAGGTTGAGCTTTTTGTGTAGATAGCAACCCGCAACCACTAACGCCATGTCGATGGGAGCAACAACTGCGCTGCTAAATACTGGCTGGTAAAGTGCCGCGAGTAGTAACCCTACTACCGAGGCATTGACACCGTTGATGGCGCCGGAGATCAGCGGTTTGCCTGCCAGTGCTTGCCAGTTTTTAAGAACGCCAAGCAGTAAAAGAAACCCTGGGAGGAATACGCCAAGCGTTGCGATCAGCGCGCCTAAAATTGGCGTATCCGAAAGCTCATAACCAATAAAAGTCGCAAAGGTGAACATTGGCCCCGGTACAGCTTGTGCAGCGGCGTAGCCTGTTAAAAATGCATCTTGGCTGAGCTGGTCGCCAACAATGTTTTGCAGAAGCGGTAGCACCACATGACCGCCACCAAACACTAAACTACCAGCTTGGAAAAAATCACTAAACAGCCCAAGCAAAGGCAACGTATGAGCTACTAACGGTAAGCCGAGTAAAAGCACCGCAAATAGAGCCAATGGCGTGATAGACGGTTTAAACGGCTCGGCTGATGGCGCGGAGTCTTTCTTCAGATATCGCATGCCGACAAAACCTGCTACGAGCAACACGAACATTTGCGTCATGATGCTTGGTGCCACCAGCAACGCAATTGCAGTAGCGACGCACAAACCCGCGGTCAGTTTGCTTTGGCAGAAGTTTTTGTACATGCCCCAAGTCGCATCCGCCACGACGACGACTGCGAGCAGTTTTAGGCCGTGAACGATGTTTTGGAACACTGCGGTGTCGGTGATTTGGCTGCTCACCATCGCCAGCGCCAACATGATGATCACCGAAGGAAGCGTGAATCCGACAAATGCTGCGCATGCGCCACCTAAACCGCCACGTTTATAGCCTAAAGCAAAGCCAACTTGGCTTGAGCCCGGTCCCGGCAAAAACTGACTGAGCGCGACAATTTGCGCGTACTCGCTGTCATCAAGCCATTTCAGTTTCTCAACAAAGGTTTGGCGAAAATAACCAATATGAGCCGCAGGGCCGCCGAAGCTGAACCAACCTAGCCAGAAAAAAGTTTTGAAGATGGTGAACATGTCGAGCCTGTTTATCTAAAAAGCATTGTTGCTAATTTATCGGATGCTCTAAAATGACTCAAATTGATAGATTTAATTTCATTCATGAATGAAATGGGATGAAGGTGTTGAGGTGAAAGAGGACATTCAGTGGCGCAACATTGACTTGAACTTATTGGTGACGTTTTCCTACTTGTATCGACATCGAAGCGTTAGCGTCGCTGCAGAGAAAAGTTACGTTAGCCAGTCGGCGATGAGTCATAGTTTGTCTCGTTTAAGGTTGTTGTTTGACGACCCGCTTTTTGAGCGAAAAGGACACAAGATGGAGCCCACCGAGCACGCTCACCACATCGCGCCAACCGTGCATCATTTGCTGGACTCTATCGCCAAAGACTTGCTCACTAAGTCTGCCTTCCAACCTGAAAATTACGCGGGTGTATGTCGCATTGGGTTAACGGATTATGCCGAGTTTATTTTTGCTCCTCGGCTTTATGACGAAATACGCCAGCGCGCACCAGAGGCCCAGATCAGTTTTATTAACGTCAATCGTAGCAACTACGTGGCATTAACTGAGCACGAAAAGCTCGATGTCATTATTGGCAGCATGCCGGTGTTGGATGACAACTTTGAGAGCTTGTACTTGTACACGGAAAAACACGTGTGTATGTGTGATAAACAGGTATTGAAAGGGGAAACACAGCTGTCTCTGGAAGCGTTCGCGAACATAGAGCAAGCTCTGGTAAGTCCCGATGGGAGCTTAAAGACACAAGTAGACCAAAAGCTCGCAGAACATGGCTTGAGCCGTAAAGTCACCGTGGCGTCGCGCAACTTTCTCACTATTCGGCATTTATTGAAAAAGCGCGATCTCATTGCCATCGTGCCAGAAAAAATGGCGTTGGCGGAGGGCTTTTCGGACGATCTCATTACTATTAAGCCGCCGATCGCCGTTGCGGATTTTGATATTGCCATGCTGTGGCATTCCAGCCGAAACAATGAAGACAAAGGCATTTGGCTACGCGAGTTGGTTTCTTCGACCATCACCTCTCACATATAAAAAAGGGCACCAAAGGGTGCCCAGAATGTTTGTCATTGAAAGTCTGTGTTATACCGCTTGCGAAGCTGGTGCGGCTTCTTTTATACGCTCTTCCTGATTCAATGATTTTTCGTATTGGCTGTACTTCCACCAAGCAAAGCCAAGGAAAATCACGATACCGCCAACGTTGTAGAAAATGATGGTCATGATGTCGGCCCCAGTAGGGAAGGTCGATGCTAAGAAACCAACCGTAAAGATAGCGATCAGTACCG
This sequence comes from Vibrio sp. Y20_XG_PY13, assembly GCF_024181925.1. Taxonomy (NCBI): domain Bacteria; kingdom Pseudomonadati; phylum Pseudomonadota; class Gammaproteobacteria; order Vibrionales; family Vibrionaceae; genus Vibrio; species Vibrio sp. Y20_XG_PY13. The sequence continues at coordinate 156,762 of NZ_JAMZAL010000005.1, read as the reverse complement.
ATACGGTAGCGATGCCCATTTTGCGTGAGCCCATTTTGAAATCACGCTCTACGTGATCCAGTTTCAAGCGCAGATTCAGGTATGCCAACATGATGAACAGTGGTGGCAGCATCGAGGCGGCTGCCGTCATGTTGATTACGGTGTTCATCAGATCTTGAGCGGTGTTAGAACCTAATGTTGGGATGATCATCAGTGGGATAACGATAAGGAATTGATACCAAGCTGCGCGAGCTGGTACGCCGTTTTCGTTCAGCTCTACGGTTTTCTTGCCAAAAATGCCTTCTGGAATCTCAGAGAAGAAGATTTTCACTGGCGTTGCTGTCCACATCAGTAGAGAGCCAAACATAGCGGTGAAGGATACCAAGCCTACGAAGCGGTTCATCAGGATTTCTGGCAAACCAAAGTACGCAGCCAAACCTTCAAATACTTGAACCGATCCACCCGTGTATTTTAGGGTTTCGCTAGGAACAAACACGTTAATCAAAACAGACGCAACTGAGTAAAGCACGCCGATAAAGATACCTGCGATGATGATGACTTTAACGAACGATTTCGAGCCGCCTTTTACATCGTTTACGTAAACCGCGACCGATTCCGCACCGCCTGCCGCCATAAAGATCCATGTAGTAATGCCTAAAAATGCCCAGCTGAAATCAGGGATCATCGCTTCTACAGTAATTGGGTCAGCTGGTTCTACGCCGCCGATCAACGCTGCGCCAGCCAGTAAAATGTACGACATTGTCAGTAGCAGCATGAGGGAGGAGGTCACCGACGTAATTGGCCCCAACATTTTCGCGCCGTTCGTCGATACGTAGGTTGCAAACGCAAACAAAATCATACTGAGCACGGTAGTGGTGAATGGCGTCAGAATGTATTCATAGCCCAAGAACGCGTAAGACGCATAAGCGATAACACGCGGCAGCAAGGACGTGAAGAAGAATAGGTTAACGAACCAGTAAGTGTAGGCAGAGATAAACGCCCAGCGACCGCCGAGTGAGCTTTTTACCCATGCGTAGACCCCCGCTTCAGAATCTTTATTCAGAGATACGAATTCTGCGATGATCAAACAGAAAGGAATGAAATAAAAAATGGTCGCCAGAAAGAACATTGGCGCAGAAGCTAGACCGATCTCGATGTTGTTATTGATTACGTTATTAAAGCTAAATACTGCGGCAAAGGTGAGGGACAACAACCCGAATTTGCCTATCGTATTACGTTTGGATTCAGACATGTTCTATCTCCGGTGAATCACGTTGGAATTGTAGGGAGGAAGGGCTTGTAATGCTGTGACCACAGCCCTTCTCTTGTTTTATTTATTTAGAAAGTAGCCATCTTCGATGGTCACTTTGAGCACCACTTTTCTTACGCGGTTGTCTCCATAGAAGCGGTACGCTTCACTGTTTTCAAAAATTGCCACTTGGCCTTCGCAAAGCTCACGTGTTTCACCCTGACCAGAAAAAAACTCGCGGTCAGTTTCATCACGATAAGCTTGCTCTAGGGTTAACGCGGTTTTATCCGCGAACTCAACGGTTTCTCGGCCTTCGAGGTAGTAATGCACATCGAAGTAACGACGGTTACCGATGAACATTTCGGTTTGTTTCGCGATGCCATCTTCAACCATGTAAACCAGTGAATCGCCAATCGAGTGCATCACGCCATCTTTGATGTTGCCGATGTTGCCAATGGCTTCCACACAGCGGTTCCATTTACGACCGTTGCGATATACCTGTTTGAATTGCTCTAAGCTGTCTAACACGATCATGGGTTACGCCTCGTTGACTGATTGAGTATTGGTTTGAGTGAAAAACGCGTTGTCGAAATCATGGTTTGCCATCACGTGTGCGTTGCAATCGCCTGCTTGCAGTGGCATCAGCGTCAAACCGTAACGGAACTCGTCCATGTACACGCGGTAAGAGTCGAGCACTTCGCTGCCCCATGAGTTCGAGCCTAACCCCATCACTTGATGGTCAAGGTTAAGGGTGATGTAGCCACTCTTTTCTAGCTCGATCGTATGTTGCGCTTGATGCAGGTTTTGGTTGGTGTAGAACCACGCGCTGAAGTTGATTTCTTGCTGAGGTTTCACCAATAACCCTGTGCCATGACGGTTGGTGAGCGATGCCCAGCGCACGTGTTGGCGGTTGCCGTTGTTTTGCGGGAACGGGTAGTTCTCGAACATGTCCGCCACATTGGTGTGGTAAACATCAATGAGGTTAGCTTGGCGACTGTCTTGGTAGTTTTCTTCTGGGCCGCGACCGTAGTAGCTCACTTGGTCAAAGCTGCCGTTGATGCCCAAATCCAAGCCAATCACCGGAATCACGTGAGGGTAGTCGCCGTAGCGCTCGCCACTCAGTTCCACGTTCAAATGGCCTTGAGCATTGATTTGGTAGCGATAGGTACAACGCATGCCAAAATCAAAGACCGGCGGTGCAATGATGCTGGTGGTCGTAATCAAGACGGAATCATCTGTTGCTTCCACAGCAAGTGTGCGGAAGTGCTCCTGCATGATTTGCAGATGCGCTGGGTGCCACAAACCTTCATACTCTTGTTTGTGGTTATCAATCATCGGTTTGAAGAAGTTCAGTCTCGGCTCAGATTGAATGATCTCTTCGCCATTTACGCGCCAAGAAGTCAGCTTGCCGTTTACTTTCGAGAAAGTGAGCGTGAAGTTATGACCTTCAATTACGTGTTCCAAACGGCTTTCGTTAATCACCAAAGGTTGTGCGTTGCGATTGATGAACGCAGGTGCAGACTCGGTCTTTTCTTTCAGTTGGAACTGATACACCGCAATTTCATGGTTGGCTTCGCTGTAAAGCGTGCGACTGTCTTTGCGTACGGTGAAGTTAACAAAGGCTTCGCGCTCATCCAATTCTGGCAAGTCGATGGTCACTTCACGTTCGCTGTTGGCGACCAAAGCTTCGACTTTGAATTGCACGCTACGCAGGGTTTCACCTTCGGCACGCACGTCGGCAGTGATGGTGTAATCATCGAGGTTGGTGAACCACAATTTGTTCTCAACGATAAAGCGGTCATGGCAACCTTCAACGGCGCGGATTTTCACCGGTGCAATGACTTGTTTGTATTCTTTCAGGCCAGGGCCCGGGGTTTGATCTGGGTAAATCAGACCATCCATGCAGAAGTTGTAGTTGTTTGGGTAATCGCCGTAATCGCCGCCGTATTTGTAGAACTCTTGGCCGTGTTCATCACGCGCTAGAATGCCGTGATCACACCATTCCCAAACGTAGTGACCTTGAATGTGGTCGTGCGCATAGAACACGTTTTGGTATTCCGTCAGACCACCCGGCCCGTTACCCATCGCGTGTGCGTATTCGCAGATAATGCGTGGCTTCTCGTGTGGGTGTTCGCCAAAGTAATTCATCAATTGAGCGCGTGAGTACATAGTGGAAATCACATCCACCACTTCAGCATCGCGGTCTTCTTCGTAGTGAACCAAACGGGTGTCATCAATTGCTTTGGTCGCTGCATACATCGCACGGATGTTACAGCCATAACCCGATTCGTTACCGAGTGACCACATGATGATAGAAGGGTGGTTTTTCTGTGCGTGCACATGGCGCACTGCGCGATCAACAAACACCGCTTCCCATGCTGGATCATTGGTGATACGGCTCAGGTCGCCAACGTTGGCAAAGCCGTGGGTTTCCACATCGGTTTCTGCCATCACAAACAGGCCGTAAATATCACACAGCTCGTAGAAGCGTGGGTCGTTCGGGTAGTGTGCGGTGCGAACCGAGTTGATGTTGTGTTGCTTCATCAAAATCAGATCTTTTTCCACGCGGTCCATGCCCACTGCGCGACCTTTTAGGTGGTCGTTGTCATGACGGTTTACACCATGCAGCATCACGTATTGATTGTTGATGTAAAACAGGCCATCGCGCACTTTGATGTCACGGAAACCCACGCGTTGTGGGATCACTTCCACTACGTTGCCTTGGTGATCTTTTAAGGTAATGAACAAGTGGTAAAGGTAAGGATTTTCAGCCGTCCAATGTGTTGGGCTCACCATATCAATCGCAAAGCTTGTTGAGTGGTGGTTTTGGATGGTCAGTGAATCGCATTGACCACTGGCTACGACAGTGCCTTTGTCATGCAGCGCGTATTCCAGCGTATAGCCAGACGCGATAGCGGTGGAAAGGTTTTCCAATTCGATTTGAGCACTGAGCGTCGCACTTTGGTAATCGTCGGCGAAATCGGTGCGAATTGTTAGGTCTTGGACGTGAATGTTCTCTTTTCCGATTAGATAAACATCACGGAATATCCCCGCCGTCCACCACATGTCTTGGTCTTCAATGTAAGTGGAATCGGCCCACTGCATTACGCGTACAGAGAGTAAGTTTTCGCCTTGTTGGACGAACTTGGAAATGTCGAATTCCGCTGTGAGTCGGCTGCCTTTACTAAAGCCGACGTACTCGCCGTTTACGTACACTTCAAAGTAGGTTTCCACGCCATCGAACTTGATGATGGTTTGTTGGTTATCCCACTGTGGACCAAGTGTAAATGTGCGTTGATAAGCGCCCGTTGGGTTGTCGGTTGGTACAAACGGGACGTCGATCGGGAATGGGAAGCCTTCATCGGTGTATTGCAGATCGCCGTGGCCTTCCATTTGCCACATGTTTGGGACGGTAATGTGTGCCCAGTCGTTCATTGTTTGTGAGTAAAACGCATCAGGCACCAACATTGGGTTGGTGAAATAACGGAATGTCCATTGGCCGCTGAGTAACATAAAGCGGCGACTCAGTTCACGTTGAAAGGTTTGTGCGCTCTGAACAGAGTCGTAGGAGAAAAAGTACGCACGCGGTGCCATACGATTCTCGTGTAAGTGTTGGAAGTTTTCCCAATTGTTCACGTTTTGATCTCCCCCTCGGCTTGGTGTGCTTATGTTGGAGTGCGGATTGGTTTCATCGCGGCTCAACATCAGTGCAAAAACAACGGCCGATGTATTGTGAAAAATGCTTATGAATAATCTGAGAAAGATATTAGTAAAAGTTTTACTAAAATAAATTAGTGAAAACGTTTTACTTTAACTTGGTCACGTTTTAAATGACCAATGTTGAGCAATATGTGATCAGAGTAAAGGAATGCGTTCTAGATTTTTTTTGGAAAGTAAAAACAGTAAAAATTCGGTAGAAAATAAAAGAAGAAATAAAAAAGCACTGAAAATTCAGTGCCTTATTTGAGCAGTTTTGAGGGTGTTTTTATCGAGTTGTGCCGCGTAGCTTGAGCTTGCTTGGAACGTACACTTGAAGGGGCAGTGCGCGTCCGTCACGGTATTTTTCTACTAACAAGTTCACGCCTTGAATGCCCATCATTTCAGAATGAATACGAACGGTAGATAGAGGTGGGAAGGTAAAGCGCGCGGTAGGGATGTCGTTCACGCTGATCAGCGCAATATCATCAGGAATGTTTAAACCAAACTCATGCACTGCTCGTAACACACCAATCGCAATGGAGTCCGAAGCAATGAACATCGCTTTTGGGAAATCGCCTTTGGCCAGCATCTCTTTCGCTAAGTCATAACCGGACAAGCTAGAGAAATCGCCACGATAAATGTCGTCTTCAGAAACCACACCTTTTAGACTGCCGTAGTCCACAAACGCATTTTCACGAATGTCTGCGGTGTTGGGCTCGTCTTGTCCACCAATAAATCCGATACGCTCGTAGCCTTGTTGTACAAAGAAATCAACCACTTGCTTGCTGATTCTTACAAGGTCGATATCAACGCAATCGTAAGGACTAGTTGGATCTGAAAAGTCAATGTAACAGATGCTATCGGCTAGGCGTTTAGGTAACTTATTGACCACCTTTTGGTCGACTTTCCCGACTAAAAGGACACCCGTGATCTTTTGCGTTTCAACATCAATTTCGCTGTTGTAGCAATTGGTTAGCGTAATGCCGAGTTTATCGCACTGAGTTTCAATCCCATGACGAATCGACAAGTAGTACGGGTCATTCACTTCTGCTTCTTGTTTGTAATTGTACAAGGCCAAAAAGTGATGTTTTTGCTTGGCTTCTTTGGTGGCTTTCTTCGAGCTGCTGGTGCGGTACTCCAGCTTTTCTGCGATTTCTAAAATGCGGCGTTTGGTTTCTTCTTTAACGCTCAACGTCGGATCGTCATTCAAAACTCGCGATACGGTTGCAAGTGAGACGCCCGCTTCAGTGGCGATATCTTTTAGTGTTGCCATGTACATTTCCCGTTGGCATTGCTCACAGTCCAAGTGAGAACTCAATAATCTGGCTATTGTAAACAGCTACTTAGGGATGCACAAACTTTTAGTAAAATCGTGCGATCCATGAAAGAGAGCGGTATCTGCTCGACTCATCTTCACTGCTCATCATCTTCCCGGTTTAATTTAACTAAAGTCTGCATCTAAAATAAGGCTTTCGTGTAATTTTGTGGAAGCGTTTACACAATTTGAATTCGATCACGGATCTGGATCGAGATTGGTTGCTAGACTTTTAGCCAGTTAAGAAATGGGCGTACCGATTCGATGCAATGGCGATTGGCTTTTAGCGCATCAGAGTGAGGTATGAACAGAAAGCAGCAAACGTGGAGAAGCAAAAAGTGAAAGTTCTTGTCACAGGCGGTATGGGATACATCGGTAGTCACACTTGCGTTCAGATGATTGAAGCGGGAATGGAACCTATCATCGTTGATAACTTGTGTAACGCCAAACTGGAAGTGTTAAACCGTATTGAAGCGCTGACTGGCAAACAGCCTGCGTTCCACCAAGGTGACATCCGTGACGAAGCCTTTTTGGATACGGTATTCGCGCAGCACGACATCCAAGCCGTGATCCACTTTGCTGGCCTCAAAGCGGTTGGCGAATCGGTGGCAAAACCACTTGAGTACTACGACAACAACGTCAATGGCTCATTGGTGTTGGCGCGCAGCATGCGTAAAGCGGGCGTGAAAAGCATCGTATTCAGTTCATCGGCAACGGTTTACGGTGACCCAGAAATAGTGCCGATTACGGAAGATTCACCAACAGGCGCAACCACCAACCCATACGGACGCAGCAAATATATGGTGGAGCAGTGCTTAAGCGATCTGTTCCATGCTGAAAACGATTGGAGCATCACCTTACTGCGTTACTTCAACCCAGTTGGCGCGCACCCATCGGGCTGTATGGGGGAAGACCCACAAGGCATTCCCAATAACTTGATGCCATTTATCGCCCAAGTCGCTGTTGGTCGCCGAGAAAAACTCGCGGTATTCGGTAGCGACTACCCAACCCCTGACGGCACTGGCGTGCGTGATTACATCCATGTGATGGATTTGGCCGACGGCCACATCGCCGCATTGAAATCGGTGGGTGAGAAATCGGGTTTGCACATTTACAACTTAGGTACAGGTAAAGGCTCGAGCGTACTTGAGATGGTGGATGCGTTCGCGGCCGCTTGCGGTAAACCTGTGCCTTACGAGTTATGCCCGCGTCGTCCTGGGGATATTGCTGAATGTTGGGCAAGCACGGAAAAAGCTGAGCGTGAACTAGGTTGGAAAGCAACACGCACGGTGGCTGAAATGACCGCCGATACGTGGCACTGGCAGTCAAATAACCCTAGTGGCTATTCCCCGGAGTAATTGCAGTCGCGCGTTGCCATCTGCGCTTCTCACGGTTTTGGGAAGCTGAGTTTGAAGAATTTTAAAGAGTTGAGTAAGTAACATGTCGAATGTCGAATTTAACCCAGTGGATCATCCACACCGCCGTTACAACCCTCTGACTGGGCAATGGATTTTGGTTTCACCTCACCGTGCAAAACGCCCTTGGAGCGGCGCAGATGAAAAGCCCGCATTGGATGAGCTACCAAGCTATGACGGTAAATGTTTCCTTTGTCCAACCAACGAACGTATCTCTGGCGATGTTAATCCAGATTACCAAGGCACCTATGTGTTCAATAACGATTTTGCTGCGCTGATGGTGGATTCACCAGATGCACCGGAGTCAAACAACCCGCTATTCAAAACGCAAGGCGTGCGTGGTTTGAGCCGAGTGATTTGCTTCTCGCCAGATCACAGCAAAACCTTACCGGAGCTGCCTGTGGATAATATTCGTGGCGTGATTGATACATGGAATGAGCAAATTGAAGAGCTCGGCAAAGAGTACGTTTGGGTTCAGGCGTTCGAAAACAAAGGCGAAACCATGGGCTGTTCTCAGCCTCATCCGCACGGTCAAATCTGGGCGAACAGCTTCTTACCAAATGAAATCGAGCGCAAAGAGCACAACCTAAAAGCCTACTACCAAGAACACGGCAGCAACTTGCTGGTGGATTACGTGCAAGCGGAACTCAAAGACGGCTCACGCATTGTGGTAGAAACCGAACACTGGTTGGCCGTCGTGCCTTACTGGGCCGCGTGGCCGTTCGAAACTATGTTGTTGCCGAAAACGCACATTCGTCGCATGAGCGAACTCAACGATGAGCAACGAGACGATTTAGCGCGAGCGATCAAGAAGCTGACCAGCCGTTACGACAATTTATTCCAATGCTCATTCCCATATTCAATGGGCTGGCACTACGCGCCGTTTTTTGACCAGGGCACAGACATCGACCATTGGCAGCTTCATGCACTTTTTTATCCGCCACTGCTGCGCAGTGCCACGGTTCGTAAGTTCATGGTGGGCTACGAAATGCTGGCAGAAAGCCAACGTGACCTTACCGCAGAGCAAGCGGCGCAGCGTCTGCGTGATGTGAGTGATGTCCACTACAAAGAATGCTAAGTCTTTAAATTGGACTGATTACGAATAACGGGATAGCGCGACTTTACAGATAGAAAGTTAGGCTCAACGCGCTATCCCACACAAATTACTATTTTAAGAGAACGTCCCTATGTCTGAACTTATCCAAAATGTGAAAGCGTCATTTGAGCAAGTGTTGGGCTACGCACCTAGCCATATTATTCAAGCGCCTGGTCGTGTGAACTTGATTGGTGAGCACACCGATTACAACGATGGTTTTGTCCTACCGTGTGCCATTAACTACCAAACGGTCGTGGCGGCGGCAAAGCGTGAAGACAATATCGTGCGTGTGGTGTCGGTCGATTACGGTAACGCAGTGGACGAATTCGATATCACGCAAGCCATTACCTTCCAGCAAGACAAAATGTGGGCGAACTACATTCGCGGCGTGGTGAAGTGTCTTCTGGCGCGTGGCTACCAGTTTACTGGGGCGGATATTTCAGTCAGCGGCAACGTGCCTCAAGGCGCGGGTTTGAGCTCATCGGCGGCGTTGGAAGTGGTAATTGGCCAGACGTTCAAAGTGCTGTTCAATCTTGAGATCAGCCAAGCCGAAATTGCGTTAAACGGTCAGCAAGCAGAGAACGAATTCGTCGGTTGCAACTGCGGCATCATGGATCAAATGATTTCATCGGAAGGGCGTGAAAATCATGCGATGCTATTAGATTGCCGTAGCCTTGAAACTGAAGCAGTCTCTATGCCAGAAGACATGGCTGTCGTGATCATCAACTCGAATAAAAAACGTGGTTTGGTCGACAGCGAATACAACACTCGTCGTCAGCAATGTGAAGAAGCGGCGCGTATTTTCGGTGTGAAAGCTTTGCGTGATGTGACGATTGAGCAGTTCAACGAGAAAGTCGCTGAGCTGGATGAAATGGTGGCCAAGCGTGCACGTCACGTCATCACAGAAAATGATCGTACTGTGGAAGCGGCACAAGCGCTACGAGCACACGACATGAAGCGTATGGGCGAGCTGATGGCCGAGTCTCATGCCTCGATGCGCGATGATTTCGAAATCACGGTAAAAGAAATCGATACGCTGGTGGATATAGTCAAAGAGGTGATCGGTGATCAAGGCGGCGTGCGCATGACTGGCGGTGGCTTTGGTGGTTGCATCGTGGCACTTGTACCGCCAGCACTGGTTGATGACGTGAAAGCGGCAGTTGAAGCGAAGTACCAAGCGGCTACGGGCTTAAAAGAGTCGATTTATGTTTGCCAAGCCAAAAATGGTGCGGGTTTGGTTGAAGTGCTGTAAGGAATGATGATGAAAGCCTATTTTCAACAACTAGAACAAGCGATGGCGCAAACGCCGTCGTTTGATGGCCAAACTGCGACTCTGATTCATTTGACCAACGCGAATGGTATGACAGCGTCGTTTATGGATATCGGTGCGACGTGGTTGAGTTGCACATTACCGGTAAATGGTGAAACCCGTGAAGTGTTGTTGCGCTCACCAAATATGGCTGAACACATGAAGCAAGACGCTTACTTCGGTTCCATTGTTGGCCGCTTTGCTAACCGAATTGCGAAGGGGCAGTTTGAGATAGACGGAGAGAAGTATCAACTTGGTATCAATAACGGTGAAAACTCACTGCACGGTGGGCTGGAAGGGTTTGATAAACGCCGCTGGAAGGTTGAAGAGCAAAATGATCAACAGGTCACTTTTTCACTTCGCTCCCCGGACGGTGACCAAGGCTATCCGGGAAACCTCGATGTGAAGGTGACGTACACGCTCACTGACGAGAATGAACTAGCTATCTCCTATGATGCTAAGACCGACAAAACATCGCCAGTGAATTTAACCAATCACGCCTACTTTAACTTGGCTGGTGAGGCGAGCCGCGCGAAAAGTTTGGATCATACTTTACAGCTCAATGCTGGGCATTACTTGCCAACGGATGCGGGGTTAATTCCTTCCGGTGAACAAAAACCAGTTTCGGGCACCAGTTTCGACTTCACCGAGCCAAAATCGATTGGCCAAGAATTTCTTGCTGAGCAAGATCAGAAAACCGCTGGTGGCTACGATCACGCCTTTGTATTCATGCCTGAAGTGACCGATGGCGTATCTGTCGCTGCGGTTTTAATTGCACCAAAAGAAGATGTGGTGATGAAGGTGAAAACCACCAAGCCTGCCATCCAGTTTTATTCAGGTAATTTCTTAGCCGGTACGCCAGGTGCAAGTAAAACTTACGAACGCTATGACGGCCTAGCATTGGAAACGCAATACTTTCCAGACGGGCCAAACAAACCAGAATGGGGACTCAACAATGGGGTGTTGAGCTCTGGGGATTGCTATCAACATCAAACTACTTATCAGTTTGAATTTTAGATAGCACTTCTACCCTTTGAACTTGCAGCGGCAGCAATGCTGCACCTCCAACGACTTTGGGTGTTATGGTGGGCTACATGCCCACCTTTTTTGTTTTTGTCGAAGAGGTTCGAACGATGAGCTCACCCTCTACTTTGCGTTTGTTAGAAAGCAACGGTTGCCCTTCAATCAGTGCCATCAACGATTCGATTGCGAGTTTACCCATGTCTGAGTAGGGCAGTTCAACCGACGTTAATGCTGGGAAGCTTTCAGAGGCGATTTGCTGATTATCGTAACCGACAACGGCAACATCCTGAGGAATCTTCAACCCCAACTCCGCTATCGCTTGGTAGCACCCCATTGCCATATAGTCGCTGCCACAGAAAATCGCTTCTGGCGGCTGCTCCATATTCAGTAGTGCCAGTGTTTGCTGGTGCGCTTCTTTTAGCGACCAGTTTGCATCGACTAAATACTCTGAGTTAGGAATGATGTCTGCATCAATGAGAGCCTGACGGTAACCATCGGCACGTTGCTTACTGGCTAGCATCCAACTTTCACCAGACAGCATGGCAATGCGACGATAACCTTGCGCTGTGAGGTGTGAAACTGCTTTGTAAGCTCCAATCATATCGGCCGGCAAAATACTTGGCGTTTCGGTGTGTTCTTCGTTGGTGCAGTTCAGCAGCACAGTCGGTAAGGAAGTTGTGACGCGTTGCTGCTCCAACTCTCGCGTCATACTGGATGCGTAAACCAAACCTGCGTAATCACCGCCGTTGATCTCCGACTCAATCTTGCTTGCCAACACTTCATCATGGCTGTAATTGAACGTCACCAATATGTAGTCGTTCGACCACGCTTCTTCTCTCGCTGCATTGATGGCATCGATAAATGGGTCATAACTGGTTAAGCCATTGATCACCAATGCGATCTTTTTAGGGCGTCCCAAAGCATGGGCAACCTTTTTGTTTTTGTAGCCAAGTGATTCTGCGGTTTCGAGCACTTTACGTTTGGTCGCTTCCGCGATTTTTACGGAAGTTGAGCCATTCAATACCAGCGATACGGTCGACTGAGAGACGCCAGCCGCCGCCGCAATGTCACTCATGGTGATTTTTTTAGCCATTCTGCTCTTTTACTTAATTTCGTTAGCTAAAGATATTAGCTAAAGATTAAGTTCGGATCATCCTTTAAAGATGAAGATCACAAAAGTAAGTCAGAGCAACTTAAAAGCTGTGATTTTCACCACGTTTATTCTTTGAACACCTAGTCATTAAATTATTAATTAATATATTAGCTAATATTATTAGTTAATAATTTAGTTTTAAGGTGAGTAAGATGAAAAGATGGTCGGAAGAGAAAGCGTGGCAATGGCAAAAAGAGCATGGCTGGCTACGTGGCTTTAACTATTTACCGCGCACAGCGGTTAACTGGAATGAGATGTGGCAAGCGGAATCTTTTGCTCCTGAGGTGATGGAACAAGAGTTAGCTTGGGCGCATGATGTGGGTTACAACACTTTACGTACCAACTTACCATTTATAGTTTGGCAAGCGGATCGCGATGGTTTACATGCGCGAATTGAGCGCTTTCTGGATATTTGCGAACGCAATCAAATCAAAGTGATGCTTACGCCGATGGATGACTGCGGTTTTTCGGGCGACCACCCTTATCTTGGTGAACAAAAAGCGCCCGTACCTGATTTGCACAACAGCCAAGCAGCAGCAAGTCCTGGTCGCAATGTGGTGATGGACAAATCTATGTGGGGTGAGGTCGAAGCGTATATTCGCGACATCATCTCTACCTACAAAAATGACCCTCGAATCGTTATTTGGGATCTCTATAACGAGCCAACCAATCGCATGATTTTCACCACCACGGGTGAGATCGCTTACGACGAAGAAATGGAAATCTTTAGTCATGAGCTGATGGAACAAGCGTTTGAGTGGGCACGTGAAGAAAACCCAACTCAGCCTCTCACCGTTGGCGCTTGGCATGCGCCAAGCATTCTTGACCGAAGCCTGCCGATTTATGAACACCCAACCGATCGCAAAGCGATGGAGCTATCGGACATCATTACTTTCCACGCTTACTTACCACTCGATCTGTTCCATAAAGCCGTTGAAATTGTAGAAAGCTACAACCGACCAATGATGTGTACTGAGTGGCTTGCTCGTCATGCGCAATCGTACATGCACGAACAGCTTCCGGTCTTTAAACAGAAAAACATTGGCTGCTACCAGTGGGGATTAGTGAAAGGAAAAACACAAACGCATCTGCCTTGGCCAGAGATAAAACGTAGCGATGCAAACTATACGAGTCAATGGTTCCACGATCTGCTTGATGAGCAAGGACAGCCGTATGACGCAAGCGAAGTGCAATTGATCAAAACACTCGCAGAAGTGGATTAATTGCCTGTGAGCCGACTCTGAGAAATGGGTCGGTTTCTTATTTACAATAAAATCAATTGAGACGTGAACAATGACTACTCTACAAAACAAACTCACTAATAAGGAGCTGATGTCTTACTTCGGCTATGGGGTAGGCCAGTGCTTTAGCTTTGGTCTAGTCGGCTCTTTTATTCTTTATTTCTATACCGATATTTTGGGCATTTCTCCAATTGCGGCGAGTACGATTTTTTTGATTGCTCGTGTGTGGGATGCGGTGAACGATCCGCTCATTGCTGGATACATGGACACGTTGGACTCTCGCTTTGGTAAATTCCGCCCTTACATGCTGTTTACGCCGGTTCTGATTGTTCTGGTCACGGTGGCCGCTTTCTATAACATCGATGCTGATACATCGACAAAAGTGATGTATGCCGGTATCACTTACATTCTTTGGGGTACGCTTTACACTATTTCTGACGTGCCGTTTTGGTCTATGTCTTCTGTTATGACGGATGAACCACAAGAGCGAGCAAAAGCGGCAACTTGTGCCATGTTAGGGGTGAATGCGGGTATTGGTGCGACTTTGGTTGTGTTCCCGAAACTGAGCGCTTACTTCGCTGATGGCCGCGCAGATCAGGGTTACTTACCAGCTGTGATTGTGTTGATGATTGCGGGTTTGTTCTTCATGCTGAACGGTTTTTACAACACCAAAGAACGCATCTCGACGAAGAGCTGCGAAAAAGTCACGCTAAAACAAACCTTTCAAGCCGTTCGTAAAAATAAGCCGTTGTTTTTTATTCTGGCAGCGTTTTTCATGAATGTGTTTTTCAATCTAGTGAATGGCCTGTACATTTTCTTCTTCACATACAACATGGGAGATGCAGGGTTAGTCTCTCTGATTGGTACCATCACTTTGGTAAGTGCGATCGCATGTTTGGCTACGCCTGTGCTGACAAAGCGTTTCAAAAAACGTGACATCTTTATTGCGCTGTGTGTTTTAGAGATCATCGCTCGCATTGGGTTCTATTTTACTGGCTATGATAATCCAACGGTCGTGATGGCGTGGTTAGCGGTGATTACTGGCATCTTTATGATGACCAACCCTCTTATCTCGGCCATGATTGCAGACACAGTAGAGTATTCGTACTACCACAGTGGCAAACGTACCGCGGCGATCACGTTCTCGGGACAAACCTTTACAGGCAAACTTTCTGTTGCGGTAGCGGGCGGCTTAACGGGGTTAATCTTGACGATGATTGGCTATGTACCAAATGCGGCGCAAACGGAAACCGCGCTCAATGGCATGTTCTTCTGTATTGCGTTGCTACCCGCATTGGGAGCTCTAGTGCGCATCTTTATTATGTCTCGCTACACATTTACCGAAGACCAACATGCGATTTTACGAGAAAAATTACAGCGTGGTGAGTTTGCGGAAGGCGTTGACGTTAAGTCTGTAAAACCGCACGAAGCCTTGAGCTAGAATCCATATCGTCTCGACAATTGCTCAAAGAAAAAGCCCCCTCAATAACCTGAGCGGGCTTTTCGTTTTCAAATTACAGATTATCTACCATCAACAACGCTCAACAGAGTTTCTTCGTACTAAAGTTGGGCTAAAAATAATGGTTTCATCTTCAACTTTTTCGTCACGAGATAGCGCCAAAGCCAAAGCCAAACGGGCGGCGCGTTCTGCCATCATCTCGATTGGGTAGCGAATAGTAGTCAAGCTAGGGTGAACAAAGCGGGCGATTAAGCCATCATCGAACCCGACCATAGAAACCTTACTTGGTACGTCAATGCCATTTTGATCTAACGCTGCGAGTGCGCCAGCGGCCATGTAGTCGTTGTAGGCCACCACTCCAGTAATCTCCAAAGATTTGGTTAACAGGTTGGTCATCGCAACTTCGCCACCATCACTGTTGGGCTCACCGTATTCGATGTAGCTTTTGGAGAGTTCAATACCATGTTCTTTCAATGCTGCTTGGTAACCTTGCAATCGCTCATCGGTATCTTCGATATCGTGGGATGAGGCAATACAAGCGATTTTGCGATGCCCGTGACGAATTAAATATTCTGTCGCGAGGAATGCTCCTTTGCGGTTATCAAGGGAAATACAGCGCTCAGCAAGCTCTGGGATATGACGATTGATAAGCACCATACCTTTCACTTCTTGGGCATAGCCAATTAGCTCCTCATCAGATAAGCCTTTCGAGTGGATGACTATTGCATCGCAACGGCTGTTGATCAGCAATTCTAGGGCTTGACGTTCATCTTCTGGATTATGGTAACCGTTGCCAATCAAGATATGTTTGCCATTTTCGCGCGCGACATTATCGACGGATTTGACCAGCGTGCCGAAGAAAGGATCGGACACATCACTCACCAACACACCCATGGTGTTTGTGCTTTGACTCACCAGTGCGCGAGCTGCGGCATTGGGTCTGTAACCCAATTTGCTCATTGCTTTGGTGACCGACTCTACCGATGATTGACTGGCTTTTGGGGACTTGTTTATCACGCGAGAAACCGTTGCGACCGAGACACCGGCTTCTTTCGCGACATCCTTGATCGTTGCCATATAGAACCTTTAGTGGCTAAAAAATTTTGACTGAAAGTATTAAACACCCATTGTGTAATAAGTGCAATTTGATAGAGGATTTGCTTTCGGAAATGAGATCTTTACCACTTGTATTTATTAAGCTTACTGATAGTGTAAACGTTATCTTTTTAGTAAAACTTTACTGGGGTTTTAATTATGGAAACTATCGCTTACTCTGATTTTGCCAAACTGGAAATTCGTACCGGAAAAATCATTGAAGTAGCTCGTCATCAAAATGCAGACAAGCTGTATATTGTGCAGATTGATATTGGTGAAAAAACACTGCAAACCGTAACCAGTTTAGTGCCTTATTACACCGAGGAAGAGTTGATGGGAAAACAAGTGGTCGTGTTGTGTAATCTTGCCAAAGCCAAAATGCGCGGTGAAACCTCTGAATGTATGTTGTTATGCGCAGAAACGGATGATGAATCCGAAAGTGTGTTACTAACGCCAGAAAGAGCGATGCCGACCGGGGTGAGAATTGTTTAGAGTTTAATCAAGTAAACGTTTTATTGTTCGTGTTTATGTTTTGTGTCTCATTTTATAAATAAATCAATAGATATATATTCAACCTTATTTATAATCTCCGCGCTTTTAAAACTGTTTAACAGTATGAAAAATATAGGAAATTATAATGAAAAAAGTATTGCCACTATTGGCTTTAGGTGCAGTGGTTGCTTCAGCGTCAGTTCAAGCAAAAGGTAACTGGTATGTTGGCGCAGATGTTCTTAACTCTGATCTTAAAGTTGAAGGACACTCTTACAGCTCTTCGGCGACTGGCTTGGGGATTGCAGTAGGTAAAGAACTGCAATTTTCAAAAAACTTCAAATTGGCTTTAGAAGGTGAATACGTTTACTACGGTAGCTTCGAAGAAAAAAAATCGGGTGCGGGTAATTGGTTAGAAGCGACAGTTGAAGGTTATTCGTTCAACCTTAATGCTAAACCTAAGTACCAATTCTCTGGTACCGGTTTTTATGTTGGTGCCGTCGTTGGTCTTGGTGTAACGGGCGTTGATTTGGAGACAAAGTCAAACCTTTCTAGCCTTACTGGCAAGACTGATGGCAGCGATGCTGGCTTTAACTATGGTGCTGAAGTGGGTTATGAATTTGCTTCAGGCCTGATTGTTTCTGGTGGCTACCGTGCTTCTACAGTAACCA
Source organism: Vibrio sp. Y20_XG_PY13 (assembly GCF_024181925.1). Classification (NCBI taxonomy): domain Bacteria; kingdom Pseudomonadati; phylum Pseudomonadota; class Gammaproteobacteria; order Vibrionales; family Vibrionaceae; genus Vibrio; species Vibrio sp. Y20_XG_PY13. The sequence continues at coordinate 139,569 of NZ_JAMZAL010000005.1, read as the reverse complement.
TTGATGTTGAAGGTGGTGGCGATCTCGAATTTGATTTTGACAGCCTTTACGTTGGCGTTGACTACAAATTCTAAGTTCGCGTATGCAAACATAGATACTAAAAAGGAGCCATTAGGCTCCTTTTTTGATCAGATTATCAATCAACTCATAATGGTGCTCTTGCACGCCTGCAAGGTTGCCGTATTTGGGTTGGTGGCGGTCATTTTCTTTCGCGTGGTGCCAGCCAATGGTGTGACGCACAAAATGCTCCGCAAATGCATGGGATACCTCCAAGCAACCTGCTAGCACGGTATCAACATAGCTTTGCATGATTGGGCTGTTTGCGCACGGTGGTAGTGGCTCGTCTTTTACGTAAACCCAAATCTCATGTCCTTGGTTAAAGTTCGCGTCCGTTTCGATTTGATCTGGCTGAATTTGAATACGATGATAGCCACGTTCACGGCGATCGAATTCTGCGAGAGCTTCTTCATTCACTTCGAGTAAAACGCCATTAACCTGTCCATTGCCTTGGTTCACAACCAGTGGAGACAGAGTGTAGCTGTCATCAATCTTTCCCCAGTAGCGAACCAGTCCATGAGCAATGACGGGAATGGCTTCTCCCGTTTGTCCTGTTAACTTGCGCGACGCGGAATTGATTAAACTGCCATAGCCAAATATGTACATCTTCGTTGCATCCCTTAACTCATTTTTTGTGTCTTGGACTGTTTATACCTAACCAGCCCATGAAGCACAAATTTTACCCCTTAAGTATAATCTTAATTTTTAACATGTATTTTTTATGCATGTTTATGGTAGCATCAACATCGTAGTTGAGTTAACCAGCATCGAGAGACGCTTGAGGGCAAGATAATGCTGAACATCACCGATAAAAAAGTGGAAGAAAAAATCCCCGCATGGCTGCGATTAGGCTTTCGGCCGTTTTTTCTGTTTGGGTCGATTTACGCCATTGTTGCGATTGCGTTGTGGGTGTGGATGTTCCAAACCGGACAGCCAAACGCATTAGCTGTACCGGCATTGTGGTGGCACGTGCATGAGATGTTATTTGGTTTTTCGATGGCGATTGTGGTTGGTTTTGTATTGACTGCTGTACAAAACTGGACGGGCATTAATGGCACCAAGCATTACACGCTTTTGGTCATATTTGGCTTGTGGTTAGCACCTAGAATATTGCTTTGGACGCCAGTACCCTTGTGGTTAACCAGCAGCATTGAAGCGGTATTTTTACTGTTTGTTGCCTATGAGGTAGGCATTCGTGTTTATCGAGCCAAAGGGTGGCGTAATTTATTTTTTGTGCCTCTGTTCCTTTTGGCCATCTTTGCGAACTTTGCAAGTTACGCGACGATAAAAGGCATGCCGCCGTTTACTTCTTCTGCGGTGTGGCAGGCGATGTTGTGGTGGTTTACGTTGTTATTGTCGGTGATGGGCGGACGTGTGATTCCATTCTTTACTGCGCGTCGATTTAATTTCGAAAAAGCACAACCACTGCCGTGGTTAGATTGGTTCGCGAACTTGCCGTTGGTAATGCTATTTGTGCTGAGCTTTTTCCCCGTGACGTTTGCAGAATTAGGCAATCCGTTGATGCTGTTTGCAGGAGTTGCTCAGTTGGTGCGTTTTGTTCGCTGGAAACCTTGGTTAACCCTCAGCGAGCCTTTAGTGTGGTCGCTGCATGCAGCGTATTTGTGTTTGCCACTAAGCTTAATTTTGCGAAGCGCTTGGGGAGATGCATTTGCCAGCCATAACCTCATTCACCTGTTTGCGATAGGTGCGTTAGGCGGTTTGATTTTGGCGATGATCGCGCGCGTGACGATGGGGCACACCGGTCGCATGATCTACAAAGGGCCAAACATGGGCCTTGCGTTTGCGGCGATTACCGCGGCTGCTTTGGTTCGCAGTTTCGCCGTGATCTTTGACCCAGCGAACATGATGCTGTGGATTGATATCAGCGGCGGATTGTGGATTGTCGCGTTTGGGCTGTTTGTGTGGCACTTTGGTATGATGCTCGTGACCCCTCGTGTGGATGGTCATCCGGGATAAAGCGTTTAGACTTGAGTGATAAAAAAGAGGAGCGACACGCTCCTCTTTTGGTTTCTGCGCTTTACGGTTTTATCGCTTATTCATCATCCGTTTTGTTCGTGAACCCTAAGCGTTTGAACAGCAACCACTCTAGGCCAAAGATCACAATCAAAGCGATGCAGAACCAAGTGAACGCCATGGAGGATTCTACGCCCGGCATGCCACCAATGTTGATACCAAGTAGTCCTGTTAGGAAGCTGGTTGGTAAGAAAATGGTGGCAACTAAAGTAAATAGGTAACTGTTTTTATTGGTTTTCTCGTCTCGGTTGTGTTTGATTTCGTCTTGGAAAAGCGCCACTTCGCCAAGGTAAAATTCAATCGTTTCGTTGATGCGAGTAATGTTGTTATGCGCGAAGCGATATTGGTGAGGTCTTGATGTTACTAATTCTGACCCTGACTCGATCAAATCACGAATCGCATATTGCTGAGGGCGAATAAAACGTTTGATGGAAATAAGCGCCTTTTGTGCCGCAATGTGGTTGTACGTTGACTCATCATTGACGTCAAACTCGTTTAATGTTTCTTCGATGGTGTCGAGATACAAGTCGATTTTGCCGTTCAACCCTTCGATGATTTGATTCAGTAAGCTCGCTAGGCTTTTCGGCCCTTTGTGCTCTGCTAATGCTTGGCGAATTTCCATGATTGCACGTGATGGGATCTTACGAGTCGAGATCAGTGCGCCTTGAAAATAGAGAATACGGATACTGAGCATGTCTTCTGGCGACGCATTCTCGTTCATGTTGATGCCTCGTAAGATCAGCATGAAGTTATCGTCATCCAAAGGATGGAAAGATGGTCGGCTCTCGTCGGCTAGCAGATGATCGACCGTCGCACGTGGTACGTGATTGTCCTCTAGCCAGCTACGAATATCGGGATGAAGCCTTTCACAGTGGTACCAATGATTCGGTTGAATGTGTTCCGTCGCTGTTGTTTCTTGAGTCGCCATTGGGGTTGAGAAATCCCAATGTTCAATCATAAAACCCATTTTCTTTTCCTTGTATGAGCCTATACCCCAATAATCTCCAGATGCTTAACTTAGCGAGAATGACTGAGCGCACTACACGCTGCAACGCGCTCATGCCTTCACATTGAAGTCATGGGGGATAATTATTCAAATGAGTATGATTGCATTTTACGCCAAATGTCTATGAATAATTGTTCTTATTGGTAAGCAAGTGAAGCAATAAGAACCGCACAGCAACAAGGGAAACAAAAAGCCTGCAACGAGGCAGGCTTTGTCATAGGTGAGGGGGAGGAGCTTTTTAGCTAACCTGAGAAAGGTTGACCACTTTTTGTTGCAACTTTTCTTTCAGGTAGTCGGCAAGTGCCTGTTTTTCTTCGTCGTTCATGTAAAGACCAAGTTTAGTACGACGCCATAAAATGTCTTCGTCGGTTAGCGCCATTTCATGATTCATCAAGTAATCGATCTCGCGTTGGTATACGCCGCCTGCTTGCTCTGAGAACGCTTGGCCAAGATCGGCTTCACTGGATGCGCCTTCCATCAAATCCCACGTTTGCGTACCAAACTGAGTCACATAGCGCAGAATCAGCGCTTGCGGTGCCCATGGGTATTTCGCGTGAATTTGCTTCGCTAACTGTTCACGGGTGCAGCTAAAGTTACCACCTGGTAGCGTTTGATTTGCTGTCCAGTTACCACCCATTTGAGGTAGGTACGGTTCCAGTTTCTTCATCGCCGCTTCACCGAGTTTACGGTAAGTCGTTAGCTTGCCACCGAATACTGACAACAATGGTGCTTGATCGTACTCTGCATCGAGCTCTAGCGTGTAGTCTCGTGTGATCGCTTGCGGTGAGTCAGACTCATCATCACACAGAGGACGTACACCACTGTAAGTCCAAACCACGTCTTCACGAGTAAGCTGGTGGACAAAGTGTTGGTTCACGATGTCGATGAGGTAATCAACTTCGTCATCCGAGATCGCCACTTCACGTGGGTCACCTTTGTATTCCACATCTGTCGTACCGATGATTGAGAACTTATCTAGATAAGGAATCATAAATACGATGCGGTTATCTTTGTTTTGAAGAATGTAGGCTTGCGGTTCGTTGTGGATACGAGGAACAACGATGTGCGAGCCTTTGATCAAACGAATGTTGCGAGGGGAGGTTTGCTCCAATCCTTCATCAAAGAACTGTTTCACCCATGGACCAGCAGCGTTAACCAGAGCTTTCGCTTTGCGCTCGAAGCGTTGGTCTGTTGTTACGTCATGGATTGTTACGTGCCATACGCCGTTTTCACGGTGTGCTCTTTCAACGCGACAGTAGTTGCGTACTTCGGCGTGGTTTTCACGAGCCGCCATAACGTTCAGCAAGACTAAACGAGCGTCATCAACCCAGCAGTCTGAGTATTCGAAACCGGTTTTCATTTCTGGTTTTAGCAAGCCAGATTTTGCAAGGTTGACGGTTTTACTGCCAGGTAGAGTTGTGCGTTTGCCCAAGTTATCGTAAAGGAATAGGCCACAGCGGATCATCCAAGCTGGGCGTAGGAATGGGCGATGAGGCAAACGGAAACGCATTGGTAGAGCGACGTGTGGTGCTTTACGTAGAATCACTTCACGCTCTGCGAGCGCTTCCGAAACCAAACGAAACTCGTAGTGTTCAAGGTAGCGTAATCCACCGTGAATAAGTTTAGAACTTGCTGAAGACGTTGCTGATGCAAAATCGTTAGCTTCATATAAACCGACACTCAAACCGCGGCCAGCTGCATCAGCTGCAATGCCAGCCCCGTTAATGCCGCCACCGATAACGATCAAGTCTAAAAGAGTGGATGAGCTAGTTGTGGAAGTATTTTTTTGTATACTCATGAATTTGACCTCTTGGTGAGCGAACGAGCATTTTAGAACATGATTTAATCCTAGCTCAGGTTTCGTTTGTGATCATCTATTATTTTCGTTTGTGAGCGTTTTGTGTGATTTGGGCATAAAAAAACCTCTGTCTAATTAAGACAGAGGTCATTTTGAGGTTCAAATTTGAGCGATTTATCTATTCGGCGTCTGCTGATGTTACATTCGCTTCGACCACTTCGAGGGGAATTGCGGCGTCTTTTAAGATCGCGAGAATTTCTTCTGGTGGCTGTTTGTTAGTAAATATCATGTTCAGTTGTGCGATGTTGCCCAGTTTCACCATGGCATTGCGACCAAACTTGGTGTGGTCGACGGCGAGAAATACGCTGCGGCTGTTGTCGATGATCGCTTGCTTCACGCGTACTTCGTGGTAATCAAAGTCCAATAGGGAACCATCAAAATCGATGCCACTGATGCCGAGAATGCCAAAATCGAGACGGAACTGTTTCACGAAATCGAGCGTTGCTTCGCCTACGATACCGCCATCGCGGCTGCGGACTTCACCACCCGCTAAGATGACCTTAATCTCTGGGTTAGGGAAGAGAATGGTTGCCACGTTGATGTTGTTGGTGACTACGCGTAGCTGCTTGTGGCTCTTAGTGAGCGCACGTGCGACGGCTTCTGGTGTTGTGCCGATATCAATAAATAGCGTCGCGCCGTCAGGGATGTGTTTCACCACCTCTTCTGCAATGACATCTTTTTCATTGAAGTTAAGCGCTTTACGCGTGTTGTAAGATGTGTTTTCAGAACTGAGAGGGATGGTTGCACCACCGTGATAGCGACGAATTTTGTTGTCGTCTGCGAGTTCGTTGAGATCGCGTCGGATGGTTTGTGGGCTGACATTGAATCTTTCTACCAACTCATCCGTGCTGACATAGCCTTGTTTTTTCACCAGTTCAACAATCTGCTGGTGTCTAGGTATTTGCTTCACTTACCACTCCCTTGTGCATTGGTAACGGCCAATGCTTCAAATTCGAAGCGCTATTGTGCTCGAATTTGCGCGTTGTGAGAAGTAAAGGCAGGTAGGAATCGGGGATAAGACGCAAAAAAGAGCGCTCAAATGGCGCTCTTTGTTCGTTTGGGAGAAAAATTAATCGTCTTCGTCGTGCAGTTCAGACCAAGTTTGCGCACATTTCACAGCGCGTTTCCAACCTTTGTAACGACGGTTGCGTTTTTCTTCGTCATCATGCGGTTCGAACGTACGATCAAGCACTGCTTTATCTTGCAGCTCATCAATGCTGTTCCAGTAACCAACCGCTAAACCTGCCAGGTATGCAGCACCAAGAGCCGTTACTTCAGTCACTTGTGGGCGGTGCACTTCTGTGTTTAATACATCCGATTGGAATTGCATTAGGAAGTTGTTTGCTACCGCACCGCCATCAACACGCAAGTTTGCGAGCTTGATGCCAGAGTCAGCTTGCATCGCATCCAATACGTCACGAGTTTGGTAAGCGATGCCTTCCAGAGTCGCGCGGATAATGTGGTTTGAGTTCACACCGCGAGTAAGACCAACAATGGTGCCACGTGCGTAAGCATCCCAGTATGGAGCGCCAAGGCCAGTAAAGGCTGGTACTACATAAACGCCGTTCGATGTGTCCACTTTTGTTGCGAAGTATTCAGAATCTTCTGCGCCGTTTAGGATTTTCAGTTCATCACGTAGCCACTGGATAGAGGCACCACCCATGAACACAGCACCTTCAAGTGCGTAAGCTGGCTCGCCTTTCGGACCACAAGCTAGAGTGGTAAGCAGACCATTCTTCGAGGTGACTTTCTCTTGGCCAGTGTTCATCAGCAAGAAACAACCTGTGCCGTATGTGTTTTTCGCTTGGCCAGCTTCCACACACATTTGGCCGTATAGCGCCGCTTGTTGGTCACCTGCAATACCTGCGATAGGAATTCGAGTACCGCCTTTACCACCGATGTTCGTTTTGCCGTAAATTTCCGAAGAGCGTTTTACTTCTGGCATCATTGACGCCGGAATGCCCATCTCATCCAACAGCTTTTGGTCCCAACATAGGTCGTTGATGTTAAACAGCATGGTACGTGATGCGTTGGTGTAGTCAGTAACGTGAACGCGGCCTTGAGTCATCTTCCATACTAACCACGTATCGACGGTACCAAACAGCAGTTTACCTGCTTCTGCATCTTCGCGTGCGCCTTCTACGTTATCCAGAATCCACTTAACTTTAGTGCCAGAGAAGTAAGGGTCAAGCACCAAGCCGGTGTTGTCGCGAACGTAATCTTCTAAGCCGCGGCTTTTTAGGTCTTCACAAATGTCTGCGGTACGACGACATTGCCATACGATCGCGTTGTAGACGGGTTTGCCTGTTTCTTTGTTCCAGACGATGGTGGTTTCACGCTGGTTCGTAATACCAATGGCAGCTAATTGGTCGCTTCGGATGCCTGACTTAGCCAAAGCTTCAACTAATGTAGAGCTTTGTGTTGCCCAGATTTCCATTGGATCGTGCTCAACCCAACCTGCTTGTGGATAAATCTGAGTAAACTCTCGCTGAGCGACGCTTACGATATTGGCGTCGTGATCAAGAATAACAGCGCGAGAGCTTGTCGTACCTTGGTCGAGGGCAACAATGTATTTTTGCTCAGTCATGGTAAGAATCCTTTTGTTTCGTTATTTATATTTTAGTAATTGGCAAGCGGTTAAGCTCGAGCTTCTTCTGTTTCTTCTTCAGTATCACATTGGTTTGGAATGGTACAACCGTGACCTTGGCGAGGGAGGTACGCCGCGATCGCTTTTGGATATAACCAACCACCAAAGCAAGCACCCGCAATAGGAGCAAGAAGGGGAACGATAAAGTAAGGGATGTCTTTAGCGCCGGTCAGTGCGTAATCCCAACCTGCAAAGTACGCGAACAGTTTAGGGCCAAAGTCACGAGCTGGGTTCATCGCAAAGCCAGTCAGTGGACCAAGAGAACCACCAATAACCGCAATCAGAATACCAATCAATAATGGGTTCATCGCGCCACGAGCGGCACCGTTGTTTTCATCACCCAGAGCCAAAATGGCAAACATTAATACAGCTGTAATGACGAATTCCACAGCAAATGCGCCAAAGAAAGAAAGAGAAGCGTGTGGGTAAGTTGAGAAAATACCAGCCGTTGCAAGGGCGTCTTGGCTGCTACGTACAAAGTTGTGTGCGATTTCGTAATCGGTGAAAAGGTTGCTGTACAAGCTGTAAACCAAAGCGGCAGAGAAAAATGCACCTAACATCTGAGCGATGATGTACGGCACCACTTTCGCTTTATCGAAACCGTGAAACATCGCTAATGCAATGGTTACGGCTGGGTTGATGTGTGCGCCAGAAACGCCGGCAGTACAGTAGATCGCGATGGAGACACCTAAGCCCCATACAATACTGATTTCCCATTGTCCAAAAGATGCGCCTGTTAACACTAAGGCTGCGACGCAGCCAACGCCGAAGAAGATGAGTAGTCCTGTACCGATGAACTCGGCCAAACATTCTCCGAGCAGAGAGGGGTGTTTGTTGGTTGTCATGTTAAGAGTCCTATAGTTATTTTTGCTTATCTAGCACGATAGTATTGTGCACATATAAACGTTTGCGAAAACAAACGAGCATTAAAAATGAGCGTTTGAGCATGAATTTGTTAACCAAACTCTTCGTTTTTGTTAAATGGCGCATCTTTTGACCAGAAAGGAAACTGATAGAAAGCTCTTTATAGGGATGAGTGAGTCATTTTCAGCGCTCAAATTACCGATGTGAAAACAAATGCACAACTGGTAAGAGGAGTTTTGTGAAGCTGGTTCGTCAATGGTGGATTATCGTTCAATAGTTTGTGTGAAAAGTAATCCCTAAGAGGTAGTTAAAGCCAGATACAGCAAAGGCTTTGGGGGAGATTCTGAAAGAAAATAACTAGAACGCACGACGATAAAATCGGACTCGCGTAGAACGAGAGTACGATATGGATTTTGCCTTCCAAAAGTGTGTTCATCGCGCTAAGTGTACGAAATGTGCACCTCAGTAGAACTTGGTTGTTTTTGGGCTCTTTATTTCGTTTGAAACTAAACACCAAACTTTTTCTTCACTTTTGTTATTACTGATTTTTCCTTAGCTTAATGCGTCATGCAGCATCATTTATCTCGAATTTGTGTTCCTATTCGAGCCTTTATTTTGTTTAGTTTCGAATGTGAGTGATTAAATGTTCTTTTTTGATCAAGAAAAGATATTAACGAATTCTGAGTAAAGTTGAACGGTTGTCTAATTAATGGTGGCTAATTTGCTGTATTTACTAATAATTAATTCCTATGCAACATTTATCACAGAAATTAAATCCTAACCTCATACAATGCAGAAACTTTCGAACGAATGTTAATTTTGTTTCGTTCGCTCCTTTTGGGTTCTTTACCATCGCATATATATAATGAGGTTCCTATGTTTGGAATATTCAAACCTAAGGCGCACATTGATCGTCTATCCCCAGATAGCATTGATAGCACCTATTCTCGCCTCCGTTGGCAACTGTTCATCGGTATTTTTGTTGGCTACGCCGGCTACTATTTGGTTCGTAAAAACTTCAGTTTAGCGATGCCGTACCTCATCGAGGAGGGTTACAGCCGTGGTGACCTTGGTGTTGCTTTGGCCGCTGTTTCAATCGCTTATGGCCTTTCAAAATTCTTAATGGGCAGCGTGTCTGACCGTTCTAACCCGCGCTATTTCCTCAGTGGCGGTTTGTTGATGTCAGCTTTGGTTATGTTCTGCTTTGGCTTTATGCCATGGGCAACAGGCAGCATCACGGCGATGTTTATTCTTCTATTTTTGAACGGTTGGTTCCAAGGTATGGGGTGGCCGGCCTGTGGGCGAACCATGGTGCACTGGTGGTCACGTAAAGAGCGTGGTGAGATCGTTTCGGTTTGGAACGTGGCGCACAACGTGGGTGGCGGTTTGATTGGTCCACTATTCATTTTGGGTCTGTGGGCATTTAACGATGATTGGCGCACCGCATTTTATGTACCTGCATTTTTCGCCACTTTGGTTGCGGTGTTCATTTGGATGACGGTTCGAGATACGCCTCAGTCTTGTGGTCTACCGCCGATTGAAGAGTACAAAGATGACTACCCAGATGACTACGACAAGTCGCATGAACAGGAAATGACGGCGAAGGAAATTTTCTTCAAGTATGTATTCAACAATAAACTGTTGTGGTCGATTGCGATTGCAAACGCGTTTGTTTACTTGATCCGTTACGGTGTGTTGGACTGGGCACCCGTTTATCTAAAAGAAGCGAAGGACTTCTCGGTAGATAAATCGTCTTGGGCTTACTTCCTATACGAGTGGGCGGGTATTCCTGGCACGTTATTGTGTGGTTGGATTTCGGACAAACTGTTCAAAGGCCGTCGTGCACCTGCAGGCATCTTGTTCATGGTATTGGTAACGTTGGCGGTATTGGTTTACTGGTTCAACCCTGCGGGTAACCCAACTATCGATATGATGGCTCTTATCGCGATTGGCTTCTTGATTTACGGCCCTGTCATGCTGATTGGTTTGTATGCACTTGAATTGGCGCCGAAAAAAGCAGCGGGTACTGCTGCTGGTCTAACTGGCTTGTTTGGTTACTTGGGCGGTGCGGTGGCTGCGAACGCGGTTCTTGGTTACACCGTGGACCATTTCGGTTGGGATGGCGGTTTCATCATTCTAATTGGTTCATGTATTACTTCCATCGTGTGTTTGACGTATGCGCTTCTAGGCGAGCGCGCACACCACGAGCAAAAAGAGCGCGAAAAGGAACAAGAAGCGCTAGCGTAATATTTATTTAAAGAGGCAGTGGAATACTGCCTCTTCGCTTTATCAAGGATATAACAATGAAAACCAAGTCAGTATGTCTCACATTTTTAGCGCTTAGCCTATCTGCTGGCGCAATTGCAAAGCCGCTTGTTATCGCTCACCGCGGCGCTTCTGGTTATTTACCGGAGCACACTTTAGAAGCCAAAGCTTTGGCTTATGCAATGAAACCAGATTACATCGAGCAAGATGTCGTGATGACGAAAGACGATCAGTTAGTGGTGTTGCATGATCATTATTTGGATCGCGTCACGGATGTAGCGGAGCGTTTTCCTGATCGCGCACGCGAAGATGGTCGTTATTACGCGATTGACTTTACTCTGGCAGAAATCAAATCTCTGCGAGTCACCGAAGGGTTCAATATCGACGAAAACGGCAAAAAAGTCGCCGGTTATCCAACCCGATTCCCAATGTGGAAATCTGATTTCACCGTACCGACGTTTGCTGAAGAGATTGAACTGATCCAAGGCCTCAATAAAACTTTGGGTTACGACATCGGTATTTACCCAGAAATTAAAGCGCCTTGGTTCCATCGTCACGAAGGCAAAGACATTTCTAAAGCGGTGCTTAAAGTCTTGAAGCAGTACGGTTACGACTCGCAAGACGACAAAGTCTACCTGCAGTGTTTTGATGCGAATGAACTGCAACGCATTAACAGTGAGTTGATGCCAGCAATGGACATGGATTTAAAGCTCGTTCAGCTCATGGCTTACACCGATTGGAACGAAACTATGGTGTACAAAGGCGATACAGCAATGCCATACAGCTATGATTGGATGTTCGAAGCCGACGGCATGAAGAAAGTGGCGAGTTACGCCGAAGGTATTGGACCTTGGAAGCCGATGCTGGTGGATGATAAGTCAACCAAAGACAATATCATCATCAAGCCGTTGATGAAGGCTGCAAAAGATGCTGGCTTGCAAGTTCATCCATACACGTTCCGTGCCGATCCAGGACGTATTCCTGCGTACACGGACAGCTTTGAAGGCATGATGGATGTGTACTACAACCAAGTGAAAGTGGATGGTTTGTTTACTGACTTCCCAGATAAAGCAGTCAGTTTTTTAAATCAGTAATCAGCACTCACACATTTTGCTTTAAGCTAAAAAAATCCCCCAACAGTTTCCTGCTGGGGGATTTTCGTATTCTTATTAGTTGTTTTTATGCAGTTCGCTGTTCAGTTCAACCGCGCTCTTGTTTGCAAGACACTCGATTTGACCTGTCACAGAGTTACGACGGAACAGTAGGTCAGAAACACCAGCAAGGTCGCGTGCTTTCACCACTTCGACTTCTTGACCTGCAGAATCTAGCATGCGCACTTTAGAACCAGCAGTCACGTACAAACCTGACTCGATAGTACAACGGTCACCCATTGGGAAACCAAGTCCAGCGTTCGCGCCTAGTAGTGAGTTTTCACCAATAGAAACCACCACTTTACCGCCGCCAGATAGCGTACCCATGATCGATGCGCCGCCACCGATGTCTGAACCGTTACCAACAACTACGCCAGCAGAGATACGGCCTTCAACCATGCTCACGCCAGTTGTACCCGCGTTGAAGTTGATGAAGCCTTCGTGCATAACAGTTGTGCCTTCGCCAACGTGTGCGCCAAGACGAACGCGAGAAGTGTCTGCGATACGAACACCAGTTGGTACCACGTAGTCCACCATTTTAGGGAACTTGTCTACGCAATCTACGCTTAGCGTACGGCCAGCTAGGCGAGCTTCGATTTGACGCTCAGCCAGCTCAGGTAGATCGATTGGGCCTTCGTTTGTCCATGCGATGTTGTGCAGCAGACCGAAGATGCCATCCAGTACTGTGCCGTGTGGCTTCACTAGACGGTTAGAGATAAGTTGAAGTTTTAGGAAGCCTTCAGCAACAGATTGTGGCTGTTCATCCGTAGCTAGAATAACCAGTACAAGCGGTTGTGCTGATTCTGCTGCTTTGGTTGCGAAAGATGCGTTTGCTGCATCGCCGTTTGCTTCGAATGCTGCCGCAAGTTCTGCACTTTGTGCTGCAGAGATCTCGATAGCTTGGTTGCCTTGCTCGTAACCTGCTACTGCAGCCAGTGCGTTAACAAGTGCGTCGCTTGGGTTAAGAACTGGGTTTGGGAAAAACGCTTCGATGATTTTACCGTCGCGGTTTTTAGTTGCCGTACCAAAGGCTAGAGAAAAGAAAGCCATAATTGATCTCCATGTGTTGAGTCTTGTGTCTCGTCTGTTCACTGACAAGAAATAATTACGTTGTCAGCCATCATAAAGAGAGTATTGGGGAGTTTAAAGGGGGGAAATGGAGAAAGTCTGTAGATGGATACCTTTTGTCTTTTGGGAGATATGTCTGTCTGATGAGAAATGTGGCTACGAGGTGGTCTATTGGGAGAGTTTTGCTGAAATTAAGAAAAGGCAGTTTCTTGTCTCGGATCTAGAAAGAAAGGGTGTTCTTTCATTATGCTCTATGCTTTCAGGCATAAAAAAACGCCACAAGATGCGGCGTTATTTGAAGGGCAGTCATTGGATTATGCTGCGTCTTCTTGCTGCTCTTCTTCTACAGCTTCAAGCTTTTTTGCTTTCTTTGGTGCAGGTTTACGTTTTGCACCGATTGCGTAAAGCAACTCTTCTTTGTTTTGCGCAAGGAACATCGCAAGATCTTCTTGCTTGCCTTCGTCTTCTAGAAGTTCACTTTTACCTAGCAGCGTGAATAGTTCATCTGCCATATCCAGCATTTTGTCGTATGCGTCAGCTTCCGCTTTAGAGGTAAAAGTCATTTTCTCTTCTCCATTGCGTTCTACCACGTACTTGACGATTACAGCCATGGTTGGTCCCCTAATTTGGTGTATTGATACTGGCTTTTTATACAGTTTTTGACCAATCAAGTCTAGCGACAAGCCTCAGAATGAGAGACACGTACAACTAACTGACTAGCATTTAAACTATCTTGGTTTCACTTTGCGGATTTATTCCCCAAAGGAAGGTTGGTTGGTCGTTCCCAATCTTGGCAAAATTCGATAAACGTTTTGAGCAATGGGCTTTGATATTTCTCTTTATGAACCAGTAACCAGAAGCGGCGTTTCATATCTAAAGGCATGTCGAGCAGTTTTACACGACCGTCACGAATAGCAGGTTCTGCAGACAAGCGTGACAAGCAGCCTAAGCCCAGCCCAGCAGATACTGAGTTGATCAACGCTTCGGTGGTATTGAGCTGAAAAGCTTCATGCCAATGTTCCAAGCGCGGCGCGACAACGCGCATAAAAAATTCGCGTGAACCAGATCCCGCCTCTCGTAATATCCATTCACTGTTTTCTAGCTCGGTTAAGTTTACTGGCCCTTCGTGCGCGGCTGGGTAATCGGGCGCGCAAATCACGCACATTTCATCTTCGCTAAACTGGGTAGACTGCAATTCAGGGTGAAGTGTTTTGCCTTCAATGAGGGCTATGTCTAACTCGTAATCGGTCAGCATGTCGCAGATTTGTGCGGAGTTAGAAATGAACAGGCTTTGAGAGCGATGGTTCGTTTGCTGACGAAATTCGCTAAGCAAATAGGGCGCGACTTGGTTGCCAATGGTGTCGCTGGCACCAATGCGAAGTTGGCCCGATAGCGCTTGGTCACCATCGAAAATGCTCTCGATGTCCTTGGCTCGGTTGAGTAACTCATCCGCCAGTGGCAGCAGTTTTTGACCTTCTTGGTTCAAAATCAGTCGGTTATTAACACGATCAAACAAGTGATGGCCGATCTGCTTTTCTAATTCTGAGAGTGCCATGCTCACAGCGGCTTTTGATAAAAAGAGACTATCAGAAGCTGCTGTGAGCGTTTTGTGTTGCGTGATCGTCGTAAACACTTTCAGTTGTTTAAGAGAAATGTGACTTGCCATACCCCACCGTTAAGTAATTTTGAACGTTTGTTTTAAATAATTAGATATATCGGAACGAAGTGCAAGCGTATTATACGCTCCATCAAGAGTGAGTCTGGTTGAGGTCATCATGATTCAAAGAACAAAAGCAAAAGTAATGGGAGCACCAACTCCGATGGCGGGTTTGGCTCTTGGTATTGCAAGCTTAGGCTGGAGTTGGGAAAACTTCGCCGAATTACATGGCTACGGACAGTGGATTAGTGCGGGTATCGCGAGCGTATTGTTGGCTATATTGGCAACCAAGTTTTTGCTACATAACCATCTATTGAGACAAGATCTTGCTCATCCGGTTGTGGGCAGCGTGGTTCCGACATTTGCGATGGGCACTATGGTGGTATCGAACTCTCTCGGCCATTTTTACCCATTGGCTGGTGATGTGCTTTGGCTGATTGCGGTGGTTCTGCACATCGTGTTCTTGGTGAGCTTTGTTTACCATCGCGCCAAAGATTTTGAATTGCACCACATGGTTCCTAGTTGGTTTGTACCGCCTGTGGGTATCATCGTTGCGGATGTGTCTTTCTCTGGTAACCCGATGTTAGCACCAGTAGCACAAGGTGCATTGATGTTTGGTATGGTGGCGTACGCGATCATGTTGCCGATGATGATTTACCGTTTCATGTTTACCCATGAAATTCCGGATGCAGCGAAACCAACAATGGCAATCATGGCAGCGCCAGCAAGTTTATCATTGGCAGGGTACTTAACGGTCACTGCTACACCATCACCAGTGATCATCGCTATGCTATTTGGTATCGCGGTATTGATGACAGCCATCATTTACCTCGCATTCTTTAAATTGCTTAGACTGCCATTTAGCCCAGGCTATGCGGCGTTCACTTTCCCGATGGTGATCGGTGCGACGGCGCTGTTTAAAATGGCGAATTGGATGGAGTTGCAAGGATTGGCTGCGCACTATGTTCAACAAGTGCGCGGCTTAGCTGGTCTTGAGTTGATTGTGGCAACATTTGTTGTCTCTTATGTGGCTTTACAATACATCAACAACTTATTGATTCAGCCACGCTTGATGCACGCTCATCACGCTTAAATAGCAGATAGGAAAAAGCCTCTTGGTCTTACAACCAAGAGGCTTTTTTATTTCAATCGGCGTCGATGTTGGACGCTAGCCTTTTTTGTAAAATCGCGACATCTCATCCAGAGAATGACGAATGATATCGACAGGAACTTTCTGTTCTTTCTCGACTTTTAATTGGCGATTCAGTTGCTGAGAGTGCCCGCCAGGATTGACCACAAGCATCAGTTCTTTGCCGACCAATGCATAGTTGTAGTAGCTGCCAGCAATATACCAATCGCGAGGGGCAGAGCTATCAAACAAGTTATGACCAACGCTGTATGAACTCGTTGTGCCTTGAACGTCAAACAGCGTATTCATCATGGTTGGCACGACGTCAAAATGGGTCGTGCGGTAATCAATTTGCTCTGGTTGACGATTTGGCATGTACACGTAAAGAGGCACATGCACTTGTACGTCACTGTAGTTACCCGTGTGGCCCCAATAGTTCATCTTATGGTCATTAAACTCTTCACCATGATCAGATGAAATCACCACAATGGTGTTGTCTAAGTCGACGTTTTTCAGCACATCGCCAATCAAGCTATCGATGTAGTACAACGAGTTCTTGTATCGATTGTGGTAAAGCGAAGCGTCAAAGTCGTTGTTGAGCAAAATGTGGTCAACGCGTTCCCAGTATGGTTTGAATTTCGCAAATTCAGGTTCAGGAAACACCGTGCCGTGGGCGGCATCGTAGAACAGAAACCCAAAGTACGGCTTGTCGCTGTCCTGCTTTTGGAACTCAATGAACTTGTCTGTTATCTGCTGATCGCGCTCTACAGCTGTTTCCCCAGTTTGTTTCAAGGTCAAGTCCGACACTTTTTTGAATACCGTGCGAGAAAGTGGCGGGCTGGTGAGCGGTGCAGAGCCAAAAATGCCCATGCGGTAGCCTTCTGCTTGCAGCGTATCCATAAAAACAGGAGAGCGTTGGCTTGCGTAAAAGCTTTCCCAGTAGGTTGCTGGCAAGCTGTAAAACAGGCTGAAAATACCCGCTTGAGTTGAGTTGCCGCCGCTCATGTGTTGTGTGAAATTCACCGTTTTTTTGGCGAACTTGCTGACATTTGGCATGACTTCCGGCGTCGCATCACTGTAGCGCCACGCGTCAACCAAGATAAACAAAACATTGGGCTGCTTCTCTTTGCTTTGCACTTGAATGGGTGCAAGCGGGTAGTTGAGTGAGCTACGTTCAATGTTGGTTAACTCTACGCGGTTCTTCGATGCAATGTTCTCATCCACTAGATCGTGTTTGTAAATAAATTTACGAGCCGTCAGCGGGTAGTAAAGTGGCCAGTTATTCGAAAACTGACTGACTTCATCGTCGTAAAGCGCGTTTTTGTACGCATGAATCATCTGTGTGCTGAGCAATACAGCAAACCAGACGCTGATCAAAACGAACTTAGCTCGGCTTTGTGCCAGTTTATTACTTACCCAAACGGTACAGGCGAGCCCGATCACCAGAACGGCAACTTCACTGACGAAGATAAGCCAACTCATCCACGAAATATCGAAGACATCACCGCCACCTTCGAAAAACATACGGATTAATAGAGCGTTGATGTGAAGTTTGTATTGCTGAAAAACGAGGATATCGACTTTAAACATGATCAATAGACAGATCGCGATAGCGATCACGATGCCTTTGAATGCTCGAGTCGGTAGAAAAGAGAGCAATAAACTCAACAACATAAATGGAAGAGCGATCAAGCCCAGCCAGCCATATTGAGTTGAAACCAAATAGTAACCTTGCAACAAGGTTAGCGGTTCATTCTGATTGTTAGACAACACAAAAGGATAACAAGCGATCGACAGATACACTGCAAAGCAAGCAAAAAAAGCAATCAGCCAAGCGCTGTTGGAAGACAGTTTGCGAAACATACTTTTTATATATTTATAAATTATAGGTAGCAAGAGTATAAAACAGTGTTTTTTATTATGGAATAGTTGCGAGTAATGTCACATTTTGTATGGCTGTGTAAGATTTTGCTTACGCCTTGAAAAGGTGATGTTTTCTGTCCATTTTGAGCGATATGTAACCTTTTACTTTTTTCAGAACACGAGATCACTGCGGGTTTAAATAGGGCTGTGCTAAGCTAGCTAACAGTTTCAATCGGCGCTCGGTATTCCCAATTTGTTTACTGTTTATCACTCCAACCAAGTTGACGTTCTTAAATCACTCCTTGTCGAACTGATTCGAATCAGTCCGCTGGAAAACCCGTTCGAAAAAGAACAAATTCTGGTTCAAAGTCCGGGCATGTCTCAATGGCTAAAAATGGAATTAGCCAAAGAGTTTGGTGTTGCCGCGAACATTGATTTTCCGCTCCCTGCTACCTTCATTTGGGAAATGTTTACGCAGGTGTTGCCAGACGTGCCAAAACGCAGTGCGTTTAACAAAGAAGCGATGACGTGGAAGTTGATGCATCTGCTGCCGGGGCTTCTCAACCAAGAGGTGTTTTCGCCGTTAGCGCAGTACCTCAAAGATGACAGTGACCACTCTAAGCTGTATCAACTGGCTGAGAAAATTGCCGATATTTTCGATGGTTACTTGGTGTATCGTCCGGAATGGATCGCAAGTTGGGAAGCTGGGCAGAGTGTGCCAGAGCTGGAAGATGAGCATCCGTGGCAGCCGATCTTATGGCAAGCGTTGTACGATCACACAGTGTCATTAGGGCAGTCTCCTTATCACCGTGCCAACCTTTATGAGCACTTTATCGACACGTTAGCGAGTTTTAACGGCAATTTTGACCATTTACCCAAGCGTTTGTTTGTTTTTGGCATTTCTTCGTTACCGCCTCGCTATATGGATGCGCTAAAAGCAATTGGTGAGCATATCGATGTGCATCTGATGTTCACCAACCCGTGTCGCTATTACTGGGGTGAAGTTCGAGATCGCAAGTATCTGGCTCGTTTGGCGGCGAAACATCGTCAGCACGTTGTGTGGCAGGACGATCACTCGGAAGTGCAAGGTGAAACGGAGCAACTGAAAGGTTCATTGGAAGATAACGTGGTCGATGAGCTGCACACCGATGTGGTCGGAAACAGTCTGTTGGCGTCCATGGGTAAACTCGGGCGTGACAATATGTATCTGTTGTCTCAGCTGGAATCCCATGAAATTGAAGCGTTTGTTGATGTTGAGCGCGACAATCTGCTCCATCAATTGCAAGCGGATATTCTCAATCTTGAAGAACATCAAGATGACCAACAGATTGAAAACAGTCATCACAAACAAGTGGTTAGCTTGGGTGATAAATCACTGAGCCTACACGCTTGTCACAGCCCGATGCGTGAAGTGGAAGTGCTGCATGATCAACTATTGGCGATGTTCGATGCTGACCCAACGTTAAAACCGCGCGATATTATCGTGATGGTCGCAGACATCAACGCTTACAGCCCTGCGATTCAGGCGGTCTTTGGTAACGCACCGGGTGAGCGTTTTATTCCCTATTCGATTTCTGACCGAACCGCCGATCAAGAGAGCCCAATTCTGGCCGCATTTATGCAGTTGGTGAACTTACCCAATACGCGCTGTTTGGCATCAGAACTACTCGAACTTCTGGAAACTCCGGCGATATTAAAGCGTTTTGAACTCAGCGAAGATGATTTCTTACAAGCCAAACAATGGGTTGAAGAATCGGGAATTCGCTGGGGGTTGGATGCCAATACCGGACGCGAATTTGAACTGCCGGAAACCCGTCAAAACACATGGCAATTTGGTATTCAACGCATGTTGCTTGGCTACGCGATGCCAGAATCCGCAGGTTTGTTTGAAACCGAGCAAGGCAGTTTATCTCCATACAACGAAGTGCAAGGCATGGGCGCAGAGCTTGCGGGCAAGTTGGCACACTTTATCCAACAAATTAGCACTTATCGAAGCAAACTTTCTCATGTTCAGACTATTGATGGTTGGCGAGAGACTTTGGTTTCACTGCTGGATGACTTCTTCTCAGTTGAGTTAGAAGGCGAAATGGCGCTCAAATCCATTCGCGATACGCTCAGCCAACTCAAAGAGCAATTAGCTGATGCCGCATTTGATGATGCGTTATCGCCGTCGATCATCAGCCAATACCTTCAAAACAAATTATCTGGCACACGAGTCAGCCAGCGCTTCCTGGCTGGTCAAGTGAACTTTTGTACCCTGATGCCGATGCGCTCTATTCCGTTTAGAACCGTTTGTCTACTGGGGATGAATGACGGCGTGTACCCACGCTCCATGCCGCCAGAAGGCTTTGACTTGATGACGGGAAGAACCAAACCGGGCGACCGTTCGCGCCGAGATGATGACCGTTACCTATTCCTCGAAGCAATGCTATCGGCACAGCAAACGCTCTACATCAGTTATGTTGGCCGTTCAATCCAAGACAATACCGAGCGAGTGCCTTCGGTTCTGGTTTCTGAGCTGATGGAATACTGCCACCAAAACTATTGTTTAAGTGGTGATGAAGCGTTGCCCGTTGATGAGTCTGGCGACAACTTATTAAATGCGTTGGTGAATACCCACGCCATGGTGCCGTTTAGCCCAAGTGCGTTCCAAGGCATGCCCGCCAGCTACGCGAAAGAGTGGATTCCAGCGGCATTGACTCAAAGTAGTCAATCGCAAGGCTATGTTCGTCGTGATTTTAATCGGGCATTAGACGACAATCTGTTAGGAGCGACGTTCCCACTTGAGCTCGACTTAGTCGAGTTGCAACGTTTCTGGCGCTTACCTGTGCAGTATTTTTTCAATCGTCGTTTAAAAGTAATCTTTGAACCGCCACTGCCGGTGATGGAAGACGACGAACCCTTTGTTTTAGGTGGTTTGGAAAGCTATCAAATGCGAGATGAGCTGTTAGAAACCTTGCTTGAAACGACATTGACGCAGCCAGAGAAAAAAGCAGAGGTGCTTAAACACTTTATGAGTCAACAGCGCGCGCAAGGCAAACTGCCAGTGGGGGCGTTTGGTGATATCGAGTTTGAAACCAACCGAGTTCAGGCGGAAGAGCTGGTGGACAAACTGGCGTTTTTATCTGGTGCGCCTCAAGACGATTTGGAAATCGACCTGACGTTTGATTCCTTGTTTGAGCGAAATGAAGGCGAAGAGAAAAACGTTCGCCTAACAGGTTGGCTAACCCAGTGTTACCAATCTGGGTTGATTCGTTACCGAAGCGGTAAGATTCGCTCGCAGGATTACCTTGCAGCGTGGATCGATCACCTTGCCATGTCGGCGTCGGGTTATGCCAAGAAAACTCATCTGATTGGCTACGATCGTAAAGAAGGCGCGCTGCATTTGATCTACCCAGAAATTGCCGATGTGCAGTATGCCAAACATCTACTGACTGAATTAGTTCGCTTATTCTTCGAAGGCATGACTAAGCCTTTGCCTTATTTCCCGAAAACGGCGTTGGCTTGTGTTGAAGCGGGCTTTAGCCGTGGTCAGTGGGTCGATGACGAAGAGAAATCTTTGAAGAAAATGGCTGACGCATTCAATGATGGCTTCATGAGCCCGGGCGAAGGCAATAATGCGTACATCTCTCGAATTTGGCCTGCTTGGAATGATGAGTTGGCCTCAGAAGTTCGTTTGCTGACAGCATTAGTACTGCAAGGTGCGCGCTTAGCGGTTCAAGACGCTGATGATGTAAAAGCGTAATAAAGACAGTTGGATAAAGAGAAGGAAGAGTAGGGTGGCCGCCAGAAAATCATTATTTTTTGTAGGGCGTTCGCTGTACGGCCACAAGGTCAGAGGGACCATGATACTTTTGTTTAATTCATTTGAGTTGTGTCGCCAAAAAGGTTTGGCTTATCTCGTGGGGCGCATACTAACGGTACGTCTTATGGATAACCGTGAGAAAGATCTCACAAAGCTCTAAATTATCCAACTTGTTAAACATATTAATAGAATTTTTAACTATAGATCACATTTATTAGGTGATACGTCCTAGTAAATAATCCGGAGAGATTCAGCGTTATGGATCAAATGTCAGGTGCAGAGTGCCCTCTACATACGTTAGACCGCACAGAGCAGCCTCAACCAACGCCACTAGAACCGATGACGTTTCCTCTGCATGGTGCGAGGTTAATCGAGGCATCAGCAGGTACAGGTAAAACCTTCACTATTGCAGGTTTATATCTGCGTCTTTTGCTTGGTCATGGCAGCGCGGAAACTCGACATCGCGTACCGCTTACGGTCGACCAAATTCTGGTTGTAACCTTTACCGAAGCGGCAACTGCGGAATTACGCGATCGTATCAGGGCAAGAATCCATGATGCGCGAATCGCGTTTGCGCGTGGACAGAGTTCCGATCCGGTGATCCAACCTTTGCTTAATGAGTTTGACGATCACAAGCAAGCCGCAGAAATTTTATTGCAGGCAGAGCGTCAGATGGACGAGGCGGCGGTCTACACCATTCACGGTTTTTGCCAACGTATGCTAACGCAAAATGCGTTTGAATCTGGCAGCCGATTTAATAACGAGTTTGTGACCGATGAAAGTCACCTAAAAGCGCAAGTTGTAGCCGATTACTGGCGCCGAAATTTCTACCCGTTGCCATTTACCTTGGCTGGAGAAATTCGCCAGCTATGGAGCTCTCCATCTGTGTTGTTGTCTGACATTAGCAATTACTTAACCGGTGCGCCGTTAAGCCTTTCTGTTCCTGCAATGAAAGGCAGTTTGGCTGATCTTCATACTGAAAATTTGAAAAAAATTGATGAATTAAAAGCACAGTGGCGAGAAAGCCAAGATGACTTCTTAACGCTGATTTCAGATTCAGATATTAACAAACGCAGCTACACCAAAAAGTCTCTGCCGACGTGGTTGGAGGCGGTAAACGCTTGGGCGGCAACGGAAACTACAGGTTACGATTATCCAGACAAGCTGGAGAAATTCGCGCAAAACGTCTTGTTGGAAAAAACACCGAAAGGCAGTGCGCCGCAGCATGCGGTATTTGAAGCCATTGAAACATTTCTTGCCAATCCAATCAGCTTAAAAGCGCCACTGCTTGCGCATGCGATTGAGCATTGTCGTGTGATGCTGGCCAACGCGAAAAATCAAAAACAGTGGCTCTCTTTCGATGATTTGCTGACGCAACTTTCTGCTTCTATCGATACGGACGAAAGCGAGCTTTTAGCGGCGCGTATTCGTACTTTGTACCCTGTCGCAATGATTGACGAGTTTCAAGATACCGACCCGCTTCAATACAGTATTTTCAGCCGTATTTATCTGAACAACCCGGAATGTGGTTTGTTTATGATCGGTGACCCCAAGCAGGCGATTTATGGCTTTCGTGGCGCAGACATTTTCACCTATATCAAAGCGCGTAACCAAGTAAGTGCCCACTACACGTTAGGAACCAACTGGCGTTCTAGC
The DNA here is from genome assembly GCF_024181925.1 of Vibrio sp. Y20_XG_PY13. Taxonomy (NCBI): domain Bacteria; kingdom Pseudomonadati; phylum Pseudomonadota; class Gammaproteobacteria; order Vibrionales; family Vibrionaceae; genus Vibrio; species Vibrio sp. Y20_XG_PY13. The sequence goes on along the minus strand of NZ_JAMZAL010000005.1, from coordinate 116,509 downwards.
GCAGATATGGTGCAGGCGGTAAACCAAGTATTTGCTTTGCCAGACAGTCCATTTATCTATGATTCGGATATTCCGTTCTTACCCGTTAAGTACAGTCCCAATGCCGAAAAACGCATTTGGACTATGGGTGGCCAAAAGCAACCCGCGCTGACTTATTGGTTGCAAGAAGCGGACGATAAACCGCTACCAAAAGGCGAGTATTTGACTCGAATGGCAGAGGCGACCGCAAGCCAAATCCAAACCATTTTGACGCAGGCTCAACAGGGGCAAGCGTGTCTGGTGAATGGCGAAAAACAGAAAGCGGTTCAAGCGGGCGATATCGCAGTGTTGGTTCGAACAGGTAGCGAAGGTCGGATGATCAAACAAGCGCTAGCAGACCAAGGTATTGCCAGCGTGTACCTGTCTAACCGAGACAGTGTGTTTACCAGTTCAGTGGCGCAGGATTTACAGCGTTTGCTGCAAGCGGTGCTGACTCCAGAAAATGACCGTGCACTGCGTGCAAGTCTTGCCTCTGAGCTGTTTGCCCTCGATGCAGCAAGTTTGGATGCGCTTAATAACGATGAAGTGGTGTGGGAAAACGCCGTAAACGAATTCAAAGAATATCGCAAGCTTTGGGTTCAGCGTGGTGTGCTGCCGATGCTGCGCGCGGTGATCAGCAAACGCCATATTGCCGAGCGATTACTAGAAGAAGGCGCGAGTTCACAGGGTGAGAATGGTGAGCGAGTACTTACCGATTTAATGCACATCGGTGAACTGCTTCAACAAGCCAGTAATGAACTGGATAGCGATCACGGTCTGCTGCGTTGGCTCGCTCAGTCTATCAGTGATGCGGAAAACGGTTTGGGTGGCAGTGATGACCAAATCCAACGTTTAGAATCGGAACGTAACTTAGTGCAGATCGTAACTATTCACAAATCAAAAGGCTTGGAGTATGACCTCGTATTTCTGCCGTTTGTGTTCAGCTATCGAGAAGCCAGTGAAGCCAAATATTACGATGCAGCCAATGACCGCACGGTACTGGATATCACCGGCAACGATGCGTCTATGAAGCAAGCGGATAAAGAGCGTTTGGCGGAAGACTTACGCTTGATATACGTGGCACTAACGCGTGCTGTGTATGCGTGTTTTATTGGAGCCTCGCCTTTGCGTAATGGTCGTTCGACCAAAGAGCCAACTGGCGTACACCGCAGTGCGATTGGCTATTTGATTCAGAATGGTCAAGAAGGTGGCATTAACGATTTGCACCAAGGTTTAACAAAGCAACAAGACGAGCTTGATTGTGTCGTTGTGGCCGATCCGCCGCAGCAACTCGAAGACAAGTACGTAGCGCCACAAGAAGAAATACACGATCTTAGCGCGAAAGAGCTGCAAAACCCTATCGACAGAAACTGGCGCATCACCAGTTATTCTGGCTTGGTCAAGCAAGGCTCTCATCACGCCGAGCATGATGCCACGATTGAGATTATGGGTTTTGATATCGACTCATCTGAAGAGCAAGACGAAGCGGATTTATTGGAGCCAGAGCGCTCTATTTTTACCTTCCCTCGTGGTGCGCGTCCGGGGACGTTCCTGCACAGCTTGTTTGAGGAAATTGAATTTACTCAGCCAGCCACGACGGAAGAGAATACACAAATCATCCTTGGCTTGATGGAAAGCGAACAGCTCGATGAAGAGTGGTTGCCCATTTTACAGCAATTGATTGATACCGTACTCGCAACGCCGTTGGATGGTAAGTCTTTGCTGCTGAATCAAAAAGCACCGTCGCAACGTTTGGTGGAGATGGAATTTTTGCTGCCGATTGAAGTGTTGTCTGCGCCGGCGTTAAACCGAGTCATTCAACGTCACGATCCGTTGTCGGCGAAAGCGGGGGATTTAGGTTTCCAAACCGTGCAAGGTATGCTCAAAGGTTTTATCGACTTGGTGTTTGAACATCAAGGTAAATACTACGTGCTTGACTGGAAATCGAATCATCTTGGCGACGATGTAACGAGCTACCATGGTGAAGCTCTGAAATCGGCCATGGCGGATCACCGCTACGATTTGCAGTATCAGATTTATGCGTTAGCACTGCATCGTTTCCTACGCAGCCGATTGGCGAATTATCAATATGATCATCACTTCGGTGGCGTGTATTACTTGTTCTTGCGCGGCATGGATGGGCAGAGCGACCACGGCATTTTTGCCGCGAAACCAACCTTAGACTTCTTACAAGAGATGGATCGTTTGATTGATGGTCAAGCACTTGAAACGCGCTCAACTCAAGCCGGGCAGATGGAGCTACTTTAATGACGACAAATCACAATCTTCATTCTGGCCAAGATAGCCTATTGGTAGTGTTGGAACGCTTGGCGTACAAAGGTGCTATTCGTCAGCTCGACTACCAATTCGCCTGTTTTATTGATTCTCAAACGCATGATGAACCGTCGGACAGTCAAGCATTGGCGTTTATCGCGGGTGTTGTCAGTAGTGAGCTTGGTAAAGGACATATCTGTTTGCCTCTGTTCGATGCACAAGGGCAATCTACGGATTTGGCTAGTAAGTTAGGGCTGTTTGGTGAGTCGGCATTGGCGCTTAATACTCAGCTTCAAGGCATAGACTGGATTCAAGTATTACAAAATTCCAGCTTGGTCGGCGCGCAAGGAGAAGCCTTGCCGCTGATGTTCGATGGCGAGCGTCTGTATCTGCACCGCTATTGGCATTATGAAGTGACACTGGCGGAAAAGCTTAATCAGTTGGGCGCCGCAGTTAACTTGCAAGCGCAAGAGTTTTCGCGATTATCCGAGTTGCTCAACCATTTGTTTGCACGCCAATACCATTTCCTGTTTAACGCGTTGGGCAAAGCAGTCGAAGCGGGAAGCAGCAACCAAGTGTTGCGCCAGCAATTGGTGTGTGACCACCTTGATGTGGTCGCAAGCGAATCGTTGGATTGGCACGCCATTGATTCCGTGCTTAGCAATGCGCGCAAGGTTCAAGATATGCAAACACTGGATGAACTCGTACCACTCTCAGCTTGTGTGAACTGGCAAAAAGTCGCGGCGGCGGTTGCGTTAACTCGTCGATTTGCTGTGATTTCTGGTGGCCCTGGTACGGGTAAAACGACGACAGTAACCAAATTGCTTGCTGCTTTGATTGAACAGGCGACGCACGAGAAAAATCTAACCATCAAGCTGGTGGCCCCGACGGGGAAAGCGGCGGCGCGATTAACCGAATCCATTGGTAAAGCGGTGCAAGAGCTGCCGGTTTCTCCAGAGCTAAAAGCCAAAATTCCGACTGAATCGAGCACCTTGCATCGCTTGCTGGGCGCGATCCCTAACAGCGCAGAATTTCGTCACAACAAGCAGAATCCACTGCATTTGGATATTTTAGTTATCGACGAAGCGTCGATGGTCGATTTGCCAATGATGTACAAAGTGGTCGATGCCTTACCGAAACATGCGCGGCTGATTTTGCTCGGTGATAAAGACCAACTTGCTTCAGTTGAAGCAGGGGCTGTGTTGGGTGATATCTGTTCGTTCCACGCATTGGGCTATGGCAAAGAGCAGGCGTCAGCCATCGCAAAACTGACGGGTTTCGATACTTTAGCCCATACAGGTAACAGTGCATCTAGCATTGCTGATAGTTTATGTATGCTGCAAAAGAGCTACCGATTTGACGCTCGCTCAGGCATTGGTCAGTTGGCAAAAGCGGTTAACTCCGGTTCTGCTGCGAGCGTAGATAACGTCTGGGCGCGTGACTTTTCCGATATCGAACATTTCGCACTAAGTAGTCAACATTACAACCAAATGATGCAGACGTTGGTGCAGGAATACGGTCGTTACCTCAAACGCATTGGACAACAGGAAATCGATCCTAAAACCGGAGAGCCAGAGTCGCTAACTCATAAAGCCAAAGCGGTGTTAGATACCTTCAACCAATGCCGACTGCTGTGCGCAATTCGTGAAGGTGACTTTGGTGTGGCTGGGCTAAACCAACGCATCGAGAAAGCGCTCGCGGCGCGCAAGTTCATTCAAGTTCAGGATGAAATTTGGTATCACGGCAGACCTGTCATGGTTACGCGTAATGATCACGGTTTAGGTTTGTATAACGGTGATATTGGTATTTGCATGCGAGATGACAGTGAAGAAGAACCGCGTTTGAAAGTCTTTTTCGAGTTACCTGACGGCAGTGTGAAATCGGTCTTGCCAAGCCGAGTACCTGAACATGAAACGGCTTACGCCATGACCATCCATAAATCGCAAGGCAGTGAATTTGATTACACCCTGATGATTTTGCCACCAGACTTTAGCCCGATATTAACCCGTGAGTTGATTTACACAGGCATTACCCGCGCGAAAAAGCGTTTAGCTCTTTACGCCGAGCTCAATGTTCTGAAGCGAGGCATTAAAGTGAAAACTACTCGCGCGAGTGGATTAGTACAGCGGCTTACTAACTGATTATGGACTTAGTTTAGAGTCAGTTTTACCTTTGTTACATGTCAAACTTGGTGATGAGTTGTGTTTTAACATTCTCTTTCTGAAGGAAAAGTCATTTCAATTGATGTTTTTGAATCTGAAACGTTAATATTATGCGCACTTATAGGCATAAGGATTTGAATGAAATGAATACAACTTACTTTAACAGCGTTAATAGATATAGCTATATATACAGTGTTAAGCCTGGTGATACTCTTACGAGAATTATATGGAAGTTTTATCATTTTAAGTTTGAAACCGATGGCTATAATTTTGCTCTTGCTCAAATAAAAAAAGACAACCCTAAAATTTCAGACCCCAATTCGATTAAATCTGGTCAATCTATTTACTTGAGAAAGTTGAATTCTTCAGATGCCAAGCAATCTGAATTTTTTTCTAAAACTATCATTTCAGCTCATGATCAAGCGCAATTTGAATCAACGATGAAATCTATGTCGCAAAACGAAAAGGAAGCATTTTGGGCTCTTTCTTGGCTTGATGACAATTGGGGGCCTGCGAGCGCAGGTATTGGTGCTACTTTTGCGTCCATGGGAGCTTTATTAGGAGATAGTGAAAAAGGAAATGTCGCAGAGCTAAAAAAGCTTGATGGTTTATATCGAGATTATAAATCGGGAACGTTTTCGAAAGGGCAGTATGATTACCGTAGGAAAAAACTGTTAGAGAATGTAGCAAAAAATCTTGGGCCAACTGAGAAGCTTCTCTTTAATGGTAAGAAAGCTCGAGAGGCTATGAGAATATCTAAAAACGGCGGGGTTATGACTACAGCAGCACTTCAGAAGAATACAGAGAGATTAGCAAAGTTATCAAAAGTAGCAGCTAAAGGTGGCACTGTATTGACTGCAGTTAATATTGGTATTGCCTGTGATCAGATAGCTCGAGCAGATTCTAACGCAAAGAAAAATGAAATATTGGTGGAAACTGCAGCAAGTACAGTTGTTGGTTTAGCTGGCGGGGCCGTTATCTCTCTGGTCGTTATGGCTACTCCTGTTGGTTGGATAGGTGCTATCGCTTTAGGGGTTGTCTCTGCCAGTGCTAGTTATGCGTCTGGTAAAGTTGTTGCTGATAAATACAAAGAATTATATAGCGATATAGACTTAGTTGGTAAGACCAAGGTCGGTGAAGTTTGCAGTTATTAGAAGTTTCTTTTATTACATTTTTTGTTGCAGGTGCTTTGTTAGTTTTTTGGTACCTGATAGTAGGTGTTTTACTTATTGCTATCACGCCGAAAAAAGTAAAGCGCTATGCGTATACTAGTGAGCACTATACAGAAGTTGAGCTTGCTTTAGTTTCTGGATTTCACTTTGGGGCCTTAATACATGGATTAGCTCTTGTTGCCGCAGTTGCATTTCCCAAGTTGGCAAAAAAAAGAAAGCTAACAGATATTCGTAGAGTTTGCCCAAAGTGGTTCATAAATATTGGAGTGGTGTACTGGACTATTTTAATCTTTATCGTAGTCACTATTTTTGCATCTTTGTTGGTTATGATTTTGTTTTGAATTGATTACGTACATAAAAGAAAACCGAGCCATAAGCTCGGTTTTCTTTTATGTACGTTGTGCAAAGGCATCGGTAAATGACACGCTGCGTATTTTGTATTGCTGTTGATAAGTAAGGATAAAGTCTCGAATGGCGTCATTCACCGGAAAAACACAGTGAACATCTAGGCCTTCTAAAAACTGATTGTCAGCCATATCCCAGAAACTTTGAAGCGAATTACAAATGATTGTTCTCATAACAGTGCTCGTCTCGGCTTATTGAAAGTCAGATTAACAACTGTCCTTGGTGTGCAATGCGGGCTAACTAGTTATCGACTGCCCAGCATTTTAGGGTGAAGGCTACGTATCATCACCTAGATCCATTTGCATTGGTTAAAAACCAATCACTAGCGCGCAGAGTATAGCCAACAGTGTGTATATTGAAAAGGTAAAAATGGAACTAAAATCAATGTAATGCTTTGCATATCTAAATTAATGGTATTACTGCTTATGATTCATGGCTTTATTGTTGAGAGAGTCGGAGCATGGCGTTCCAAACCTCGGATTGAGGATTCAGAACGCATCTGTTAATCATGTTGAGTTTGTTTATAAGTCTAACGCTAAGATTTTGGACTTACGCTGAAAGTTGTACAGCCCTTGTTTGGCTCCTGGCAAGTAATCGACTCCAACTTCGTAGAATCCTTGCTCTCTAAACCAATGTAGACTGTGGGTGGTAAGGACAAAAATCTGGTTGATGTTTTCTGATTTTGAACGATGCTTCATGTAGTTCAGCAGCAACAAACCTCGGTTGCCATCCCGATAGTCTGGGTGAATAGCAACACAGGCCATTTCAGCTTTTCGTTCTTCAGAATATGGGTATAAAGCCGCGCATCCGATGATTAAGCCATCTTTTTCAATGATGGTGAATTTACCAATCTCTTGCTCTAGCTGTTCTCTCGAACGCCTGACCAAAATGCCTTGTTCTTCTAATGGATGAATCAATTCCAAAATGCCGCCGATGTCATCAATACCAGCTTGACGAACTTGCTCTGCGCTTGCCATGACGACTTGAGTTCCGATACCGTCAAACGAGAACAACTCCTGAATCAAAGCCCCATCTACTTTGTAGCTGATGAGATGGCTACGTGGGACGCCAGCGCGACAAGCGGCGATGGAACCTTTGAGGAAACGCAAAGTGCCCGTGTTGTAATCGGAATCTGAAGCGTGGTTTTCTGAAAGCGTTTTGATGACGTGCTCTGCCTCGATAGGCAGCAACTCTGCGACGGCATTGCCATTGTCGTCAATCACGCCTTGTTCTGAGCAGAAACCAATCAGTTTGTCTGCGCCTAATTTGATCGCCAGTTGCGTCGCGACTTCTTCAGAAAGTAAGTTAAAACATTCGCCAGTCACGGAGCTCGCAATGGGGCCAAGTAGCACAATGGAGCCTTGGTCGAGCGTGCGATTAATCGCGTCGGTGTCAATGCGGCGAATGCGTCCACTGTGGCAGTAATCGACACCGTCATCTACGCCAAGTGGCTGTGCAATGACAAAGTTGCCACTGACTACATTCAGTTGTGTGCCAGCCATCGGGGTGTTGTTTAAGCTCATTGAAAGGCGTGCGGTAATGGCTAGTTGAAGCTGCCCAGCAGCTTGCATAACTACCGATAGTGCCGCTTCGTCGGTAATTCGGATGTTTTTGTGGTATGGCGTAGTAAGGTCTTGTTTTTCAAGTAATTGATTGATTTGCGGACGAGCGCCATAAACGACAACGACTTTGATGCCTAAACTGTGCATCAAAGCAATATCATTGATTATATTGCCAAAATTATTATGAGCGACCGCTTCACCTCCCAGCATGATCACCATGGTCTTCCCACGGTGAGCGTTGACGTAAGGGGTTGATTGGCGGAATCCTTTTACGAGAGCGGTACTACGAATTTTCACTACAGCCATTCCTTGTGTTTATTTATGCTTAAATAATGTCTTTTTATTCAATTAATGGCAAGGCAATTTTTTGGAATAAAGCACAAACATCTGGAGTACGGTGCTTTGTCCAGTTTGGTTATGGAGGTTACAATACGCGCGTCTATTTCAAATAAGTGAACCTCATGTCTTCAGTTGTAAATAAGAATGCTGCGATCACTGCTCAAAACGAGTCTAATTCATCCACAAAATCGTCACTTCGCAAGTGGGCGGAACGTTCTCTCATGCTAATGGCAGTGCTGGGTACGGTCATTGTTTGTATGCTGTATGGCGATTTGATCACTCGGTACATTAACCCTCCCATCTCTAAATCAATAATTTATGGCCGCTGGGTTGAGCAAGATGTAGCGCCTTACTCGAGGGAAGAGTTTGTGCTTAGTGAAAGGGGCGTGACCGTTAATGGCTCGACCATTGCAACCGATTTTGAGTTTGATGGCGATTCGTTCTCATACAAAGTCGGTTCGACCGTACGCCATTTTGATTTTGTCGGAAAACAACATACAGAAATGAAGTTGGATGCGCGGGCGCACTATCTTCCGGTCTTTCGTCTTGAAGGGCACGCTGGCATCGCCGTTCGTTAAATATTGTGTTTTCTATTTGAGCATTCGCCATTGCGCGAGTGCTCAACATTCCTATCTTTTTGATATCCACATCAGTTCAGACATTGTCTGGACAATTTCGTAAATATTCTCCTGTTATCATGTTGTTCGTCCCGAAATGGATGATTTAACAACAAGTAAACGGATTGGCTTAGTGTTGAAACATTTTGTCGTCGCTTTTCAATTGCGTCGTTTGCATTTGTTTGCCATCCTTTTGCTATTCTTTTTTACGGAAAAATCACGTGTTAAAAAAACTCCTTCCTATTATTTCTTTGAGTCTGCTATTTGGTTGTGCTCAACAAAATGATCGCGCTCAGCAATATCTCGATGGTGAGTTCCCTCAGATCCTAAATAAAGTGGATGTAGTTGAGTCCAACAAACCACGCGATTTTACTGAGTTTAATAAGCAAGCTGAGCAAGTGGTGATGAAGTCACCATCCATGGCGAAGATTTACCAACCGCTTTACCAAAGATTGAGTGAGTGGGCGCAGCAAAGTGGAGACACCAGCGCGCTGAGTGCGTTTGGCATTCAAGCTGCGCAATTGGGTGGTGGTGATAAAAAAGGTAATGTGTTGTTTACCGGATACTTTTCTCCCGTGATGGAGCTTCGTCATACACCAAACGACATTTTTAAGTACCCAGTTTACGGTAAGCCGAACTGCACATCAGATTGTCCGACTCGCGCGGAGATCTACAATGGGGCATTAGATGGCCAAGGTTTAGTGCTTGGTTATGCGCCAAATCGTATTGACCCGTTTATGATGGAAGTGCAGGGCAGTGGCTATGTGCATTTTGAAGATGATGATACGTTGGAATACTTTGCGTACGCAGGGAAAAACAACAAAGCTTACGTCAGCATTGGCCGCATTTTGATTGAACGTGGTGAAGTGCCGCGTGAAAAAATGTCCCTCAAAGCGATTAAAGAGTGGGTGATGGACAACGACGATGCGACAGTGCGCGAGCTGTTGGAGCAAAATCCTTCTTACGTTTTCTTTGCACCAAAAGCGGAAGCGCCTGTAACAGGCTCGGCTGGTATTCCGTTGTTGCCAATGGCCGCTGTCGCGGGCGATCGTTCTATCTTACCAATGGGCACGCCAATCTTGGCGGAAGTGCCGTTGTTGAATGCCAATGGTACGTGGAGCGGCGCTCACCAATTGCGCATGCTGATCGTGTTAGACACAGGTGGTGCGGTAAAACAAAACCATTTGGATCTGTATCATGGCATTGGTGCGAGAGCAGGGACAGAAGCTGGGCATTACAAGCATTTTGGTCGAGTGTGGAAACTTGGGTTGGAAAACTCACCAACTCAAGCGCCTTGGGCTTTGCCGCCAGAAAAGCTACAATAGCCATCCAAGAAAGAGGAACCCCCTCTTATCTAGACATTTCATCAAAGAGTGCGTATAAATCGCACTCTTTGTTTTTCTATCGATCATCTGGACTTCAATATGCGTGAACTCGATACCCCTGCATCTGACAGTTACAACCAACGCTTTGGCGGCACACGTCGTCTTTATGGCAATAGTGAAGTGGACATTCTTCGCGCTGCACACGTTTGTGTGATTGGTATTGGTGGTGTAGGTTCATGGGCGGTGGAAGCGCTGGCTCGTACGGGGATCGGTGAGCTGACTCTGATTGATATGGACGATGTTTGTGTCACGAATATTAACCGCCAAATTCATGCGATGACGGGTACCGTTGGTCAAAGTAAAATTGAAGTGATGGCCGAGCGCGTCAAGTTGATCAACCCGGAGTGTAAAGTTAATCTGATTGATGATTTCATTACGCCAGACAATCAACATGAGTACTTAAGTAAAGAGTTTGATTACGTGTTGGATGCGATTGACAGCGTAAAAGCGAAGGCGTCTTTGCTGGCGTATTGCCGCAGCAACAAGATCAAAGTGATTACCACGGGTGGCGCTGGTGGTCAGGTCGATCCAACGCAGATCATGGTCGCTGATTTAACGAAAACGATTCAAGATCCTTTAGCGAAGAAAATCAAAGACACTTTGCGTCGTCATCATAACTTCCCTAAGAATCCGGCTCGTAAGTTTGGTATTGATTGCGTGTTTTCAACCGAGCAGCTGAAGTATCCTCAAGCAGACGGTTCAGTGTGCGGTGTGAAGTCGACAGCGGAAGGTCCAAAACGCATGGATTGTGCTAGCGGATTTGGTGCGGCAACTGTTGTAACCGCGACGTTTGGCTTTGTTGCGGTATCGCGAATTGTTGAGAAGCTGATTCAAAAACACAAGAAGTAGTTCAGCCAAAAAGCATCAAACAGAAGGGCACATTATGATCGATTTTCCTGCATCTCCATTTGGAACAGAAATCACCAGCGAAGATATTGTCGCAACGATGCAGCAATTTAAAGGCTGGGAAGATCGTTACCGTCAGGTCATTCAGTGGGGTAAAAAGCTGCCACAAATGCCAGAAGAGCTGAAATCAGAACAAGTTACAGTATCGGGTTGCGAAAGCTTGGTGTGGTTAGTGAGCCAAGCGCAAAATGGCGTGTGGCATTTTTGTGCAGACTCCGATGCGCGTATTGTACGCGGATTAATTGCGTTGGTGATGGCGGCTTATGACGGTAAAACGGCCGATCAAATTCAAGCGTTTGACATTGATGCTTATTTTGAGCAACTGGGACTCATCGCGCATTTAAGCCCATCACGTGGTAATGGCCTGAAAGCTATTGTTGAGCAGATTAAGCACACTGCCGTGTAATGAGCCATTTCCCCAATTTTTAAAAAACGCCGAATAGCTTAGCTGTTTGGCGTTTTTTGTATCTGAGTTGAGACGTTTTTCGCGTGTGAATAAAAAATATGCAAATAGTCGACTATTTTGACTTTAATTGACCTTTCTATTGATCCAGATTCATTATATTGCCCACTTGGTTTTTATAGACTCAATTGTATTTAAAATTTGTCTATATTAGATAATAGACATATGCCCCATTCGCTTCTATTCCCCAATGTTGAAACACATTTGGAGGCGATTGGGTTACTTAGATACAAACGCTAGGAACCTCCCTGTATGCAATTCACCTTGGAACATGCGCAAGACGTGTTATCCGGAATGCCTGACCCCACTTTTATTTTGAGTGAAGATGGTATCTATATTGATGTTTTTGGAGGAACAGACAAAAAAGCCTATCACGATGGAAGCAATTTGATAGGTAAGACACTGCACAGCGTACTTGAGAAAGAGCAAGCCGACTGGTTTATCGAACAGATCAATCGGTCACTCAATCAAGACAGTATTGTGACGATCGAGTACAAGATGTGCGCCGACAGCATTCAGGGAATAGATGCGAACAGTGGGCCAAAAGGCGACCTCTATTACGAAGGGAAAATCTGTCCGCTCACTATAAACTATCAAGGTCGTCGCGTTGTTCTCATTCTTACCCGCAACATTTCCAACCGCCACCGAGTCGAAACCCTTCTTCGCCACCAAAGCCAAATTGACGCTCTCACAAACATCTACAATCGACGTGTTTTTTTCGAAAAGCTCACAGAAGAAGTCATTAAATCCCAAACTCCTGACTACCAATCTGCTCTATTATTGTTTGATTTGGATTTTTTTAAAGTTATCAATGATAAACGTGGCCACGATGCGGGAGATTATGTCTTAGAGACATTAGCCGATTTGGTTTCTCACTTGTTGGTTAAAGACGAGATTTTTGCAAGAGTCGGAGGGGAGGAGTTTGCGATTATCCTGCCAGAAACCTCTCTATCGGCGGCGAAAGAAGTGGGAGAGGAAGTACGTTCCCATATTCAAAATTGCCAGTTTGAATTTGAAAAGATTGAAATTCCGGTCACGGTGAGTGTAGGCGTGGTCAAAATAGGCAGAAATGAAACCACCAAACGCTTGTATGCGCATGCAGATAAAGCGCTTTATGCTGCGAAAAGAAATGGCAGAAATTGCGTGGCGACTCTGGATAGGCAGATGGAGTAACCTTGTTGGTTACTCCAAGTCGAAAGGTGGGCGTTATAACATGTCGACGGCTTTCTCTACGGCGGCGATGAGCCTATCCACATCTTCTGCCGTGTTATAAATACCAAAAGAAACGCGTACCGTTCCTTTGACGTTTAGCGCATCCATCAATGGGTGAGCGCAATGGTGTCCTGCTCGTACCGCAATGCCTTGTTGATCGAGCAGCGTCGCCATGTCTTGGTGATGAACGCCGTCCATTACGAACGTCAGTACAGAGGCATTCGGTTGATAGCCTAGAATATGGATGTCATCCAACGCGTTTAGTGCTTGGTAGGCCTTATCCTGAAGCGCATGGAGATGATCCTCGACTTCGTGATGGTCAAAACCTTGGTACCACTCAATGGCTTTCGCTAAAGCAATCGCGCCCGCTACGTTTGGTGTTCCCGCTTCAAATTTGCCAGGAAGTGCTGAAAAGGTCGTTTTCTCGAAAGAAACGCGTTCAACCATTTTGCCGCCGCCGTGCCATGGTGGCATAGCTTCTAACAACTCTAGTTTGCCGTATAGAACGCCAATACCTGCTGGCGCATACAGCTTGTGACCTGAGAAAACGTAAAAATCGATATCTGATGCCGATAAATCTAGCTGCTCATGCACGATGCCTTGTGCGCCATCAACTACAACTACCGCACCAACGCTGTGCGCTAGCTCGGTGATCTTTTCGATAGGTTGGCGTGTGCCTGTTACGTTGGTTATTTGTGCGCACGCGACGATTTTGCATCGCTCAGAGAGCTTCTGTTCAAACGCCTGCAAGTCAAACTGGCATTCAGCCGTCATTGGCACTTTTATGATTTTCGCGCCAGTTTGTTCGGCTACAATCTGCCACGGCACGATGTTGGCGTGGTGTTCCATCTCGCTAATTAAGATCTCATCGCCCGGTTGTAAGGTGCTGCGAGCGTAAGTTTGTGCAATTAAGTTAAGTGCTTCGGTTGCGCCTCGCGTCCAAATGATTTCTTTAGAGCTGTTTGCACCAATAAACGTTGCTACGGCTTCGCGAGCGGCTTCAAACTGGCTAGTGGCGTTTGCTGTCAAACTGTGGCTACCACGATGCACGTTAGCATTTTGTGCACTGTAGTAACGGCTAATCACATCGATCACGCACTGTGGCTTTTGTGTTGTTGCTGCGCTATCAAGGTAAACTAAAGGCGAATGGTTTACGTCTTGATTTAGGGCCGGGAACTGTTCGCGTACAGCGTTTACGTCAAACATTACTCTTCACCAAATTCGTGATAATGCAGTGTTGGGATAGTGACTAGCGGTTCTGCGACCATCCATCCATGCTCTTTACCGGAAAGTTTGATAATGATTTCCATTGCGAACTCAAGTGCGGTTCCTGGTCCCTGACTTGTCAGTAGGTTGTGATTCACATCCATGGTGACACGTTTAGCTCGCCATTTGTCTTCAGGAATATGAGATTGGAAGCTTGGATGACATGTCATCAACGCATCTGGGTATAGGTTGTGATGTTGTAGAACCAAAGCCGGAGCTGCACAAATTGCCGCCACCAGTTTACCCTCGTACATGTGCTGTTTGAGGATTTCAATCATAATGGTGCTATCACGGAAAGTTTCTGCGCCGCCCACGCCGCCAGATAATACAATCGCATCAAACTCGTCATCGGCAATATCAACCAGCTTGCAATCCGCGGTCAGTGTTACACCGCGAGAGGCTTTCATTGTCAGTGCACCATCAAATGCAGCACTTGCAACTGTAACGTCATAACCCGCGCGAACCATCAAGTCGATAACGGTGACGGCTTCCATTTCTTCGGTGCCCGGAGCGATTGGCACTAAGATTTTCTTACTCATTCTTCTGTCCAGCTTTGTTCTATTTGTTTGATGCGTTGGTAAAGTTCTAAATTCTCAGGTGTATTGATGCGATGTTTCTCTGCCGCTTTTAGCAAGTACCCAGTGATAAAATCAATTTCGGTCGGGCGCTGATGAAACACATCTTGCCTCATTGAAGAATAGTTCTCAGACGTTGCCCGCACCACTTGCATTATGGTCTCGAAAAGCACGTCGAACTGCGTCGCAATGTCTTCCTTATTCATCACTTCGACAAGTTCTTTCGTGATGTTTTTCAAGGTGTCTTGAAAATCACCGTGTGCAAGGTCGCCATTTTTACATTGATGCAATGCTGTAAGCGGGTTGATTGCACAGTTTATGGCGAGTTTGGTCCACAACGCGGCATTGATGTTTGGGTTCCAAACAACTTCTGGTAAAGCGTGCTGCATAACATCTTGCAAAAACTGGCAATGAGCGCCAGACGCATTAAAGCCGCCAACTTGAGTGATGCCTTGCCCCGTGTGCATTACGTGCTCTTTATTCGGCTTATAAGCACCATGGGTTGTGGTTGCGATAACGACGGGATTTCCGGATAGCATCTCTTCTACCTGCTCGGCCGTACCCATACCATTGTGCATAAGCATAACAATGGCATCGTGATGAATGTGCTCAATAAGAGGTTTGAGTGCAGTGATCACTTGCCACGCTTTCACCGTAACCAAAATCAAATCCGCTTGTTGTAAAGAGGGAATATGTTGGTTAGGAAACTCCATTGCAGGTGAGTCATCAAGCGTAAGGGAGTGTTGCGGCTCAGACGTTCTGCCCCACACTGATACTTGGTGTCCTGCCAACTGAAATTTTGTTGCCCACAGTGAGCCAATGGCCCCCGGACCTAAAATGAGAATATTCACCAAACGCTCTCAGTAAAAAGGTTTGCTGCAAGGATAATGAGGGGAGAGAGGAAAGCAAATAAAAATGGCGCCAATTGGCGCCATTTTTGAGGAAACTTATCGGTTCAATTAGAACTTGTAAGTTACTGCGATGTAGTGACCGAAGCCAGTTGAATCTACACCATTAACTTCTTTGATACCGTAGATGTTCTTGTAGCCTTTTAGACCGTAACCAACAGCAAAGCGATCAGAGTGCCAGTAGATACCGTTGAACATAGCACCGCCGTAACTAGATGAAGAGTACTCATCTTTCATACCAAATTGCCAGTCGATGTAACCTTGGTAAGAAATGAATGAACCGTTCTCGAAGAAGTAGAATGGTTTGAACCAGTTAGTCGAGATTTGGTAACCGTTCCAATCTTTCTTGTTGCTATCGTAAGTACCGTATAGGTTTAGACCGATTTTACCTAACCAAGGTACCATCACGTCAGAACCTAGACCGATTTTTTGTGAGTTAACTTCAGAAGCACCGCCCCACTCCATTAGAGTAGAAACGTATAGTTCTTGAACTGGGCCGAAAGACAAGTCTTTACCAGTTACAGCATCTAGAGACATACGTGGAGCAAACTTCATGAAGATTTTTTCTTTGCCAGATTTGTCGCTGCCTGGGTCAGAAGCTAGGTTGAATACGTCAACGTAACCGTAAAGGTCGAAAATACCAGAGCGGCCGCCGAATTCCATTTCTAGGTAGTCGTGGTTCGAACCATCAGGGAAACCAGGAAGTTCGTTGAATGCACCCATTAGGTTAAATTGCATCCACTTGTAATCGTTTTTGTGGATATCGCCGTCAGAGTAATCTGCAGCTAATACTGGAGCTGATGTAGCCGCTAGAAGGCTAAGAGCTAAAAGTGATTTACGCATAAGGGGACTCTCTATGTTTGTAATGATTCAGAACACGCAATCTGTGCTGCGCTTTCCAATTGGCGGGAATAATAGCGATAAAAATCGCAAATGAAAGTGATAAAGGGTGCAAAAATGAACGTTTTTAGTGAGGTGTGTCACGAACTTGTCTTTATTTACGGAACTTTTTGTTTGTTGCATCAACTTGCAATAAATATGTGATTTAGATCGTTTGCGTAAGCGATTTTATGACTTTTTAAGCCAGTCGATTAACCAACACAAATCGTTAGTGATCCGAGTAATAAGGCGTTCGTATGAATCGGAGAACCAAAGAGGACGTTTGAATGAAAGAAGTCATGTTATTCCCGCTCACCTCGGTTGTACTACCCGAAGGCAAGATGAATCTGCGTATTTTTGAACCTAGATATAAGCGCATGGTGAAAGAGTGTAGTTTGCAAAATGTGGGGTTTGGTGTTTGCCTTGTGGGCAGTGATGGTGATCCAAAAGTGGTGGGAAATGTTTCTTCGATCGGCACTTTGGTCAGGATGGTTGATTTCGAAACGCTTAGTGATGGGCTTCTTGGTATCACCGTCGTCGGCGAAAAACGTTTTACAGTGAAACGTGTACGCGCTGACGCTGATGGATTACGACACGCCGAAGTCGATTGGTTGGATAATTGGCAACATCCAGACAACTCACCAGATTTTTTCTATTTAAGCCAGCAGTTATCCCATATTTATGAAGAGTTTCCGCAACTTGGAAACCTTTACCAGCATCGTTTTTACGATGACTCAGCTTGGGTTACCCAGCGCTGGCTTGAATTACTTCCTTTAGACTGCAATCTGTTCGAACAGCTCGTTGGCGCAGAGGACTGTATTCCTGCGTTGCAATTTCTGACAGAAGCCATAGAAGCCCCTTCAAACAAAGAGGCAAGGATATGAAAGGATTGAGCTGAGTCTGAGCAGAGCCGCTGCAATATTGGCAATGGCTTTAGGTTTAGCCGCTTGTGGTTCATCAGACACTGACATAATCGAACATGAGACTATCAAGTCCGATTAACCGTGGGCGACTCCGTTGTTTTTGATTCGGGTGCAGTCGTGCTTTCTGCTAACTCCAATTTGACCATTGCAGCTATTAATACTGGTGATTCAAGTAGCTCTTTACCAGTTAAGCAGCTCGTTCTTGATGATTCCTCCTCTTCTATAATTGAAATCACAGGAAACCAAGCTAAGTTCGAGTCGGGCATCTTGTCGATGGCACTACGAGTCATCCGATAATTGATGTCGACGGGTTAATGGTTGCGGGCGGAATGGATTACAGTGTTTATGCAGTCAGTGTTGTTAGCCTAGCGATTGATATCGAACCTCTGGTTGTTGAAGACATGAGACGCGCAGTGGCAACCAGTGCGACGTTAAACGTGACTCATGCGGCAACCAACCCAGTAGCAGAGATGGTTGATATCTACCTCAAAACGTCAGTAGGGATAGAGTGTAGTGATCCAACCATCACAAACTTTGCGTATAAAGAAAGTGCGAAAGGATTGTATGTTGCGGTAGGCACTTACTACGTAACTGTCACCGTCGCGGGCAACCCTGACGCGGTCGCGATTGATTCGCTACCAGTAGACTTAATGAATGGTGTTGTCTACCAAGTGGTTGCTATTGATGACGGAAACAATGGTGGCTTCAATCTTCTCGTTGATGACATCACCGATAAGGAAGAAGGGAGGTGAGAGCCTCCCTATAGTAAAGGCTGATTATGATGAGTGATAGCCCACAAAAATTGGGGCGAAATGAATGGAACGCTTACATGGATAAGGTAAAAGCCAAAGATAGAGAGGCTTTTGCGTTCGTATTCCGTTTTTATGCACCCAAGCTAAAACAGTTTGCCTACAAGCACGTTGGTAATGAGCAAGTTGCTATGGAGATGGTTCAAGAAACCATGGCAACGGTCTGGCAAAAAGCTCATCTTTACGATGGAAAGAAGAGTGCGTTATCGACGTGGATATACACGATTATCCGCAACTTGTGTTTTGACTTACTCAGAAAACAAAAGGGTAAAGAGCTTCACATCCATTCTGATGACATTTGGCCATCGGAATATTATCCGCCAGATCTGGTTGACCATTATTCTCCAGAACAAGACATGTTGAAGGAACAGGTGGTGAAGTTTCTTGATATTTTGCCTAAAAATCAGAGAGACGTATTGCAAGCGGTTTATCTCGAAGAGCTGCCACATCAGCAAGTTGCGGAACTTTTTGACATACCGCTAGGTACGGTTAAGTCTCGGTTAAGACTCGCAGTAGAAAAGTTAAGGCACTCAATGCATACGGAGCAACTATGAACAAACATCCAGATAACAACTTGTTAGAAGCATACGCTTCGGGCAGCATTGATGCGGTTTCTGGTCTTGTGGTCGCCACACATTTAGAGACGTGCGCAAAGTGCCGAGCGTATGTAAACCAAGTAGAAGCAAGTCAAGCAAATACAGTGAGTGAAAGTCCATTAGAGTATTCACATGAGTTTGATGACATGTTTAACGACATTATTAACGCAGAACCTGTGAACGACAATGTGGTGATTCAAGATACAGCTTTCGTCAATGTTGCAGGTAAAAGCTTCGAGCTTCCAAAAACGTTAGTGCGCTTTTCTGATTTGGTGGGATCGTGGCGAAGCTACGGTGGGAAGGTTTTTAGTGCACAAATTGATTTGGGTGAAGATGCTCGAGTGAGTCTGATGTACATCGGCGAAAATGTACAAATCCCACAACACACGCACAGAGGGTTGGAATCCACACTGGTTCTGCATGGTGGATTTAGCGATGAAGACGGGCAGTATGAAGAAGGCGACTTGATGATACGAGATGCCTCAGTCAAACACAGCCCCTTTACTCAGGAAGGTGAAGACTGTTTGTGTTTAACGGTACTCACTGAGCCGATGATTTTCACGCAAGGTGTTGCACGAATCTTCAATTTGTTCGGCAAAGGGCTTTACCCGTAAGCTTCGAATGCCGCGTTTTGTATAGAAAAAACCACCGTATTGTGCGGTGGTTTATTATTCTTACTTTTGAGCAAATTTGCGGTAGTTAGTGCTTATGCCGCGCTTTTTCCAAAAGATCCGTAAAGTAATGACGCAGTGAATACAACATGATCAAGCTCGGGATCACCATTACGGCCGTGAGAATGAAAAACGTGCTCCAGTCATTTAGGTAGTCAACCAATTCACCGCTGAATGAAGCTAGTGTGGTTCGTCCAAAGTTTCCTAGCGACGCAAGCAATGCATATTGAGTGGCAGAGAACGCTTGCCCGGTTAATAGAGTCAGAAACGAGACAAAGGCCACGGTAGAAAATGCCGTCGTAAAGTTATCAACGATGATGGTTGCTAAATACAGATGCTCGTTAGGGCCAACAGATGCTATCCAAGCAAACATCAAGTTACTCGCTGACATAGCAATGCCGCCAATCATCAAACCGCGCACGATACCAAACTTCACATTGAACATACTGCCAACGAGAGTAAAGAAGATGGTGGCTCCCCATCCGATCAACTTCGAGTAGTAGCCAATTTGTTCGTTGCTAAAGCCAATGTCTTTGTAGAAAGCAATCGACATGCGGCCCAGGAATGCTTCGCCAATCTTAAATAAGAAGACAAACAGCAACAGGGTTATCGCGACGCGAACACCATTGCGGTTGAAGAAATCGAGGAAAGGCTCAACAACGGTGACCGTAAACCACGCCACAAGTTTTGAACCGACGACTTCTTTGTGTCTTTGTTCCGCTTCGGATTGGAGCTTTTCACGTTGTGTGACTGGTTCGCCCACTAACAAAGTGAACACCATGAGTACCACAACAACGGCTGCCATACCGTAATACACACCGTTCCAGCCGATAGTATCGGCGTTAACAAACGCCAAGTATCCCGGCAATGAGTAGCCTGTCCACCATCCGATGACTGCCATAGCCGAAGCTTGTGGCAACTTAGATTCTTCCGATTTTGGAAAAGTATCAATTCGGAAAGCGTCGATGGCGATGTCTTGTGTTGCCGATGCCGTTGCAATACACAAGGCGAGCATAGAGGCGAAAATGAGATTTTCCGCAGGATTGACCCCTGCAATGAATAATGTGGCAACCAGAACAATGCTTTGACAGAAAAAGATCCAACTGCGTCTTTGTCCAAGCAGAGGATACAACAGCGGTAACTTCACTCGGTCGACCAAGGGAGCCCACAGAAAGTTGATCGCATAGACCGCAAAGACACTACCAAAATAGCCGATTGCGGAAAGGGTCAAGCCGGCGTCTTTTAGCCAACCAGACATGTTTGAGCCGATAAGTACCCATGGAAAGCCGCTAGAGCAGCCCAACATGAAAACCCACATGAGTCGCTTATCAAGGTAACTTTTTACCGTTTCCAACCAAGTGATGGAAGGTAATGAAGACATAAATCAATCCAATAAAATGAAGCCATGGAACGAGAAAGCCCTTCGAATATTCAAAGGGCTTATGGGTTTGGCTATTTGAGTAGCGTTGCTTTAGTAATGACGATTTGCGTCTCTGGTACATCACGCATTCGACCTACTGTAGTGGTCGGCTGCTGTGCCATTTTTTCGATAACGTCGAATCCTTCAGTCACCTCACCAAATACCGCATAACCAGGTGGGCGAGCGCCATAGTTTAGGAAGTCATTGTCGACGAGGTTGACGAAGAATTGGCGAGTTGCAGAGTCTGGTGCATTGGTGCGTGCCATTGCGATGGTTGCACGGTCATTGTTCAGACCATTACTTCCTTCGTTTTTGATTGGCGCGTATGTTTTCACCATCTGCATGTCTTGGTTGAAGCCGCCACCTTGTGCCATGAATCCTGGGATAATACGATGGAAAATCGTACCTTCGTAGCTGCCGTCTTCTACATATTTCAGAAAGTTAGCTACTGTGATTGGCGCTTTTTCTTCATTCAGCTCGACGGTAAATGAACCTAACGTTGTTTCAAACGCCACTTTTGGCCCTGCCCAAACACTGCAGCTAAGTAATGCTAAAGAAAGAATCGCTTTGCGTAACATTAGAAACGCTCCTGCATGTACTGACGAAGTTCAGGGTCGTTAGCAATTTCTTTAAGCGTTAACGTCACTACATCATTCAGTGTTTCTTCAATATCAGAATCTGAAGCGCTTAAAGTGCCAGAGCGTTTTGCAGTGCCTGTATAGGTTTTCACCAATTTGCCTTGTGGTGTTTCTGCTGTGATCTCTAGTATCACTTTGGCATCCATTTGGTTTTCCATCACGGAATGTTTGACGTTCACTAGCGCTTCTTGAACATTCAGTTCAATTGTGTTGTTGCTGTTTAAATCAGAGTGGAAACCTTGAGATGAGAACTGTTTCTCTAAAGCTTCTTCTAATGCAATGCGTAAGTTTTGTTTCGCATGAAGTGGTAGAATGTTTGAACGACCGTTATCAACCAAAGCTACGTACTGCGCTGCGCGCACGTCTTTGCTGGTCAAGCTGTATGTTTTGCCTTGTACAATAGGATTGGTGCTCAAGGTGCTTTCAGGCATTAGGTTCAGTTGCGGTTGTTGTGGCGCTGAACATGCAGCAAGCAATGCAACCGAAGCCGCGAGTAACAGTTTTTTCATTTTATTGTTCCTTGTAAACATTTTGCTCGGAGAGCTCTATTGTTTTGCGCTTAATTTAGCAGGATTTTTTGTTGCCTGTAAAATCACGAACTTATTGTTAGAAGCGATGAGTTTCACATTCTTATCGCCAAACAGACGTTTCAACTTGGCATCGTAGCCGAGGTGACGGTTTCCTATGACGAGTAACTTGCCATTTTGGTTCAAAATTTGTTTTGCATCACAGAACATTTGCCATGCTATATGATCGGTAATGGCTTGTTGCTGATGGAACGGTGGGTTACACATGATTAAATCGCAACTGTCAGGTTTGAATCCATCCAAACAGTTATTGGCCACGCACTGAATGTCGCGACCTTCGCCCAAGTTATCCAATAAGTTCTGCTTGGCAGATTCAAGCGCCATGAAGCTTTCATCAACGCAAGTCAGTCTTACATTTGGATTGAGTTGACCTGCTTTTACCGATAAGACGCCGTTACCGCATCCCAAATCGATAATGTGGTTGATTGAGGCGTCTTGAGGAATATGTTGCAGCATAAAACGCGCACCTAAGTCTAAGCTTTCTCCTGAATAGACATTTGGCAGGTTTTTAAGCTGAATGTGTTCTCCTTCGACACCCCAAGCCGTGATTGGATCTACTTCAATTCTTGGTTCTGCATTGGCCTGAGAAAAGACCAGTCGATGCTTTTTCCACGCCAGTGACGTTTTAGTCTCTCCAAGGTATTTTTCGAACAATTTTAATGTAGACGTATGGATTTCTTTGGCTTTGTTTACAGCAATCACAGGGCAAGCGGTTGGAAGCACTTTGCGAAGTTGGCTCAAAATCCAAACAAGATGACGATTACTTTTAGGTAGCTGGACTAACACAAGATCTGTATTCGCAGGAATACTGTCCATTGTGGTCAGAAATGCCACTTTATTACATTGATTGTCTTCAAGATTTTTTTGAGCGCCTTTGTGAGAGACGAAAGAATCGCTCATAAAAGTGACATGATGTTTTTCAGAAAACCAGCAAGCGAGGGCACCAAAGTTGTCATTGATAACAACGATGTTTTGATGGTCGGGTAATGCCATTTCTTCGACGTGATTGATCAGGTACTCATCACCCGCATCCCAAGCTTGAAGCGTTTCGTTAGAACGCTTAGGAAAACGATGAAGCGTGAGGCTTCTACCGTGAAGATTCAATTCGGTTTTCATAAGTAAACGTAGGTTGATTCAATAAACTAGTGATTATTGTCGCAAATGATGGCTTACGTAGATACAAAAAGCTGTCAAATTTTCTATTTAACTCGCCGAAATAGCGTAAAGTGGCAAGCTTGTGGCTCGTGCTTTAAACGCATCAGTGCTGAATGGGCTGAACCTTTGCTAGTATTAACGCGAAACAAAGTCGCAAAATGGAAAGAGTATCAAGTCTCCACCTCTTTAGGAGTTGGGTATATACTTATGGCATTTGCATCATTGAGGAAAGAATATGATCCAAGAAATCATAGAGAAAAAGTTACATAGTGAGCTGCAACCAAGCTACTTAAAAGTCATCAACGAAAGTTACATGCACAATGTGCCGCCTGGCTCGGAAAGTCACTTTAAAGTCATTGTTGTGAGTGACTTATTTGCCGGTCAGAGATTGATTGGCCGTCACCGTCAAGTTCATCAAATTCTTGCCGATGAGCTAGACAATCATATTCACGCGCTTGCGATCCATACTTACACAGAGGAAGAGTGGAAACGTGAGCAAAATGGTGCACCAGACAGTCCAATGTGTATGGGAGGAGGGCGTTAACCCCTTTCAACCCAGACGTTTTTAGAAAGATGGCTTAGGCCATCTTTTTTTGTTTTACATTTTGTGTGGGACAAAAATGTGGCACAAATGTTGGTTAAAAAATGTGTTAACAGCGTTTCAACAAATGAATATAAATTAAAGCATATTTCAGGCTGTGAATATTTCATTTCCATAAGATATGTGTGGAATATGTCATTTGTGCGTTCGGTCAAAATTATGACTAATATTTGACCTTTTAGACCTGATTCTATCGAAATTACCCCTCTATTCTGATGATTGGTCATGGCATCAAGTTCCTAAAAAATGCTAGACTACCGCACCTGATAAATCTCTCATATTTCATGTGACGAGATTTTTAATAGGATGTTGCGATTTTGGTGTTTTAAACAGCATCAAAACCGGACACTGATGTCGTGTCTAAAAGTTACGCAATCAAAAGAATCTTTTTCCCGATAAAAGTAGTGCAAGTGCGTATGATTACAATAAAGAAGGGCTTGGATCTTCCTATCGCAGGAACTCCATCCCAGGTGATTAATGATGGTAAGACCATCAAAAAAGTCGCCTTGCTTGGCGAAGAGTACGTTGGCATGCGTCCTACCATGCATGTCCGCGTTGGTGATGAAGTGAAAAAAGCGCAAATTCTTTTTGAAGACAAGAAGAACCCTGGCGTGAAATTTACTGCACCAGCAGCCGGTAAAGTGATCGAAGTTAACCGTGGCGCTAAACGTGTCCTTCAATCTGTAGTGATTGAAGTGGCAGGTGAAGAGCAGGTGACATTCGATAAGTTCGAAGCCGCTCAACTATCTGGTCTAGATCGCGAAGTGATCAAGACTCAACTGGTTGAATCTGGCCTTTGGACCGCTTTACGTACTCGTCCGTTTAGCAAGGTTCCAGCAATCGAGTCTGCTACTAAGGCTATTTTCGTAACTGCAATGGATACTAATCCTCTTGCAGCTAAGCCTGAGTTGATCATTAACGAACAACAAGAAGCATTCATTGCCGGTCTAGACATTCTTTCAGCCCTGACAGAAGGCAAGGTTTACGTATGTAAATCTGGCACTAGCTTGCCACGCTCTTCTCAGTCTAACGTAGAAGAACACGTCTTCGATGGCCCTCACCCAGCAGGTCTTGCTGGCACCCACATGCATTTCCTATACCCAGTAAATGCAGAAAACGTGGCTTGGAGCATCAACTACCAAGACGTTATCGCGTTCGGTAAGCTGTTCCTAACAGGTGAGCTATACACAGACCGTGTTATCTCTCTAGCGGGTCCAGTGGTGAATAACCCACGTCTGGTTCGTACCGTAATGGGTGCTAGCCTTGACGACCTAACAGATAGCGAACTGATGCCTGGCGAAGTTCGTGTGATCTCTGGCTCAGTACTAACTGGTACTCACGCTACAGGTCCACACGCGTACCTTGGCCGTTACCATCAGCAGGTTTCTGTATTACGCGAAGGCCGTGAAAAAGAACTGCTCGGCTGGGCTATGCCTGGTAAGAACAAGTTCTCAGTAACTCGCTCATTCCTTGGTCACCTATTCAAAGGTCAGTTGTTCAACATGACAACATCGACTAATGGTAGTGACCGTTCAATGGTTCCAATCGGCAGCTACGAACGCGTAATGCCATTAGATATGGAACCTACTTTGCTACTTCGCGATCTATGCGCGGGCGATAGTGACAGTGCTCAAGCACTGGGCGCTCTAGAGCTAGACGAAGAAGATTTGGCATTGTGTACCTTTGTTTGTCCTGGTAAGTACGAGTACGGTCAACTACTTCGTGAATGCCTAGATAAGATCGAGAAGGAAGGGTAATTTCCATGGCTCTTAAAAAGTTTCTTGAAGACATCGAGCATCACTTTGAGCCTGGTGGTAAACATGAAAAATGGTTTGCCCTGTACGAAGCTGTAGCGACAGTTTTCTACACGCCAGGTCTAGTAACAAAGAAAAGCTCACACGTTCGTGATAGCGTTGACCTAAAACGTATCATGATCATGGTTTGGTTTGCGGTATTCCCAGCAATGTTCTGGGGTATGTACAACGCAGGTGGCCAAGCTATTGCAGCTCTAAACCACATGTACGCTGGTGATCAACTAGCGACAGTTATCGCAGGTAACTGGCACTACTGGTTGACTGAGATGCTAGGCGGATCGATTTCTGCTGATGCAGGCGTCGGCAGTAAGATGCTACTAGGTGCGACGTACTTCCTACCAATCTACGCAACAGTATTCCTTGTTGGTGGTTTCTGGGAAGTGCTTTTCTGTATGGTGCGTAAGCACGAAGTTAACGAAGGTTTCTTTGTAACTTCTATTCTGTTCGCACTTATCGTTCCACCAACGCTACCTCTATGGCAAGCGGCACTAGGTATTACATTTGGTGTTGTTGTTGCTAAAGAGATCTTCGGTGGTACAGGTCGCAACTTCCTTAACCCTGCACTTGCAGGTCGTGCTTTCCTATTCTTTGCTTACCCAGCGCAAATCTCGGGTGACGTAGTTTGGACTGCAGCTGACGGCTTCTCTGGTGCAACTGCTCTTAGCCAATGGGCTCACGGCGGTAGCGGCGCGTTGATCAACAACATCACTGGCGCTCCTATCACTTGGATGGATGCTTTCATCGGCAACATTCCTGGTTCAATTGGTGAAGTATCGACTCTTGCTCTAATGATCGGTGCAGCGATGATCGTTTACATGCGAATCGCTTCATGGCGCATCATTGCGGGTGTAATGATCGGTATGATTGCAGTATCGACACTGTTTAACGTGGTCGGTTCTGACACCAACCCAATGTTCAACATGCCATGGCACTGGCACCTAGTTCTAGGTGGTTTTGCATTCGGTATGTTCTTCATGGCTACAGACCCAGTATCAGCTTCATTTACTAACAAAGGTAAATGGTGGTACGGCATCCTAATCGGTGCAATGTGTGTGATGATCCGTGTAGTTAACCCGGCGTACCCAGAAGGTATGATGCTGGCGATTCTATTCGCGAACCTATTCGCACCTCTGTTCGACCATGTAGTAATTGAGAAGAACATCAAGCGGAGACTAGCACGCTATGGCAAGTAATAACGACAGCATTAAAAAGACGCTGGGTGTTGTTATCGGGTTGAGCCTTGTTTGTTCAATCATCGTATCAACAGCAGCAGTAGGTCTGCGTGATAAGCAAAAAGCTAACGCTGTCCTAGATAAACAATCAAAGATTGTTGAAGTTGCTGGCATTGAAGCAAATGGTAAGAAAGTACCTGAGCTATATGCTGAATACATCGAGCCTCGCTTGGTTGATTTCGCAACAGGCGAATTCGTTGAAGAAGCGGCTGATGGTTCTAAAGCAGCTAACTACGATCAACGTAAAGCAGCGAAAGACAACGCAACGTCTATTAAGCTTACAGCTGAGCAAGACAAAGCTAAGATCATTCGTCGTGCTAACACGGGTATCGTATACCTAGTGAAAAACGGTGATGACGTTTCTAAAGTTATCATCCCGGTTCACGGTAACGGTCTATGGTCGATGATGTACGCATTCGTTGCAGTTGAAACTGACGGTAACACTGTGTCTGGTATCACTTACTACGAGCAAGGTGAAACTCCTGGACTTGGTGGTGAAGTTGAGAACCCATCATGGCGTGCTCAATGGGTTGGTAAGAAACTGTTCGACGAAAACCACAAACCAGCAATCAAGGTTGTTAAAGGTGGTGCGCCAGCAGGTTCTGAACACGGCGTTGATGGCCTATCTGGTGCGACACTAACTGGTAACGGTGTTCAAGGTACATTCGACTTCTGGTTAGGTGACATGGGCTTTGGTCCTTTCCTAGCAAAAGTTCGTGACGGAGGTCTGAACTAATGTCTAGCGCACAAAACATTAAAAAGAGCATTATGGCGCCGGTGTTGGATAACAACCCGATCGCGCTACAAGTTCTTGGTGTATGTTCTGCTCTTGCAGTAACAACTAAACTAGAAACGGCGTTTGTAATGACACTAGCGGTAACATTCGTAACTGCTCTGTCTAACTTCTCTGTTTCTCTGATCCGTAACCACATTCCTAACAGTGTGCGTATCATCGTTCAAATGGCGATCATCGCATCTCTAGTAATCGTGGTAGACCAGGTGCTAAAAGCTTACCTATACGATATCTCTAAACAGCTATCAGTATTCGTTGGCCTGATCATCACAAACTGTATCGTAATGGGTCGTGCTGAAGCATTCGCAATGAAGTCTGCGCCAGTACCTTCTCTAATCGACGGTATTGGTAACGGTCTAGGTTACGGTTTCGTTCTTATCACTGTTGGTTTCTTCCGTGAGCTATTCGGCTCAGGCAAACTATTTGGTATGGAAGTACTACCTCTAGTGAGCAACGGTGGTTGGTACCAGCCTAACGGTCTAATGCTACTAGCACCATCTGCATTCTTCCTAATCGGCTTCCTGATCTGGGTAATCCGTGTGTTTAAACCAGAACAAGTAGAAGCGAAGGAGTAAGGGCGTCATGGAACATTACATCAGTCTGTTAGTTAAATCGATTTTCATCGAGAACATGGCACTGTCTTTCTTCCTAGGTATGTGTACTTTCCTTGCCGTATCTAAGAAAGTTAAGACCTCTTTCGGTCTAGGTGTTGCAGTTGTGGTAGTTTTGACTATCGCTGTTCCTGTGAACAACCTAGTTTACAACCTAGTTCTGAAAGAAAATGCGTTAGTTGAGGGCGTGGACCTTAGCTTCCTAAACTTCATCACCTTTATCGGTGTAATTGCAGCACTTGTACAGATCCTAGAGATGGTTCTTGACCGTTTCTTCCCACCTTTGTACAACGCGCTAGGCATCTTCCTACCGTTGATCACAGTAAACTGTGCGATCTTCGGTGGTGTATCTTTCATGGTACAACGTGACTACAACTTTGCTGAATCTGTTGTTTACGGTTTCGGTTCTGGTGTGGGTTGGATGCTAGCAATTGTTGCTCTTGCAGGTATCCGTGAGAAGATGAAGTACTCTGACGTACCTCCAGGTCTACGTGGTCTTGGCATCACATTCATCACTGTAGGTCTTATGGCGTTAGGCTTTATGTCTTTCTCTGGTGTTCAACTGTAAGTCGGGTAAACCGCAACAATTAAGGAATAGTCAATGGACATTATTCTTGGTGTAGTGATGTTTACTCTGATCGTACTTGCGCTAGTACTAGTGATTCTTTTCGCTAAGTCTAAGCTTGTACCAACAGGTGACATTACAATTTCTGTGAACGGTGACGCTGATAAAGCGATCGTTACACAACCAGGCGGTAAGCTACTGAGTGCTCTAGCTGGTGCTGGCGTATTCGTATCTTCTGCTTGTGGTGGCGGTGGCTCTTGTGGTCAGTGTCGCGTAAAAGTTAAATCTGGCGGTGGCGACATCCTACCAACTGAGCTTGATCACATCACTAAAGGTGAAGCTCGTGAAGGTGAGCGTCTAGCGTGTCAGGTGGCAGTGAAAACTGACATGGACATTGAACTACCAGAAGAAATCTTCGGCGTTAAGAAGTGGGAATGTACGGTTATCTCTAACGATAACAAAGCGACATTCATCAAAGAGCTTAAGCTACAAATTCCAGATGGCGAGTCAGTACCTTTCCGTGCTGGTGGTTACATCCAGATTGAAGCGCCAGCTCACCACGTTAAATACGCGGACTACGATATTCCTCAGGAATACCGTGAGGACTGGGAGAAGTTCAATCTTTTCCGTTACGAGTCTAAAGTTAATGAAGAAACTATTCGTGCATACTCAATGGCTAACTACCCTGAAGAGCACGGTATCATCATGCTTAACGTTCGTATCGCAACTCCGCCGCCGAACAACCCAGACGTACCACCGGGCATCATGTCTTCGTACATCTGGTCTTTGAAAGAAGGCGACAAGTGTACTATCTCTGGTCCATTTGGTGAGTTCTTCGCGAAAGACACTGACGCAGAAATGGTATTCATTGGTGGTGGTGCAGGTATGGCTCCAATGCGTTCTCATATCTTCGACCAGCTAAAACGTCTGCACTCTAAGCGCAAGATGTCATTCTGGTACGGTGCACGTTCTAAACGTGAAATGTTCTACGTTGAAGACTTCGATGGCCTAGCGGCTGAGAACGACAACTTCGTATGGCACTGTGCACTGTCAGATCCACTTCCAGAAGATAACTGGGATGGTTACACAGGCTTCATTCACAACGTTCTTTACGAGAACTACTTACGTGATCACGAAGCTCCAGAAGACTGTGAATACTACATGTGTGGTCCACCTATGATGAACGCGGCTGTTATCGGCATGCTGAAAGACCTAGGTGTAGAGGATGAGAACATCCTACTAGATGACTTCGGTGGTTAATCCCTCCAAGTGATTGTATTTATGGCTAGCTCTCTAAGGGCTAGCCATTATTTTTTCTGAAATACAAAACCATATTCAACAGTTGTTATAGGAAATTGGATTGACGGACATGGTCCTATTTCCCATATCAATTCAACAACAATGGGAGTAAACAAGTGAAAAAGTGGCTTGTTGCATTCGCTTCTCTATTGATTTTGGCTGGTTGTGAACAGCCTGCTGATCAAATTCATCTAAGCGGTCCTACAATGGGGACTTCTTACAACATTAAATACATTGAGCAAGACGGCATTCCGACGCCGAAGGCTCTGCAAACGGAAATCGATCGACTGCTTGAAGAAGTCAACGATCAAATGTCGACTTACCGTGAAGACTCAGAGCTGAGTCGCTTTAACCAGCATCAAACAAGTGAGCCTTTCGAAGTGTCAGCGCAAACGGCAACCGTAGTAAAAGAAGCGGTTCGTCTCAATGGCCTAACTTTAGGTGCGCTTGATGTAACGGTTGGTCCTCTGGTTAACCTTTGGGGCTTTGGCCCAGAAGCTCGCCCTGACGTAGTGCCTTCTGATGAAGAGTTAGCGGCTCGTAAGGCAAACACTGGGATTCACCACCTGACCGTTGATGGCAACAAACTGTCAAAGGACATTCCTAATTTGTATGTTGACCTGTCAACGATTGCAAAAGGTTGGGGGGTTGATGTGGTTGCTGATTACCTACAATCGGTTGGGATCAAAAACTACATGGTCGAAGTTGGTGGCGAAATGCGTTTGAAAGGTATTAACCGAGAAGGTGTGCCATGGCGAATCGCGATTGAGAAACCAACGGTTGATGAGCGATCTATTCAAGAGATCATCGAACCAGGTGACATGGCAATTGCAACAAGTGGTGACTACCGTAATTACTTTGAGAGTAATGGTGTGCGATACTCTCACATTATCAATCCGCAAACAGGCAAACCAATTCATCATAAAGTGGTGTCTGTGACAGTATTGGACAAATCGTCGATGACTGCTGACGGTCTAGCAACGGGTCTTATGGTGCTAGGCGAAGAAAAAGGCATGGAAATCGCGAACGAAAATAACATTCCTGTTTTCATGATTGTGAAAACGGAAGATGGTTTTAAAGAGCTGGCTTCGGAAGCATACAAGCCATTCATGAACAAATAACATCAGAAGTGAGCATGTTCTTATGAGTACATTTCTAATTACATTTGCATTGTTTGTTGCGGTGATCGCAGCGATGGCCGTTGGCTACATCTTCCAGAAGAAAGTAGTGAAAGGCAGCTGTGGTGGTCTTGGCGCAGTCGGCATAGAGAAAGTATGTAACTGCCCAGAGCCATGTGACGCGCGCAAGAAGCGTGAAGCTCGCGAAGCTGCTCGTGCTGAAAAGCTAGCTGCGTGGGAAAAAGACCGTATCGCGTAACGCGCAAGCATAGAGTGCTTATCATTTTTCTATAACCCAGCTTCGGCTGGGTTATTTTTTGCGTGTATCAAAGCGCCGTGCTTTCTACATAGAGAGTGAAATATTAGTACTTTCACGGGCGCATAATTGGGTGAGGTATATACTCAAGTAGAGGTTCATTCGAGTCGGAGGACACAATGGAATTACATCAACATGGCATGGCTGATCTTTTCAATCAGCTCGGGTTAGGGAGCTCTTCCAAAGAAATTAAAGATTTCGTCAATACGCATCGACATAAACGTGAATCAGCACCTTTACACGAAGCGAGTTTCTGGACACTTTCTCAGGCCGCATTTTTAAAACAAGCGATTGAAGAAGATGCTGATTGGGCTGAGCTTGTGGATCAGCTCGATGTAATGTTGCGTGATTGAACCACGATAAAAAAGATAACTCAACCCATTAGAAAGTTCTCTGTGCGGTGGTTTTAATCTTTCATTTTCTTGCTTCGTTAATTGAATTATACTGTATTTTTAACCAGTGTTTTGTCGGGTATGTCAGAGCGAATCAGAAAGATTATTCATGTCGATATGGATTGTTTTTATGCTGCCGTCGAGATGCGAGATAACCCAAATTATCGAGATATAGCGCTTGCGGTTGGCGGGCATGAAAAACAGCGCGGCGTCATT
This sequence comes from Vibrio sp. Y20_XG_PY13, assembly GCF_024181925.1. Lineage (NCBI taxonomy): Bacteria > Pseudomonadati > Pseudomonadota > Gammaproteobacteria > Vibrionales > Vibrionaceae > Vibrio > Vibrio sp. Y20_XG_PY13. The sequence goes on along the minus strand of NZ_JAMZAL010000005.1, from coordinate 84,610 downwards.
AGCACGTGTAACTACGAAGCACGCAAGTTTGGTGTACGTAGTGCCATGCCTACCGCTCGTGCGTTGCAGCTTTGCCCGCATTTGCTCGTTGTTCCCGGTCGAATGCATGTCTACAAACAAGTCTCACTGCAAATTCGAGCTATCTTCGAACGTTATACTTCCTTAATTGAACCTCTTTCTCTTGATGAGGCCTACCTAGATGTTACCGATGCGACAGCGTGCAGGGGCTCAGCAACCCTGATTGCGGAGTCTATCCGTAATGATATTCGAAACGAGTTGGGCCTGACGGCATCAGCTGGAATCGCGCCGATTAAGTTTCTCGCTAAAGTTGCTTCGGATATGAATAAACCCAATGGACAGTTTGTTATTCCTCCTGAGAAAGTTCAAGAAGTGGTTGATAAGCTACCACTAGAAAAAATCCCTGGAGTTGGTAAGGTCAGTCTAGAAAAGTTACATCAAGCGGGCTTTTATCTGTGTGAAGACATTAAAAATAGCGACTATCGAGAACTGTTACGCCAATTCGGTCGCCAAGGCGCATCATTGTGGAAACGCAGCCACGGTATCGATGATCGCGAAGTCGTAGTCGAGCGTGAGAGAAAGTCAGTTGGTGTTGAGCGAACGTTTAGCCAAAACATCTCTACTTATGATGAGTGCTGGCAAGTGATCGAAGAGAAACTTTATCCTGAACTGGAAAAGCGACTGGAGCGTGCCAGTCCAGATAAATCGATCATTAAGCAAGGCATTAAGCTAAAGTTCGCGGATTTCCAGCTCACTACCATTGAACACATTCATCCTCAGTTAGAACTTGAGGACTTTAAGTTGCTGCTAAAAGACATTCTAAAGCGTCAAAATGGTCGTGAAATTCGCCTCTTAGGCTTGAGCGTTATGCTCAAGCCAGAAGAACAAGCTCGTCAACTTAGCTTCTTTTAATCTATTCCCGCACACTTTCAACTAATTGTAGTACCTGTTCGAAGGGCACATTAGTCAATGCACCATACCCAGATAGCTTTGAGGCTTTAAGTTGACTGATCAACGGTGTGCTGATGCCACATAAGAATCGGGCTATGGCTTCGTTACTGATTGCAGAAGGGGAAAGTTGGACAAACTCTGCAATCCAAGCGGAGGCGACTGCTGGTTCAGGTTGATCGTAAATCCGAGGTGGGAACACCGCTCTCTGTCCTCGACACACAGAACAATGACCGCAGTGAGCAGGGGCATTGTGGTCGGCAAAGTAACTGGCTAATTGATGACTTAAACAACCTGACGATTGGAACAACCCCAACATGGCGTGAATTCGGTCGATGTCTTTGCGCTCTTTAGATTGGAACAGCTCGTACAGATGCTGAGTGATGTCTTCGATATTCTGTGTATCGGGCAAGACGGAATACACATCGGTTAGCTGCTTGCTTTCTAGTTCAACCCAACCATTCTGATGAAAGTAATCCAGTGCAGCGACAACGCGGCTACGTTCCGAGTGATAATGCATCCAAAGAGCATCGAGATCGACTTGGCACCATACTTTCGCTTTGGTTGAACAAGTGAAAATGGCTTCTACAAACTCGCGTCGTTCTCCTTGGAATTGGTTAACGATGAATTGCTGATTTTGTAGGAATTTGAATCGATATTCGGCAAAGTAGCTAAACTTAGCCTCGATCACTTTCGCAAGCTCTAAATACACCAACAGCGTTTTGAGTGGTAACTGGCGGATATTGCTCTCGCGAGACAAACGTAGTGGCACGACTTCCCACTGAGGTTGGTGCTCTTTGATTTGACCCAATACATAACTAATCGAAGAGCGCTCAGGCGTGTCGCCAAACACAAAGTTTTCTAATACAGTTAGCCCAGAAGTATTGCCAAGCAGAATGCATTCAGAGCGTTGTCCGTCTCGTCCTGCTCGACCTATTTCCTGGGCATAGTTTTCAATGGATTTAGGCAGATCAAAGTGGATCACTCGGCGAATATCGGATTTGTCGACACCCATCCCAAAGGCAATCGTGGCCACAATGCAGTCAATTTGGCCCGCCATAAATTGCTGTTGTATTTGCTCACGAACTTCACTTTTCATTCCTGCATGATACGCATGAGCGTTAACGCCAATGTGGATCAATGACTTAGCCACTTGCTCTGCAGTTTGCTGTTGCGTTACGTAAACGATGGTTGGCAGTTTAGGAGCTGCGGCGACAATCGTGTTGAGTTGCGTTTGCTTTTCGGACTCTTCGCAAGGGATGACTGAAATATCGAGGTTCGAACGGTAAAAGCCAGTTACAGTAATGTGGTCACTCGCAATATCGAATTTATTTTTCATGTCCTCAATAACGGCAGGTGTTGCTGTGGCGGTCAGCAACAAGGTTTGGGGAATATTCAGTTCTCGCTGATATTGCGGCAACTTGAGGTAATCCGGACGGAAGTTATGTCCCCACTCAGAGATACAGTGCGCTTCATCGACTACCATCAAAGAGATTGGCACTTGACGAATGAACTCGCGAAAGCGCTCGTTTTTGAGGCGTTCGACAGAAATCATCAAAATTTTGATTTCACCGTTTTTGACTCCAACCATTACGCGTTGCGCTTCTTCTCGGCTTTGGCTGCTATCAATAGAAGCGGCGGCGATCCCTTTGCTTTGCAAAAAGCTCAGCTGATCTTTCATTAGTGCCAGTAATGGCGAGATCACTAAAGTGAGGTTTGGCAGCATGGTGGCGGGGAGTTGATAACAAAGAGATTTGCCCGAGCCCGTTGGAAATATTGCTGCTGCAGAGTAACCATTCATGACCGATTCAATAACTGGTTGTTGGCCTTGGCGTAATGAGTCAAAACCAAACACGGATTGAAGCGTTTGTAGTAACTGGGTACTTTGCATGTTAGGGAAACCTTTCTTCGGTGATAGACTAGGGTACATTAACATATCCTGCCTACTGAGCGCGCCTTCAAAAAGTATGAACAAAGCTGAGTTAATCCAAATCATCATTCATCAATTGGAAGAAAAACTTCGAATTGCACACGCTTCCACCCAAAGAGCCATCGATGCCGCAACGGACGAAGAAACTGTGCCCGAGCATAAGTACGACACGCTTGCATTAGAGGCTTCCTATCTTGCTCACGGCCAAGCAATGCGAGTACAAGAGAGTGAGGACGAATTGCGTCAGTATCGTTCAATGGTTATTCGCGACTTTACGGATGCGCCAATAGGTGTAGGCGCGTATGTGGTTCTCGTCGATGAGAATAATATCGAAAAACGCTTTTTCATCGGTCCGTGCTCTGGTGGACTAACGGTGGCTTGGCAAGATCAGGAAGTCTTTGTCTTAACAGCGAAATCACCATTGGGACGAGCGTTACTTGGCAAAGAGGAAGGCGAAGAGTTTGAGATGAAAATTGGCGATAAAACAACTTGTTACGAAGTCGTGACGGTGTTCTGACATCAAATGTATAACTGAGTGTTATGTTTAACAGAAGTTATTTTGAAGATAAGAGAATGACATGAAGAAACTTTTTACACTTTCATTGCTGATGGTTAGTGCAACAGGCTATGCAGCGCAATGTCGTGTGGACATCCATAATGAAGTTCGTATGGATGGACAGAGTTTGGAAATTCGCCAGACTTCTGGTGATAAAGCCGTCGTGGACGAAGACAACAACTTGTTCATCAAAGGTGAGTTGATTGAACTCGATGCGGAGCAGAAAGCCGCGATTGAAGCATATCGCGAAAAAATGAATGCCTATATCCCTCAAGCTAAGCAGTTAGCGAGTGATGGCTTGGAACTTGCCAATGACATCATTGACGATGTGGCAGCGAGTTTGGATGCACCGGGCGCGTTTGATAACGTAAAAGTTGCAGTTAAAGACTTCTTTGCTGATGTGCAATCTCGTTATTACAAAGATGGTGATTTTATTTTGCCTGCAGACAGCTTTGAATCGATGACGCAGGGCTGGACGAAAGATTTTGAAAAAGCGCAGGAGATTTTTAATAAAGAGTTTCTGGCTAGCGCGTTCGATGCTTTATCGAAAAAAATGAAAGAAGAGGGTGGTTTAAACCTAACAGCACTCTCTGAAAGCATGGCAGAATTAAGTGCGAAAGTTGAGCAGCGTCTGGCTGAACATTCGAAAGAGGTGGAGCAACAAGCGGAAGACTTATGTGAATCTCTGGACAATATGGCAGGGCAAGAAGACGATTTGTTGAAGAAAATTCCTGAGTTGAAAGACTATCGAGTCTTTACCATTTGATGAATCGCTTCGCGTAGAAACAACATCTAAAAATACAAAGAAAGAGAGCGCCGTTTGGCACTCTCTTTTCGTTTTAGTGGTTCCATCTTTTGGTCGAGTTGCGAGGGTTTGACCAAACGCACCTAACCGGCTCAAAGGCGCTTATTGCGCGTTCATCTGAGTTAACTTATCACCAACAGGTTTTGAGAAGTTAAAGCCATCATGCTGATCCCAGTTGATAGACCACGTCATTACGCCAGCATAATTCGGGTAGTTGAACGCTGGTTTAACGGTGCCACAGGATGTGCCTTTTGTTAAACAGTCTAGCGCACTAAGAATATTTTGTGTCGGAGCCTGACCTGAGTTTGCCGAGCTTGGGCCTGAAGGTAAACCGATCGCGACTTGATCATCACGCAATGGCGCAAACTGAGTGCCGTCGGCTAGTTCAAAACCTTCGATGAGCATCTTAGATTGAGCGACCATCATATCAACAGAGCCTTCTGGTGCAGAACCTGGTAGGTACGGGTTTGGTAGACCGCCGTTGTTGTATAGCTGAACATGAAGCAAGTCGAGCGTGCTGCGAGTATCGTTGATCACGGGAATGTACGCTCCCCAAATTCCGCTGTAAGCGACGTAACCGCCTTGAACATAAGGGTGTTCAGGAGCCATGGTTAGGTACATATCGCCACCCATGTTTTGCTCAATTTGCAGCAAAGCACGACCAAGACGAGCTTGAATTTGTGAACCGTGTACTAGGTTAGATCCACTCTCTAAATCCACATCGAGACCATCAAAGCCCCATTCAGCGATAAGGCCAGTTAGACTAGAAACAAAGTTCGCTTCGTCTTGGTCAGTGTTTAGAGTGATAGTGCCTTCAGCACCTCCAAGAGATAGAACGAACTTCTTACCTTTCGCCTGCAATGCTGCCATATCTTGTTTGAATTGCGTTGGGTCGAGTGCAGGACAATCACTGTAAATATCGCCAGAATACAGGTTGAAGTGCACTGTGCCATCGCTGTTTCGGTCGTTTTCAGCAAAGGCAATATCAATCACATCCCAAGCATCAGCCATGTCTGCCAGTCTGATTGGGCAACCCGCACCGTTCACGAAGTTGTGCCAGTAACCAATCAATTTATGACGTTTTTCTGTCTGCTCTACAACTGTCACCGCTGCTGCGTCAGATAATGCGGTGCTTCCGGCAAGATCGACGGCTTGAGCGCTTACGGTAAACTGTCCGATTGCGGCTGGTGTCCAGTTCGCAGAGTAAGGTGCAGTCGTATCTGTGGCGACAACGGCGCCGTTGACCATAAAGTCAACTTGCTTAATGCCTGAAGTTAAAGACGTTGCATCGGCGCTTAATGCGAGATTTTTGCCTAAGCCAACCGTTTGACCTGCGCTAGGCGAAGTAAGAGAGATGACTAAATCTTTATCACTGACATTTACGTTCACAACAGATTCTGACGTATTGTTGTCGTTATCGGTTGCGACGGCTTTAAGCTGGTTAGCGCCAATAAGTGTAGCGTTCCAAGTTACGGAATATGGCGCTTGAGTAACGACACCTAAGCGATCGTTATTCGCGAAAAACTCCACTTGCGTAACCGTGCCATCTGAGTCGCTTGCGTTGGCTGTGATTTCGTTGTTGCTGCCTGCGAGCACGACTTGCCCATCAGTTGGGGCGGTAATGGTAACTTGAGGTGGTGTTGAGCACGCTCCTAGGCCAGTCCAAGCATCTTTCCAGTACAGGCCTTCACCTGGCTCGTAGGCCCATGTTGCATCGGACGAACACCAACCCGCAACGTCACAACGATATTTTTGGTTAAGGTTAGATACCAGAGCACCTACTTCATAACGTGTGCCAGCAACGTAAGGTAGAGCATCAGCACACCCACCATTGCCTGTTTCTGAATTCGCGACGACCAGCGCCACTTCTTGACTCATGGTAGAGAGATTAGAGTCATCTGTCGCTTGAGCTTTAAATGAGTGCGTGCCAACACTCGCTGTCCATTGGTATTCGTAAGGTGCACTGGTATCAATGGTGACAGATTGGTTGTTAACGAAGAACTCAACTTGAGTAACTACGCCATCAAAGTCATCAGCTTGAGCAGTGACGGTTAGGTTATCCCCCACACTCAGTGTTTCCGTACCTGTTGGACTAGTGAGAGTAATGCTAGGTGGTGGCAGCTCTACTTGAGGCTGAACGACGATAGCAACCGTTGTGGAGGTTACTGCGCCTTCATTGTCTGTCGCAATCGCGGTGAGTTGAGAAACGCCTTGGGCCGCAGTCCAAGATGCCTCAAATGGCGCTTGGGTGACGATAGCAACGGTTTGGTCACCCGCTAAAAACTCCACTTGTGTGACCTGTCCGTCCTCGTCGGACGCATTGGCTAACAGAGTAATGGCGCTGCCTTCAGGAATGTGCGCGTTGTTCGTTGGAGAAGAGAAGGACACCGTTGGTGACAGATTACTGTTTCCGCCATCGCATTGACCTAATGCCTTCCACGCTTCCCATGAACCTGAGTTGGTGACGGGGTCGTTACCTTGTGTCCAATAAGCGGCCTCATAGGCGGCACCTTGAGTTTTCACTTGAGTGCCTGAGGTGTAGATCGCAGTGCTATCCCAATCAGGCAGGCTTTGACAGTTGTAGGCTTGAGCTTGATAGCTAACACTGAGTGCAGCTACCACCGCTCCGTGAAGTAGAGTGACCTTCATTTTCCTCTCCTTGAGTCATGGATATAAATGAGAACAGAGTAATAACTAGCTGATAAATAGACATAAGGGGGAAAAAGCGAAGAACAATATTCTGCTTTTCGACACAATATCACGAGGAACTATTCGCCTCTTACAGTCGAGCTCATTATTTTTCGGCTCACTTCACGATGAATGAATCAGTGGTTTTTGCGTGGTGATACAGTCGATTTGATGGCAAATAACGGTTTGATGACGGGATGATGAATATGAGATGTATGTAAAAATTTACAAACTGAATGTCTGCCATTTGCATCGTTTGTCGAGTATTTGACCTGCTTGCTCTTGTTGATTAGTTAATATTGCTATAGTGTACTAGTTAGCTAGTTCATTGATATTTTGTGTGAGTGGTATGACACAACAAACTTCTTCTCAGCCTCGCGAGCATTTTGGCTCTCGTCTCGGATTCATCTTAGCAGCCGCCGGCGCTGCGGTTGGTCTGGGTAATATTTGGGGCTTCCCAACACAAGCAGCAAGTAATGGTGGTGGAGCCTTCTTGCTGGTTTACTTAGTGATGATTCTGATCGTTGCTTTTCCCATGCTGGTGGTTGAAATGGCGATTGGTCGTCATGGTCAAGCCAACCCAGTAGACAGCATGCGTGCATTAACCAACCACCCGACTGGCAAAAAGCTTGGCGGTATTGTGGGCTGGATTGGTTTGAGTGTACCAAGCGCAGTCTTAGCGTTTTATTCCATTGTTGGCGGTTGGTTGATCTGCTTTTTGCTAGGTGCGGTTACCGACATCATGGGAATGGAAGCGGCGACTCAATGGTTAAAAGGTTTTAGTGTAGAGCGCAACTTGTTCGGTACGATTACATTTTATGTACTTACCATTTTGATCGTGCAAGGTGGCGTTAAACAAGGCATCGAGAAATGGTCAACACGTCTAATGCCTGCGTTGTTCGTGTTATTCGGTTTGCTGTTTGTTTACATCATGACGCAAAACGGCGCGATGGAAGGTCTGAAGCATTACTTGGTGCCTGATTTCGAGAAAGTATGGGACCGTAAACTAATTCTTGCTGCAATGGGGCAGGGCTTCTTCTCACTGACGATTGGTGGTTGTTCAATGCTGATCTACGGCTCTTACTTGAGCAAGAAAGAGAACCTTCCAAAGATGGCAATGAATGTGACCTTGGTCGATACGGCAGTTGCCTTTATTGCAGGACTAGTGGTGATGCCAGCGATGTTTGTTGCGATGCAAAAAGGTGTCCAAATCTACGCTGAAGACGGTTCTCTATTGAGCTCAGACACCTTGGTATTTACCGTATTGCCACTGATGTTTGATAGCTTAGGTTTACTTGGCCAACTGTTCTCAATCGTGTTTTTCTTATTGCTGACGATTGCGGCGCTGACGTCTTCCATCTCAATGTTAGAGTGTCCGGTGGCGTTAGTGAGTGAACGTTTCAATACTAAGCGCAGTGCGACTAGCTGGGTGCTAGGTGGTCTTATTGCTCTGTTCAGCGTAGTGATTGTGTACAACTTTGGCGCGTTGTTTGGCATGGTTGCGACGGTTGCAACTCAGTATTTACAGCCAACTGCGGCACTACTGTTCTGCTTGTTTGGTGGTTGGGTATGGAATCGTAACTCTAAAATTAAAGAGCTTGAGCAGGGCTGTCCTGAATTCACACAAGGCTGGTTTGGTAAATTGTGGCCTGCGTATGTGAAGTTTGTGTGCCCTGTATTAGTTGCAACGGTGATCTGGGCTTCATTCGGTTAACAAGCAAAGATACAGCATAAACGAAAAGGGCTTGATGTATACATCAAGCCCTTTTTCATGAATTTCGTTGGGGGTTGCCGTCGTGATTAACGGAACTGACCTGCTTCGGGTAAGAAATCAAACCCTGCCGTAGCCAATTTTGCTTCAAGCGCCGCGCGGTCTATATCAAAAAAAGCAACCAGCTTATCCAGATCACCGCCGAAGTCGTCACGTAGCTTCATGTTGACGATGCTCATCAGCATGACTGGGTCCATCGATTCAAAGTTCGCTAAGTTCATTACTTGTCCTCAAAATCTGAAATCAGTAGGTTTGCAGCCGCAAACGCCGCTTTCTCACGTACTTCTTTTGGCAAAGATTCATCCGCCGCAACATCGTTTAGCGCTTTTACTGCACAAGAAATTGCTTGAGGGATGTAGGCTTGATCGCCGCTACCAATTTGAGCATAAAGCTCACGAACTAATTCACAACAGCCGTATACTTGCATGTTTTCTTTCCACTAAATGATAACTTATCTCAATATACACATAGCGGATTTGAAACTCAAAGCTGAGAGTTGTTTTGGCTCAAGTTGAAGTGCATCTTGGACAAGCTTTAATCACTGCATCTGCGCTTCTAATTGATACGTCACTTCAGGAGAAAGCTGAAGCTGCTTAGCCAGCTCTTGTAAGTAAGCTTTTTCCATGAAGTTTTGTTCATCGGCAACAATGAGTGACGCTAAATAGATCTCAGAAGCTTGCTGTGGTGTCGACGCTTGGCTTGCGATTTCTACTGGATCAAGTGGCTTATGCAACTCTTGCTGAACCAACTGACGAACGTGTTCATCTGCCCCCATTTCTGTAAGGGCTTGTTCAATCCGGGCCATTTCCACATCATCGACATGACCATCTGCTTTGGCTGCACCAATCATGGCTTTTAAAATTAATACGCTGTGTTTGCTATCTTGTGGATCGAAGGGTTCATGGACGCCTTGATCACTCTGCTTAGCTTGCCAATCGTTATACACTTTGTAGGCAAGTGCACCGAGTGCTGCCGCTCCACCGACTTTAAGCGCGCCAGAACCCATTTTCTTCGCCATCTTTTTGCTTTTCTTTGAGCCCATAAGCATGCCAATCAATCCACCACCGATGGCTCCTGCGCCGAGAGTTTTGAACTGGCTAGAGCTGGATGATGATTTGATGTTTTGAGTTTGCTTACCCAGGGCGTCAGCACCTTGTTTGAGTAAATCAGAGTTGAGCGCTTGGTTTAGAAGACTTTTTAAATCCATAACTGACCTCCTGTAAATGTTGAGATCAGTGTACAAACGACAAGCTGAACCAAAGATTAACGAAATGAATAGTAAAGAAATTAGGGGCAGTGTCATTTCTGAGGACAATAGAAAAGGGTTGACCGAAGCCAACCCTTTTATTTAATCGAAACCTTTTAGGCGTTTATTTAAGTTGAGATTTAACGTGCTCAACAATATCCGCCATCGCTACTGGAGTTTTCTCGCCAGTACGACGGTTTTTGTATTCGAAGTTACCTTCATCCATGCTGCGATCGCCAATCACGATAGTGTGAGGGATACCGATCAACTCGATGTCAGAGAACATTACACCTGGGCGTTCTTTACGGTCATCAAATAGAACTTCGATGCCCATAGCAGTTAGTTCCGCGTATAGCTTCTCTGCTGCTTCTTTTACGCGCTCAGATTTGTGCATGTTCATTGGCACGATTGCTACTTGGAAAGGTGCAATTGCGTCTGGCCAAATGATGCCGTATTTGTCGTGGTTCTGTTCAATCGCAGAAGCAACAACACGCGATACACCGATGCCGTAACAACCCATCTCTAAGATTACGTTTTTACCGTCAGGGCCAAGAACGCTACAGTTCATTGCTTCTGAGTAAACGTTACCAAGTTGGAAGATATGACCAACTTCGATACCACGTTTCAGCATTAGCGTACCTTTACCACATGGGCTTGGATCGCCTTCTACTACGTTACGTAGATCTTCTACTTGACCCAGTTCAACGTCACGACCCCAGTTAATACCGAAGTAGTGTTTACCGTCGATGTTTGCGCCGGCGCCAAAGTCGCTCATGACTGCTACGCTGCGGTCAACGATGAATGGCAGTTCAAGGCCGACAGGGCCAAGAGAACCAGGGCCAGCACCGATCAGTTCACGAATTTCTTCTTCTGATGCCATCTCTAGTGGAGAAGCCACTTGAGGTAGGTTTTCTGCTTTCACTTCGTTTAGCTCGTGGTCACCACGAACGATCAACGCAATGATTGGTGCATCGATTTCGTCAGACGCCTTAACAAATAGCGTTTTAACCGTCTTCTCGATAGGTAGACCGTGTTGCTCAACCAACTCCGCGATTGTTTTCGCGTTTGGAGTATCAACTAGTGTCATTTCTTGAGTTGGTTCTGCGCGTTCTACCGCAGGCGCTAACGCTTCTGCTTTTTCGATGTTCGCTGCGTAATCAGACTCAGTAGAGAATGCAATTAGGTCTTCGCCGCTGTCTGCAAGTACGTGGAACTCTTGAGAGCCGCTACCACCGATAGCGCCTGAGTCCGCAAGTACTGGACGGTACTCAAGGCCCATACGGTCAAATGCTTTACAGTAAGCATCGTGCATTGCTTGGTAAGATTTCTCTAGACCTGCTTTGTCGATGTCGAAGCTGTATGCATCCATCATGCAGAACTCGCGTGCACGCATTACGCCGAAACGTGGACGACGTTCGTCACGGAATTTAGTTTGGATTTGGTACAAGTTTAGCGGAAGCTGTTTGTAAGAGCTCACTTCATTACGCACAAGGCTAGTGATCACTTCTTCAGCTGTTGGGCTAAGTACAAACGGACGAACATGACGGTCAGTAAAGCGAAGTAGCTCAGGACCCATCTTCTCGCTGCGGCCTGTCTCTTCCCATAGTTCAAACGGCTGAACAACGGGCATCAAAGTTTCGACTGCACCTGCATTGTCGATTTCTTGACGAACGATGTTTTCGACTTTACGCAGCACACGTAGACCAGTAGGCAGCCAGGTGTAAAGACCTGAAGCCAGCTTACGGATCATACCTGCACGTAGCATGAGCTGGTGGCTCACTACTTCTGCGTCGTTTGGAGTCTCCTTCAGAGTAGAAAGAAGATAATTACTGGTACGCATTAAATTTATCCGTTTATTAAAGTTAGTTACTCAAGCCTGAATGGACAGGAGTATGAAGGTCCCAAGAAGGGAAAATTGTTAGCCGTCTATAATATCAGCCAATTGGCTTTGTCAAAAGCTTTCAATCGCCGTAACTGTTATTAAGTTGCTATTCACGCTGAACTTAACGTTCAGATCGAACAAATTTACCGCATATTCCTTGGTATCCGGTTTGTTCTTCTTGTATGCAGGACGTGGATCCTGCGCCAGAACTTGTTCGATCACCGATTGTACATATTGAGTATCGGATCGCTTTGCTAGCATCGCCAATGCTTGAGACGAAAAGGTGACGTTCGATTTTTCAGGCTCTTCACCAGCGTAGCCGCCAATCGCTTCAGGAATGGCATCTGAGTAAGGAATATAAGGTTTGATGTCGACAATCGGTGTGCCATCGACCAAATCAACACTGCCAAGATCAATATATATTTGATCACCTTTCTTCGTGATGCCTTTCACTTCGACTGCCGACATTCCAATGCCATTTGGTCGAAAGGTAGAGCGCGAAGCAAACACGCCAATACGCTCATTTCCACCCAAACGAGGAGGCCGTACGGTTGGTTTCCATCCTGCCTCCAAATTTTGGTCAAACAGAAACAATAACCAGACGTGAGAGAACTGTTCTAATCCGCGCACCGCTTCTGGGCTATTTGCCTCGCCTAACAGTTTTACTCGCGCTTTAGCTGCTGGAACTAGGCGCGGTTGGCGAGGGACGGCAAACTTCTCTTTGTAAGGGGTTTCAATGATGCCAATCGGCTCAATCGAATACATAGCAAATTTCTTCAAGATTCATTTAAGTGAAAAAGTATCACAAATTTCTCTTGCATTTCTTATTGGGAATGATTATTAATTAAAATGTTATAACATAACAATTTGGTTTAAAGGAAATTGAAATGAAACCAGGAATCCATCCTGACTATCGTCCAGTGGTGTTTCATGACACAAGTGTGGATGAATACTTTGTTGTCGGCTCAACATTGAAAACCGATCGCACCATTGAGTGGAAAGACGGAAAAACATACCCGTACTTCACATTGGACGTGTCGTCGTCTTCTCATCCGTTTTACACAGGTAAGCAACGAGTGGTTCAAGCGGAAGGGCGTATTGCTAACTTCAACCGTCGTTTTGGTCAATTTACTAGTGAGAAGGAATAAGTCATGAAAGTTGTGAAATCACTGAAAAGCGCGAAGAGCCGTCATCCTGACTGTCAGATAGTGAAAAGAAGAGGTCGCTTGTACGTTATTTGTAAGACAAATCCGAGGTTCAAAGCTGTACAAAAATAACAGTAGAAACGAACAACAAAGGGGTGTGTAGCTAAATTTAAGGTATTTTCGTCCATGACAACGGATGATTGCCTCAGCAGCTCTGAATGTACACACCCCACCTAATACTCGCCAAGTACCAACGTTTATTCGCTCGTGCTTGGCATGGTTTTTACTGGCACGACTTCATCGTTATTCAAGTTAAAATTGAACGTTTGCCAGACTGCTCGGCTCTTTGAGCTTACACCACACACTATCTTTGCATTCGACTTTATATAGGGATTAGGCATTCCTGCATATCTAATGGTTATAGCTTTGTTTAATTTATAATGTTGGTTAATTTGTTTTATATGGATGAAATATCTACATTTATGCAAATAACTGGTTATAAATTTGCCATTAATTTACAATTTGTAACGTTTTTGGCTTTTAATTGACTCTTTACTCAAGTACCCTTCGCTCGCTTTGTGACATTTTTTTCACAATTGCACAGGAATAAAAACAAGGAGGGAACAGATGAGTTCATCTGCTTCAATTAAACAAAACTCACCTAAGAAGCCGTTGTTTACGCGCTTTTTGGATACTGTCGAATATTTGGGGAACCTGTTGCCCCACCCGATCACACTATTTGCCATTTTCTGTTTAGCCATTTTGGTGATGTCGGGTATAGCTGGTTACTTCGAAGTATCGGTTGTCGATCCTCGTCCTGAGGGAGCAAAAGGTCGTGCTGCAGACGGCATGATTCAAGTGGTCAGCTTACTTAACGCTGACGGTCTAGAGCTTATTGTTACCAATCTAGTGAAAAACTTTGTTGGTTTCGCACCGTTAGGTACGGTATTGGTTGCGATGCTTGGTGTTGCAATTGCGGAATACTCGGGCCTACTTTCAGCAGCAATGCGTGGCCTAGTAATGGGCGCGTCACAACGTATGGTGACGGTTACGGTTGTTTTTGCTGGTATCATTTCAAACACCGCTTCTGAGCTTGGCTACGTGGTTCTTATCCCACTAGCTGCAATGCTTTTCCATTCCCTTGGTCGTCATCCTCTTGCTGGTCTTGCGGCAGCATTTGCTGGTGTATCGGGCGGTTACTCAGCAAACCTTCTAATTGGTACAGTTGACCCACTGCTTTCAGGTATTACTGAGACAGCAGCTCAAATGATTGACCCGACTTACACTGTTGGACCAGAAGTAAACTGGTACTTCATGTTTGTGTCGACGTTCTTCATCGCGGGTATGGGGGCATTCGTTACAGAGAAAATCGTTGAGCCGAAACTTGGCAAGTACAACGAAGAAGAAGCGGCTGAAGATTTGTCTAACGACAAAATGGGCAACCTAACTGACCTTGAGAAGAAAGGTCTGAAAGTTGCTGGTCTTGCTGTGTTGGTTGTGTCTGCTTTGTTGGCTTGGACGATTGTTCCAGAAGACGGCATCCTACGTTCAGACGCTGGCACTGTTGCAGGATCCCCATTCCTGAAAAGTATCGTAGCTTTCATCTTCGTATTCTTTGCTATCCCTGGCTTTGTATACGGTAAAGTCGTTGGCACGATGAAAACTGACCGTGATGTTATCGATGCGATGTCTAAATCAATGTCTTCGATGGGCATGTACATCGTGTTGGTGTTCTTCGCTGCGCAGTTTGTTGCTTTCTTTAAGTGGACGAACTTTGGCCAAGTATTTGCCGTTGCAGGTGCTGACTTCCTGCAAAGTATCGGTCTGACTGGCCCTATGTTGTTCTTCGCATTCATTCTGATGTGTGGCTTCATTAACCTGATGATCGGTTCTGCATCGGCGCAGTGGGCCGTGACAGCTCCTATCTTCGTGCCAATGCTAATGCTAGTGGGTTATGCTCCAGAAACCATTCAAGCGGCTTACCGTATCGGTGATTCAACCACGAACATCATCACACCGATGATGAGCTACTTTGGTTTGATTTTGGCGGTAGCGACTCGCTACATGAAGAATCTAGGTATCGGTACGCTGATCGCGACCATGCTGCCTTACTCAATCTGCTTTATCGTAGGTTGGAGTCTGCTGTTCTACCTATGGGTATTCGTATTTGGTCTACCAGTCGGCCCGGGCGCTGCAACGTATTACACACCGTAATACTTAGGGCACCTCACACAGCTCCAAAAAAAGCCTGCGATATTCGCAGGCTTTTTTGCATGTTTGAAGTACGAACTCTGTTGAGTCTTATTTCATTGATGGATCATTTCAATACTTGAAAGAAAGGCCTTTATCGCTTCGCGAGGATTCTATCCAGATGGTTTGCAAACTCGCGGCGTTCGGTTTGCGAAAGTGCCGCAGGCCCGCCAGTTTGAATACCGCTTGAGCGCATGGTTTCCATAAAGTCACGAATATTAAGACGCGCTTTGATGGTGTCTTTGGTGTAAAGCTCGCCACGAGAGCTCAACGCTAGAGCGCCTTTAGTGATGACTTCATCGGCAAGTGGGATATCGGATGTGATGACCAAATCATTTGGCTCCACACGACGAACAATTTCGTTGTCAGCAATATCAAAACCTGCAGGGACTTGAAGTGAGTGAATGTTGGCTCTTTTTGGCACTGGTACAACGTGATTGGCGACAAAGGTGCACTCTACGCCGGTTCGTTCTGCGGCACGCACGATGGTCTCACGGATCACTTTAGGACAAGCGTCTGCATCTACCCATAACTTCATTCTTATTTCTCACCCAGTTTTGCTTCTAGCTCTTCAATACGAGCGGTTAATTTTGCGACTGTGTTTTCAAGTGCCGTTAGGCGATCTTCTTCTTTCGATAGTGGCGCAGTGACTTCTACTTTTGGGACATGATTCGCGCTCTTCCAGCTTTTGATAACAGTAATGAGTGCAGGCATTGGGACTGGTGTCTTCATACGTGCTTTCACTAGTGCAACCGTTGGCTCTTTCCCTTCTCGTTGCAGCTGCTCCATCACAGCTTCCAGCTCTTTCGTGACGTCTTGAGTTAACATTTTCAATCCTTAATAACGATATAGTTGTCATCATACTTTGAGAGGTGGGATTTAGCGAATAGCAATTTCGGTAGTGGGTTGTGAGAGATCTCTTACATAGCGTGTAAGAGAAAACGATTTCGTCATCAGTTTTAAAGAAAAGTCTCCATGTAAGCTTTTGATAAATAATGATTTAACATGTTATTAACCGTTGCGAATAAAAAAAATTGTTTTAGGGTAGATTGTGAAAGCTAAGGAAAAGCGTAAATTTAACCTTGTCAGCAGGAAGCAGACACGGAACAGGAAAGCACCAAGGATTTGGTTATCGTCAGGAAGACGATTTGGTTAATCAGGATGATTGATCAAGCATGGAGCGCAGGACATTGTAAGGAAGCAATCATCAATAGGATGTTGATGACTAAGGATAGGCAATGGACCCCTCATAGGATTGAGGTTATGGACAGCATCAGGAAGATGCAAGGGACACCGCTCAAGGAACAAGTGATGTGCGCTAACGGGGAATGTTAGCTATCAGGATGATAAGGACACCGCTAGGACGGCGACGTAAGGACTGAGCTGACGGAATCAGCCACTATTATGGATGATGCATGGAGCACTATTTAGTAGCCGGACTGCTGCGAGTAAGACCATGACCCCGATACATTCGTGTCGGGGTCTTTCTTATTTTCGATGGTAAAACCGTCAATGTCACAAAATTTATAAAATCCTAATAACACTTAATAAAAAACAATCCAGATCAATATCCTTTCCAATCAGTTGGTTTAACTTTCGGCTTCTCTACAAGGCGTTATCTCCCGCAGTCACTTGGCAGGCTCAGCTTCGCTTAGCTTGTGATATGCGGATTAATTAAGTTTGCTGTAATCAAGGAACAGATGTGGCCATAGTAACCAGAAGAATGCTTCTTCTACCCTACAATGAGTCGTTGCAACTAGAATTCGTTATGCTTAATTGCTGTGCGAAAAACCGTGCCGAAATGAATGGTCCTCATACAGTAGCCTCTGCCAAACAATTGTTTGAGAAAATACTGGATGACGAAAATATTTATAGTATGGCGGTACTTGAGAGTACGAGCCGTGACTATATGGGGCATGTATTCATTTCCCATCTCGATTCCGAACCCGAATTAGGTTTTATTTTTGATAAGGCGTATTGGGGTAAAGGGTTAGCGACAGAAGCGCTAAAAGCGTTTTTCCCTAAAGCGTGCCGCGAATTGGAACTACATAAGGTGAAAGCGAATGTAAACAGCAATCACCAAGCATCAATGGCGGTATTGGAAAAACTGGGATTTGTTAAAACAAGAGAAAGTAAGGACTTATTCGGCCCTTACTTTGAAATGGAATTTACAAGCGATGTGGCGGTAGGTGAAAGCTCTGCGGCTTGAATCCAACCATTGTCAATTGGCCTTGATAGCAGTCATCGCCAAGAGATGAAAACTCAAATTGATACACTGTATGCCAACGCCAGACTCCGTCTGGCGTTTTCAGTTTGTGTGCTCCAAAAGCGATGCTAACGAGCTGAAGATCCAATTGCTCGCATTTTCGTGAGATGGCAACTTTGGCTAACTCAGATTGACGTCGTTGTTGCCAAAATAGAAAACAGAAAAAGCACAGTCCAAGTATTGCCAGTAGATCTCCTATCATCCTTAATCCTTTCTTATCCCTTTGTGGCTTGCTGCAATTTGATGAGTGCAGTGGCTAGCTCTTCCGATGGGCTAGAGTGCAGCAAAGGTAGCAATACCATTCTTAGCTCTGGCAGCATAACTAAATCGGCAACTAATTGATTGAACAGGGTTTGATTGCCTGTTTGTGCGAGTCGCAGCAAAAATTGTTCAGCGATTTTTGCATCAGAAAGAAGATGCCATGCTCGTCCCGCAATACCGATCAGTACTTCTTGGTGACTTAAACGAGGGCTTTGCAAAATCGCTTCTAGTACTGGTAAAGAGACTTCAGTTGGAGCGCCTGCTAACGCGCGAGTTAATGCCGATAGCAAGAACAAATCTGGTTCTGCGCTGTGAATCTCTTGCTGCGCTTTTTCTGCGATACGCTGCGCTAGTCGTTCTTGTAAGTCGACATGCTCAAGAGCACCAAGCAGTGCGTATAGAGGCTCGTTAGGTAAATGATTGAGAGCTTTACGCAGAGTGACCGCATTTTGCTCTTTACCAAGGCGTGCGGCGATATCGGTGATTCCTTGCAGGCCAACCGTCTGCCAGTTTTCCCAGCCTAGACCGCCTGTGAAGTAGTGCTGTGTATGTTCGTAATATTGGCTGGTGGGTAGATCCAAATTTGCACGAACTTGGCTGTGGAATACCGCCATTTTGTCTTCAGAAGGTTTGAACGTGTATGGATTATTGGAGAGTTTTTGTTGTTGCTCTTCAGACATCTCTTCGCTTAGACGAGTGCCCATGGCTTCAACTACGTATTTAATGAAGTTGCCAATATCAGATTGCTTGAGCAAGCCGCGCTCATCCAGTTCAAACTTTAAAAACCAAATCCAAGGTTGTTTTTGTTCATTCCAATAAGCAATTGCTAAATGTGCTTTACGCTGCATTGGGTATGGGTAAGGGCACTGACCTTTTTCAACATCGGCGAACAATTGTGAATCGATCGTTTTGATGCGTCGACCAAGGTCGAAGATTTGATATTCACAATGACTGTTTTTCAGTAACTGGGTGAGGGTTTGAATGTTTTCCATTAAATACGACGTCCTAACGTTCTTTTGACAAGAAATGGTATCATTCTCGGCTAATTCAAGGTTCGAGATGTAAAAGTTAATGACTACAAGCACAAAACTGGTGGAATTACTGTACCAACTTGAAGCACAACTTCAAAAGCACGAGCTATGGCAACAAACCATGCCGTCGCCAGAAGCGTTGAAAAGTGTGGAGCCTTTCGCGATAGATACGCTTGATCCACATGAATGGTTGCAGTGGATTTTTATTGCTCGAATGCACGCTTTAGTAGAAAGTAGCCAACCTTTGCCAAGAGGTTTCTCTATTGAACCTTATTTTGCAGAAGCGTGGAAGCAAGAGCCGCAGTACGCAGAGCTTTTGAACACGATTCGAACTATCGACGAACTATGTAAGTAACTTCAATGTCAGAACAAGAAACATCACAAACCGTGGCTCCAGTAGAGTTGGAGATTGTTTATCAAGATGAGTATTTTGTTGCGGTGAACAAGCCCGCCGGCATGTTG
The DNA here is from genome assembly GCF_024181925.1 of Vibrio sp. Y20_XG_PY13. Taxonomy (NCBI): domain Bacteria; kingdom Pseudomonadati; phylum Pseudomonadota; class Gammaproteobacteria; order Vibrionales; family Vibrionaceae; genus Vibrio; species Vibrio sp. Y20_XG_PY13. The sequence continues at coordinate 65,351 of NZ_JAMZAL010000005.1, read as the reverse complement.
GTTCATCGCAGTTGGCTAGATAAACACGAAACTCAGTTTGTCATGCAGACTCTGCGAGACCAAATTGGTCAGCATGTCTTTCCGTTGCATCGCTTGGATCGTCCGACTTCTGGCGTTTTGGTGTTTGCGCTCTCCAGTGAAGTGGCTTCTCAAGTGATGCCAATGTTTGCTGAGCACAAAATGGAAAAGACTTATCACGCGATTGTCCGTGGCTGGATTGAGGAAGAGGGTGTTTTAGATTACGCGTTAAAAGTCGAACTAGACAAAATTGCAGATAAGTTCGCCTCACAAGAGAAAGAAGCTCAAGAGGCCGTAACCGCATACAAACCACTGGCGAAAGTGGAAGTGCCTTATTCGACGGGCAAGTTCCCAACAACGCGCTACTGTTTGATGGAAATGAAGCCCAAGACTGGTCGCAAGCACCAATTGCGTCGTCACATGGCCCACCTACGTCACCCAATTGTGGGGGACACATCGCACGGTGATGGTAAACACAACAAATTGTTCCGTAACGAATTTGATTCACACCGCTTGCTGTTACATGCTTCGGAGCTGCGTTTTGTGCATCCGTTTACAAATGAAGAGCTGGTGATGAAAGCGAGTATCGACGATACGTGGCAGCAATTGTTTACTCGATTTGAGTGGGACGTAGAGCTCGTTAAGTAAAGAAGCTGTGCTCTAGCGAAGAGAAATAGAAAAGGGTTGGCATGTTTGCCAACCCTTTTTGCTGTTTACTGATTCTCAAAGGCTATTTGAGTTTTTCTAGATCCGCTTCGATCTCGGCGATCTTGCTAGAAACGACTTTTTCTAAATGGCGAAGATCAGAAAGAATCTTTTGTTTTACATCCAATTCAGACACTTTCGCTGGTTTTGTGATCTTGTTGAGTTCGTCGATAACCAAAGTAAGGTTACGGTTGATTTCCGTTACTTCCTTGTATTTATGACTACCGCTATCAACTAAGACATTTTTTACTTGGCGTGGGTATTTGAATTTGACGCTTTTGGCAAAGAACTCGCCTTTTTGCTTATGGAAGTAGATTTTGAGCACGTCTTTATGTGCTTCTTGACGTAGGGAATAACGTTCAATCTGCTTGGGATCATGAATACCCAAACCAGTGAGGTGGGGATACATAGGCTACCTCTATTACATCTAATTGATATTGATATAACTGTAGCAGCCTATGTATGAGCTAGATAGCTGATATTTAGCCAAATTGCTCAACTTGTGGACAAGATCGCCCTCACTCTGAACCGGATGTTTTGGCAGTTTCGAATTAGGCAGTGACGGCGTCAGATAACTTCTCGATCAGTTTGTCTCTCAATTCATTTTGCTGTTCTTCGCTGAGTCTACCGCCAGCTTCGCTAGTGAGAATAAATAAGTCCTCTGCTCGTTCGCCGATGGTCGTGATCTTTGCGCCGTGGAGGTTGATATTCAAATCGGCAAAAGTACGTCCGACTTTGGCTAGTAGTCCCGGAGTATCGAGTGCTACAAACTCCATCAAGGTGTGTTTCTTCCCTTTTGTTGGTAAGAAATCGACTTTGGTTTTCACATTGAAGTGTTGAAGTTTATTTGGGGTGCGGCGCGTTTTAATCTTCGTCGGACGACCCGCTTCCAGTACGTGAGTGAGGTGTTTAATCACGGCAGCATGGCGAGATTCGTCAATGGCTTCTCCATGTTGGTCGAGCACCATGAAGGTATCAATCACGTGGCCGTCTTTGCTGGTCATGATTTGTGCGTCATGAACGTTAAAGTTACGACGGTCGAGCTCCGCCACCACGGTAGCAAACAATGCTGGTTGATCTTTGGTGTAAACGAACACTTCTGTTCCACCGCGCGTAGCCTTTTTGCTGATAAGTACCAGTGGCTTGTTTGGATCATCCATACGCAGCAAATGCGCACAATGCCAAGCGATTTGAGTGTGAGTATGGCGCAAGAAATAGTCGGCTTTGAATCGTTGCCACAACACTTCGATTTGGCGCGCTGAAAACCCTTCTTTGCGCAGCAACGCGGAAGCCATTTGTTGGTTATGGCGAATACGTTCACGTACATCAACCGGATTTTCTAATCCGCGACGCAGTGCGCGTTGCGTTGAGTAGAAGAGCTCGGCAAGCAGCGTGCGTTTCCAAGCATTCCACAGCTCTGGATTGGTTGCGCAAATATCCGCAACCGTGAGACACACTAAATACTCAAGAGATTCTTCGTCACGAACTTGTTTCGCAAACTCTGTAATGACGTCAGGATCGTAAATATCGCGTCGTTGTGCGGTGACTGACATGAGAAGGTGATGCCTCACCAGCCAGCCCACTAACTTAGCTTCTGGCTTCGACAGCCCGTGTTCAATACAGAAATCGTACGCTTCACCTTCACCAATCACTGAGTGATCACCACCGCGACCTTTACCAATATCATGGAAGATTGCTGCAATGATCAGCAGTTCTTTCTTTTGCATGCGAGGGTATATGTCGCAACAAATCGGATGCTTCGCATGGTTGTCTGGATTGTTAAAGGTATTGATGTGTTTGAGTAGGCGGATGCTGTGCTCGTCAACCGTGTAGGCGTGGAACAGGTCGAATTGCATCTGACCAACAATCTGGCTCCATTGCGGTAAATATGCGGCCATTACCCCAAGTCTATGCATCAAACTGAACGCTTTATGAAGTGCATTTGGGTGTCGACATAACGCTAAGAATTTTTCACGAGCCGCTGGAATCGTGTGTAAAAACTTGTTTAAGCGGCGACGTGCAGTACGCAGTTGGCGCAGGGTTGGAGGGCTTACCCCCTCAATGGTTGAGTCGTTCGCGATATGCAAAAACATATCAAGAATAGTTTCAGGTCTGGCTTGGAATAGCGCGGGTTTTCTGGCTTCGATTAACGATCCACGGCGTTGAAAATCTGCATCCAAAATTTCTGCGTTTTCAGTCGCGCCCCCGTTGATGATGGCTTGATCAAACAGTTTGAGCAGCATTTTGTTTAATTCTGCGACGCGACGAAGTGTGCGATAAAACTCTTTCATCATCATCTCGACGCCGCGATTGCCTTCACCAACATAACCGAGGTTTTCGGCCACTTGTGCTTGATGTGCGAAGGTCAAACGGTTGTCGTATCGGCGAAGTTCAATGTGCAGCGCAAAGCGGACACGCCACAAGAAGTCCTGACACTCCACCAGTTCGCGGTATTCCGCATCGGTAAGAAAGCCGTAACGGCTCATCTCTAGCAGAGATGTGGCGCCAAAGTGACGGCGCGCTACCCAGCTCAAAGTGTGAATATCGCGAAGACCTCCTGGGGTCGATTTGATGTCGGGCTCTAAGTTATAGGTCGTATCGTGGTAGCGAGCATGACGTTCACGTTGTTCTTGGATTTTTGCGCGGTAGAAGGTTTCGCTCGGCCAGAAAGAGTCGGATAGCACGACCTTTTTTAGAGCTTGGAATGTGTCTTCGCTGCCACAAAGCAGACGTGCTTCTTGTAGGTTAGTGGCAACCGTTAGATCGTCACGACCGATTTGTGCACATTCATTGACAGTGCGAACCGCATGGCCAACTTCCAGTTTTAAGTCCCATAGTAAGGTAATAAATTCACTGATTTTCGCTTCTAACGCAGTCGGCAGTTTGTTGTTAGAAAGAACAAGAATGTCTATGTCGGACAACGGATGCAGTTCACCGCGACCATATCCGCCCACGGCCACTAATGAGATGTTGTAAATGTCATTAAAACCGAAGTATTGCCATAAACGCGTCAGCAATAAGTCCATGTACTCTGCGCGAGCCAATACTAAGCTGGTCACAGGGTGATGGTTAAGAAACTCTTGTTTTTGGGTTGAGCTGAATTTTTCTAACTCTTGTTTTAGTTCGCCGATATTGATTTGTTCGTCGGAAAACGTAAGAGGGGACTGAAGTGGCATATTTGCTATCCGTGCAAGCTAAAAGTAAAGATCTACAAACCTTTCTAATTTAACAAATCTCGCGGAGATAAAAAATATCCCCGCATGAGCGGGGATATTGAAGTCATTCTTGGTTACGCATTTTTCATTAGGCGAGGAATCGTATCATCGCTGCGTAGCGTTAATACTTCACAACCATCTTTGGTTACCACGATAGTGTGTTCCCATTGCGCTGAGTTTTTGCCGTCACCTGTGTATACAGTCCAGTCGTCTTGTGCGTCAACAGTACAACCGAACTTACCTGCGTTGATCATTGGTTCAATAGTGAAACACATGCCTTCTTTAAGTACGCGGCGGTCTTTGTTCTTGTAGTGAACCACTTGTGGTTCTTCGTGGAACTCATCACCGATACCGTGACCACAGAAGTCTTTAACAATAGAGAACTTATTGCGAGGGTTGTTCTTATTGTTTTCTTTGATGTATTTCTCGATAGCTGTACCGATATCACCAACAGTTGAACCAGGTTTAACGCTACGCATACCGACATAAAGAGCTTCTTGAGCAACCATGCATAGACGTTTGTTTGCTGGTGAAACATCACCGACTAGGAACATTTTAGATGTGTCACCGTGGTAGCCTTGAGGGCGTACGCTTAGGTCTGCGTTCTCATTGTTCGGGATGATCACCGTGATATCAACGTTAAGAATGTCGCCATCTTTTAGTACCGCCGGCTTCATTTGGCCGTTGCTACCAATCTCGTCTTTTTCAGCAGGAATACCGTGACAAACAATATGGTTGATAGACGTACAAATCGACTTAGGGAAACCATGGTAATCAAGCGGTGCAGAGTATGCGCCTTTTTCTAGAGCGTATTCATGACAGATTTTGTTCAGTTCGTCTGTCGTAACTCCCACCTGAATATGTGGTTCGATCATTTCTAGAATTTCTGCGGCCAGCTTGCCCGCAATGCGCATGCGTTCGATTTCTTCAGCAGTTTTAATCTTGATTGACATTGGCTTTCTCTACTTATTCGTAAGCACGTAAACGTGCGAATGGCCGCATTCTATCAGACATCTGGCGGTTAACCCAAGCCAGTTAAGAATATGAGTCATTCTTACTTGAAGTGTAGTAATAGAATCTGGCCGAGAGTAGGGTAGCATTCCTGCTAATGTGACAAGTATAAGAAACAATTTTTACTAGCCATCTTGAGCTAAAATATGATATAAAGCGCGCCGGAATAGAGGACTGTTCTCTTCGCTCTGCAAAAGCTAAGCGGCGAAGCAAGCTTCATCCGATTAACCTTTTTATCTTTAAATCACACACATTCCGTCACATGTTCCGGGGTGCTGAGCAGAAGCTTGGTCGGAATTATGGGGGATGTGGAGGCCTAACCCCATAGAGGATTTTAAAATGGCAACTGTATCAATGCGCGATATGCTGAAAGCTGGTGTTCACTTCGGTCACCAAACTCGTTACTGGAACCCAAAAATGAAGCCATTCATCTTTGGTGCTCGTAACCGCGTTCACATCATCAACCTAGAAAAAACTGTACCAATGTTCAACGAAGCTCTAGCTGAACTAGCTAAAGTTGGCGAGAAAAAAGGTAAAGTTCTATTCGTAGGTACTAAGCGCGCTGCATCTGAAGCTGTTAAAGAAGCTGCAATCGCTAGCAACCAGTTCTACGTGAACAACCGTTGGTTGGGCGGTATGCTAACGAACTACAAAACTGTTCGTCAGTCAATCAAGCGTCTAAAAGAACTTGAGACTCAATCTCAAGACGGTACTTTCGACAAACTAACTAAGAAAGAAGCTCTAATGCGCACTCGTGAAATGGAGAAGCTAGAGAAATCTCTTGGTGGTATCAAAGACATGGGCGGCCTACCAGACGCTCTATTCGTAATCGACGCTGATCACGAACACATTGCAATCAAAGAAGCTAACAACCTAGGTATTCCAGTATACGCTGTGGTAGATACTAACTCTAACCCAGACGGCGTTGACTACATCATCCCAGGTAACGACGACGCGATCCGCGCAGTTCAACTATACCTAAACGCTGCTGCATCTGCAGTAACTGAAGGTCGCAACAAAGACGTTGCAGTAGTTGCTGAAAAAGACGGCTTCGTAGAAGCTGAATAATAGCGGCTCTGTGTCACACTTAGTTTATGTGAAACCTTGTTGTAGCATAGACTGAGTTATAGTTAGCATCGGGGGCCGACAATGTAGGCCCCTGTTTTTTACCTTATTTCGAATCAAACGAGGAATAGAGAATGGCAACTGTAACTGCTGCTCTAGTTAAAGAACTTCGCGAGCGCACTGGCGCTGGCATGATGGAATGTAAGAAAGCGCTTGTAGAAGCAAACGCTGACATCGAACTAGCAATTGAAAACATGCGTAAATCTGGCGCAGCGAAAGCAGCTAAGAAAGCTGGTAACGTTGCAGCTGAAGGTGCGATCATCATCAAAGAAGAAAACGGTTCAGCTGTTCTTCTTGAAGTTAACTGCCAAACTGACTTCGTTGCTAAAGACGGTAACTTCACTGCGTTTGCACAAGAAGTTGCAGCTGCAGCGCTAGCTTCAAAAGCTACAGTTGAAGAACTACAAGCGCAATTCGAAGAAGCTCGCGTTGCTCTAGTTGCTAAAATCGGCGAGAACATCAACATCCGTCGCGTACAATACGTTGAAGGTACTGCAATCGCTTCTTACCGTCACGGTGAGAAAATCGGTGTAGTTGTTGCTGGTGAAGGCGACGCTGAAACTCTTAAGCACGTAGCAATGCACGTTGCTGCTTCTAAGCCAGAGTACGTAAACCCAGAAGACGTACCAGCTGACGTAGTTGCTAAAGAGAAAGAAGTTCAAGTTGAAATCGCTATGAACGAAGGCAAGCCAGCTGAGATCGCTGAGAAGATGGTTGTTGGCCGCATGAAGAAATTCACAGGCGAAATCTCTCTAACTGGTCAAGCATTCATCATGGAACCTAAGAAAACTGTAGGTGAAATGCTGAAAGAAAAAGGTGCTTCAGTTGCTACATTCGTTCGCCTAGAAGTTGGTGAAGGTATCGAGAAAGCAGAAGGCCTAAGCTTCGCTGAAGAAGTAGCACTAGCTCAAAAAGGTTAATCCTTAGAGACTTGTGCAAAGATTAGACCGTGGCCTTGGCTGCGGTCTTTTTATGAGCAGTAGACGATTAGCCGTGATGAATAACCATAAGCAAGCTTGTGATTATTCATGACTGTTAATCAACAACTCTCTTTGGAAGGTAAACTCCATGACTACGAACCCTAAACCAGCGTATCAACGTATTCTATTAAAACTGAGTGGTGAAGCTCTTCAAGGTGAAGACGGTTTTGGTATTGATCCTGCGATCCTTGATCGTATGGCACAAGAAGTTAAAGAACTTGTTGAACTGGGTGTTCAGGTTGGTGTAGTTATCGGTGGCGGTAACCTGTTCCGTGGCGCTGGTCTTGCAGAAGCTGGTATGAACCGTGTAGTGGGTGACCACATGGGTATGCTTGCTACAGTAATGAACGGCCTTGCGATGCGTGACGCTCTTCACCGTGCATACGTAAATGCGCGCGTAATGTCTGCAATTCCTCTTAAAGGCGTATGTGACGACTACAATTGGGCTGATGCAATTCGCGAACTTCGTCAAGGCCGCGTTGTAATCTTCTCAGCAGGTACTGGTAACCCATTCTTCACAACAGACTCTGCTGCGTGTCTACGTGGTATCGAAATCGAAGCTGACGTAGTTCTAAAAGCAACGAAAGTTGATGGCGTATTTACTGCTGACCCAGTAGCAAACCCAGACGCAGAGCTGTATGATAAGCTATCTTACGCAGAAGTTCTGGATAAAGAGCTTAAAGTAATGGATTTGGCTGCGTTCACACTTGCTCGTGACCACAAAATGCCTATCCGCGTATTTAACATGAACAAGCCAGGCGCACTACGTCGCGTGGTGATGGGCGAAGCAGAAGGCACGCTGATCAACTCTGACGCATAATTCTAATACGCCATCCAAGCAACGTTGGATGGCGTTTCGCTTTGCTCAACCCTTTTAAGCTTTCTTCAAGAAAGATGACATTTTTAAGGTGAAACCGTGATTAACGAAATCAAAAAAGACGCGCAAGAGCGCATGGACAAAAGCGTTGAAGCGCTAAAGAACAACCTTTCTAAAGTTCGTACTGGTCGTGCACACCCAAGCCTACTATCTGGTATCTCTGTTGAGTACTACGGTGCTGCTACTCCTCTTAACCAAGTAGCGAACGTTGTAGCTGAAGACGCACGTACACTAGCAATCACAGTTTTCGACAAAGAACTAACTCAAAAAGTTGAAAAAGCGATCATGATGTCTGACCTTGGTCTAAACCCAATGTCTGCTGGTACTATCATTCGCGTTCCACTTCCACCGCTAACAGAAGAGCGTCGTAAAGACCTAGTTAAGATCGTTCGTGGTGAAGCTGAAGGTGGTCGTGTTGCAGTACGTAACATCCGTCGTGACGCAAACAACGATCTAAAAGCGCTTCTAAAAGATAAAGAAATCTCTGAAGACGAAGATCGTAAAGCACAAGAAGAGATCCAAAAACTGACTGACGTAGCAGTTAAGAAGATCGACGAAGTTCTTGCTGCAAAAGAAAAAGAGTTGATGGAAGTTTAATACTCCCACCTACATCACTGTTGGAAAACGCTGTGCTCACAGTGCAGCGTTTTTTTGTGTTAATCTATCCAACTGATGGAACTCAATTAACTCCCTATGCAAAATTCTCAAGCCTTCTCTGACTCCCTCCCTAAGCATATTGCCATCATCATGGACGGTAATGGTCGCTGGGCTAAGTCCAAAGGAAAACCTCGCGTATTTGGCCATAAAAAAGGCGTTAATGCCGTTCGTAAGACCGTTGCTGCGGCTTCCAAACTTGGCATTAAAGCGATGACATTATTTGCTTTTAGTAGCGAAAACTGGCGTCGTCCGGAGGAAGAAGTTGGTCTTTTGATGGAACTGTTCATCACAGTCCTGTCTAGTGAAGTAAAAAAGCTACATAAAAACAACTTACAGTTACGTGTTATTGGTGACACAAGCCGCTTTAGTGAGCGCCTACAAAAGAAAATTGTAGAAGCGGAAAATCTAACGGCAAGCAACACCGGTATGGTGATTAACATTGCGGCCAATTATGGTGGTAAATGGGACATCACAGAAGCGGCTAAAGCACTAGCGCTTAAAGCTCGTAACGGTGAAATTCGTGTAGAAGATATTAATGAGCAGTTAATCACTGAGCATTTGACCATGGCAGACCTACCAGAGGTGGATCTTTTGATCCGTACTAGTGGCGAATGCCGCATCAGCAACTTCATGCTGTGGCAAATGGCTTATGCTGAAATGTACTTTACGCCAGAGTTTTGGCCAGAGTTTGACGAAGACAGCTTAGTTGAAGCTGTGACGTGGTTTATTAACCGTGAGCGTCGTTTTGGCTGTACTGGTGAACAAGTAAAGGCATTGATGACGGCTCAATAAGGACTAATTAGTTTGAAACAGAGAATAATAACAGCACTAATTTTAGCTCCCCTGGTTATTTTAGGTATTTTTAAGTTACCCCTAATGGGCTTTATTATCGCGTTGACGGCGATAACACTGTTAGGTTTTTGGGAGTGGACACAATTTACAGAAAGCAATTCTCGCATTGCTGCACTAATTCCGGCAGCCGTTGTTACCGGACTTAGTTTTCTCTTTATCTCACCTGACGCACATAGCTTAAACCATTTAAGTACACCTCATTATGTTGTGTTAGGGCTTGGTTTTGTGTGGTGGATTATTGCGAGCTTGATGGCAATTACTTACCCGAAAACCACAAAATCTTGGCAAGGCAATCTTGTTTTACGACATGTTTTTGGTTTTCTGACATTACTCCCTTTTCTTTGGAGTGTAATCATTCTAAGAGCCTCAGACATTTCGGTAGATCCATACCACGGTGCAAAGCTCGTAATGTACGTTTGCTTCTTGGTATGGGCTGCAGACAGCGGTGCTTACTTCGCTGGTAAAAGTTTAGGCAAGCGCAAGATGGCACCACATGTTAGCCCCAACAAAACGATTGAAGGTCTTATTGGCGGTATCATCGCGGCACTGATTGTTGGCTGGTTGTTCGCCGATTGGTTCAATATCCAGTTCACGAGCCCAATTCATATGATCATCATTACGTTGATCACGGTCGTGATTTCTGTATTAGGTGATTTAGTCGAAAGCATGTTTAAGCGTGTTTCTGGCATCAAAGACAGCAGTAACATCATTCCAGGCCACGGTGGCGTATTAGATCGCATTGATAGCCTGACTGCTGCATTTCCAGTCTTTGCTCTTCTATACTACGTATTCTAATTTATCGGGAGCGGCTTCATCGCTCCTGAATTTTTCTAACGGTCTTACATCATGCAAAAGTTAACGATTCTTGGTGCAACAGGCTCAATAGGTGCAAGCACCTTAAAAGTGGTTGAACAAAACCCAGAGCTGTTTTCTGTGGTCGCACTGGCTGCTGGCACTAACGTTGAAAAGATGGTGGCACTTTGTCGCCAATGGCAGCCTAAATTCGCGGTAATGGCGGATAAGGCTGCGGCTGTTGCTCTGCAATCAGAAATCCACACCATTTCACCAAATACAGAAGTGTTAGGTGGTGTTGATGCACTTTGTCATGTGGCTTCATTAGAAGAAGTAGATAGCGTAATGGCAGCCATCGTTGGTGCAGCGGGTTTGTTGCCAACCATGGCGGCCGTTAAAGCGGGCAAGCGCGTATTGCTGGCGAATAAAGAAGCGCTTGTCATGTCTGGGCAGTTGTTTATTGATGCCGTTGAACAATACGGGGCAGAGTTGCTGCCAGTAGACAGTGAACATAATGCTATTTTCCAGTGCCTACCACAGCAAGTTCAAACCAATCTTGGCCGCTGTAACTTAGATGAGCATGGCATTTCTAGTATTCTGTTAACCGGATCTGGCGGTCCATTCCGTTACGCTGACATTGCCGATCTCGACAGCGTAACGCCAGCACAGGCAATCGCGCACCCTAACTGGTCTATGGGGCCAAAGATTTCGGTCGATTCTGCGACTATGATGAATAAAGGTCTTGAGTACATTGAAGCAAAATGGCTATTCAATGCGGCTCGTGACCAGTTAAAAGTGATTATTCACCCGCAATCCGTAATCCATTCAATGGTTCAGTATCGTGATGGTTCGGTACTGGCGCAAATGGGGGAGCCAGATATGGCAACACCAATTGCGCTGACAATGTCTTATCCTTCTCGTGTTGATGCCGGTGTAAAACCGCTAGACTTTACTCAAGTAGGTGAATTGACATTCTTGCAACCAGACTTTGCTCGTTATCCTTGTTTGAAGCTTGCGATTGACGCGTGTTACGAAGGGCAACATGCGACTACTGCTCTAAATGCAGCCAATGAAGTTGCTGTTGATGCGTTTCTAAATAATCGCCTTGGTTTTACAGACATAGCTCGCATCAATGAATTGGTTTTGCATAAAATCACCGCAAGCTGCAAACCTGAGAATGCGAATAGCTTGGAAAGCTTGCTAGAGCTAGATAGAATGTCTCGAACTATCGCCCTAGAAATTATACGCGAGCGTAGCTAATGACTGGTATTTTGTGGAATCTTGTTTCTTTTATCGTTGCACTGGGCATTCTCGTTGCCGTGCACGAGTTTGGGCACTTTTGGGTTGCTCGTCGTTGTGGCGTGAAGGTTGAAAGATTTTCCATCGGTTTTGGTAAGTCTATTTGGCGAAAAGTTGGTCAAGACGGAACCGAATACACTATCTCAATGATTCCTCTTGGTGGATACGTCAAAATGGTAGATAGCCGTGTTGACGATGTGCCAGAAAGTGAAAAACATTTAGCCTTTGATCAAAAGCCGCTTTGGAAACGAACGTCTATTGTTGCAGCTGGCCCTATCTTTAATTTCTTATTTGCTATTTTTGCTTATTGGTTGGTTTTCCTGATTGGTGTACCAGCGGTAAAACCCGTAATTGGTGAAGTTACGCCCAATTCGATTGTTGCTGAGGCAGGAATTGAATCTGGAATGGAACTAAAAGCAGTATCAGGCATCAAAACTCCGGATTGGGAATCAGTTAATATGGGATTAATTTCTCATATTGGTGATGACGCTATGACGCTAACACTGACGTCAGACTCAGAAGTTGGCGCTGAAGTGACGAAAACGCTGGACCTTCGTGACTGGAAATTTGATCCAGAAACCGAATCTGCGATGCATTCACTTGGCTTTGCTCCTTATACACCAGAAATCTATCGTGTTATTAAGCAAGTTTCTGAAGATGGTGCAGCCGCGAAAGCAGGTGTGCTTCCAGAAGATGAAATCATCGCGATTGGTGGTGAGCCTATCAATGACTGGAAACAAGTCGTAGATGCTGTACGCTCAAATCCAAATACTCCAATCGAGTTGACGGTATTACGCCGAGGCATTGAGCAATCACTAACATTAACACCAGACAGTCGTGAGCTGGCTAACAAACAAGTGGTTGGCTTCGCAGGTATCGCACCTGAAGTCGCAGAATGGCCAGAAAGTTATCGCTTCGAGCTGCAGTTTGGTGTATTCGAATCAATTGGTAAAGCGGTTGATAAGACAGGCCAAGTGATTGGTTTGACCGTCAGCATGTTGAAAAAACTGATTGTTGGTGATGTCGGTCTTAACAATCTGAGCGGCCCAATTTCGATTGCAAAAGGTGCGGGTGCGACGGCGGACTACGGTCTAGTTTACTTTTTAGGTTTTCTCGCTCTAATTAGTGTTAACCTAGGTATTATTAACCTCGTTCCGTTACCTATGTTGGATGGTGGTCATTTATTGTTCTTCGCAATTGAAGCCGTTATCCGACGCCCAGTCCCAGAAAAAGTACAGGAAATGGGCTTTAGAATTGGTGGTGCAATCATCTTCTCGCTCATGGCGTTAGCGCTATTTAATGATTTTACTCGTCTGTGATAGTTCAGAGACAAAAGCAGTAGCAAGGAATAATTAAAACAAGTATGGCGATTAAGCGAATTCTGTTTGCAAGTTTACTGGCGACCAGTGTATCTGCAAACGGAGCAGAGAACTTCGTAGTTCAAGATATTGAAATCGATGGATTGCAGCGTGTAGCACTTGGTGCGGCGTTGCTAAAAATGCCTGTACGTGTCGGTGATACCATTGACCAAGGCGATGTTGCAGAGATTATCCGCGCACTGTACGCATCTGGTAACTTCGAAGATGTAAAAGTGCTGCGTGATGGTGGCGTGTTGATGGTTCAAGTGAAAGAGCGTCCAACTATCGCAAGCATCTCATTCTCAGGCAACAAAGCGATCAAGGACGAGCAGCTACAAGAAAACCTGAATGCATCTGGCGTTCGTGAAGGTGAAGCGCTTGACCGTACTACGCTAAGTAACATCGAAAAAGGCTTGGAAGATTTTTACTACAGTGTTGGTAAGTACAACGCAACAGTGAAAGCGGTTGTGACTCCATTGCCACGTAACCGTTCTGACTTGAAATTTGTCTTCACGGAAGGCGTGTCGGCAAAAATTCAGCAAATCAACTTTATCGGTAATGAAGTCTTTTCGGATGAAGAACTTCTTTCTCGTTTCAACTTGAACGTTGATGTGCCTTGGTGGAATTTCCTCGCGGACGAAAAATACCAAAAGCAAGTGCTTGCTGGTGATATCGAAGCGCTGAAGTCATTCTATCTTGACCGCGGCTACCTGAAATTTAACGTTGATTCTACACAAGTTGCGATCTCTCCTGACAAGAAAGGGGTATACATTACTCTTGGCTTGGAAGAGGGCGAAGTGTACACCGTTAAAGATGTAAAATTCCGCGGTGACCTGATTGGTGAAGAAGCGACCTTCGAACGACTCGTTCCATTCGAAGACAATGAAACGTACAACGGTTCTCTTGTGACTTCGATGGAAGAAGGCATCAAGCGTGTGCTTGGTGAATCTGGCTACGCTTACCCTCAAGTAAACACCATCCCTGAATTTGACGATGAAAACAAACAAGTCTCCTTGGTTGTGAATGTTGATCCAGGTAATCGAATTTACGTTCGCGACATTCGTTTTACTGGTAATAACTCAACGAAAGATGAAGTGTTGCGTCGTGAAATGCGCCAAATGGAAGGCAGCTGGCTAAACTCCAAGTCGATTGAAACTGGTAAGACACGTCTTAACCGTCTTGGCTATTTTGAAAACGTAGAAGTACAAACGGTTCGCGTACCAGGTAGTGATGATCAAGTTGATCTGGTTTACTCGGTTAAAGAAGCGAACTCAGGCAGCGTAAACTTTGGTGTTGGCTACGGTACAGAATCGGGCGTCAGCTTCCAAGTTGGTCTGCAACAAGACAACTTCTTAGGTAGTGGTAACCGTGTTGGTATCAACGCGATGATGAACGACTATCAAAAGAACGTGAGCTTAGACTACCGCGACCCATACTGGAACCTTGATGGTGTAAGCTTGGGCGGTAAGATTTTCTACGATGAATTTGAAGCATCGGAAGCGGGTATCGTTGACTATACCAACCAAAGTTATGGTGCAAGTTTGACATGGGGTTTCCCATTTGATGAACTGAACCGTTTTGAATTCGGCGTTGGTTATACCCACAACAAGATCGGTAACTTGTCACCTTACTTGCAGGTAGAGCAATTCTTGCAAGCTCAAGCAGACAATATCGACTCAAGCGGTGCGTTAAACACCAACGACTTTGATTTCAATATCTCTTGGACTCGTAACAACCTGAACCGCGGTTATTTCCCGACAGCGGGTAACCACCAACGTGCATTCTACAAGATGACCGTACCTGGCTCTGACGTTCAATACTTCAAAATGCAGTACGATGTGCGTCAGTACGTGCCTTTGACTAAGAAGCATGAGTTCACGCTCTTGTTCCGTGGTCGCTTAGGTTATGGTAACGGTTACGGTCAGACGGATGGCAACGATAACTTGTTCCCATTCTACGAAAACTATTACGCAGGTGGCTTTACGACACTACGTGGCTTCGGCTCTAACAGCGTAGGTCCGAAAGCGGTTTATCGTGATTACTCTGGCTCGAACAATGGTGCTGATACTGCTACAGACGATTCTGTTGGTGGTAACGCAGTAGCGCTAGCAAGTATCGAGCTTATTGTTCCTACACCATTTGCGTCGGACGAAGTTCGCAACCAAATTCGAACCAGTATTTTCTTCGATATGGCAAGTATTTGGGATACCGAGTTTGACTATCGCGACTCTGGTGCAGAATATGGTGACCGTTACTACTACGATTACTCAGATCCAACCAACTACCGTTCATCTTATGGTGCGGCGTTGCAGTGGATGTCTCCAATGGGGCCTCTAGTCTTCTCACTAGCGAAACCAATTAAGAAATTTGATGGCGATGATGAAGAGTTCTTCACATTCACTATCGGTAGAACTTTCTAAAGAGGAAAATATTTTGAATAAAATGATCAAAGCGGCTGGGATTGGCCTTCTTGTACTGAGCTCTTCAATGTTTGCAAACGCAGCCGAAGCTGCACAGAAAATCGCTTACGTAAACACTGCTCAAGTTTTCCAAGCTCTTCCTCAACGTGAAGTCGTTCTACAAAAAATGCAGAAAGACTTTAAGAGCAAAGCTGATGAGCTGAAATCAATTCAAGCGCAAGCTAAAACCAAGATTGAAAAACTACAACGTGATGGTGAGCTTCTAGGTCAGGAAGAAATTGAGAAATTGCGTATCGACATCGCTAAGCTAGACAGCGAATACAAAGTAAAAGCTCAAGCTCTAGAGAAAGCAAGCGCTCGTCGTGAAGCAGAAGAGAAAGCGAAGCTATTCAAAACAATCCAAGATGCTGTGAAGAAAGTAGCAGACAAAAAAGGTTACGACCTAGTTATTGATATTTCTGCACTGCAATACGGCAAACCAGAATACAATATCTCAGAAGACGTAATTAAAGCTCTAAAATAAGAAGTTATGAAAAAATTGACATTAGCCGAGTTGGCGACAATTACCGGGGGTGAGCTATTTGGTGACGAGTCACTCGTCGTTGGCCGTGTAGCTCCAATGGATAAAGCGCAAGAAGGTGACGTGACTTTCTTGTCTAACCCAAAATACGCAAAGCATCTATCTGAATGTAAAGCAACAGTGGTGATGGTGAAGGCAGAGCATAAGGACCAGTGTGCTGGTAATGCACTCGTCGTTGCTGACCCTTATGTTGCATTCGCTCGTGTTGTTCAGGCTATGGATACCACACCAAAACCTGCTGAAGACATTGCACCGAGTGCAGTGATTGCATCCGATGTGAAGATGGGTGAAAACGTTGCAGTTGGCGCAAACGCGGTTATTGAAACGGGGGTTGAACTGGGTGATAACGTTGTTATCGGCGCAGGTTGCTTTATCGGTAAAAACGCGAAGCTGGGGAACAACACCAAGCTTTGGGCTAATGTGACAATTTATCATGAAGTATCATTAGGCGATGACTGTCTGGTTCAATCTGGCACAGTCATTGGCTCTGACGGTTTTGGTTATGCGAACGATAAAGGCGAGTGGATTAAAATCCCTCAGCTTGGTTCTGTGCGCATTGGTAACCGCGTCGAGATTGGTGCATGTACTACGATTGACCGTGGTGCACTTGAAGATACCATTATTGAAGATAATGTGATTCTTGATAACCAACTTCAAATCGCACATAACGTGCAGATCGGATATGGTACCGTGATGCCAGGTGGTACTATTGTCGCCGGCAGTACTAAAATTGGTAAGTACTGTCAGATCGGCGGCGCGTCGGTTCTAAATGGCCACATCACTATCGCAGATGGTGTTGCCATCACCGGTATGGGCATGGTAATGCGCAGTATCGAAGAAAAGGGTCTTTATTCATCAGGTATCCCATTACAGACGAACAGAGAATGGCGCAAGACGGCAACTCGTGTTCACCGTATTGACGAGATGAACAAACGCTTGAAAGCTGTTGAAAAACAGCTGGAGCAGAAAGAAGAATCTTAGTTCCATATTCTGAACAAAGACTCGCGAAATGCGGGTCTTTTTCTTCTATAATGACGCGCTATTAGTAGATTTATTATCAAGCTGGTATACACTTTGCAGGCATTTCCCAGTTTGCGGCCTTTGCCGCTGCCTTGCCATCTTGGTTAAGAGAATTGATATAGGAAGACGACTTTGACTACTGAAAAGAAAACGATGAACATCTCTGAAATTCAAGAGCTACTACCTCATCGCTACCCATTCTTATTGATCGACCGAGTGATTGACTTCCAAGAAGCGAAGTACCTTCACGCAATTAAAAATGTGTCGGTTAACGAACCTCAGTTCACAGGTCACTTTCCTCAACTACCAGTATTCCCAGGTGTGTTGATTCTGGAAGCTATGGCTCAGGCTACTGGCCTACTAGCATTTAAATCATTTGGTGCACCGACAGAAAACGAGTTGTACTACTTTGCGAGTGTAGACGGCGCGAAATTCCGTAAACCTGTGGTTCCTGGTGACCAAATGGTTATTGAAGTTGAATTTCTAAAAGAGCGTCGTGGCATTGCTGCATTTAGCGGTGTAGCAAAAGTTGACGGCGAAGTAGTGTGTTCAGCAGAGCTGAAGTGTGCTCGTCGAGAGTTTTAATATGATTCATGAAACCGCTAAAATCCACCCAGCTGCGGTGGTAGAAGAAGGCGCAAAAATTGGCGCTAACGTGACGGTTGGTCCTTTTACCTACATCACCTCAACGGTGGAGATTGGTGAAGGTACTGAAGTCATGTCTCACGTAGTAATCAAAGGCCATACCAAAATTGGTAAAGATAACCGTATTTTCCCACATGCAGTGATTGGTGAAGAAAACCAAGACAAGAAGTATGGTGGCGAAGATACAACCGTGGTTATCGGTGACCGTAATGTGATTCGCGAAGCGGTTCAGGTTCATCGTGGTACTGTGCAAGACAAAGCGACAACAGTGATTGGCGACGACAACCTACTGTGCGTGAATGCGCACATCGCGCATGACGTCGTAGTAGGCAACCATACTCACATTGGTAACAATGCGATTCTAGGTGGCCATGTAACAGTAGAAGATCACGCTGGTGTAATGGCACTTTCTGCTATTCACCCATTCTGTACGGTAGGCGCTTATGCATACGTTGGTGGTTGTTCTGCGGTTGTTCAGGACGTACCTGCTTACGTACTTGCTCAAGGTAACCATGCTACGCCGTTTGGTTTGAACCTAGTTGGCTTGAAGCGCAATGGTTTTGAGAAACCAGAAATTCGAGCACTACAAAAAGCGTACAAAGAAATTTACCGCTCTGGTAAAACGCTAGAAGAAGTGAAACCGATTCTTGCAGAAATGGCACAAGAATGGCCTGCAGTGAAGCGTTTTTCTGACATTCTAGAAACAACGGAACGTGGTATCATTCGTTAATTCACGAATGAATCAATAAGTGGAAAAGATCGCGCCCAATTAGGGCTGCGGTCTTTTTGTGTTTTATGGATAAGGAATCCCTTATCCATAGTACATAGGGCGAAATCGATATGGAAAAACCATTACGTATTGGCATCATTGCTGGCGAGTTATCTGGTGACACGCTAGGGGAAGGCTTTATCAAGGCAGTGAAAGAACGATACCCGAATGCAGAGTTCGTTGGCATCGGTGGGCCAAAGATGATCGCGCAAGGCTGTGAATCTCTTTTTGATATGGAAGAGTTAGCTGTAATGGGTTTAGTTGAAGTGCTTGGACGATTACCTCGTTTGTTAAAAGTAAAAGCTGAGCTTGTTAAGTACTTCACTCAGAACCCGCCAGATGTTTTTGTCGGTATTGATGCGCCAGATTTTAACTTGCGTCTAGAGTTAGATTTAAAGCAAGCAGGCATTAAAACCGTGCACTACGTGAGCCCTTCAGTATGGGCGTGGCGTCAAAAGCGTATCTTCAAAATCGAGGCTGCGACCAACCTGGTCCTGGCTTTTCTACCGTTTGAAAAGGCGTTTTACGATAAATTTAACGTGCCTTGTGAGTTTATCGGCCACACCTTAGCGGATGCTATTCCTTTGCAATCTGAGCAAGCGCCTGCGCGAGATCTGCTAGGACTTGAACAAGACAAAAAATGGTTAGCAGTTTTACCGGGTAGCCGTGGTAGTGAGCTCAAGATGCTCTCTCAACCATTCATTGAGACGTGCAAGCTTCTGCACCAAAAATACCCAGGTTTGGGCTTTGTAGTTGCGCTAGTTAATCAAAAACGTCGAGAGCAATTTGAGCAAGCGTGGAAAGAGCATGCGCCCGAGCTTGACTTCAAATTGGTGGATGATACGGCTCGCAATGTTATTACAGCCTCTGATGCGGTAATGCTAGCATCTGGAACGGTAGCGTTAGAGTGCATGTTGCTTAAACGTCCTATGGTTGTTGGCTATCGCGTCAATGCCTTTACCGCCTTTCTGGCCAAGCGCCTATTGAAAACTAAGTACGTGTCACTACCCAATATTCTCGCAGATGACGAACTGGTTAAAGAGTATCTTCAAGACGATTGCACACCAGACAACTTGTTCAATGAAGTTTCTCGTTTGCTAGAGAGTGATAATAAGCCAATGCTTGATAAGTTCACCGAAATGCATCATTGGATTCGTAAAGACGCGGATCAACAAGCTGCGAATGCAGTATTGAAATTGATTGAAAAATAGAGAAGTACCATGGTCGCGAAAGCAAAAACGACAAAAGCAAAAGTAGAGCTCCCTCCGTTTGAATACCCTCAAGGTTACCAATTGATCGCCGGAGTCGATGAAGTTGGACGCGGCCCTTTGGTTGGAGATGTCGTCACCGCTGCAGTTATCCTCGATCCCAATAACCCAATCGAAGGCTTGAATGACTCTAAGAAGCTGAGCGAGAAAAAGCGTCTGGCACTGCTTCCTGAAATCAAAGAAAAAGCGCTAGCGTGGGCGGTAGGCCGTTGCTCTCCCGAAGAGATTGATGAACTGAATATTCTGCAAGCTACCATGGTTGCCATGCAACGTGCGATTGCGGGATTGAAGGTACAGCCAGATTTAGCGCTGATCGATGGTAATCGTTGCCCTGAGCTACCAATGGATTCTCAAGCTGTGGTGAAAGGCGATTTAAGAGTGGCTGAAATCAGTGCCGCTTCCATCATTGCTAAAGTTGTGCGCGACCAAGAGATGGAAGAGCTGGATAAACAATATCCGCAATTCGGCTTTGCGAAGCACAAAGGTTATCCAACCAAAGCGCACTTTGAAGCAATTGAGCAACATGGTGTGATAAGCGAGCACCGTAAGAGCTTCAAACCAGTAAAGAAAGCTTTAGGCTTAGATTAATAAATTGGGCGGATTGGTGTTATAAACCCAGCCCCCTTTAGGTTAGAATCCCAAACAAAATAGAGTTACACGGTACCTGTTAATGTCAGATCCCAAGTTCGTCCACCTTCGTATTCACAGTGATTTCTCGATGGTGGATGGTATCAATAAAGTTCCACCGATAGTCAAGAAAGTCGCCGAGCTTGGTATGCCTGCCATGGCTTTGACTGACTTCACCAACTTATGTGGTTTGGTGAAGTTTTATGGCACAGCGCATGGCTCCGGCGTTAAACCGATCATCGGTGCAGATTTCAAAATGCAATCTGATGAATTTGGTGAAGAACTGACCCAGCTGACAGTACTTGCTGCCGACAATGCAGGTTACAAGAACCTCACGTTACTGATTTCCAAAGCATATTTACGTGGCCACGTTCAGCACCAACCTGTGATTGATAGGGCGTGGCTGGCCGAGATGTCAGAAGGCTTAATCGTTCTCTCTGGTGCTAAAAATGGCGATATAGGCAAAGCGCTGCTTAAAGGTAACCGTAAACTGGTTGAAAGCTGTGTAGAGTTTTACAAACAGCATTTCCCGGACCGTTTCTATCTAGAATTGATTCGTACAGGCCGTCCGGATGAAGAGACGTACTTGCACTTTGCCATCGATCTCGCTGAGCAACATGACTTGCCCGTGGTCGCGACAAACGAAGTGGTTTTCCTAAGTGCAGACCTTTTCGATGCGCATGAGATTCGTGTTGCGATTCATGATGGTTACACACTAGAAGATCCACGCCGACCAAAAAATTACAGCCCGCAGCAGTACCTTCGCACTGAAGAGGAAATGTGTGAGCTGTTTGCTGATATTCCAGAAGCGCTAGAAAACAGTGTCGAGATTGCCAAGCGTTGTAACGTGACCGTTCGTTTGGGTGAATACTTCTTGCCAGCCTTCCCAACAGAAGGGATGGAAGAAACTGAATTCTTGGTTATGAAGTCACGAGAAGGTTTGGAAGAGCGTCTAGAGTTCCTATTTCCTGATGAAGAAGAGCGCAAAAAGCGCCGTCCAGAATACGACGAGCGTTTACAAATCGAACTCGACGTAATCAACCAAATGGGGTTCCCAGGCTACTTCTTGATCGTAATGGAGTTCATCCAGTGGTCGAAAGACAACGCGATTCCAGTCGGTCCTGGTCGTGGTTCGGGTGCCGGTTCTTTGGTGGCCTACGCGCTGAAAATCACCGATCTTGATCCGCTTGAATATGACTTGCTCTTCGAACGTTTCTTGAACCCAGAACGTGTATCCATGCCCGATTTCGACGTCGACTTTTGTATGGATAAGCGTGACCAAGTAATTGATCACGTTGCCGAAATGTACGGTCGCGATGCCGTATCTCAGATCATCACATTCGGTACGATGGCGGCGAAAGCGGTAATCCGTGACGTTGGTCGTGTTCTTGGTCACCCATTTGGTTTCGTTGACCGTATTTCGAAACTGGTTCCGCCAGATCCGGGTATGACGCTAGAAAAAGCGTTTAAAGCCGAGCCTGCTCTGCCTGAGCTTTATGAGGCCGATGAGGAAGTTAAAGAACTCATCGATATGTGTCGCCTATTAGAAGGTTGTACACGTAACGCTGGTAAGCACGCGGGTGGTGTTGTAATTTCACCAACCACGATTACAGACTTTGCGCCAATTTATGCGGATGCGGAAGGGCATTTCCCCGTAACTCAGTTTGATAAGAACGACGTAGAAACTGCTGGTCTGGTTAAGTTTGACTTCTTGGGCCTACGTACTCTAACCATTATCGACTGGGCATTAGGGTTGATTAACCCGCGCTTGGAGAAGGAAGGTAAACCTCCTGTTCGTATCGAGTCGATACCTTTGGAAGATCCGGCTTCGTTTCGTTTACTCCAAAACTCAGAGACCACTGCGGTATTCCAGCTTGAATCGCGTGGTATGAAAGAGCTGATCAAACGACTTCAGCCTGACTGTTTTGAAGACATCATCGCATTGGTGGCCTTGTTCCGTCCGGGTCCGTTGCAATCGGGCATGGTAGATAACTTTATCGACCGTAAACATGGCCGAGAAGCGATCTCTTACCCCGATGAAAAGTGGCAACACGAGTCACTGAAAGAAATCCTCGATCCGACGTACGGCATCATTCTGTATCAAGAACAGGTAATGCAGATTGCGCAGGTTTTGTCTGGCTACACCCTTGGTGGTGCGGACATGCTGCGTCGTGCGATGGGTAAGAAAAAGCCGGAAGAAATGGCCAAGCAGCGTGCAACCTTCGAAGAAGGGGCAGTGAAGAACGGTGTTGATGGCGAGTTGGCGATGAAAATCTTCGACTTGGTAGAAAAGTTCGCAGGTTACGGTTTTAACAAATCGCACTCAGCGGCTTACGCACTGGTGTCTTACCAAACGTTGTGGCTTAAAACGCACTATCCAGCTGAATTCATGGCGGCGGTAATGACTGCCGATATGGATAACACCGAAAAAGTAGTTGGTCTGGTGGACGAATGTTTCCGCATGAAACTCACCGTGTTGCCGCCAGACATCAACTCCGGTTTATACCGTTTCAACGTTGATGAAAACGGTGCGATTGTTTACGGTATCGGCGCAATCAAAGGTGTGGGTGAAGGCCCTATCGATGCGATACTAGAAGCGCGAAACAAAGGTGGTCACTTTAAAGATCTATTTGATTTCTGTGCTCGTATCGATCTCAAACGTGTTAACAAGCGCGTCATCGAAAAGCTGATTTATGCAGGTGCACTTGACCGACTTGGTCCTCATCGAGCGGCGATGATGGCGTCACTGAACGATGCCGTTAAAGCGGCCAGCCAACATCACCAAGCAGAGGCCTTTGGCCAAGGCGATATGTTTGGTGTGTTGACCGATGCACCAGAAGAAGTTGAGAATAAATACACGCAAGTGCCACCATGGCCAGAAAAGGTTTGGCTAGAAGGGGAGCGCGAAACACTCGGTTTATATTTGACCGGGCACCCCATTAACGCGTATTTAAAGGAACTAAACAAATACACCAGTTGTCGACTAAAAGACGCGACCCCAACACGTCGCGATCAATCGGTAACGGTAGCAGGTTTAGTTATTGCTGCGCGAGTGATGACAACCAAGCGAGGTACTCGCATTGGTATCATGACGTTGGACGACCGAAGTGGTCGAATGGAAGTAATGCTGTTCTCCGATGCACTTGATCGGTATGCTGAACTTCTCGAAAAAGACAGAATTTTGGTGGTTTCGGGACAGGTCAGCTTTGATGACTTCAACGGTGGCCTTAAAATGTCGGCGCGTGAAGTTATGGATCTCGGCAGCGCGCGCGAAAAATACGCACGTGGTCTGTCGGTATCAATTGATGCTAACCAGATCAATGATCAATTCTTTGAGCAGTTTAGTCGTATTTTAGAACCGCACAAAGCCGGAACCGTACCCGTCAATGTATACTACCAGCGTGCCGACGCCAGAGCGCGGTTAACATTGGGCACCGAATGGCGAGTAACGCCAAGTGATACATTAATAGACGATTTAAAACAGTTGCTTGGCAAAAGCCAGGTAGAACTCGAATTTAACTAAAAAATTCAGCGCAATATGTCAGACGCTGAGTCAACAAGGATTCATAGATGAGCCTAAACTTTCTTGAATTTGAAAAGCCAATTGCAGAACTAGAAGCGAAAATCGAAGCACTACGTGACGTATCACGTCATGGTGGTGATTCTGCAATTGACCTGGATAAAGAAATCGAACAGCTTGAGAAGAAGAGCCTAGAACTTAAGAAGAAGATCTTCAGCGACCTAGGTGCATGGGAAACAGCTCAACTGGCTCGTCACCCACTACGTCCGTACACGCTTGATTACGTTCAACACGTATTTGAAGAGTTTGACGAACTCGCGGGTGACCGCGCATTCGCAGACGACAAAGCGATTGTCGGTGGTATTGCACGTCTTGAAGGTCGTCCTGTGATGATCATTGGTCACCAAAAAGGCCGTGAGACAAAAGAAAAAGTAAGACGTAACTTTGGCATGCCAAAGCCAGAAGGTTACCGCAAAGCACTACGTTTGATGGAAATGGCCGAGCGTTTCAACATGCCAATCATCACATTCATCGACACAGCTGGCGCATACCCAGGTGTTGGTGCAGAAGAGCGTGGTCAATCTGAAGCTATCGCGAAAAACCTAAAAGTGATGTCTGGCCTTAAAGTTCCAGTAATCTGTAACGTTGTAGGTGAAGGTGGTTCAGGCGGTGCACTAGCTATTGGTGTAGGCGACTACGTGAACATGCTTCAGTACTCTACGTACTCAGTAATTTCTCCAGAAGGTTGTGCTTCAATCCTATGGCGTGATTCTGACAAAGCGCCTCAAGCAGCAGAAGCAATGGGTCTAACTGCTCCTCGCCTTAAAGAACTTGAGCTAATTGATGAGATCATCGAAGAGCCACTAGGTGGCGCGCACCGCGATCACGTTAAAATGGCTGAAAACATGAAAGCGACGCTACTTCGTCAGCTAGAAGATCTTGAGCAGCTAGATGAAGAATCGCTACGTGAACGCCGTTACCAACGTCTAATGAACTACGGTTACTGCTGATATCTCGCGAGATAACGGATAAAATAGAAAGGGTTGGACATATGTCTAACCCTTTTTTGTACCTATCGGATCGCTTATGGAATCGCTTTACCAGCAGTTTTCTCATGTATTGAACACCTATTATCAACCTCAAACGAAGGTCGTTGTCGCGTTTAGTGGTGGTGTGGACTCGCGCTTGTTACTTGAATTACTTCGCCGTTATCGAGAAGAAAACTCCCTCTCTTGCCACGCGGTTTATGTTCATCATGGTTTGAGTGAAAATGCGGACATTTGGGCCGATAAGTGTCAAGTATGGGCGAAACAAGCAGGTATTTCGTGCTCGGTAGAGCGTGTGAACCTAGATACCAATAGTGGGGAGAGCATTGAATCGCTGGCACGTGAAGCGCGCTATGAAGCTCTGGCTCGTCATATCAATCGTGGCGACTTATTGCTAACAGGTCAGCATGCCGACGACCAAGTCGAAACATTTTTACTCGCGTTGAAACGTGGAAGTGGACCTAAGGGCTTATCTTCGATGGCAGAAAGTATGCCGTTTGCTGGTGGCACATTAGTTCGCCCGCTACTTAACATCAAGCGCGAGCAGATAGGAGCGACGGCGAAGAACATTGGTTTGGAATGGGTAGAAGACGAAAGTAACCAAGACACGCGCTACGATCGAAATTTTTTACGTCATCGTATCGTCCCTGAGTTGTCTGAGCGTTGGCCGAGTATTCATCAAGCGGTGCAACGAAGCGCAAGCTTATGTGCTCAGCAAGAAGCGTTATTGGATGAGCTCCTAGGTTCGGTGTTTGCGCGTGCTCTACAGGCGGATTTGAGCTTAAGTATTGATGAGTTAGCTATCCATAGTGAATTAGCTCAAGCGCGTTTGATTCGTATGTGGTTGAGTAAATTGAATGCCAATATGCCGAGTCAAACTCAATTGCGCTTGATTTGGCAAGAAGTGGCATTGGCACAACAAGATGCCAATCCAAAGCTTAAACTCAAACAAGGAGAGATCCGACGATTCCAAAACAAATTGTACTGGGTTACGCCTCATGCCGATGTGACGAGTTGGCAAGGCCATATCCAAATCGATGAGCCACTGATTTTACCAGAGAGTTTGGGGACGTTAACGCTTAGTTCGGGTTCTCATCAGCCAAATATTTCGCTGCCATCACACCCCGAGTTATTGAGGGTTACTTTCAATCCCGAAGGTTTGTCGGCACACCCCACAACACGTAGTCGCAGTCGTAAACTGAAAAAGTTATTCCAAGAATACAATGTGCCAAGCTGGTTACGTCGTCAGATCCCGATTTTGATGTACAAAGACCAAGTTGTTGCAGTCGCAGACTTGTTTGTGGATCAAACATTTAGTGGCCAAGACTGTGAACTCATTTGGCGCAAGCCTTTGTAATTCATGTCACAATATCGACCATAACTATCTCAAATAAAAAACGATTAGGTGAAGCAATGAAGAGAGTAATGATCGGTGCAGTGGCTGCACTAACCATGTTGAGTGGCCAAGCTCTGGCGGGTGATGCCGCTGCGGGACAAGCTAAAGCTGCAGTATGTGCGGCATGTCATGGCGCAGACGGTAACGCGACGATTCCAGGCTACCCAAATTTGAAAGGGCAAAACGAGCAGTACATCGTGAGCTCAATCAAGGCTTACAAAAACAAAGAACGTAACGGTGGTCTTGCTGCGGTAATGCAGGCTCAAGCGTCGCTGCTTTCTGATGACGATATTGCAAACCTTGCCGCTTACTACTCAAGTTTGAAGTAAGTAAAAAGCGCATTAACACGTCGTTATCTTATTTCTACAAAACCAGAGCATTGCTCTGGTTTTGTTTTGTCTCGACTTAATAAACCTTATTGAGCTCAGGATTTTAGCCGATGAAGCAGAGACAAACATTGAATGTTATGAGACGCTAAACGATAATATGCGCAAACGATTGAAGCTTAAGGGATGAACATGAAAAAGATTGAAGCGATTATCAAGCCATTTAAATTGGATGATGTTCGAGAAGCACTTGCTGAAGTAGGCATCACAGGGATGACCGTTTCTGAAGTGAAAGGTTTTGGTCGTCAGAAAGGCCACACTGAGCTATACCGCGGTGCGGAATACATGGTGGACTTCCTACCGAAAGTGAAACTGGAAATTGTTGTTACTGAAGATGTAGCAGACAAATGCGTAGAAACCATCATCGAAACCGCGCAAACAGGTAAGATTGGCGATGGTAAAATTTTCGTAACGGATGTTGAGCGTGTGGTTCGTATCCGTACTGGTGAAGAAGACGAAGACGCGATTTAAGATTTCACTACAATTGCATTTTTGATTAAGCTAAAAGGGAGCCCAATAAGGCTCCTTTTTTATTTCATGCATTCAGGTACGCTCTCATGTTTAAGCGTTTTGTTCTCTCTTTAGCCTTTCTAATCATGGCTGCGGTAGTGAGTTTTCAAGTCATCTTTACCGTGCCGGAACATCCACAGATCATCACACAAACTGGATCTGAAATTACCGAAGACATTCGATGTATAGAGTTTAGCGGAGCAAAAGCTCTGGACGATAACGGTGAACTCAACCTTTTAGTTTGGAACATCTACAAGCAAAATCGCGCTAACTGGCAATCTGAGCTGGAGTTGTTCTCGGCAGATAAGCAATTGTTATTGCTGCAAGAAGCCAGCATGACAGACAGTTTTAAACAATGGTTGGTAGATGGCAGCTGGATCAGCAACCAAGTCAGCGCGTTTAAAGCGTTAGGCAGCGGAGCTGGCGTGATTAGTATTGCTCAAAAGCAGCCAATTAAAGCATGCGCGTACACGTCAAAAGAACCGTGGTTGCGTTTGCCAAAATCGGCGTTGTACAGCCAGTATCGTTTAAGTAATGGTGAGAGCTTGGCCGTTATCAATGTGCATGCGATCAACTTTACCGTTGGAACGGAAGAATATACTTCGCAACTTTCTGCGCTTGAGACGCTACTTAAACAACACAGCGGGCCAATCGTATTTGCTGGTGATTTTAATAGTTGGAGCGAATATCGGATTACGGCCATGAAGCAGGCCCTGAGGGAAGCAAATTTGAGAGAAGTACAGTTCTCGCCAGATCATCGTACGCAGTTTATTACGGGCTTGCCGCTAGACCATGTGTTCTACCGCGGATTAACGCTGAAAAATGCGAAAGCGCCGCAGAGCGACGCTTCCGATCATAATCCATTACTGGTGTCGTTTACGCTTAACGATTAGCGTTAGTCAGCTTAAGCGATAACGATGTACAACGCCCAAATCACGTAAAACGCGATCCAAGGCAGGCTCGAAATCACCAGAGCCTGTCCGCGTTCAAATTCAGTCCACGTTAATACCACGCCGTAACCTAGAACAATGTACCAAGGCAACAGAAGTGGCAGTGAGCTAGCAAAGTGAGACCATTCGTTGGTGAGTGGCAACTTCAGTAAGCCATTGAGACTGTTGAGATCCGCCGCATAGGTCATTACCTGACCATGTTTCAATAGTAAGCTTGCGTAGCTTGCAATGTCGCCCAATACCGCTGGAAACAAAATGGCGCACGATGCCGCAAACCATTTCCAATAACCGTATTGTTGTTTACTTGCTTTAGTCGCAAGGAAGAACCAAAACGCAAGCAACAAAAGCGTCGCAAAGCGATTGAACACGTCATTAATGATCGCACTTGCCATCAACGTGTTTGGTTCCAATAGCTCAATCTGCTGTGGGTCGATTTGTTGGAACTGTACAGTGAGTTGGTCACTTAACCACGTAAAATCAACGTTCGAAAAGTACGCGCCCCAAAATAGGAATGGGCTTAGCATCAAAAAGATGAAAGGTTGCCATCCCCAACCACCACGCTGATAAAGCGCAAGAAAACAAGAGGTTGGAGAACGGAATATATCCAACAACATTACGAGTGGGTTACTTGACGGGTTCATACACTTACCTTAGTTACATCTACGTACAGCTTAAGTTTTTGACCCGGTTTTAGGTACTTCTGCTTATGCAGCGAGTTCCATTTTACGATGTCGTTGCTCTTCACCTTGAATTTGCTTGCGATGCCACTGATGGTGTCGCCAGAGCGAACGTTGTAGAACACGGTACGAATCACGGCGCCTTGGTCTGATTTTTTCCAAATCACCAGCTTTTGACCGACGCGCAGGGTATCTTTTGGTCCCATGCCGTTCCATTTTGCTAGCGATTTGTGTGAAACCTTGTTGTCACGAGCGATAGACCACAAACTTTCACCCGATTGCACAACGTGTGACAGTTTCAGTTGGCCACGAGCTTGCGATTGCGTTTTGTTCAAACGGTTTTGCGCTGTAAGTGCGTACTTTGAATCGTCTTTGGTTGACGTCGGAATAAGTAAGTACTGACCAATGCGAATGTTGTTGTTCGACAGGCCGTTAGCACGACGAATCACTTTTGAGGTCGTACCGTATTTCTTCGCCAACATACTCAACGAGTCGCCAGATTTGACTTTGTAACGCGCGACTTTCATGCCTTTACCGCGATTGCTCTCAACTTGAGTTAAGAACGCATCCTTCTTCTCCACAGGAATAAGAAGCTGATGAGGACCTTCTGGTGCGGTGGACCATTGGTTGTAGGCAGGGTTGTAGCTTTGCAGCTCTTTTACCCCGATGCCCGCGTAATCAGCAGCGATAGCGAGATCCAGTTGTTCTTTCGGATCGACTAACGTCAGCACTGGTTTGTTTGGGATAGATGGAATGTCGATACCGTACTTTTCTTGGTTTGCCACCACGTCCGCAAGAGCGAGAAGTTTTGGCACGTAGCTACTGGTCTCTTTTGGCAGATCTAAAGAGAAAAAGTCGACAGGTTTACCCAATTTTTTGTTCTTACGGATAGCGCTAGATACACGACCGCCGCCACTATTGTAGGCTGCGATTGCGTGTTCCCAGTTTCCGTCAAAACGTTCATTTAATTGAACAAGATAATCCAATGCAGCATCGGTAGAGGCAGCGACATCGCGACGCCCGTCATACCAGTAGTTTTGTTCAAGCCCCATCATTTTCCCGGTGCCTGGCACAAACTGCCACAAACCTGCTGCGCTACCGTGCGAGTAGGCGAAAGCGTCAAATGAGCTTTCCACAACCGGTAGAAGAGCAAGCTCCATTGGCAACCCACGTTCTTCGATACGTTGCGTGATCATGTAAAGAAATGGCGCTGCACGTTTAGATACCGTGTACAGGTGGTTTGGGTGTTTCAAATACCACGTACGGTAATAATCCACTTTCTTGTTGTTTGGGATGTCCATTTCAAGCTGCATAGCAATACGTTGCCACACATCTTCTTGTTCCTGAGGGGAGAGAACTTTTGGCGTATCCTTGGCAGAATCTTTCGCCAAAGATTGTTTGTTTTTAGATTTAGTCTTAGTGGCATTCTGCTTAGCAGTTTGCTCTGACTTGTTGGTTTCTGGAGTTGGAGTGGTGGACGAATTTGGCTGAGTCAATTGACAGCCAGATAATAACAACACCAACGCCCAGCTATACTTCAAACGCATGGGTTCAGCCTATTTAGGGCCTTTTTATCTTCTCCTGCCTGTCGCGCAGCCTAAGTTGCGTGGCAGTCGTGAGATAATAGACATCTTTTAACACTAACTAATATTCAATAGAGGCGGAGAGCTTCTAAAATTATGCATGGGAGCGACATTCAAGTTGATTTATATCGACCCCAAACGTAAGAGAAGCGCCAGTGGCGCTTCCCAAAAAATCAGCCCCTGATAATACTGGGGTCTTGCAAACTTACAAGCAGAAAATGGTTAAAATTCGTTCTTCCACTCACGCAAAGCAGTAAAAACCGAGCATGGATCGCTATTTTTAATGCGGTTCGCGACAGACTTAACAACGTCTGGATTGGTGGTACGCAAGAATGGATTAATCCACTTTTCTTTTCGCAGCGTTGTAGGAAGGGTAGGAATGTTTAGTGCACGAAGTCGGTTCACATCGTCTCGGTATTGACGTAGTTGCTCGTTATCAGGTTCCACAGCCAGCGCAAAGGCAACGTTACTCGCTGTATATTCATGCGCGCAGAACACTTGTGTTTCTTCTGGAAGCGCTGCAATTTTGCTCAGGGACTCAAACATCTGCTCTGGTGTGCCTTCGAAAATACGACCGCAACCAGCAGAAAATAGCACGTCACCACAAAATAGCTTGCTATCGCCCACATACCCTATATGACCGAGCGTGTGCCCCGGCAAACCGAGCACCAAGAAGATTTCGCCGAACAGCTCAAGTTTATCGCCTTCTTCCATAGGAGTTGTTAAGGTCGGAATTGGCTCCGCTTTCGGGCCGACAACGGTGACGTGAGGAAATGCACGAACTAAATCTGGAACACCGCCAATGTGATCGTTGTGGTGGTGTGTAACTAAGATCGCTTCTAAAGTTAATTCGTTAGCCTGCAAATAATCTAATACTGGCTGTGCATCGCCTGGATCGACCACGGCGCAACGCTTGTCGCTATTTTTTATCAGCCAGATGTAATTATCATTAAATGCGGGTATGCTTTTGATCTCTAACACGATTCGTTCTCCGTCACCCTTTTTAAGTCAGGTGGTTAATGAAACCAGCACTCAGCAACAAAACTTTACCGCACCCATCGACTTGGTCAGCGATGAACAATGGGCCTTGGGTGCTTGAGTCAATCCAGACCCGACTTGATGAATGGTGTCCGAAATTGTTCGGCTACCATATGCTCAAACTGGGCGGGTTGAGCTGTGAGCTAACCAGCTGTAATTGTAACATTCAACACCAAGTCAACGTAGATATCCAGAACCCGTTGCACAATGTTATCGCAGATGGTTACGAATTGCCCTTTTTGGAAAAAAGCTTTGATGTCGTGATACTTGCCCATCAGCTTGATTATGCAAGTGATCCACACCGTCTGCTGCGAGAAGTAGACAGAGTGATGATGGATGATGGCTGCTTGATCATTACGGGTTTTAACCCAATTAGCTTTACTGGTTTAGCGAGTTTATTCCCATGGCGTAAAAATAACTTGCCGTGGAGTGGACGAATGTTTACTTCGAGCCGAATCAATGACTGGTTGGGGTTACTCAATTACCAAGTAATTCATTGTGATCGTTATGCGCTGTTTCCTATGACACGTTATCGCACCATGTGGACTTGGTTAGAAAACAGCTTGGGGGATTGGGCTTCTCCGGCGGGGAGCTTGTACTATATCGTCGCTCGTAAACGAACGTACCCTCTCAAGCCAATCAAACCACATTGGCGTCTAAAGAAAAAACTGACGCCGCTTGGCGTGATGAACCGAGAGGGATTTGGTGTGAAGAGAGTGTCGAGCCAGCGCTACTAGCGTATTAAGATGGCTGGTAGCCTGTATCTTCTTCTGTTGGGTTTTCTGCTGCTGTGCGGGCGAGTTCATCACAGATTTCGTTTTCTCTGTGTCCAGCATGGCCTTTAACCCAATGCCAATCCACTTGGTGGCGCGCCGTTTCTTTATCCAGTGCTTGCCATAAATCGGCGTTCTTCACGGGCTTTTTATCTGCAGTTTTCCAGCCGCGTTTTTTCCAGTTGTGAATCCACTGCGTGATCCCTTGGCGCACGTACTGACTGTCGGTCGTCAGCGTGACACGGCACGGCTCTTTCAGTGTTTGCAGGGCGACAACTGCGGCTAACATTTCCATGCGATTGTTGGTGGTGAGTGTGTAGCCTTTGGAGAGCGTCTTTTCTACGTCTTTGTAGCGTAAGACGATGCCGTAGCCACCAGGGCCTGGATTTCCTAAACAAGATCCGTCTGTGAAAATCTCAACGTGTTTGGTCATATTTTTGGTACTATTAGCCGAAACATTTAATAAAGCATAGTCTGACATACATAACCTTATGAATACCAGCAGCAATTCTGAACATAATCGCATTGTCGTTCTCGATACCGAAACCACAGGTATGAACCAAGAAGGTGGTCCGCACTACATAGGACACCGCATCATCGAAATTGGTGCCGTGGAGATCATCAACCGTAAGCTGACTGGTCGTCATTTCCATGTGTACATTAAGCCCGATCGTGAAATTCAACCTGAGGCGATACAAGTACATGGTATTACCGATGAATTCTTGGTAGATAAACCGGAATACGCGAGTATCCACCAAGAGTTTCTTGATTTTATCAAAGGCGCAGAACTGGTTGCGCATAACGCGCCCTTCGATACTGGCTTCATGGATTATGAGTTTGAAAAACTCGATCCAACAATTGGTAAAACCGACGATTACTGCAAGGTGACGGATACGCTTGCCATGGCGAAGAAAATCTTCCCGGGCAAGCGCAACAACCTCGACGTATTATGTGAACGTTACGGCATTGATAACTCGCACCGTACACTCCACGGGGCATTGCTCGATGCGGAGATTCTAGCCGACGTTTACCTACTGATGACAGGTGGACAAACGAGTCTAGAATTTAACGCCAACAAACAAGAAGGCGGGGTAGAAACCATTCGCCGCATTGAAGGAAGAAAAGCACTAAAGGTTTTGCGTGCAACTGCCGATGAATTAGAAGCGCACCAGAAAAGATTAGAACTGGTAAACGACTGTATTTGGCACCAATAGGAGAAGCTATGTTGAGGGCTTTGTCGGTCGCTATTTTAGCGATCTGGAGTTGTTTCGCATTTGCCGCGAGCGAGTCCGCCATGTCTTTGTTGGATAACCGTTTTCGTGTCGACCCGACCATCGAACAGATTACTTTTCTGGTTTATCGTGAACAAAGTTCTCAACCTGTTGTGTTAGTTCGTCCAGATGGTAAAAAATATTACGCGTGGGGCTCTTACGACAACGTTCGTTGGTATCAAGAACCATCGCTCGACATCATTTCAGTCGACAACCCAATGCCTGGCCCTTGGCAAGCTGTGGGGAAAGTAACCCCAAAAAACAACATCCGCTTAATTTCACATCTCAAGCTCAGCACCGACGTATTCCCTAACCGTCTCTATAACGGAGAAGCGCTCAAGTTCACCGCGCGTTTAACTTCAGACGATAAGCCACTTGTCCTGCGAGACTTTCTCGACCGCGTCAACTTGCGTGTCACCTTTACTAAGTTTGTCGAAAATGAAGACGAACTGATAAAAGAAGCACGCCCAGTGCCGATGATCATTGGCGAATTTTCTGATGATGGTCGCGGTCTGGATGAACAAGCGGGCGATGGCGTCTTCACCGTTCAATTACCTATCGAAGTGGAACCGGGCAAGTACCGCGCACGAATCACTTCTGGAAACGGCGTATTTTTGCGTGCGCAAGAACAGGTGATTTTGGTGTACCCAAACCCAGTCTCACGTACGTTTATTCAATCTCGTAGCCCAGAGAAACCACACCAGCTGGTGGTTAGCGGTGAGCAAGGTATGATTGCTCCCGGTTCTATCGCGGTAAATGTCGAACAAAATGCACCTGATGGCTTCATTACCTACAGCCAAGGTCAAGTGTCACAGGATGGTATGAAAACCACCTTGAACTTGGATAACGATCCTGAACTGGGCAAGTACTCATGGCGCGGAGAAATCTTTGCAACGGATTTCGCAACCCAGCGAGCACTGGTGTTTCCTATTCAAGAACAAACCTTCAGTGTCGTTGATGAAGTGGATTTAGAAGCTGCCCGCATCGCCAAAGAAGCAGAGCTGGCCGAGCAACGCCGTATTGAGATGGAAAAACGCATCATTGCAGAGCGCGAAGCCGAGCGTAAACGCAGCATGATCATCATTGCGGTCGGCAACGTAGTGATGCTCTTGATTGCTATTGTGGCTTGGATTGTGTGGCGCAAGTTAAAAGCGAAACGACAAGCCATGCCTGAAATGCAATTGGAAGTGCCAAAGAAATAAGGCAGAAGAGTTAGAGAAAGAACGGAGCCCATCGGCTCCGTTTTTTGTTTTATCTTCGACTGTCGCTTAAGCCACTTCTGGAATTGGCTTTGGTGGTTGTTCCAAATCGGGTTCTTTTTGCACGGTTGGAACAATCCCTTCACCGACAGCACTGAGGTAGCTACCACTGAGTTTGATCGCAAGGTACATATCGGCACGCAGCAAAATCCCGCCTTCGCTGGTGCTTATTCCCGTTAACTCACACCATTGACGCAAGCGGCGTTTTCTTCCCGCGAGGACTAATCGTATTCCTCTTTTCTTGAGCACTTCGTGAATGTCGGCCAATGTTGCCATGACACTCAAATCTAGGTGAGTAAAGCTTGATACGGCATCTACTACGACACTGCTGACATCTTTGTTTTGCTCTGCGTGCTCTAGCAAACGACGCTTAAAGTACGGCGCATTAAAGTAGGTCAACGGTGAGTTGAAGCGATAAATCACCATTCCCGGAATTGGAGACGCTTTTCCGGTTTCATCAATGGTGCGAATGGTACCTTTTTCATCCAGACCCAGTAGTTGGTCACTTGGTCGCATGACGATGCGTAAAAACTGAAATAGACCTAATAGAACTGCCAGTGTGATACCCGGAATAACCCCAATCACTAGCACGGAAATAAAGGTAATGATGGCAAGGTAAAAGGCATCTTTGTCACGTGTTTTCAGTATCCATATGGCTTTGAGGTCAAGCAGCGACAGTGACGCGATGATGAGTACCACGCCGAGTGAGGCTATAGGGATGAACTGTAACGGCTCGTAAATAAAGACCGCGATAATAGCAATGGTGATGGCAGCCACAATCGATACCAATTGCGATTTTCCCCCATTGGCGTCGTTAACGGCGGTACGAGAATCTGCGCCGCTGATGGCAAAGCCTTGCGAGAAGGCAGAAGCAATATTGGCAAACCCCAATGCCTGAAATTCTTTATTGGCGTCAATGTCGTAGCCGTTCTTCGCTGCGAAGCTGCGCGCGGTCAGCATCATACTGACAAAGCTAACGATCGCTAAGTTTAACGCTGGCACGACGAGCTCACGCACTTCGCCAAGCTCAAATTGTGGGGCTTGAAATTGAGGGAAACCACCTTGAGTTAAGCCGACTACGGCCACGTCCATTTCTTGTAAGTGCAGTAGCCAAACCGATGCTGTAGTAACCAGTATGGCAAGCATTGCTGCAGGCCAAGTAGGACGGTAGCGTTTGGTTACCAAATAGACCGCCACAGTCGCTACACTTAACGCAACGGTTGGCCAATGAAGCTCTGCCAAGCGTTGTGGAGCTTCCCATAATCGTTCAAGTAGATAGCGTTGTTCGTATTTCAAACCCACGACTTTCGCAAACTGACCGACAATGATGGTCAACGCCACGCCGTTGAGTAGCCCTAAGAGGATTGGGCGGGAAAGGAAGTCAGCAAAAATTCCCAGTTTGAAGCGGCTGGCCAGTACACACCAAATACCTGTCATGGCTGTCATGGTCATCACGAGCTGCCAGTGTTTGGTTGGGTCGCCAGCGGCAATTGGGGTAACGACGGCGGCGATGACGGCACAGGTTGCGGCGTCCGGGCCAACAATGAGTTGTCGGGAAGTGCCCATCAAAGCGTAAACCAGCATCGGCAGCACGCATGAGTAGAGGCCGACGATAGCAGAAACGCCAGTTAGCTGTGCATAAGCAATAGCAACAGGTAGTGCAACAGCAACAACAGAAAATGCGGCTCTAAAGTCATTCACGAGCCATTCTTTTTGATAGTTTTTAAGTTGAATGAGACCTGGGAACCACTGAGCGAATAAGAATCTAGCCAACAGATTTTCCATATATGTGGTTGAGATACGGTAAAGTATACATCGTTAATGGGTAAGGTCTGTGAGCTATTTATCACTCATATCGCGATCAATTGGTTTGGCTGTGGTTACAACGGTTGTCTGAGAGTGAGCATCGGATGCGTCGAAAGGGAGGGGGCGTTATTTGGAGTCAGAGCACAAGAAAACGGGAGCCAAAGCTCCCGTTTTTGTCTTTCTTATTGGTTTTTAAGCAACGCTATCCATTTGAGGGTAAAGTGGCTTTGCTGCCAATAGTTCCGGCTCAAAATCGTCAACGTTAATGGTATCGAGACGATGTTGCTCGGCTTCTCTCAGCAGTTCTGCTTCTTCTTGAGTGATCACGCCTTGCTCTAGACCTTCTTGAGCAATCATATCCAAGCGGAGGAATGGACGACGTTTACCTTGCGCTTTACAAACTTTGTCGAACACAGGCTCAGCTTGAAGAATCACAGACAGTGCCA
The DNA here is from genome assembly GCF_024181925.1 of Vibrio sp. Y20_XG_PY13. Classification (NCBI taxonomy): domain Bacteria; kingdom Pseudomonadati; phylum Pseudomonadota; class Gammaproteobacteria; order Vibrionales; family Vibrionaceae; genus Vibrio; species Vibrio sp. Y20_XG_PY13. The sequence continues at coordinate 28,472 of NZ_JAMZAL010000005.1, read as the reverse complement.
GCTCAATCTTACCGGCTGGGTTGTGCTCTGTTGGCTCTAGGTACTGGCCACGGCCAATGCGCGAGCGTGTTGCACTTGGGGTTTGTAGAATACGTGCCACTTTGCTGTCTAGCTTGTCACTTGGTGCTTTGCGTACACGACCGAATGGCATAATCAGAACGCGAAGTGTGCGGCCAATGACTTTGTTCGGGAAGTTTGCTAGGAACTCATCAACGGCGATTTCTGCTTGTTTTAAGCTATCTTGTAGACCCCAGTGAACCAAAGCCAAATCTTCAGCTGGACGACCATCTTGTTCAAAACGTTTTAGCGTCGCAGAGCTTAGGTATAGCTGACTGAGAATGTCACCTAAACGCGCAGATAAACGCTCTTTACGTTTCAACGAACCACCAAGTACCGCCATTGAGATATCAGACAGAAGCGCTAGGTTGGCACTGTAACGGTTTAGCTGTTGGTAGTAGCGTTTCGTTGCATCTTTAGTCGGTGCCGATGAACCGAGACCATCGCTCAAACCAAACCAAATACTGCGAACGAGGTTACTCATGGTAAAGCTCACATGGCCAGCTAACGCTTTGTCGAATTTCTCAACCGCGTCGCTCGCTTCTGAGTAAGCTGCATTCATTTCTTCAAGTACATATGGGTGACAACGAATCGCACCTTGACCGAAGATGATCATCGAACGAGTCAGAATGTTTGCACCTTCTACCGTTACGGCGATTGGAGAGCCTTGGTAGCCACGAGCGAGGAAGTTTGAAGGGCCTAAACAAATGCCTTTACCGCCGACAATGTCCATCGCGTCGATGATGCTTTGTTGACCGCGGTGGGTACAGTGGTACTTCACAATTGCAGAAATAACCGATGGCTTTTCACCTAGGTCGATACCTGCAACAGTTAGGTTGCTGGCCGCATCCATGACGTATGCATTACCGCCAAGACGTGCCAATGGCTCTTCAACGCCTTCCATGTGACCGATTGGTTGTTTGAACTGACGACGAATGCGAGAGTATGCACCCGTTGCCATCGCAGCCGATTTGATACCACCCGTTGAGTTAGAAGGTAGCGTGATGCCACGGCCGACCGACAGACATTCCACCAGCATGCGCCAGCCTTGCCCTGCCATTTTCTCACCACCGATGATGAAATCGATAGGAACGAAAATGTCTTTACCACGGGTTGGACCGTTCTGGAATGGTACGTTAAGTGGAAAGTGACGGTTACCGATTTCTACACCTTTCACATCCGTTGGGATCAGCGCACATGTGATACCAAGATCTTCTTTATCACCAAGCAGGCCTTCCGGGTCACGCAGTTTGAATGCAAGGCCAAGTACCGTCGCAACAGGCGCAAGCGTGATGTAGCGTTTGTTCCACGTTAGACGCATACCCAACACTTCTTTGCCTTCCCATTCTCCTTTACAAACGACGCCGTAATCTGGGATTGAGCCTGCGTCTGAGCCAGCCTCTGGGCTAGTTAGCGCGAAACATGGGATTTCTTTACCTTCGGCTAGGCGAGGTAAGTAATAGTTTTTCTGATCTTCTGTACCGTAGTGTTGCAAGAGTTCGCCTGGGCCTAATGAGTTAGGCACACCAACGGTAGAAGAAAGTACGCCAGAAACACCCGTCAGCTTTTGCAGTACCAAAGATTGAGCGTATGCAGAGAACTCTAGACCACCGTACTTTTTCTTGATGATCATGGCGAAGAATTTGTTGTCTTTCAGATACTGCCAAACTTCAGGTGGTAAATCCGCGAGTTCATGCGTTACTTGGAAGTCGCTGACCATAGCACACACTTCGTTTACTGGGCCGTCTAAGAACGCTTGCTCTTCAGCGCTAAGTTTTGGCGCTTGAATTGCGTGTAATTTTTCCCATTCAGGTTTACCTTTGAATAGCTCAGCTTCCCACCATACTGTACCAGCATCGAGAGCTTCTTTTTCAGTTTGAGACATCGCAGGTAGCACAGTCTTAAACAACGCCAGTGCCTTACGGCTAATAAGCGATTGGCGGATACCAGAAACGGCAAAGACCGCGATTGCAAGCACATACAGTGTCCAGCCAATAACGCCAACTGAGCCTGTGATAGTCAGCACTAGCATGGCAGCAGTTAGTAGGCTGACGGATTTAACGAGTGACATTCTGTGGTAAAGCGTAATGCCTAACACAACAGCCATCGCAACGATAGAGAGCAAGATGTCCATATAATTTTTCCTTTTCAGACTTTATAAATGTTGTACGTCTGTATTTTGGTAAGAGGTCTAACCAGTTGGTATAAGTGTAATCAAAATATTAAAGAAATGTAAAACACAAGATTGAGTAAAAAGTGATCTAAGTAGAGTTAAAATTCTAAAGTTGCGAATTGAGTGATGGTTTCGTAAGCAAGTTGACAAGTTTATTACTGTCACCAATCCAAATCTGGAGGTTCACTATCGACACTAATTCTCGTTTGTGGGTAAACTCAGTGTTATGAAATGTCCGGTGCTAAAATGGCATCAGAACCATTTACTAAGGCGAAGCGAATGCGCATTTACGCCCGAAATAATAAAGAGAACGTCTTATGTACCAAGATCTGATTAGAAGTGAATTGAACGAAGCTGCTGAAGTGCTCAACAAATTTTTAAGCGATGACCATAACATTGCTCAAATCGAAGCGGCAGCGAAGATGATTGCCGATTCTTTTAAGCAAGATGGTAAGGTGCTGTCGTGTGGTAACGGTGGTTCGCACTGTGACGCAATGCACTTCGCAGAAGAGCTAACGGGGCGTTACCGTGATAATCGCCCAGGATACGCTGGTATTGCGATTTCAGATCCAAGCCACCTTTCTTGTGTCAGTAACGATTTTGGTTACGACTTTGTTTTTTCTCGTTACGTTGAAGCGGTAGGCCGCAAAGGTGATGTTCTGTTTGGTTTGTCGACATCTGGCAACTCAGGAAATATTCTTAAAGCGATTGAAGCTGCGAAAGCTAAAGGCATGAAGACCGTCGCACTGACGGGTAAAGATGGCGGTAAAATGGCTGGTCTTGCTGATATTGAAATTCGTGTACCACACTTTGGTTATGCAGACCGTATTCAAGAAGTACATATTAAGATTATTCACATCATCATTCAGTTGATTGAAAAAGAGATGGAATAATTTTCTGCAGCCACTTTTTCGGCTGTGGTTTAGGTAAGGAGTTCGTTAAACGATGTGTGAATTGCTCGGCATGAGCGCCAATGTTCCAACGGATATCTGTTTCAGCTTTACAGGGCTGATGCAGCGTGGAGGTCGTACTGGCCCGCACCGTGATGGTTGGGGAATTACTTTTTATGAAGGTAAAGGTTTTCGAACCTTTAAAGACCCAAAACCAAGCTGTGAGTCCCAAATCGCTGAATTGGTGCAAAACTATCCGATCAAAAGTCGTGCGGTTGTGAGTCATATTCGCCAAGCAAACCGTGGCGGAGTGAATTTAGAAAATACGCACCCATTCACACGTGAGTTGTGGGGCAAGTATTGGACCTTTGCTCACAATGGTCAGCTGTCTGATTACCAAGACCTGTACACTGGGCGCCATCGTCCTGTTGGTCAAACAGACAGTGAGCTCGCGTTTTGTTGGCTGCTAAAGCAGATGGAAGATCGATATCCAGAGCCTCCTCAGGACATGGAATCTGTTTTTCTCTACATCGCTAAATGTTGCGATCAGCTCAAAGAAAAAGGCGTGTTCAATATGTTGCTCAGCGACGGCGAGTTTGTCATGACGTATTGTACTAATCACTTGTATTGGATTACGCGTCGCGCACCGTTTGGCAAGGCCGCTTTGCTAGATGAAGATGTGGAGATCAACTTCCAAGAAGAAACAACACCAAACGATGTTGTTTCTGTCATTGCAACTCAGCCTTTAACCGGCAATGAGACTTGGCATCGAATGAAGCCTGGTGAATATGGTTTGTTTCACCTTGGTGAACTGATCCAAAACAATGCATCTGATTTGAAAGATGTGCCATTTGCAGCGCCCAAACCGGGTAATCAAGCTCCGACCGAACCGTTGGAATAACGACGTTTCTAGACATCAAGTTTTCCAAATAACAAAAAGGCAGTCACTCGACTGCCTTTTTTGATGCGTTAAAAAGTACTTATTCTTCTTCAGCGGCTGCGTAGCCATGAGGACCGAGTTCTTTGCCATCTAACCAAGCTTTGCCATCTTGCATGATTAAACGTTCTTCAACGAGCCACTTAGTCACGATAGGGTAAATGGTGTGCTCTTGAGTTTGTACACGCGCAGCGAGTGCTGCTGCATCATCATCTTCAAATACTGGCACTTTTGCTTGAAGAACTACGGGACCGCCGTCTAACTCTTCTGTGACAAAGTGAACACTTGTGCCGTGCTCTTTGTCTTTGGCGTCAATCGCGCGCTGGTGGGTGTGTAAACCCGGGTATTTAGGTAGAAGAGAAGGGTGAATGTTGATCATCTTACCGAGATAGTGCGAAACAAATGCACCGCTAAGAATGCGCATGTACCCAGCAAGAACGACAACATTGGGCTGATACTTGTCAATTTGTTGCATCAACTCGGCATCGAATGCCTCGCGTGACTCGAACGCTTTAGGGTCAACAAAGTGGCCATCAACACTAAACTGTTTTGCACGTTCTAGACCGTATGCGTCAGATTTATTAGAAAATACTGCTGCAACGTGTGCGTTAGGCATGCTGTTTTCACAAGCTTCTAAAATGGCTTGTAAGTTACTGCCGTTACCTGAAATTAGAACCACGATGTTTTTCATGATGTTGGGGCTGCCTTGATATTGTAGGTTCTATAAATTACCTACTATTAGAATGGTTTTCGATGTTCCAGATAGCAGAATGAGGACGTGGCGTCCTCATTCATTTTATTTTTTAGCGTGATTCACAAGTTAGTTGATTTCAACTTGCTCTTCATTTGCTTCTGCTTGAGCAATTTCACCAATCACCCATGCGTTTTCGCCTTCTTCTTTAAGAAGTGCAACCGCCGCGTCTGCTTGGTCTTTTGGTAGTGCAACGACTAGACCAACACCACAGTTGAACGTACGGTACATTTCGTGTGTTTCAACGTTGCCTTTCTCTTGCAGCCATTTGAAAATGATTGGCCATTCCCAGCTGTTACCGTCGATAACGGCTTTTGTGCCTTCAGGCAGTACGCGAGGGATGTTTTCCCAGAAACCACCACCCGTAATGTGAGAAATCGCGTGGATATCGTGTTTCTCAATCATCTTAAGTGCGGATTTGATGTAAATCTTCGTTGGTTCTAGTAGGTGCTCACCGATAGTGCGACCTGCTAGCTCTTCGTTTTTATCTGCGCCAGAAACTTCTAGAATCTTACGGATCAGTGAGTAACCGTTTGAGTGTGGACCGCTTGAGCCGACAGCGATAAGTGCGTCGCCTGCTGCTACTTTAGTGCCGTCAATCACGTTTTCTTTTTCCACTACGCCTACACAGAAACCCGCAACGTCGTAGTCTTCGCCTTCGTACATGCCTGGCATTTCAGCGGTTTCGCCACCGATAAGTGCACAACCAGCTTGAACACAGCCATCAGCAATACCAGAAACCACGTCTGCTGCTGTGTCTACATCTAGCTTGCCAGTCGCGTAGTAATCTAGGAAGAATAGGGGCTCGGCACCTTGAACGATTAGGTCGTTTACACACATTGCCACTAGGTCGATGCCGATAGTGTCGTGCTTGTTCATATCCAGTGCTAGGCGAAGTTTTGTGCCTACACCGTCAGTACCAGAAACCAGTACAGGTTGTTTGTATTTGGTTGGCAATTCGCATAAAGCGCCAAAACCACCGATACCACCCATCACTTCAGGGCGACGAGTACGTTTCACCGCACCCTTAATACGATCTACAAGCGCATTGCCTGCATCAATATCGACACCAGCGTCTTTATAGCTAAGAGAAGAGTTGTTACCACTCACAGGGAAGTCCTCGGTATTTAAGTTGGATATGAAAACGGCGCTATTCTACCAGTGGTTAAATACAGATAGCAAACGTTTGCGTTGGTTTTTTTCTTTAGTGATATATCCTGAAATCCTTGTGAAAATCATGTATAATCTGAAGGTTTGTTTAAATATTGCCAACTATAGCCGGAGATGGACATGAAAGTTGTTGAAGTAAAGCACCCTCTTGTAAAACACAAAATTGGTCTAATGAGAGAAGGTGACATCAGCACAAAGCGTTTTCGTGAGTTAGCGACAGAAGTCGGTAGCCTACTTACTTACGAAGCGACAGCAGACTTTGAAACAGAGAAAGTAACCATTGAAGGTTGGAACGGTCCGGTAGAAGTTGACCAAATCAAAGGTAAAAAAGTAACAGTAGTGCCAATCCTACGTGCAGGTCTAGGCATGATGGATGGCGTTCTTGAGCACATGCCAAGCGCTCGTATCAGTGTTGTTGGTATTTACCGTGATGAAGAAACACTTGAGCCAGTACCTTATTTCAACAAGCTAGCGTCTAACATTGATGAGCGTATTGCTCTAGTTGTTGACCCAATGCTAGCAACTGGCGGTTCGATGATCGCGACTATCGACCTACTAAAAGAGAAAGGCTGTCAGTCAATTAAAGTTCTTGTTCTAGTTGCTGCTCCAGAAGGTATTGAAGCACTAGAAAAAGCGCACCCAGACGTTGAGCTTTACACTGCGGCAATCGATGAGAAGCTAAACGACAAAGGCTACATCGTTCCTGGTCTTGGTGATGCAGGTGATAAGATTTTCGGTACTAAGTAATTAGTTACTCCGAATAAAACAAAGGCTTGGTTTTCACCAAGCCTTTTTTGTTGCTGTTTATTTATTTAGAAAGGTTAAAGTGCGCCACTTAAAAGTCGCGCAGTCGAATTACTTCGCGCTTTCTTCTTCCATTTGAGCGTTATCAACCACGTGGTTTTCACCAAGGTCGTGTGGCAGCACTAGATTAAGAAGGATTGCCACGATACCACATAGGCTTACACCTTGTAGGCTGAACTCGCCGATACCGAAAGCCATACCACCGATACCAAATACCAGTGTTACTGCAACGATCACTAGGTTACGAGACTTGTGTAGATCAACGTTGTTCTTAATCAGCGTATTCAAACCGACGGTTGCGATAGAACCGAACAGAAGAATCATGATGCCGCCCATTACTGGCACAGGAATGGTTTGCAGAATCGCACCTAGCTTACCTACCAGCGCAAGAACAATAGCGGTAATGGCAGCCCAAGTCATGATTACAGGGTTGAAAGCTTTGGTCAGCATTACCGCGCCTGTTACTTCACTGTAAGTAGTGTTTGGCGGCGCACCAACCATTGATGCTGCAATTGTCGCGATTCCGTCACCCGCGATAGTGCGGTGTAAGCCTGGTTTCTTCAGGTAGTTTTTACCCGTTACATTTGAGATAGCCAACATGTCACCCACGTGCTCTACCGCAGGAGCGATTGCAACTGGGATCATGAATAGAATCGCGTTGATGTTGAACTCAGGCATGGTGAAGTTGGGCATTGCAAGCCAAGCTGCTTGAGCTACAGGTGTAAAGTCAACCACACCGTAGAATAGGGATACTGAATAGCCCGCCAAAATACCACCCACGATAGGAACCAGTTTTAGGAACCCTTTTGCGAACACGCTAAGTGCAATTGTCGTTAGCAGTGAAACAGCAGAGATAATGACCGCAGCATCGCCATTTACTAACTGAACCGCACCGTCGCCCGTTTTACCTACCGCCATGTTGACTGCCGTTGGCGCAAGGCCAAGGCCGATAACCATGATCACGGGGCCAACTACAACCGGTGGCAAAATCTTATGGATAAACCCTACACCACGCACTTTGATCATCGCGCCAAGCGCAACGTAAACCAAACCTGCCGCCATCAAGCCGCCCATAGTTGCACCAATACCCCAAGTTTGGATACCGAACATAATAGGAGCAATAAACGCAAAAGAAGAGGCAAGGAAGATTGGGACAGAACGTTTAGTGATTAATTGGAAGAGGAGAGTACCGACACCGGCACCAAAGAGGGCTACGTTTGGATCGAGACCAGTCAGAAGCGGCACGAGCACGAGAGCACCAAAAGCGACAAAGAGCATTTGAGCGCCTTGTAACGCATTTTTCATAATAATTCCCTATTTCAAAGATACGCAGACAAATCCGACGAATTCTATCATCTTGCAATCGTTTGCAACGTTGCTTAGATCAAACTTTCGAATGAATTTATCATCCAAACGAATGTTTTGAGAGTTGGTTGCTTGCAAAATGGACGATTTTACGAGTCCAAATTAAGCCATTCAAAGAATATCGATGTGCTGTGATCTAATAAGAGCTCTTGAAAATGAAGCTTCAAGAGCAATGAATATCAGGTTTTATGTCTTTCAATATGCATCGATATGAGTTCATGTTGATGGGGTAACGTTAATTAATCACCTAGTGATGCAAAAAACGGCATTAACTTGGTCAAACTACAAACAATTCACTCAGTACGCGCCTTGCTCAAGATTTGATAGTTGCTTATTATGCGGGTTCTTGTTTAGAGGATTATGAAAACTATGCGCTATTTAGCTCTCTTACTGATCGGTTGGTTGTCCCTGCCGGTGTATGCATTAACTCAGGTAGATATCTATCGTGCAGAAGTGGTTATCGACAGTGAGCAGAACGACGGTGAGTCTGCGGCTCGTGAACAAGGTATGAAAGATGTGATTGTTCGAGCGACTGGTTCTCAATCTTCGCTAAGCAACCCTGTTATCCAAAAGGCGCTGAGTTCTAGCTCTCGCTATATTTCTCAGCTTGGGAAAAGCCAAGTTGATGGTAAAGCAAGTCTTAAAATGTTGTTTAACAGTGGGCAAATTCAATCGCTTTTGACTCAAGCTCAGTTGCCTTCATGGTCACCGAATCGTGCCAACATTTTGGTTTGGCTGGTGGAAGAGCAAGATTACGACCGCGCAATTGCATGGGAACATTCTGATTCTGCCAACGTTGCTGCGTTGAAAAAAGCAACGGAAGCTCGTGGCCTTCCAATTACGATTCCTGTTGGGGATTTTGACGATGTCACGGGCGTAAACACGTCTGATCTTTGGGGCGGTTTCATTGAACCGATTAGCCAAGCCAGCCAGCGTTACCCAGCGGACGCGGTATTAATTATTCGTGCGCAAGGCGAGCAGATTCGTTGGACTTTGTATGACCAAGCGCCTGCAAAGATTATTGATGCGCAAACTTCTCCACGCAGCGGGTCGGCAACAGGTGCAGACGCTATTTCCGCAATGGTGGATGGTATTGCTGATTACTACGCAAGTAAAAACGCCGTTGTTGTCTCAGGCAAGTCTTCTAAAGCTGTGAACGTGAAAGTGTTAAATGTAACGTCTGCTGCTGATTTCTTCCGTTTAGAAAATGCACTTACCAAATTGAATTCAGTGGCGGGCACTGAAATCAAGCGTGTACAAGGCAGTGAGTTAACGCTGACTATTCATTTGCTTGCTTCACAACAAGCATTTGAGCAAGAGGCTTCGTCTATCTCACAATTGATGGAATTTGAAGATCCACTCGGTGACGTTGAAGAAGTGACGCCATCGGAAGATCAATCGGTAGAAACTCTACCTTCAGAGGCTCAAGCTGTAGAAGGGCAACCAAAAACGGTGGTTCAAGCCGTTGAGGAAACTGTGCCAGCAGCGCAAGTACAACAGCCTGTTGTGATTCCTCAAGTGCAAGATCAATACGATCTGATTTATGAGTGGAATTCTACTTCGCAAAGTTAATCCGCGTTTGGGCATAGAATAAAGAAAGAGTCGCAATTGCGACTCTTTTTGTTTTTGAATCAGAGAAGTTACTTATTGAACTTCGCTTTTTCTTCTTTTTCTACTTGTGACAAGCGTTTGAGTTTAAGGCCTAGCTCTTTTCCTCGAGCACGAGCAAATAAAATATTGCCAGCAAAACCAAGAGAGGTAAGCACCAGCTCAACCGCTGCCAACCACCGTTCACCACCGTCCACGTACAAGATAGTGAGGGCGTGCAAGAAATACAGCATCAAGACAAAGTTCGCCCATGCATGCGTGTAAGGTTTGCCCGCTAAGATGCCAGGTAACGGTAGCAATAACGGAATACACCATGCAATCGCGAGTGTTGTGCTACTCAGATGAGGGTGAGGAGATAAAGCGAGTTGCCAAATCGCGACCCATGCTAATAAAGCTAAGTTGCCGAACAAAGCGAGGTAGCGATACGTTTTTGCTTGAGCACCAAGTGGTGGTTGTTCTTCGAAAGAGTCAGACATCGATTCTCTATCCTTGAATTGATACCAATTCTACTGATTATTAATACTGGTATTAGTGACAAGCTTTGAGCTTTAACGCTGCTGTTGCTAGTCGTTTACCTAATTGTTGTGCCAGGCGAGTCTCCTCCGCTGTGAGACTTGGTTCGTGTCCTACACTGCTGGCACCGTAGGGTGTGCCACCAGATTGGGTCGAATGCAGCTCTGGTTCAGCGTAAGGAATGCCAAGTACCATCATCCCGTGATGCAGTAATGGCGTCATCATGCTTTGAAGTGTGGTCTCCTGACCGCCATGCATCGAAGATGATGAGGTAAATACACAAGCTGGCTTATCGATTAAGTCACCGCTAACCCACAAAGGGGTGGTTTGATCCCAAAAGTGCTTTAAAGGCGCTGCCATATTGCCAAACCAAACGGGACTACCGAACGCTAGACCGTCGCACTTTTTCAGTTCATCTAGAGTAACAATTGGATCGGAAGGGGGATGTGAGTGAGGTGACAATTCTTCAACTGTACGCAAAATTGCTTGGCATTGAGGAGTCGATTCGACTCCTCTTGCTATCTGTCTTGCCAGTTGTTTTGTTGAGCCATGACGGCTGAAGTACAAAATAAGGATCTGGCAATCCATTTATAGAATATCCAACACTTGCTCTGGTGGGCGACCAATTTTAGCTTTGCCGTTTGCTACAACAACTGGACGTTCGAACAATTTTGGGTTTTGCGCCATTGCTTCGAACAGCTGATCATCACTTACTGATGCTTCGCCTAAACCAAGTTCTTTGTAAACGTCTTCTTTTGTACGCATCATTTCACGTACTGATGAGAAACCGAGTTGAGCGTATAGCGCTTTTAGTTCATCCACATTTAGTGGTGTGTCTAGGTATTTTACGACTTCCGGTGTAACACCATTTTGCTCAAGTAACTCAAGAGTTTGACGGCTCTTTGAGCAACGTGGGTTGTGATAAATCACGACTGACATGGTTTTCTCCATTTCGTTATTGTAATGCCATGAATCGATCTCGTTGGATCATGAGTTGGTCGATACGAGCATCGTATCGCGCTTGTTCTAAGCTACCCAATTCGGCCATTTTACTTGCTTCACTGTAATATTGAATCGCTTTATTCCAGTTTGCTCTTAGTGCCAGAATTTCCGCGCGAGCTGCAAGCTCTTCATCACTACGTCCAAGGGCATGATAGCCTTTCGATAATAGTTGCCAGCCATTGCTATCTTCTGGGTTATCGTGTGTATAACGCTGAAGTGTACGCACCGCTTGATCATTTTGGTTTGCTTCAAGCAACGCGTTGGCGTAGTTAATGGTTAATACTTTGTTTTGAGGATTACGCTTTAGCGCGCTATTTAGTAACTCAACGGCTTTTTGTGGCTGTTTTTTCTCGATGTATAGATCGGTCATTGCATCTAAATAGAATGGGTTGCCCGGGTCTTGCGCTAACAGCTTTTTCAAAATCGGTTCTGCTTGTGATAAGCGTTTGTTGTCCAAATGAACCAGCGCTCGGCCGTAATCAAATGACGGCATGATGTCCGCTGAAGCTTTCTTTTGAGTACGCTCAAACCAACCTAGTGCGGCTTGTCCGTCGATACCGGCATATCGCGCCACAATGCGTGCGCGCGCCAAATGGTAATCGATAGAGGGTGCAATGCGCATTGGGGGATAGGCTTGTGCACGTTGACGGCTATCTGCTACACGGTCTTCTGGTAAAGGGTGAGTCAGTAGCATTGGTGGCGGTTTGCTCGCGTAGCGGTATTCATCGGCTAAACGGCCAAAGAAACGCGGCATTGCTTGCACATCAAATCCTGCTTTCGCCAAGGTTGCGATGCCGAAGCGGTCGGCTTCTTTCTCGTTTGAGCGAGTGTAGTTGATTTGGCTTTGCATGTTGCCTGCTGTTGCGGCGGTAATCGCTGCCATGCCAGCTTCTGGTGAAGCAATCGAAAGTAACAATGCACCAGCAAGCGCGGCTAAAGTCGCTGGAGAGCGCCTTGCTTGGTCTTCCATACTGCGCGCTAGGTGGCGCTGTGTTACGTGTGCAATTTCGTGCGCGACAACGGATGCGAGTTCACTTTCGCTACGAGCATGAAGAAATAGCCCTGAGTGCAATGCAACGTAACCGCCAAAAAAGGCAAAGGCGTTGATATTACGATCACGAATCATGAAGAAGTGGAACGGCGTTTTTACATCGTTCGCGTTGGCCACGAGGCGGTGTCCGAGGGAATCGATATATTCGTTGATGACCGGATCGTTGACGATAGGCTTACTGGCTCTGAGCATGCGCATGTACGCGTCGCCATAAATCAACTCTTGGTCTATAGAAAGCGTGCCGCCAGCTGCCGTACCAATATCAGGCAAGTCGATGCTATTGGCGTAAGTCGTTGGTGAACTGATTGCAGCGGCAAGGCACAAACAAACGAGCGAGCGAGTGCGTTTTAACATACGGTTTAAAGATTCTCCAAAATACCTAAGTACGTGGTTGGAGGTCGAGTACCTCACAACATCACCACTATACTTTATGGTCATCCTCTAGGATGAATAGGCTAGCACTAAGACCAAAAATAAATGAATTGGTTTCGTAAATTGTTTTATATCCGAGTCATTTCAGCATGCGGTTAAATCATGTCAGAAGTGCTAGCACCAGCTCAAAAAGCCGTTACAATACAACCCTATCATAAGTGCAGAGCAATACAATGGAATCCATGTTACTTGATTTGCGCGAGCAACGCTGCCCAATGGCGCTGTTACTTGCCAAGCGTCACGCTGCTGAGGTCTTTCAGGATGAAGAATCGCAGTATCATCACCTTGTCATTCAAGTGGTGGATAACAGCTCTAAACGAGACATTGTGAATTACCTTCGTACCCAAGGGTACGTGGTTGATTGCCAATCTACACCAGAGCACTACACATTGACTGTTTTCAATAAGGAATCCGCATAAGATGTTCGAAATGGTAAGTCGTTGGTATCAACGCCGCTTCTCAGATCCCCACGCAGTAAGCCTTGTCGCCATTTTGCTGTTTGGTTTTATCACCATTTACTTCTTTGGGCATTTGATTGCGCCATTGCTGGTGGCGATCGTATTAGCATATCTCCTAGAATGGCCAGTGGTTAAATTGTCGCGTATGGGTGTGCCTCGCACCTTATCAGTGATTATTGTTCTGCTGATTTTTATCAGCATCATGTTGATCGCCTTATTTGGCTTGGTTCCGACGATCTGGACTCAGGTTGGCAACTTAATCAACGATATTCCGAACATGTATAACGGGCTGCAAAAGTTCATCATGACGTTGCCTGAGCGCCATCCGGAATTGGCTAACCTACAAATTGTAGAAACTGTCGTGACCAACGCGAAAAACCAAGCACTAGGTTTGGGTGAAAGCGTGGTAAAAGGCTCACTTGCATCGCTAGTTAGTATTGCCACATTGGCGGTGTACTTAATTTTGGTGCCGCTGCTGATTTTCTTCCTGCTTAAAGACAAAGAAGAAATGCTTAGAATGGCGAGCGGCATTTTGCCGAAAAACCGTAAGCTAGCGAACAAAGTGTGGCACGAGATGAACGAGCAAATCTCGAACTACATTCGCGGGAAAGTGCTGGAAATCTTGATTGTTGGTGGCGTGAGCTACGTAACATTCGCGATTCTAGACCTACGTTACTCCGCATTATTGGCCGTTGCTGTAGGTTTGTCGGTATTGATTCCATATATTGGTGCAGCAGCGGTAACCGTACCGGTTGCGATTGTTGGTTTGTTCCAATGGGGCATGACGCCACAATTCTACTGGTTGTTGCTGGCTTACGGCATCATCCAAGCGCTAGATGGTAATGTGCTTGTGCCAGTTCTATTTTCAGAAGCGGTTAACCTTCACCCGGTTGCGATTATTGTTGCGGTACTGGTGTTTGGCGGTTTATGGGGATTCTGGGGAGTCTTCTTTGCGATCCCATTAGCGACGTTAGTGAAAGCCGTTTGGAATGCGCTACCAAGCACCGAAGAGAGCGAACCCGTCCAAGATTAACGCGTTCGACATTGAGCAAAGCTCAGTGATTATTCGATTGAATAAAAAGCCCAGCAATCAATGCTGGGCTTTTTCGATTCTTAGGACGTTAACTCTTAACGTATGACTCTAAACGAGCTCGCATTAGGCGTTTTCGTTTAGGTAGTTCAGAACCACTTCGTGGTGATCTTTCGTTTTGAACTTGTTGAATACGTGCTCAATCACGCCTTCTTCATTGATTAAGAAGCTGATGCGGTGAAGGCCATCGTAAACTTTGCCCACAGAACTGTACCTTTGGAAATTTTTTTAGACTCAATCTTTGACGATTTTCAACAAACTCTATACTTAACAGTTAGTTAGGTTAATAATTTCTCTTTTTGAACCTCAATTATAGCAGTTGTCATAATTTTTTGTAAATTGGGCTCATTTTGACGCTTTTCCAAGTGAAAACTTGTCATAAAAACTAAGTCGTTGCTATAAGTTGAAGTTGATAGTCATTACGATGGGAGCGCTTGGTGATCACATATACTTGTCACCCAACTCGCTTTTGGACATAAATCAGTTAGAGCAAGCAGACTAAATACCACTCACTGCATTAGTTTATCTATCTCAACTAGACTACCAAGACATTGCCTTGGATGAATAAGCATGCAAGAGATAAGGATTCGACACATTTCTTTTTACTTCGCTAAGGCTGAAGTATCACCCTTCAAGCAGCACTAAGTTGCCGTCAACTTACGTTTTTCAAGTAACTCCACTGCGAGTTTGTTCGCTTTCATATACTTAACGTATTCAACGAACCCTTTGGAAAGTCAACTCATATTAGGTTTATCCGAGCTACTCGGAAAATCATGACATAGATCAGGTATAGCGCTATGAAGATGTTTAGTTACCCGCTATAGCTAAACTCGAAGATAGCTCATCTGTATGCTCGTAATGTCATGAATAAAGATGAGTTTTCTGGATAGCATCCGTTGAAAAACAATGCACCTATCACCATATGATATCTAGAATATTGCTATTCTCGAGTGACTAAATCTAGAAGCGGATAACCATGACGGAAAAAGAAAAAATAGATGTCCTTATTGTATGCGCATTAAAGGATGAATTTGAGCAAGTCTTACAAATCAAGGACGGTATCGATAGTACTGGTTGGATAGAGAGAACTTTATCAAGCGGGAGGTTAGTTGCTGATGCTCGTTTTGCAGGTAAAGACAATGTAGCAATATCTGTCCGAGTCACTTGGTCTTCATATATGGGGCGGGAAGAAGCGAGCGCTCTAGTTCATAGCATGCTTTCCGAGGCTGACTTTAAGTGCATTGCAATGACGGGTATATGCGCAGGCCGAAGAGGAAAAGTCTCCCTTGGCGATGTTATTTTTGCGGAAAGACTTTGGTCTTACGATGCAGGTAAGCTCATTAAAGAAGGTGGTATCGAGGTATTTCAAGGTGATATGCTTCAATACCGCCCTGACACAGAAACTGTTCAAAGAATGCAAAACCTCTCTGTAGATTTATCCGCTTGGCCGATCTCTCGGCCTAAGTACCCACTCGAAAATCAAGAGAATTGGGTAATACAGTGTTTAGCAAACCAAATTAAACCATTTGAACATGACGAATTTGATACCAAATGCGCAGATTGGCAGTCTGTGTTAGCCCGATTACTAAAGAAAAAATTAGTGACTAAGGAACTTACTTTAACTGACAGTGGGATCGAGAAAGCCACTGAGTTGAATCTATGGCACCCGAAAGGGTTACCTGAGCCTGAGCCATTTAGAATTCATGTCGCTCCTATAGCAACTGGGGCGGCTGTTGTTGAGGATTCAGGCTTGTTTTCAAGGCTTTCTCATTCTATGCGTAAAGTTCTTGGTGTTGATATGGAAGCAAGTGCACTAGGTGCTTTAGGTAATATAAATCGAATGCCTGTAATTGTAGTAAAAGCAGTTTCTGATTTTGGTGACACATTTAAAGATGATCAGTACAGGCACTTTGCTTCTCAAGCATCCGCTCAGTGCATGTTGAAGTTTCTTCGAGACAATGCAGATATGCTTACTCACCACCAGGAAGTCGAGTTGATGAATGTTTCAACTGATGACCTAATTGTTTTTTTAGCAGAAGAGTACCCTGATATTTCAGATGCTAGGGCTCTTTGGAAGAGAGCTGGCGGGCGAAACAGTGATATTGCGAGCAACTCAAGACCAAAAGATATGTGGTTGAATATTTGGCAAAAATCAGTCAACGGTGCAGCGGTGAAACCACCTGACCTGTTGAATACTGTTGCTCATGACTATCCTGAAAGCGATTTAATTAAAAGCTTTTTAACTCATTTATCCGTCAACGAAAAACTGTACTAAGGAGCTACTATGGATACAATTTTGGATTCATTTTTAGGTTTAGGGCTTATTGAGAGCATCGACGGTAATGATGAACGCTTTGCTAAAATCGAGCAAGCAGCTCAAAAGCTGGCTGAATATTATCGTGAAGAGCGTGACCAACTTATTCCAGCAATTCTATGTGGCTTAAACCCTAATGTTTCACTAGATGAGTTGCCCATAAACAAAGCAAAAGAGCTTCTTCAGAATGAGTGGAAGGCATTCTTAACCGCATATACTGATGAACCAGTTAATCTATATAGATCAATTATTCTCGAAGCGTGCTCTCAAGTATCAGAAGAAGATAACAATGCTGCAATAATGTGGCTCACCGCTTGTGACATATTCCCATTATTACGATGTGGAAAAGAAGAAAAAGTACTGCGAACCTTTTTGCAATCATTAGGGCGTACTGCTGAGCAGAATTCAATCGTTAGTGCGCCAGGCTTGTCATTTAGCAAAGAGAAAACAATTAAGCTAGATGAGCTACCAACTCCAGTCGTTAATAAAAAAGATGTTGATGAAAATGATCTTCGCGAGCGTATAGGTGGAGCTGCTGGTCAAACTTATATCAATAAAGAAGGCCAAAATGTTCCGGGTATCAATCCCAATAGATACGCCGCTCATCAGAACCCGCCCCATTGGGCCGGCGACTTTGCTGAAAGAATGTCTGAAATTATAACTTCAGAAATCGCACTTGTTGAAGAACAATCAATTGCTAATAATAAGGCAATGGAGAATCTCAACTCGCTGAAGAAGTCCGTTGAAAAAGCCCTGAATGAGCAAAGGCTAGCCCTTCAAAGGCAGCAAAAAGCATTTTTAAATTTTCAAAGGCAGGAGCAAACGAGGCTAAATGTTTTATGGTGGGCTGAAGCTCTCTATTCAACATCTCAAAAAGAGAGCTATCGATCTCACCCTCCTGAAATCGCAGCGGTTTTAATGCCGTATGATTTGCTCGAAGAAATACAACTACCGTCACCAGCTAGTATTGTATACACATTAGCTGAGGCGGTAGGCAAATTACCTGAATGCAGTCATGACCGTAACTACAGTTTTTATGAAATTTTGACTGAAATTCGAAGCAAACGTTCGCGGCTCGATCCTTGTTGGTTAAAAACACTTACTTCTAGATCCGACGAGAAAAGCTCAAATATTGGGGGGATGGTTGTTCGAGCTTTAGTTGATGAGAATTGCGATTTGAATTCATTGATAGAGAAATCTTTTATTCCTCAGGACTGGCGTTGTAGCCTCCCCGAACTATCAAGAGCAATTTTTAGACAGGAACAGGCATACCGACTAGTTGCGGAGGTGTAGGTATGAGTCGGTGTTCAAATCCAAATTGCTTTGTACATGATGGCGATACTTGTTGTATGGGAGAGCTCAATCATGAAGATTGTCCTTCATGGAGCCACAATAAGGCAACTGAGAACAGTGACCTAGAAAGAAATGAAAACAATATTTCCTTTCGAGTACCTTGGTCATCTTCAGCTCTAGGGAGCTCAGATTTATCGCGTCTGTATCAACAAGGCCCATCAATTTTTATTGGATTGCTTGGCGCCCAAAATACAGGAAAAACGACTTTTCTAGCTGCGAATTATTTGCAATTACTGTCAGGTGAAAAGTACAACAATTTTGAGTTTTGTGGCTCTCAAACTCTTGGTGCATGGGAATCAATAGCATCATGGGCTCGAATTAACAATGAGAAGCAATTGCCATCATTTCCACCTCATACTCCACGCGGGGTGGATCGAACGCCTGGCATTCTTCATCTCATCTTACAAGACTCCTATGATAAGATTAAGAACATCTTTCTTACGGACGCTCCTGGTGAGTGGTTTACAAGGTGGTCTATTGATGTCGACGCTATCGATGCCGCAGGGGCAAAATGGACAGCCTCGCAGAGTGATGCCTTCTTAATATTTGCTGATTGTGAAAAGCTTGCTGGAGAAGAACGCAGTGTGGCAAGGAGAGAGCTGCGGACAATTATCGAACGCTTAGGTGAATCTGTCGGTTCTAGGCCAACAGTGCTTGTTTGGGCAAAAAGTGACAAACAACCTATAGAGGGAATAAAAAAAGCAATTCAAAGAGCTTTAGAAAGCAATATTCCCCATGCCAAAGAGTTTGAAGTAACAGTGGAAGATCCTGCTTCTTTTACAATAGCGTTAGAATCAATCTTAAATGAGGCTTGGATACCTAGGTTTTGCGAACCTATCACGGAACCTATTGTAGGGAACACTTCATTTCTCGTTTTTAGGGGGCACCATGAAAAATTTTGAAATACTGCTTCTTGGTGGCCCTAATAGTGGTAAGACACACTATGCAGGACAACTCTTTGGGCGACTAAAACGACGTCCAGGTAAGTTAAAAATCAGGACTGGTGATGGTACGTCAGTTAATTTAAGTGCTTTAGAAGATGTACTAACCCAGTTGGAAGACGGCAATGCAGCTGAGCACACTCACGCCGATCAGTACTCCGAAATACTATTCCCGTTAATTGATAGCAACCAGATAACAATTGATCTGTACTGGCCTGATTACGGTGGCGAGCAATTATCTCAGGTTTTTAAGCAGCGAGAGATCTCTTCAGATTGGCGTAGAAGGTTACAAAGTACAGATGGGTGGTTAGTATTTATTCGCCTTAGTGGAGAGAAAACTTACCCGGACGCTTTGTCAAAGCTAACTTCTATACCAACTAACACACCAGGTGAAACTACAAGACCTGAAATTTGGGATGCTAACGTATATTGGATAGAACTTCTTCAGATGTTGTGTCACGTGGCTGGCTTAAATCTAAGCTCTAAGGAAAATAAGCCTCCGTTAGCCATCGTATTATCTTGTTTTGATGAAGTACTCGAAGAAGGTCAAGTGCCTTCAGAAGCCTTGAAAAGTAAATTACCGTTATTCTATTCATTTATCCAAGCAACTTGGCCGGAAAAGATGACATCTATATGGGGGGTGTCTTCCTTAGGTAAGACCCTTCAACCCAATAGCAATGATGATGACTTCATCGATGAGGGCCCAGAATATCAGGGCTGGGTAATTGCTCCTGAGCAGAGTAACAAGGATTCTGACTTAACAGCTCCACTCTATTGGATACTAGATAATATATGACAACGAAACCACTAAAAGCTATTTATGGTTGCAGGAATAATAGTCATGATTTGCTATTCTGGGACGGAGATTCTCCCCTTCCTCCTGAATTACTTGGCTTGACTGACAAACCCGGGGGATACGTTACCCCTAAAGAAAAATGGTGGCCAGCAATCAACTGTGGACCTGTTGGCAACTGGTGGGCGTTATGGAGTATTGAGCCTGACTTGGATGCGCCGCGCAGTGGTATGGTAAAAAGTACGGTTTTACTTTGGGAGTTGGACAAGATATCTCAAGTACACTGTCTTGAAGAATTTATTTATCAATTAGTTAACCATAAAGAGTATAAGCAGCCTTGTTCCAGCTTGTTGCAAAATGTCGCAAACAAACTGATTTGTAGCGACAACATCCTAGCTATAGAAGCTGACGAAACCTTACCCTTATTAATCGCTCACCTATGGGAGAAGTTGTGGGGAGAAGCACGAAAAGAATTTTCTGTTAGAAGCGCATTCACACCGCCTCAATCATTAGTACGTGCTAAGTTGCCTACATTTTACTATGTTCCCGCATCAGTATTGAATCAATGGTATCTGCCTAACGTATCCTTAATTAATAGTACAACAACCATTGAAACCTCTCGAGCAACTAACTACCTGATTAATCGAGTCGAAAATGATTCGTTACTTTGTCAACTACTGCTTAACTGTTGCGAGTTAACGGGCGATTTGAAAGTATTGAATAAGCTAGGAAGAGCCGCTGACAACATTGATCAGTTCAGAGAAAATTCCACTTTGACTAATGCTATCGTAGCGCTTCGAACTTTGATCGCTTGCTCTCCATCACCAGATAAAGCTAAAGATATAAAAAATGAGCTTTTGAGTTCGATTAAGATGCTAATGGTTAGTAAAGGCGACGCTTCTGATATTTTGACTATGTGCAATTTATCAAGTGATGCTGTTCCTAAAGGAGCTATGCCGGAAGTAGAACTATCAAATTGGATAAAGAACAACTTAGTAACTCTTAGTCACGAAGACCTTAACAAGTACTTTGAAAGAGCGTTGCCTGATAAATCAACGCAGTGGTGGTCACAGTCAGTTGTCAATGGGATCGGCACACTAGTTAATCAACCCGAAACCAGTGAACATACATTGTTCTGGCTTTCAATAGTCAACTTTCAAAAAACTTTCTTACGGCTATCTTCTGTACCACAAGATCTTGAGCAAATGTTGTTTGAATGCGCGAAAGCGAGTGACATGACAGTAGATAACTTCATGGCGCTAGAGCAATTTTCTATTTCTCAGAAGTGGGCAAAGCTACATGCTTGGACTGTTTTTAACCTATATGATGAAGAGCAGGTTTACAATAAACAACGCAATTCCATGCCTAATTGGATAGAAGGTTTACCATTCATAGCTCAAAGTTTGTCCCACAGGCATGCAATTAATCTACTCAGGGATAGTGCTTTTTCTCCATTCGTTGATTTATTAGCTGAACGGTCCCTAAAAGAGCCAACTCTTCTCAACTACATTGACATTACAGAAGAGAGTGCGTTTCAAATGTGGCAAAAACAGTTAGACATAGGTGGTTTTTTTTACCCTCCAAACATAGAAACAGAGACTTTTCTAGCAAAGCTCTGTGGTTGTCTTCAAACTAATATTTTACCTGGGATTTTTGAGCGAATATCTAAGGAAATTTCGGAGTATCTATTATCAAGTACAGATAGAGTTAAGGTTTGGTCTCAGCTCGACGCAACAAGAAGTAATATTCTAGCAAAAGATATGACTAAAAAAGTTGTGACTACCCCTCAGGCTTTACAGCACTTAAGTGACGCCGAACCTTATCTTATCAATGAGCTTAAAGCCCACATGACTGGCAATTATATCGAACCTGCTTTTATTCTCTCGTACTTATCACAATCGATTTCTCACAGGGAAGAGGATGTTTTACGTTGGGTTAAGAAAGTTCACTCTAGAACTTCTAGTGCTCATGCCCATATGCTTGGGAATATAATATTAGAAAAGCGCTGGAAAAACGTTGCGAATGGCTTATACCAAAGTAGTTATGGATGGCTGGCAGAAACCCCAAACTTTAAGTCAACAATAGAAACTTGTTCCGAACTTTTAAATTCTACTAATAGGTTTTGGTATTCACTTTATACCGGTACTTCAACTCAGCCACGCCAAAGTGAGATCATTAGGAAGTTTTCAGAAGTCAGCGCAGATCTTGCTTATGATAGGCTTGACTCAATTTGGCAGAAAGCTGGCGGCAGACCCAGTAGACTAAAGAGCCATGGAACAGAGTTAGATAAGTGGTTTCATGCCGCAAACGAAGCAGAAAAAGGGGCTTTAAGCGGAGGTTTAATCGACTTATTAGAAGTATTAATCGAAGAATTTCCTAACAATAAGCAGTTACGCGAGATCAATTATATTGTTTCAAATAGATATTAATCAGGTAGTGTGAAAAATGTCAGCTCGAGAATACAGTTCAGAACAAGTGGAACACTTTAAGAAGAAAGCAGATCACAATAAGCAAGAGTCACTTTGGTGTTTTAGAATTATTATGCTTGGTACTTTATCTGCTCCTCTTCTGGTTGGTTTAGGTGAGGGTGTTTTTTATGCGAAAGTGCTGCCATCTATCTTGTCGGCTATAGCAGCATTTTGTACGGCATGGCTACAACTACGTAAACCACAAGAACTATGGTCAATTTATCGGAATGCCCAGAGACAAATTGAAGTACAGATAACCCACTTTGATTTCAATGTGGCAGATTACACTGGCTTAGATGAAAGCAAAGCAAGTGAGCTGCTAGCTTTAACTGTTAGCAACTTGGTACTGGAAACCAATAGCCGATGGACAAAGCATGTTCCAAATCCATCTAACTTGAAATTAGAGAGCAACTAGCATCAGGAACGGTTTTTAGCTGACATTGTGCATTAAATGAAGTGAAGTTGAAGACTACAACTAACTAGATGAGCCTGAATGTGATCTGTCAGTTTCGTTTCTACAATATCTGACAGGTTAACTTAAATTACTTCTATCCCTCATACGACTCATAGTTACAATCTAAAAATACGTTTTTTTTTGCATAAATTCTAATACCACAACATGAGCAATATTGGGTTAAATTACGAATGGTTGGATACGCTAATTTGTTCGACGAAGCTAATAATGGGGCAAAAATGCGTTGCAGTTATTAAATGGGGAAGTGTTTTTCCTCGTATTCTTCAACCAATGCAGCGAGCCTTTCAAGCTCGTCTCCTTCAGGAGTGCCGGGTTCGGCTACATCAAGCAGTGATTTAATTCGCTTCAACGCGGCCATGTAATCACTTTCAGAAATTTCAAGGCCCAACTCATCCAATGTTACTTCAGCTAGTTCATCACTATGCGCAGTGTGGGGCGTCATCCCCTTGACCAGTTCTTTTTCAGATAACCGTTTTTTGCTCACAACTCGTCTTCCATTCAAGATAAGATTAGATAATTTATAGCATACTGAGTTATTAACTACAGGGTAAGGTTTGTCCTGAAACACGGGATGGGGCAAAGAAGATTTACGAAAGACGATGCATGTACTACTGCATCAATAACTTTCACGCTGAATTAACAAAAAATCCAATTGCCGAACCTAAACTTAAGTGATGTAGATGAGCTTTGACAAAAAATGGTATATCACGGACTTTAAACTAATGGAGACGCTTCCTATTGAACCTGTTTAGATGAGTGTAGACACGTAACAATGTCAAAGCTATATTTACTTATCATCGTCATCGGATGAAATCCGCGGCTCGCCATCTAAGATATATGACATGAAACAAGAAACTAAAAAAATTCACCTTTCCGACCAACAGCGTCGTGAAGCAGTTACTCGCTTGATGAGTCGAGTTATTGTCAGTGAGCATCGTGCCCCCAAGATCAAGAAAGTCCGCCGTAATGTTATACAACAGATGTGCGTTGCATTTACTAAGGCAGTTCACGCTGAATAGCAATCACTAGTAATTCTTTCACAGCCTTCAAAGGTGTTTTGTTATCTAGCCAAAAACTAGCGCTATTGTTGCGTTAGCTTCCTCTCTAGAAATTGAATGAAAATGTCATCTTCTATGTAAAACAGATCATAACCAACATGCTGAATACCCTCTTGCGAGATTTCCGTGATTTGCCCTTTACCATCGTTCTCGAGTGAAAACTCTCGTTGAAGGTTATATATCAACTGATTGAACCGAAGGTCAGTATTGTTGCTCCAAAGTTCCTTCAAAAGTGAAAGCGTAGTTTCTATTCTTTTAGGGTCGCGCATTGATATGCTCCTTGTGGTCTAACGTCAAAATACATATTTGAATTAATTTTTATGATGTTAATTATCAGCGCCAAGGGGCAACACGTCTAGCGGACATACATCTTAATTGAGGTGTTCCCCAAAGTATTACTGTTTAAAACCAATACCAAAATTTAACTCTAGTTTTGGTATTTCACACTTTTCTGGTCGTGTATTTGAGCTCAAATACCAAAAGTAACGTTGAATTTAGTATATATACCAAAAATATGCATAAATTTTGGTATCGCATGTAGAAAATGCAGGATGCAATCTCCCTTCAACCAATTTGTATCTATTTTGTTTGTGCAGGAACCTGTTAGCACCTAAAGCGTTGAAGGCACTTTAGTCTAGAGGACGTGCCCCATAGATAAAAAGACAATATAAACCTGATTGGAACGATATCTTTACTTAGTTATTACTTGGTCTTTTCCACAAATAAGAGCAAACTCATCGCGCAAGTTGCGTCACGCAACCTGCGTGATGAGCTTTTTAGTTCGGAGAAGGAATCAAGAAAGGTTTGCCATTAATGCACAGCACACTCTTGGACAAAAACGTGCCAGCGATTTTGCTAAATTAGCAAATAATCAATAATTGCAGGTATGGCAAATGTTAAATTGACGTGCGATCTTACAATTTACTTATATAGAGGCTCGGGCTTGGTTAACATTTGGGGTTTAACGTTGGCTACGCAACGCTTAGTCCTTATCTGTTATATTTACCTTACGTACTCACCCATTACGTTCTCATAATCGGTGTCATTACCAAAAACTTCTTTATAGATCTTTTTAGCTTCAGATTTATCATTTAAATCTAAGGCTCTCGCTTTGTCTCTAATAGCAGGCATAGATTGAAATTTTGCATTTCTTAAATCTTTAGCGCCAAAAGCATTCCAACTAGCAGCCATTAGAAGGTTAACTATAAGTTTAAATGCATTTTGATCAGTTAATATAGCGTCTAGTTCATCGATGATAGTGTAGCAAGTTCTTGCAAATTTATTAGCTACTTCAAAATCACTCGAACCGGCCTTTGCCATTAATATTTCAATATACTTTTCTTTAGCATATTCTGATTTTGACAAATTATTGAGTAAATATGAACTGTACAAAAACTTTTCAACCGTGCTTGAAAACTCGGTTTCAAAAATATCACTTATAACCTCATCGTTTAATACGCCAAACATGGAACTAAACATTGAAACCGGATGAGAAAACCTAGAGTGCCCAAGAGTACTATCTACCTCTGATATTCGATATTGAATAATGACCTTTAACCTTTTAAAGGTTACATCATCAATAGTTTCAAGGACGCTCGGATTTGATGTAATAGAACGAATGATCATCGTAAAGTAGTCTTCATCTTGTGATTTTTTCTCAATCAACATGCGGCGAACAACTGAAACTATTCTCTCATCATTATTATCAAAAGTCAGGCCAATAATAAAGAAGCTTGTATTTTTTGACACTATATCATCAGAAGACGGAACCTTTTCAATTAGTTTGCTAATAAGGTACGGGTACGTATCCGGATGAATACTTTCGAGTTCCTTCCTAACAACTTTTGCAATGGTTGTTATATCTGTAGAGGGAAATAAATTCTTATTGACAGTTGAAGCTAATATTTCATCAGCGAGCTGGGTAGTTGAAAGAATTTCTTTACTGAGGAAGCGATTAATTGACTCAAAATAGATGAATCTTGCCTCTTCCGCAGAAGGCTTATGACCTGATGGATGAGCGGCTTTATTACGTAGTTGGCGAAGTATATCCAAAAAAGTAGAGTCTAAGGATGTGAGTAAGTTATTTGAAGATAGTTGATTAATCAGGTCACTCTCGAAAACCTCTTGATTTCCTCGTTTCTTAGAAACTTCATCATATATCTTTTTGGCTTTTTTATTTACTTTAGCCAAAACATCCAATTTAGCTAAAATGTCATCAAATAATGCAATGTACGATAGGACTATTGTAGCTCTGTATGCGCCAGTCATATAACAAGTCAAAGCTTCTCTCATATATGACTGAACATTTTTATCAATAATTTTGGAAGCTAACTCTTCCATATCTGTTAG
Source organism: Vibrio sp. Y20_XG_PY13 (assembly GCF_024181925.1). NCBI lineage: Bacteria > Pseudomonadati > Pseudomonadota > Gammaproteobacteria > Vibrionales > Vibrionaceae > Vibrio > Vibrio sp. Y20_XG_PY13. The sequence continues at coordinate 2,420 of NZ_JAMZAL010000005.1, read as the reverse complement.
TTTTGCCATTGTTTTCTCATAAATATAACGCTTTGCTACGTGGCAATAAAATAGCTGGCTAAAATTAGCGAGGCACGAGCAAAAGCCAGCTGTTTTTTGTCCGTTTGAGCAACTTGTTAGTACTTACCTTCTAGGACCGCTTGGACCACCATTACGAGGTTTCGACTTAACAGTAGGCTCAGGCTCATCAGGTTTAATCCATTTATCGTAAAGACTATTATCTATAAACGAATTATCGAGCTTTGGCTCCAACATTTGAGTTTTAGATACCGCTGCATTAAGAATCACAAATGGCCTATCTGTTTCACTGGCTAGTTTTTTCACCTCATCCACTGATTCTCTTTGAAAATCCAAATGCATGCCAAGCAAATTACTACCTAAAGCTTTAACCCAAAGATCACCATACTGAAGCAATAACCTTCCCGAGTTTGATGCTAACTTAGCTTTTGCTAACTCATCCACAAATACAGTAGGAACGGAAGATGCAATAGCTCTTTTCTCTTCACTATCCACATCATAAAGTAATACATTACTGGCGTGTGTTTTTGAATGTATCCTAGAAAGCTGCTCTTGTTTCATGGACGAAAACCCTTTTGGCTTCCATTTATCATCAAAAAATTGTCTTTTAGCTTCGTAAAAAGCAACACCTTCGACAAAACGATCGCTCGTGACCCAGACTTTCACTATTACTGCAATGTCTCCAAAGCTTGTTTCAGACTTACCTTTAAGCTTGAAACCTTCCCACTTAACCTTTTGAGGTTTATCCTCCCAGTCTATTTCTAGTCCTAGACTTTCTATAGACTCCATGACTTGAGTCGTTATATGGTTTTCACTCCAGCCATCGAGATGATAGTTGTTAAAACAAGTTACTAGCGCATTATTAATTTTGTTGTTTGCTTCGTTCAGCCAATCTAGATATTTCATTTCGTCCTAACTCAATAATTAAAGAGTGCTAATGCTTATGAGACTACACATAGTAGTCGTTCATCCTTCGATAGTGCAGTCTTTTTCATATTAACTCAACTGATAATCAATAAGTTATACCACATGAAGGGAAGTTAGACTGCAAGATGTCTCCTATTGACGGGAGTGAACAGTTGTCAAATCAATCGAATAAGTTTTATTAGGATAAACGCACGCCCCTAAAATGTGTAGAGCATTTGATCTAACGAACTTTGGGGCAAAACCTTCTTAGAGCTATTACATACACAATGTGATCACTACGAATGTGTTCACGGGTAAAAACACCATATGTATCGCTTCAACTAAACAGGTACCGTACACAAAGACCACAGCCAACACCGACCAATTCCTTGGATTTGTATCCAACTTTTTGGCTCTATAAACAAAAAATTGTATCGGCGTATACTACTATCATCCTAATTGGCTGATTTTGCAGAAGAAAGTTAATGGCATGCTTACTGCTTATTGCCGTGATAACTAGTATTCACTTTAGGTATTTGTGTGTCCTATAAAGTTCTTCCACTGTCGGAAGTAATGTCTCATGAATTTGGATTGATAGAGGGCAACTTCCATAATATTTCGGAAGCGGATATCGCCTCTGCTATTCCTTCACATCTTACTTTTGAACAGCTAAAGCAGCATCTCTACGAAGGCAATCTCGTGCTCGTGAGTGATACGCCTCAAATTCCCGCTCTACGTAGTTACAACGACCCAATAGGTCCTAAAACTTGGCGGCTGAATTCTGAGGTTATCTCTGAACTTTCGGATGATGCGGCTAATAATTTGTTAGCAATAACGAAAAACACCAGAAAAACGGGAGGATACAGATCTTGTCTAGGGGAAACCTCGACGCTCGAACGAGTTTACACGCCGCAGCCAATCGCAACCGAAAGTGAAGAGGAAATCACCAAGGAATTTGAGTACAGCTTCGAAGTCGGCTGCTCGGATGCCACCATAAAGAAAATGGTGCACAGTGACTTTGCTTTAGCGAAAACTGAAAAAGAGAACGCGTTAACTCGCTGGGAACAAACCAATACCGAGCAAGGCACCCGCTACACAGCGTTATGTGTATTTGATGAGCCAAAGCGTTTAAATATCCACATCGCTGATGACAATCTCGGGCTGACACCACAGGAAGCCGTCACATTACAAAAAGCCGGCAGCCGTAAAGCTCAGGAGGGTTTTATACCTGTTGTCCCTGCAGTGCGATTGGGTGAACGTTTAGGTTTGCCTACAGAAGGCTATTACTACCACTTTAATGATGGTGAACTTGTCCAAGAATACAAAATTCTTGGGGAAGAAAAATGGGCGTTTTACGCTACGCAATCGACACAAGACAAGCTCAATGACGAGCGTGGTTTTACTAAAGACCAAAGCGCTATTTTGGTGTATTGGAAATTAGCCGATCAAATCATCGAAAATCAATACATCATTTATCTTGAGCGACAAATCACGCG